>JAJDUJ010000014.1 GCA_022826705.1 Acidimicrobiia bacterium | reverse complement strand
AGGCCCCCGGCGGGGTCGCCTATCGGTGTTCCTTCCGGGTGACCGAGGCCTCCTATCTGATCGAACGGCTGGTCCAAAACGCCGCCTATGAGATCGGGATGGACCCGGCCGAGTTCCGGCGGATGAACTTCATCCAGCCCGAGCAGTTCCCCTATGAGACGGCCACCGGCTTCGTCTACGACTCTGGCGACTATCCCACCGCGCTGCGCACCGCCCTCGACGAGGTGGGCTACGAGGACCTGCGCCGGGAGCAGGCCGAGGCCCGGGCCGAGGGACGGCTCATCGGCATCGGCATCGCCCACTTCACCGAGGCGGTGGGGGCAGGGCCGTCGCGTACCTACGACATCGCCGGGTTGAAGATGATCGACTCGGCCGAGCTGCGGGTGCATCCAACCGGCAAGGCCATCTTGAAGCTGGGAGTGAAGACCCAGGGCCAGGGCCACGAGACCACGTTCGCCCAGATCGTGGCCGAGGTGCTGGGCATCCCGGCCATCGACATCAAGGTGGAGCACGGCGACACCGACCACACCCCCTACGGTCTGGGCACCTATGCGTCGCGCTCCACTCCGGTCGGCGGGGCGGCCACTGCGGTGGTGGCCCGAAAGCTGGCCGACAAGTCCAAGAAGATCGCCGCCCACCTGCTGGAAGCGGCCGACGAGGACATCGAGCTGGCCTCGGGAGTGTTCTCGGTGGCGGGCAGCCCCGACCGGTCGGTCACCATTCAAGACGTGGCCCTGGCCGCCTACACCAACCTGCCCGAGGGCATGGAATACGGCCTGGAGGACGTCACCTACTACGACCCGCCCAACCTCACCTACCCCTACGGCAGCTACATCGTCGTAGTCGAGGTGGATCCCGATACCGGGGTGTGGCAGGTGCAGCGCATGGTGGCGCTGGACGACTGCGGAGTGCGTATCAACCCGATGATCGTGGAAGGCCAGATCTGCGGCGGCCTCACTGAGGGGTTCGCCATGTCGGCCATGCAGTGGATCACTTTCGACGACGACGGCAACTGCATCGGAGCCAACTTCATGGACTACCTGGTGCCCACCGCCTGGGAGACGCCCCGCTTCGAGCTGCTGGCCACCGAGGTCCCTTCGCCCCACCATCCCATCGGGGCCAAGGGAGTCGGCGAGTCGGCCACTGTGGGGTCGCCTGCCGCGTTCGTGAACGCGGTGATCGACGCAGTGGCCCACCTGGGCGTCCGCAATATCGACATGCCGGTACTGCCCGACCGGGTGTGGGCCGCCATCGACGAAGCCAGCTAGCCGAGTCGATGCCATGAATGTCGACGTCATGGCTCGGGCGGTGGAGTTGCGCCAGCAACGCCAGCCGTTCGTGATGGCCTCGGTGATCTGGCGGCGAGCGCCGTCGTCGGGCCAGCAGGGGTCGCAAGCGGTGATCCTGCCCGACGGCTCGGTGCGGGGCTGGCTGGGCGGGGCGTGCGCCGAGCCCACCGTGATCGTGGAGGCGCTGGCCTGCTTGGACCATGGCGAACCCCGGCTGCTGTGCCTGGGCCCATCGGACGGCCGAGACCGAAGCCGGAGTGCCGACACTGTTTCGACCGACGAGCACAGCGACGGGCTGCGCACGATTGCCATGGCGTGTGATTCGGAGGGTGCGATGGAGATCTATCTGGAGCCGAGCCTGCCCGCCCCCCAGGTGGTGGTGATTGGGCGATCTCCGGCGGTGGACGCCATTGCCGCGGTGGCCACCGCCGTCGGCTGGGATGCGGTGGTCATCGACGACGGCGGTCAGCCCGACGACCATGAGCGCCCCGAGCTCGTTCGCACCAACTTGGACTTGAGCGGCCTGACCGTCGACCAGGCCACCGCAGTGGTGGTGGCCACCCAGGGGCACTACGACGACGTGGCTTTGGCGGCCGCTTTGGGCACCGATGCGGGCTATATCGGACTGGTGGCATCGGCCAAGCGGGCCGAAGCCATGAACGATTACCTCCGCACCCAGGGGTTTGGTGACGACGATCTGGCCCGGATCAGCTCTCCGGCCGGCTTGAACCTGGGCCGCATTCCCAACCGGGAGATCGCGGCGGCCATCATGGCCGACCTGGTGGCTCGTCGGGCCGAGGGCCACCTGGCAGCCGACACCGAGGCCGTGTCCCAAGATCGCCCTGAAGGGGCCGTCGACCCGGTGTGCGGCATGACCGTGCTGGTGGCCGACGCCCGCTACCGCTCCATCCACGGCGGCATCACCTATTACTTCTGCGCTCCCGGCTGCCAACAGCGCTTCGAGGCCCAGCCTGCCGAGTTTGTCGCTTAGACCGCCCCGGCTTGGGCCGGTTCAGGCGGCAGGGTGGAGGACTACGTCGAGGGTCTCGGGAGAGCGCAGCACAATGCCGGTGTCGGGAGGCACGTCGCCGGCAAACTCGAAATGGTCGAACCGTTCGATCAGGTACTCCAGGGTGCGTTCCATCTCCAGCTTGGCCAGCAGCGAGCCGGTGCAGGTGTGGGGGCCGGCGCCGAAGGCCCGAACCGGGCCGATCGGGGTGTAATTGGGGCGCTCGGCGCCCTGGAAACGACCCACGTCGAACTCCCCGGGGTTATCGAAGCGGTCGGGGTCGTGATTGGCGCTGGCGATGAAGCCCATGAGCTTGTTCTCTGCGGGGATCACCGTGCCGCTGACCTCCATGTCTTGCTTGGTCATGCGCACGATGGCCTGCACCGGGGGGCGGAAGCGGAGAATCTCGGTGGCGGCCGAGCTGGACAGCGATGGATCGTCCTTCAAGCACTGCCACTGCTCGGGCTGCAAAATGAGGTGCTTGACCAGATTGGCCAGTGCCCGATCGGTGGTCTCGATACCGGCTGACAGCAAGAACGCGGTAAAGCTGCGGACCTCGTCGTCGGACAGCCGCTCGCCCTCGTATTCCATGGAGCACAGGTCGGACAGCAGCTCGTCGCCGGGACAGCCGCGGCGCTCCTCGATGCTGGGGGTGACGAAGTCGTAGAGCTCGTCTCGGGCCACCTCGCCCCGGGAGTGGACTTCTGGGTCTTGGGCGAAGTTGGAGGTACCTGCCGCGACGATGTCGTTGTACCAGTTCCGGAAGTTGCTGGCCGCTCCCATGTCCATCAGCTCGGCGATTGCGCCCAGCGGCACCGGCTCGGTGAGGCCGGTACGCAGGTCGGCCACCTCCGGGGCCACCGGCAGCTCGTCGCCGTACTCGTGGACCAACCCGGACACGATCTCCTCAATGGTGGACCCGAGGTAGCGGGGGCCGCGCAGGCGCTTGGCCAAGATGGCGTCCTTACGTCGGTGCTCGTCGCCCGACATCTGCAAGATGGCCCGGCCGAAGATGCTGGACGTGCCCGGCCGGTTCATCAGCGCCCCGAAGTTCTCGGTGTCCTCCAGCATGGCGGTGATGTCGTCCCACCGGGTCAGCACCCAGGCCTGGAGCGGTTCAGCCCACACCACCGGGGCCTCATCGCGCATCCGGCGGAAGGCCGGATAGGGGTCGGCCCCCACGTTGTCGGTCAGATAGGCGTTGAAGTCTTCAGCGACCGATCTGGAATCCGGCAACGTGGGGGCCTTTCGATTAGTCGATTCGGCTAGCCGATCTCGATGCCGTACTCGCCGTCGAAGCTGTCGGCGTAGAAGCTGAACGGATTGGCCGGCACCATGCCGCCGGAGGCGGTATCGAGCGAGAACGCCGCGCCGCACTGGCTGTGGTTGCTGGCGCTCCAGTCGATTGGGCAGGTGATGCCCATGGTGTCGAATGTGCCCTTCAGAGCCTCGGTCAGGCTCTCGCGGCTCAACTCGCCGGTTTCCGCAGCCCGCTCTACGGCCTGGTGGAACACGTAGCCGTTGAGGAAGCCGTGGGAGAAGTTCAGGTTCAGGTGCTCGCCGTCGTAGCCGGCCAGCGTTGCACACCGCTCCATGTCAGCCGAGGCTGCGATGTTGTTGTTGGCGGTCATGAAGGAGTGGATGCCGAAGGTCTGGTCGCTGACCGACTCTGGCCCCTCGGTCCAGATCGAGTTAGCGGCAATGCCGTGGATGCCGATGATGGGAATGTCGGTTATGCCCACGTCGGCCATGCCCTGCATGACCACCAGGCCCGCGCCCGGCGAGCCGTGGAGGGTCACGTAGTTCACGCCCTGCTCGTCGATGCCTTCTTGCAGTTCCACCATCTGGGCGGTGACCTCAGTGGCACCCGGCGCCACGTACAGGGTGTTGACGTAGGTGCCGCCACCCTTTTCGACCGACTGCTCCACGTAGGCGGCGAACTCGGTGCCGGAGGGCACCTCGAGGCTGATCCCCATAACCACGGCGTTCTCGATGCCGCCGACGGTGGCGGCAATGTGTCCCGCGGCCAGGTCGGCCTGGTCGCCGTAGTGGGCCAGATTGTTGAAGTACTGGTCGCCCTCGAGCTGGATGTCGATGGTCTGGGGTGGGCCGATCACCGGCAGGTTCAGGGTCTCGACGTCGGGCTGGAGCTGGGTGCTGATGTGCGAGCCGCCCAAGCCGAGCAGGGCGATCACCTTGTCGTCCTCGGTGAGCTTGGTGAAGTTGATCGCGGCATTGTCGGCGTTGAACTGGTCGTCCTCGGGCAGATAGTCGATCATCCGTCCCAAGATGCCGCCACTCTCGTTGACGCACTCGAAGTAGGCCTCGATGCCGTGGCTGTTGAACGACTGCGACGAGGCGGTCGGACCAGTCAGATCACCCATCCAACCCACCTTGATCGAATCAGAGGTCACGCCGTTGTCCGGGTTGTTGGGAACAGAGCTGCCACCACCATCGTCATCATCGTTGCCACAGGCTGCCGCGATCAGTGCGAACGCGAACAGGACTGCTACAAGCTTCAGCCAGCGTCGAGTCATGGGTTCCCCCTCATATTTTGGTTATCTAGCTAGGCGTACCTAGTTGGCCTTCCGATAGTTGGCAATCCAACAATCGGTATTCCTGCATCGCAAACTAGTCGAATTGGCGTGTCTCGGTCTAGGCCTGCGGCAACCTCAGCCTTCGGCCATTTCGGTTCCGAGGTAGGCGGCGATCACCCGCTCGTCCTGCTGCATCTCCGTCGGCGTCCCCTCGGCGATCTTCTGGCCGAAGTCCAAAACCATCACGTGGTCGGCGATGGACATAACCACCCCCATGTCGTGCTCGATGAGGAACACCGTCATGTCGAGCTCGTCTTGGGCGGTGTAGATGTAGCGGATCATGTCCTGCTTCTCGTCCACGCTCATGCCGGCCATGGGCTCATCGAGCATCAGCAGCTCCGGCTCCATGGCCAGCACTCGGCCGAATTCAACCCTCTTCTGCACGCCGTAGGGCAAATCGCCCACCGGCTCTCGCTTGAACGCGCCCAAGTCCAGCAAATCCACCACTCGTTCAATGGCCTGGCGAGCGGCCAGCTCCCACTTGACTGCCCTTCGAGTGAACAGGCCGCCCTCGATGAGCCGGGTGTGCTCGTGGATGTAGCGGCCGAGCAGCAGATTGGTGAGCACGTTCTCGCCCATGAACAAACCCAGGTTCTGGAACGTCCGGGCCACCCCCAGCCGGGCGATCTGGAAGGGCCGGTACGACAGCAGATCCTCGGTTGGCTGGCCCGCGGGATGGAATCGCACCTGGGCGCCGGGCAGCGGCTTGTAAACGCCGGAGATGGCGTTGACCAAGGTGGTCTTGCCCGCTCCGTTGGGCCCGATCAAGGCGAACAGGGAGCCTCGCTTGACGTGGCCGTCGATGGCGTCGCAGGCCCGCACGCCACCGAACTGCACGGTGAGGTTCTCGAAGCTCAGAATCTCGTCGCTCATGTCTCGGATACCGGTGGTCGTCGGCCATGGGTTTCCGTTCTGCGGCTGGGCCGCTCGATGGCGGCATAAGAGGTGTGGGCCTCCCCGCCGCCGCCCAGATACAGCTCCTGCACCATGGGATTGCCCCGGAGCTCATCGGCAGTGCCCTCGATCAGCACCCTGCCCAATTCGAGGACGTAGGCATCGGCGGCGTGCTGAAGCGCCAAGCTGGCGTTCTGCTCGATCACCAGAATGGACGTGCCCCGCCTCTCGTTGATCTCGGTGAGCAGTTCGAACAGGCGATGCACGATCTTGGGGGCCAGGCCCAGCGACAGCTCGTCGCAGATCAATAGGGCTGGATCCGACATCAGCGCCCGTCCCACTGCCACCATCTGCTGCTCGCCGCCCGAAAGCAAACCAGCGGTCTGGTTCAACAGCGGCCGAAGCTGGGGGAACAACTCCAGGTTCTGTTCCAGGGAGTCGTCGATGGCGTTGACGTCGGAGCGGCTGGCCGCCCCACACAGCAGGTTCTCCTTGACCGTGAGGTTGGGGAACAGCTTGCGGCCCTCGGGTACTTGGGCCACGCCGGCTTTCACGATGTCGGGGCTCTTCTTGTCCAGGATCGACTCGCCTCCCAGCGTGATGCTCCCCCGGCGCACTCGGCCCTTATGGAGATAGAGCAGGCTGGTGATCGACCGGACCAAGGTGGTCTTGCCCGCGCCGTTGGCCCCCAAGACGGTGACGAACCCGCCGGGGGGCACGGTGATGTTCACGTTGTCCAGCGCGGTGACGCCCCCGTACACCACCGTGAGGTCTTCGATCCGCAGGTCGAGTCTGTCAGAGCTCATGGCCCTCTCCTCGCCAGCGAACGGCTAATCCAGCCCTTGACGTCCTTCCACAGCCCGGCCAGCCCATCGGGCTTGAACATCAAGATGATCACCACCAAGAACCCCTTGATGGCCAAGTCGATCTCACTGGGGTAGTCGCTGAGGAAGTCGATATCCCTCACGATCCAGAGTTCCTCTCGGGCCCACTTGAACCACTCGGGCAGGAACCAGAAGAACGCTGAGCCGAAGATGGCCCCTTGGATGCTGGAGAAACCGCCGACCACGATGATGATGGCGTAGTTCAACACGGTCTGGACGTTGAAGCTGTCCTCGCCCCGAGAGCCGATGTAGAAGGAGGCCAGCACACCAGACATGGACACGACCGCAGAAGACAGGGCAAAGGCCAAGAGCTTGGATCGGGCCACGTTGATGCCCAGCAGCGAGGCGGACACATCTCGGTCGCGCACCGCGGCGAAGGCCCGCCCCTCCCGAGTCCGAACCACGTTCACCATGAACAGAATCGACAGCACCGTGATGGGCATGAGCACCCAGTACCACCGGAATTGACCGGTGATGATGAACTCGCCGTTGTCGTCGGGGTCGATTCCGGGCAGCCAGTGCAGCCACGAGGCGATCCGCGGGGAGTTCTCGCCCTTGAAGCGGATGCCGACGAAGCCGAAGTACTCCTGGAGGTATTCCCGCCACACCAGCATCATCACGAAGTGGAATCCGAAGGTGGCCAGCAGAAGGTAGAGGTGCTTGAGCCGCAGGGCGGGCAGACCGGAGATTGCGCCCACGACTGCTCCGGCCAAGGCCGCAGCGGGCAAGGCCACCCACATATTCCCGCCGCTCCACTGCACACCGACGATGCCACCGACGATGCTGCCCAGAGCCAAGAACGCCACGTGGGCCAGGCTGATCTGGCCGGAGTAGCCAACCAGCAGGTTGAAGGCCGCAGCACCCATGGCGAAGATGAGCACCAGATTGACCACCGCGAACCAGGTGGCCCAGGGGAAGTCCATGGGAGGGGTGAAGTCGGAGGCCAAAATGAAGGGCAGAACCAGCAGTCCGAAGGTGGTCACCGCGGCCCACGACCGATCGCTGGGAGTGCGCCACAACCGCATGTCCTCCCGGTGGGTGAGCTCGCCTCTGGGGGTCCACACCCAGGCCATTCGGGCGACCACGGCCAAGACCACCACCGTGATCAGCGCCTTCCACCAGAAATTCACATTCTCGGTGGTAGAGCCCAGGATGAACGGAACCGCCGCGGCGATAGCAAACGGGAGGAACCGCTGGACGGGCGACGGGCGGTAGGTGGTCGAGTCCTGTTGGGAGGCGGGGTTCTCGACAGCCGTCATACCCGCTCCAGGTCCTTTCGGCCCCACAGCCCAGTCGGGCGCACCAGCAGCACCACGAACATCACCGAGAAGGCCACCGGTTCACGCCACTTGGTGCCCAAGTGCCCATTGGCGAACTGCTCGATCACGCCCACCACTAGGCCGCCCACAATGGAGCCGCCCAGCGACGTGAGCCCGCCGACTACCGCGGCGGGGAAGGCTCGCAGGCCGATTGCCTCGATGCTGCGATCGATGGCGCCGGTGACGTGGCCGAACAGAAGTCCCCCAATGCCGGCCATGACCATGGCCGCGGCCCAGGTCATGGCGTAGACCTTGTCGGGGTCGATTCCCATGGCCGCGGCGGCCTCGATGTCGTCGGCCACTGCCCGCATGTGCAGACCCAGTCGGGTGTACTTGAAGAAGAGGAAGAAAAGCAGCACGCACGCGGCCACGACACCGAAAATGATCAAGTCGACATACCTCACGGTGGCGCCGCCGACTTCGAAGCTGCCCTGGGGCAACAGGTCGAGGCGGGCTCGTTCCGTCGGGCCGTAGAAGATCAGCAAAAGGGCGCGGATGATCGTGGCGATGCCCAGGGTTATCAGCACAATGGCGAAAAAGCCCTGGCCCACCATTCGTCGCATGATCCCGTAGTGGACCAATAATCCGAAAACCAGCATGACCAGCAGCAGCACGAACACGCCGAGGAAGAAATTGAGATTCTCGGAAATCAAGAACGTCAACGCGAAGTAAGCCCCGAGCATCAAAAACTCGCCGTGGGCCAGGTTCAAGACGTCGGTGCTCTTGTAGACCAGCACGAAGCCGAGAGCCACCACCGCGTAGATGGCACCGAGAGCCAATCCGCCAATCAAGAGCTGAAGGTTGACGCTCGGATCGGCTGTGAAGTTGCCAAAGGCTAGAAGCATGGCCCCCCTAGAAGTTGACCGGGCGTTGCTGGCCAACGGAGGGCGACGGTAGTTTTCGCTGGCTGGACTCGGCAAACCAGGCTGGGGCGGCAGAACTTCGCGAACGGAGAGGAAACGGTATGACTGGCGCATCTGAGGGCTTGGCCGAGCGCATTGCCCAACTGGAGGCTCGGGAGGAAATCCGAGAGTTGGTGGCCCGCTACGGCATGGCGGTGGACGACCGGGATGTGAGTGCCTTGGCCGACATGTTCACCTCTGACGCCAAGTTCGCTTTGGCCGACGGCATGGTGGCCAACCAGGGCCGGCAGGCGGTGATCGATTTCTACACCGAGCGCATGGCCGCGTTCGGGCCCACGTACCACTACCCCCATAGCCACGTCATCGAGTTCGACCCTGACCGGCCCGGCAGCGCCATCGGCATGGTCAACGCCCACGCCGAACTGGCTCTCGACGGGCGCACGCTGATGACCGGCCTGCGCTATTTGGACGAGTACCGGGTGGAGGACGGCCGCTGGCGCTTCGTGGAGCGGAAGGTGGCCATGATCTATTACATGGACATGGCTTCGTTGGTGGACGGCGGCCTGTCGGAGTCGGACCGCAAGCGCTATTTCGGCACGGTGGGACCGTCGGAGCTCCCCGAGAGCCTTGACACCTGGCAAGAGTTTTTCGCCGAGGTCGGCTAGGCGACGGACATGCCGCCGTCGATGACGATGGCGGTGCCGGTGGTCCACGACGACTCGTCGGAGGCCAAGTGCAGGGCGAGTTGGGCGATGTCGGTGGTGGTGCCGAGGCGGCCGATGGGGTGGCGAATAACGGCGGCTTCGATCATCTCATCGACGGTGGCGTCGGCCGCCACGGCGGCGGTGGCCGAGAACCCGCCCCGCTTCTCGTAGGTGGCCCGAACGAGGGGGGTGGGCACAGTTCCGGGGCAGATGGCATTGACCCGGATCTTGTCGGGCCCGTAGTCCACCGCCATCTGCCGGGTGAGGCCGATCACCCCGGCCTTGGCCGCGGCATAAGCGGCGATGCCCGGCACGCCGATCACGCCGCCGACGCTGGCCTGGAGTACCAGCGAGCCGCCGCCCGCCTCGATGAGGTGGGGTATGGCGTACTTGACCGACAGCCACTTTCCGGTGAGGTTCACCCCGATCACCCGGTTCCACTCCTCCAAGCTGAGATCGCCGGCCCGGCCCGGCCCGTCCACCCCGGCGTTGGAGTACACCGCGTCGAGGCCGCCGAAGGCGGCCACAGCTTGGCTGGTCATGGCCTCGCAGTCGTCGGGCTGGGTCACGTCCACTCGCATGCTGATGGCGGGATCTCCAATCTCAGCCGCGGTGGCCGCCGCGGCGTCGCCGTTGATGTCGGCGCACATGACCTGAGCCCCCTCGGCGGCGAATAGTTGGGCTGCGGCCTTGCCTATGCCCGAGCCCGCCCCAGTCACGATGGTTCTCTTGCCTGTCAGTCTTCCGGTCACGGCCGGTGACCCTACTAGCGTCTCGGCATGGCTCAGGAGTTGATGCTCGACGCGGGGGACGTGCAAGAGGAGTTCTTCGACCGGGGGTGGACCGATGGGCTGCCGGTGGTTCCGCCCACCACCGAGCGGGTGCAGGCGATGCTCGACCACGCTGGTTTAGGTCCGGGCGACGTCGTGGGCAACGTGCCCGAGCGGTCCCGGGAGGTCACCGCGGAGAAGGCGGCCGTCAACGCAGTGATGGCCGGTTGCCGCCCGGAGTACTTCCCGGTGGTGCTGGCCGGGTTGTCGGCCATGTTCGATCCCCGGTTCGGGTGCCACACCGTGGTGACCAGTACCGGCGGGGCCGCGCTGTGCGCGGTGGTGAGCGGACCGCTGGTGGCCGAGTTGGGGTTTAACTCCTCTCGCAATGCCCTAGGGCCGGGCCACCGGGCCAACGCCACGGTGGGGCGGGCTCTGCGGCTGGTGGCCATGAACCTGCTGGGCGCCCGGTCGGACACCCTCGACGGGTCGTCGCTGGGCCATCCCGGTAAATACACCATGCTGGTTGCCGAGGAGCCCCCTCCCGAGGGTTGGCTGCCGTTGCGGATGGAGTTGGGCTACGGCGAGGCCGACACCACGGTGACGATGTTCCCCTCCGAGAGCCTTCATCAGGTGGCCAACCACCTCAACGGCGACCCCGAGGGGATCCTTTTGACCTTCGCCGCCGCCATGACCAACCCGGCCACCTACGCAGTGGCCAAGAAACACCAGGTATTGCTGGTGATCGGTCACGAGCACCGCCAGATCCTGGCCGAAGCCGGTTGGGCCAAACAGCAGGTTCGGGAGTTCTTGGCCGAGCACAGCAGGGTGACCCCCGAGCACTTGAACGCTGGCGGCGTCTTGCAGGAATTCACCGCCCAAAACGACATGACCCCCGACCCCGACGGCAAGCTCAACACGGTGCGGGGCCCGGAGGACATTTTCCTGGTCACCGCGGGCAGCCCGGGGGCGGGCTGGTCGGCCTACATCCCCAACTGGGCCCCGGTTGTGCACTCGGAGGCCGTTACCCGCAAGGTGGCTGCTCCCGGCGATGGACTACCCTTGGCGTGAGAGAGGAGTTTGCATGTCGTCGGTAACTGTTCTGTCTCCGGTTTACGAAGAAGCCCAAATCGATGAAGTGGCGATGGCCCCCCGCTTCACCCCCAGCGAGCCGGTAGTGATCGGGGTGATCGACAACGCCAAGAACAACGCTAAAGAGCTGCTCACCTACGTGGCCGAGGGCCTGCGCGACCGCCTCCCGGTGGCCGACATCGTGGTCCACTCCAAGTCGGCTGCTGGCAAGCCCATCGACGCCGACGACGCCGAGATGCTGGCCGCCCGCTCCCACCTCATCATTTCCGGCTTGGGCGATTGAGGGGCCTGCACGGCGTGCAGTCTGCACGACGCCGTCCACATGGAATCCCGGGGCATCCCCTCAATGCTGCTGATCACCGAGCCGTTTGAGCCGGTGGTTGAGTCGTTCGCCCCCACCGTGGGCATGGCCAGCTACCCCGCGGTCACCGTCCCCCACCCCGTGTCCACCCTCGACGACGAGTCGCTCCAAAAGCTGGCCACCACCATCATCGACGAAGCCGTCGCCCGCCTGACCGCGGCGTAGGTGGCCCGCAGCCGTCTAGACCTTAATCCCCGGAATCCTGGGAGGAATCCCTGGAACAGGGAATCAGGGGCTGTTGGGTTTTGAGGTGTTGGGCGGCGGGGGTGTGTTGGGCTTGGATGCGCCGTGCGTAGTGGGCGGCGGTCTGGGGGGTGTGCCATCGGCCTGCGAGCATGAGGCCGCCCATGTCGATGCCTGAGGCGACGAGGTCTTGGGCCATGCCCACGCGCAGTGAGTGGGTAGAGATGTCGGCGGGATCGATGCCGGCGTCTCGGGCTGCTGTTTTGATGCGGCGGCGGGCGGTGCTGGGCGAGAAGTCGAATATGCGGGCAGCGGGATCGGAGCCTGCTGTTCTCAGGCGGGCGAGGGCCTGTGAGGCGTATTCGGAAATGGCAACGGCGGTGCCTTTGCCGTCCTGGTCGGTTTTGGAGCGGTGGATCCATATGGTGGCCAGTCCGCCGCCAGGTGGGTGGTCGACGTCGTTCCAGGTGATGGCTAGGAGTTCGCTACAGCGCAGCAGTGCGTCGCGGCCGACGGCGAGCATGGCGATGTCGGTGTCGGCGCGCTTTCGGGCTTGTGCGGGGGTTTCCAACCGGCCGCCGGGCTGGTTGTGTCTCGGCGTCGGGGCGGCGGCTGCGATTCGTCGTATGTGCTCCCGGCGCAGCGGGCCTGCCTGGCGGGCAGTTATGCCTCGTTCAGCGGCGTTGCGGGCCAAGCCGGCCAAGAGCAGCCGCACCCGGTGGTCGCGGGCTGGGTTGGAGCCGGGGCGGCCGCGCATCTCGTAGGCCACCGCGGCGAGGTAGGTGCGCAATGTGGTCAGCTTCTTCCCCTGCCTATAGAGATCGGCCAGCCAGCGCTGGATATTCTTGACTGTGGCCTTCGCGATCTTTTGGCCGTTTGCGGCTGCCCAGCGGACCCAGCTGTTCCAACCGGTTTTGTAGGTCTTGCGGGTGTTGGCGGACAGCGCCGCGGTTTCGGCCTGCGTTATCAGCTCGTCCAAGCAGCAAAAGGCAAGGGCGGCATAGCTGTTCGAGGCGCTATGCGAACCCGTGTGGCTGGGGGGGGGGGGTGATTCATCGCCGTTTTCCTAGCCGATACTTTCAACCCAACACGAGCCGAATACCAGAAAACTCACCGGGTCAAGCGTGGCTCTATGCGGCGGATAAATGCCTTTATTGGTTAGCTCAGACACAACGCGCCTGTCAACCCCTCGCCTGAAGCGAGCTGGCACAGCCCCGTTGACCGATGCGCAGAAGCGAGTGTGACCAGGCGAAACAACCCCAGAGGCAGTTCAGCTATGTCTTCGGGAGAACAGACTCCCTGCCGCTGGGTCAGCACCGACTGGTTCGAGGTCGGCGCTGAGCGCAAGGCCGCGGTGTCCCCCAGACCCTAATGGAACCCGGTTCCCTGCCCGCCTTCTCTGGTCCAGTGAATCCCCAGATGGAACCAAGCACAAGCACCTGCTGATCCAGCAATCCCCGCCAGATCCGGACGGTTTACAACGCGGTGGATAAAGGCATTTATCCGCCGAATACCAGATCGGGGCTTCCTAATGAAACGACTCCGCCCGAAGGGGGCCGCCAAGATGACCGCACCAGCCAAGCGTCCGAGTCGGAAACTGCTTTTGGCCTTTCTGTCGATGCTGCTGGTGGCCGGGGGCCTTGTGCTCGCGCTGCCCGACAGCGCGCCCACCGCCGACGCCCATCCCCCGTGGACTGAGACCTACACCTATGAGGTCGATGTCACCAAGACCCGTGAGGTCCCGGTCTACAAGTGGGTCTCGCTCAAGGTTCGTGTTGCGCCGTTCACCGAGACGTACACCTACTACCCGCCGTGCGAGCTGATCGTCCTATGGGGCCAAGCAGTCAACTATTGCCCGCCGGGGGAGACCAGAACCCGCCCGGTCTACAACTACAAGTCCGGCAAGCCGTTCCAGGTGCAGACCGGAACCAGGACCGAGACGTACACGGTGACCGAGACCAGAACCGGAACCCGCACGATCCACACCCCGCACGACGAACTCCCGGACCCGCCCAACCCAAACCTGCCCTGCGGCGGGGCCACACCCTGCCCCACCCCGACGGTTCAGCCCACGCCGGTTTGCGCCAAGCACACCCACAACGGGCTGGCGTCTCATTGCGCCTCCCAAGGCCACGCGACCGCCGAGCCGGCCTGCACCAGCTCCAACGGCGGCCAGAGGGTCACCTGGATCGCCGCCCACTACAACCCGCAATCGAAGACCTGCCCGGCGGTCCAAACCAAATGTGTGAAGCCGAGCAATGGGCACCGCCACGACAGCACCAACACCTGCCACCCCGACCATGACGCCGAGCCGGTGTGCGGAACCGGCAACGCGGGCCAGACCGTCACTTGGACCACCCACACAGGCACGGACAGCCACAACCACCACTCGAAGGTCTGCAAAATCGAGCCCCCTGCCGGTGTGACGTGCCCGAATGGGTATGAGTACGGAACTGGCACTAACGGCTGGACGCCGCCGCGCGCTGCGCCTGCGGGCCAGTTCTGGGTTAGCACTAGGGCCACTCCCACATGGCCGGTGCATGAGTGCTGGCAGCTTCGCGCCGGGAGCTGCCCGAACGGGCAGACGCTGGCCCACGCTGTCTACAGCAAGACTCCCAACCGGCTTCGTGTCGGCTATGCAGACCTTCCGGCGAGGCCTACAGGCACCAGATGGAACCAGGAGTCAGCCAACGCAGACTATGCCTGTTACAAGCTCGTAGAGGCCGAAGGTTTCTTCAAGTTCGTCATCAACGGCGTTGTGCATTATCTGAAAGAGGGAGCGAAGTTCGTTGAGGGCGGCGTGGAGTATGTCGTCGAGAACGGGAAACGGGCCATTGAAATAGCAACGGGCTATGTGCTCTCGGCAGCAGAACAAGCGGCCAAGGTCGCGGCGGATGCGGCTATAAAAGCCAACAACTTAATCCACAGCACACTATGCACCTATACGGGCGCATTGGCTGTAATAGCGATTAGTGCTGGCAAGCAATATGTCGCCGCCCAATCGGCGGTAGCCACGATAGCAACCGCCGTGACGGCAGCAGCGGCAACAAAAACAATAGTTGTAGGTGCCGTGGTCGCTGCTGCCATTGCTACCTATTGTGAATTCGTTCCTGATACCCGTTCCGACGATTCGGTTCCCGCTCCGGCTTCTGGTTTGTCGGCTAGTGCGGGGGCCGGGGAGATAGCGGTGTCTTGGTCGGCTTCGGCCACGACACCCGCGGCTGGTTTCGGGTATCGGGTGCAGTGGAAGCCCGCCGCCGACGCGTGGGGTGGGGCCTCGGCGGGGTCTGCGGACTTGGACCACGGCTCGGACCTTGCCACGTCCTACACGATCACCGGGCTAGCGGGCGGCTCGGCCTACGACGTGCGGGTGGCCGCGTTCAACGATGGCGGTCTCTCTGACTGGGTTTCCGGCCAGGCCACCCCCGCAAAGCCGAAGCTTAAGCCCGAGCCTTCTTTGGCGTTCGACTCTGTTTCGTGCGCGTCGTCGGGCTCGGGCTGGGTCATCTCGGTTTCTTGGAGCAAGACCCCCGAAAGCCTGAAGCCGGATATCTGGGCGAACGAGGCGAAGAACCGCGGCCACCGCGGATTCCAAAGAGCGGTTGCGGGCACCTCGACGACGTTCGACGTGCCAAGCGCCGGTTGGTATCAAGTCGGCATGCAAGCCAAGATCGCCGGAAACAAAAAGGTGGGCGACAGCGAGCCGGTGCGCTGCCGATAGAACCGCACCCCCGGAAGGCCTGAGGCCGCTAAACCCGCCGAGGCCCGCCGGGCCGCTGTGGTGGCCCTGAGGCCCGCTCAGCGAGACCGCAACCGACAACAACTTCAGAGCACCCGCACCCAACTCCACCGAGACCGAATCCAACCGGGCCCAAGGGCTCCCAAGCAAACCCCAGCCTGGAGGCTCTGATACGTGGTGGCCGTTGCGGGCACACACAGCAGCCGTCTCCCTAACGAGTGCAGTGGCGCTCGTCAGGGAACCCGCGGCTTCTGTGGGATTTGTGCTCGCAACAATTTTCGTCGTGCAGGACGCCGGATTTTCGGGGTGTTGAGATGAAAAATTGGGCGGGGCCTCACCCCCAGGAGGGAACCCAAAACCCCCCGGCAAGGGGCCTAACCGAGAAGGGGCGGTAACCTTCGAGCTGATACACAAGTGGTTGGAAGGGTCAGCTGATGCGCTGCTTCAGCGCCCGCGACCTGGCCCGGATCGACTTGCACCTTGGACACCACTTGTAGCGGGCCGGGATCGCAGTACCGCAGCCCAAGCATGATCGGCTGGCGGGCGGGGCGGTGAGGATGCCGGGGTCAGCGCACCGGGCGCACACACCGGACTTGTCCGGGCGCCGGGTGAGGCGACCGCACATCTGACAGGGCTCGGGGTCGGGCCAAAGTTCCCGCATTGGCGCTCATCCGATCCGCTGGACCGCGGTGGGACCGCACCGGGGGTGCCGCCGCGGCCCGGTCTGGCGTGCTCAGTCGCCCCGGATCGTCTATAACGGCGCAGAAGTTTTCACGATTTAGCCTGTACTGGTCTGGTACTGCTGCCTATTTGGGGTAATGATGCCGCTGCTATTAGCTGGAATTGGCGGGATAACAGGGTTTGAGCTCAAAGAGCAGCGGTCTGCATTTTGGCTTGCCGGCCATCGTCTGACCTAGGGATATGAGCGCAGCGGCTGGATATAGAATGTGGGAGATATAGACTGCGGGGAGGCACTTGTGCGCTAGATATAGGACAAATGGGGGCTTGTTTGGTGGGGTTGTGGTGCGAATAGGGGCACTGTGGTGGGGGGCTGTTATAGGTCATGCCCCGACCATAGCTCCCTCTTTGCTCGCGGGGCTCGGGGGTGCTCGGCCCCGGAGCCGCCGACGCGCTGAGCGCCGTACTAGCTCCCGGTTCCCACTTTTGTTGCTAGCGCCCTAGGCCCCCACAGCGGGGTTTTTCCCCAGCGGTCAGGCTTGCGAGAAGCCAGACAAGACCAGCGGCAGCGCCGACCACGACAACCAGACCTTCGAGTTTCGAGCTTTGCGCAGGATGTGAGTAAGCGTCATGCCATCACCGCGGCAGCACGCGTTTACCGACCCAGCGGAAGGCGCACCAAAGCAGGACGGCTGGTGCTAGGAGGATCAGACATCTCACGCCGAAGTGCATATCCGCGAACGGCGACCAGGGAGCATTGTTTGGGAAAGTTGCAATGATGCCTACGCACACCAAGACCAAGCCGTAATGGAAGACGAGGTAGGCGCGTTGAGCGTTGTTCAAATCTTTGAACCGCGGGGCTTTCGGAGTGTGAGTAACAGTCATGTAGGCAGGGTAGCCGGTAGCGCCGGGTGAACCGCCCTGGTATGGCCGGAGGGTCTGGTGGTCCACGGGTTTTGCGTAGGTTTGTTGTTGGATTCTGCTGTCATGGACCTGGGGAGGTTCTATGGCACCGAGGGGTTATCCGGCGGAGTTCCGGCAGCGTGTGGTCGATCTGGTGGAGGCGGGGCGGCCTGTCGCGCAGGTCGCTGCGGAGCTGGGGATCAGCGATCAGTCGATCCACGCGTGGCGCCGGCAGGCGCGCATCGATGCCGGGGTGGAGGCGGGGCTGACAACTGCTGAGAAGGCCGAGCTGGCGGCTCTGCGGAAGCGGGTGCGAGAGCTTGAGACGGAGTTGGCGATCTGTCGGCGGGCGACGGAGTTGCTGAAGGCCGATGGCGACTCAAAAATAGGTTCGCGGCCATCAGAGTGATGGCCGCGGAGGGATTCCCGATTGAGAGGGCGTGTTCGGTGCTGGGGGTGTCGGTGTCTGGATACTACAGCTGGCTTAGGCGCCCGCCGCCGGCGCGATCGCTCAGACACGCGTGACTGAGCGAGGTGGTTGGGCAGATCTGTGCCGGCTCCCGGCAGACCTACGGGGCCAAGCGAGTTCACGCAGAGTTGACCCTCGGCCGGGGCATCGCCGTGTGCCGCCAGACGGTCGAGACGCTGATGCGCCGCGCCGGGCTGCGGGGCGTGTCAGGCCGCCCGAAATACCGCAAGATCGCCCATGCGGCGACGGCGTCGGATCTCGTCGACCGCGACTTCGCCCGTTCCGATCCGGATCGGCTACAGGTGACCGACATCGCAGAGCACCCCACCCGGGAGGGCAAGGTCTACTGCGCCGTGGTGCTCGACGTGTTCAGCCGCCGCGTCGCCGGCTGGTCGATCGACTCGAGGCCGACCGCGGCGCTGGCCGCCAACGCTCTGGGGATGGCGATAGACCGCCGGCAGCCGACCAAAGGCCAGACCGTGATCCACAGCGACCACAGCACGCAGTTCACCTCATGGGCCTTCACCAAAAGAGCACTCGACTCAGGACTGGTGCCGTCAATGGGCTCGATCGGGGATTGCTTCGGCAATGCGATGATCGAGTCGTTCTGGTCGCGCATGCAGGTCGAGCTCCTCGACCGGCAGCGCTGGCGCACCCGCACCGAGCTGGCCAACGCGATCTTCGAGTATCTCGAGATCTGGCACAACCGCCAGCGACGCCACACATCGCTTAGCATGCTCACACCAGTCGAGTTCGAAGCTCGACATCAGCAATCACCGGCAGCGTGAATCCACTATCAGCCCTACGCGAAACCCAGGGACACCCAGCCTGCATAAAACCCGGGGAGGTTCAACCCGCCCCGCGGATTGGCGCATCTGGTGGCGGGCCAGCGCCGAGGTGGGGAAGCTGACGTGTACTGGCGGGAACGGCGACGACATAGCATCGCCGCGCTATAGTGGGCGGTGGAGTTGGGGGGACTCGAACCCCCAAGGAGTGAGCTTTGGAGGCTGTCCTTGCACCATGCCAGCCCCACCAACGGAGATCCTATCGATCTCTTTGGAACAGCGTCGGATCATATGATTCGGCGCTGTTCTACTTGTAAAGCATTGAAATATACTGAAAGCTGTTACTTCCAGGGGTCGCGGGAGGAAGGCTTCGAATTGGGTGGCGAGGTCGTCGCCGGTGGGGGTGGGGGTTCAGCTTTTCGTCGCCGACATGCTGGTGGTTAGCGCTTCACAGCAAGCGGTTACCCTGACGGCATGGTTTCAGCCCAGACACCGGAGACTGCCAAGCCCCGCAACCCCCAGCGGCCACGCGGGCGATCTCCCCTTGTCGCGTGGATCGGCATTGGAGCAGGCGTTATCTTTGGCGTTCAACCCCTCCTCGACCTTCTCCCGCTACCGACCTGGCTTAGGGGCCTGCTAATGCTCAGCGTCATGTTTGCAGCCTTTGGTGCGTTTCTTCGCGTCATGAGGCGGCGATACCCCGACGATCCCCGATACGGCCGATCCGTCAAGGACGGGCCCGATGCCGCGAATCTTGTCGCAAATGTCGGCATTGGTGGGGGAATGTTCCTGGCCCTCTACCACCTCCCGCTACCGGTCTGGCTTATGATGCCGCTGATTTTTGTCGCCGCTCTGGCAGTGTTAGATGTGTTTCATCGCTTTATGGGGCGGCGATACCCCGACGATCCCCGTTTCGGCGGATCAATTATGGCCGTACTTGTTGGATTATTCGCGGCCCTGCTTTTTCGCGTTATGGGGCGGCGATAGATTTTGGGCTACCTAATGAAATCCCGTGGGGTTTCCCTGCGGTCAGATGTGTTGACGGGTTGGGCGCTTGCTCCATCGTTCATAGATTGCTGCTGAGTGTGCGTTGGGTCTTGGCCCCTGCTGGCTCTGGCCGGCGTCTACTTCCAGGGGTCGCGCAGGAAGGCTTCAAATTGGGTGGCGAGGTCGTCGCCGGTGGGGAGGAGGTCGTCGGCCTCGTCAATCTGCCGCTCGAGCTGGGCGACGTAGTCCTTGAGGTCGTCGTCCCCCGCGACCGCAGAGTCCACTCGCTCCCGCCAGGCGGCTGCGGCCTCGTCGAGCTCGGCATGGTCGGTGATGATGCCGGTGATCAGCTCGAAGCGCTTGAGCAATGACCGCGTGGCCTCGGGGTTGGGTGGTCCGGGCACATAGTGGGGCACTGACACCCGCAGGGAGATGACCGGTATTTGAGCCCGGTCCAAGGCGTCGTGGAGTGCGCCCACCAGTCCGGTGGGGCCTTCATAGGTGGGGCGGCCCAAGCCGAACATGCGGGCCAGCTCGGCGTTGGTGGAGCTGCCCACCACCCCCAGCGGCCGGGTGTGGGGGGCCAGGCCGACCATGGCTCCCAGGGTCACCACCAGCCCGGCCCGGCACTCGGTGGCCACCTCCACCAAGTAGTCGGCGAAGGTCCGCCACCGCAGGTGGGGTTCCACTCCGTCCACCACCACTAGGGGATGCTTGGCGCCGTAACGCTCCACCGCGTGCACCTCGGTGATAGGCCAGTCGATGACCCGCCGGCCGTTGTCGTCTAGGCGGACCTCGGGGCGGCGATCCTGGAAGTTAAAGAACTTCTCGGGATCAATGCGGGCCAGCGGCTCGACGCCGTTGGCGCTTTCCTTCATCAAGCGCACTGCGGTGGTGGCTGCGTCGGCCGCGTCGAATAGACCCTCTAGAGCCACCACCATTACCGGGTTGGATTGGGTGGGTTGGTCCACCAGCCATTCCAGCTCCACCGCCATGGCCCAAGACTCGCACCGGCGCGGCGGTGGGGCAAGCCGAATAGCGGTGAGCCAGACTGGACAAATGGACGGGCTCGGAGTCTTTGACTTGAGCGGGCGGGTGGCATGCGTCACCGGTGCGGCCAGCGGGATCGGCGAGGCTGCGGCGGAGACACTGGCCGCAGCCGGGGCAGCGGTGGTGCTGGGCGACATCGACGGCGACGGGGCTGACCGCACCCGTGACCGCATCGTGGATGGGGGTGGACGGGCGGTGTCCCGGGCAACCGACACTACGCAGTCGGATCAGGTGGGTGCGTTGGTGGCTGCGGCAACAGACGAGTTCGGCCGGCTGGATGTGATGGCCAACGTGGCCGGGGTGGGCAGCTACGGCGACGTGGTGGACGTGACCGAGGCCGAGCTCGACCGGGTTCTGGCCATCAACTTCAAAGGGGTGTTTTTCGGCTGTCAGGCGGCCATGCGGGTCATGGGTCCTCAAGGGACGGGTTCGATCATCAACGTGTCGGCCACGGCCATCAATACGCCGGTGGGAGGCCTTTCGGTGTATGCGGCCACGAAGGCGGCGGTGGCCATGCTCACCCAGTCGCTGGCGGTGGAGGCCGGACCCATCGGCGTGCGGGTCAACACCATCGCTCCTGGCTTTACCCTCACCAATTTCGTGGGCGGGCATCTGCGGGATGCCGAGGGCCAGATCGATCCCGCGGAGATGGACAGCTACCTCAAGCTGATGCGGGACCGATCCCCGTTGGGCGAAGTGTGCGATGCCTCTGACCAGGCCAATCTAATCTGGTTCTTGGCCTCCGATGCCTCCCGCTATGTGACCGGCCAGATCCTGCGGGCCAACGCGGGCCAGAGCATTACTTGGTAATCAGCGTCGATGAGCCCTACACGGACCGTTCAACTCCAGGCCAACGGGGTGGATTACGCCGCCGAGGCTGAGACCCGCACCACGCTGGCCGACTTCCTGCGCCGCCAGTGCGGGTTGACCGGCACCCACCTGGGGTGCGAGCACGGCGTGTGTGGGACCTGCACCGTGCTGGTGGACGGTGCCGCCGTGCGGTCGTGTCTCATGTTGGCGGTGCAGTCCGAAGGTTGCGAGGTGACCACCATCGAGGGGTTGGTGGATGCGTCCGATCCGGGCAACCCGGTGTTGGGGCCGGTCCAGCAGGCGTTCGCCGATGCCATGAGCTTTCAGTGCGGCTTCTGCACGCCGGGCATCATCATGTCCACGGTGGCGTGGCTGGCCCAGCGACCTGCCGACGCCAAGGAGCCAAGCGATGCTGAGATCCGGGAGTTCCTGTCCGGCACCTTGTGCCGCTGCACCGGCTACACCAGCATCGTCGAGGGCGTACGCCTGGCCGCTCAGCGATCCTCGGGCGGTCCGTAGCCTCCGCCGCCGGGGGTGGACACTTCGAAACGGTCGCCGGGCTCAACCTCGGTGCGGAAAACGCCGGGATGGGTTTCAACGGTGCCGTCAGACCTCAGTATGCGGTTGATCCCGACGGCGCCGGGCAAGCCGCCCTCGATGCCGTAGGGGGCGACGTCCCGCCGGGACGACAGCACGTTGAGGCTCATGGCCTCTTCGAACCGAGTGCGCCGCACCACCCCGTCGCCGCCGCGGTGGAGGCCCTCGCCGCCGCTGCCTTGTCGGATGGAGAAGTCCTCCACCACCACCGGGTGGCGTTGCTCCAGCACCTCGGGGTCGGTGAGACGGGCGTTGGTCATCCCGGTGTGTACTGCGTCGCAGCCGTCCCGCCGGGCGGTGGCCCCCGCGCCGCCGCACACCGTCTCGTAGTACTGGTGTCGCTGATTGCCCCACACCACGTTGTTCATCGTCCCCTGAGAGGCGGCCACCGTGCCCACTGCACCGAACAGGGTGTCCACGATGTGCTGAGAGGTCTCCACATTCCCGGCGAACACTGCGGCGGGCTCAACGGGGCTGATCATGCTGGGCGACGGCATGATCAACTCAACCGGTTCCAGACAGCCGCTGTTGAGCGGGATGTTGTCGTCAACCAGACAGCGCAGCACGTAGAGCACCGCGGCCCGACACACCGGTTGTGGGGCGTTGAAGTTCCCCGGGTGCTGGTCGCTGGTTCCGGTGAAATCGACGGTGAGCCTCCGTTGGCCGCGATTGATGCGAAACGTCACCGACACTCGGGAGCCGTCGTCGAACGCAACGGTAAACGAGGCGTCTTCCAGGCGATCGATCAGGCGGCGGACCGAGTCGGCGGCGTTGGCCCTCACATGGTCCATGTACGCATGCACCGTCTCCAAGCTGTAGTAGTCGATCACCTCGCCCAGGGAGACGGCGCCCTTCTGGCAGGCGGCCAGCTGGGCTTTGATATCGGCGATGTTGACGTCGGGATTGCGGGCCGGCCACTCCGCGCCGGTGAGCAGGTCTCGGATCTCCGCCTCCTGGAACCGCCCGCCCCGAGCCAGAACGTCGCCATCGAACAGCACCCCCTCCTCGGAGATGTGCGACGCGTCGGCGGGGGCTGAGCCGGGGACTGTGCCGCCGATGTCGGCGTGGTGGCCGCGCGACGCGGTGAAGAACAAGATCTCATCGCCGTCGGCATCGAATACCGGCATGACCACGGTCACATCCGGCAGGTGGGTGCCGCCGTTGTAGGGGGCGTTGGTGATGAAGGCGTCGCCCGGCGCCATTTCGGGATGGCGGGCGATGATCGCCTTGACCGCCATGTCCATCGAGCCCAGGTGGACCGGCATGTGGGGGGCGTTGGCGATCAGCTCGCCGTCGGGGTCGAACACCGCACAAGAGAAGTCCAGTCGCTCTTTGATGTTTACCGAGGCGGCGGTGTTCTCCAGCGCCACCCCCATCTGCTCAGCCACATTCATGAAGAGGTTGTTGAAAATTTCCAGCATTACCGGGTCGGCATGAGTGCCCACGTCTGCACCGGTGCGGGGGGCTATGCGGCGCATCACTAGTTCGCCGCTTGGGGCCACTGCCGCGGCCCAGCCCGGTTCAACCACCGTGGTGGAGTGGGGGTCGACGATGACCGCGGGGCCGTCTACGGCTGTCCCCGATCCCAGCTCGGCCCGGTCGAAGAAGGAGATGTCATGGGCCTGTCCCTCGAAGCTGGCCTCGTGGTTGGCCAAGGGGCTGGGTTCGGGCGATGAACCGTCGATGGGCTGTTCGGCCAGGGTCTCCGACAGGCTGCTGCGGCCAATGGCCTCCACTTGGATCGACTCCAGCACGATCGGCGTCTCTGGGGAGGCGAATCCGAAGCGGGTCTGGTGGAGGTTTTCGAAAGCTGTCACCACCGGCCGGTAGTCGTCGGCAGCCACTTCGAGTGCGGTGTCAGATCCCTCGTATCGCAAGAAATAGCTGGCTTCAATGTGAATGTGGGAGTGGGGCAGGTCGGCGGCCACCTCGGTGTAGGCCGCTGCGGCCAGCTCCCCGATGTCGGTGGCGATGGCGCCCAGCAGCTTCTCGTTGAGGGTTTGGCCCACCGCTCGCTCGGTTACCGAGCGCACGTCGGCCAGGCCGATGCCTAGCGCCGAGAGCACTCCGGCGTGGGGGTGGATCAACACGGTGGACATGCCCAGTTCGTCGGCCACCCGACAGGCGTGCTGGCCGCCAGCGCCGCCGAAGCAGGCCAAGGTGTAAGCGCTCACGTCATGGCCCTGCTGCACCGAGATGGTCTTGATGGCATTGGCCATGTTCTGCACCGCCACATCCAAGAACCCCTCAGCAGCCCTCTCTGGGGTCCACGATTGTCCGGTGGCCTGGGTGATGGCCGCAGCCAATTCGGCGAAGGCGGTCCGGGCCGCGGCGGCATCGAGTGGCTGGTCGCCGCGAGGGCCGAACACTGCCGGAAAGTGGTCGGGGTGCAAGCGGCCGAGAACGACATTGGCGTCGGTCACGGTGAGCGGACCGCCGTTGCCGTAGCAGGCCGGGCCGGGTTCGGCGCCGGCCGAGTCGGGACCCACCCGGAATCGGCTTCCGTCGAACGACAGGATCGAGCCGCCCCCGGCGGCCACGGTGTGGATCAAGATCATCGGCGCTCGCACCCTGACCCCGGCGACGACTGCATCGGTAGTGCGCTCGAAGCGGCCGTCGTAGTGGGATACGTCGGTGGATGTGCCGCCCATGTCGAACCCGATCAGGCGGTGGTGGCCGGCAGCCTCACCGGTGCGGGCCATGCCCACCACCCCGCCGGCCGGGCCGGACAACAGTGCGTCCTTGCCCCGGAAGTGGTCGGGGTGGGCCAGCCCGCCGTTGGACTGCATGAAGAAGAGCGACGTGTCGATCTGGTCTTCCACCGTTTGGATGTGACGGCGCAGCACCGGGGTGAGATAGGCGTCGGCCACGGTGGTGTCTCCCCGGGGCACCAGGCGGATGAGCGGGTTCACCTGATAGCTGGCTGAGACATGCTCAAACCCCACCTCGGCGGCGATCTCGGCCAGGCGGGCTTCGTGATCGGGATAGCGATAGCCGTGTACCAGCACGATGGCCGCCGACCGCAATCCAGCTCGGTGGGCCGCGGCCAGCTGCTGTCGGGCGTCGTCCTCATCTAGTGATCGCTCGGCGGTGCCGTCGGCCCGCACTCGTTCGTCCACCGTTATTACCTGGCTGTACAACATGTCGGGCAGCACGATGTCGAGGGCAAAGAGGTCGGGCCGAGTCTGGTAGCCGATGCGGAGGGCGTCGGCGAAGCCCCGGGTGGTGACCAGCACGGTGGGCTCGCCCTGGCGCTCGAGCAGGGCATTGGTGGCCACGGTGGTGCCCATCTTCACCTCGGCCACTTGGTCCGACGGGATCGGCTCGTCGGCGCTCAGCCCCAGCAGGGTCCGGATGGCTTCGATGGCGGCGTCGCGGTATCGGGGGCTCTCCGACAGCAGCTTGACGGTGGTGACGTCGCCATCGGGTGTTCGGGCCACCACGTCGGTGAACGTGCCTCCCCGGTCGATCCAGAAACTCCAACCCTTAGGCATCGCGTCGGCCATGACCGGCTATCCCCCCAGCTCGGCGGCCACTCGGTGTGCCACGGCCATGGCGTCGGCGATGGCCTCGTCCTGGTTGATGTAGCGGTAGGTGGCCAGCCGCCCGGCGAAGTACACCGGGATGTCGAAGTGGTCGGCGATCTTCTTGCCAAGCTCGGCGTTGCGGCGCTCGTTGGTGCCGTCGGCGGTCAGCACCGGATAGTGGCGCCGGGGCGCCCCGGGCATCTCCTCGCTGACGACGGTGCCACCGATCTGCTGCCCGGTGGCGTGCTTGGTCTCCACCGTTCGGGTGTAGGGAACTCGGGTCGACGGGCGGTTGGTGACATAAGCGGGGGTAAGCACGCCCCCGGGGTCGTCTGTCGGTTCAAAGCGCGAGCGCATCTCGATGCCCCGCCATTCCAGCTCGCCAGGGCAGCGGGCGAAGTCGTCCAGTGCGGCGGTGATGATCACCGCGTCGTAGTCCTGGCCGAGACGGTCGGCGTCGTCCAGGGTGATCTCGCTGTCGAGCGTGACGGACACGGTGGACAGCACCGACTCGATCACCTCGTTGATCCCGTTGGGCGGGAAGTATTGCCAGCGGTCCCGAAACAGCCCCCGGTGGCCGTCGCGGCGTAGCTCCACCCGCTTGGGGGCGAAGCGGGCCGACAGCTCGGTGGCCGGGCGGCCCCACTGCTTGGCGGTGTAGTCCCGGATGAACAGGTCATACAGGGTGCGGCCCATCATCGACACCACAAAGTCCTCGAAGTTGTCGCCAGTGGGCTGGGTTGGCAGGGAGTCCAGCTCCCGCTCCACCGTTGGCCACACTGGCAGCTCCTTGAGCTCCTCTACCTGGGGAGGCCAGGACAACAAGTGGCCCTCGTCATCGTCAGGCGACAGGAATACCTCGGTGAGCACCTTGTGGTCGTAGGGCCGCGTGAGCCCGTAGGAGTTCACAAACTCGTTCACCGCCTCATTGTCGGTGTGGAAGATGTGGGCTCCATTTGGCTCGTACACCACCCCGTTCATGGTCTCGGCCCGGGAATGCCCCCCCACCACGCTGGTCTTTTCCAGAACCTCCACCGCAAAGCCCGCATCGGTCAGCAGGCGAGCGGCAACAGCTCCGGTCCAGCCGGCCCCCACGACACCGATTCGCCGCCTCACAAGATGTCCCTCAATGGGCGTGGCGACATCAGGAACTCCAGTCGGACGTCTCGGGTACGGTAGGGGGGTTGGGCTCAGTTGCCCGGAAAACGACGATAGCGCAGGGGTATGACGATGTTGGACTGCTTGATTCGGGGCGGAATGGTGGTGGACGGCACCGGAGCGCCGGGTCGGGTAGCAGATGTCGGGGTGCGAGGCGGGCGCATCGTGTCCATTGGCCGTTCCGACCAGCCTGCCAACCAGGTGATCGACGCCGACGGGTTGGCGGTGGCCCCGGGATTCATCGACGTGCATACCCACTACGACGCCCAGGTGCTGTGGGATCCTCACCTCACGCCGTCTTCGCTGCACGGAATCACCACCGCCATTGGGGGCAACTGCGGCTTCACCATCGCTCCGATGGTGTCCGACGAGGCCGACTACGTGATGCGGATGCTGGCCCGGGTGGAGGGCATGCCCACCGAGTCGTTGGAGGCCGGCCTGGACTTCGGATGGTCGTCGTTCGGGTCGTGGCTGGATCGCCTGGAGGGCAACGGACTGGGCGTCAACGCCGGGTTCTTGGTGGGCCACAGCACGGTGCGCCGCCTGGCGATGGGATCGGCCGCGGTGGGCGAGGCGGCCTCCGAAGAGCAGCTCGAGGCCATGAAATTGCTGCTGGCCCAGAGCCTGGCCGAAGGGGGCCTGGGCTTCTCCTCTACCAGGGCGTCGGCCCACAACGACCACAACGGCGACCCGGTGCCGTCTCGGTCGGCCACCGACGCCGAGATGGTGGCGCTGGCCGGGGTTTGCCGGGATTACCCCGGCACCACCCTGGAGATCATTCCCAGCATCGACTACTTGTGGTCGCCAGAGGCGTACGAATTGATGACCGCCATGGTGCTGGCCGCTGATCGTCCGATGAACTGGAACCTGTTCAACGTGCGGCCCGGCGAGGATGACTACCTGGAGAACCGCCTGGGGTCCGCCGACTACGCCCGGCAGCGGGGCGCCACTGTGGTAGGGCTCATGCTGCCCGACGTCATGCAGATGCGGCTGAACTTCGCTACCGGGGTGCTGTACGACACCCTGCCCGACTGGGCCGAGATCATGCACCTGGACCACGCCGCAAAGGTCGAGGCCTTGGCCCGTCCCGAGGTGCGCCAGCGGCTGGTGGACGGCGCGGCCCAGGCGTCGCACCGCACCTGGGTGCGGTGGGCCGAGACCACGGTGGTGGACGTGTCCTCCCCCTCGTTGGAGGCGCTGGTGGGGCGCACCATCGGCGACCTGGCCGCTGAGCGGGGCCAGGAGCCCTTCGATGTGATGTGCGACATCTCACTGGAAGACGACTTGATGACCGGATTCGGACCGCCGGTGGTGGGCGACGACGACGAGTCGTGGAAGAAGCGGGCCGAGATGCTGGGCGATTCCCGGGTTTTGGCCGGCGGCTCCGACGCCGGGGCCCATTTGGACATGATGATGACTTGGGGCTGCACTTCGGCGCTGGTGGGCGACACGGTGCGGGATCGAGGACTCCTCAGCTTGGAGCAGGCGGTGAACTTGGTGACCGACCGACCAGCCCGCCACTACGGGCTTCGGGGCCGAGGGCGGCTGGCCGAGGGCTGGTGCGCCGACATCGTAGTGTTCGACCCATCCCGCCTTACCAAGGCCCCGGTTACCACCGCCTGGGACATGCCCGGAGGAGGGTGGCGGCTCACCGGTGGCGCCGAAGGCATCGAGCATGTGCTGGTGAACGGGGTGGAGACCCAGCGGGCCGGTGCTCTTACCGAAGCCCGCCCCGGCACAGTGATCCGCTCCGGGCGCGATACCGACACGGTTACCGCAGCTGGCCCCTGATTTTTCCCAGACCGGCCGGATGACGGCCAGGCAGGGAGCAGAGGAGTAGAAAGAGCGGGTGATCGAGGGTCCTGATCGGCGGGCGCCGCGCTCGGTGGAGGCGCTGGGCTATCGGGACTATCGGCTGTATTGGACCTCCAGCGTGGTGTCCAACATCGGGTCGATGATGTATCTGGCCGCCATCGGCTGGCTGGTGGAGGACATCACCGACGACCCCTGGAAGGTGACGGTGGCGGCCGCTGTCGGGCTGATCCCCTTGCTGTTGATGAGCCCATTCGGGGGATCTTTGGCCGACCGCTACAGCCGCACTCGCCTGTTCTTGGCCACGGTGATCGGTCAGATGGTGGTGGCGGTGGCCCTGGCCTGGGTGGTGCAGATCGACGCCGAGACTTTCTGGGTGCTGGTGGCCTTCTCCTTTGGCGGAGGTGCCACCGCATCGGTGGGAGCGCCAGTGCAGCAGGCCATCGTGGTGGAGTTGGTGCCGAGCGGGGCCATGCGCAACGCCGTCTTCTTGAACTCCACCCAGTGGAACATCTCCCGGGCGGTTGGCCCCATGCTGGGCGGATGGCTCATCCATCTCTGGGGGCCAGCCGCGGCATTTTGGTTCAACGCGGCCAGCTTTACCGTGCTCGTTGTCGGGCTGAGCCTGTTGCCGCCCCGGCCGCCGCCCGGGGCCTCGTCGAGCCACAGCTTTCTGGCCGATTTCCTGTCAGGATTCCGATACGCCAGAAGCGTCGAGGGTATCCGAGTGGTGATGCTGGCCAGCTTTATGTTGGCCGCGGCCATCTCCCCGACGCAGTGGCTGGCCCCGGTAATCGCCGACGACGCCTTCGGTGTGGACGCTGCTGGCTTCGGCGTGCTGCTGGGCGCATTCGGCATTGGATCGCTCATCGGCGCGGTGCTGCTGCTCCAGTTCGACCGAGGAGCGCTCTACAGCCGCCTCACCACTATCGGCATCAGTGCGGTGGCGGTGTTCACCATGGTGCTGGCCGTGGTGCCCACCTTCGCGCTGGGCGTGTTGGCAATGGGCGGGGTGGGCCTGGCCTTCATGGTCACCATGCCCACCCTCACCAGCGCGCTCCAAAGCCTGTGCGACGACACCTACCGTGGACGGGTCATGAGCTTGTGGATGATGCTGTTCGGCTTGGCCGCGCCGCTCAGCATCCTGGTGCAGGGCGGTCTGGCCAGCGTCATCGGCATTCGCTGGGTGCTGGCCATCACCGCCATGGTGGTGGCCGCTTACCTGGCCAGCCAGCTCACTCGCGGCCGCCTCCGCCACCTGGACACCGCCGGCTGAGCGAGGGCTACTGGAGGATGCCGTTGGGGCGGGGGACGTCTTGTTCTTCGCAGTAGCGGTAGTACATCTCCAGGTTGGACTGCGCGTTGGAGATGTATTCCACGTTGCCGTCGGGGTCGAGGTATTCCACGTTGCCGTAGATGGCTGACACCAGTTCGGTGGGCTCGGTGTTGTCCTCGGGGACGAAAAGGGTGTGGATGGAGCCCGCCGGTTCGTAGAGGTAGCTGCGGCCCCGGTTCATGAAGTCGTTCTCCCGGTAGCCCCAGGCGCCGCTCAGAGTGAAGGCCAGCACCGGCCCCTGGTGGCGGTGGGTCTGCACCGTCAGCCCGGCGGGCATGAAGCCGTGGAGTACGTACAGGCCGTCGTCGGCGTTCACCTGGAGCAGCCGCATCCGAGCTCCGACCGCAATGTTGTCCACGAACGGCACATCGTCGATCCCAACGTGGCGGGCCGACGGCACCAATTCGTCTAGCAGGCTCATATTCAGAGGCTAGCCGCCCACCCCATCGAGGATTCCGGCCAGCCAGGCGTCGGTGCGTTCGTTGGTGGCTTTGGTCATCTTGGTGGGGAACACGGTGAACCCGTGGGGTGAGGCCGGGTAGATGGCCAGCTCGGCGGGGTTGTCCGCCGCTCGCCACCGGGCGGCCATGAACAGGGAGTCGTCGTAGAGGTAGTCGTATGTGCCCACGGTGAACAGCGCGGGGCACAGATGGTTCAGGTCGGCGTACAGGGGGGAGATGTCGGGGTTCTTGCGAGCCTCAGTGTCGTGGTCGCCCACGTAGAGGTCCCGGAAACCGGTGTTGCCCAGCTTGATCTGCGACGGCGTGCCGCTCAGGTCGTACACCCCGAACACCAGGTCGGCCCCGATGAACTCACCAGCAGCATCGTGGCGGTCGCGCAGTCGCACCAGCGTGGTTGCGGCCAAGTTGGCGCCAGCCGAGCCCCCGCCGATGAGCAGGGGCACCGAGCCGAACTCGTCGCGGCCCGGTCCCAACACCCAGAGAGCGGCGGCCTCGCAGTCGTCGGGGCCCGCGGGCCAGGGATGCTCGGGGGCGAGGCGATACTGGGCGCTGATCACCGCAATCTGATGGGTGTCGGCCATGTCCCGGTTTCGGCGGTCGCCCATCCTGGGGTGGCCCATGAAGAAGCCGCCGCCATGGATGTCGAGGTACACCGCTCGGGCCGGGCCCTCGGGGGCGAAGATCCGCAGTTCCAGTTCGTCGCCGGCCGCACCGGCATAGGTGCGGACGTCCACATCCTCGACGGCGGCGAAGGACACGAGGTCGCCGCCGAGGGACTCGAGGTCTCGGGCCCGGGCCAGCCCTTCGGGGGTCGACAAGTCGTTGACCATGGAGTCGAACGAGAACTTGGACAAGAAGTCCAAGGCTTCCGGCACATATTCGTCGAGGGCAGGGTCGTAAAGCTGGCTCAAATCCATAAGGGGGTTCTAACATCCTCCCGACTCCCGATTACAAAAAGGGGAAAACCGTGTCGAGTTCTGGTTCGATTTTGGGGAATTCCGTCGTTCGCGTCGAGGATCCCGGGCTGCTGACCGGCGCAGAGCGCTACTACGACGACTTCACTCCTGAGGGCACCGCGTACGTGACCTTTGTGCGCTCGCCGATGGCCCACGCCACCATCACGGAGGTCGATGTGCTTGAGGCTCAAGCCATGGACGGCGTGCTGGCGGTGTACACCGGCGAGAACATCGGCCTGCCGGCCACCGCCGGATTCCCGATGCTGCCGGTGTTCGAGCGCCCGCAGATCGCTGGCGAGCGGGTGCTGTTCGTGGGCGACATCGTGGCCGCGGTTGTCACCGAGACCCGCGAGCAGGGCATGGACGCCGCCGAGGCGGTGTTCGTGGACTACGACCCGCTGCCGGCCAACGCCGACCCCGAGAAGGCCCTGGCCGAGGGCGCCGAGGTGCTCTGGCCCCAGAACGAGGGCGGCAACCTGGCCTTCCACACCGAACTGGGTGAAGACGACGGTTTGGCCGAGGCCGCCCATGTGGCCGAGGTGAAGATGGAGAGCCAGCGGCTGGCCGCGGTGCCCATGGAGCCCAACGGCATCCTGGTGGAGCCCGGCACCCCCGACGGCGGCATGACCGTGACCTTTCCCAGCCAGGCCCCCATCGGCCTCAAGGACGGGTTCGCCGGCCTGTTCGGTCTCGACGGCGACAATGTGCGGCTGATCGCCCCCGCGGTGGGCGGCGGTTTCGGGGCCAAGACCGGCCTGTATCCCGAGTATCTGGTGGCAGCCAAGGCCGCCTTGGAGCTGGGCCGTCCGGTGAAGTGGACCGAGTCGCGCTCCGAAGACATGGTGTCGCTGGTGCAGGGCCGGGGCCACATCCTCACCGCCAAGATGGGGTTCGACGGCGATGGCCGCATCACCGGTTTGAACCTGCACTGCTTGGCCGACTCCGGGGCCTATCCGGCCATCGGCAGCTTCTTGCCCATCCTCACCCAGACCATGGCCCAGGGCGTGTACCAGATTCCCAAGGTCAGGTTCGTGGGCGACGCGGTGGTCACCAACACCACCCAGATCGCGGCCTACCGGGGCGCCGGTCGTCCCGAGGCCACCCAGATTCTGGAGCGGGTGCTGGACGTGGGCGCCGACGAGCTGGGCATCGACCCCGCCGAGATCCGCCGGCGCAACTTCATCGGCGCCGACCAGTTCCCCTACGCCACCGTCACCGGTGCCAACTACGACTCCGGCGAGTACGAGAAGGCGCTCGACGCCGCGCTGGAAGCTTCCGGCTATGGCGATCTGCGAGCCGAGCAGGCCGCCCGGCGGGACTCCGGCGACTCCAAGCTGCTGGGCGTTGGCGTGTCGGCCTACGTGGAGATCACCGCTCCGCTGGGCCTGCACACCGAGTACGGCCGGGTGGATGTGCTGAGCGACGGCACCGCCGAGATCCGAGTGGGCACCAGTGCCCACGGCCAGGGCCACGAGACGGCGTTCTCGATGATCGTCAGCGATCTCTTGGGCGTGCCCATGGAGAACATCAAGCTCATCCAGTCGGACACTGCCGAGATCCCAAGAGGCGCGGGCACCCTGGGTTCCCGCTCGCTTCAGACCGCGGGCAGCGCGGTGTTCAAGGCCAGCGAAGAGGTGCTGGCCCAGGCCAAGGAGTTGGCTGCACAGCAGCTTGAGGCCAGCGCGGACGACATCGTGGTAGGCGAAGGCGGCCTGCACGTGGCCGGTGTTCCCGCTCAGGCCGCGTCGTGGGCCGATCTGGCCTCGGCGGCCGACGGCGGGGTGATCACCCACGAGCTCGATTTCGACCAGGGCGGGGCCACCTTCCCGTTCGGGGCCCACGTGGCCGTGGTGGAGGTGGACACCGAAACCGGCGGGGTGGAGTTGCTGCGCCACGTGGCGGTGGACGACTGCGGCACCATCATGAACCCACTGCTGGTGGCCGGCCAGCAGCACGGCGGTGTGGCCCAGGGTGCCGCTCAGGCGCTGTTCGAGTGGGTGCAATACGACGAGGACGCCAATCCCCGCACCGCCAATTTGGCCGACTACCTCATGCCCAGCGCGGCCGAGCTGCCCAGCTTCGAGGTGAGCAACACCGAGACGGCCAGCCCGATGAACCCGCTGGGAGCCAAGGGAATCGGCGAGTCGGGCACCATCGGCTCCACCCCGGCCATCCACAACGCGGTGATCGACGCTGTGTCGCACCTTGGCGTGGCCCACATCGACATGCCCACCACCCCCGAGCGCATCTGGCAGGCCCTGGCCGCCAGCTAGCCCGCTGCCGGCCTTTGGCCGGTATCAGTCGAAGTCCAGGCCTAGCAGCTTGATGGCGTTGCCGCGGGCGATCTTGTAGACCGCTTCGGGGTCGAGATGGCCAAACAGGCGGGTGGCCACCTCTTGGGTGTTGGGCCAGGTGCCGTCGGCGTGGGGGTAGTCGGTTTCGAAGGTGATGTTGTCGATCCCCACCCGGTCGAGCAGGTCGATGCCCACGCTGTCTTTGAAGAAGCAGCCGTACACCTGGCGGTAGTAGTAGAACGACGGCGGTTCGGGGATGTTGCGCCGGGCCTGGCTCCACCCTTGGTGGGTCACCCACACATCGTCGGCCCGCTCCAGGGCGTAGGGGATCCACCCGATCTGGGCCTCGGCGTACATCAGCTTGAGGTCGGGGTAGCGGTGCAGCACGCCGGAGAACAAGAAGTCGACCATTGAGGCCGCGCTGTTGCAGAAGATGAGCGAGGCGGTCACCGCATCGGGGGCGTCGTCGGCGGTGGACACCGTGCGGGTGCCCGATCCGATGTGCATGCACACCACCGTCCCGGTCTCCGCACAGGCCTCAAAGAACGTGTCCCAGTAGCCGGAGTGGATGCTGGGCAAGCCCAGCCAGGTGGGCAGCTCGCTGAACGCCACTGCCCGCACGCCCCGCTCGGCATTGCGGCGGATCTCGGCGGCGGCCAGCTCGGCGTCCCACAGCGGCACCAGGCACAGCGGGATCAGGCGGCCATCAGAGTCGCCGCACCATTCCTCGACCATCCAGTCGTTGTAGGCCTGCACGCACAGAAGCGACAGCTCCTTGTCTTTGCGCTCGTTGAAGAGCTGGCCGCAGAAGCGGGGGTAGTTGGGAAAGCACAGCGAGGCGTCGGTGTGGTTCATCTCCATGTCGTCGATGCGGGCCTTCGGCTGCCAGCAGCCGGGGCGCATCTCGTCGTAGGTGATGCCCTCGGTGGACAGCTCGTCGTAGGCGTAGCCCGCCGCGGCGATGAGCCGCTTCACCGAGTAGGTGTGGTCTTCGTACAGCCACCAGGCCACGTTGCGGCCCTCGGTGCCGGGGCGCTCCCGATAGGTGCCGCCGTCGAGCACCACCTCGCCCTGGGGCAGGTACTCGATGCGGGGGCCGACGTCGCGGTACTTGGCCGGAAGGCGGCTGGTCCACAGGTGTGGGGGCTCCACCACGTGGTCGTCCACGCTGATGATGCGGGGCATCTCGGTGGTGGCCATGGTCATGCGGTTGCCTCCGACGTCTGGGTAGCGCCCACGGCGGCCAACACGTCGTCGACGAACTCGGGAACCAGCACATCAAGCTGCGCCTTGTTGAACGCCCGCTGGTGGATCACATCGGCACCCTTGTAGGCCAAGAGGTCGGCAATCTGATCGATGCAGTTGCCCGGATACCACTTGTAGGTGGCGAACGCGGCCACCGGTTTGTGGTGCAGCGACGGCAGCGTCATCAGCTTGGCCGTGCCGCCGGGCCGATGTCCGAACAGCACCAGCCCGTCCACCCAGGTGCCCACCGCCAAAAGGTCGGCCTCGGCGATCTCAGTGAGCTTCAACCCATGCACCGGCCGAACCGCCACCTCATAGCCGGCCCCCCGCAGCTCTCCGCCGATCATCTCCGCCGCCCGCTGGGTATTCCCCGTGCGGCTCTCAAAGATCACCACTGCCCTCATGTCTGGAACCTCACGGCTTGACTTCTAGCAGCTACGCCTCCCAAGTGCCACGATGGTGATATGGGCAAGTACGGGTATTACGTGATCGACTCCGACGGGCACGGGGGTGAGCCGCCCCAGTGGCGCCACGGGATAAGTGCAGAGTGGCGACCGCAGATGGTGGAGTACGTGGCCAAGATGAAGGAGATCTACGGCGACCTGCCGGGGGCCGGATCGCCGGTTCACACCGAGGATGATCAGAACTACGGGGAGTACGCCGCCGGGGAGCTGGATTTCGAGACGCCGCTTCAGCGAGAGGGAATGGCGGTGCCCGGACCCCGGATGACCGACATGGACTTAGAGGGCATCGACGTGACCGTCATGTTCCCGCCGGGATCGGGCGAGGAGTGGGCGCTGGGCGATCCGGGATTTGCCGACGAGCTGTGCCGGCTGCTGAACGACGCCCGGGCCACTTATGCGTCGTACGACCCCGCCCGCTTGAAGCTGGTGGCCAAGCTGCCCTTGATCGATCCGGAGCGGGCCGCTGCCGAGCTGGATCGGTGCTTCACCCAGTATCCCGACGTGTTTGTGGGCATGGTGACCGCCCAGCACGTGCTGGACCGCAACCTGAACCACCCGGCCCTCGACGCGGTGTGGGAGGTGGCCGACAGCCATAGCGCCGCGGTGTGCGTACACGGCGGGGGACAGGCCCCCGATCAGGTGCCTATCGTGTTGGACCGCTACGACACCCGGCTGGAGAAGCACGCCGTGACCCACCCGTTCGGGGCCATGCTGGCCACGATGAACTTCACGGTGGGCGGGATACTGCATCGGTTCCCCAACATGCGGGTGGGCATCATGGAAGCCGGCTGCGGCTGGCTGCCCTTCTGGCTGGAGCGCCTCGATGAGGAATACGAGCTGATGCCCGACCAGGCCCCCGTCTTGGACCGCAAGCCGTCGGAGTACTTCTTGTCGGGGCGGTGCTTCGTGGGGGTGGAGTCCACCGAGTCGGCCCTGCCCTATGTGATGGACCAGGTGGGCGAAGACATTCTGTGCTACTCGTCGGACTACTGCCACTGGGACTGCGACTTCCCCCACTCGGTGAAGCTGCTGGTGGAGCGCGACGACCTCAGCGACGAGCGCAAGCGCAAGATCCTGACCGACAACCCGGCCAGTTTGTTCGGGATCCCCGTTCCGGCTTAGTCGGTCCTCGGACCGAACCAGTCAGGCAAGTCCACCGGGGGGTGGGGGAGTTCGGTGATGCCGCGCTCTTCGAGGATGGCGGCGTGTTCGGCCTTGTCGGCGGGGGCGGGGCGGGAGTCGCCGAAATAGATCTCGAGGATCTCTGCGCCCTCGTCGCCCACCTTGATGGGGCCGAACGTGGCCAGGTGGGGGAGTTTGATGAGGGTGCCGGCCCGGCACACCTCCTCGTCGAAGGTGACCTCGCCGTCGATGACGAAGATGAAGTGGTCGCTGTTGTGGCCGTGGCGCTCGAGCACCAGGCCGGGGTCGTAGCGGGTGTGGTACACGGCCCGCTCCTGGGTTAGCTCCATCAACTTCAGCCATACCGACACCCGGCGGCCGTCGGCGTGCTGCTGCGACTTCACCTCGGCGAAATCCATGTCCTCGGCGTGGATGTAGGACACCTGGGGTTGTTGTTCGCCCATTATCGGAACATCTTCAGCGACCGGCTGTCTGAGGTGTCCTCAGGCCGCTCGTCGGCTGCCGACTCGATCGGGTTCAACTCATCGGGCGGGGTGAGGGCGAGGCTGATCGGGGAGTCCAGCTCGAAGGGGTCATGGAGCTCCAGCTCGTCGCCGATGTCCCGCAGGGCGGGCAGCACCTCGGTGCCCATCAGCTCGATGCAGCGCAGGGAGTCGTCGTGGTTGACGTCTCCGTCGTTGCCCCACAGCATGAGGATCGAAGGGCGGCAGGTCTCCAGCACCACCCGCAGTTCGGCGATCACCTCTTCGGGGGTGCCGGCCACTATCTCCCGAGCGGCCAGTTGCTGCTCGAACGGGGCGGCCCGAGAGCCTCGCACCTCTGCGTTGGCCATCTTGGCGTAGTCCAGCCGACGGGCCGACGAGCCGTAGCCTGACGGGCTCACCCAGTAGGGGTGGCCGATGCCGGTGAACTCGCCCTGCATCCACATGAACTCCCGGGCGTTCTCCCGGGCCTTGTCGCCGTCCTTTTGCACATGGACCCTCAGCAAGTAGCCCCGGTTCTCCGGTCCGGGCTCATAGCCCACTGCCCGGGCCGCTTGGTCGTAGATCTCCCAGAGTTCGCCGGTGAGATGAAGGGGAGTATTGAGCGAGATGTAGGGATAGCGGTGCTGGGCGGCCCAGCGGATGGTCTCGGCGCTGAACACGCCCGGTACCCAGATGCGGGGGTGGGGCTTTTGCAGCACTCGGGCCCAGGGGTTTACCACCCGGTACTGGAAGTGCTCGCCCTCCCACGAGAACGGCCCGTCGTCGGTCATGGTCTTGACCAGCAGGTCGTGGGCCTCGTTGAACCGCTCCCGGTTGTAGGCCGGGTTGGCGTTGAGGCACACCGATTCCTGTCCCGCGCCCCGCACGATGCCCGAGATCAGCCGGCCCTTGGAGATCATGTCGATCATGGCGATCTCCTCGGCGAACATCAGCGGGCTGTCGTAGGTGGGCAGCGGGTTGCCGAGCTGAACGATCTTGGCGTTCTCGGTGATGGCGGCCAGGATGCTCGACATCACGGTGATGCGGGCCTGCATGCAGAACGGGGCGTTGTGGTGCTCGTTCACCATGATCCCGTCGAAGCCCACCTGATCGGCCAGCTTGTACTCCTCGATGCGCTCATTGAACAGGCGGCTGCCCTCTACTGGGTCGTAGTACTTGTTGGAGAACATCACCGAGGTGAAGCCCTCCTTGAGGCCCTCGTCGGCCGGGTAGGCGCTCATGGGCTGCTCGGTGAAATACGAAAGGAACATCAGCTTTTTCCTCCGGTGATGATGGCGGCGAGCGATTCGGGGGCTTCGAGGTCGACGGCGTGGCCGCAGTCGGGGATGATCTCCAATCGGGCGTCGGGCAGGGCCTCGACGTAGGCGTGGGCGCACTCCATGGGCACCACGGCGTCGTTGTCGCCCCACACCACCAGAGCGGGGACGGTGACGCCGCCCAGCAGGGGCCGCAGCCGGCGGTTGTACATGTAGGGCTTCCACCCCACCCGGGTGGTCATCTCCCGGTTCATGTCCCACACCACCAGGGTGTCGTCGCCCAGCGGATGCTCCTCGGATTCGTCGCCGTTGCGGGGGTAGATCGCCTCGAAGGCCTCGGTACTGGAAAAGGCGGCCTCCACATAATTGGAGTGCGACACCAAGAACTGGTCGTAGATTCGGCCATTTTCGGGCAGCAACCCAGCCGCTCCCACCAGAACGAGCCGCTTGAGCAGTTCGGGGGACATGGTGGCCAACTCGGCTGCCACCCAACCCCCGAATCCGCAACCCACCATTTCCACTGGCCCAAGCTCTTTGGCTCGCAGCCACTGGCCCACCAGCAAGGCCAGGTCCCGAGGATGGCGAGCCCAGTCCGGTCGCTCCGACCCGTCAATCCCGCCGTAGCCCGGCAAATCCAGCGCGTGAACGGTGTAATGATCAGCCAGGGCTTCGTGGATCGGCATCCATCCCGGGTTCCCAAACGAGTGGTGCAGCATCACCAGCGGATCACCCGACCCCCCAGTGAACTCCCGCATCCCCAGCCCGGCAACAGCAGTAGTCACGGTTTGCATCGCCCCGACGCTATACCGCCCGCGCCATCAGCCGCCGGGGTTGGCGGGGAGGTGGTCGAATTTTCCGGTGGGACGGGTGCGGGCGTACTCCTCCACGATGGGGCGGAGTTGGGTGGGGCTGGCGCCGTGGAGGATGACTCCGTCGCAGCCGAGGTCGAACTGGCCCCGGATCTTCTCGACGCATTGGGCGGGGGTGCCGGTGGCGGCGGGGGCGAGCCACTCCTCGGGGATGAGCTCGGCGATGTGCTCGAGTTGCTCGGTGGTGGCTACTTGATCGATGGCGCCTTGGAAGTTGGCCACCAGCTCGTCGGCCAGGAATCGCTCCAGAGCGGCGGGATCCCAGTTGTTGGTGCGGGCCATGAGCTCGGGATAGCCCTGGAGGTAGGTGGCCATGCGGCCCACTGTCTTCTTCAGGCGGATGTCTTCAGGCAAGTGATCGCCGATGGTGGCGAAGCAACTCCACACCTTTACGGAGGCCGGGTCTCGTCCCGATTCCTCAGCCGACTGCTTGACGGCGCCTACCACTCGGGCGGTGGTCTCGTCGGTGAAGAACGTGTGCAGCACCACGGCGTCGAAGCAGCGTCCGCCCAGGGCCAGGGAGTTGGGGCCGAAGGCGGTGAGGGCCATGGGGATGTGCTCGCTGCTTGCTCCCATGAGGGTCAACACCGGATAGTCGCCGATCGGGCCTTCGTGGTTGAAGATTGGCTCGCCTTGCCAGAGGCGGCGCATGACACCCACGAAGTCCTCCATTTGGGCGGTGGTTATGGGGGGCAGGCCGAAGGCTTGGGAGAGGCGGTCGACCCCTCGACCGAGACCCAGACAGAAGCGGCCGCCGGTGAGCTTGTGCATGGTCATGGCGTATGCCGCCGTCACCACAGGATGGCGGGTGTGGTGGTTGGTGGCCGCGGTGGCGATGCCCATGCTCTCGGCAGCCACCCCTACCGCCCCCGACAGGGTGGCGGCCTCTTTGATGTTGAACCGCTCGCTGATAAACACATTGCCAATGCCCAGCTCTTCGGCTTGGCGAACCTCGTCGATCAGCTCCCGGGGCGACTCAGGCGCCCCCGCCAGGGTGTAGAAGCCGAGCTCGTTCATCTGGGTCATTTGGGGCTCTCCTCTTGGTTTTGCGGGCGGGTTGCAGGTTAGGCCACCCCATAGGTTGAAGCCTTGGCCGGAAACTGTCACCGGGGGTTTCTAGGATGCGGGCCTATGGAGATTGTTCTTCTCATCGTGGTCTTGGTCTTGGTGGTTGCCCTGGCCGTTGTCGTGTGGCGGGGGCGTCACGGTGGAGTTGCCGCCGGGGCTGACGACACCAGTGAACTCAGGACTCGGGCGGCCCAGCTGGAGGTCCAACTTGCTGAGCGCGATCAACAGCTCAGCGAGGCGCGAGACGAGCGCGATGCAGCTCGGGTAGAGAGGGATGAAGTGCGGGACGAGAGGGAAACCGCACTACGAAGGCTGGCCGCAACGGAGGCCGAGCACGAGGCCCGCACCGAGGAGTTGGCCAAGGCCCGCGAGGAATTGGAAACCCAGTTCAAGGGCATCGCCGACGACGTGACCAAGGCCAACAGCGAGGCGTTCCTCAAGCAGGCTAAAGAGCAGTTTGAGAACCAAAAAAAGCTCAGCGAAGCTGACCTTAAGCAGCGCCAGCAGGCCATCGATGAACTGGTCAAGCCGGTCAAGGAAAACCTGGCGAAGTTCGAGAAACGGGTCAATGAGATCGAAGAGAAGCGGGAAGGGGCCTACGAGGGGCTGACAACCCAGATCGGGCAGCTTCGCGAGGCGACCGGCGGATTGAGAGAGGCGCTGCGCTCACCGCAAGTAAGGGGGCTATGGGGAGAGCAGACTCTGCGCAACATCCTCGAAGTGTCGGGAATGAGGAAGCACATCGATTTTTTTGAGCAGCACACAGTTGCCACTGACGATGGCAGTGTGCGCCCAGACGCCGTGGTTCGCCTGCCTGACGGTGTGCAGGTGGTGATTGATGCTAAGACTCCATTGGATTCATATCTCGAGGCTTACAGCGAGAAGGACGAGCAACGCCAGGGCGAACTTCTCCAGAGTCACGCCAGGTCGCTCATAGGTCACGCGAAGGTGCTGGGAGATAAGGATTACGCCGCGGCAGTCGAGGGTTCTCCCGACTTCACGGTCATGTTTGTGCCAGCCGACCCGATTCTGGATGCTGCACTAGACGTGCAGCCCACTCTGTGGGATGACGCCTGGAAGAAACACCGAGTGCTAATTGCCACACCCGGCTTGTTGTTGGCGTTCTTGCGGACGGTGGCTCTGGCCTGGGGGCAGCAGGATATCCAGAAGGACGCGAAAAAGATTGCCGATGGAGCGGCCGCCTTGTATGACAGCCTGCGGGTCTACGCGGGCCATGTGAGCAATGTGGGGAAGGGGCTGAAGCGAGCGGTGGATGCCTACAACGACAGCGTCGGATCGTTGGAGCGCAATTTCCTTCCTAAGGCTCGAAGGATTGAGGATTGGGGTCCGGTCAGTGGAGGCAAGAAAATCGAAGAAGTGGCTCCAGTCGAAGTGCTACCTAAAGCTGTGGCTGCGACTGAATTAGTTGAGGCCGAGGCGGTGTTGGAGCTAACTGAGGCGAGCGATCCCGACGACGATTGATGTCCCGTTAGCGGTCGGTGAGCAGGCGAGGAGGGATCAGCCACTCCAGTTCGCCTGAGTTGTCGAGGTTGAGTTTCACCCGGGCGATGGCGCCGGTGGGCATGCGCAGATCAGCCCCCGTCAAATACCCCAGAGCGCTGGACATTGTCGGCTCATGCCCGACCAGCATGAGCACCGGAACCTGGCGTCGACAGGCCAGAGCGACCATGTGATCGACCGAGCCGTAGTAGAGCTCGTCGGCGGTCTCGATCGGGCAGGTCCAATTGCCGGCAGCCACCGCCAAATCAAGTGTTTGGCGGGCCCGAGTCGCTGGCGAGCACAAAGCCAAATTCGGTACATGACCGGCCTCGGCAAGAAAGCTGCCCACCGCAGTGGCTGCCCGGCGGCCGCGTTCGGCCAGCGGTCGACTGAGATCGTCGTCTGTACCGGCGTTCCAGTCCGACTTGGCGTGCCTCAGAAAAATGACCGCCGACACGGATTCAGGGGGTGGGGTGGTCGGGCACTTGGGGATTCCAGGCGGCTCCGTTCACATGGGTGCCGCCGTCGGCGTAGATGGTGTTGCCGGTGATGTAAACCGAGTCGTCGGAGGCCAGGAACAGCGCCACCGGGGCGATGTCGGTGTCCGGGTCGCCCATCCGGGGCATGGGCTTCAACTCCAGCAACTTGGCCGCATTGTCGGGATTGGCCGAGGCGAATGCCTTGTAGGCGTCGGTGGCTGCCCCGGGGCAGATCACGTTGCAGCGGATGAAGTGGCGGCCCCATTCCACCGCCGCGGTGCGAGTCATGGTGCGGGCCGCCTCTTTGGCCGCGTTGTACTCCAGGGAGTAGCGGTGGGCGTTCACCCCGTTGAGTGAGCAGATGTTGATGATCGACCCGCCCCCCTGAGCCACCATGGGCTCGAAGGCAGCCTGCATGGTCCAGAAGCAGGCCAAATAGCCCACGTTGACGCCATGCATGATGTTGGCGTCGGTCTTGAACTCGAATCGCTTGTAAGTGCCGCCGCCCCAGGCATTGTTGACCAGGCAGTCGATGCGTCCGAACTGCTCCACCGCAGCCTCGACACAGGCCACCGCCTGCTCCTTGATCCCGACATCGGTTTGAATGAAGTGGCCTCGGCGGCCCCGCTCTTCAATCTCGGCCACCGTGCGGGGTCCGGTGTCGGGGTTCATCTCGGCCACCACGACGTCGGCACCCTCCTCGGCGAACCTTCGGGCGATGGCCGCCCCGATGCCTTGCCCTGCTCCCGTAATCACCGCCACTTTGTCTTGAAGCCGTTCCATGCATGAACACTAGGTGGCCCGGCCTACGCTAAGTCTGGTGGAGCAGTCGGTGTACGACGCAGTGGGCGGTCAGGCTTTCTTCGACCAGCTGGTGGACCGCTTCTATGACGGGGTGGCCGATGACCCGGTGCTCCGGCCCTTGTATCCCGAGGATCTGGGCCCTTCTCGACATCGACTGGCCGGGTTCTTGGCCCAGTATTGGGGCGGACCCCCGTACTACAGCGCTGAGCGGGGCCATCCTCGGCTCCGGATGCGCCACGCCCCGTTTGAGATCGGCGGTGCCGAGCGGGATGCCTGGATGGGCCACATGCGGTTGTCGCTGGCTGCGGCAGAACTGCCCGAGGAAATCCACACTGCCATGTTGGACTACTTCGAGTCGGCCGCCACCCACCTCATCAACAAGCAGCCGCCCGCGCCGCCGTCTGATTCTCGAAGCCTGCCGATCAGTTAGCCGCTGGAGCCTCTGCCACTTGGTCGGCGATGACCGGAGATGGCTGGCTCACTGTCTCCAAGTCGATGCCGTACAACTCGGCCACGTTGGTGAGGGTGAGCTTGTGCCGGTCGGCCTCGCTCACACCGGCCTCGTTGAACTCATTGGTGGCGAACTCGCGGGACCGGGGCCAGGTCGCTGCCCCGTGGGGGTAGTCGCTGGACCACATGAAATGGTCGCTGCCGGTGAACCTGAGGTTGTTCAGCCCGATGGGGTCTTCGATGTAGGTGAGGTACACGTTGCGCCGGAAGTACTCCGACGGCTTCATGGTCAGCGTGTCGTCGATCCGGCTCCAAGCGCCGCTGTAGGTTAGGTCGAGCCGCTGCTCCAGCCGGGCGGCGTAGTCGATGCCCCCTTCGGCGGCCACGATCCGCAGGTTGGGGTGGCGCTCGAACACTCCGGCGGCGATCAGCTCGGCTGTGGTTTGGGCCAGCTCATCGCGCGCCGTGATCCCGAAGTAGTAGGTGCCCTCCACGGTGACGCCGTAGTTGCTGATGCCCTTCGTTTGGTGGCCGCCGAAGATGTGGATGGAGATCGGCATGGACCGCTCGGCGGCGGTGGCCCACAGAGGTTCGTAGCGGTTGGAGAAGAAGCTGTACTCCCGGGTGGCGGGCGGCGAACTCCAGATGATGGCGCCTCGGAGACCCATGTCGCCGCAGCGGTTGAGTTCGGCCACGCCCACGTCGATGTCCCAGGTGGGGATCATGGCGATCCCAATGATCCGGTCGGAGTCCACCGCACAGAACTCGGCTAGCCAGTCGTTGTATACCTGGATGCAGGCCAGCTGAAGCTCGACATCGTCGTACTGGAGAAGCGAAAGGCCGGCGGTGGGATAGACCACATCAGCCACCGTGTCGTCCACCCACATGTCAGCCAGCCGGGTCACGGGATCGTGCCCGCCCGTGGCTCCGACCCAGGCATCGGGATCGGCGGCCAGGGCGGCGTCCACTTCCTGGGTGGAAAGACCGGCATTGCGGGAAAGCGTGAGGTTTACTCCCCGACCCATCTCCGGGGCCTCGAAATACCAGTAATGGTTCTCGGGATCCTGTACCGCTCGGGGCGCCCGGTCCCGCAGGTGCTTGGGCAGGCGCTCCAGCCACAGATCACCCGGTTCGACAACGTGAGAGTCCGACGAGATCAACACGGCGACAACGGTACCTGCTCTGTCAGGACGCAGGAAGATGGGAGGTGGCGCCCCGACCCAGCACCCGCAGGAACACACCGGAGCGGGGCTTGGGGGCGAAGAAGCTCGACTTGGGCGGCATAAGCCCGTTCTCGTCGGCCACCGCCATCAGCTCCCGCACCGTCATGGGGTGCAGCGCGAACCCCACTCGGTTCTCGGCATCGCACCGGCGGGCCAGCTCGTCGAAGCCGAGCGAGGCCGGGAGGTACTCCACTGCTCCGGGCTGGGTCAGCTCGTCGGCGCCCAGCACGGGGCTCAGAATGGATCGCCGAAGCCGCTCCACGTCGAGGCCGTTTACCGCTCCGTTGCCAACTGCCGGAGGCAACTCCAGTTGATGCCATGAACCCCCCAGATAGAGCCCGACCACCCCCCTTTGCGGAGGGCGGGCTTGCCGAGAGGAGAAAACCGGTGTCACCTCCGTCACATCGTCGAGTGCAGCCAGGCAGTCTTCGATGCCGCGGTTGTGCTGGTCGACGGCCAGTCGGTGGAAGGCCTGCACCTGGAGCTGCTCATCGGGGAATACCACGGCCAATGTCCGAGCCAATGCCGGGTTGTTCGGCTCGGCGGCCCAGGCTCGCACCGCGGCGGCCGAGCGGTGGTGGCCGTCGGTCACGTACAACGCCTGGTTTTCGAAGGCCGCAGCCAGCGATTCTGTGTAGTCGTGCGGAACCGTCCACACCTGATGCCGCACCGTGGTGGATCCGAACTCGAGATCGGCAGGCGCGGCGGCGGTGATGTCAAACAGCTGGTTGTATAGCTCCGCGGTAGATCGAACGGCCATGGCCACCGGGCTTGAGGTGGCGCCCACGCCTTGAAGGTGGGTGGTGAGCAAGTCGGCCCGCTCGTCGTGAACGTTCTCGTGTATGCGAATGCGCCCGTCGTCAAAGCCCTGCACCGGCACGGTGCACACCACCCCGGTTTGCATGCCCTGCTTGTGGGTCAGGCGGTAAAGATAGAGGGCTGGTCGCCCAGTGGGGACGAATGCGTTGGCGTCTAGCAACCGGGTGAGGGCAGCGGCGCCCTGCGCAACCAGATCTTCATGCGAGAGGTCGGCGTTGTCGAAGAGATCCTCCCGGCTTCTGGTGACGTTCATGTAGCTGTAGGGGTTCGATGCCACCAGGCTCTGGCGCTGCAACGGCGAGAGATTGTCGTATGCCCGGCTGATCACCCGCTCGGCCCAATCGGGATGCACTACCCAACCGGCAAAGGGCGCGACCAGTGGCTCGCTCAACGCTTGGTCGACGTCGCTTGGGTGTGCGTTGGTCACTGGGACGCTGCCGGATGGGTGTCGAGCACCGATGCGCAAATCACATGCTCAATGGAACCGAGAGTGCCTAGCAGGTCGTCGTCGATCGTCCCGGCCACTTCGATTATGGCCACCGCCGCTTGGGAGCCGGAGAAGATCCGGTTCTGCATGTTGGCCACGTTCACGTGCTGCCGGCTCAACTCCTGAAGCACGCACGCCAATACTCCCACCCGGTCGAGGTGGCGGACGCTCAGCGTGGCGGTTCGGTTGGGAACACGCTCAAGGTTGACGCAGTCCAGCACCATTCCGCTGCGATAGGCCTCGATCACCTCCGCGGTTCCTTCGGCCACCGCCATCTGGGCCTGTTCGGTGGAGGCTCCGATGTGGTGGGTTGCGGTCACCTTTGGGTGACGGGCCAGGTCGCAGCTGAACTGGCCGGAGCCCCCCGAGGGCTCCCCGGCGAACACGTCGAGCCCTGCCCGCAGGTCGGTGCCGTCGAGCGCGGCCAACAAAGCAGCCTCGTCCACTACCTCACCCCGGCTGGTGTTGATGAGCACCGCATTGGGCTTCATAGCGGCCAAGAATTCGGCATCAACCATTCCGACGGTCTCATCGCCGCCGGGCACGTGGAGCGACACGATGTCGCTGGTGGCCAGCAGTGCAGCCCGGTCGGCCACTTCCTCTACCCCGAGGTCAGCCATTCGGCGTCGCGCCTCTCGGGGGCGATCGTCTCGGGGCTCGGTGATGACCCGCAGGCCACATGCACTGGCCCGCTGGGCCACTTCGATACCGATTGCGCCCATGCCGATGATGCCGAGGGTGGCGCCAAAGAGTCCTCTTGCCTTGCTGTAGGCCTGTTTGTTCCAGTCACCGGCTCGAAGATCGGCGGTTGCGGGGGCTATATGGCGGTCGATGGCGAACATCAGCCCGATGGCCAGTTCAGCCACCGCAATGGCGTTGCGACCCGGCACGTTGCACACGAAGATCCCCAACTCGGCGGCCCGATCGGCGGCGATGGTGTTGGTTCCCGCCCCGGCCCGTACCACCAGTCCGAGACGGTCGGCGGCTTCCAGAGCCGCCGCGGTGACCTCCGTGCTGCGCACCACCAGCACATCGAAACCGGCAATGTGCTCGGGCAGGCTCTCGGCCGTCAGCGAAGGTTCGACCACGCACTCGTCGCCGCCATTCCGGAGCCGCTCAATGGCGCTTTCGGCCAAGCTGTCAGCAAAGAGGATTCGCATGACTCGGACTCCGTGGTTGCTCTGCGGACGAATTGAAGCGGCTCAGAGGGCGACTGCTCCTGTGCCGCATAGCGGAACTGTTCCACTTCACGATACACCGCTTCACCGGTTGCTGTCCCGTGAAATCGCAGAATCCAGCCGGGCAATTCCTCATCCGGCGATCTTCGTCAAAGGTGCCAGCGGCGGTGGTGGGGCCGGTATTTTCGGCGGGGTGGCAGACAGGCGCGGCCGGGGAGCGGTGCCCCGGCGGGGACGACTGGGGCGCACAGCCAAGATGGCCGGACTGGGAGCCCGCAGCGGGAGACGCTGGGCGATGGCCAGGGCCCGCCAGGTGTTCGCCGACGCTCGGCGGTCTGAGGCACTCGAAGTAGAGCGGGAGCTGCGCACGGCAGCCGACGTCGTTGAGGTGCTGGGGAATATGAAGGGCGCGCTGATGAAAATCGGCCAAATGGCCAGCTATTTGGATGTGGGCCTGCCCGAGTCCACCCGGGCGTCTTTGGCCCAGCTTCAGGCCAATGCCCCGCCGATGAGCCCGGCCCTGGCTGAGTCGGTTCTGAAAGCTGAGCTGGGTGCCTCGCCTGAGGAACTGTTCGAAGAGTGGGATCCGGTGCCGATAGCGGCGGCGTCTATAGGCCAAGTCCATCGGGCCATCACCCCCGACGGGCGGGCATGCGCGGTCAAGATCCAGTACCCCGGGGTGGCGGAGGCCATCGCCGCCGACCTGGGGTCGGCCCGGATGGTGTTCCGGGCGCTCTCGGTGCTGTTTCCTGGCCTCGACCCCGCCCCCATCGTGGAAGAGCTACGCCAGCGGCTTACTGAGGAGCTTGATTACGAGCACGAGGCATCCAACCAGCGGCTGTTCTGCGACCACTACCGGGGCCACCCTTACATCTCCGTTCCCGAGGTATACGACGACTTGAGCTCCGCCCGGGTGCTCACTACCAAACTGGCCACAGGAGCGACCTTCGAAGAGGTGCTGGGCTGGCCCCCGGATCAGCGCAATCGGGTGGCCGAAACCATCTATCGGTTCTCGTTCGGGTCGATCTACCGCCTGTGGGCATTCAACGGCGATCCCCACCCCGGCAACTACCTCTTCAGTCCCGACGGTTCCGTCACCTTCTTGGACTTTGGACTGGTAAAGCGATTCACCACCGAAGAAACCTCCCAGTTTGAGCGGATGCTCATCGCCATGGTGATCGACAAGAACATTCCCCGGTTCCGGGCCGAGCAGGTGGCCGCCGGGCTGTTGCCGGCCGATGCCCCTTTCAGCGACGACGAGGTAGAGGCGTTCTTCACCCACTTCTACGAGTTTGTGTTGACCGATGAGACCCGGACCTTCACCCCGGAATACGCCGCCGCGGGGGTCAGGGCCATCTTCAACGCCACCGGCGAGCACGCCGAACTGAAGAAGGTGCTGAACGTGCCCCCTTCGCTGGTGGTGCTTCAGCGGATAAATCTCGGGCTGATCTCGCTGTTCGCCCAGCTTGGGGCCACCGCCAACTGGCGGAGCATCGCCGAGGAGCTCTGGCCGTTCACCGACCGGGCCCCGTCCACACCGATGGGCATAGACGCCCAAGCGTGGCACCGGTCGCTACCGCAGTAGCAAATAAGTTTTGAACGAGAGCCTGGCCTACGCTTCCCGCCCATGAGCATTTTGGGCAACGAAGTGAGACGGGTGGAAGACCCCCGGATGCTGACCGACGGTGGAACCTACGTGGCAGACATTCCGCTGGAGGGAGCGGTCCATGTTGTGTTCGTTCGGTCGCCAGTCGCCCACGCCCGTCTGCTCTCGGTGGAAACCGGAGAGGCAAAGACCATGCCCGGGGTGGTCGACGTGGTCACCGGCGACGACCTGGACTTGGCCGCCCAGCCGCCGATGATGGGCGACGCCGCCATGTCCCGCACCCTGCTGGCCAACGGCAAGGTGCGATTCGTGGGCGAGCCCATTGCCGCCGTAGTGGCCGAGACGGTTGTCCAGGCCACTGACGCGGCCGAGGCGGTGTGGGCCGACTACGACCCGCTGGCCGCGGTGGTCGATGCCGAGAGCGCCGCCGATGCGCCGAAGCTGTTCGACGATGCTGAGTCCAATGTGGCCATTGCCCTGCCCCCGGCGACAGAGCTGGATTTCAGCGAGTGCGAGGTGGTGATCACCCATCGCATTGTCAACTCCAAGATCTACGCCAGCCCCATCGAAGGTCGAGTGGCCGCTGCCGCATGGGGTGAGGACGGGCGCCTCACCTGCTGGTCGAGCACCCAGGGATCCCACACCGCGCAAGGGGCCATCTCCGGCACGCTGGGACTGGAACCGTCGCAGGTGCGGGTGATCATCCCCGACGTAGGTGGCGGCTTCGGGACCAAGGCCAGCCCCGGTCCCGAGGAGTGCCTGTTGGGATGGCTGGCCCGCCGGGTGGGCCGCCCGGTGCGCTGGGCCGAGACTCGCACCGAGAGTCTCCAGTCGCTGGGCCACAGTCGGGCCCAGTTCCAGACCGTCACTGTGGGGGGCACTGCCGCTGGCCGCCTCACCCACTATCGCCTGGACATGCTGGCCGACGCTGGGGCCTACCCCGGCGTCGGCGCCCTGCTGCCCACATTCACCGGGCTCATGGCACCGGGCAACTACGACATTGCCAACGTGGCGTGGTCGGCCACCGCCGTGGTGACCAACACCGCCCCGGTGCAGGCATTCCGGGGGGCGGGCCGGCCGGAGGCCACCGCGGCTATCGAACGGGCGGTAGACATCTTTGCCGCTGAGATCGGCATGGACCCGGCCGAGCTGCGGCGCCGTAACTACCTCGCCCCCGACGCCTTTCCGCTCACCACTCCCACGGGAGCGGCCTATGACTCCGGGGACTACCGGGCCTCGCTGGAGGCTGCCTTGCGGGCTGCCGACTACGACGGGCTGCGAGCTGAACAGGCTGCCCGGCGGGAGCGGAGCGACCATTGCTTGCTGGGCATCGGCCTGTCCACCTATGTAGAGGTCACTTCACCGATGGGTCCCGTCTGTACCGAGACAGGGAGCCTGGAGCTGCGGCCCGACGGCACGGTGCTGGCCCGCACCGGGGCCACCCCCTTCGGCCAGGGCCATGTGACCACTTTGGCAATGGTGGTAGCCGACACTCTGGGCATCGACATGGACCGGATCGAGATTATTCACGGCGACACCGACGAGATCCCCTCCAGCGACATCACTGGTGGTTCCCGCACAGCGCAAATCGCCGGCTCAGCCCTGCTCGACGCCTCTGAGAAGCTGGTCGAGGTGGCCCGCCCGCTCGCTGCCGAGTTGCTGGAGGCCGCGGCCGCCGACGTGGTGCTGGACTCTGAGACCGGTCAATTCCACGTGATCGGCACCCCGGCCCGGTCGGCGAACTGGGCCGATGTGGCCGCGGCGGCCACCGAGAGGCTGTTCGTGGAGAACGACTTCGAACAGCACGGCCCCACGTTCCCCTTCGGTACCCACGTGGCCGTGGTAGAGGTGGACACCGGCACCGGAGAGGTGAGCTTGGAACGTTTGGTGGCCGTGGACGACGCCGGCAACCTCCTCAATCCGCTCCTGGCCCACGGCCAAATCCACGGTGGACTGGCTGCTGGCGCGGCCCAAGCTCTGATCGAAGAAGTCCGATACGACCCCGACGGCAACCTGCTCACCTCCAACTTCGCCGACTACCCGGTGATCACCACCACCGAACTGCCTAGCTTCGAGGTCCACGAGTCGGTCACCCCCACCCCGCTGAACCCGCTAGGGGCCAAGGGCATCGGCGAGTCGGGCACGGTGGGCTCGACCCCGGCGGTGCAGAACGCGGTGGTCGACGCTCTCGCCCATCTTGGCATCCGCCACCTCGACATGCCCGCCTCCCCGGAAAAGGTCTGGTCGGCCATGAAGTCAGCCAGCTAGCGATTGTCCTACTCTTGCGGGCCATGAAGTTCGGGATTGGTTTCGCAAACATCCTCCACTGGACCTCTGCTGAGGGTGCCGTGGAGTTCGGGCAGGCGGCGGAGGCTGCTGGGTTCGACTCGGTTTGGACAGTGGAGCATGTGGTGTACCCCGACGAGTACGCCTCGCAGTACCCCTACGACCCGTCGGGCAAGATGGCGATGACTCCCGACTCCCCGCTGCCCGACCCGCTGATCTGGCTGACTTGGGTGGCGTCGGCCACCACAAGCCTGCGGTTGGGCACGGGCATCTTGATCCTGCCCCAGCGCAACCCGGTGGTGTTGGCCAAGTCGCTGGGCACGCTGGACTCCATGTCAGGCGGCCGGGTCATCTTGGGAGTGGGTGTCGGCTGGCTGAAGGAGGAATTCGAGGCCCTGGGCATCCCCTGGGAGCGCCGGGGCCAGCGCACCGACGACTACATCGGGGCCATGCGAGCGCTGTGGGATGCAGATAGCACCTCGTTTGACAGCGATCACGCTTCGTTCTCCGGGGTCAGCGTGAACCCCAAGCCGGCCAATGGCCGGGTGCCCATCGTGATCGGCGGCCACTCGCGGGCTGCGGCCCGCCGGGCGGGCCGGCTGGGCGACGGCTTCTGGCCGGGGCCCCGAGAAGGGGTGTCTATGGCCGAGCTCATCGACGAGATGCGCCAAACCGCCGCCTCGGCCGGCCGAGACCCGGAGAGCATCGAGATCACCGTGGGCTTGCCCAACACGCCGATGGACGACCCCGCCGGGCTGATACAGGAGGTGGCCGAACTGGGAGGCGACCGTCTGATCGTTCCCTCGTTCCTGTTCTTTGCCGACACAGCAGAGACGATGGCTGCGTTCGGCCAGCAACTGAAGGATGCAGATCAGTGAGCAGTATCGAACAATGGCACGCCGCCGCTGTCGAGCGGACCGGGATGGACGACTTCGGGCGCGACGATTATCTCGAAGGCCTCACCGTGCTGGAGGAGTCGCTCGAAGCCGAGGCGGCTATGACCGACATCGGCCGTTTCGCCATCGGCGAGATCATTACCGGAGCCCTCATGGGTCGCCTCCAAGCCGAGGCTGGCCTGAAGGCTCGGCCCGAGGCGGCCGACGTCAATGTGGAGCGCCCTTTGGTCATCATCGGCCTGCCCCGCACCGGTACCACCGCCTTGCACCAGCTGATGGCGGCCAGCCCCCACTTCCAGGGATTGGAGCTGTGGCTGGCCGAGATGCCCCAGCCTCGCCCGCCCCGCGACCAATGGGAGCAGTACGACGACTACGTCAGTTGCAAGGCCAAGATGGACGCTATGGCCGAGATGAATCCGGACCAGTCCACGATTCACTTCCAGTCAGCCGAGCTCGTCGACGAGTGCTGGAACTTGTTCCGCCATTCGTTTGCCAGCGTGACGTTCGAGTGCCTGTTCCGCATCCCCACCTATTCCACGTGGTGGGCGAACTGCGACATGGGCCCGGCCTACGCTCACCACCGCCGCAGCATCGGGCTGATCGGCGTCGATGAGCCCGAAACCTGCTGGCTGCTGAAGGATCCCAGCCACCTGTTTGCCCCGGAGGCGCTGTTCGCCACGTACCCCGACGCCAACGTGGTGATGACCCACCGCGATCCACTGAAGGCGGTGGCCTCGGTGTGCAGCCTCACCGCGGTCAGCCGCCAGGGGTTCGAAGATCATCCCGACAACATCGCCCACGGGGCGGAGCAGACCGAATTGTGGGCGCGGGGCATAGAGCGGTTGCTGGCCGCCAGAGCCGGGCGTGAGGACCGCTTCTACGACCTGCACTTCGCCGACTTCCAGTCCGACCCGCTGGGCAGCGTGGCCGCCATCTGCGATCGGTTCGGCTACCAGTTCGACGCTGCTGCCGAGCAGGCCGTGGTCCAGTGGGCCGCCGACCACCCCAAGGGTGAGCACGGTGTTCACGACTACAGCCCCGACCAATACGGCTTGCGGGCCGATGTAATTCACGAGCGGTATGCCGACTACATCGAGGCTTGCGGGGTGGCGGTGGAATGAGCGAAATAGATCTGGCCAATTCTTGGGAGGACTTCTGCGATGCCCTGCGGGATGCGGGCCGCCAGGTGCTCAACTCTTCCCCCGACGACGACTTCGACCGGGCCGAGGGGTTGCGCTACGTGACCCGCCTGGCCGCCAATTTTTTGAAGGCCAATTTGGAGGAGTCCGACCCGGCCCGGGCGATTCTCAACCAGTCAGGGGTCAAGATCGGCCTGGACAACCCCGATTACGCCTACGGCGGTGCCCGGTTGTCGCCCCGCTTCGACTACCGGCTACGGGGCCGAATCAATGACGCCCACTCCATCCGGATGGGGGCATTCAGCGGCGGCTTGGGTACCCCCGAAGGGCTGATCCGCGACAGCTACCTAACCACCGAAGAACTCGCTTTGGACGACGACGGCTGCTTCGAGGTGGCCATCAGCACTGAACCCCAGTCGGGGCCGTGGCTGGCCATGAAGGAGGGCACCAACTCGCTGAACGTCCGCCAGACATTGCTGGACCGGCCCAATCAGACCCCCGCCGAGTTGACCTTGGAGCGGACCGATGCCGGCAGCCCCCCTGAGCCGGTGGACCCCGAACGGTTGGCCGGGGCGCTGGGTCGGGCCGGTTTCACCGTGGCTGCGGTGGTGGGCCAGTTCTTGGGCTGGACGGCCAGCTTTGCCGCCCATACTCATGAAGTCCGGCCCATCGACCCCCAGCTTCTGGCCTTCGCCCAGGGCGATCCCGACACGTCGTACAACTACGGCTACTACGACCTGGGCCCCGACGAGGCCTGGATCATCGAGTTCGAGCCCCCCGAGTGCGAGTACTGGAACATCCAGCTCGGCAACCACTGGTTGGAGTCATTGGACTTCGAGTACTACCGAACCAGCCTGAATAACCACACCGCGGCGGTTGAAGACGACGGCACCGTGCGGGTGGTGGTGGCCCGAAGCGATCCCGGCCATCCCAATTGGTTGGACACCGCCGGGCACTCCCGGGGCGGCCTCGCCCTTCGCTGGGTGGGGGCAGAGATCGAGCCCGAGGTCCGCTGCCGCGTGGTTAGCGCTTAACCGGGCCGGCGGGTCCTGACCCGGCCCAGCCCGCCGTCCTCCATGGAGTCCGGGCGGCGAGCGCCCTGAGCCGGGCCACCCCCCGGCCCTACCCTGGTTTATCCAGCGACCCTGACTCAGATGCTGTTGCTTGGCCTGCCGGGGCCTTCGGCGGGGTTGCCGCTCATGTCGGCGTTCAACTCAGCCTTGGCCATCAGGTCGGCCACCACTGGGTGCAAGGTGGTGGGGTCTTGGGATTCGAGGGGCACGTTGGGACCTAAGGCCCAGCCCTCTGCGATGCCCAGCCGGCCATTGCCCACTACCCAGACCCGGCCGGTCACGTTGTCCGCTTCAGGACTGCATAGCCAGGTGACGATGGGGGCGATCCAAGTGGGGGACATCGTCTCCTGGATTTCTTCGGAGATATCGCCGCCGCCCATCAGCGGAGCGGTCAGCCTGGTCAGGGCACTGGGGGCGATGCAGTTCACGGTGATGCCGTAGCGAACCAGCTCCATGGCTGAGATCACCGTGAAGGCGGCGATGCCCGCCTTTGCTGCGCCGTAATTGGTCTGGCCCACATTGCCGAAGATGCCCGACGGCGACGCCGTGTTGATGATTCGGGCTTGGAAGCTCTGCCCGGCCTTGGTCTGCTCCCGCCACCAGGCCGCGGCGTGGTGGACCGGCGCGAAGGTGCCCTTGAGATGGACCTGCACAACTGCATCCCAGTCGGACTCGCTCATGGAGAACACCATGCGGTCGCGCAGGATGCCGGCGTTGTTGATGAGGATGTCGAGCGTCCCAAATGTGTCGATGGCCTGATGGATCATGTCCCGGGCGGCGTCGAAGTCGCTCACATCGGCGCCGTTGACCACTGCCTCGCCGCCCATGGCCCGAATCTCCTCGACCACTTCGCCGGCGGGCCCGGCGTCGCCGCCGCGGCCATCCGGGTCGGCGCCCAAGTCGTTGACAACTACCTTGGCGCCGTGGTTGGCCAGCATCAGGGCATACTCCCGCCCGATACCCCGTCCGGCGCCGGTGATGACCGCAACCCGTCCTTCACAAAGCCTGCTCATGGTGTCGAACCCCTCGTGCTTTTGAGCCCCTCGTCCGTTCGAAAGAGCTTCGCCGACGAACTATAGAAGGGCATCAGCCAGGGTTCGCCATTGGGCCAGGGGCAGTTCACCCCGGGGGGCGAGCACCTGCACGGCCACGTGGTCGGCGCCAGCATCGTGGTGGGCCTGGATGCGGGCGCGGATGGTGTCCAAGCCTCCCCAGGCCACGATGGCGTCTACCAGACGGTCGGATTGCTCGGCCACGTCTTCCTCGGTGAAGCCCAGCCGGAAGAGGTTGTTCACGTAGTTGGGAAGCCCCAGATAAAGGGCCATGTTCTCTCGGGCCAGTGCCCGGGCTGCCTCGGGATCGGTCTCCAAGCACACCTTCTGCTCGGGGGCCAACAGGGCGTCGGGGCCCATGACCTCGCGTGCAGTGGCGGTGTGCTCGGGAGGCACGAAGTAGGGGTGGGCACCAGCGGTTCGCTCCGCGGCCAGGGCCAGCATCTTGGGGCCCAGCGCGGCCAGCACCGTCGGCGGCGCCTCCTCCGGTCCGGCGGCCATGTACATGGCCCCCTCCATCTCGTTGAGGTACTCCACCATGAAGGAGTAGGGCTTGGAGTAGTCCAGCTTGCGGATGCCCTCGATGAACGGGCCGTGGCTCACGCCGATACCGAGCAGGAACCGATTGCCGAACGCCTCGGCCACCGTCTTCTGGGCCGCCGCGGTGGTCATGGGGTGGCGGGCGTGGATCTGCACGATCCCGGTGGCGATCTTCAGCGAGTTAGTAGCTCCCAGCATGACCGACGCCGACACGAAGGGATCCCGGCCTACCGCCTCGGGGATCCACACCGTGGGCCAGCCCATCTCCTCGAGTTCGGCGACGACTTCTCGTACTCGACTCGAGGGCTGCTGGTCGAGCACGCCCTGCCACAAACCGATTCTTCCGATGTCCATGGGTGGGATGGTAACGCTGGCCTGTAAGGCGGTCGCATCGTGTGCAAATGGCCTCGGGCAAGGGGCGATGGGGAGTGAGCCGCAGAAAAGGGGTACTACGCTTCGGGCCGTGCCAAATTACGAGACCTTGCTGTATGAAGAGTCCGACGGGGTGGCGGTGCTCACATTGAACCGACCGGAACGGCTCAACGCCATGGACAACACGGCGTGCGATGAGCTTCGGGCCGCGTGGGCCCATCTTCGCTACAACGACGATGTGCGATGCGTGATCCTCACCGCCACCGGTGAGCGAGCGTTCAGCACTGGGGTGGATATCACCGGTTCATGGAAACAGCCGGCCTCGCCGTTCATGGTCGACGACCCGATCTCCACCGTGGGCCCCAAATCCAATGACTATTGGCGCCCGGTGATCGCCGCGGTCAACGGCATGGCCGCGGGCGGCGCGTTCTACCTGCTGGGGGAGGTGGAGTTCATCATTGCCTCCGACAACGCCACCTTTTTCGACCCCCATGTGAGCCACGGCATGCCCGCGGTGAACGAGCCCATGTTCATGCTCCAGCGGATGCCGCTAGGGGAGGTCATGCGGATGTCGCTGCTCGGGCGGCACGAGCGCATGTCGGCCCAGCGGGCCTTCCAGATCGGGCTGGTGCAGGAGGTGGTGCCGCTGGACGACCTGCTAGACACAGCCCGCTGGTGCGCCGAGGCCATAGCGTCGGCCCCCGAACGGCTGGCCATCGAAGCAACCATGAAGGGGTTGTGGACTGCCCAATACACCACGCTGGCCAACGCCATGAACAGCGGAGTGGCCTTCTTGAGTCTGGCCGGGGCTGAGGAGGAGATCACCGAGAAGGCCCGGGGCATCAAAGAGCAGACTCGCATCGAGCCCCGTATCCGATGACCTCAATCCCAGGCATGGCACCCGGTGCTCTGGCCGGTTTGCGGGTGGTGGATCACACCGACATGCGGGGTGCACTGTGCGCCCGGATTCTGGGCGACTTGGGCGCGGAGGTAATCCGGGTGCCGCCCATTCCCGACCCCGAGGGCCAAGCCCACGCCCATCGCAACGCCAACAAGGCGGTGGGCGACTCTGCCGAACTGGAGTCGCTGATGGCAGACGCTGATCTGCTCATCGACAACACCGGCTTGGACCTTGACGATCTGACCGAGCGCCACTCTCAACTTGTGGTTGTGGCCCTGACAGACATGGGCCTCACCGGCCCCCGGTCGGGTTGGCGGTTGGAGCCGCTGCCGGCGTTCGCCTCGTCGGGCGGACATTTCTTATCGGGGTTTCGGGACAAGTCTCCGTGCTGGCATCCCGGCTACTTGGCCCACGACTGCGCCTCGGTGTTCGGCGCCATCGGCGGGTTGGCCGCAGTCATGGACCGCCGTCGCCATGGCCAGAGCCAAGTGGTGGAGGTCAGCATCCAGGAGGCGGCCTTGTCTGGGCTTAACCCCTGGTCGGTGCTCATCCCCGACTATGTGCGGCACTTTCCTGAGCTGCCCGATGAAGGCCGCCGCAACGCCGACGGGAACTACTGGATTTTTCCGGCTCGCGACGGTTGGGTGCGCACAGTGATTGGTACCCCCTACCAGTGGGCTGGCTTTGTGGAGGTGCTGGGCAATCCGGATGCCTTGACCGGTCCGGAGTGGGCCGACGGCGTGTTCCGGGGCAGAAACCGAGACGTAGTCCATGTGGTGGCCGACGCCATCACGTCGCAGCGGGACCGAACCGACCTGTTCGAGCATGGTCTGGCCGCGGGCACCACCATCGGCGTGATCCAGTCGCCCCGCGAATTCGCCAACCATGCCCAGGTAGTGGGCCGGGGATTCTTCCGCCACGACGTGGAGGGTTCCGAAGGGCTACCGATGCCTGATGCTCCCTGGAAGCTGTCGGGGACGCCGGCGGGGGTGCGGAAGCGGGCACCGCGATCAGGGGATGAGGTCGTCCATTTCGGTGATCGACCCGCTGGAAACCCCTGGTCAATCGGGCCTTCTGACGGCTCTGGCGGCGGTCAACTGCTGGCCGGGGTGAGGGTGGTGGAGTTTGGCATGGCCGCAGTGGTGCCCGAATGCACTTGGATGCTGTCGGACTTGGGGGCCGACGTGATCAAAATCGAGTCGGTGGCCCATCCCGATTCTCTGCGCTTCGCCGGCCGGGGTGATCTCAACAAGGCATTCCCGTTCAATGCCGAGAGCCGGGGACGGCGTTCGGTGGCCCTCGATCTGACGACCGAACGGGGCCGAGAGCTGGCCCTTGAGCTCTTTATGGCAGCCGATGTGGTGGCCGAGAACCTACGGGGCGGGTCGCTGGACAAGCTCGGACTGGGGTGGGGCGACATGTCGGCTCGTCGGCCCGACCTGGTGTACGTGTGTTCGCAGGGCTATGGACGGGGCGGGCCGATGGGGAAGATGCCCGCCTACGGGCCGCTCAACGCCAGCTTCGCCGGGGCCCACTGGCTGTGGAATCACTCCGACGTGCCATTCCCGTGTGGCACGACGCTGAATCATCCCGACCACATTGCGGGCAAGCTGCTGGCGGTGGCCGTGCTGGCCGCCCTCGATCACAAGCAGCGCACTGGCCAGGGCCAACTCATCGATATGGCCCAGACCGAGGCGGCCGCCTATCTGATCGGCGAGGTTTATATGGGTGCAGCAGCTGCTGGGGCCGATCCCGATCCCTGCGGCAACCGCTCCGCCACGGTCGCCCCTCACGATGTGTACCAGGCTGATGGCGACGACGAATGGGTGGCGTTGGCCTGCCCCGACGACGAGTCGTGGCAGCGGTGCTGCGAGGTGATCGGGGTGGAGAACCGCTGGCCTGCCAACGCCGACCGGCTGGCCGACGTCGAGGCGGTGGACGCCGCAGTGGCAACCTGGATGGCCGAAGGATTGGCGGCGGACCGGGCCGAGCGGTTGCAGGCCGCTGGAGTGTCGGCCATGCCGGTGATGGGCCCCTACGACCACCTGGGCGACGAGCACCTGGCCGCGAGAGGTGCTCTCGACGTGCTGGAGCACCCCGTGGTGGGTAAGGAGACCCATGTGGGCAACCCGATCCGCTTCAGTCGTACCGCCACCCGCACGGCAGGCCCGTCCCCCTTGTTGGGCGTCGACACCGTTGAAGTGCTGGGGGAAGTGCTGGGCATCCCCCCCAACGAAGTAGAAGCCTTGGCCGAAGCCGGCATCTGCCGCTGAACTCGATCCATCAGGCAAAGGAGCTGAAATGAAGGTGCTGGTCATGGGCGGGAGCCAGTTCAACGGTTACTCACTGGTCATGGAGCTGGTGAAGTGCGGCCATGAGGTGACCGTGCTGAACCGGGGGCGCACTGCGGTGGATTTCCCGCGGGCGGTGCGCCGGCTGGTGGCCGACCGCACCGACCACGATCAAGTCCGGTCGGTGCTCGGCGGGGAGAGCTTCGACGTGGTGCAGGACATGAGCGCCTATCACCCGGCCGATGTGGAGCTCATGATCGAGGTGTTCGAGGGGCGCATCGGCCACTACATCTTCGCCTCGTCCACGGTCATCTATGCCCCCACCGACATCCTGCCCATCACCGAGGACCATCCCGTCGACCGCGGTCCCAATCAGAACGAGTACGGGCTGCACAAGCTGCTGTGCGAAGACATCCTGGTCGATGCCTGGCGCAGCCGGGGATTCCCGGCCACCATCGTGCCGTTCTCGATGGTGTTCGGTCCCCGCAACATCCTGGCCGACCGGGAGCAGCGGATGATCCTGCGGCTTCTGCGAGGCCGCCCGGTGCTCGTTCCCGGCGACGGCACCACGATGGGCCAAGTGGGCCATGTGGACGATCAGGCCCGGGCGCTTCGGATGATGATGCTCCAGCCTCAGACCTTTGGGAAGCGCTACAACCTCACCGGTGGGACATACCAGTCAGACTTGGGCTATGTGGATACCTTTGCCGATGCGCTCGGGGTGGAGGCCGACAAGGTGTGCATCCCCGCTCCGGTGATGGACGACCTGTGGGATGGCGCACTGGTATTCGAGGAGGGGCGAGCCTCCCCAGTGAACATCGACATTCGCAGCTCTGATACCGCCCGAGCCGATGCCGACAACACCCGGCGGCGGTTCAAACTGGCCCAATTGGTGCAGCGGCTGGCGCCCAACCTGCATCGATGGAACCGAAGCGTGGTGTTCTCTGTCGACCGACTTCGAGCCGACATCGGCTGGGAGCCCGAGTACACCCTGGTCGCCATGGTCGACCACGTGTACCGCTGGATGGTGGCCGAGGGCCTCGACCAGAGCCTCGATTTGGACTTCACGTTTGAGGATCAGATCGTGGCCCACGTACAAGGCGGGGCCTGAACTATTCCTGGGCCCTCTCGACGGTCAGGGCGTAGCTGTTGCGATGATCTCCCGACCTCTCAGTGACGATGATGGCGTAGCTTCCGTCTTCGGCGGCAGTGAATCGAAGCTGAGCGTTAGTGGCAAAGCCCAAGCCGGTATTCGGATCGAAGTCCTCGCTCTCGACCGTTTCACCTGTTTCACGGTTTCTTACCGCGATCCTGGTATCAGCCAGAATGGAGTCGGTATTGATCTCGATGGTTTGATCTTCTTCTAGGTCAATTTTGTACCAATCGATGTCATATGGATAGTCAAAATAGCCATAAGCTGTTTCTCTCGAACTTTCAGCCAACAGGGTAGTACCATCGAATGCATCAGTATACGGACGGAGTCTGATGGTGCTTGTTAGTGCGAATACGTAGTCCTCGTCTGAATTGCTGCCAATTCTTACAAAGTGGTTCCCGCTTCTCCGGACTTCAAAGGTGGTTCTCTCTAAGCCAGTCTTAGTTCCGTCTTGTGTAACGAGTGTCCTTGTCGAGTCTGAAACGATGATGAACCCGTCACTGAGACCATTAATTTGAAGAGTCACTTTGGTGCCAGCCGTTGCATTGAATGTGAAAGCAGGACTGTCTATGCCGGGTGAGCCAGAGACCCTATGTTCGAATTCCCCTATAACTCTCGGAGCCCTACGGTTGGTATCCTGCTCGGAAAGCGTATGAGTGCGAGCGAGACTCTCCAAGATGATTTTCTCGATTATCGGAGTATTGTCAGCAATAGAAGTAGATAGCGCAAAGCTGGCTGTACTGAATCTCCATGTCGAGATTCCAACTACTTCTCCTCTTGAATTCACCAGGGCTCCACCGCTTTGCCCTCCGGCAATTGCGGAGTCGCTTTGCAGCACAGTGAGACCATAGGTGTCCCATTGGCGTAAGCGGGACAAAATGCCCCTCGTGATTGTAGGTTCTGGGAATAGCTCTGATTCCGACGGATAGCCCACCAGGAGGAGTTCGCTGCCTGGAGATAGGTCGTCTTGGTTGCTGAGCTTCACCGGTGGAATCTGCACATCAACGGGCCCCAGCACCGCCAAGTCGGCCATGAAATCCCACCCGACAACCGGTACGTCTCGAAGCTCGGTGCCGTCGGGGAAAACAACCCAAACCTCATCTTCAGGCGTCACCACATGGTGGTTGGTCACGATGTACCCGCCCTCGATCAATATGCCACTGCCCAGCTTCGACGAAGTTTCGATCAGCGCTACCGAGGGGGCTACTTGCTCGTACACTTCAACCGGCGAAAGCTCGGACTCAGTTGGTTGCGGTGTTGGTTCTTCGGCAGAAGGAACAGCCCAGCCGTCGCGGCAACCATTGGGAACAAGTCTGGTGTCGATGTCGAAGAAGCAGCGGTAGGCATTGAGCTGCACTCTGTTCACAGCAATTTGACGGTCGCGTTCTGCGATCTCTTCGTCGGTCGGCAGCCCGTCAAACGGCGAGGGCTTGGCGGCAGGGCTTACGGGAGCTCCGTTGAAGCAGCCGCCGGGAACGAGCGTTATGTCAGCTTCGAAGCGGCAGCGGTAGACGTTGAGCAGTGCTTGTTGAGCGGCGATCAACTGGTCGCGCCGTTCGACCTCGATGATGGTGAAGGACTGCGCCTCGGCGGCATCTACTGCCGGAGCGAGGGCGGTGAGCACAGTGATCGCAACCACGAGGCCAACAGCTACGCGCCGTCGGAGGTTTTTCGCGGCATACCCGACTGGGGTTGGAAAGTGTGTCGCCATGGTTACCTATCAGTTGTCTGTTTTCGGTGCCATTCCCGAAGTAGAAGGGTTGATGGCTTGGCGGAAGCGCCAGATCAGGATACCGGCGAGGATAACCATAATGCCGATAATCACGGAAGCACCGGGCAGAGTTGCAGCCAGGGTGACACAGCCGATGAAGCCGAGGCCGCTCAGCCACCGCGGCCATCGGCGCTGGCCGGTTGACAGGGTCCACGCGGAGGCGTTGGTCACGGCGTAGTAGAACAGCACGCAGAACGAGCTGAATCCAAGCACGCTGCGAAGGTCGGTTAGCGATACCAACACGATCACCACCGCGGCCACCGCGACCTCGGCGAAGTGGGGCACTTTGAATGCCGGATGGACCCTGCTCAGCAATCGGGGCAGGTCGCCTTCTGAGGCCATGGCGAATGTGGTTCGCCCCACCCCGGCGACCAGAGCCATAAGCGCCCCGGCCGAGGCAATGGCCGCCCCCACACGAACTACCGGGGTGAGGCCGTTCCAAGCCCCGGCGTCGGTGGCCGCCGCCAATGGTGCGGCCGCGTTTGCCAGCACTTCGGGGCCGACCGCCCACAAGGCGGTAGCTGACACCGCGGCATAAACAACAAGCGTTATGCCCAGCGCTATGGGGATAGCCCGGGGAATGGTGCGAGCCGGGTCTTTGATCTCCTCGCCCAGAGTGGCGATGCGGGCATAGCCGGCGAAGGCGAAGAACAACAGCCCGGCTGCCTCCAGAATTCCGCCCGCGCCGCCCGCGCCCCAGTCGGCCAGATTGTCGGCATCGGCCGTGCCCCCGCCCACCGCAGCGGCCACCACCAGGCCGAGGGCGATCAGCACCAGGGAGACGGTGACCCGGGTGGCCGCCGCTGTCCTAGTGATGCCTCGGAGATTGATGGCGGTCACCACCACAACGGCGGCGATGCCAGCGGGCCGCGGGTACTCGGGAAAGGCGTAGGCCCCGAAAGCGAGCGCCGAGACCGACAGCGTGGCCGACTTGCCGACCACAAACCCCCATCCGGCGCAGAACCCGGCAAGGTGGCCCAGCCGCTTGCGCCCATACACGTAGGTGCCCCCGGAGGCGGGGTAGAGGGCGGCCAACTGCGCTGAGGATGTGGCGTTGCAGAAGGCCACCACTCCGGCTACCGCCAATCCGATCATCAGCCCTGACCCGGCCGCGGCGGCGGCTGGCCCAATGGCGGCGAACACGCTGGCCCCGATCATCGACCCCAGTCCGATCACGATCGCATCCCCAATGCCCAGCCGTCGGGCCAACCGGGTGGGCGGGTTGCTCACAATCCGACAGGATAGGGGTCATGGCTGAAGACAATGTGACCTACGAGACGGCCGGGGCGGTGGCGACGATCACCCTCAACCGGCCCGACGTGTTCAACGCCTTGACCGACGAGATGTTCGACCAGATCGTGGCTTTCGTCCGCCAGGCCGAGGCCGACGACGATGTGAAGTGCATCTTGTTGGCTGGGGCGGGCCGGGGGTTCACCTCGGGTTTCGACCTGTCCAGCCCCGACGACTTCTACGGGGGGGCCGAGACCAAGGGGGGCCGGTTCGCCATCGCCGGACTGCGCCGCAGGGCGTGGGTGATGCGCGACCTGCTGTACTCGGCTAAGCCCATCGTGGCCCGAGTGCATGGTCCGTGTATCGGCGCCGGGCTGTATCTGATGCTGGTGTGCGATTTCGCGGTGGTGACCGACGACGCCGTGTTCGGGCTGCCCGAGGAGCGGTTCGGCTCAGCGGGCACGTCGTGGCTCTACCCCATGCTCGCCTCCCAGATCGGGCTGAAGCGGGCTAACGAACTGGTGGTGACCGGGCGGAAGTTCGATGCCGCCGAGGCTGAGCGGCTGGGCCTGGTCAACCGGGTGGTGCCCTCCGATGAGTTGGATGAAGCGGTGGCCCAGCTCACCGGGGCGTTGTCCAGCCTGCCCCGCGACGGCATCGCCACTGGCCGCACTGTGGCCCATCTGGCCTACGACATGCTGGGTATCGGCCAGGCTTTCACCCCCCACTACGGTGTCCACCCCTTGTTTGTGATGGGCACCCGCCGCAGCCCCGACGAGTTCGACTTCCACGAGACGTCGCGGGAGAAGGGCATGAAAGGTGCGCTGGCCGAGCGCGACGAGCGCTTCGGCGGGGACTACTGGGGCTGGTAGGGCACCGAGGAGTCGAAGAAGGGGCGGTCGCCGTCCACGGTGCAGCGGCGGACCTCCCGGACCTGCGGATAGTGGTCGGACACGCCCCGATGGTTGGTTGACCGCTCGTCCCAGATGGCCAGGTCGCCCTCAGTCCACGACCACCGGCAGTGGAACCGGGGCTGGTCGATGTGGCGTACGAGAAAGTCAAGAAGGGCCGTGCTCTCGTTCTCAGTCAACCCGACCACGTACTGGTGGAAATTGGTGGCGATATACAGCGCCCGCCGCCCGGTCTCGGGGTGGGTGCGGACCAGCGGGTGCTCCACGCCGGGATAGGCCTCTCTCAGCGGGGCCACCAGGTCCCAGCTTCCCGACTTCTCGGCCATGCTCGTGCAGAACTGGGGATAGTTGGAGTGGTGGACTTCTAGACCGTCGATCATGGCCCGCATCGGCGCTGACAGGGCGTCGTAGGCCGATGTGATGCTGCACCACATGGTGTCGCCCCCATAGGAAGGGGCGACCACGGATTGGAGCAGGGCAATCTTGGGGGGTACTTCGATCCAGGTCACGTCGGTGTGCCAATTGTCGGTGGTGGGCAGGCTCTCGTCGTCGTCGCGGATTATCGACGTGCTCGGCTCGGTGGCGCCCATGACTGCCTGTAGGGGAAAGATGCTGGGCTGGCCCCACAGGGAGGCCAACTCCAGTTGGTCTTCGGCGCTCATGGGCACATTGCGGAAGAGGATCACCTCGTGGCGGAGCAGCGCCTCGTGAATCTCGGCGAACTGCTGATCAGTCAGGCCGTCGCGCGGGTCCACCCCGGAGATCACTGCGCCCAGCGACCCGCCGATCCGATCAACCTGGATGGTCTCGTAGGACTCCTCGGCGTTGAGACTTGGGGTGAGGGTCATGCTCATAGGGCTATTGTGCCATCTCGTCTGCACGCAAGCCGATGAGGAGGCACCTGATGCGCACGATCTTGGACGGGCTCAACTTCTCCGAAGGCCCTCGGTGGCACGACGGCGCCCTGTGGTTCTCCGACATGCACGCCCATCGGGTGGTGCGCACCGACCTCGACGGCAACGCCGAGACGGTGGCCGTGGTGGACTGGGACGACCCGTCGGGGCTGGGCTGGCTTCCCGACGGCCGGCTGCTGGTGGTGGCCATGGCCTCCCAAAAGCTGCTGCGCCAGGAGCCCGACGGGTCGATGGTCGAACACGCCGACCTGTCGCCGCTGGCGATCGGCGACATCAACGACATGATCGTGCGCTCCGACGGCACCGCCTACATCGGTGACATGGGGCAGAGGATCCACGCCGGCGGCGAGCGGCGCACTGCGCAGACCCTGAGAGTGGCCCCCGACGGTTCGGTGAGCGTGGGCGCCGATGGCATGGAAGCCCCCAACGGCCACATCCTGACCCCCGACGAGGAGACGCTGATCGTGGCCGAGAGCGCGGCCTTCCGGCTCAGCGCGTTCGACGTGGCCCCCGACGGCACCCTGTCCAACCGGAGGGTATATGCCGAGCTGGTTCCCGAATCCGACAGGGCCCCGGTGGCCCCGCCCGACGGCATCTGCCTCGACGCCGAGGGCGCGGTGTGGGTGGCCGATCCTCTGGGCCTGCGGGTGTTCCGAGTGCTGCCCGGCGGCAAGGTGACCGACTCCTACGACATGGCCCCCAAAGTGCCGGTGGCCTGCGTGCTCGGCGGCGACGACCGCCGCACACTCCTTATCTGCGCCGCCGACGACTGGAAGAGAGAAGTGGTCACCGCGGCAAAAACCGGCGCCATCTACGCCACCGAAGCCGCCGTTCCCGGCGTCGGCAAGCCCTGAGGATCTAGCTCTCGCAGCGATAGGGAGACACCGGAATCGGGGTCGAGGGTCACGAGCACCACTGCGGGTTCACCTTCCAATGACTCCGCGGTCGCTCCGGAGTAGGCGACCACCGAGGGGGTCTCGCGGATCACCTGATGGCGGTGAATGTGGCCGAGGGCGACGTAGTCCCAGTCGAGGGTGTCTAGGTGGCTGGGGTAGATGGGGGACGAACGGTACGACGGCGTCTCGTCGGGCATGACCAGGCCGTGGCCCATGGCTACACACCAGCCGTTCTCCGGGCGGGCCGGAAGCCCTTCGAGGGGGTGGAAGCCAGGATGGTGGTCGTCCATCGACTTGCCCCACACCGTGAGCTCCAGTTCGGGAAGGTGGGTGGTGGTTCCCTCAAGGGAATCGAGGACCGTGACTGGCAGATCCTGAATATGGGGGCCAAACCGGTGAAGCACCGACGTCTCCGGGTGGGCGTCGTGGTTGCCGGCGATCATCACCACCGGGCACGAGAGCCGAGCGAGCTGGTCGGCGGCCCAACTCAGCACGTCGTCGCCCACCCGGTTGTGGTCGAACAGGTCGCCGGAGATGATTACCGCATCCAGGCCCTCGTCAATGGCCAAGTCGATGGCCGCGGCAAAGGCGGCCTCTTGTCGTCGGGCCGGGGAAGTTCCCAAATGGCAGTCCGAGGTGTGCAGCATCGATAGGGCTCGACTTCGGGGGTAGGTCTTTTCGGTCACGATCCTCGGCTCAACTCGTCGGCGTAGGCTCGACCATAATTCCCCACGGGAGGGAAAGACCATGAGTGAAGGTGCCACCGACGGCAAGGTTGCGCTGGTCACCGGCGCCAGCAAGGGGGGAACGGGGACCGCGATCGCGGTGCGTCTGGCTGCTGAGGGCGCCCGAGTGGCCATCACCGCACGCGACGAGCAGGGCTTGGCCGCCACCAAAGAGCGCATTGAGACGCTCGGCGGGGAGTGCCTGGTGATTCCGTCCGACCTCAGCGACCCGTCGGGGGCCCGCACCGAGCTGGTGCCCAAGACAGAAGAGGCATTCGGGCCGATCGACATCCTGGTGAACAATGCCGCCTTTGGAGGGTATTACCCGTTTGAGGAGGTCACCCCCAAGCAGCTTGAGCTGAGCTTGCAAGTAAACCTCTGGGCGCCGTGGGAGCTGATGTCGTCGGTGATTGGAGGGATGCGCGAGCGGGGGAGCGGGTCGATTTTGAACCTCACCACCTTCTCGGCAGAGTTGCCCCCCGGCCCTCCGTTCCCGTCGAGCAAGCCCTCGAAAGCCGGATTCGTATATGGGGCGCCGAAAGCGGCATTGAACAAGCTGACCGTGTCGGCGGCCAGCGAGTGCGAGGGGCAGGGAGTGTCGGTGAACGCTCTCACCCCGCAGGCGGCCATTGCCACCCCGGCGCTGGTGGAGGGCGGCTGGATCGACGAGGAGATGTTCGAACCCCTTGAGACGATGGCTGAAGCCGCCGTGGCGCTGGTCAGCGGCGATCCCGACATGCTGACCGGTCGCATCGCCTTCAGCCTGCAACTGCTGGTGGAACTCAACCGGCCGGTGCGCGATCTGATGGGCGAGTCGCTGGTGGAGGGCTGGCAGCCGGACGATATCCCTGCGGTCATTGCCCGACAAGAGGCCAACCTCGCCCGGCGGGGCTGGCCCGATGGCTACACCTTTGGGCGGGTCCACAGCCCCCGCCCGTGAGCGACGAGCTGATCATCAGGATCGTCACCGATCCGGAGGTGTACGCCGACCCCTATCCCTTGCTGAGGGAGCTGCGGGAGACGGCCCCGGTTCACAAGCTGGGCTTCGCCGACTACTGGGTTCTCACCCGCTACGAGGACTGCCGGATGGCGCTGCGTGATCCCCGGATGGGCAACCCCGAGCCCGGCGACGAGGTTCCGACGCTCACTGCTGAGAGAGTGCGCACCCCCAACGAGGAGCGGACCTTCCTGTTCCTGAACCCACCTGATCACACTCGACTGCGCTCGTTGGTCAGCCGGGCCTTCACCCCCCGACGAGTCGAAGGTCTGCGGTCGGCGGTGGAGGAGATGACCGTCGAACAGTTGGACTCGCTGGCTGCTTCCGGCGGGGGTGACCTGATCGACCAGCTGGCCTTTCCCTTGCCGGCCAACGTCATCAGCGAGCTGGTGGGGGTTCCCCGGTCTGACCGCGATTGGCTGCGACCTTTGGTGTCCGATTTGGCCGGCACCCTCGAGCCGAACCAAAGCCAGGAAGGCCGGGAGCGGGCCGAGGCCTCCGGGGTCAAGGTGGCGGCCTACTTCGATGAGCTGATCGACCGGCGTCGAGCCGAGCCCCGTGACGACCTGCTCTCGGCGCTGATCGCGGCCAGCGACGGAGAGGACCGGCTTACCCAGCGGGAGATCGGGCTCACGTTGTCGCTGATCTATGCCGCGGGCTTCGAAACCACCACCAACCTGATCGGCAATATGGTCCACACACTCATCCGGCATCCCGAGGAGTTGGCCCGGCTGCGGGCCGACCGGTCGCTGGTGCCAGGCGCGGTGGACGAGGTGCTTCGCTATCAGCCTCCCGTGCAGGTGGACGCCCGGTACACCTTCGAGAACGTGGAGATCGGCGGGCACGCCATCGCGAAGGGAAGCATGGTGCTGATGCTTCTGGGGGCGGCCAACCGCGACCCCGACGTTATCGACGATCCCGACCGGTTCGACATCGGCCGCCAAGAGACACCGCTGCTGTCGTTCGGATCGGGTATCCACTACTGCCTGGGTGCTTCATTGGCCCGCCTCGAAGGCCAGGTAGTGCTGGCTGGCCTGCTGGATCGATTCGAAACCTGGACTCCCTTGGAGGATGATCCCCCTTGGAAGGACCGACTCACGTTGCGCGGGCTGGCCCGCTTACCGGTGGCCGTGTCCTAGCCGAGAGTCAGAAAACGATCGGCACCGAGGCGTAGCCCTGTTGGAAGGATCCCGGCAGGCGGACCACTTCGTCGGCGGGCACCTCGAAGTCGGGGATGCGAGCCAAGGCCTCCTCGATGATCACCCGTCCCTCCAGACGGGCCAGATGGGCGCCGATGCAGTAGTGCAAGCCATGGCCGAAGCCGAGCTGGCGGGGCGGGCGACGACGAATGTCGAATGTCTCGGAGTCAGGGCCGAACTCAAGCTCGTCCCGGTTGGCCGACTGGTACAGCAGGAACACCCGGTCGCCGGGGGCCATCTCCTTGCCGCCGATTTCGGTTGGCCGGCAGACGGTGCGGCCCAAGTGCTGTATGGGTACTTCCAGGCGCAGCATTTCCTCGAAGGCACCCCCGCTGAGCGACGGGTCTCGGGCCAGGGCGGACCGCTGGTCGCTGTTGGCGGCCAGGTGGATGAACCCGCCGCCCATCACCTTGGGAGTGGTCTCCACGCCACCGGTGAACAGGGTGGAGAGCTGGATGGCTGCGTCTTGGTCGTTGAAGGGATGGCCCAGCAAGTCCGCTCCTAGCAGAGACTCGATGTACTCAGGGCAGTCTCCAGCCCGCTGTTCGGCCACGAAGCCGCATAGGTATTCGTGAATCTTGGCCCGGGCCGCAGGAGCCCGGTCGTCATAGCGCATGGTCTGATTGGCGTACTCCACCAGCTTCTCCCCGTCGGAGAAGGGGAAACCCAGCACCAATGAGGTCCCGGCCACCGATACCGGCGAGGCCAGTTCGGTCACCACGTCCAACCGCCCCCGGTCTAGAGCGGCGTCCACGCAGTCGGCAGCCACCCGGCGCAGCTCGGCCTCCAGTTCGGCCACTGGCCTCGGGCGCAGCGGTGGATAGAGAATCTTGCGGACCTGGGTGTGGGCGGGCGGGTCCATCTGAGAGAAACTGAGAAACGGCCCGGTTGGCAGCGGCCCTAGCTCAGTAGGGGCCGGTTGAAGCACCTGATCACGAAGGAAGACGGGCCCCTCGGCGATGGTGAACGACTCTCGGTCGCAGCTCACCTCCCACACCTCGGCGAAACGGGGCAGCGCCCACCCGTGATACTGCTCCAGCCGATGCACCCCGCCCGCTGCCCGCAATTCCCGATAGATGGGCAGCGGATCAGTGGCCACCTCCAAGGAGAACGGGTCGTAGTCGTTCATTGTGATAGAGACTGCCTTATGGGACTGAGTGACCGCACGCCGCCGACTGCTGAAGAGTACGCCGCCTATCGGGAGCGGTTCTGCAACTGGGGTCGCTGGGGGGACGACGACGAGCTGGGCACCCTCAACCACATCACTCCTGAGGCTCGCCGTTCAGCTGCCACGCTGGTGCAGACCGGAGAGGCGGTGTCGATGAGCCGGCCCATCGACACTCATGCCGGTCCGGCCAACCCCTACCCGGCCCATCACTTCGTGGGGGCGGGTGACTCGGGGGCGATGGCCGACTACTTCGGCATGTTCATCCACGGGTTCGTGCAGACCCACATCGACGCCCTGTGCCATCTGCCGGTGGACGGCGGGGGCAAGTTCTGGAACGGCAAGGAGTTCGCCAAGTCCCCCATGCCCGCCGAGCACACCGGCACCATCGACTTCTGGAGCGACGGCATCGTTACTCGTGGGGTGCTGTATGACATCCCCCGGTTCAGGGGCACCGACTACGTGGCCCCCGGCGAGCCAGTCCACGGCTGGGAGCTGGCCGACGTGGCCGCCGCCCAGGGAATCGAACCTCGGCCCGGCGACGCGGTGTGCATCCGCAGTGGCATGGACGTGTATTTCGAGAAGACCGACACGTCTCAAGGGATGGGGTCGAATGCCGGGGTCCACGCCTCGGCCATTGAGTTCCTCTACGAGACGGAGGCCTCCTGTCTGACCTGGGACTTCCAAGACGCCCCTCAGGAAGACCAGGGCATTCCCAATCCGATGCCCATCAGCATCGCGCTGCACGTCCACCACATCCTGTTGCCGTACATGGGGATGCCCATCATTGACAACGCCGATTTTGAGGCGGTGGCCGCCCGCTGCGCCGACCTGGACCGCTGGGAATTTCAGTACGTGTGTGCCCCGCTGGTGCTACGCTACGGCACCGGTTCGCCGGTGAATCCTCTGGCAATTTTGTAGCGCGAGACCTTCTTCACCACCCACTGCGAGGCCAGGGCTTCGGTAAATTCGCAGACAACCTTGTAGCACTGGAGCGCTTATGAGGTGTGATGGCTGATCTCGGCGATCGGGCCCAGGTGGTGATCGTCGGTGGTGGGATCGTCGGCTGTTCTATCGCGTACCACCTCACCCGTCGTGGGGTGACCGACGTGCTGCTCATCGAGCAAGGCCAGCTCACCAGCGGCACCACCTGGCACGCCGCCGGCCTGGTCAGCCAGCTCAAGTCCAGCCACAGCCTCACCCGGCTGGCCACTTACTCGGCCCAATTGTTCGAAGAACTCGAGGCCGAGACCGGCCAAGCCACCGGCTACCGCGCCCCGGGCTCCATTTCGGTGGCCGCCGACCACGAGCGGTGGGAGGAGCTGCTGCGGGGCATGTCCATGGCCCGCACGGTGGGGGTGGACATCCGCCAGATCGAACTCGACGAGGCCCTCGAACTGTGCCCGCTGCTCAATGTCGACGACTTGGTGGGCGCGCTGTTCATCCCCCGAGATGGAGTGACCTCCCCGGTGGACACCACCATGGCGCTGGCCAAGGGGGCTCGGGCCCGGGGTGCCCGCATCGTCCAGGGCACGGCGGTGACCGGGGTGGTGGTGGAAGACGGGCGAGCGGTGGGGGTGGACACCGAGGCCGGCCGGGTGGAGGCCGAGACCGTGGTGCTGGCCGTCGGGATATGGACCCGCCAACTTGCCGCCACGGCCGGGGTGAGCGTGCCGGTGCAGGCCTGTGAGCACTTCTACATCGTCACCGAGCCGGTCGAAGGGGCGTACCCCAACATGCCCACGGTGCGCGACCCGTCCAACTACACCTATTTCAAAGAGGAGACCGGCAAGTTGATGGCTGGTTTCTTCGAGCCTCGGGGCAAGGTCTGGAACTTGAACGGCATCCCTCGCGACCTCCAATTCAAGACCCTGCCGGAAGACTGGGAGCACGTCGGGCCGATCTTCGAGCGGGCCATTCACCGCATGCCGGTGCTGGGGGAGGCCGGCCTTCAACTCTTCTTCAACGGACCCGAGGCCTTCACCCCCGACGGGGTGTACTACCTGGGCGAATCCCCCGAGGTGGACCGCTGCTTTGTGGCCGCGGGGTTCAACTCGGTGGGCATCCAGTCGGCGGGGGGCGTGGGCTGGGTGCTGGCCGACTGGATCGTCGACGATCACCCGCCCATGGACCTCTCGATGGTGGACATTAGGCGCTCGTTTGGATTCCAGTGTGAGCCCGCCTATCTGGATGCCCGCATCCCCGAGAGCCTCGGCCTGCTCTATGCCATGCACTGGCCGTTCCGCCAGTACGAGACGGCCCGAGACATCCGCCGCTCACCGCTGCACGAGCGCATCGACGCGGCCGGGGCGGTGTTCGGCGAGGTCGGCGGGTGGGAGCGGCCCAACTGGTACGCCGCCCCCGGCCAAGAGCGGGAGTACCGCTATAGCTGGGGTCCGCAGAACTGGTTCGAGGCCAGCGGGGACGAGTGCGAAGCGGTTCGCAACGCTGTGGGCCTGTTCGACCAAACCTCGTTCGCCAAGTTCACCGTGGAGGGCCCCGACGCCATGGCCCTGCTCAACTGGGTGTGCGCCAACGAGGTGGACGTACCGGTGGGTCGGGCGGTGTACACCCAGTGGCTCAACGACCAAGGTGGCATCGAAGCCGACCTCACCGTGACCCGCCGGGGCGAGGACTCCTATTGGGTGGTCACCTCGGCGGCTACCGCCACCCGCGACTGGGCCTGGCTGCGGCGGGCCGCCCGGGGCAGGGACGTGGTCATCGAAGACGTCACCGACCATTACGGGGTGTTGGGCGTGATGGGGCCCAACTCCCGGGCTGTGCTCAGCCAGCTCTGCGACGCTGATCTCGGCAACGACGGCTTCCCATTCGGCACGGCCCAAGATCTTTGCATCGCCGGTGCGGAGACATTGGCGCTGCGCATGACCTATGTGGGCGAACTGGGCTGGGAGCTCTACGTGCCCAACGAACAGGCGGTGGCCCTGCACGATGCGGTGGTCGAAGCGGGCTCTTCCCTTGGACTGCGCCACGCCGGCTACCACGCCATGAACACGCTGCGCATGGAGGCGGCCTACTGCCACTGGGGCCATGACATCACCGACGAGGACACCCCGTTGGAGGCCGGGCTGGGGTTTGCGGTGGCTTGGGACAAGGCCGGCGGATTCAGGGGCCGTGAGGCACTGGCCGCCCAGCGGGAGGGGCCCCGCACCAAGCGCCTCATCAAGCTCCGGTTGGAAGACCCCGACTGGCTGCTGTACCACGATGAGCCCATCTACCGCGACGGCCAGATGGTGGGCCGCACCAGCAGCGGCATGTGGAGCTACACCGAGAAGCGGGCGCTGGCCCTGGGCTTCGTGGAGTGCGCCGACGGCGTCACCAAAGACTGGGTGGAATCTGGGCGCTTCGAGATCGAAGTGGCCGGGACGCCCATCGCCGCCACCGGATCTATTCGTTCGTTCTACGATCCCCGCAAAGAGCGGGTTCGACTCTGATTGACAAGGAGCGGCCTACGGTGCGCGATGAAGCCCAGGTTGTGATCATCGGCGGTGGAGCTATGGGCGCGGGCCTCTTCTACCACTTGGCCCACGAGGGCTGGACCGACACCGTGCTGGTGGAGAAGGGGGAGCTGTCATCGGGCTCCACTTGGCATGCCGCCGGACTCATTCCCCACTTCATCGGCAGCCTGAACATGGCCAAATGCCATCTGGTGGCCCCCGACCTCTACGCCAAGATCGAAGAGGAAACCGGGCTGGCCAGCGGCTGGCATGGCACCGGCGCCATCCGCCTGGCCCTCGACCGCCAGCAGGTGGACTGGTTCCGCTACGTCAGCGGGATGCTCGATCTGGTCGGGATCGAGAACCACCTGATCGAGCCCTCCGAGATTCTCAACCATTGGCCGTTCATGGACGTGTCCGACGTGCTGATGGGGTGCTGGACCCCCAACGACGGCTGGACCGACCCGTCCAGCGTCACTGCGGCCATGGTCAAGGGCGCCCGCCAGTTGGGCGGGGAGCTTTACCGCCACACTCTGGTTACCGCCATGAACCAGCTTCCCGACCACCGCTGGGAAGTGGTTTGCGACGTCAAGGGCGAGACCCACCGCATCATTGCCGAGCACGTGGTGAACGCGGCCGGATGCTACGCCCCCCAGCTCGGCGCCATGGTGGGCCTCGACGTGCCCATCGTGTCGGTGATCCACCAGTACCTCATCACCGAACCCATGGCTGAGATGAAGGAGCTGGGCGATTTCGACCCGCCGGTGATCCGCGATCCCCGAGCGTCGGCCTACTACCGGCGGGAGATCGACTCGCTGCTGGTCGGTCCCTACGAGCGGGAGAACGCCCAAACCTATGGGTTGGAGGGGATCGACTGGGACAAGCACTTCTATCTGACCCCGCCCGACCTCGACCAGCTCATGCCCTGGCTGATCGAAGCCGGCAAACGGATCCCCGCCTTTGCCGACACCGGGATCAAGACGGTGGTCAGCGGACCCATCACCCACACTCCCGACTCCGGCTACCTCATGGGCCCGGCCCCCGGCCTGCGCAATTACTGGCTGTGCGCCGGAGCTTCCATCGGCATCACCCAGGGTCCCGGCGCGGGCAAGTACCTGGCCCAGTGGATGGTGCACGGCCAGACCGAGATCAATGTGGCCGAGATGGACCCCCGCCGGTTCGGCGACCACTGCGGGCCCACCGGGCGCTACGCCATCGAGAAGGCCATCGACGAATTCCACGAGATGTACGCCACCCGCCTCCCCGGCGAGCAGCGCTTCGCCGGCCGACCCCAGAAGACCGATCCCATCTATGACCGGCTCGACGCCCGGGATGCCCAGTGGATGGAGATCTTCGGCTGGGAGCGCCCGCAGTATTACGGCGAGCCCGAGGCCCACTCCTTCCGGCATTCCAACGCCTTCGACATTGTGGGGGCCGAGTGCCGGGCCACCCGGGAGCGGGCTGGCATCGCCGACCTCACCGCCTTCTCCAAGTTCGAGGTGACCGGGGCCGACGCCGAGGCGCTGCTCGACCGCCTCACCGCCAATCGAATGCCGGCCAAAGACGGCGGGATGCGCCTCACTCACTTCTTGACTGAGTTGGGCGGCATCGAGACCGAGATGACCATTACCCGACTGGCCCCCGACCGGTTCTATCTCAACTCCGCCATCGTCGGGCAGTTCCACGACCGGGACTGGCTGGCCCACCATGTGCAATTCGGCGAGGACGTGACCGTTACCGACCGTACCGACGACATGGGCATCCTGGCCGTCTCCGGTCCTCTGTCCCGCCAGATTCTGGCTCAGCTCACCGACGCCGAGCTGGAGGCCCCCGGCTTCCGCTGGCTCACCGGCCAGCAAATCGACGTGGCCGGCGTGCCGTGTCTGGCCCTGCGGGTGTCGTATGTGGGGGAGCTGGGCTGGGAGCTGCACCACTCCCAAGAACACACCGCCGAGCTCTACGACGCTCTGGTTGAGGTGGGCGAACCGTTGGGCATGGTCCACTATGGCGCCTACGCCATGAACACCATGCGCATCGAGAAGGCCTACAAGGCGATGGGCTTCGAGCTGACCACCGAGATCACCCCGGTAGAGGCCGACCTGGGCCGGTTCGTGGACTGGTCGGGCGAGTTCCAAGGCAAGAAGGCCTCCGAAGAGCGGCTGGCCATGGGCGACGACATCGAGATGATCCTCGTGTACTGCGAGGTGGACACCACCGACAACGACTGCCGGGGCAACGAGCCGGTTTATGACGGCGACGAGCTCATCGGGCTGACCACTTCGGGCACTTGGGGTCACACCACCGGGCGGGGTCTGGCCTTCGCCTATGTGAGGCCGGAGTACAAAGCGCCGGGCACCCGTTTCGAGGTCCAGCTCATGAGCGACCGCCGTCCGGCAATGGTGTTGGACGGCCCGGCCTACGACCCCGACAACGAGAAACCGAGGGCTTGACATGGCGCGACGTGCAGGAGGCAGGGCAGCCCGAGTAGCCATGCGGGAGGCGCCGCCCGAAGCCGATGCCCGGGCGGTGTGGCCGGGAATGCCCGGCGGGGCTTACAAGCCGCTGTCCGAAGGCCAGTGCGATGACGTATTCGAATCGGCCCTGGGCCTGCTGGCCGATCTGGGCATGGGCCAGGCCACCCCAGAGATCATCGAGGCGGTCACCGCCAACGGGGGCCGGATGGACGACGACGACCGCCTGCGGTTCCCCCCCGACCTGGTCAAGCGGATCGTGGACGAGGCCTGCAAGGAGTTCACCCTGTACGGGTTCGACCCCGACCGGGGGGTGGAGATCGGCGGCAATCGGGTTCACCTCTGCACCAGCGGGGCCGCGGTGATGATGCTCGACCACGACACCAAGCGCTTCCGCCCCAGCACATTGGCCGACCTCTACGACGTGGCCCGGATCGTCGACACCCTCGACAACATCCACGTGTTCGTACGGACGCTGGTGGCCCGCGACATGGAGACCGCCCGGGAGTTGGACATCAATACCGCCTACGCCATCCTGGCCGGCACCACCAAGCCGCTGGGCACGGCCATGTTCCAACCCGAGCATGTTCACGAGTGCATCGACCTTTTCGACATGGCGCTGGGTGCCGAGGGGGAGTTCGCCCGGCGGCCCTTCAGCATCGGCAACAACACCTTCGTGGTGCCGCCCCTGCGCTTTGCCGAAGATTCGGCCCTGTGCCTGATGGAACAGGCCCGACGGGGCATGCCGATCAACCTGCTGTCCGCGGGACAAGCCGGGGCCACCTCGCCGGCCGCGCTGGCCGGATCGCTGGTCCAAGCACTGGCCGAATGCCTGGCGGGGTTGACCGCAGTCAACCTGGTTGTGCCCGGCCATCCCTGTGTGCTGGGCATGTGGCCGTTCGTGTCCGACCTGCGCACTGGAGCGATGAGCGGGGGCAGCGGCGAGGAGGCGATCATCAACGCGGCGGCTGCCCAGGTGGTGAACTACCTCGGTTTGCCGTCGGGGGTGGCCGCGGGAATGGCCGACTCCAAACTTCCCGACAACCAGGCCGGTGCCGAGAAGGCCAACGCCATCACCCTGGCGGCCAATGCAGGGGCCAACATGATCAACGAGACAGCCGGAATGCTGGCCAGCATCATGGCCTGCTCGCTGGAGGCCCTGGTGATCGACAACGACATGCTGGGGTCCATCAACCGCACGGTGCGGGGCATCGAGATCACCCCCGAGACCCTGTCTACCCAGGTAATCGCCGATGTAGTGCACGGTGAGGGCCACTTCCTCGGCCACTCCCAGACCCTGTCGCTCATGCAGACCGAGTACGTCTACCCCCAAATCGGCGACCGCCTCAGCCCCGACGACTGGGTGGACGCCGGCGCCCGCCTCATCGAAGACGTAGCCCATGACTACGTCACCGAAGTGCTCAACCGCCCCAAGCCCGACCACATCACCCCCGAAGCCGACGCCCGAATCCGAGAAGCCTTCCCCATCCACCTCGCCCCCATCCGCTGACAAAGCGCGCCGTTGGGCGAGGCTGTTCTAGTCTCGGATCATGGCCTGGGATTTTTCTACTGATCCGGAGTTTCAAGACCACCTCGAATGGCTGACGGAGCTCATGCACACCGAGATCGAGCCGCTGGACCACTACTTCCGGGGGCGGTCACCGTTCGACAAGTCAGACGAGGAGGTGCAGAGCCACCTGCGCCGCATCCAGCAGAAGGTGAAGGACCGGGGGCTGTGGGCCTGCCACCTCAAGCCGGAGATGGGGGGCATGGGGTTCGGCCAGGTGCAATTGGCGCTGATGAACGAGATCTTGGGCCGCTCCACGTTCGGCCCCTCGGCCTTCGGCAGTCAGGCCCCTGACTCGGGGAATGCCGAGATTCTTGCCCACTACGCCAACGACGAGCAGAAGGAGAAGTACCTCAAGCCGCTGCTGGCCGGGGAGATCTCCACCTGCTACTCCATGACCGAGCCCCAGGGCGGGTCTGATCCCAACCACTTCACCTGCACCGCCCACCGCGACGGCGACGAGTGGGTGATCAACGGGGAGAAGTGGTTTGCCTCCAATTACCCGCGGGCTGAGTTCCTTATCGTCATGCTCATCACCAACCCCGACGTGTCGGTGTACCGGGGATCGTCGATGATGCTGGTGCCCCATGATGCCCCCGGCTTGGAGTTGGTCCGCAACGTGGGCGTGGGAGGCGAGCGCCGCGGCCACGGCGGCCACAGTTACCTGCGGTTCAACGAGTGCCGCGTCCCGATCGAGAACCTCATGGGCGAGGAGGGCGCTGGGTTCAAGATCGCCCAGACCCGCCTGGGCGGGGGCCGAGTGCACCACGCCATGCGCTCGGTAGGCACGGCCAAAAAAGCCTTCGACATGATGTGCGAGCGGGCTCTCAGCCGGGAGACCAAGGGCTCGCTGTTGGCCGAGAAGCAGGCGGTGCAGCACATGATCGCCGACTCCTGGGTCCAGATCGAGCAGTTCCGCTTGCAGGTGCTGCACGCTGCCTGGCAAATCGACCAGTCGGACACCTCCAAGGCCCGGCTCTACATCGCCGGGGTGAAGGTGGCCACCCCCCGGGTGCTGATGGACGTGGTTTTCCGCTCCATGCAGATCCACGGCTCGCTGGGCATGTCCAACGAGACGCCGCTGGCCAATATGTGGATGATGGCCCCCACCTTCGGGGTAGCCGACGGCCCCACCGAGGTCCACAAGGACACCATCGCCAAGCAGGTGCTCAAGGACTACCGCCCCTCCGAGGGCCTGTTCCCCACCGAACACATCCCCGCCAAGATTGAGTGGGCTCAACAGGTGATGGCCGAGCGCATTGAAGAGGAGCTGCTGAACGCCTGACTCGGGAGCTCGGGCTCGGCTTAGCGGGAGAGCAGGTCGGCTACTCGCCAGGAGTTGGCCATGATGGACAGCACGGGGTTGACGCCGCCGTTGGTGACGTGCAGGGAGGAGTCGGCCACGTAGGTCCGCTCGCAGCCCCACACTTTGCCGCTGGGGTCGACGGCCCCGCCCGCGGGAGTGTCTGACATGCGGGCTGTGCCGGCTTGGTGCTGGCCGCCGGAGAGGATCTGGAATCCCATGGAGCCGCCGGTCACGTCGCGGGCTCCGGTGGCTGTGATCCATTCTTTGGCTCGGTCGCCCAAGAACTCCGCGGTGCGGAGATCCTCCTCGTGCTGCATGCCGAAGAACCTGGCTACGGGCAGGCCCCACCGGTCCCGGACTTCAGCCGACAGGTCCAGTCCGGCTGAGCGGGTGGGGATTTCCTGGATCGGGCCCATGATCATGATGGTGCGGCGGTAGGTGTCCCGCAGGGCTTGACGGGCCGAGGCGCCCGTCGGACGCCCGAAATCGTCGACCTCACCGGCGGCCTCGGCCGCTCGCTGGTGCTCGGGTCGGAACCACGATCCCATCACCCAGTGCTGCACCGGCGACACCGCGTACTCGTCGGCGATCATGCCGCCGCCGATGATGCCGTCGTTGTTGTGGCAGTGCTCCCGGGTGGCCATGGCCAGGCCGGGTCCGACGCCGTCGCTGAGCGGATCGTCGGTGTCCACATGGCCATGGGCCAACACATAGGTGTGGCCTTGGAGGCACCGACCCACCCAGTCGTTGCCCAGCCCGCTCAACATCAGCAGCCGGGCGGTCTCCACCGCACCGGCGGCCAACACGATCCGGTCGGCCCGCACCGTGCGCTGGCCTTGCTCAGAGCGCAGCTCCACCTCGCCTCGGCCATCGTCGATCCGGGCCGCCAGGGTGTCGCTCAGGATGTGGGCACCAGCCGCGGTGGCTCGGGGGAGCAGGGTGTTATGGACGCCGTTCTTGGCGTCCACCGGGCAGGGATGGCCGACACACTGGCTGCAACCCGCGCACGCGGGCCTCCCTCCGTAGGGCCGAGAGTTGACCAGCAGGGGAACGGGCGCAGTGGCCCAGCCCAGGCGAGCTGCGGCCTCGCCCAGCATCTCGCCCCCTCGGTCGGGCGGGAACGGGGGAAGCGGGTAGCCGCGGGACCGAGGACCGTCGCCAACATGGCCGGGCGCTCCGGCGACGCCCACCTCCCATTCCACTAGGTCGTAGTAGGGCTCGAGATCGTCGTAGGTGATCGGCCAGTCGGCCAAGGCCGACCCCTCGGGGACACCGTATTCGCTGGCCATGCGGAACGTCTCCGGCGCGAATCGCCACCCTTGGCAGCCATACAGCCGGGGCCCGCCGCCCAGCACAACGGCGTTGTTGTGGTAGCGGAAATCATGGGGCTCAAGGGCCTGCTCGCCATCCCCATCCTTGACGGCTCGGGGATTTCCGACCGGCGTTACGCCCTCGCCGAACCCGAAGACGGCGGTGCGATGGTTGCGCACCGGGTCCCAGCCGATTTCTGTGGACTTGAGGGGGCGCCCTCGCTCCACCACCAGCACCGAGCACCCGGCCTCAGCCAGCACATGGGCAGCCACGCCGCCACCGGCCCCGCTGCCAATCACCACTGCGTCGTAGCGATCCTGCACCTCGTCCCAACCGATCACCGGCGGCACGGTGTCGACCAAATCGGGTTCGCCGAGGGGGAACCGCTGGTAGCCCAACTCTTCCCAGCACCCCGAGTCGGGATCGGTCAGCCAGCGCAGGGTTTCTTGGTCCATCCGATCAGCCTTCGCTCACGGTGAGGCGGCAGGCAGCGGGGTCGAGGCCGTCGGCGGTGAAGGTGAGCTCGACGACTCCGGGGCCCGTGGGGCGGATCACGGCCAGGGCTTGGCCGTCGTAGGTGGTGCAGGTGGTGGAGCCGAAAGGCTCGGTGGACTGGTGGTCGGCACTGGCGAAGCCCTGGACCAATCCGGGGCCCACCACGGTGACTTCCACCGGCCGATTCGCCATCGAGTTCACCACCCCGTCGGCATCAGTAAGGCGCACTGTCACATAGGCCAAGTCAGTGTCGCCTGCGGCGACCTCGGGCCGGTCGGATTCGACCTCAAGGTGCAACGGACCGGAGGCGGTTCGCAGCGCGATTCGGGCCGTTTCCTCGCCGTTGCTGTAGGCGATGGCCACGAGCTCGCCCGGTTCGTAGGCCGTCGTGAACTTGGCACGGAATTCGTCGACAGGCTGTCGGCCGAGAGTCTTGCCGTTCAGCACCAGCTCCACCTCGTCGTCGGCCGAATACACCTCCACGTCCACAGCGGTGCCCTCGTGTCCGTCCCACGACCAGCTGTCCAGGGAGTCGCTCCACGACCACGGGCCGGAGTAGGCGATCTGCTTGTGGGCGTTCTCCGGCCGCTGCACTGCGATGAAGGGCTCTTGGCGAAGACCGAAGACAATCTCCCGGAAGTAGGAGGCCGGACGCCGAATCCCAGTGATGTGGATGTCGCCGGTGTGGGCGACGAGCCAGGGAAATGGTGCGACCACGCCGGGCACTCCCCGGTCCACTGGGTCTTCGTCGTCGTAGCCGACTCGGCCGATGCCTACTTCGCCCAGGTAGTCCCAGCCGGTCCAGGTGAAGTCCCCGATCAGATGGGAATGGGCGCTGATGACCGGCCAGTCTCGGCCCAGATCAGTCACATTGGTCTCGGAGCCGACGATCACCCGGTTGGGATACAGCTCGTGATCCAAGAGATAGCGGTTGGAGACGTAGTTGTAGCCGACCACGTCAAGCGAGGCCGACACCTCCTCGATGCCCTCGGCGATGATCGGATCCCGCATGACCTGGTCCTTCACCATGGCCCACATGGCCATCTGAGTGTTCACCCCTTGCGATTCGGCCTCTTCGGTGGGTGGTGGCTCGTCCCCATCGGAGGAGTCCGGTGATTCCACAAACCCGAGGATCTCGGGAATCCTGGCGATCAGCCCGCGAATAGCCAGCATCGGCTGGACACCGGTGGTGACGTAGCGGTGGGGGTCTAGAAAGCGGACGTGCTCGGCGATGTCGCGGGCTCGGGCCGCACCGAGGGGCGAGCCGACATCGGGGATCTCGTTGCCGGTGGAGTAGAGCACCACGCTGGGATGATTGCGGTCTTTGCGCACCAGGGTGGCGACGTCGTTGCGCCATCGCTCCTCAAACCGCAGGGCGAAGTCGTGGTTCACCTTGTTCTCGGTCCACATGTCCCAGGTCTCGTCCATCACGATCACACCGAGGCGGTCGCAAGCATCGAGCATGGCCCGGCTCATCGGGTTGTGGGCGCTGCGCAGGGCGTTGAACCCGGCAGCTTTCAGCAGCTCCACCCGGCGCTCCTCGGCCCGGCTGATGGTGGCGGCGCCGATGGGGCCGTTGTCGTGGTGGACACAAGCGCCCCGCAGCTTCACCGTCTCGCCGTTGATCCGCAGCCCATGGGTGGGATCGAGTTGGAGCGACCGGATGCCGAAGGCGGTGATGTCGCGGTCCAGCTCGGCGGCTTCATCGTCGCGTTGGGCCAGTGTGGTGGTGCAGGAGTAGAGGTGGGGCTGGTCGGCGCTCCAGCGGGCCGGGTTGGCCACCGCCAGCCGTTGGCGGCCGATCGCTGTGGCGTGGGGGCGCAGGGTCACCGGGATATCCCCCGAGGCCACCGTCTCGCCAGCGGGGTCGCGTAGTTCGCAGGCCATTCGCACCGTCACCGTGTGGGCGGTGTCGTTTTGCACCTCGGCGGCCACCTCCACCATTGCACCCTGATCGTCGATCTCTGGAGTGGTGACCCATACGCCGTCGATGGCCAGGTGTACCGGGTTCTGTACCCACAGGTGTATGGGCCGGTAGATGCCCGCCCCGGAATACCACCGGGAATCCTCGCCGGCCCGGCAATCCACTTTGATGGTGTTCTCTTCGCCGTAGCGCAAGAACGGGTCGAGGTCGACGATGAATTCCGTGTAGCCGTTGGACTCGGAGGCCGCGAAGTCGTCGTTCACATAGACCATGGCGTCGCGGTACACCCCTTCGAACTGAAGGGCGACCCGGCGATCGCTCCACTCGGCGGGAGCTTCGAACCGCTTGGTGTACTCCCACACCCCGCCGGGGAAATAAGCGATGTCGTGGGAGGCGGAGGGGTCGCGCTGGGTGTCGATCATCGCGTCGTGGGGCAGCGTCACCGGCTCGGGCGCGCTCTTTGCGCCCGTCAGCTCCGAGAACGGGTTCTGCTTCGGTCGCACTGCCCAGCCCGCGTTGAACGACGATCTCATCGGTACCTCCAGTCGGCACAGAGTAGGGGAATGCCTTTCAACAGCCCTTGTCGCGGTAGCGTCCGGCCATGACCATTCGATGGGGAATCGCCGGGCCGGGAGGTATCGCCGTTGGGTTTGCCAACGGGCTCCAGTTGCTGGACGACGCCGAGATCTACGCCATTGGCTCGCGCTCGGCCGACCGGGCCAAGGACTTCGCCGCCAAGTACGGGGCCTTGGCGGCCTACGGCAGCTATGAGGACCTGGCAGCGGACCCGGACGTGGATGCGGTGTATGTGGCCACCCCCCAGTCCCGCCATGAGCAGGACACGCTGCTGTTCTTGGAGGCGGGCAAGCCCGTGCTGTGCGAGAAGCCCTTTGCCCTCAACCAAGCCCAGAGCCAGCGGATGATCGATGCCGCCCGGGAGCGGGGCCTGCTCTTGATGGAAGCCATGTGGAGCCGCTTCCTCCCCACCTATCGGGTGCTGGCCGATCTGCTGGGAGAGCAGGCCATCGGCCATCCCCAACTAGTGGAGGCCGACTTCGGTTTCCACCAGCCGTTCGACCCCGACCACCGGCTCTACGACCCCGAGCGGGGCGGCGGGGGAATCCTCGATCTGGGCGTTTACCCCGTGCAGTTCGCCTCGCTGGTGCTGGGCACCCCCACCAGCGTCGCGGCCCAGGGCCGGATCGGCGAGACCGGGGTGGATGAGCAGGTAGCCGCCGTTTTGGGGCACGCTGGCGGCGAGTTGGCGGTGGTGAAGGCGGCCATCGCCACCAACCTGGGCTGCACCGCCCGCATCGCCGGCACTGAGGGAACGATCGAGATTCCGGCGTTCATGCACTGCCCGGCATCGCTGACGGTGACGCGGGGATTCGAGCGGGAGGAGATCGACGGTTCGTGGGAGGGCGATGGTCTTCGCTTCCAGGTGGAGGAGTTCCACTGCTGCTTGGCCGCCGGCGAGCTTGAGAGCCCGGTGATCTCCCACGCCGAGACGTTGTCGATCATGGGCACGCTCGACCAGATTCGCGACCAGATCGGCCTCCGTTTCCCGGGGGAGTGAGTGTAGAAGCGTTCAGCAGGAACCTATTTGATGGCGATGGGGTTCAGGGGCGAGCCCACCGCGCCAGGAATGTTGAGTGGCGGTGCCACCAGCATGAACTCATAGCGGCCGTCGGCGGCGCAGTCGGCGGCCAGCTCGTCCAGCACCCAGAACTCGCCCAGGGGGAGCCCCCGGTCCACCAGCGCCCCGCAGTGGACGGGATGTTTGCGGTCCTCGGGGTCTTCGGGCACCAGCACCTCCACGCCGATGGTGTCGGCCGCCACCGCGGAGATGTCGTTGCGGTCACACCAGTTGAGGGCATCCACTCCGAATCCCGGCGATCCTCCGAAATACTCCTCCTGCTGGTCGGGAGTGAAGCTCGGATCCCACAACGCGATGTATCCGGTGCGGATCAGGGCGATGTCTCCGGGCTCGACTGCGGCCCCCTGAGCCTCGACACAGCGATCCAGCATGGCCGAGTCGATGACAGTTGCCGGGGCTAGCGGGTCACGGCTCTCGGAGCGGGGCAGGTCCAACAGCACCGCTCGGCCCACGAAGCTCTCCCGATGGTTTTCGATGCCCAGCACCGATGCGCCCCCGAAAGCGGTGACATTGCCAGCCCAATAACCGTTGTACATCGTGTCCCGGTAGATCACATGGGCGAAGCCGTCCCACTGGGTTGAGCCCTGAAGGGGCATCTGGAACATGTCGTCGTTCCACTGGAAGTCGGGATCGGCGGCGCTGTAGGGGGAGCCCACCACCTGGTCGGACCCGGCCATCATGAACCAGTGCAGCGGAGCCGGCCGGGTATGGAAGCGGGGCCCGCTGGCGTCGATAGGCAGAGCCAGCGAGAACACTTTGCCCGACTGCACTAGCGAGGCGGCCCGAACTCTCTGCTGGGGGCCGATCAGATTCTGGGTGCCAATTTGGTCGTCGTCGCCCCAGCGTCCCCAGTTGTTGGGCCCTTCGGGTTCATAGCCGCCGACCACCTTGCCGTCCTCGTCTACGGAGTAGTCGGGCGCCGACCAGCTGGTGGCGTACTTGGCGTAGTCCTCTCGGCCCATGGGTCCTCCTATAGCTGGATGAGACGGGGAGCGGTTCCCTCAGAAAGCAAGTGTTGTCCGATCTCGACAGGGATCGAGCTGGCCGAGCCGAACAGGGTGTCCACCACCAGCATCCGCTTGAGCCAGTAGTGGAAGCGATGCTCGGCGGTGAATCCAATGCCGGCCAGCACCTGCTGGGCGTGGGTCGCAGTGGTGCGCGCGGCCTGGCCGGCCAGCGACTTGGCCAGCGCGGCCAGCATCGGGTCGGGGTCGTGCAGGCACGCCCCGGCCACCGATGCCGCCCCTTCGATCTGCACCAGCGACTCGGCCAACTTGTGGCGGATGGCCTGGAACTGCGCCACTGGGCGGCCGAACTGCGCTCGGTCGATGGCATGCTGGCGGGCTTCGCCCAGCATCCAGCGGGCCCCGCCGAGAAGCTGGTGGGCTAGCGCCACCCGGGCGGTGGCAACAGCCGACTCCCAGCTGCCCTCAGAAGCGGTCGGTTCCAAAGCCTCAGCCGGGATCTCCACGACTATCCGGCGATAGGCGCGCCCGGGGTCGATGCCATCGACGGCTGGGCCGTGGAGTAGCCCCGCATCAACCGCAAAATGTCCGACGCCACTCTCGGTCACCACGCCCAGCACTGTGGTGACCGCTGTCTCTGCTCGGGCTGACAGCAGTCCGTCGACAATCACTGTGTCGCCGCGAAGGCGGCCGGGGGCATCGGCCTTATGGGGGGTGGGGAACACGCAGCAGGACTGGAGTGCAGTCTCGGCACCGAGCGCATTGGCCACCACGTCATCTAGCAGGCTGGCCGCCGAACCGGTGGCGCCGAGGGCGCTGAACGCGGTGGCCGCCCCTTGGCCGGGGGCGGAGGCGAGAAGCTCAGCCCACCCCAGGTCGTACATCGCCTGGTCGGCTTCTGAGGGTCCCGGGGCGTCGGCCATGGCGGCCTCGAAGCTTGAGGCCAGCAAGGCCAGATCGTCGGCGTCGATGAACTGGCTCATGATTCCGGCCCCAGATCCAAGAGACGCCGGGCGACGATATTGCGTTGGATCTCGGCAGTGCCTCCGTAGATGGTGGCGGCCTTGGAGTAGAGGTAGTCATTGCGCCACAACGCAGCCGCGAGATCGTCGTCGAACTCCATCACGCCGGGCAGCAGGTCGCGGGCCGTCTCGAATAGCTGTTGCTCAGCGGAGGTGATGAGGATCTTGTCCACCGAGGTCTCCACGCCGAGCTGTTCGCCGGCGGCGAGCTGGTGCTGGGTGTCGCGGGATCGGCTCCGGAAGGCGACAATCCACTGGAACGCCTGGCCAAGGGCTTTGGCCGCCGCGTCGCCGCGGTTGCCGGCAGCCGATACCTGGGCCACTAGATCGGAGAAGCGCCGGTGCAAGAGAGCGCCCCGGTGCCAGAACGTGGTGGACCGCTCGTAGGGGAGGATGTCCATAGCCACCCGCCAGCCCCCGTTCACCTCGCCGAGAAGCCGGTCGGAGGGCACGAACACATCATCGAAATGCACCTCGGCGAAGTCCCGTCGACCATGCATGGTCTCAATCGGGCTATAGCTGATGCCCGGCGAGTCGATGTCAACCAACAGGGCGGTGATCCCCCGATGGGCGCTTTCTGGTTGGCCGGTGCGGACGAGCAGCACGCAGCGCTGGGAGTACTCAATAAAGCTGGTCCAGATCTTCTGGCCGTTGACCACCCAGCCGCCGTCGGTTTCGGCCGCCCGGCACGAGAGGGAGGCCAGATCGCTGCCCGCATCCGGTTCGGAGAACCCCTGGCACCACATCTCATCGCCCCGTAGGAAGGGCGGCACAAGTCGGGCGGAGAGCTCGGGCGGGGCGAAGTCGATCACCGTGGGGGCCAGCACCTCGATCATCGTCCAGGCGTTGGGGTCGGCAAGGTCGCGGAAGTTGATCTCCTCGCCGATGATGGCCCGCAGCAACGGCGAGCCGCCGAGTCCGCCCACCGATTCCGGCCATCCGTAGCGCCCGAATCCGCTGTCGAAGAGGGCTCGCTTCACATGGGAGTAGTGCGCCATGTGGGCATCCATCGAACCGATGCCCTCATACGGCGGAGTGAGATCGTTGGCGTTGTCGTCGAGCCAAGCTCCCAAGTCGCGGCGAAAAGTCTCGGGATCCATCACAGTGAGGATTACAGGCTGTCGTAGTCCACGATGGCGTCACAGTCGGGGACTGATTGGCAGGTAAGGATGAATCCCTCCTCCACCTCGTCGGGCTCCAACGCATCGTTGGCCCGCATGGTGACGCTGCCCTCCTGGAGAAAGGCCATGCAGGTGGCGCAGTTGCCGGCCTCACAGGAGAACGGCGGGTTGAGCCCGGCCCGCCGGGCGGATTCGAGCACCGTGTCGCCCTCGACGTAGTCCATCGTGCGGCGCTGGCCTCTGAAGATGATCGTCAGGCTGGTCGGGTTGCTCACTGGGAACGAGGAGGCAGGTGCTTCAGCTCTGCTGCTGGGCGAGTTGGCGGGCGAGGGCGTAGACGCCCTGGTCGTAGGAGAACTCGACCATGTTTCCATCGGGGTCGGCCAGCATGCAGATGTAGCCGATGGGGGGAGGCATGTCGGTGGGGGGCATGGCCAGACATCCTTCGGCACTGCCCCTGGCTGCGGTTTCCTCCACCGCCTCTCGGCTGGTCAGCTCGATGCCCAGATGGGCGAAGGGGGCCAGCTTGGCCATGGGGGAGTCTTTGAATGGATCGGTCTCGGGGAAGAACTGGGCCAGCACCAGGATGAACGGCGAGTCGGCGGAGTCGCCGTGGCCCAGCCAGGCTCCGTAGCCCATGTGGTCTTCCCGCCGGTCGAGCAGCCGCATCGGGGTGTGGGTGGTGTACCAGTCGATGGTGGCATCCATGTCGGCCACCCGCAGGGCGATGTGGGTCCAGCGGGGATCCGGGGGGTGGACGTCGTAGACGGGGTCGTGATCGGCCACGGCAGCCTTACTCGTCGGTCCAGCCGTCGGGGATCTGGGGGTCGTCGCCGCCCTTGGTCCACAGGATGAGCGTGTTGCCCCACGGGTCTTTGAAGGCGGCGTTGAACCCGTTGAACTCGGCCCAGTAGTGGTCGCGCCACAGCTCGGTGGCCCCTCGGGCTACGGCCCGGTCCATGATGGCGTCGGAGGAGTCGTCGTCGCTCACCAAAATCCAGATCCGCACGGTGCGCCCATCTTGGGAAAGGCCGCGGGGGTCGACTCCGGCGGGGTCGGGATGGGGGCGGGCATTGGCCGCGTTGTGGATCCCCATGTGCAGGTTGCCGATTTCGCTCTGCGACCCGTCGTCGAGCTGGAAGTTCTGGCCGGGGACGATTCGGTGGAACACTCCGGCGGGGCGGGGCTCCACCTCCCAGCCGAACACCTCGTGGTAGAAGGCGGCTGACGCCTCGGGGTCATCGGAGGGGAAGTCGACGAAGATGAGAGTGTTTGGGTAGGTCATCGGCTCTATTTCTACTTGATCTTTCGGGTCATCGCAGCGGCCAGCGGGAACGGGGGCGGATGCCGGATCGATCGATGAGCCGCTGGGCAGCCTGGCGGGCCTCGGTGCGTAGCGAGTAGGTGTCCACCGTGGTGCAGCGGCCGTCTTCGACTACGAGTTGGCCGTCCACCAGCACATCGGTCACCGAGCGGCCGCCGCCAGCCCACACCAGTTGCAGGATCGGGTCAGGGCTGGGTGGCTGCCACTGGATTCCGGAGCGATCGATCACCACGATGTCGGCGGCCTTTCCTGCCTCCAGTGAGCCGATCCGGTCGTCCATGCCCACTGCCTGGGCGCCGGCGATCGTCAGCAGCTCAAAGGCGTGGTGGGCGCCGAACTCAGTGGGGTCGGCGGCGGTGTCTTTGGCCAGCCCGGCGAATAGGACGGCTGCCCGCAGGCCGTCGATGGCGTCGCCGGCGTTCTCGGTGTCGCAACCCAACGCCAGCCGGCCGCCCCGCCGCCACAGCTCCAGGTGGGCGAAGCGCTCAGTGAGCCCCTGGCCGAGGCGCAGATAAGCCCACGGGCACGACGCCACCGCGGTACCGGTGCGAACCAGGGTTTCCACCTCGGCGTCGTCGATGTGTACGGCATGGCCTACCAGCACATTGGGGCCGAGCACCCCCAAGTGGTCCATGTGTACCAGCGGGCGGTGCCCGGTGCGTTCCAGGTAGCTGGCTGAGTCGTCAGGGGTGGGGGAGAGGTGGAAGCTGAGCCTCCGCCCGGTGGAGCGGGCCAAATCGGCGGCCGCCGTAACCAGATCGTCGGACATCAAATCGTGGCCCACCAGCGTGACGGACGCCTCCACCAGGCCGCCAGGGGGGTAGCGCTCTATGAGGTCCCGCTGGGCGTCGATCACCTCGTTTACCGGCCCCGACTGGGGCAAACCATCGGCGTCCGACCCCCAGCGGGCGACGGCGCCCCGCACGCCCACTGTGGCCATGGCGTGGGCTACCCGGTCGGGGTGGGCCACCGTGCCGGCGTCGATGGTGGCGGTGATCCCGTTGGCCGCCGCTTCCACCAGCCCCAGGGTGGCGGACAGCTCGTCGTCGTCGCCGGTGACATGCTCGTGGACGGGCACGATCCACTCAAAGATGGCTGCGCCGGGGGGCAGGTCGTCGGGGATGGCCGAGGCCACCAACCGGTCGGCAGTGAGATGCTGATGGGCGTTGACGAACCCGGGCACCACCAGCGAGTCAGCGGAGCCCCGTTCGGGAGCATCCGGGTACCGCGCCCGGATGTCATCGGCCTTGCCCACCGCGGCGATCTTGCCGTCGGCCACCGCCACCGCGCCGCCCGAGATGATGGCGCGCTCGGCGTCCATGGTCACAATGTCGCCGGTGATCACCCAGTCGGCTGTTGACACGCCAGTTGACGTTACCGGCGCAGTGTTAGGGAAACAGGAAAAGGGCTAGGCGGTATCATCGGCCCATGAGTGGGAACGGCGCTTCCAACCAGCTCGTCGGCCAGCCCGCACTGGACCACCAGTGGTATCCGATCGCCCTTGTTGAAGACATAGCACCGGGTCCGGTCGGGATTCAGGTGCTGGGTCGCCGCTATGTGCTGTGGCGCTCCGAGGACGGATCGCTCACTGCGGCCCCCGACCGCTGCCCCCACCGCGAGGCCCCGCTGTCGGAGGGGCGCATGGTGGACGGCTGCGTGGAATGCCCCTACCACGGGTGGCGATTCGGAGCGGGGGGCCGGTGCCAGTTAGTGCCGTCGTCGCCGCCTGGAACCCCGGTGCCCCCCAAGGCCCACTTGGAGCTGGTCAATGTGGAGGAACGCTACGGGCTGGTATGGCTGTGCCCGGGCAAGCCGCTGGGATGCATCCCCGAAATCCCCCAGGAGGACAACCCCGAGTTCCGTCGGCTCAATACGCCCTTCCAGCAGTGGGCGGTGTCGTCCACCCGGATCACCGACAACTTCATGGACTTCTCCCACTTCCCGTTCGTCCACACCGCCACCTTCGGATTGGCCCAGGAGACGGTGATACCGCCCTTGGAGATGGGCGACCTGCCCGACGGCTATAGGGGCTACGTCTACGAGGTGAACGCCAACAACACCAGCGATGCGGGCCAAACCACCACCGGCCAAGACGACGAAGTGCTGCACCGCCGGATGACCACCGGGTACGTGCTGCCGTTCTCAGTGCGCAGCACCATCGCCTACGAATCCGGTCTGGAGCACATACTGCTGCTGTTGACCACTCCGATGGACGACGTGAACTCGCTCTTCAACTTTGTGGTGTGGCGCAATGACGACTTCTCGGTGCCCGTCGAAGAGATCATGCAGTTCGACCTGGCCATCGGCGCCGAAGACAAGGCCATGCTCGAGAAACTCGAAGGCGTTCTCCCCATGGACCTAACCGCCACAGTCAGCGTCCAATCCGATCGCCCCTCAGTAGAATGGCGCCGCAGCCTCGCCGCCCTGATGGCCGAAGGCGGCGCAAGCTAGCGGGAGTCGATCACCATTCCCGGCGTGGCGCCTTCTAGGTCGGTGCCGTTCTGGCGGGTGGGGGTGCCGTTTACCCAGATGTGCTCGATGCCTTGGCTGCGGGCGATGAGGCGGTCGCCGTCGGCAGGGAAGTCCCAGGCTCGCTCGGGGTGGGTCTCGCCCACGGTGTCGAGGTCGAAGGCCACGAGGTCGGCGGCTTTGCCTTCCTCGATCGTGCCTCGGTCGGCCAGCCCCCACAGGGCGGCGGGCTGGCCGCTCATCCGCCATACCGCCTGCTCCAGGGTCATGGCCTGCTCCTCTCGCACCCAGTAGCGGAGGGTGTAGCTCGGATAGCAGGAGTCGCACAGCATGTCGACGTGGGCTCCGGCATCGTGGGCGCCGAGGACGGTGCGGGGATCGGTGACCAACTCGGTCAGCTCCGCCTTGTCGGTGCGGGGCAGGTTGCGGAACCGGGTGGCAAGGCCGTCCTCTAAGGCCAAGTCCAGCATCACCTCCAGCGGGTGGCCGCCCCGGGCCGCGGCCACATCGGCCAGCGGAACTCCCCGCAGGTCGAAGTGGCAGCCGGTCTCCTCCACCGAAGTGCGTCGGAAGTAGCCCCCGATGTCTCCGTCGAGAAAGTCGGTCTGGTCGGCGATGGACTCCATCTGCGCCAAGGCCCGCTCCCGCCAGGCGGGGTCGGCGTAGGCCGCGGCCATGGCGTCGGCCCCCCGTCCCAGCACCTCGGCAAACGCCGGCACCCGGCTCCACTGGTAGGGGTTCTCCAGGCTCATCTGGGTGGTGATGAACCGGGTGCTGGTCTGGGGCCACAGTTGGCCGCCCACCGAGGTGCCCCGTTCCAGCATGTCCATGGCCGATCCAGGCGGGCCGAACAGGCCGGGGAGCACCGCGCCCCAGGTGATGGGCACGCCGTGGTCCTTGGAGAGCTGGGCTACTTCCTCGATCTCCATCAGCGGTCCGTAGGTGATCTCGATGATGCCCCGGCCGACCTCGGCCAGCGTCTCCACCAGCGCAGCCACCTCCCGGACATCGGCGAATCGGCTGGGCACCGGCCGCCCTTGCGGTCCCTGGTGCGACGGCGCCTGGGAGGTGGAGATGCCCACCGCCCCGGCGTCCATGGCTTCCCGTGTCAGTCGGCGGATCTCGGCTAGTTCGGCGTCGGTGGCCGTCCGGGAGAAGGCGGCGTCAGGGCCCATCACATAGAGCCGCACCATGGAGTGGGGCACGAACGTCCCCAAGTTGATCCGCTTGGGCAGCGACCGCACGGTATCCAGATATTGGGGGAACGTCTCGAAGCTCCAGTCAATGCCCGCCCGTAGGGTGTCGACCCGCATCCCCTCCACCAACTCCAGGGTCTCCATCACCAGCTCACGGTCATCGGGCCTGGTGGGGGCAATCCCGAACCCGCAGTTCCCCTGCACCACGGTGGTGACCCCGTGCCACGACGACGGGGTGAGGTCCGGGTCCCAGAACACCTGGGCGTCGAAGTGGGTGTGGATGTCCACAAACCCCGGCGACACCACCAGCCCCGAAACATCGACATCGGTGCCGCCGCCGTTTCGGGGGATGTCGCCGACCTCGGCGATTCGCCCGTCGGCCACCTTCACATCGGCCCGCCGCGCCGGTCCTCCGGTGCCGTCGACGACGGTCCCCCCTCGCAGTGTGAAGTGCTTCATGCCGGACTCCCCGAGCTCAATGCTCTAGGAACCCTACTCCCACACCTCTCACAGCCGGGTGCCGATGGTGAGGAGCTTTGGCAGCTCCATTCCCGGCTTTGGCGAGTCGGCATCAAAACTGGAGAGGTTCGAGTGGGTGGGTCAAACAATTGAGGCGCAGCGGATGTCGGCTTTGCTGTTAACCCTTCCGAGAAGAGGAACGGCGATTGCTAGTCTCGTCCGCCATGAAGCAAGAGGACATTCCGATCAGCGACCTGTTGCTCGATGCCAGGAACCCGCGACTCGGAACCGTTGAGGACCAGGCTTCAGCCTTGGAGCGTCTTGTAGTTATCCGCCCTGATCATCTCAGGAACCTTGCCAAAGACATTGCCGAGAGGGGGTTGCACCCAGGAATCGATTTCCTTGTGTACCCAAACGGCGACGGCAAATTCGTAGTCTTGGACGGCAATCGGCGGCTGGCGGCGATCAAGCTACTAAGCCAGCCCGATACCGCGCCGTCAGCTTGGACTCCCATTGACACCGAGGCAATTGTCGATGCAGAGTCGCTGGAGACGCTGCGGTGCACCATCTTCGAATCTCGTGAGGAGGGACGTCCATGGGTTGAGCGAATGCACACGGGCCAGATGGGAGGCGTTGGCGTCGTGCAATGGCCACCGATCGCGCAACACCACTTCAGCCCTCGCAACGACCAGCGAGGTCGAGGAGCCGCAGCCTTGGCCTGGCTGAGCACTCGCACGGAGACCAGCGCAGCCGATACTCATGCCGCGATTGAAAAAGTAGAGAACGAGGAGATCACAACGTTTGGGCGATTTGTGCAAGCGAGACCGGTCCGCCCGATCTTGGGCTTCGACTTCAAGGGAAGCGAGCTAGAGCCAAGCGATGGGATAAGCGAAGATGTCCTCTACGGCCGCTTAATCGCCGCCGTGAAGGATCTCGCCGCCGGAAAAGACGTCAACGACCTGCGAGACCAGGAGCAACGAATCGAGTACGCCCACTCGCTAGCGGGCTCAAGCCCCAGCGAGGAGAACGAGCCTGACGCGGACGGTGAGCAACCGCCGAAGGAACTCAAAGAGCAAGAGAAGGAAGAGCCCCCAGAGGTCCCCGGGTACAAAGAGGAGGTGAGTGGGGGCAATAAGGACAAGCCACCTAAGACGCCAAAGCCTAAGAAACCCAACATCCCCACCCAAAAATTCGTACTTGAGTCACCCCTGCCCGAAGTGTTCAAGCCCCGCATAGTTCGGATATCCGAAGAACTCTGCCGCCTTAATGTCCACGAGACGCCCAACGCAGTCGCCGTGCTATTGCGATTGCTCATTGAAATGACTACGGAGCAGTGTCGACGTGGGGAGAGCCTTCCCAAGCAGGGCGACCTGAACGATCACATCCAGAACGTGATCAATCGGGTCCAGACGCAACAGGACCAGATGGACAAGGTGTTCCACGGACTGCTCGTCAGCTTGCAAGATCCCAACGACCGGGACCACACAAAGAACTTCAACCAGCATGTCCACAATGTGGAATTCCTCCCCGTCCCCACGGACTTGATAAATACAGCGCACGCATATCTGCCGTACTTTGAGCGAATCGGTGAACGTTTAGCTAGTAAGACAAGCAACTGAGAATGCGTTACTTGAGTCCGCTGCGGTATCCGGGGGGCAAGTCGCTGTTGGCGCAATTCGTCGCAGAAGTTCTGGGACGCCTACCGAATATCAAGCACTACATGGAGCCATTCGCCGGTGGTGCAGGGGTAGCACTTCGCTTGCTTTTCGACAACCACGTGTCATCTGTGACCATTGGGGACTCCGATCCCGCTGTCGCCGCATTTTGGCGGTGTGCCGTCCACCACAGCGAAGAATTGATAGAGAGGGTGGAGAATTGCCAGGTCGACATAGACGCCTGGCACGCCCAGTACGAAGTACTAGCCGACCCAGGCAGACGTGATGACCTCGACCTCGGGTTCGCCACTTTCTTCCTCAATCGAACAAACCGATCTGGCATATTGCGCGCACGGCCCATCGGAGGACTCCAACAAAACGGCCCGTGGCGGCTGGACTGCCGCTTCAATAGGAAGGATCTAGTCCCGCGGCTACACAGAATCGCACGGCACTCATCCCAAATCACTGTTTTCGAGGGGGAGGCAATCGACCTCCTTGCCAGCACCGAGGTGTTTCAAAGAGAACACACATTTGTGTACGTAGATCCTCCTTACCTGACGCGCTCCTCCGATCTGTACCTGGACGAGATGTCTTACGCGGGGCATAAGGAGATCGCACAGTTGCTACGAGACGAGTTCGACTATTGGATGGCAAGCTATGACATCGACAAGCGAGTGACCACGGAGCTGTACCCCGACAGCCGGATTCTGACCTTCGCGCTCCGGCACTGCGCATCAAGGACGCATGTCGGAACTGAGCAGATTGCCTTCTCCGACGCCTGCGTCCTAGATGACTCCATCCGCTACCCGAAGGCCGCTGCTTGGTCTTGAACCCCATTCACGCTGAAGCAACGCTCCAAAATCAGAGTTCCTCGATGAATCGCCCTAGTTCTCAGGACGGCACAGGTGTCCTGAGTTTCGCCACTGCCTGTCATGGTGCAAGTTCCTATGGGATTTGATGATTGGGCAATTGGATGAATGTCGAGACGCTTGTACGCGAGTCTGAAGTTCTGGTCGAGGTCCTAAACCCGGTCGTCGACGGCATCTCCGACTTGCAGTTACAGGGGATTGCTGACTCGGCCTGGTACCGCCTTGGAACTGTAAATTCCCTGGTCCGAGACCAGGGGGGTGGAGCATTGGCGGCGACTCTGGCTCGTGGCCTGATCGAGCAAGCCGCGTACTGGGACTGGGCAATTGCTACGGGTGTTGGAACCGATCATCTCGACCAATGGGCCGCCCTCGAGTTCCACAGTCTGTCGCGAACAGCGGAAGAGCTCGACGATGACGTGTGGCTCAAGTGGATCCTGCCGCCCGGCTCAGTTCTAGATGTACCGGAAGGCCCCGCTATTCCCAATGAACCCTACGATGCAGTGCGGCGTATCGGATTCGGGTTGGACAATGCAGTTCTCGTACCGCTGCAGTTCGATGGGCTGTTGTCGGCGTATCGGATCCTTTCTGTGCTGGCTCACGGCAACTATGTGGGCGCGGCGGTACTCGCGGATCAACCTGATCTGCAGCTACCAGATCGCCTCGCCTCAATTGTCATTCACCTGGCAGCCGCTGGCGCGACGGCTGTGTTGCACGCCGTCGTGCAGGACGAAACCCAGCTAGGCGATGCAGCGACGCAATTCAACACCGTTGCCGCGGCTGCTTCTGGGTTACACGGCCTTCCTTTGCGATCGGCCGCGGCGGTGGGGAGTCGTCCGGGTCGACCGGCGTATTCCAAGGAGACTCCGCCATTACAAGTCACAGCATCCGCCCTAAAGATGTTCCGAGCCACCCCCGATCTGACTGAGCTGGGCCTGGAGTTCCTAGAGGCAGCCTACGACCTCGTAGAGGTCGTAGGCTCCGACTCAGCATGGCACAGCAGCCCAGACGGATGGATCCCTCGGCAGAGTTTCAGGCTCTCAGTGTCAAACCTGGTGATTATTCGTGCAGCACTAGAAGGAGATCTTGGCAAGGCAGTCATGCCTATTCCCGCACGCATGTTGCTCGAGGACGGTGCAAGATGGATGTGGCTCTGGCACTACGCCCAGACAGCCTCACCAGGTGATGCCCTAGAGGCGCTAGCTAACGACGGCAGGCTTCACCGAAACAAGATCTCAAATAGCCTTCAATCCGACGGCGTGCCGCAATATCTCATCGACGAACTCATTGGTGCCGCAGGTGCAATCCCCAACCCCGAGCCGGAGAGCCCATCTCTCCCTGCACTGCCGGAGATGTTAAAAGTTGCCTATCCGAATCCCTCTGGGGTCCATTCTGCCCCAGCCATGTACAACGTCCTATCGCAGTTCGTCCACGCTACGCCGATCTCCAACTGGCACATCCGTCGAGACATCTTCCCCACGCTGACAGCACCTACCTATGCCATTTCGCTTGAGGCCTCAGTCCGCGGATTCGAGAGGATCGCGTCGATCGCTCCCCGTCTTGCAGGCATCAGCTCTGAATCTCTCGATGAGCCACTAGACGAATTGCGCACACGGCGGGCAAAGATCACACCGCTGGCTTTCTGCTATCACCTCCTCGGATAGAAGAGGTGCTGCTCTGCTCGAGGTCTCAGTTAGCAATCCGGAGATGCCGCACAGACACACCTCGCGCCTAAGTAGCAAGGCGAAACGCCAGTCCGAGAACAGGTGCAGACCAGACCATCCGGCCATACCAGAGCGATTCAAAGGGACTCATTTGCTGCCCGAGTCTGTCCACAGGGTGTCTGTAGTCTCTGCATTGGGCTACTTCGACCGTCCGATCAGCTACGCACTGGACCCCAGCCATACCCAAATGACCCTCTTTCGGGCCGAAGGGCGACCACCGGAGCACCACCGGGGGTACGACATCGGCCCGGTAGAAGCTGTTCAAGCGCCAACTGTCGCAACTCCGTCATAAAGTAGTTGATGTGTCCAACCGACCACCGCAGCGCGGCAGTCTTCTGGCCAGATGGGAACTTGGCCTCGCAGCCTTTGTCCCTGCGCTCGGCTTGTTGACTTTCCGTTCCCGCGGCAGCGACCTGGTGTGCATATTTTTCATTCCTGCCGTGATAGGAGTCATCGTCCTTCTTTATGGAATAATATTCGTGCGTAGCAGCAGCGCAGATCCATTTGAGTTCGAGAGCATTGAAGACCTTGGAGGTGAGGTCCTCGGCCACATCGGCGCATACCTCTTGCCGATTTTTATCGATACAAGTCGGTCTACCGAAGAAATCGCCATCAGCGCGATAGTCTTGGCCTTGATAATGCACATCCACGTCAGTACAGGGCAGGTCCTAGTCAACCCGCTCCTATACTTGCTGGGCTATCGAATCTACAGTGCGAGATGCGGTGGTGTAACATACTACCTCGTCGCCAAGAGCGACACTAGCAGCTGGGAAAGTAGACGCCGCTGCGTTCGGATTAGCTCTAGCATTCTCGTAGAGCGCCACAAGTAGGAGATTGTGTGACTTCCCCCAATGAGATACTGGAAGAAATCAACTCTCGGCTATCAGAGGCCCTTACTCTGACAGTTGGGCGTCTGATTAACGACGAGATCAAAGCATTCCATCTTACACTCAGCAATGACGCCGATGACAGCTTGAGGAATCACTGTCAAGCAGCGCGAGACTCCATTGCCAACAGAACATCCGTTCCTTACACAGCAATGTCAGAACTAGAGCCGGATCAATACTTCATTATTGACGACGACACCCTGACCGAACTTAGCGCATTTCGCAGCCTTGCCAACAGCCTCGGCTCGATTCCACAGATAACTCCGGCTGAGCTTGATCTGACAATCAAACTCTATGCTGTCGCAATTGGAAACAATTCGAATCGCATTCTCTTTGTGCGGCGCACTGATCCTCGAATGAATCACAAGGGGGGAAAACTCCTTACCTTCGGCCAAGAACGTCTAGATGTTATCGAGGGTCCGGTGTTTGCCTTCTCTCCCGATTTCGACTTTGTACTCGGGCCAAACTGGGCAGTAGTCCTCAAACAGCGATCATTTGAGATTCTCTTTCGAGAAATCGGGCTTGTCGAACAGCGCATTTCTACTTGGATCAACGGTATAACTGGCTACCTTCCCATGGGGCAAACGAGCATTGACAGTCTGCGGGAAGTTGCCTTGAGAGACTCCCGAACATGGAGACGCCTTCGAGACATTCAAAACCGGGGGCATCTTGAAGAAGTCTCACTCGAAGAAGTGGCCGAATACGCCAGTATGATAGGGCTTGATGCAAACACACTGATCGTAGATGGAGAACTGGTATTTGACCCGGTTGACTGATTCAGCTTCCTTCACCTACTCAACGAAGACTTATATAATGGTCCGCTAACTGGTGAAACTTTCGAGTCTCAACGCAAGGCCGCAGTCGGCTAAATCTCAGTGGGACTTGATGTCACTGTGCAGCGATAGATTCCACATCATGTCTTCTAGTGCCGTCCCCCATGAGCCGAAACGAATGGCTAATCGAACTCAAGCAGGCAATGGGCAAGTCGATGGGTAGACCGCTTGCTGCTCTGCCCGCCAGCGCTCGGCCTCGTGAGCGCCTGATAGCTGAAGGGCGTGAGGCGCTCAGCGACTCCGAGTTGCTTGCGCTTTTGCTTCGCAGCGGTACCAACGGTGCGAGTGCCTGCGATCTGGCAACCAGCCTGCTGGCCGACTTCGGCAGCCTCCAACGGCTGAGCAGAGCCGGGGCGGAAGAATTGGCGCGTGTCCCTGGTGTAGGGGCGGCCAAGGCCACCGCAGTGGCCGCTTGTTTTGAACTCGGACGGCGTCTTCTACGTGACCATACGAATGAAGTCGTGCTATCCCGTGCATCGGAGGTGGCAGCACGCGCACAATCACTTCTCTATGGCCTTCGCCGTGAGCGAGTGATTGTGTTTGTATGTGACCGCCGAAATCGCCTCCTCCATGAAGTGCGGCTTTCCCAAGGGACATCGTCGCGTGCGCTCATAGACGTTCGTGAGGTGCTGAATGCCGTGCTTCGCCGTGACGGCACCTCCTTCGCGCTGGCACACAATCATCCCTCCGGAGACACCCAACCGAGCGCTGCCGATGTCGCCGTAACCAACGCTGTAGCCACCGCAGCCAAGACAGTCGGTTTGCGATTTCTCGGGCACGTTGTGATTGCCGGAGACCGGTGGGCCGAAGTAGCTATCACTCCAACCCGGCGAACGCTCGATTGAGTGCAGATGGCATTACAGAGGAACAAAGATCGGTGCGCCGCTTCTCTAGATCCGACAGCCTCAAGACTCGTTCAGTAACTCTGTTGAGGCGCTCTTTCGTCTCTTCCCCCAACGACCTGGGGTCGGCCACCAGAATGCCCGCAAGGAGCTTGCTTCGGAGCCGAGGGAGCACAAGATTGTGGGTCAACCCCTCTGATTGAGCGAGCGTTGAGGCACTTCGAAGGACATACGCCAAGAGTTCAGCATCAACTCCTTCGGAGGGCCGAAGCACGTACTGATCAACAGAGCAGAGGCCGACACAGTCAGCTACCCAGACCTTGTTCAAGTAGGGAGCTAGATATCCGAAGGTCACATCGCCGGGACGAAAACGGAACTTGCGGCCTGTCTCATCGCCAAGTGGGAGGGACCCGATACGTCTACCAGTGTGAGATTCGATGTGCTGCAATCCCACAAAGCACTCGGCGTCCCCGTAGGGATCCCCTGGATGAACTACGTCCGATACAACGCTGTAGAACGATCCGGCCTCCACCCTTCTGGGAGTTGTGCTCTCAATGACCGTATCGACAAGACTTGGTAAGAGGGCACGCGCCGGAACCTTGTCGCGTACAGACACCTGATCTTTTAGAGGTCGAGTGATCGAAAACACGCGGTCGAGGTGGCAAGATATGCGGCGCTGTTCGTCCATACTTGGTAGAGGAACTTCAATTTCCTCAAAGCGGCTAACTGCGAGAGTGCGATTGCGACCTGCCGATCCGGGTGATGCAATTCCTAGCCGTTCTACTCCCATATCGCTAATGAAGAAGTACCGCAGATACGCGTTACTAACTTCCTTGTCTCGTGGCCTATAGGTCATAAACCGATGCGAGCCGATTCGACCTCGTTCTGATTTGCCTGCCAGTGCCACAGCACCTTCCCACGCGAAGACATTACTAAGAACAAGGTCACCTGGGTGGATCTCGAATACACGCTTGTTTCCAAGATCAATGCCGCGGATGGGTTCCTTGTGAAAGATGCCGTGGCCGAAAGAGCGCACGCCAATTTCTTCATAGGTGGCGGCCGGATCGACATCAACTTGTCGACGATGCAGCTCAATTATATCTCCGACCCTGACGCGCCTCACTTGATCTCTCCAAATTCGGTCTCCAACTCGCCAAGCAAAGCCAACAACTCATGCTCAATATCAATCAATTCAGTAATCAAGTCAGCAGGCGAGCGATGCGCCAATTCATTTGCTTTGTTTGGGTTCTTGAGATCTAGGTTCCAGCCCGACCCAGCGATCTTCGAAGCATCAACCCGCCATGCTTGCTCTGACTCAGTTCGATCCAAACGCTGGCTACCACCCCACCACTTGGCGCATTCTGAGAATTCCTCGTACCGCATTGGGCGTGTTTTGGAGTACTTCTTGCGGTCTTCGGGAACTGGGATTTCGTAGAACCAAACTTCCTTTGTTGGCCCAGTCTTCTCAAAAAACAGCAAATTCGAAGGAATGTCAGTGTAGGGGGCGAACACCCCCGAACCGAGTCTAATGACTGTGTGCAAATTGCAGCTCTCTAGTAACTCTTCCTTTATTCGCCCCCCTATGCCTTCAGCGAACAACACGCTGTTTGGAACGACTATCGCACATCGGCCTCCAGGGGCGAGTAAACGCTCGACTAATTGCATAAACAACCAAGCCGTCTCTGCGGTTCGGGTTCCCGCAGGGAAGTTTGCCAAAATGGATTTTTCCTCCTCGCCACCGAATGGCGGATTGGTTAGGATGACATCGACTTTCTCTGAGCGTTTGATCTCCTTCAGCGGCTGGGCGAGGGCGTTGCCACGCTGAAGGTTTGGACGGTCGAGCCCATGAAGGAGCAGGTTCATCATCCCTAACAAGTATGGGAGCGGCTTTTTTTCGATGCCTCGTAAGTTCTCCCGCAGTTCCGCTCGTTCCGCAACCGTCGAGACCTTTGGGTCGAGAAGCTCAAGGGCTTCGACTAAGAATCCTCCAGTGCCGCACGCCGGGTCGAGGATGGTTTCGCCTAGCTCTGGATAGATCATCTGGACCATGAAACGGATAACTGGCCTGGGCGTGTAGAACTCCCCTGAGTCCCCTGCTGCGTCTCTCATTTCCCTGAGCATCGACTCGTAGAGCAGAGCCATCGTGTGCACGTCTTCCGACGACGTGAAGTCGATGCGATTGACCTGGTCGACGACGTCCCGAAGGAGATACCCGGAGACCATCCGGTTGTGTGTCTCCTTGAAGATGGTGGCGACCACATCTCGTGGGTCGCGGTCGGTCTCTCCGATCAGATCACACAGGTACGGGAAGAGCTCATTGTTCACGAAATCCAATAGGTCATCGCCGGTCTTTCCATCGATCGGGTCAGCCGCCCAATCACGCCAGCGGTAGGGTGCCTCGATCGCGGCGCGATAGTCGCTGTCTACGATCTCCCGCTCCACTTCAAGTCCATCGAAAGCCTTTAGGAACAGGAGCCATGCAAGTTGTGGGATCCGGTCTAGGTCCCCGTTCAGGCCTGCATCTTTCCGCATGGTCCTTCTTGCCGAATCGATTACCGACCGCAGGCGAAGCTGGGGTGTTTCCACTGCCTGCTTCTTTCTTGCCATCAACTTCTCCTTTTCTGAGAACTTTCGAGGTCTTCAGGAGCGCTTGGTCTTCCATGTTCGAGAACCTCCTGCCAGTACTCTTCGATCAGATTGTGAGCTTCAGCCGAAGTAGGTGTCGACAGCCCCAACTCCTCGGCAAGCTCCAGGAACGGCTCGGCCCACTCGTCAGCCATCGATGGAACCAAGGCCCCCGGCACTTCTTGACCTCGCGATGTGAAGGTTGCCTCAACTGCGGCCAGCAATTCGTCGTCGGGTTCGAGTCCCTGTTCGATCAAGAGCACTAAATCGACCAAGTCCTTTACCCGAGTGTTCGGCCGGTCTCCGTATCTCCGGCAATACGCACTCAGCTTTTCCGCCCAGTGTGTCCGAAGATCGATCACCAAGACTTCGACTCCTGGCAATCCCGCGAAGCCGACAACTTCCCCCAGCACAAGCACATCGGGAGGTGGCATGTTCCCCAAGGCCACAACGACATCTACGACGAATTTCTCAAAGATCCGACCGCCTATCAGTGCCTCTACCGAGAGTCGCTCGACAGGGCCACGGTGTCTGTCGTCAGAGAGTCGCCGCCTACGAGTTACACGAAAGCTGAAGTGATCGCCGAACGGGTCCTCGCTGATTGCCTCGATGACGCCGTCAACCGCGTCCGCGATCGTGGCGGCATGCGTGTCTGCAAGATCAATGTCTAGGGTGGCGCGAGCGCGATCGGGCATACGGAACTCAAGCGCCGCACCTCCTTTGAGAACCCAGCGACCACCCTCGACTGTGGCGAGTCGCGTCAGGACGCGATCGAATGCCACTGCTTTTCGACGCCGGCTGAGGTCCGACTGTCCATTCGAGGCATTCCGCAGGCGCCCTTCTAGTGCGGCACGAAACGACTCAGGCTCTGTGTACCTCACTTGCTCGCACCTTCAAGTAGGCGCTCACCCCGGATTCGGGATGGCTTGCTGAGCTCTTCCAGTCTGCGTATCAAACGCCGTCTTGTCACTGATCCCGATTCGATAGCGTCATCGACCACGGCCAATACGAATTCCTCATCCACGTGGGACTCGATGATGTCGACAACCGTGCGTTCCACATTGGTGATGGCTGCTCCGTCAAGCACCGAGGTGTCAGAATCAGGCAGGTGCCGATGGTAAAGCACGATATGGGGATCTCTCATCGTGAAGTCGGGAGGGACGGTGAGGTGGATCTTTGCCGGGTTCGCCACGCCCAAGCTGTACGCGGAGGCTGCCGAATCGTGCGACACGATGGCTCGTCCTTTCGACCACAGCACCCATCGGACAAGTTCATCGTGTGGTCCGATGGGCCACTCTGGAATTCGGTAGATCCCCCTGTCGACGCGTTCCCAATTGCCATAGTCGACGTGGTATTTCTGCGCTTGGTACGAATACCCGATTTCTAGGGCTTGAGCCGCAGTGAAGTAGCCCGCCTGACCAGATGCCATCCGGTATAGCGATCGGCGTAGGTGTTGACGATCTGCGGGCACGAATTGATACTACACGAATACTTTAGTTTCACAGTGCCAATCCTCTACTAAAACTATAGTTTCCTGTCAGGCTGCGTACAGTTGATTCTCAAGTCCTTCGATCGCCGTCCTCAGGGCGTCTGGACCGCCGAATCGGTTGGCCAGCTCAACTGGCGATCCCATGTCCGAAATCGGCGGTACCCTGAGTGAAGCCGTCGAGAGTTCCTTAGGTCCAAACGTGGCGTACTTGTCCAATAGCTCCTCCAAGACGGTCCGTGCCTCGGGGCTGTATCGCTCGAAGAACTCTTTGCGCTCGGCTCGGACGCGTCGAACGCGGTCGAAACGAGACGCAAGCGGCTCGTTCCACGCGAGGTGGACAAGCAAGTCCAACGGGTCGGCTTCGGCAAGGCCAGTGCGCTCAATGGTGTCGTCGAGATCGATGCCTCTTGCCTCCAGTGCTCCGATCACTACTGCACGGCTCTCAGCCTCGCTCCATATCGAACGAAGCTCCGACGGAGACGACACGATCCCGCGAACAGCATCGGCAACAAATGCCCGGTACTCGATAAGCCTGGGGCGCCTCGTGGTCGGATCAAGTCGGAAGACCCCCTCGGCTACGACCCAGACAGGCTCGTCGTCTACGTAGAACTTCGTTACCTCGTCGTCCGAATCGAGGTCACCCTCATCCGGTTCGTCCTCTGATTCCTCTCCGAAGCCTGGCTCGGGCTCGTTCACCTCTCCGTCGGCTTCCCCCACTACTTCGCCGGTTTCGTCGATCTCTTCATCTATTTCGACAATTGGCGGGCCATCGAATTCTGGATCTTCGAACAGGCGTGTAGTGCCGCAGTAGTCGATGATCTCGAACTGCCACTTGTTCGTATCTGGATCCAGGCGGGTGCCGCGGCCGATGATCTGCTTGAAGAACGGCATCGACTCAATCGGCCTGAACAGGACGATATTGCGGACAGAAGGGATGTCGACTCCGGTTGACAACAGCTGCGATGTCGTGGCGATCGTTGGCGATTGACGTTCTGAATCTGAGAACTCATCCAACAGCCGCTCGTTCTCGTACTCCGCTGAGACGATGCGGACGACGTAATCGGGATCGCCCGCGGTTATGTCGGAGTTCTCGTTGTGCATCGCTCGACGCATCGCATCGGCGTGTTCAGAATTGACGCAAAAGATGATCGTCTTGGCGTGGCGATCCGTGCGCCGCAGGTAGTCGGTGAGGTGTGCCGCTGCGGTGTCAGTTCGCTTCAGAAGTGCTAGCACCCTCTCGAAATGAGGAGTTTCGTACAACATGGCGGGGATTTCATTGCCGAAGATGTCGAGTTGGTCTTCCTCGGGGGCAAATCCAAATGCGTCGGCGCTGAGAACTACGCGCCGCACTGTGTAGGGCGCAAGAAACCCGTCTGCGATGCCCTGTGCAAGTGAATACACGAAAATTGGCGGACCGAAATGACGATAGGTGTCTGCATCCTCCGAGACCACCGGCGTAGCCGTTAGCCCGATCTGTGTCGCTGGCTCGAAGTACTCAAGGAGTTCCCGCCAGGTTGATCCGGTGGTCGACCCACCATGGTGGCACTCGTCAACGATGACCAAGTCGAAGTAGTCAGCTGGGTAGTCCTGGTACCAGTTGTCCCGACCAGCACCTAGGTTTTGGTACAAGCCGAAGTAGATGTCGCGACCGGTCTTCATCTCCCCCGTAAACCTGTGTATGGCGTTGTCGCTGAAGACGGGCACCCACTCGCGAAGCCGTGGTTGGTCGATCAAGAAGTTCCGGTGAGCCAGATAGAGGACGCGCGGTTTCCTACCTTCGATCCACTGTGCCCGCTGAAGCTTCCACACGATCTGCATGGCGAGAAAGGACTTGCCAGTTCCGGTCGCCATGACGACGAGAAGTCGCTTGTCGCCGGCAAGGATTCTCTCGACCGAGCGGTTTATCGCGGTGCGTTGGTAGTACCTCGGCTCTTTGACCCGTCCATCGGGAAGAGAGAGGCCACGATTGAATGGCTCGGTGAACGCTCGAACTGTTCGAGCCGTGAGACCCTTCGACGCTTGGAAGTGTTCCCAAGCCTCTGAAGGACTTGGGAACTGGACGTGGAAGTCCTCACGCCCGCTCGCAAGGTCGATCTGAACGTTCACGTCCCCGTTCGAGGCGAAAGCGATAGGGACGTCAAGAAGCTGTGCGTAGACCTTTGCCTGCCCGACTCCGTCAGCCACGTTGCGCTTTGTGCGTTTCGCCTCGACGACGGCTACTGGAACCCCATTGACTTCAAGTACGTAGTCGGCGCGTAGCGGTGCGTCTCGCTTATGGCGGTCACCCATGGGAACAATCCGGCCATCGGTGATTTGGAACTCGTCGACAATCTGATCGTCAGACCACCCAGCCGCGCGCAGTGCAGGAAGAATCTTCTCGCGGCATGTTTGGCTCTCGGTGGGGCCTGACACCATGAAACGAGGGTAGACGCTCGTTGTCGGACAGGTTCCATCTGCAACAGTTTCCGCGCCTGTCCTCCTGGTGAGGGTTGGCTAGTGCTGCAAGAAGGGGGGAATGGGATTCCCTTCACCACTGATTACGGGAAATGCCGGATTCGCTACCGCAATCGCGGTAGTGTTTCCGGCATGATCGACGACTCTAGAATTCTGAGGCAGCCCAGCAACTCGGCTCGAATCATAGCGGGGCAGGAAGTCGACCCGTACCTTCTTGATCGATTTGGATTTGGCTCGGACATGCTCCTAAGAGCTGTCACTGCCGGACACGCCGACGCAGTAATGACCACTGAGCACTCACCCGCGACCGCGTTCGGATCGAGGTTTTGGGAGGGTTCGATTCGCCAGCTTCGTGATGACCTAGCCCCTCGTGAATGGAGGGCACTGCGCCCCGGACAACTTGAGGTCGTGCGAAATAAACTCAATACGGTTCAAATCACCACAGCCCTCGGTGATTCCAATGTTGGCATTCGATCGGCATCTCCTTCCTGCGAACATCCACGCGGCACCTCCACTGCGAAGGCGGTGGAAGTCAATCAACTGACATTTGCTGGTCTCGCTGTGAATGGAGGTTGGGAGCCCATCGAAACGTGGTGGCTGTTGTACCGGCTCAGTGGAGAACATGACAGAACTCCAATCAGCGAACTGTCCCTTCCAACCACCATGAGTGGAAAGCGGATCACCGAGTGGGCGGTCCGGATTATTTTGCCACCTGCCAGCGATGGCAATTCGACTAGCCGCACCGTTCGCTTGCCAGAAGAACCTGCTCCCGTCAATGTTCCCGTGGAGCGCAGGGCTGTCTGACAACCAGGCATGACCTTCAACCCACAACGCCTTCAGTTGATTCGAGAGCGCCGTGGCTTTTCGCGCACGCGACTTGCCAAGGAGGCCAGCGTGTCCGAACGGTCGCTCCGCCAGTACGAATCGGGAGAAGTTGAGCCTCGTTCAGCTTCGATCGAGAAACTCTCACGAGCCCTGGACTCACCAGTGGAGTTTTTCTATGGAGCTGATTTGGAAATGATTGGCCGGAACGCGGCCAGCTTCCGGGCAGCTAGCAAGCTACCGAAATACCGCCAACGGTCTGCGCTAGCAGCAGGAGCATTGGCGATGCACTTTGCGAGCTACTTGGCAGAACACTTTGATCTGCCTGAGGTTGGTATCCCTGACCTTTCTGGAACTCCGCCCAAGCTGGCTGCCGAGGCAGTCCGCGGAAGCTGGGGATTGGGAGCTGGCGTGGCACCAAACCTCATCCATCTCCTCGAGAGTCGTGGCATCCTTTGCTTCGCACTGGCTCAGGATTGCCGAGAATTAGATGCTTTTTCCTTCTGGCGACTCGGAAGGCCTTTCGTGATGCTCAACACCCTCAAGAGCGGCGAGCGTGGACGGTGGGACGCAGCCCACGAGCTAGGACATCTCGTATTGCATCGGCAGGTGGAGGTGAATGGCAAAGAACATGAGGCCGAGGCTGATGCGTTCGCCCAGAGTTTCCTGCTTCCTCCCGGTGCGATCGCCGCATCGGGACTCCTACATCCCTCCCTTACTCAAGTTCTGGAACACAAGGCAGCCTGGCAGGTGTCGGCGATCGCCTTCACCCGGTGTCTACACGACCACGGCTTCCTCAGCAGCTGGCACTACCGCAATCTCGTCATTGAATTATCGAAGCGCGGCTATCGGTCAGGTGAACCAGGAGGAATACAACGAGAGACCTCCCAACTGCTTGACCGCGCTCTGAGAGCTCTTCGTGTAGACGGTATCGGTGTCAAGGAAGTCGCTAGTGAGCTCGACCTGTCTCCATCCGATCTCTATGAGATGGTCTTTGGCCTCGCGACGCTTATCCCTGTTCCTTCGAACCCCAACTAGCTGCCAGCTTCACGCGTCGCTAGCTCTCTACGAATTCCCATCGCTGGGTGGTGATGTGGGTGGTGCCTTACTCGCACCGTTCTCCTATCTGGGTCGGCGTGGTCTAGCCATCAATCTCCTGGGGATGCAGAAGGCTGCATGGCAGGCGAAGAGCATGCTGTATTTTGGAAGACCAACACTGCCTGAGAGGGTTGCCGCAATGTCATCTAAGTGTGTGTTCCAATGGCCAGCGACTGCCTTTGCGAACCGCCGTTGGCACCGCAAAGCAATAGCAAACTCTGAAGCTGGCATTCCGGATCCCCATGGGGATATCGCAGCTGGGCGGTATTCCCGGTATCTCAACTCGGAGGAGTTCTTGGCGTCATTCGAAGAGGGCGCGTGATCCTGGGCAGTGCCCACCTAAGACAAATCCAAGACGTATCGACGCGGTTTCATCTGCCCCATCTGCAGGTTCGTGGCGATGGCCCGGAGGGGCGCCCTCAGCCGTGGAGGAGGGCTTGGCGCCAGGCGGCGGTGGTGGCTACCTGGTTGAAGGTGAAGATGTGCAGACCGTCGATGCCCAAGGGGGCGAGTTGGCTGCTGAGAGCCTCTAGTAGGTCGGAGGGGTCGTGGGCTGACGAGCCGAGCAGCTTGGCCATGGAGCGACGGTTCTTGCGGAGGTAGCGAAGCGACTGGCCCACGCCGAGGCGGGCGCCGATGGTGAGAAGCTTGGTGCGCTCCACTGCGCCGGGAATGCCCAGATGCACTGGCAGCGTCAGTCCGTCGTTCCGCTCGGCCTTGAGCCAGGCGATGATCTTGGCCGGGTCGAAGCACATCTGGGTGCTGCAATAGCCCCGCAGCCCAGCCTCGCTCAGCAGTTCCTGCTTGGCGAACAAGGCGCTGCGGCGCACATCCTCGCCGATGAGGGGGTGGCCGTCGGGATAGGCCGCCACTCCCACTGTGTCGAGGCCGTGGTCGTGCTCGAACAGGTCCTTCATGAAACTGTGGGCATCGTGGTAGGCGCCCGGCTCGGTGGCATCCCCGCCGATCACGAAGGCGGTGGTCACCCCGTTGTCCTTGGTCCAGTCGGCTAGATCTTTGACTTGGCCGTGGTCTCGCATCAAGCGGGCCGAGAAATGGGGGATGGCATGATGTTCCCGCTTGATCAGCTCTTCAGCCAGCTCCAGCGTGGCGTCTTGGCCCTTGGCGGCCGATGCGGTCACCGAAACCCTCGACTTCGGGGGCAGCGAGTCGATGGCTTCGGGGGCGCTGTTCAGGGGAATGATCTCGAAGACCGCGCTGCGAATAAGCTGCTGAACGTCGGGATTCGGACCGGTCGGTTGGGGCTCCTCCCACCGCGATAGACTGGCCGAGTCGTTCCGCATAACGGAACTGTACCATAATACGGACCAGAAGTGCAATACTTGCAGGCAGCACGGCCTGTTGAGGAAGCGAGTTGGGCATGACGATGGGCGAGAAGTCGAGCAAGGGCCACACGACGGAAACAATGGAGGCAGGACATGGCTGAGGTCCCCGAAAAAGCCAAGTGCGTTGTTATCGGCGCGGGAATCGTGGGCAACTGCCTGGTCGGACACCTGAGCAAGCTGGGCTGGACCGACCTGGTGCTGCTGGACAAGGGCCCATTGCCCAATCCCGGGGGTTCCACCGGCCACGCCTCCAACTTCATCTTCCCGGTGGACCACAACAAAGAGATGTGCCTGCTGGGGGAGCAAAGCGCCAACCAATACCGAGACCTGGGGCTCTCGGTGGACTCCGGGGGCATTGAGGTGGCCCGCACCCAAGAGCGCGTCGACGAGCTCAAGCGTCGCATGACCTCGGCTGTCGCCTGGGGCATCGAGGCCCACCTCTTGACCCCCGACGAGGTCAAGGAACTGGTGCCGTTCGTCAACACCGACATCGTTTTGGAGGGCTTCTACTGCCCCACGGTCTCGGTGGTCGATTCGCTGGAGACCGGCACCCAGATGCGCAACGTGGCGGTGAACGGCGGCTGCCATGTGGCGGCCAACACCGAGGTGCTCGACATCATCACCACCGACGGCCCCAACCCCGGAGACCGCACCGTCAAGGCGGTGGTCACCGACAAGGGCACCATCGAGACCGAGTACGTGGTGATCGCCTGCGGGGTGTGGTCGAACCGGGTGGCCAACATGGCCGATGCCTACATCCCGCTGGTGCCCGCCGTGCATCAGATGGCCGACGTCGGCCCGCTCGACATCCTGGCCGAGACCAACAACGAGATCGGCTATCCCATCGTGCGGGACATGGACACCTTCTGCTACGAGCGCCAGTCGGCCGGCTCCATGGAGGTGGGGTCGTACGCCCACCGGCCCATCTTCCACCACCCCGACGAGATCCCCTCCAACGAGGAGGCCGCGCTCTCGCCCACCGAGATGCCGTTCACTGCCGATGACTTCGACCTCCAGATGGAGCAGGCCATCGAGTTGATGGACATGCTGGGCGACGCCGAGATCAAATACGCCATCAACGGCCTGCTGTCGCTCACCCCCGACGCCATGCCGTGCCTGGGGGAGCTGCCCGAGGTCCGCAATCTGTGGTCGGCCGCGGCCATCTGGGTCAAGGAGGGGCCGGGCATGGCCCAGGTGGTGGCCGAGTGGATGACCTTCGGCTATCCCCGGGTGATCGACGTCCACGGCGCGGATGTGTCCCGCTTCTATCCCGAGGAGCGGGGCGACGACCACATCTGGGCCCGATCGGCGGAGCATTTCAACAAGACCTACGGCATCGTCCACCCCCAAGAGCAGTGGGAGAGCCGCCGCAACCTGCGGGTCAGCCCCTATTTCTCCCGCCAGCAGGAGCTGCGAGCCGAGTTCTTCCAGGCCCGCACCTGGGAGCGGCCCCAGTGGTTCGATTCCAACGCCGATCTGGTGGACCGCTACGAGGTGGAGGACCGGGAGGTGGAGTGGGACGCCCGGTGGTGGAGCCCGATCACCGTGGCCGAGCACCTCAACCTGCGGGAGAACTGCGGGATGGTGGACCTAAGCGCCTTCCAGATCTTCGAGCTGACCGGGCCGGGGGCGGTGGCCTACGCCGACTATCTGGCGGTGAACAAGGTGGACGTGCCGGTGGGCCGCTCCATCTACACCCCGTGGCTGACCCCCGACGGCGGATTCCACTCCGACCTGACCATGATGCGGATGGGCGACGAGCGAGTGCGCATCGTGACCGGCGTGTTCGACGGCGGCCGCGACGAGTTCTGGACCCGGCGCCACTTGCCCACCGACGGCTCGGTGAGCTTCGCCAACATCACCGACCAGATCACCACCCTCGGGGTGTGGGGCCCCAACGCCCCCCACGTGATCGGCGCGCTGACCAGCCAAGACCTCAGCCAGGCCGGGTCGCCCTACGGCTCGCTGGTGGACGTGGAGCTGGACTGCGGGGGCCGCACCATTGAGGCCACGCTGTTCCGCATCTCCTATGTGGGCGACACCGGCTGGGAGATCTACGCCGCTTGGGACGACGGCCCGGTGCTGTGGGACACCCTCATGGCGGTGGGCGCCGACTACGGGCTGCGGCCCACCGGCGGCGGGGTGTACGGCACCTCCGGACGCCTGGAGAAGGGCTATCGGCTCATGGGGGCCGAGCTGGAGAGCGAGTACAACCCGCTGGAGGCCGGCCTGGCCCGGCCCAAGGTGAAGGCCGCCCCGTTCATCGGCAAAGAGCCGTACTTGGCCGCCCGGGAGGCCGGCGACCCCGAAGTGTCGATGTGCGTGCTCACGGTGGAAGACCTGACCGACGGCCAGGGTCGCAAGCGCTATATGCAGGGGGGCAATGAGCCGATCCTGACCCAGGACGGCCAGCGGATCACCGACTCCCACGGGCGGGTGTCGCGGGTGACCACCGCGGGGCCGGGTCCGTCGGTGGGCAAGCACCTGCTGATGGCCTATCTCCCGGCGGAGTTGGCCCAGCCGGGCACCGACCTCCAGGTGATGTACATGAACGAGCTGTTCCCGGTGAAGGTGGCCAGCACCGGCGCGGTGTTCGACCCCGAAGACACCCGTTTGAGGGGCTGAGGAAGCGAATTGGCCATGAGGATCTTGTGCTGCGTCAAGCGAGTGCCGGCCCCGGGGGCCAAGATCAACGTGACCGACGATGGGCTGGCGGTGGACGCCTCCCATCTGGGCTTCGCCACCAGCCCCCACGAGGAGTGCGGGGTGGAGGAAGCAGTGCAGATCACCGAGCGCCACGGCGGCGAGGTGACCGTGCTGACGCTGGGACCGCCCGAGGCGGCCGATCAGCTTCGCTATGCGGCGTCGGTGGGGGCCCATCACGGTGTGCTGGTGGCCACCGACGGCTCGGCTTGGGACCCACAACGCACCGCAGTTGCGCTCACCGACGCCATCCGGGGCTTGGAGGCGGCTGACGGCCCCTTCGACCTATTGGTATTCGGCAACGAGTCGGCCGACTCCGGGGGCTTCCAGGTGGGCGTGCGGGTGGCCTATGCCCTGGGTCGACCCATCGTCAACGGCATCAAGGGCATCGAGGTGGATACCGAGGCCGGAGGCGGCGTGGTTCGGGCCCGACGGGAGATCGACGGCGGCTTCGAGGTGTACGAGATGCCCATGCCGGCCGCCGTCGGGGTAAAGGAGGGCATCAACCTGCCCCGGTACCCCACCATGCGGGGCCGGCTGGCGTCCAAGAAGCTGGAGATCGCCGAGCAGGGCTCCGACGCCGAACCCGGCGGGCAGTCGCTGGTGCGATTGCACCGGCCGAGGGAGACGGTCACCGAGACGGTGATCCTGGGGAACAGCCCCGAGGCGGCTCCGGCTGTGGTGGACGTGTTGGAAGAACTGGGAGTGGTGTGATGCTGCTCGTGGTGTTGGAGCACGACCGGGGCGCCATGGACGAGGCCGCCCGGGAAGCACTGACCTTCGGGCGGAAGCTGGCAGCCCAGATGGGTGCGCCGCTGCATGCCGCGCTGATCGGCGCCGACGACGCTGAACTGGTGTCTGAAGCTGGCGCCTTTGGTGCCGAGGCGGTGTACACCGCCGTCCACGACGTGCTGAGTGACTTCGGCCCCGAGGCCTGGGGCGAAGCCGCAGCCGAGATGATTCGACAACTGAATCCGGGGGCAGTGCTGGCCGGAGGCAGCGAGCGGGGCAACGAGATCATGGCCCAGGTAGCCGCCCGACTCGATCTGCCCATGGTGGCCAACTGCCTCGAAGTAGACCTTAACGGCGGGGCAGGGGAGTGGGCTATCACCCGCCAGCAATGGGGCGGCTCGCTACTGGAGGACGCCCGGCTAGTTTCCGAGCGGCCCCTGCTAACCAGTGGCCTGCACACGCTGGCCGCCGAGCAAGCTGAGGCGGCAGTCGAAGCTGTTGCCCAGGCGGTAGAAGTCGACCTGGACCCGTCGCTGGCTCGCACCGTTGTCAAAGATCGGGTGGTGCTCGAAGCCGGGGTCACCCTGTCGACCGCTCCGGTGGTGATCGGCGGTGGCCGGGGGGTGGGATCGCCCGAGGCGTTCGCCCCCTTGGAGGAGCTGGCCGCGATGCTGGGAGGCCGGGTGGGTTGCAGCCGGGCAGTGACCAACAACGGCTGGCGGCCCCACTCCGACCAAGTGGGCCAGACCGGCACCCGCATCACCCCCGAGATCTACATAGCCTCGGGCATTTCCGGTGCTATCCAGCACTGGGTGGGGGCCAAGGCCAGCAAGCGCATCCTGGCCATCAACATCGACCCCGAAGCCAACATGGTGGTCAAGGCCGACTGGGCCGTCATCGCCGACCTCCACGAGGTAATCCCCGCCATCACAGAGGAAATCAGGCGCCGCCGGGCCTAAAGATCAGGGACAGTGTCGGTCAGGCGCTGAGCTGGGAGGCGAGGCGGTTGGCAGCGGCGACAACGGCCAATCCGTGGTCGTGAGCTAGATCGGGATCGGGGAAGCGGTAGGCGGGACCCTGAATGTGGAGGGCAGCCAGCGGCTGGCCGTCTTCACTGAGCACGGGGGCGGCCACCGAGTTCAGGTCTTCCACGAACTCCTCGTAAACCCAGGCGTATCCCAGGCTGCGCACTTGGGCGAGGCGATCACGGATCGCATCGGGGTCCACCACTGTCCACTGGGTGCAGGCCTCAAGCGGCTGCGCAAGACACTTTTCCTGCTGGTCAACGGGGAGGTGGGCCAGCAGGACCAGCCCCGAGGCCACGGCGTGCAGCGGGGAATACTCGCCGGTCCAGTCCCGGATTTGAATGTCGGAAGAGATATAGGTTTGGTCCAGGTAATAGGCCTGACCGCTGTCGATTATCGACAGGCCAGCCACCTCGTGCAGAGCGTCGGTCAACTCCAGCAGGTGGGGACGGGCGGCAGTGATGAGGTTGCGGGTGCCCGACGCCGCTCCGGTGATGTCGATCAGCCCGTCGCCCAGCTGGTAGGCACCCCCAGCTTCCATTTGGGTTACGGCGTTCTCTGCTTCCAGCGCGGACAGCAGCCGGGCCACCGTGCTCTTGGGCAAGCTCACTCGATCGGATAGGTCGGTTACTCCGAGTGGTTCCTGCGACAGCGCCCGCAGCAGCATGAACGCTCGCTCCACCGACTGCACCGCCATTGCCGCAGGATACCCCGCGAACAGAAGCGTTCCACGATGCGGAACACCATTTTTGAAGAGATTTCTGCTACTCGACGTCTCGGGTCGGGATGCTGGAGTCGAGAGTGTGGTAGTCGGAGGCGTCTCGGGCGTAGATCGCTAGCTCGGTGTGCAACCCGGTGGGCAGATCGAGGGTTCCGGCCCAAATCGCAATGCGGCTCAACTTCTCTGGTGTTTCACCGGGTGGTACCGCATCCACCCGCCAGAACAGCGAACTTCCGCACCGCCGGCAGAAGCCGTAGGCCACATCGGGCCATTCCTCGGGGTGGTACCACTCCAGCGTGTCGTCGGAGATCAGGCGAAGTTGGTCGCGCTGGCAACCGGTGGCGGCGGTGAAGTGCCCCGTCCAGCGCCGGCATCGCTCGCAATGGCAGTTCCACACTGGTCGGGCCGGCCCGTCGATCACATAGCTCACGGCCCCGCACATACACCGCCCGCTCAACGATTCAGTCATGGGCTCCTCCTCCTGTTATTGGTGAGTAGTCACCTCACTCCGATTGACTCGTGATCTCGGCTTTGCGGCGGGAGATGAAATCTTGCAGTTCGGCGTTGATGGCGTCGTCGATGGGGGGTGGCTGGTAGTCGGCCAGCAGTTCTTTCCAGCGGGTGTTGGCCCGTTGGGCGGCGGTGAGGGAGCCCTCTTCGGACCACTGCTCGAAGCTGTTGTTGTCGGCCACCTCGGAGCGCCAGAAGGCGGTCTCGAAGTTGGCCAGGGTGTGGGCGTTGCCCAAGAAGTGGTCGCCGTGGGTGTTGGTGCGAAACGCCTCCATGGCCTGGCCGTTGTCGCTCAAATCCACCCCCCGGGCGTGGACCTCCATGGCGCCGAGTTGGTCGGCGTCCATGATGAGCTTCTCGTAGCCGAGCGTCAGGCCTCCCTCCAGCCACCCGGCGGCGTGGAGCACGAAGTTGACCCCGGCCTGCACGGTGGGCAACAGCGTCTGGGCCGACTCATAGGCCGCTTGGGCATCAGCGGCCTTGGAGGCGGTGAGCTGGCCGCCGGAGCGGAACGGCACCCCGCAACGGCGGGCCAGCGCAGCCATCACGAAGATGGCCTGGGCGGCCTCGGGGGTGCCGAAGGTGGGAGCGCCGGTGGCCATCGACATCGACGAGGCGAACGTGCCGAAGACAACGGGCGATCCGGGCCGCACCAGTTGCAGGTAGGCCATGCCCGAGAGAGCCTCGGCCAGGGCTTGGGCGCACAGCCCGGCCACCGTCACCGGCGACATGGCTCCGGCCAGGATGAACGGGCTGATGATGCTGGCCTGATTGGCCCGGGCGTAGGTGGTGGCCGCCCCCAGCATGGTGGCATCCCAGCGCATGGGAGAGGAGGCGTTGATCAGCGAGGTCATCACCGTGCGATCGGCCAGATCGCCGCCGAAGGCGATGCGGGCCAGCTCCACCGAGTCGGCGGCGCGGGCCGCGCTGGTCACCGAGCCCATGAAGGGCTTGTCGCTGTATCGGAGGTGGGCGTACACCATGTCGAGGTGGCGCACCTCCACCGGCACATCCACCGGCTCGCAAACTGTGCCGCCGCTGTGGTGCAGGTGGGGGAGGCGGTAGGCCAGCTTCACCACGTTTTCGAAGTCGGCCAGGGTGGCGTAGCGCCGTCCCTGGTCCAGGTCGGTGACGAATGGGGAGCCGTAGTTGGGGACGAAAACGGTGGTGTTGCCCCCGATGCTCACGCTGCGCTCGGGGTTGCGGGCGTGCTGGGTGTAGGTGGCGGGGGCGTTCTGCGTCACGATCTGGCGGCACAGCCCCCGGGGGAACCGCACCAGCTCGCCGTCGACATCGGCGCCCGCATCCCGCCACAGGTCCAGAGCTTCGGGGAAGTCCTGGAAGGCTACGCCCACCTCGGCCAGGATGGTCTCGGCGTTCTCCTCGATTTGAGCCAGGCCGGCCTCGTCGATGATCTCCACCGGTGCCAGGCGCCGCTCCAGAACTGGGGCGGCCACCACCTGGCTGGCCGCCCGGGCCGCCTGGCGGCCGGCTCGACCGCCGCCCCGCCTTCCTTGTCGCTCGCTCATCGTTGCTCCTGGGTCGCATGCTGCCGGCGGGCTGGTCTGCGCCGCTTGGGTCCGGCAGCCTCGCTATCGGTTGTTGATCGCGATGGCAAATCCACCGCTTGCATCAAATTGGGGGTGGGGGCGGTCTCATGGGGCAGCGACATGGCGGCCACGAACAACTCCTGGAAACGGACCTCGGTGGCGGTCTCGATCTTGACCACTTCCCGGGCGGCGTGCTCGGTCTCGGCCCGCTGTGATCCCGAAACCAGCATCCGGGCCGCGCCCGCCCCCGAGGCGTTTCCCACTCCTTTGACCCCCTCTACCGGCCCGTCGGGCACCAAACCCAGCACCATGGCGTGAACCGGACTGATGTGGGCACCGAACGCTCCGGCCAGCCTCACATCGGCCACCTCGGCGATCCCGGCGTGCTCGAAGAGCAGGTCGATGCCGGCCCGTAGCGCGGCCTTGGCCAACTGAACTGCTCGCACGTCGTTTTGGGTCACCAATAGCGGTACCGGCTGGATTTGAAGCACATAAGAAAACGTACGACCGTCGGCGATGATGCGCGGGCTGCGCTCGGCCAACTCACCGCCGATGACTCCTCGGTGGTCGATGATCCCGACGAGGAACATCTCCGCAATCACCTCGATGATTCCCGAACCGCACAGCCCGGACACCTCCAGAGAGCCCAAAGCGTCTTCGAAGCCGGGGTCGTCGGACCACAGGTCGCATCCGATCACCTTGAAGCGGGGCTCCAGAGTGGCGGGGTCGATCCGCACTCCTTCGATTGCCCCGGCGGTGGCCCGCTGCCCGCAGCTGATCTGGGCGCCTTCGAATGCGGGCCCGGTAGGACTCGACGCCGCCCACACTTTCTGGCCGTCGCCCAGCACGATCTCGGCATTGGTTCCCACGTCCACCAACAGCTGAGGGCGGGGGGATCGGTGCGGCCCTTCGGCCAGCAGGGCCGCCGCCGCGTCGGCTCCCACATGGCCGGCGATACACGGCCCCACATAAAGGGATGCGCCGGGCAGGTCCACGCCGATGTCGCTGGCGTTGGCCCACACCCCGTCGCGCACGGCCAATGTGAACGGGGCTGCGCCCAGCGGGGTGGGGTCGATGCCCAGCACCAGGTGGTGCATGATCGGGTTCCCCACCACCACGAGATCGCAGACGTCGGTTCGGTCGATGCCCGCGGCCTCACAGAGCTCGCCGATCACGTTGTCGATGGCCGACCGCACCGCCGTGGTGAGCTCGGCGGTGCCGCCGGGGTTCAACATGGCGTAGGACACCCGGCTCATCAAGTCTTCGCCGAAGCGGATCTGCGGGTTCATGCGCCCTGCGGTGGCAGCCACCTCACCAGTGGCCAGATCCAGTAGGTAGCCGGCCACGGTGGTCGAGCCCACATCCACTGCCACGCCAAATTCCGCATCGGAATACCCCGGTCGCACTGTGAGCACCCGCCGCTCGACCACTTCGCCGTCTTCGGCATGGGTTGAGTACTGCCGTCGGGTGTGGACTACGGCGGTGACCGCCCCGTTCCCCTGTGCGATCGCCGAAGACAAGGCGGGCAGTGCTGAAGCGGGAACTTCAACGCCGGACAGGTCCCAGTCGTCGTCCAAAGCGCCGACCAGCCGTTCGGCATCGGAGATCTCGTCGCCCAGCACGGCGATGGGCAGTTCCAGATAGTGGAGGGTCACCACCGGGTCGAGGGTGATCTCGCCCAGATCGACCGCCTTTCGCACCACCGGGCTGTGTACTTGGCTCTGGGGCGGGACGTCGATCACAACGTCGCCCAGCACGGCGGCCTGACAGCTCAGCCGATGGCCTGCTTCCAGCGGGCGGCGCCCTCGGTAGTCGAGCTCGGTGGGCCCGGGCGCGGAGAGGGCGTCGTCAGTGCTCGTCAGCCCCCACTTGGCGAACTGGCCCGTGCTGGGGGATACCTGGCAGCGGCCGCAGAGCCCTCGGCCCCCACACACTGAGTCGATGTCCACCCCGGCGGTGCGAGCCGCGTCCAGCACCGTCGACCCCTCGGCGGCGGATGCCTCGATGCCGCTGGGGGTGAACACCACGCGGTGCTCAGAGCTCATACTGCGGCCCGGCGACGTCCTCCTCGACGGCGGGCCGCCCCCTCCCCGGCCGCGGTCGGGTCCCGGTTCTCGGCGATCCACGCCATGCAGTCCTGGTCGTGGCCGGCCAGCACGTCGGCGGCCATCACCGCCTGCTTCACCTCGCCGTGCAGCGGGTTCATGATGGCTGAAGTCATCCCGGCGCCGATGGCCATGGCCAAGAACGTGCCGGTGATCGCGTGGCGGTTGGGCAGGCCGAAGCTCACATTGCTGGCCCCGCAGGTGGTGTTCACCCCGAGCTCTTCCCGGATGCGCCGAACCAGGCGGAACACCTGCTGGCCCGCGGTGCCCATGGCCCCGATGGGCATGACCAGTGGGTCCACCACCACATCTGAGCGGGGGATGCCGTGGTCGGAGGCCCGTTCGACGATCTTGCGGGCCACTTTGAAGCGGACGTCGGGATCCTCGCTGATGCCGGTCTCGTCGTTGGAGATGGCCACCACCGCGGCGCTGTGGCGGGCCACCAGGGGAAGCACCCGCTCCAGCACTTCTTCCTCGCCGGTGACCGAGTTGATCAGCGGCTTGCCGTCGTACACCGCGATGCCCGCCTCCAGCGCCTCGATGATCGACGAGTCGATGGACAGAGGCACGTCGGTCACCGACTGCACCAGCTTGATGGCCCGGGCCAGCAGCGCGGGCTCGTCGGCCAGCGGGATGCCGGCGTTCACGTCCAGCATGTGGGCGCCAGCGGCCACTTGGGCCAGAGCGTCGGCCTCCACCCGGCTGAAGTCTCCGACCTTCATCTCCTCGGTCAGCAGCTTGCGCCCAGTGGGGTTGATCCGCTCGCCGATCATCACGAAGGGGCGGTCGAAGCCGATCACCACCTCTTTTGTCGCCGAGCTGAGCACGGTTTCGGTCACGTTGTCGCCTCCTGGGGACTCACGGTTGCATTGTCCGGGTCCCAGCCCCCGGTGGCTACGAATTCCTTGAGCCGCTCCCGCGGGAAGGCGGCCTCGAGCTCCTCGGCAGCCCGCAGGGCGGCACCTTCGGGATCATCGGGATCGCCGGGGATCACCTTGCGGCGCCACTCGCCCACATATTGCGATGCCTGGGTCTTGCCGGCCACCATGGCGGCTTCGTCGATCGCGCGTTGGAAGCGGCGGGGGAGGATGCGCTGGATTTTTGAGGATCCCGAGCCGGCGTTCACCTGAGCGGGGATGTCCCGCCAACAGATCACCACTAGGTTGCCGTTACTCCCCCGCCGCCGACTCACGCGGCTCGCTCCCGGATCTCTACCAGCGCATCGACCAAACCTCCATAGCCGGTTGCCACCTTCTCGAAGCGCAGCCCCAGACGGTCGGCCGCTTGTCGGGCCAATCGGTCCAGTTCGGGGTCGTGCCCCTGTGACAGGTACACCAGCCGGGTGTAGTTCTTGAAATAGACGTCTTGAAGTTCGGGGTGGTCGAGGATGCCCAGCCCCTCCAGAATCAGGCGCTCGAAATGCCGCACCAGATAGTCAGTCAAATACAGCGTTCCCAGCTCCTCCTCTTGGAGATGGGTAAAGCCCTCGGTCCCGGCATACAGCTCATAGCAGTGGGGGCCAGGGAGGCGCTCCACCCCTTCTTCTCGGCACACCTTGTCGAGCAGGCCCCCGGTGCCGCAGTCGGCGTAGCCCACCAGGATGGTCTGGTAGCGGCCACGGGCGGCCCGCACCCGATCCCGCACCGCCTCGGGGATCAGCTCCGGGCGGTTGTGCAGCTTGGCCGGCAGGCACTCGAGGTCGATGCCGGGGCCGCCCCCCTCGTTCTCGAGGGCCGAGATGAGGTGGCGCAACTCCTTGGCCAGCGCCCCGCAGGCCACCACGAGCATTTTGGACATGGTCAGACCGCGGCTCGGCGGGCAGCTACGAGTTCCTTGGCGGTCTCCGCGGCAACCGCCGCGTCACGGCAATAGGCGTCGGCGCCGATGGCCTCGCCGAACTCCTCATTGAGGGGAGCGCCGCCCACTAGCACGATGAAGTCCTCCCGCAGGCTCTTCTCCACCAGGGTGTCGATGACTACCTTCATGTAGGGCATGGTGGTGGTGAGAAGCGCCGACATGCCCAAGATGTCGGGCTGGTGCTCGTCGAGGGCGGCGATGAACTCCTCCACGTCGGTGTTGATGCCCAGGTCGGTTACCTCGAACCCCGCGCCCTCCAGCATCATGGCCACCAGGTTCTTGCCGATGTCGTGGATGTCGCCCTTGACCGTGCCGATCACCACACTGCCGATGGGCTCGGCGCCGGTCTCAGCCAGAAGCGGCCGCAAGATGGCCATGCCCGCCTTCATGGCGTTGGCGGCCAGCAGCACCTCGGGCACGAACAGGATGCCGTCGCGGAAATCGATGCCCACGATGCGCATCCCCTCCACCAGCGCCACGTCCAGCACCTTGTCGGCCGGCCAGCCCCGGTCGAGCAAGATCCTGGTGCCCTCATCGATCTCCTCGGCTAGGCCGTCATAAAGATCGTCGTGCATCTGCGCACAGAGGTCTTCGTCGTTCAGACTCGACAGATCGATGTCGTCGATCTCGGGCGTGTCAGTCATTCGACACACTCCTTCTGTGGTGCTGGACCCCAGGGCGGGTTCCATACTGTGGACCAGTACCGCAATGCGGAACAGTGTCACTGTAGCACGAAGAAAAGGCGATTGCCTGAGTTGTACCCCCCCTGGGACTTGAACCCAGAACCTGCGGATTAAGAGTCCGTTGCTCTGCCAAATTGAGCTAGAGGGGCTTGTTGGGCGGACCGAGGGGATTTGAACCCCCGACCTCCGGGACCACAACCCGGCGCTCTAACCTGACTGAGCTACGGCCCGCACGGCCCGGTCAGTCTAGAGCCGGAGACGAGAGGCCGGGAAACCGTTTGCCATCCCGATCTGGAGGCTCGGTCAGGGCAGCCAAGCGACCATGGCTTCGGCCAGTGCGGGGCCCTGGTCTTCTTGGATGAAGTGGCTGGCTGGACGGAATTGGGCGTGTGGCTGGTCCGCTGCGCCGGGGATCCGCTCGGTGAAGGCCGCCTGCCCGCCGCCCAGCACTGGGTCGTCGGGGGCCCAGAGGGTGAGCACCGGCTTGGTCCAGCGCTCCAGAACCTCCCAAGCCGCTTTGTTGGCAGGTACCGCAGGATCATCGGGCGAGACCGGCACCAGCAGAGGAAAGTGACGGGCGCCGGCCATGTAGAGCTCGTCGGGGAACGGTGCCCGGTAGGCCTCCTGGACGGCCTCGCTTACCTCGGTGGCCGTGGCGTTGTCCACCAGCCGTCCGCAGTCGAGGAACTCGACGTCTTGGCTGAACTGCTGCCAAAACTCGAAGCCCGCTCCGGGCGACTGGCCCTCAGGCAGCCCGGTGTTGGCCAGGACCAGTTGGTCGATCAGCCCCTGATTCTCAGCGGCCACCCGCAAGCCGATGAGCCCGCCCCAATCCTGGCCGAACAAGTGCAGCGGCCCGGCACCCCGCTCAGCCGCGGTGGCCGCCAAGAACTCCCGCATCCACGCCACATGGCCGGCATAGCTATAGGCCGAGCGCTCCACCGGCTTGTCCGAGCGCCCGAACCCCATCAGGTCGGGCACCACTACCCGGTACCCACCCGCCACCAGCGTCGGAATCATCTTGCGGTACAAGTACCCCCAAGTCGGCTCGCCATGCAGCAGCAAAACCGTGCCCGTGTCATCGCTCGCCCCATCCGGCTCGGCCACCACATAAGCCATCCGCAGCCCATCGACGTCTACATAACGCGGTTCATACGGATAGTCGTCTATCCCCGAAAACCGCTCCTCCGGCGTCCGCACAAACGCCACCCCACCCGCAGTAGTCAACACCTCAACATCACCCATCCCCCGACGCTATCGCTCTCGGCTAATTCACCTGCTGCTGTCGCTGCCGGTCACCGCAAACCTGGCGTGGGCTGTACTTGGCAGCGCAATACACTCGACATGACTGGCGAGCCCGCCAACACGCCCCTGTAGCTCAGTCCGGACAGAGCAGGTGACTTCTAATCATCAGGCCGCAGGTTCGAATCCTGCCGGGGGCGCTGAATGACTACTTATTCCATTGCTGAGTTGTGGCGGTATCCCGTCAAGTCGATGGGCGGGGAGAGGGTCGAGAGCCTTGAGTTGCGCGTCAGCGCCATCGTCGGGGATCGGCGGTGGGCGGTGCGCAACACCGAGACGGGCAAGATCGCCAGTGCCAAGCGGCCCCGTCCCTATGGTCAGCTCCTCGATTGGAGCGCGAACACCCATGCCGACGGCCGCGTGATCGTCACTGGCCCCGCCGGGCGGGAGTTCACCGCGGGCAGCAGCGAGTTGGATGCCGCATTGACCGAGGCACTGGGAGAACCAGTGCAGGTGGTGGAAGTGGAAGAAGGCCGTGAGGAGACTTACGGCAGCGAGTGGCCGGAGATCCCGGGCACAGTCCTCTCGGACGTGGAGGTCGACCTGCCCGTTGCTGCGCTCACTGAGAAGACCTCGTTTGTCGATGCCTCGGCTGTCCACATCATCGTCAACCAGTCAATGGCGCACCTCGCCTCCCTGCTGGACGGCGTCATGCTGGGTGCCAAGCGATTTCGTCCCAACGTCATGCTCGACGCCCACGACGACATCGGTTCAGGGGAGTTTGCCGATCTTGCCTGGGAAGATCTCGATGTCAAGATCGGCGAGGCTGAACTGCGGATCGGTGACGCCACACCCCGCTGTGTGATGACCACCTTGGCCCAGCCGGGCTACGAGCAAGCCAAGAGCGTGTTGCAAATGCTCGCCGCGACCGCCCGCAAGGAATTCGGCTACGGGGCCTTTGCCTGCTTCGGCACCAACGCCGAGGTCACCGCCGCAGGCACCATCAACGTCGGCGACACCCTGACCTTGCCTGGCTGACGATCAGCGCAGTAATCACATTGTGATTAGCTCAAAGGCGACTCCGAAATCCACGCCCAGCGTCTCACCGACCTGTTGGCAACTGGTGCGCAGAAATGAGTCGGGATCAAAGGTCGGGTCACCGAGACTCTCGATGTAGGTGCGGTGACAGTACAAGGAGGCCACACCTTCCTCGATGTGATCGGTCACGTCCACTCCGTGGGTGGACATTTGCGAGGATGCGTATGCGATCCAGTTCACTCCGCTCCAGGGTTCGCCGACATCGGTGAATAGCCAACGGTTGGCCGCATCCCGGACGGCATCGGGTAGAGCTCGGCCGAGTTCTCGATGATCGACATGGTTCCAGGGTCCCGAGTCTCCCCACTGATCACGGAAGTTCGATCCGATGATGACCTCGGGCCGGTGGCGGCGGATGGCTGCGGCCAGGTCGCGTCGCAGATCGATCCCGTTGACCACCAGGCCGTCGGGGTGATCCAGGAACTCGACCACCGAAACACCTACGGCAGCCGCAGCAGATACCTGCTCTGCCGAGCGCAGCGGACCGGCCTGTTCGGGAGCCATGGAGTCGATGCCGGCCTCTCCCCGCGTGGCCAGTAGGTAGCGGATGTCCTTGCCCATGGCGGTCCAGCGGGCCACGGCCGCCGACGCGCCGTATTCGAGGTCGTCGGGGTGGGCCACCACTGCTAGAGCTCGGCTCCAATCCTCAGGCAGCCGGTCCAAAACGAGCCTTGTTTGGTCAGAGTTCGCCGGAGGCGAGCATGTCGGCGGGGATCTTCAGGTCGAGGGCGCCTAGGTAGCCGCCGCCGTCATCGACGGCGTAATGGATGTCGTAGCCGAGCAGCTCTTGTGCTCGGCGGGGGAGGGTGCGGGCAATGTCGGGCGGAGTGGCCAGGCAGTTGTTCTCCTCAGAGCGCAGCCAGCCCAGCATGTAGCTCAGGTGGAAGGCGGGCCGGTGCTGGTCGTCGGTGCTGTTGGTGCCGGCGCCGTGGATGGTCGATCCCAGGTAGATCACCCGCGAGCCGGCGGGCATTTCGGCGTCGGCGAATTCGTGGGGCTCGGGCCAGCGGTCCGGCTCCCAGCGGTGGCTCCCGGGCACCACCCGGGTGGCGCCCAGCTCTTTGGTGAAGTCGCACAGCGCGGTCACCGAAGACAGCTCCATCTCGGGGCTGGGCTGGGGCATGTGAGGCCACACGTCCTCGTCGCGGTGGGGGAACTGGGCTTGGGCCCCTGGTCCCACCACCAGCATGTGGGCCACGTTCACCTGGATGCCGGAGCAGTTGGGACCCAGCACCGCGTCGGCGACGCCCAGCATCAGCGGGTGGAGCAGCACCTCGGATACGAATGTGGGCGACTTGGAGGCCAGGCCGGTCACGTGGCGGGTGTGCTCGCCGAAGAAAGCGGCGATCGTGGGGCTGATATGAGTCCGGTTGGAGTCGGGCTTTTCGGCATAGGGCATCAGCTCGGAGAGGACCTGGTCGATCACTTGGTCGCTGAAGCAGTCCTCCACGATCACCGCCCCGTCGGCGTCGAGCACTTCCAGCACGTGTTCGAGCGGTTCGTCGTTCTTGAGGTGGGCCAACTCGGCTTGCGATGCCATGTCCCACTGTATTCCGAGTTGTTCAGCTAGGCCTTTTGGAGCAGCCAGAGGCCGACAACGCTGTAGAACACCATCACGAGGAGCATGGGGCGCTGGGCCCAGGTGGCCTCGCTGGCATCGCTGGTCTCCACGGCCCGGTCGTGGGCCACCAGCACTGCGGCGATGTGGCCGAGCACGATGGCCAGGAACTGCACCCAGGCGATGGCGTCGGTGGACACCAGGAAGAAGTTCACCGCCCAGTCGGCGGTTCCGAACCAGTTGGACCCCCGGTCGAACGGGTTCGACAAGAGACGCAGGAAGTTCTGGCCGCCGTCGAGCACTAGCAGCGAGAAGTAGTGGGCCACGGTGTAGCCCAGCACGATGGGCACCAGGGAGTGGGCGAAGCGCCGGGCCACATCGGCGGCGCTCTGCTCGGTGAACCAGCCCACGGCCAGCGAACCCAGGTAGTAGAGGAAGGCCATTATGGCGATGACGATGATCATCCCCGCGGTGTTGATCCCGGTGGCGGTCCAGCCCCGGTGGGTGCCCACCAGATCGGGCCACAGGGTGCTGCCGGCCAGCGAGTCGAACGTGGTGCCGCCCAGCACCATCAACAGCACGGCCAGCAGGTCGATGCGGGGGGCGACGGTAGTCAGCCCCGACAGCGGTGCCCGCAGCCTCACCGCGCCGGTGTCGTCTCGGTACAGCGGCGACATCTTGGCCAGCAGCGAGAACAGCACGCCGAAACCGTCGGCTTGGCGGACCCAGCGTCGCCCGTACACCGCCGATCCGCCCACCATGCCCAGCGTGTAGGCGATCATGGCCCCGCCAACCGCCTCGTTGGTAGTGCCCTCGTGGTAGCAGAGCTCGAACAGCAGGAACCAGAACAGCGCCACCACTGCAGGCCAGTAGCCGCCGGGAATCTCGCCGGTGTCGTCAATCGGGGGCAGCCCCAGCTTTTTTGCGGTCCACTCAATGGCTGCGGCGATGGTCTCGAACGGGTTGAGCACCCGCCACACATCGCCGAACACCGCGGCCACCATCGCCATCCCCACCCACAGCGCCACGTACACCGTGAGCGGTCCGAACCGCTGGCTTCCCACCGCGGCACCGCTCACGCTGCTGGCCAGGGCCAGCACGAACAACGCCAGCGATGCCAGCCGAGCCGGCACCGCCACCACATCTAGCACTCGCCCGAAGGCCGTCCCGAAGCTCCGGCCTGAGGCGGCCGCGGGCAGCCAGGGCCGATGCCAGAAGAAGCTCAAGCTGACAAAAGTGGCCATCAGGGCGACGGCGGCCCCGATGCCGAAGAGATAGAACGGCAGGGGCAGATCGCCCCGGGCCCCCACCCCGTGGGCGAAGACAGAGTGCAGCCCAGCGGTCACCGCACCTCGAGCTCCATCACCAGATCACCGCGTTGGTGGGTCTCCGCCTCGAAGATGCCAGGAATGTCCGCCTCGAAAGTGATGGTGCCGGGCTGGCCGGGAGAGAAACCCACCACCAGGTCGTAGCCGTGGATGTGCAGCTCATCGGTGGTATCGCCGCTCACGATGATGGTGACAATGTCTCGGGCATCGATCTGGAATCGCTGAACCCCTTCCACCGGCTTGCCCCCTGCCACCTCCACCTCGATAGTCGTGTCGGGCACAGCGTCGACCAGCGTGGCGTGGTCGTGCTGGTCTTCTGTGCCGTGGTCGTGGTCGTGTTCGTCGGGGGCGTCGTCCACCGCAGTCGGCGGGGGTACTGCGGTATCGTCGTCGTTGCCGCACGCGGCAATGGTGAGAGCGATCAACACGACCAGGCCGAACAAGCAGGCCGCTCCGATTCGGACAATTCTCATTTGGGGCACCTTGCGCTCGCTATCTGTCTATATGGGTGTAGCGACCTCGGGGCGGTCGTTGGAAGCGGAGTTGACCAGGGCAGACACCTCGTAGGCCTCCAGGGCATCGTCGGGGTAGGGCTCGAGGAATTGCGTCAGCGTTTGGGAGTCGTCAAGGGCGGTGTCCAACCAGAGGTCCTCCACTTCCTCCGACAAGATTACCGGCATACGGTGGTGAATCGGCTTGAGCAGGTTGTTGGCCGCGGTGGTGATGATGGCGCACGACGAGATGCGGTTGCCCTCCGAGTCACTGCTCATCGACCAGAGCCCGGCGAAGGCAAAGGGCTCGCCGGATCGCAGGGCGACCCGCATGGGGCGCTTGGTGTCGCCCACCGTCTGCCACTCGTAGAAGCCGTCGGCCAGGATCAGGCACCGCCTGCGCCGCAGCGAGTCGCGAAACGACGGCTTCTCGGCCACCGTCTCCGCTCTGGCATTGATCAGGGGACGGCTGGAGGGGCCGTCCTTGGACCACTGGGGGATCAGCCCCCAGCGTATGAAGCCAGCTCGACGGGCGTCGCCGCCGACCACGGCCAGCACTTGCTGGGTGGGGGCGATGTTGTATCTCGGCTCGAAGTCATCCCGGTTGCTGTCGAAGTCGAACCGCCGGGCAAGCTCATCCAGGCTGGCGGTCAGGCTGTACCGGCCACACATCTCGACCCCATTATGAGCCTGAACAGGGCATCCCACCAACCCCCCGGGCGCTGTCTCAGTGCCAGTCGTGCGATGGCGGCATGATGACCCCCGAATGTACGGCGCGCAGGTCGGTGGCGATCACGTTCACGGTCCCGTCCCAGGTGGAAATGCGCCCGGTGACCGTGATCACCTGACTGCGCAACTCCCGGTGCCGCCGGGCGAACACGTCGGCCCCGACGATCACCTGGGTGTCACCGGTCTCGTCTTCGATGGTCACGAACACGGTGCCGTTGCGCCCCTGTGGGTGCTGTCGGGCCACCGGCCAGCCGGCCACTTTGACCGTTTCGTCGTCGCCGAGCTTCTCAACCTCGGCGGTGGGCAGCACCCTGGGGCCGAGATCGGGTCTGATGAACTCCATGAGGTGGCCAGAGGGGTAGATGCCCATGGCCCGGTACTCGCCCATCATCTTCTCCCGCTCCGAGAAGTCGGGAAGCGGGGGCACGCGCTCGTCCGTGGGCAGCGACAGGGCGGTTTGGTTGCGGCCCGAGGGCCGGGTTTGCAGCCCCGACTCCCACAGCGCCTCCCTGCGGTTGGCGGTGATGGTGTCGAACGCCCCGGCCAGCACCAGCGAGAGCACCGCCTGGGGTTTCAATCCCGTGCGGCGCACCAGATCGCCGGCGGTGGTGTAGGGGCCTTGGCGCTGTCTTTCCTCTGTGATTAGCCTGGCCGACTCCGCCCCCACGTCGGTGATGAACTGAAGCCCCAGCCGCACCGAACCGCCTTCTGGCGAGCACACCGCTCGGCTCCGGTTGACGCACGGGTTCAGAAACGGCGCGCTGAAGCGCCGGGCATCCTGCTTCAGCGTCTCCATGGGGTAGAAGCCCATCGGCTGGTTGTTCATCAGCGCCACAAAGAACTCCACCGGGTGGTAGCGCTTGAGCCAGGCCGCCTGGTACGCGGTCACGGCGAAGGCGTGGGAGTGCGACTCCGGGAACATGTAGTGGCCGTTGATCTTGGAGAAGATCTTCCTGGCAGCCTCTTCCGGGACGCCGTTCTGCCGGGCACCCTCGGCGAATTTCTTCCGCCATAGGTCGATCAGGTGCTCGCTGTTGGGCCGGGCAAAGGCGCGGCGCACCTCGTCGGCCTCGGCCGCGGTCATGCCCGCCACATCCTCGATGAGCTGCACCACCTGCTCCTGCCAGACGATGATGCCGCAGCCCCGCTCCAGGGCGCGCTTCTCCAGGGGGTGGTCGTAGTCCCAGGACACACCGTGTCTGTATCGCTCCACGAACTGGGAGACGGCGCTGCCCTGGACTCCCACTCCGGGGCGGATGAGGGCCACCTGGTAGGCCAGGTCGAGGAGGCAGCGGGAGCGGATACGCTGGGCCATCTTCAGCTGGGCCGGCGACTGGAGGAGGAAGACGCCCTTGGCTTTGCCCTCGTTGATCATGTCGTAGACTTCGGGGTCCTCGGGGTCTATGCGGCTCAGGTCGGGTCTATGTCCTTCGCGCTTTTCGATCAAGTCGAGGGCTTCCTCCAGCTGGTCCAGCACGGGCAGGGAAAGAAGATCTATCTTGGCGAAGCCGGCGTCGTCCACGCTGTCCTTGTTCCAGTCCATGATGAAGCGGCCCTCAGTGGCTCCGGCCCGCATGGGCACCATCTCCGGCATGGGGGAACTGCTCAACACCATGCCG
>JAJDUJ010000007.1 GCA_022826705.1 Acidimicrobiia bacterium | reverse complement strand
GGCGCCGACTACAAGATCACGTGGCAGCATCCCTACACCCTCCACGACAACGACCGAGACGGCATCTGGGAGGGCGCCATCACCGCCCCCACCACCGCTCCTGCCTATGGCTATTGGCGATTGCCCACGGTCCGCTTCATCAACGACAGGGTCCGAGAACCCAACGAGACCATCGTCCTCCGCCTGCTCAACGGCCCCGGCTACACACTCGGCGACATCACCACCTACACCATCACCATCACCGACTAACCCACTCCACCACCCATGACTGGGGTGTCCACACAGGTTGAGAAAGGAGTTGAAATGGCCACTGTGCCGCTACTGGAGGAGATCGAAGCGCTAGGGGAAATGGTTCCGTTCGCGGTGATCAATGCCGACAACTTGCCGGAGCTGCGGGAGTCCCGCTTGGGAGACCTTCCCGAACTCAGCGAAGCGGTTGTTCGCACAGACCATGTGGTGGACGAGGCCAACGGCGTGGTGGTGCGGGTGCATCGGCCGGTGGGGCTGGAAGGTGCGGTTCCGTGCGTGTACTCGATCCACGGTGGGGGCTACATCCTGGGCAGCTATGAGATGGACGACGCCAAGTTCGACCGGTGGTGTCCGACGTACGGCATCGTCGGGGTGTCGGTGGAGTATAGGCTGTCGCCCGAGACGGCGTATCCCGGCCCGCTGGAGGACTGCTACGCCGGTTTGAAGTGGACGTATGACAATGCCGATGAGCTGGGCATCGACCGGGACAAGATCGGCATTACCGGGGTCAGTGCGGGAGGCGGTTTGTGTGCTGCGCTGGCGTTGCTGGCCCGGGACCGGGGCGAGGTGCCGCTTCAGTTCCAGTTGTTGGACTGCCCGATGCTCGACGACCGCCAGATCACCCCGTCGAGCCAGCTCGACGATCTATTGATCTGGAGCCGGGAGTCGAACACCTTCGGCTGGCAGAGCTATCTGGGCGACCTGTACGGCTCTGATGATGTGCCGTACACCGCGGCGGCCGCTCGGGCGGAGGATCTGTCGGGCCTGCCCGACGCCTACGTCTGCATCGGCGGCGCCGACGGCTTCCGCGACGAGGACATCACCTACGCCATGCGCCTGTACGGCGCCGGTGTGCCCACCGAGCTCCACGTTTACCCCGGCGCCCCCCACGGCGTCGCAATGTTCGGTCACCTCGAGATCGCCCAGCGCTATTCCGCCGACCAAGAAGACTGGCTCCGCCGCCAACTTGAGCGCCTCGGCTGAGGGCGACACCCGGCTTGAGGCCGCCTCAGTCGTCTTGGACTAGGCGGGCGGGGAAGCCGCCTTTGGAGATGGGGCCCCATTGGTCGATGGTGAGGCGGATTAGGCATTTGCCTTGGTGGGCCATGGCCTCGCGGTATTCGTCCCAGTCGGGGTGTTCGCCGGAGATGACTCGGAAGTATTCGACGAGGCCGTCGAGCGCTTCGGGCATGTCTAGGACCTCGGCGGTGCCGTCGAGCTGCATCCACTCGCCGCCGAACTCGTCCGACATCACCACCACCGACGCGTTGGGGTTGCGCTTGACGTTCATCGACTTGGCCCGCTCGGGGTAGCTGGACACCACCACCCGGCCGCTGGTGTCGAGGCCTAGCGTCACCAGCGAGCTTTGAGGCCGCCCGTCCCGGCGGGTGGTGAGGAGCACGCCCCGGTGGCGGGGGCGGACGAAGTCCTCCATCTCGGCCCGGTCGACGTAGCGGTCGGTAGCAATCGAAGCCATGGGTTGAACCTAGCTGTCTGCTGCCAACGGTCCTGAACTACAGCGTGCGTCTGGTGGGAAGGAGGTTCTGGAAGACCGGGTCGCGTCCCTCGGATCTCGCCGCGAACACCTCGGCCATGTCGTCAGGGTGGAACATTCCCGATTGCCAGGTGGCGACGTAGTTGAGGCCGTCGGCCACGCTGTGGTCGCGGGTGTAGTTGAGCATCTCCTTTGATCCCCAAATGGCCAGCGGCGAGCGTTGGACAATTTCCTGGGCGATGGCGAGCACGCCTTCCAGCATGGCGTCGTGGTCGGGATAAACCTGGTTGACCAGCCCTGCTGACATTGCCTCATCGGCAGTGAGCCGGCGTCCGGTATAGGCCAACTCACGGGCGAGTCCGTCGGGGATGATCCGGGGCAGACGTTGCAGTGTGCCGAGGTCGGCAGTCAGGGCGATGTTGATCTCCTGGATGCAGAAGAAGGCATCAGCAGTGCAGTAACGCATATCGGCGGCGCAGACCATGTCCACCCCTCCACCGACGCAGCCGCCCTGCACTGCGGCCAGCACGGGCATGCGGGCCTTCTCCAGGCAGCTAAACGACTCCTGAAGGGTCAGGGCGAGGTTGCGAGTTTCGGCTCGGACCCTCCCGAACTCCGGTGCTTCGCTGGATTCAGATCTACCCGAGAACAGCGAGTCCGGCTGCGTGAACACCGACAGGTCCATTCCCGCGGTGAAATGGCGTCCGGTGGAAGAGACCACCAACGCCCGGGCCTCCCCAGAGTCCGACAGCTCGTTCACCGCAGCGGGCAGCTCAGACCAGAACTCCGGAATCATCGAGTTCTTGGTCTCGGGCCGACTGAGCCGCAAGTGGGCGACACCGCCGTCAGTATCGATCTCGAAGCAAGTGAGCTCTTCAGGTGAATTGGACATGCGGGTTCTCCTTTGGGTTGCACTCTTAGGGTGATCCATATCTGGTGTATACGCTACTTGAATTGTGTATATTTTGCTCATGCGGCGTATTCAGCTTTATATGGACGATGAGGTCGATGAAGCCCTGTCGGCTGAGGCGGCACGATTGGGCACTTCCCGTTCGGCCTTGGTGCGCGATGCGGTTCGCACAGCATTGAGCGGTCGGATTGAGGCCACCACTGATCCGGTTGACGAACTAATTGGCAGCCTGGACGTTGAACCGGATGAGGATCTCGATGTGTTGATTTACGGGTTGGCGGAATGAGATTTGCCGATACTTCGTTCTGGATTGGCCTCCAGGTAGCACGCGATCATCGACACCGGGAGGCGAGACAGCTTTGGCAGCAAGACCAGGGGCCGGTGAGGACATCCAACCTTGTATTGGGCGAGACGTGGACTTGGCTGCGACGGCGTGCGGGTCATGGGGCCGCAACGAGATTTCTCGATCACATAGAGCATTCAAATCGGGTGTCCGTTGTGGTGGTCGACGACACCATTGATGAACGGGCCTGGGCCTGGTTGCGCCTTCGGGACGAACGCAGCTACTCCTATGTGGACGCGACGAGCTTCGAGATCATGCGCCGTGAGCGGATAAGCGAAGCGCTTGCCTTCGACGGCGACTTCGCGGCTGCTGGCTTCATCGAAGCTCGACCGGCCTCCAACTAACCAGGGACTTGTGACCAATGCTCGTAGTGGACACTCATACTCACGTGATCTCGGATGACCTTGAGAAGTACCCGCTCCAGGTTGCCGACTATCCGGGGGTGGAGTGGGTGTACGAGGCGCCGGTCACCGCGGAGGAGCTGCTGGCGGAGATGGCCGCTGCCGGAGTGGACCGGGCGGTGCTGGTGCAGGCCCAAGGTGGTTATGGCACCGACAACTCCTATGCGCTGGACGCTCGGGCGGCCTATCCCGAGAAGTTCAGCGCGGTGGTTATCGTCGACGAACCTCCCGAGCTCGACCGGCTGGCAGCAGCCGGGGCGGGCGGGGTGCGGTTTTTCGCCATCGGCGGGGGAGGGCCGCTGCACGATGAGGCCACTTGGGACACCGCGCGGCGATTCGGTCTGCGGGTAAGCGCGGCCACGGTGCCCGAGTACCTGCCTGCGTTGGGGGAAGCGCTGGCCGTCCATCCTGATGTGATCTTGTCTCTCGATCACTGCGGCTTCGCGCCCGAGACCATCGGCGACTATGCCCACCTGGGGAACCTCTATCTCAAAGTGACTCCTCATGTGCTGGATGCGGGCGACCCGGCAGTCATGCTGGAACGGCTGGCCGAGCAGTTCGGCCTCAACCGGCTCATGTGGGGGTCGGACTATTCCCAGACCCACGATCGGCCCTACCAGGAGCTAGCCGATCAGGCCCGGGCGGCCTGCGCCGGGCTGACACAGGGCGAGCAGGCCCAGTTCTTGGGCGGCACCGCGCTGGCTCTTTGGCCGGAATTGGACTCTGCCTGAATTGAGCACAGCCTGAGCTGGGCTGATGTTGATGCAGCTAGTCGATTCCCAGCATCTCGTCGATCACCGCTGCCATGGCTGCGGGGTCGCGCTCGACCTCACGGGTTTGGCCGCCGGCGTCGAGGAAGCGCTGCATGAGGGATACATGCTGGCCGGTGGCTGAGCAGGCCATCATGGCCTGGGTCTCGGTCAACAACCCCGGCTCCACCGGCCCCAACGCCGAGTCCACAGCCTGTTTGGCCTTGGCGATGGACAACCTCGGTGAGGCGGCGATGCGACGGGCCATTTGGGCGGTGTGGGCCCGGAGCTCATCGGAGGGCAGCACCCGGTTGACGTAACCGATGGCGGCGGCCTCCTCGGCGGTTACGTCGTTGCCCGACAGGACGATCTCCAGCGCCCGGCTGCGGCCCACCAATCGGGCCAGCCGTTGGGTGCCGCTCGCCCCAGGAATAATGCCCATGGCCACCTCTGGCTGGCCCAACACGGTGCGAGGCCCGGCGAATCGCATGTCGAGCGACAGAAGGAACTCCGAGCCGCCGCCCCGGGCGATGCCGTCGATCATGCCGATGGTGGCCACCCCCATGGTGCGGCAGCGGTCGAAGGTGGCCGCGGCGAAGTTTGGCTCGGTCGGCACCTCGGCGGGCGCCTCCATGGCCAAGATCTGCTCCACATCGCCATGCATCAAGAAGAACTCAGGGTCGGCACTTTCGAACACCAAGACGTGAACCTGCTCATCAGCCTCAACCGAGTCGAGCAATCCCATGAGCCCGCCGATCAGGGGGCCGTCAACGAGCTGTTTGGGCGGATGGTCGATCACCACCCAGCCCACGCCATCGGCAACTCTCAAAGAGAACGGGCCAAAACTCTGCTCACTTGTTTGGTCACTCACTGTGGTCCTCCCACTGGTTCCAATACGCCACTTCTGACAACGGGCGTCGTCGCACCGGGCCGAAGGGCACCGCGGGCCAACCCATCGGGATGCCGCACACGATGTGGACGTCGTCGGGGATGCCCAGCACGGCCCGAACTCCATCGGCCCGAAAGGCGTGCAACGTGGTGAGCACCGTGCCCAACCCCAGGCTGCGGGCCGCCACCAGGAGGTTCTGCACCGCGGGGTAAACCGAGTGGCTCACCCCCCGCTGGGTGGAGCACACGATGATGAACACCGGCACGTCGCCGATCTCTCGGGCGAACTTGGCGGCTTTCTCCACGATTCCGGCCTCTTGGCCCCGCAGCCACTCGGTGCCCGCCGCCGACGGGTTGTTGTACGACTCCTGCTGGGCGTCGAGATAGAGCTCGGCCAAACGGCGGCGCTTTTCGGGGTCGGTGACCACCACGAATCGGGCGAACTGGCCGTTGATGGCGCTGGGAGCCCGGATGGCAGCGTCCAGCACCTTGGTGATCAGCTCTTCGGGCACCGGATCGGGCAAATAGCGCCGCACTGCCCGCTGGGTGTGCATGGCCTCGAACACGCCGACCTCGGCGGCTGGTTGATTCATGGGCTCCGAGAGTAGCGGTCGCAGAAATGTGCGGGTTGCCGTTTGCCCGGCGATAGCCTGCACCCATGGCGCAAAAGCACCGCATCACCATCACCTATTGAGTTCCTTGAGACTATTCCGAGCACGCCGTGAGCGCTGCCAAGGACTTGCTTCAGAACTACCAGCACATCATCGAGCGACTGACCCTGGTGACCGGTGCGTCGGGCATCTTCGACGTGGAAGTCGACGATGAGATGCTCTTCTCTAAAGACGACTGCATGCGGCATGCCGATGTCGGCGAGGTGCTGAAACTCTTTGCCGAGCAATATGCCGAAGGAGTGCTGGTCTACGGTTCGTAGCTGTTTGGACCGCCCGAGCGGGCCACTACGCTGCGGGCGTGGACGAATCGACAGTCGACATCGATCATCAGACGCCGGAATTCGTCGCCAATCGCCATAGCCGCTACCACGAGTTGCGGGAGAGCTGCCCGGTGATGTTCAACGAGCACTATGGCGGTTTCTGGATGGTCACCGACTACGAGTCGGTGGCCCAGGTAGCCCGAGACAACGAGACGTTTGCCCACAAGTACGAGCCCGACGCCCCCGACGGCATCTCCTACATGGGCATCTGCGGGGTACCCCGCCCGGGCTACATCCCTCGCCAGGGAGTGTCGGAGATCGACGGTCCCGAACACGCCGACCTGCGGCGGGTGCTGAATCCGCTCATGACAATCAACGCTGTCGAGAGCAACCGCCCCCGCATGGAGGCGGTGTCGGCATGGTTCCTCGACGAGATCGTCGAGTCGGGCGAAGCCGACTTAGTGCTCGACTACACCACGCCAGTGCCCGCGGTATTGACCCTGGAGATGATGGGCATGGTCTCATCCAACTGGCAGCACTACGCCGACTTCTTTCACGCCACCTCCTCGTATGAGCCCACTGACGATCGGTACCTCAGCGCAATCGCCCATCAACCGGACATGTGGGGGGAACTTCGCGACTTCGCCGCGTTTCGTCGAGAAAACCCGGCCAACGATGTCACCACTGCGTTGGTGTCTTCCCCGCTGGATGGCCGGATGCTGGACGACGACGAGATCACCGCCATCATGTGGAACCTGGTGGCGGGCGGTCTCGACACCACCACATCGCTGGTGTCGTGGGGCCTGCACCACCTGGGCACCCACCCCGAGGACCGCTCCCGGCTCATCGAGAATCCGGGCCTGATCCCGGCTGCGGTGGAAGAGTTCTTGCGCCATTACAGCCCCAGCGAGACCCTCACCCGCACCGCCACCCGCGACGTGGAATTGGGCGGTCGCCAGATCAAGCGGGGCGACATCGTGTTCATCAGCTGGGTGACGGCCAACCACGATCCGGCGATGTTCGATGCTCCCGACGAGGTGCGCATCGACCGCGAGGTGAACAAGCACTTGGCGTTCGGGTTGGGCGGCCATCGCTGCATCGGCTCGTCGATCGCCCGCATCGAGTCGGAGCTCATGCTGGGAGACGTTCTCGCCCGCATCGGCGACTACGAGATCAACCTCGACGGTTTCAAGCCCTATCCGGGCAACCTGCTGATGACCGGCGTGGTGTCGATGCCCGTCACGTTCACTCCCGGAGCCCGCGTGGGCGCAGCCGACCCCTTTGCTTGAGGGCCTATCAAGTCTGGCCGATGGGTGTGGGGCCTAACTCAAGCGCTCCACGATCATGGCCATGCCCTGGCCGCCGCCCACGCACATGCTCTCAACGCCGATGGTCTTGTCGGCGTCTTCCAACCCATTCAACAGGGTTCCCATGATGCGGGCGCCGGTCATGCCGAAGGGATGGCCCAAAGCGATGGCCCCGCCGTTCACGTTGAGCTTGTCGTAGTCGATGCCCAGTTCATCGGCTGAGGGGATGACCTGGGCGGCGAAGGCCTCGTTGATCTCCACCAGATCGACGTCGTCGATGGTCATACCGGCTCGGTCCAGTACCTGGGTGATGGCCGGAATGGGGCCGAGGCCCATGATCTCGGGGTTCACCGCAGCCACCCCGGAGGCCACGATCCGGGCCAGCGGCTTGACGCCCAACTCGGCGGCCTTGGTGTCGCTCATGACCACCACCGCAGCGGCCCCGTCGTTGAGCGGGCAGGCATTGCCCGCAGTGACGGTGCCGTCGGGGCGGAACACCGGATTGAGCTGGGACACCTTTTCGATCACGGTGCCGGCCCGGATGCCGTCGTCCTTGGTCACCAGCGTGCCGTCGGCCAGGGGATAAGGGGTGATTTCCCGCTCGAAGAAGCCCCGTTCCTGGGCGGCCTCGGCCCGGTTCTGCGACCTCACCCCGAACTCGTCCTGGCGCTCGCGACTCACATTCCAGGCCTGGGCCACGTTCTCGGCGGTCTGGCCCATGGCGATGTAGATATCAGGCAGGCCTTCGGGAGGCTCCCACGCTGGCGAGCCCTCGCCGCTGCGCTCGGCCGAGCGGGCCTCGGCGTCGGCAAACTTGTCGTTCTTGCCACCGCGGTCGGACGCACCGGCGGCGAAGCGGCTCACGCACTCCACTCCGCCGGACACGAACACGTCGCCCTCACCGGCCCGCACTGCGTGGGCCGCCATGCGGATGGTTTGAAGCGACGAGGAGCAGTAGCGGTTGACGGTCACGCCGGGCACGTCGAGGCCGGCCAACAACCCCGACAAACGGGCGATGTTGTAGCCGGCCTCGCCCGCGGGCTGGGCGCAGCCCCACATCACGTCCTCGACATCGGCCCCATCGATCTGGGGGACTTTGCCGAGAACGTCGCCGATGATGAACGCCGACATGTCGTCGGGGCGGACGTCGACCAGCGATCCCTTGACCGCTCGCCCGATGGGCGTGCGGGAGGTGGCGACGATTACTGCTTCAGGCATGGTGGCTCCTGGTTTGCTTTTGATCGATTGGGATTGGGGCCCTGGGGCCTATCGGGAGGGGAAGTCTGGAGTCTAGGAGAGGTCTACCCGCTCGGTATCTGTTCCGCTGCGGAGGTGCTTGCCCGGTCGGGCGTCGGTGAACTGCCCGTCTCGAACAATCTCCTCGCCGTTGCAGAACACGTGGTCGATGCCGTCGGCCTCCCCGTACAGGCGGGGGGCGCCCGCGGGCAGGTCGGCCACCACGGTGAGGGGCTTGGCCCCCACCTGGGACTCGTCGATCACCACGACGTCGCCGTGCCAGCCCTCTTGGAGCTGGCCCCGCTCCTTGAGGCCGTACAGCTGGGCCTGCACGTCGGTCATCAGGTGGATGGCCTCCTCCATGGAGATGAGCTCCCGCTCCCGCATGCACTGACCGAGCATGGACGTGGCGTAGTTGGCTGTCATGAACAGGTCAAGGTGGGCCCCGGCGTCGGAGGCGCCGATCACCGCCCGGCCGTCCCGCCAGATCTCCATGCGGGCCTTCCAGTCCTCGGTGGAGGAGACCGGCGGCGGAGTGCCGAAGGAGGTTTTCAGCTCGTCGGCCACCACGATGTCGCACAGGGCGTCGAACGGCTTCTTGCCCTCGTCCTCGGCAATCTGTCCCACGGTGCGGCCCCGGTACTGCTCGTTCTCAGGGGCGAACGTGTCGAAGATGATCTTGGTGGACCAGTCGGCCAAGCCCTTGAGGGGTCCGGGCTGCTGGGCCAGTTCGTCGAGCCGATCACGCTCGGCCTGGTCGGCCAGCAGCGCCATCTTCTCGGCGGGCGGGGCGAGCATGGCGCCCTCCCAGTCGGGCAGGGCATCGAGCACGAAGCCGCCAGCCATGCTGAGGCGGATTGAGAAGGCCATCGGCACGGTGAGCGCCACTACCTTGCCGCCGTTGGCCTTGGCGTGGTCGCTGGCCTCCAGCTTGGCGTAGCACTCGTCCAAGTTGCCCGACATCACGGTCATCACGTTCCAGTTGAGCTGGGTTTGGGCCGCCACCGACATGTCGGTCATCAGGTTGATAGCGGCATCGTCGAACGGGCCGACACAGGGAATCAGCTCCAAAGAGGTGCCCGGGTACTCCGAGCACACTCGGGCCAGCTCCACCAGTTCCTCTCGGCTGGCGTAGCGGCTGGGCACCATGTTGCCGAACGGATCGTTGTGGGTGCGGGCGTAGGAGGATGAGAATCCCAGCGCACCGGCCTCCAAACCGGCCCGGAGCAGATCCTGCATCTGGGCCAACTCCTCGGGAGTGGCCTCCCGCTTGACGCATTCCGGCCCCATGACCACCCGGCGCAGCGCAGAGTGGCCCACTTTGAAGGCGGTGTTGATCGACAGGGTGCCGTCGAAGGCGTCGAAGTACTCGGCGGTGGAGCGCCAGTTCCACGGAACCCCCACCTGGAGCGACTCCAGGGGCATGCCCTCCACCCGGGCCAGCATCTGCATCAAGTACTCGCCGTCGGCGGGATCATCGGTGAGCGGTGCGATCGTGAACCCGCAGTTGCCCCCGATCACGCTGGTCACCCCGTGCAGGGGCGATGGGCTCAGCGTGGTGTCCCAGAACACCTGGGCGTCTAGGTGGGTGTGCACGTCGATGAAGCCGGGGCACACCGCCTTGCCAGATGCGTCCACCGTGTTGGCGGCCTCAGCCGCGCTCAGATCGCCGATGGCGGAAATTCGGCCTCCTTGCAGGCCCAGGTCGCCCCGATAGCGAGGGCTGCCGGTGCCGTCGACAATGTCTCCGCCCTTGATGATGGTGTCAAACATGGTTCGCCCCTTGTGCGCGCTGGTTCGCACGCTCGGCCAACAATCTAGGCGATGCCTGGGTTCGTTGGCGAAGAACCGGGCGTTGAGTGAATGGCTTGGGCTGAAGCATCGGTAAGCTTCCTGCCCATGGCTGAGATCCCCCGCATTATCTCCGTGGACGACCACGTGGTAGAGCCGCCCGACCTGTGGACCGAGCGGCTTCCCCGCAAGTACCACGATCGCTGCCCTCGGGTTGAGCGCGACAAGGCCACGTTCCACTTCGAGGGTGGGGTGTTCAGCTACGAGAAGGGGTCGCCCGACGGCACATGGGGCGACTGGTGGCTCTACGACGATCTGATCTACCCCTTCCCCAAGCTCTCGGCGGCCATCGGGTTCGAGCCGCTCACCAATACCCCGGTGACGTTCGACGAGATCCTGCCGGGGTGCTGGAAGCAGAAGGAGCGCCTCGAGGACATGGAGGCCAACCACGTGGAGGCGTCGATCTGCTTTCCCAACGTGCTGCCCCGGTTCTGCGGCCAGACCTTCCACGAGCGGGAGGACAAGGAGCTGGCCCTTTTGTGCGTCAAGGCCTACAACGACTGGATGATCGACGAGTGGTGTGCCGGGGACGGCAAGGGGAGGCTGATCCCGCTGACCATCATCCCGCTATGGGACGCCCACCTGGCCGCCCAGGAGATCCACCGCTGCGCCGACAAGGGCAGCTTCGCGGTGGCCTTCTCCGAGAACCCATATCACCTGGGCTTGCCGTCGATCCACGACCCCAGCGGGTTCTGGGAGCCGTTCTTCGCCGCCTGCGAGGAGACCGGGACGGTGGTGAACATGCACATCGGCTCCTCCTCGAAGATGCCGACCACGTCGCCCGACGCGCCGTTCGCGGTCAGCTCCACCATCACCTTCAGTAACGCCATGGGCTCGATGTGCGACTACATCCTCTCCGGGGTGTTCGAGCGCTATCCCGGCCTGCGGGTGGCCTACAGCGAGGGCCAGGTGGGGTGGATGCCCTATGTGATCGAGCGCATGGACAAGCTGTGGGAAGAGCGGATCAACGACGATGACGGCGATTTCGGGGTGAACCTGCCCAACCCGCCGTCGTCCTACATCGCTGGCCACGTGTGGGGCTGCATGTTCGACGACGAGGTGGGGCTGCGGAACCGCGACCTGATCGGCATGGACCAGATCACCTTCGAAGTGGACTACCCCCATGCCGACTCCACGTTCCCTCACACCAAGGAAATCGCCACCAGGATCGTCACCCAGGCCGGACTCGATGATGAGGAGGCCTACAAGCTACTGCGGGGCAACGCCATCGAGCTGTACAGCCTGGAGAAATACGGAATCGCCGCGTAGCCGAGCCAGCCGCTTGGAGTAGCGAGCATTCCGGCAAGGGGGGAGATGGCCATGGCACTGGCCGAAATGGAACCGCTGAACGTCGACGAGGAGTATCGCCTGCTCATCGGAGGCGACTGGGTGACCCCGGAGGCGGGCACCTACGAGATCGTCGATCCCAACACCACCCAGGTGATCGGCCATGCTCCCGAGGCGTCCGTCTCCCAGGTGAACGACGCTGCCGCCGCGGCCAAGGCGGCCCTGCCGGGCTGGCGGGACACGCCGATGGCCGAGCGGTGTGCCCTCTTGGGCCGGGCCGCTGACCTGATCGACGAGCGGATCGGCGGCCTGACCGGGCTGCTTCAGGGGGAGACCGGGGCCACCATCAACATCACCGAGGCGGTTCAGCTTCCCGCGTGCGGTGACCGGTTCCGCCAGTACGAGATTCCGGTGGACCTGGACGAGTCAATGGCGCCCTACCCGGTGGAGGCCAACCCGCTGGGACCGGGCGGCTTGGCCGGAGCCCATGTCATCCGCCAGCCGGTGGGGGTAGTGGCCTGCATCACCTCGTACAATTTCCCGCTGGTCAACGTGTCGGGCAAGGTCGCCCCTGCGCTGGCAATGGGCAACACCGTGGTGATCAAGCCAGCGCCTCAGGATCCACTGGCCATGATCAAGGTGGTGGAGATCATCGAGGAGGCCGGATTTCCCCCCGGCGTGGTCAACATCATCACCGGGTCGGGGGCGGCGGCGGGGGCCGGACTCGTGGGATCGCCCGACGTGAACATGGTGAGCTTCACCGGTTCGTCCGCAGTGGGGGTCAAGATCATGAGGGCCGGAGCAGCCACCATGAAGCGCCTGCTCATGGAGTTGGGCGGCAAGGGGGCCTGCGTGCTCACCGACGACTGCAACGTGGATGCCGCGGTGGGGGCCATCGCCTCGGTATGGGGGCTCCACAGCGGGCAGATCTGCACCGCGCCCACCCGGGTGATCGTCCACCGCTCCCGCTACGACGAGCTGGTGGACAAGCTGACCGCGGTGGCGGGGATGCTCAAAGTGGGCGACGCGCTCGACCGGGAGACGATTGTCGGCCCGGTCATCACCGAACTGCACCGCAACCGGGTTGAGCACTTCATCGCCAGCGGCGTGGCCGATGGGGCCACCATGCTGTGCGGTGGGGAGCGCCCGGACCTGCCCGGCTACTTTGTGGCCCCAACCTTGCTGGCGGATTGCGAGCCGGACATGCGGGTGGTGACCGAGGAGATCTTCGGGCCGGTGGTGGCGGTAATGGCCCACGACGGCGACGACCACGCGGTGGAGCTGGCCAACGACAGCCGCTACGGCCTGTTTAGCTACGTGTTCGCCGACAGCCCCGCCCGAGCCTTCGAGATTGGCCAGCGCATCCAATCGGGCAACGTCGGTATCAACTCACTGGCCCCCCACGTCCACGCCCCCTTCGGCGGCTTCAAGATGAGCGGCATCGGCCGCGACCGAGGCATCTTCGGCCTCCACGCCTACAGCGAACTCCAAGCCCTCAGCTGGGTGTCTAGCTAGCGGATTCGAAGTGAGAGCCCTATGCCGTGAAAGTGGGCTTTAGTACGGTGGCCCTAGCGTACGAGAGGAGTTCGCTGATCAGTTGCTCCTCGGTGAGCAAGGACTTTTCGGCCAGGGTGTGATCGAGCTCAGCAACCAGCCTGGACCGTTCGTTCAATGTGCGGCCGACGAACCAATCTTCGAACTGCACGATTGTCAAATGTCCTTCTTCAACCCGATTGAGTTGCTCTAGGATCTCTGCATCGATTGCTTCCACCGGAACAATCCTACGCGACCGTGTGTCATAGGCCACTGGGAATTTGCCAAAATTGGGTGGAAAGCAACAACACGCGCCGGTACGTCGTGTCGACCCCAGCGAGATTAGAGAACTATTCAATGGGTCGGGTTTGTTCGAGCAAGCCCTGCGGGGCGAGCTGAATACGATTCTGGAGGATGATCGGCCAGTCCGAGCAGAACTGGGATTGCCCGAGGGGACGAGAAGCCAAATGGTCTGGTATCTCAGCCTTGACGGCCACAAGCTGGCGATTGTCCACCAGTATCTGTTGCCCGACGGCACGATCGGTGGTTCAGGACGGCCAGACCCCAAACGCATGATTCTTGATGATGAGACCATCTACTGCTGACGGCTGACATCAAGACAGGCGAAGGGCGGCAGGAACGGCACTAGTTCATCGGCTCCCTCGGACAACACGGCGGCCTGGGGCTCGATGGTGTTGATGCGGATGTTGCGGGGGTGCAGTTCCACGGCCAGTGCGCTGGTCATGCGGTTGAGGGCCGCTTTGGTAGTGCCGTAGAACCCGAGCACGCCTAAGTTCGCAGGCCTTCACACCTCGCAGTGAGGCGCTTTCAACTGCTCTGTCTCTGACCACCGCCACTAGGGTCGCCACTCATGTTGAGTGAAGGCACGAAGGCTCCTGAGTTCACGGCGCCGGATCAGGATGGGAACGATCTGTCGTTGGCTGATCTGCGGGGGAACTGGGTGGCGTTTTGGTGGTATCCGAAGGCTTCTACCAAGGGTTGAACGATTCAGGGACAGGGATTCCGTGATCGAATCTCCGAATTTGAAGCTCTCGGCGCCGTGGTGGTGGGGGCGTCGTTCGACTCCGTGGAGGACCAGAAGGGCTTTGTTGACGGGGAGAGCTTCCCGTTCACGCTGATCTCTGACCCCGACCGGGCCGTGGGGCGGGCCTATGACGCCGAGCGGGCCGAGGGCGAGCCTTACTTCGAATACGGCTTGCCCCGGCGGATCAGCTACCTGATCTCACCGGATGGCATGGTGGCCAAGTCTTACGACCTGGAGGGTCAAGACTTGGCTGAACACGCCGCCGTGATCATTGCCGACATCAAGGCGCTGAGCTAGCCCCTAAGGCAGCTCTTTGAGAGATGCTCAGAACTCGATGACCCACCGGCCGCGAGTGCCGCCGGCTTCCAAGTGGGCGTGAGCCTCTGAGGCGTTCTCCATGGGAACCGTGCCGGCCACCCGCAGTGACACCTGGCCGTCTTCGGCCTGCTGGCGCAGGCGGTCGAGGCGGGCGTAGTCCTTGTCGTATGCGAACACCCAGGTGATGTGGAATTGGATGCCTCGCTCGCCGTTGCCCGGCCATCCCCGCACCGAAGCGAAGCCTCCGCCGTCGCGCACCGCGGCCACCAGCGGCTCCATCTGCACCGACCCATCGGCCAGGCCGTCCACGCCGTCGGGGGCGTGCTCCCGGATTCGGTTAGCCACGTCGTCGCCCCGGCGCACAATCACGTCGGCGCCGAAGGAGGCCACCAACTCCTCGTCGGCCTCGGAGGAGTCAGCAATCACCCGCAGGCCGTCGGCCTTGGCCAGCTCCACCATGTAGCCGCCGTAGCACCCGGCCGCCCCGGTGACCGCCAGCGTCTGGCCGGGCTGGAGGTTGAGCTGGTCGAGGCTGAGACGGGCGGTGAGGCCGTTCATAGGCAGGGTGCTGGCCTCGGCGAACGATGAGCCTGCTGGCATCCGGGCCACAGATTCCGCCGACAGCACCACATTTTCGGAGTAGGCCCCGTGCGATCCCATGGGCACCACCATGGCCATCACATGATCGCCCACTTGTAGGTCGGTTTGGGCGCCCTCTCCGATCTGGTCCAGCACCCCGGCCACGTCCATTCCCGGGATATAGGGCGGCGGCCCGGTCTTGGCCTGCTGCTCGGCCCGGGTACCGGCCCTCACATGAGTATCGGTGGGGCTGACCGCGGTGGCTCGCACCCGGATCCTCACCTGGCCGGGACCGGCCTCGGGCGTGGGCAATTCCACAACCTCCAAGGCCTCCGGCCCGCCGTACTCAATGACTCCAACTGCTCGCATGGGCCGAGACACTATCGACTGGTGGTCAGGCAGCGTGACTCAATCCCAGCACCGGACTTTGTAGTCGTCGCGCAATGCGCAGGCGTGGCTGAGTCCGGCGGAAAGAGCGATGAAGCGGTCTCCAGGGGGATCGACGACCTCGCCGTGGCCCCAGCACCGAACCGTTTCGTCGTCGCGGATGCCGCAGGTGAAGCTGGCACCGGCCGCAATGGCGGTGTAGAGGCTGAGCGGGGGATCGGCCTGCCCAACGGTGTTGTCACCCCAGCATTGGGCGGTGCCGTCATCTCGGAGCCCGCAAGCATGGGACAGTCCTACGGAAATGGCGGCAAACCGGCCCTCGGGCGGATCAGCCCAACTCCCTGCTCCCCAGCACTCCGCCGTGCCGTCGTCTCGCAACCCGCACGACGTATCGCCCCAGCCGACGGAAATGGCGGCAAAGCGCCCTTCTGGGGGAATTGCGGGCTCGGGGCCGCCAACCCGGTTTCCCCAGCAATGGAGGGTGCGGTCGCCCCGAATCCCGCAGGTGTGTTGTGCTCCGACCGAGATGGCGGTGAAGTGCCCCTCAGGTGGGTCCACGCCGGCTTGGTAGTCGTCCTCCCAGCAGTCGGCAGCACCGTTATCTCGAATCCCGCACGAGTAGCCGCTTCCCGCGGAGATGGCGGTGAAGTTGCCGCTGAGGTAGACGGCCCAGCCGGGGTTGTTCCCGCCGGCCCGCCAGCATTGGACAGTGCCGTCTTCGCGGATGCCGCACGAACGATCTTGGCCGGCGGCCACCGCGGAGAAGCGCTCCCCAGAGGCGGCGGGTTCCTCAATGGTGCATGCTGCCAACAAGCCTGCGATCACCGCGATGGACAGCGCCAGACGGCCAGCTGTGATTTTTCGAAGTATCGCTTGCCTCTGTGACACTTCACTAGGAGGAAGAGCGGGCGGCCACCACGTCGGTGAAGTCCACGAACGAGCGCAGAGTGTGGCCTCCGTCAACGGTGATGAACTGGCCGGTGGTGAAGCTCGATTCCGGTCCGGCCAGGTAGCGGATGGCTCCGGCGACATCGTCAGGTCGGCCGATGCGCTGGAGGGGCTGCTGATCGAGGTACTGGGCCACTACCGAGTCGTTGTTCACCAGACCCTGGGTGGTGTCGGTTGCGGTCAGCCCTGGGCGCACCGCATTGACTCGGACGCCGAGGCCGCCCAGCTCGTCGGCGGCCACCCGCACCAGGGCGTCCACGCCGGCTTTGCCCGCGCAGTATGGGGCCAAGAAGCGGCACGACTGGATGGCCGCGGTGGACGACACCGCCACGATGGAGCCTCCTCCGGCGTCGGCCATGTGCTTTCCGGCGTGCTTGATCATGATGAACGGCACCACCACGTTGAAGCTGACCGTCTCCGCCACTTGCTCCGGCTCGTAGTCGAGCACCGCGGCCATAGCACCCCCGCCGGGGACTGAAACCGCCATGTCGAGCCGCCCGGTGGGCTCGGCAGCCAGGGCCACCGCGGCCAGGACTTGATCGCTGTCGGTGGCGTCGCAGGCCGTCCAGCGGATCGAGCCGCCTGCTTCTGCGGCCAGCGGTCCGAGCTCGTCGGCAACCTCTTGGAGATGGCCCGCGCTGCGGCTGGCGATCACCACATGGGCGCCGTCCGCCACCAGAAGCCGGGCGGTGGATCGGCCGATGCCGCCGGCACCCCCGGTGACCAGGGCGGCCATACCGGCCAGCGGCAGATTCTCAGACGGGTTGCTCATAGGTCGGCTACTCCTTCGCGCACCGCAGTACACAGCAGCTCGGTATGGCGATGGGCCAAGTCGTCGGGCATGCCGGCGATGCTGGTCCAGCAGTAGGCCTCCACCATGGGGATGCCCTCCGACAAGCGGCCCAAATGGGCTATGGCCTCGTCGGGGGTCAACACCTCCATCGGGGAGATGACCCCCATGGTGCTGCGCCGCTCCCGCAGCTTCTCCACCGTGAGGCGGCTGGGAGTCTTGCCGGTGCCCGATGCCCCCGCGGCCCGGTAGGTGTTGAGCTGCCAGGCCAAGTGGGGGAGGATGCGCTCGTAGGCCTCCTCGGGGTCGTCGGCCACCACCATGCTCACCACCCCGGCCATCTGGGCGATACCCGGATCGTGACCGCCCTCGGTCAGGCCCTCGGTGTAGGGCTCTAGCGAAGCCGGGTTGATCGACAGCAGGCCGCAGCCCAGCCGTCCGGCTCGGCGGGCGCCCTGGGGACCGTTGTACCCCAGCCAGATGGGGAAGGGGTTCTGCACCGCCGGCGGGGTGACGACGCCGCCGTCCAGCAGCTCCCGCACTTCCCGCACCCGCTGGTCGGTGGTGGTGTAGCGCTTGGACAGGTCGGCCCTGTAGGCCTCGAACTCGTCGTACACGTAGCCCGCACCTAGCCCCAGGTCGATCCGGCCGTTGCTGATCTGGTCGGCCACCGCGGCCTCCTCGGCGATCTGCGGAGCGAGACGAAGCGGAGCCAGCAGCACCGCGGTGCCGATCCTGACGCGCTCAGTTCGTGCCGCCACCGCGGCGGCGAAGGTGAGGGGCTGGGGCAGATAGCCGTCCTCGAAGAAGTGGTGCTCGCTGAGCCACACCGAGTCGGCCCCCCACTCCTCGGCCTGCACGGCCAGCTCCAGCGACTGCCGATAGAAGTCGGGCCAGGGCTTTTGCCACTCCGGTGGGTTCCGCAGGTCCATGTAGATGCCGATGCGCATGGCCCGACCCTACTGATCTTCAGCGGCTCTACTCGTCTTGGGTGCCTCTACTCGTCCTCTGTAGCAGGGGGCATCCAGTCGGGCCAGTGGTCGGCCAGGGTGAGCGACCATTCCGGGGGGCGCTTCTCCAGAAAGGCCATGACTCCCTCGGTGGCATCGGGCTGGCCCATGACGTGGAGGTGGATGCGGCGCTCCAGCTCGTTGATCACTCCTTGGTCGCCTGGTGAGGTGGTCCACAAGAGGCGCTTGCTGAGGGCAACCGACACCGGGGCAACGTTGACAGCGATGTCTTTGGCGGTCTCCAAGGCGGCGGGCAATACCTCATCGGTGGGCAGGGCGGCGGTGGCCAGCCCCATCTGGGCAGCCTCTTCGCCGGTGTACATCTGGCCGGTGAGCAGAATCTCGAGCGCTTTGGCGTGGCCCACGGTGCGAGGCAGGGTCCAGTGGGAGCGAAAGTCGGGAAGCACTCCCCGGCGGTTCTGCACGATGCCCCAGCGGGCGTCGGCGGCGATGTAGCGGATGTCGCATTGAAGGGCCATAGTCATGCCCAGGCCCACCGCATGGCCGTTGATGGCGGCGATGACCGGCTTGCGCACGTCCCAGGGGTGGAACTCCAGGGCGTCAGAGCGGAAGCTGTCGGGGTTGGGGGTACCGAACACTCCTGGTCCGCCGGAAAAGTCGGCCCCCGCGCAAAAGGCGCGGCCGGCGCCGGTGATGACCACCGCCCGCACCTCCTCGTCGGCATCGCTGCGGCGCAGGGCGTCGGCGAGCTCGGTGCCCATCAGCGTGCTGAAGGCGTTGAGCTTCTCGGGCCGGTTCAGCGTGATTGTCGCCACCCGGTCGTCCACCGAATAGACGATGTCTTGGTAGTCGTCAGTCACTGGTCCTGGTATCTCCTCAAGGCCCGGGGGATGGTGACCACGCATGAGCCGGCAATGGCCACGGCGGCAATGGTCGGAATCCACATCCATGCCGGGGGTACGTCCAGCTCAAAGAAATTCCGGGCCCACGGCCACACCATCACGATCAAATACGACCCGCCCATGGCCGCGGCCAGGCCGACCTTCCACGGGCGCAGCGGCCGGCTGATCACCACCAAGATCACCAGGCCCACCCCCAGCAGGGTGAAGGTGGCCACTGTGCGGGCCTCCGGGAGGGTGACTTCGTCGTGGCGGCGGGCGATCTCGTAGACGAAGAATGATGCCACCGCGGCCAGCACCCCAGCGGGAATGGAGAACCGCAGCACCCGGGCCAAGAATCCAGGGCGTATCAACTCGGTGCTGGGGGCCAGGGCCAAGAACAGGCCGGGCACGCCGATGGAGAAGGTGCCCACGAGGGTGAGATGGCGGGGGAGGAACGGGTATTCCACGGTGAAAATCCCCACCAGCACGGTGAGCAGCACGGCGTAGGCCGCCTTGGTAACGAACAGGTTGGCCACCCGCTCCACGTTGTTGATCACCTTGCGCCCCTGGGCCAGAACCTCGGGCAGGGTGGCGAAAGAGTTGTCGAGCAGCACCAGTTGGGCCACTGCCCGGGTGGACGCCGAGCCGCTGCCCATGGCGATGCCCATGTCGGCGTTCTTGAGGGCCAGCACGTCGTTGACGCCGTCGCCGGTCATGGCCACGGTGTGGCCCCTCGACTGGAGCGCGTCCACCATGGACCGCTTCTGTTGGGGGGTGACCCGGCCGAACACGGCGTTTTCGGCCAGGGCGGCGGCCATTTCGTCGGTGTCTTCAGGCAACTCCCGAGCGTCCATGTGGTTGTGGGCGTTGGGGATGCCGGCCCGCTGGGCCACCGCGGCCACCGTGGCGGTGTGGTCGCCGGAGATCACCTTGAGGTTCACCCCCTGCTCCCGGAAGAAGGCCAGGATCTCGGGGGCATCGGGGCGGATGGTGTCTTCCAGCAAGATCAGGGCCAGCGGTGTCCGGTTCTCGGGCAGGGTCTCATCGGCCAGCGGCTCAGGGCTTCGGGCTAACAACAGGGTGCGGCGTCCCGCTTCGGCGTGGACCGCCACCTGTTCCATCACGGCGGGGAGGTCGCCGGCGATCACGTCGGGGGCTCCGAAATAGAAGGCGCCGTGGCTGCGGAACTCCATGGCCGACCACTTGCGGGCGCTGGAAAACGGGGTGGTTCCCACCGGTGTCCAGCCACCGGTGTCGCCGTCGCCGTCGTCGGGCGCGGGATAGGCGTCGCGCACCGCCAGCATGGTGGCGTTGGGGGCCTCGTCGGCGTGGGCCATGGCCCCTAAGGCGGTGGCCACCAAAGCGGGATCGACACCGGGCAGCGCTTCCACATCGCCGAAGCTGATGTGGCCGGTGGTGATGGTGCCAGTCTTGTCCAGGCACAGCACGTCGGTGCGGGCCAACAGCTCCACAGTGGCTAGCTCTTTGGCCAGCGCCCGGCGGCGGGCCAGGGCGACCACCCCAGCCACGAAGGAGAGGCTGGTGAGCAGCACCAGCCCGTCGGGAACCATGGCCACCGCGGCGGCCACAGTGCCCTGAAGCGCGTTCTGCCAGCGGTCCTCGGTGTCGAGCAGCACCAGGATGAGCAGGGCAGAGGCGGGGGGAATGATGATGATCAGCCAGCGCAGCACGGTGTCGATGCCCCGGCGCAGCTCGCTGTTGACCAGGGTGAAGCGCTTGGCCTCCTCCGACAGCGAACTGGCGTACGACTCCGCGCCGATGCGGGTGGCCTGGTAGCGACCGCTGCCCGCAGCCACGAAGCTGCCCGACAGCAGTTCGTCGCCGGGCTCTTTCTCGATGGGATCGGCCTCGCCAGTGAGCAGCGACTCGTCGGCCTCCAGCCCAGCAGAGGTGAGGACCATCCCGTCCACCACAACTTGGTCGCCAGGGGCCAGCTCCAACACCTCGTCGGCCACTACCTCGCTCACGCCGACCTCGGCCACCTCCCCGTCGCGCACCACCCGGGCTTTGGGGGCGCTGAGCACCGCCAGCTTGTCCAGCTCCCGTTTGGCCCGTATCTCCTGGGCCACGCCGATGACGGCATTGGACACCACCACCCCCACGAACAGGCCGTCGCGGGGAAACCCGGCCACCAAGATGGCGGCGAACAGCGCCAGCATGATCCCATTCACCGGCGAGAACACGTTGGCCCGCAGGATCTGGGGCAGCGTGCGCACCGGGGCGTCGGGCACCTGATTGGTGCGCCCGGCGGCCACCCGCTCGGCCACCTGCTCGGCGGTGAGGCCCCGCGCCGGGTCGACTTCGGTGGCCGAGGTTGCGGCGGTGTCAGGAGCCATCAGGCTCCGAAGTTACCGGCTGGAAATCGAAACAGGAGGATTCGCCAGCGGCCAGACGAGCCGCCCGATCATTCATTGCCAGATGCGAAGCGAGCCCTCAACCGTGGCAGCAGCCACCGACAGGGTGCCGTCGGGGCGGGTGAGCACCGCGATGTTGGTGGCCAGCGTGCCCCCGAGCGGGCGACTCCACATGTCGACCGCCCCGTCGGGGCCATGGATGACCCCGGCGATGTGCTGGCGGTCGAGGGTGGGGAGGATCACCTCGACGCGGCCGTCCCGGTCGACGTCGGCGGCCACCGCCTGCTCGAAGTTCCGGGTGCCGAATTCGTGGGACCGATAGCCGGTTCGTGTCGCAACAACCCCCAATTTGCTCCCGCTCAGGCTCAGGAACCTCAGCGATCCCTGGGCGTCGGGATAGAGAACTTCGGCGATCTCGGTTTGGCCGCTGGGGCCGAGCGGTCCCACCGCCACCAAGTGGCGCCAGCCCAGCAATCGGTCTACCGGGTCGCTGATCGCCACCACACCGCCGCCAGTGCTCGAGGCCACCACGATCCAAACCTCGCGGTCGTTGCTGAGGGTAAGCACCACGTCGTTGATGCCGTCGCCGTCGACATCGGCCAGCAGAGGGGCCACCGACTCGATCACGTCGTCCTCAGACCGGTAGACGGTCTCCACCTCGTTCACTCCAACGGTGACCACCACCACGGAGGTGGCCTCCAGGTTGTCGCCCAATGCGGAATGGGGGAAGCGGTCGGTGGGACCGGCCAGCACCAGCACCTTTTCGGGGCTGATCTGGATGACCCGGGTGTCGGGAAGCACTTTCAGATCGGGGCGCCACAGCGTGCCGTCGGGCTCCAGCACGGTGAGTCGCTGAAGGTTGTCCACGTAGGCGGCTCGATTGCCAGTCAGATACACCGGCACGCTGTTGGGCGATGCGTTGGCCGGGGTGGTGGCCAGGCGCACCGAGTTTCCCTGTACGGCCAGCACCGGCGGCTGGCCGGGGGCCAATCGGCCACCGGGGACCTCGATGGGGGAGGGCTGGCCCCCAATGGGGATCTGGTAGCCGTATACCGTTCCGTCGGCCAAGGCCACCACCCAGACATCTCCGTCGGGGGTGCTGGTGCCGGTGACCCAGGTCGGGATGTCGCCCAGGTTGATGTCCTTGGTGGTGATTTGCTGGATGAACCCGGTGCCTAGGCCGGAGCCATCGGCTAGACGGTTGCCGTCGGGCTGATAGACGGGATCGACATAGGTCACCGGACCCGGGTCGGGAGGCGGGGTGGCGGTGACCGGGGGTTGGGAGACGGCCGGCATGGCGGTGGGGGCGGCTTGGGGGGAGGTGCTGGACCCGCAGGCGGCGATGGCAGCCGTGACCACCAGGGTGACCACGGGCACCGCCCATTTGGCGGCTGCGATTCGGCGGGAGTTGCCTCGGGTCATGTCTGCTCGAAGTGCCAGCCGCCCTTGTGCAGGGTGAGGCGGTGCCGGGGGCCGGGCGCATCGGCGTCATGAGTGTCGTATCCGGCGTCCCCGTGCCACAGCGACACCGGGACTTTGCCGTTGAGGGCGATGCGGGTTTCGTAGTGGGGGATGTCGTCGGCCCGACTCCGGGCGGCGGCCAGGGCGTTATCCACGGTGGGGTGTTCGGCCAGATCCATCAGGGTGATGAAGGTGGGCGGGACCATCTCTATCTCGCCGGCGGCATGGCGGGCCAGGGTGTCGGCCGGACGCCACCAAGCGTGCTCTTTTATCTCGCCGCCGTCCACGGTCACGGAGCCAGCGGGGGCAGGGGCGAAAAAGAACCAGGTTGCGAACCGCTTGTTGATGGTGGTGGGGGGCACCCAGTGGGAGTAGGGCACCAGAGCTTCGATGGCGATGCTCAGGTCGGCCTCCTCCGCGGCCTCCCGCACCGCCGCAACCTGGCTGGCGGCGTAGATGTCATCGGGCCGCTCCGCGGGGTAGTCATCGTCGTCCACTCGGCCGCCGGGGAATACCCACATCCCGCCGACGAAGCTGAGCTTGGAGCTGCGCCGCATCATCAGGGTTTCCAGTCCTCCGGGGGCATCGCGCAGAAGCACAACCGTGGCCGCGGCCACCAGCTCGGGGGCATTGTCGTCTTGACCGGCCCAGTCGGAGAACCGATGGCGCTTGCTGCTGCTGTCGTCGCTCATTGGTGCTCAGATCCCATCATCCGGGCCCGGACCTCAGGTTCGGTGACGAACACCGGAGCGTTGTCATCGCCCAGCATCGCCAGCTTCACCGACATGCCGCCGTCTACCGACAGCACCTGCCCGGTGATGTAGCTGGCTTGGGGGCTGAGCAAGAACACCGCGGCGGCGGCGATCTCGGCGGGATGGCCCCGACGTCCCAAGGGGATGGCCCGCTTGGCCGCATCGAGCGACTCATGATCGCCCGCCCGGGGGGTGGTGATGGTGCCGGGCGCGACTGCGTTGACCCGGATGCCGTGGCCACCCCACTCCACAGCCATGGTGCGGGTGAGCGAGTTGAGCCCCGCCTTGGCTGCACCGTAGGCGGCCAGAAAGGGCTGAGATGCCAGACTGCTCACCGAGGAGACATTGACCATGGCTCCTCCGGTGCCGGCGTCGATCATTGCCCGGGCCACCTCGCGGTTCAGGAACGCCACATAGCGAAGGTTGTTGGCCATGACCCGGTCCCAGCCCAGGCGGTCGATGTCCACCAGGGGGCCGAAGTCGTCGATGCCGGTGCCACCGGCCACGTTGATCAATCCGTCAATGCGGCCGTGGGCACTGAGCGCGGCATCCACGACAGCCGCCGGGGCATCGGGGGCGGTGAGATCGGCTTGGACCTTGACCACCGGGCGGGTGAGCGAGTCGAGCTTGTCCAGCTCCTCTGGAGACCGCTCCACCGCTATGACCTCGGCCCCGGCCGCCATAGCAGCCTCGCAGGAACAAGTGCCGATGCCTCCTCCTCCGGCTCCCGCAACGATCACAGCGGCACCGGAGAGATCGACAACAGGCTCAACCATTCCCCTCACCCTACGGCTTGTCGCCCTGTCTGCTGAGTCACGCAGAAATCATCAACTGCGAATTATCCCTGGCAATATGAGGCTCCGAAGACAGAGAAGAGAGGCAGAGGTCATGAAGGAGCTCAAGGGCAAGGTCGCGGTGGTAACGGGAGCGGCCAGCGGGATCGGCTTGGCCATGACCAAGCAGTTCGTCTCCGAGGGGATGCAGGTGGTGATGGCCGATGTTGAGGAGGAGGCACTGGCTGCGTCGGCTTCAAACGTCCAGGCCGAAGGTGCCGATGTGTTGGGCGTGCTGTGCGATGTGAGCGACGCGGCCTCGGTGAGCGACCTGGCTGAGCAAACCTTGTCGGCATACGGCGGGGTGCATGTGGTGTGCAACAACGCCGGAGTGGGGCCAGGCGGCCTGATGCTGGAGACCACCGCCGAGGAGTGGGAGTGGATCGTAGGGGTCAACGTGATGGGCGTGGCTCACGGAGTGATCACGTTCGGTCCGATCCTGGCCGAGGCTGGGGAAGGTCACATCGTGAACACTGCATCGGAGGCCGGTTTGGTCACCAACAGCGCGCTCGGCATGTACTGCGCCACCAAGCACGCCGTGGTGGGGTTGAGCGAGTCGCTGTGGCGAGAGTTGCATCCCCTGGGTGTGGGGGTGTCGTGCCTGTGCCCCAACTTGGTGAACACCCAGATCTTCCAGTCGGAGCGAAACCGACCTTACGACGCCGAGCTGACCGCCACCCAGAATGCCATCATGACCCCGATGCGGGAGATGCTCAGCGCGCGGGGAATTGCCCCTTCTCAGGTTGCCGCCAATGTGGTGAGCGCCATTGTGGATGACCGGTTTTGGGTGTTCACCCATGACATCACTCCCGAAGCGGCCGCAGTTCGCTTCACCGACATCGAGGCCCGCCGCAACCCCACCGATCCCTATGAGGGAATGGAGCTCTAGCGGGCGCTTCGGGGTCCTTGGGTAGCGGTGGACTAAATTCTCGTCATGGCTGTAGTGGACCAGGCTCCCCGTCTTCCCCTGTTCGACACCCTGGATTTCGAACAATTCCATTCAGAGGAGCTGCCCCGGCGCTTGGCCGAGGGCAACGGGGTGCTAGCCGCGAGCATCGGCTCAGGCGCCCTGGTCAAGAGCTTTGCTTGGCGGCTGACCGACGGCCGGTCGGTGACCTATGTGGTGGGCGACGGTGAGATTGAGATCCGGCCTGGCGACGACGCCGAGCTGGTGGTGGAAGTCAGCGAGCAGAACTGGTCGAACTACGCGGCCGAACTGTGGACCTGGGTCGGATTGCTTTACTCCGAGGCTGCCGAGATGGTTCGGGGCGATTTCGGGCTGTTCGAGGACTTCGAGCCGGTGCTGTTGGCCATGTACCACGGCCGACCCCTGTACGAGGGGTGGGAGCCCACGGTGGACCTGTCCCGCAGCTTCACCCTCGACGACGACCATGAGGAGATGAGCTGGTACCTCAACGAGGCCGGGTTCTTACACATCCGAGGCGTGTTCAGCGCCGAGGAGATCGACGCTTTGCGGGCCGAGGTTGAGCGCCAGCGGGGCGAGGCCACCCCCGACGACCACCGCTCTTGGTGGGCCACCAACGCCGATGGCGAGGAGGTGTGCTGCCGGGTAACCCACATGGACGACCGCAGCGAGCTGATTCTCAGCCTGATCGGCGATCATCGTCTGGATGCCATCGGAGCGCTGGGCGGAGACGACTTCGCCGCCTATCCCGAGAGGGGCGACGGCGTTTCGGTGGTCATCAAGCTGCCCAGCATCGTTGAGGGCATGGCCGACCTGCCCTGGCACCGGGACTGCGGCACCGGTGGGCATTCCATCACCTGTCCCACGGTGAGCATCGGCATCCAGCTTGACGAGTGCTCTGAGGCCAACGGCCAGCTCCATTACCTGGCTGGTTCTAGCGACTCGTCCAGTCGGTCTCGTCATGTGCGCGATGACTGGCCCACGGCGGCAATCAGCGCCTCGCCCGGCGATGTCACCGTCCACTACGGCCACACCATGCACGGTGCCCCGCCTCCCACTGCCGCCCCCGCCTCCGGGGGACGCCGCACCATCTATGTGGGCTACCACAAGCCCATCTGGGCCGAGTTCATCCCCCCTGGCCAGGGCTACAACGACATCTTGTTCAAGGACGGCGGCCGCATCCTCAGCCCCGAGGAATTCCAAGAGCAGAGTTCGTAGTCGGCGAACCAGCGGCCGCTCAGCGAACCAGCAACCGGTCGAGAATCTCGTCGAGCAGAGGCTCGAGCTTCTTGGCGATGGCGTCGGTGTCCTCGCTTAGGTAGTCGTGGGGGATCACCACCCGGGGGACGTCGGGCATGCCCAAGGAGCGGGCCACGGTGTCGGCGGCCACGGTGAAGGGCTCAGTCACCACGGTGACAGTGGGGATGCCCAGCCTCTCCAGGTTCACGGCGTCGAGCACACTGCCCGACGTGCATGAGCCTCATTTGGCCAGGCCGTTGACCACCCCCGCGCAGGCCCGGAACGAGGCCAGCATCTCGTCGCCCGCGGGGCGGCTGAGCACCGGCTTGTGCTGGCGGACCACCGCGGTCACATCTAGGCGGTGGCGGAACTCCTGCTCCATTGCTTCGGTGTAGCGGGTGAAGTCGGGGCCAGACGAGGGGTTGTACTCGTTGACCAGGAAACCGATGGTCAGCGGACCCTGGGTGTGGCCCCGACGGGACGCCAGCGCGCCGTCGTTGATCACCACCTGGCCCCGGGGATCCACTAGCTCGCCGCTCAACTTCACACTCCAATCCTGCCAGTTCTAGCCATCCAGTGCCCGGCTCACCGCGTAGCCGCCCAGGTTGCCCCAGCCGGCGCACACTGCCATCCAGGGAATGGACTCGGCTCCAGTGACCATCACGTGGATGTCCTCGGGCCGCTCGGTGACCGGCACCAGCGTGTCGGGGTCACCGGTGTCCACCCAGTCGGGCCACCACGCATAGGGAGGAACGCCGGGGGAAAGGAGGTCGCCGATGCGCCGCCGGGCCTGCTGCCAGAGTTGCTCTTGAACCGCGCTGCGGTCGTAGCCGTTCTCGGCCATGTGGCGGGCCTCATTGGGGGTGAGCACCACCAGGGTCTCGCCCATGGTGTGGGTGTTGTTGCACCCCTTGATGGCCATGGCATCGGCCAACTGCGCCAGGCGGTTGACGGGCGTGTCGTCGGCGCCCCACATGGCCACGCTGGTGGGGGACTCGCAGGCGAACACGGTAATCCCGCTGACTGCGTCGATGCCTCGGGCCTGGTGCAGCGGAGGCCAAGGACTGGCCGGCGAATCGGCCACGCAGAAGGCATAGCGACCGGGATGGCCGAACACCTCTTTGACCGGCTCTCCGGGGGTGGCGCCGCCGGCGTTCCACAACAGCAGCTTGACGGCCCGGCCGATGGCCGCGTTGGCGTGGGCCCCGCCGCCGCTGAACGCCGATTCGGCATGGGCCATGTCGAGCTGCTCCACGATTGGTCCCGACACGATGACCAGCGGCCAGCACGGATGGGTGGTGGTGACCACCCCCCGCAGATTGAAGCGGTCCTCCATCATCGCCTCAACGGCGGCCAGCACCACCTCGAAGTGCTCGGGCCGACAGCCGGCCATGGCCGCGTTGGCCGCTGCCACCTCCACGGTAGCCGCCCCGCCCCTCGGGGGGATAGCCCCCAGCAGCTGGCCGGGATCGCGGCCTGAGGCCTCCACCAAGGCGTCAACTGCGGCGCGGGTGGGGGGATACACCGGCAAGCCGTCGGTCAATCCCTCGGCGTGGGCTAGCTCCACCCACTCTTCGATGGTGTCGGCAGTTGTGATGCGGCTCATGTGCTCAATCCCACCCGAAGAGCCGCTTGGGGTTGGTCTCGAATATGGCCTGCTTGTGGGCATCGGCTAAGTCGGAGCGATTGGCCACGCCGGTCACGCTGGTGGGGAAATCGCTGTCCCAGTGGGGGTAGTCCGATGCCCACACAATGATGTCGCAGCCGATCTGCTCGATCACCTGGGGCAAGCCGTCTTCGCCCTCGGTGGAAACGAACAGACGCCCCTCGGCCAGGTACTCGCCGGGCGGCTTGGTGATGGCGTCGAACTCATGGCTCCGGTACTCGTAATGCTCTTCGAGGCGTTCCAAGGTGTGGGGAAACCAGCCCACGCCGCCTTCCAGCAGAGCCACCCTCAGCCGCTTGAACCGCTCGAACACACCCCCGCAGATCAAGGTGGTGGCCGCGAACATCAGGTTGAACGGGAACTCGATCACATGGAGCTGGGCGTAAGCGTCGGTGAACCGGCTATTGGCGAACCGGCAGCCGCCAGCGTGGAAGCCCAAGGGCACATCGAGCTGTTCGGCCAGGTCGTAAAGGGGGTCGTTGTCGGGGTGGTCGGGATTGCGGTCGCCCACCGCGCAGGGAACGGTCAGCGACACGAAGCCCAGTTCTGTCACGCACCGCTCGGCCTCGGCCACCGCACTGTCCACCCACTTCAGCGGCAGCGCCGGGGTGCCCCGCAAGCGCTTCGGGTCGGCCGAGCACCAGCCTGCCAGCCAGTTGTTGTAGGCCCGACAGCAGGCCACAGTCAGCTCTTGGTCTGCTCCCGCGTATAAGCCGAGGGACATCGCCCCGTACAGCACGGCGATGTCGATGCCCTCGGTGTCCATGTCGGCCAGCCGGAGCCCCGAGTCGACCCCGCCCTCCCGGAGGGTGGTGGATTCTCGGATGCCCTCGGGCGCCCAGGCGCCCACCCCAGTTCCCGGGGGGATCACCTTGCCCTCGATCACGTAGCGGGTGGTGCCCCGCTCATCGGTGATCATCCGGGGCCGGCGCTCGTGGAACCGGGCCGGGAGGTACTGCTCCCACAGCTCGTCGGGCTCGAACACGTGGCCGTCCACGTCGATCACCAGATGCTCCGGCATGCCATGAAGCTAACCCCTCGGGCGGGTGGTGGCCCGCGCCGGGCGGACAGGGCGTAGTCTGCTGCCCATGGTCAGTCTTGGAGTCCTTCCCCACATGCACGAGTCGGTGGTCACCGACGCCCGCTGGATCACCCAGTTTGCCCAGGCGATGGACGAAGAGGGAGTGGAATCGATCTGGACGGTGGAGCACGTGGTGGTGGCCAACAATTACGAGCCCCGCTATTCGTACTCGGAGTCGGGCCGCATGCCCGGCGCCCCCGGCGTGGTGATGCCCGACCCGCTGGAGATGCTGGCTTTCATGGCCTCGGTCACCGAGCGGGTGCGGCTGGGCACCGGGGTGGTGGTGCTGCCCCTGCACCCGCCGGCGGTGATGGCCAAGCGGGTGGCCACTCTCGATGCCCTCAGCGGCGGGCGGGTGATCCTCGGGGTGGGCAGCGGCTGGCAGATCGAGGAGTACGCTGCCTGCGGGGTGCCCTATGAGGGCCGGGGCGAGCGGCTCGACGAGTGCATCGGCGCCCTGCGGGAGCTGTGGGCGCCGGGCTACCGCACCTACGAGAGCAATGCCGTGAGTTTCACTGAGTGCGAGAGCCTGCCCAATCCAGCCCAGCCCGGCGGCCCGCCCATCGTCATCGGCGGTAGTACCGGACGAGCGGCCCGGAGAGCCGGGCGCATTGGCGACGGGTTCTACCCTTATGTGATCTCGCCGGAGGATTATGCCGACCGGGTGGCCACCATCCGGGCCACCGCCGTTGAGCACGACCGGGATCCCGATGCCATCGAGATGACGGTGTGGCCGGGCAGCTACCAGCGGGGCGGGTCGTTCGACTTGGACCTGATCGAGAAGTACGCCGAGTCGGGCCTCGACCGCCTGATCGTCTCGGCCGCCGAGTCGGGCAGCACCGACATAGACGACATCCGGCGCTTCGTTGGTCGCTACCAAGCCGAAGTGCTGGACAAGATCGGAGGATAGCCATGGCACTGACCACTCAAGTCGGCGACGTGAAGGTGATGCTGGTGCGAGAGACCCTGCAACCGGTTCCGGCCGAGGGAATGTATGTGGAACCCGACATGGCGGTGTTCGAGGCCAATGCCGACTGGCTTCGGCCCTATTTCCTGGACGACGAGGGCAACATGCCGCTGTCTATCCATGCCCTGGTGCTGGAGTCGGAGGGCCAAACCATCATGGTGGACACCTGCATCGGCAACCGTCCCATCGAGATGGTCCCCCAGATGAGCCATTTGGGCGAAGGATTTCTCGACGAGCTGTCTGCGGCCGGCTTTGAGCCGGGCGATATCGACATCGTGCTCTGTACCCACCTGCATTTCGACCATGTGGGCTGGAACACGATCCTGGTGGACGGGGAGTGGGTGCCCACCTTCCCCAACGCCCGGTACTTGTTCAACCGCACTGAGTACGAGTACTGGGACTCCGGCGCCGAAGGAGCGGCGATCACCTTCGGCGACGCCGTGCGTCCCGTGCTGGACGCCGGCCTGGCCGACCTGGTGGACAGCGACCACCAAGTCACCGGCGAGATCAGCCTGGAGCCATCACCGGGCCACAGCCCCGGCCACGTAAGCGTGCGCATCTCATCGGCGGGCCAAGAGGCCGTGATCACCGGCGACTTAGTCCACCACCCCGTCCAGTTCTCCGCCCCCGAGTGGGTTATGACCGCCGACGACGACCCGACAAGAGCCTCTGAGACCAGGCGAACCTTCCGCGACCGCTACGCCGACTCCGGCATCCTCATTTTCGGCACCCACTTCGCCGGCCCCAGCTGCGGCCACTTGTCCCACACCGAAGGCCGCTGGGTATTCACCGTCAAGTCGTAGCAAGCACCAATGTAGGTGGTTGTAAAACACCCTGATGCTCGGTAGGGTCGGGTCATCGCTCGGGGACAGCGAAAACGGTCCCCCTCCAATGAGACAGAGAATCCATGGAGGCAGGGCATGCCTGTGAGTGAGCCAATTGGAGAGGAACGGCGTTTGGCGCTGATGCAGCGTCTTACCGAAGTCCTAGGAGAGGAGGAGGCCAGAACGCTTATGGAGAGCCTTCCCCCTACCTCTTGGTACAACATCGCCACCAAAGACGACATCAGAGCCACCAAAGACGACATCAGAGCCCTCAAAGAGTGGACCCAGGCAGAGTTTACGAATCTGCGTGGCGAAATGAAGCAGATGTTCGCCCAGCAAACTCGCACAATGGTGTTTACGCTGGTGGGATTCGCCGTGACGATCTGGGGCTCAATCCTGGCCATCGGCCTCAGCTGACGCTGTTTCCCGCGACGGAGGCCCGGGACATCACTCGGCGGGTGGGGTGGTAGTCGTTGACGCCGTAGTGCTGGACGGCTTGGTTGTCCCAGATGACCACGGTGTTGGGCGTCCAGCGGACCCGGCAGTGGTATTCGGGGATCTCGGCTTGGCGGCAGAGCAGGTTGAGCAAGTCGTTGCTGTCGTCAACCGGTGAGCCTTCGAGGTCGACCAGTTCGGTGGTGAAACCGGCGTTCACGAACAGGGTGGGCCGCCCAGTGCGGGGATGAGGGCGGGCCACCGGATGGATGGCGGGTGGAATTTCGGCCCGCAGCTTGTCCAGATCGTCCCCGTACTTGTCGGCGTAGGCCCCGATGCTCCAGTCGTGGCGGGCTGACAGGGAGGTCAGTCGGTCTTGAAGGTCAGGGTCGAGGTTGTCCCAGGCGGCGGCCATGTCGGCGAACAGGGTGTCGCCTCCTACGGGAGGAATCTCGATAGCTCGCAGGATGGTGCAGACTGGCGGGTGGGTTCGAAACGTGCCGTCGGTGTGCCACATGTTCTCCAGTCCAACCACGGCGTCGTTGCGCTCAAAGGTGATCGCATCGGTTTGGGCGGCGGTGCCGGGATTGGGGATCAGCTGATCATCGGTGAGCGGTCCCCAGCGAAGGGCCAGCGCTCCCTGGGCAGCGACATCGATTGGCTGATCTCGCACGATCAGTACCTTCCACTCCAGCAAGGCCCGGTCGAGTTCTGCGAACAGTTCGTCGTCCACATCCTCCAGCGACAAGCCGGATAGCTCAGCGCCGATGGTGGGGGCTACTGGTGAGACCTTGAATCGCTGGAATTGAGCCGGTTCCCAGCCCTCCGGCAGCCTGTGCATGACCCGAGGCCCAACGGGATGGCGGCGCATAGTTGCCATTGTGGCCAAGAGGGGCTCTCTCAAGCAGCGGCGTCGCGCTCGGCGAAGATGTCGGTGGCGATTTCGAAGGCCTTCATGGCGGCGGGGAATCCGGCGTAGATGGCGGCTTGGATCATGACCTCGCAGATCTCTTCTCGGCTCAGGCCGAAGGAGTCCAAGCCCATGATGACGTGTTCGCGGATGGCGAACTCGTTGCCCAGTGCGGTCATCATGGCGATGGTGGCCAGACTGCGCTCCCGGCGGCTCAGCACCGGCCGACCCCACACAGCAGACGGTCCCACTTTCAGCATTTCCATCACGTCATCGCGGACTTCATCGGGAATGGGCAGGCGGCTAAGCACATCGGGCTGACGAGGTTCGGTCATGGCCTGAAGGTACTCCACAATTGTCCCAAGTAGCGCAACGGTCATCTCATAAGGTGACGCTGATGGCTAGCGGATTTGAGCGATTTCGGGCGGCGGCCGAAGAGCTAGGTGTTCAGGTGGAGCCAGTGCGGTATCCGGCGGGCACTCGGACGGCGGCTGATGCTGCCGCCGCGGTGGGGTGCGAGGTGGGGCAGATCGTGAAGTCGCTGGTATTCGCAACTCCGACGAAGCTGGTGTTGGCGCTGACTTCGGGGGCCAACCAGGTGGATACTGATTGCTTGGGCGAGTTGGCTGGCGAAGAGGTCAGCTTGGCCGATCCGGATGAGGTGCGAGCAGCCACCGGCTTTGCCATTGGAGGAACCCCGCCATTCGGGCATCTCAATCCGCTTCCTGTCTGGATCGATGAAGACCTGCTGGCCTACGACACGATATGGGCTGCGGCCGGAACACCTGATTCCTGCTTTCCCATCGCTCCAGAGCAACTTGTCGCTGCAACCGGGGCTACTCCGGCTGACTTCGCCCAACGACGGGAGCGTGAGCATATGGGTCGATGGCTTGTCGACAATGTGCCGCGCGGTATCGATCTTGAACCGCCTGACAGGAATGAACCTGATCGAGAGGTCTCCTTTCTGGGCGGCGACTAGGTGTTGCGCTGGTCTAAGGCGCCGGCTATGGCGGCGCCGGCGGTGACGCCGCAGGCGGCGGCCCATAGCCAGCTGAGGGCGGCCAGGGTTCCGGCGGTGGCCACGGTGATGGCGGTGCCTCCTACGGTCCAGTTCACAGCTACTGCGGCTATGGCCGATACCACTGAGAACCAGAGGGCCGACACCAAGCCGCCAATCAAGTGATGGCGCCATGGCTGGTGGGGGCAGGACATTTTCTGCACCAGGGAGAACACGGCCAATGCAGATATGAAGCCGACCACCGGGGCCAGTCGGGGGTCAACCCAAACCGCAATGGCGGTGGGACCGGCGATCAGGGGAAGCGCGCCTATCAGCAGCCAAAATCCGGTGAACCGTTCCAGCCACCACGACCGGCGGGGGGCGCCCCGCACCCGGCGGACGGCCCGGCAGGCAGCAGCAGCGGCTCGCATGGTGCCCCATACTGCGACCACTGCGGCGATGGACGTGGCTGCCGGGGGAGCGGAGACCACGTCGGCGAACTCCTCGCCGATGGTGCTGTCAACATCGCTCAGCGCGGTCTGGCCTGCGTCGGCCAGCCACTCGTTGAACCGGTCGGCGATCCGGTCCGACACCGCCCGAACTGTGGAGGCGATGGCTGCGGCGGCCACCGCGGCCGGAAACAGGGATACCGCCGACCAGAAGGCGATCTCCGCCGCTCTGGTGCCGCCTTCGCCCTCCCGCCAGCACGAAACGGACTGCTTGGCCAGGGAAACGGCCCTCGTGAACCAACTCTCAGCAGCAGCCGACGGTGCCTCGTCAGCGCCCATCAGCGAGCGAGTCAGCCGGCCTGGGCTTCGGCGAGGCGGGGGATGAGCGCGTCGAAAACCTCCGCCCAGTCGCCCACGAAGCCGATGTCCACGATCTCCCATAGGGGAGCGTCGGGGTCGGGGTTGATACCCACCACTGTGCCGGCGTTGCGGACGCCCACGGTGTGGTTGAATTTTCCGCTCATGCCGATAGCGAAGTAGAGCCGCGGGCTGATGCTGTGGCCGGTGATGCCCACTTGGCGGGCCCGGGGCATCCAGCCGTAGTCGGTGACCTTGCGAGTGGCGCACAGGGCGGCGCCGATGGCGGCCTGATGCTTCTCCAGCTTGGGGTAGTCGGCCGGGTCCACCCCTTGGCCCACGCCGATCACCACTGAGGCGTTGGCCAGCTCATCGCTGTCGTCGTCTCGGTAGCGCCTGATGATCTCGAGGCGGCTCTGACCGGGAGAGTCCAGCGACGACTGGAGGGCTGGGGGGCGGTCGGGATTAGGACGGGGGAAGGGCAGCACTCCGGCGCGAACCGTGGCCATCTGGATGGGAGAAGCGCAGAGAATCTCGGCCACCAGCCATCCGCCGAAGGCCGGCTTCATGGCGATCAGCTTCCCGTGGTCATCCACCTTGAGCCCAACTGCGTCGCCGGTGAGCCCCGCGCCCAGCGTCGCGGCCATTCGGGAGGCCACTTCCCGCCCCCAAGCGGTGCCCGGTGCCAGAACGGCCCATGGCTGGGTCTCGGCTGCCCAGTCTGACATGGCCGCGGCCAAATCTTCCTCGACCAGCGAAGCGCTGCTATCGCCGCCTGAGATGTCGATCTGCTCATCGGCTCCCCATGGGCCCAGATCCTCGTCGGCATCGTCCAGGCCAGGGCCGAGGGCGGCTACTTGTCCGCCGATCTCCGCGGCCAACTCCGATGCCGTTCCCAGAAGCTCCTTGGTAACCCGGTCTCGGCCCGGTTCCACCAGCACGGCTATGGCGGGGCCGTCGGATCCGGCCCCCGAGCGCCGGGCAACCATAGCCGGCTCGGGCATAGAGCTGGAGACAAGCGCCCCCTTCTTGGCCAGGATGGCCACTGCCTGTTCGATCTGCTCCTCCAGCGTGCCGCCCATCATCTGGCGGCCGCGCTCCACGTCGATCATTTGAACTGGCCCGACCGTGGTGGGGCTGGCCTCCTGGCCCCACGGGCCGGGACCCAGGTCGGCGGCGCTCACCGTCTGGATGTGGGAGCTGTCCACCGTGGCCCAGGCCTCCGGGTCCTTGATCTTGCACGGGTCGCACAATCGCTCCGCGCACGACACCACCGCGGGCAACTGCACGGCCACGTCCACCCACTCGTCGTCGTGTTCCAACCGCAGCTCCAAGCGGTCGCCGTGAAGAGAGAAGTGCCTAACCCCGGTGGCGAACGGCAGCCCGAGCAGCTCGGCCAACTGCGGAGGCACTTGGCCGGTATCGGAGTCCACTGAGTTGCGTCCCATCATCACCAGATCGAACGGTCCGAACCGATCCAGGGCAGCGGCCAGCGCCTTGGCGGTGGCCCAAGTGTCGGACCCGGCGAACTCCGGGTCGCAGATGTGGATTCCAGCGTCCACCCCGAATAGGAGGGCCTCCCGACACACGTTTTCGGCCGATGGCGGTCCCAGCGTCAATACGGTCACCGTGCCCCCGCTGGCCCGGGCCACCTCGGTGCCCTTGGCCACGGCGCGGCGGCAGTAGTCGTTCATGTGCATGTCGATGCCGTCTCGCACCATGCGGCCGTCGGGCCCGAGAACCATGTCCTCGAACACCGGGATCTGCTTGACCAATACAGCCACTCGCAGGGGGCGATCCGGCGCAATCACGTCATCAGGCGGGTCAAACATCTGCTCCGAGGCTACCTAGTGGGGTGGTGCTTCTTCGGATTGGGCAACGTGCGCCGGGGTTGCTGCGGGCCGCTACGGTTGCCGGATGGCACTTACGAGACGGCGAATCGTTACCGGGCACGACGACAGCGGGGCACCGGTCATCATCTCCGACGGGCAGGCACCGTCGAGCTTCTTGGGGCGGAGCACGGCCAGCATGTGGTACGTCGGACAGCGTCCGGCCACGGTGGATGACGGCGGAGAGGAGCCGGACGATCGCAAGGACTTCGTTCCCCCGCCCGGTGGGATCTCGTGGCGGCTGTTCACGTTGAAGCCTTCAGGCGGCAAGGCGATCGGCCCTCTTGACGACCCTCGATTCGACCAAGACCGGGTCGGCTTTCACGCCACCCCCACCATCGACTTCATCGAGATCATTTCAGGGCAGATCCGGTTGGAGTTGAACGAGCATTGGGTTGAGTTGGCCGCCGGTGACTGTGTCATTCAGCGGGGCACGTGGCATCGGTGGATTGTGATCGGCGACGAGCCCTGCACGTTCAGCGCCACCATGCTGGGAGTGGGCGACGGCGATGATCCCGGCTTCGCGGGGGCATCCGTTGGCACCGTCGGCCCTCGCAGGATCGTGACCGACGGCGACGGGGTGTGCGCCGACGGCCCTCCGGCCACTGCATCGCAGTCCGATGGGGGACTGGTCACCGCCGAGCTGTGGCACACCTTCGCCCCGGCGGTCAGCGAGCTCCAGGGTGGCGACGCTCCCCAGTCGGAGATGCAGCTCAACCCGCCCGGCGGAGGGGTGACCTGGAAGCAGGTGACCATTCCGGCGTCGATGGCCGACCAGGCCGCGTTGATGCACCAAACGCCCACCATCGACTTCGTGCGGATCGCCCAGGGCACGGTTGATTTGGAGCTGCCTGGACAGCCGCCGACGCACCTCGTGGCCGGCGACTGTGTGATTCAGCGGGGCACCGAGCACGCCTGGCGGAATACCGGCGACGGCCCGTTCACCCTGTCGGCGGTGATGATCGGGGTTGCCAGTGATTGATCGATCAGGGGCTGATCTCGACCCGAGGCTCCAAGCGCTGCTCGACAAGGACGAGATCACCGACACCATCCACCGGGTGGCCCGGGGTACCGACCGGCTCGACAAGGAGCTGATCATTTCCGGCTATCACCCCGACGGCTTTGACGACCACAACAACTTCCGAGGCAGCCCGACAGAGTTTGCCGACTGGGTGTTGGAAGTGCTGGCGCACTTCGACTACACCCAGCACCTGTTGGGTCAGTCTCGCATCCAGCTTGAGGGGGATGTGGCCTTTGTGGAGACCTACTGCAACGCCCACCATGTGGTGCATCCCACCGAGGAAGGGCCGGGTTCCGACATGCGCATGGGGCTGCGCTACGTGGACCGGTTCGAGCGGCGCGACGGCGGTCCCTGGCTGATCGCCACCCGGGTCTGCGCATTCGAGTGGCGCTACACCCTGGAGCTGAATTACTCGTTCCCCTACGACGACGACTTCACCATCGGCTGCCGGGATCGGTCCGACATCACATACACCCGCCGAGGGCTGATGGGGGAGCCTCGGGGGTGATTCCCGTCTGGGCCGAAGCGGTTTCGCATTCTGGGAGTGGAGATGGCGCTCGATAAGCGACCCATCCGGTTTGAGCGGTTGGCCCTGGAAGAAGTGGTCCACGAGATGTTGACCTTGGCGGCCCGGGGCGACGGCTCGGGGTGGATAAACGTTCAGCCGCTGGTAGCCGACGAGGATCGACCCCCCGAGTCGCCGATATTCAAGCTGTTCACTGCGAAGGGACCGGCCGTACCGCTCGGCACCTGGGTGCCGGGCCACCACTACCGGGACAAGTGGCAGCCCGCCTCGGTGGGCTTGCAGCATGCCGGTGGGCGACACGCCGCCAAGCTGTTGGAGGAGCGGGGGGTGGCCGAGCCCGACGGTTGGAACCGGCGCCAGGACCACATCAAGCGGGGCTTGGTGTACGAGCTGCCCGAAGGCCAGGACCCGCGGGTGGCACTGGAGTTCCTGGTTGACGCCATGGCCAATCTCGTGGAGTTTCCGCTCAGCGGACGCTGGCAGGCGATGGTTCTGACCCAGCGCTAAATCTGATCCTCTTCAGCACTGAGTCGGTCGGCGGCGTCCTTCTTGAGTTGGCCCTTGGCTACTTTGCCCCCCGAAGACCGGGGGAGGGCATCGACTACGAACAGATGCTCGGGCCACCACTCCCGGGAAACCCCGCGGCTGGCCAGGTGCTCCCGAAGCCCGTCGAGATCCAGGCTGGTTCCGGGCACTAACTCCACGTAGGCGGCCACCCGCTCGCCGAACACCGGGTCAGGGGCGGCTACCGCAGCCACCATGGCTACCGACGGATGGGTCATCACCTCGTCTTCCACCGCAGGTGCGCTGATGTTCTTGCCCCCGCGGATAATGAAGTCCGACGTTCGCCCCACCACCCGCAGATAGCCGTCGTCGTCGATCTCCACGATGTCGCCCATCAGCATCCGGCCATCGTCGGTCATCAGCTCGGTGTTGGCCTTGGCATCGTCGTAGTAGCCCAAGGCGGTGGCCGGTCCCCGGCAGGCGGGCTGTCCCCGGCCTCGCAGCTCGGGAAGCAGGGAACCGTCGTCGGGGTCGTAGAGGGCACAGTCCATCTCTGGCTCGCACCGGCCCCCGGAGCGCAGCCGGGCCGACCGGGGATCGCCCAAACGAGTGCCGCTCAGCATCCCGGTCTCGTTGGAGCCGTAGAAGTTCAGCACCGTGCAGCCGGTGCGCTCCTCGAACTCGGATGCCCGCTGATAGGGAATGGCCTCGCCCCCGGTGAACATCAGCCGCAGCGACGACAGATCGTGGTCGTCGAACACCGGGGAGTTCAGCATCATGATGAACTGAGTCGTGACCGCGCACAGCACGGTCACCCGCTCCGCCTCGATGAGGCGAATCAGCGCGGCGGCGTCGAAGTCGGCCATCACCACGGTAGGAACTCCCAGGATGGTGGGGGTGTAGTGGGCGGTCCACAGCCCGAAGCCGAACGGCGCCGGCACCGGCACGCAGAACACCTCGTCGGATCCCAGCCCGCTGTACTCCACCGCCTTCTGATGGAAGTAGAACCACCGGTTGTGGGTCTGCATCACACACTTGGGCAGCCCGGTAGTGCCCGAAGTGGAGTTCAACAGGCACAATTCGGAGGCTACCAGGCGGCGGGCATCGACGGCCTCGGCGAAGCTGAGGACCGAATCTGGAGACGGGGCGGGCTTACCGTCGAGGCTGATGGCCGCCCCCTGGCCGGGTCCGTCAATGGTGATGTGGTGGGCCAGAGCGGGAATGCTGCGCCGCAACTCGGCCACTGCGTCGCTGGCTGGGCGTCCCCGGTGGTCAGCCCCGGTGATGATGGCCCGAGCCCCGGATTTCTCAACCAAGTGGGCGATCTCTGCCGGCCCAGCCCGGTGTCCGATCCCCATGACCACCACTCCGGCCTTGTCGGCGCCGGTAAAGACAGCATGAACCGCCGCGCCGTCAGGCAAGATCACTGCCGCCCGATCGCCCCGTTCCAGCCCCGCAGCCAACAGCGCAGCCGCCATCCGATCGGACAGCCGGTCATATCCCGCCCAAGTGGTCCGGTCGATGCTCCCACTCGCATCCTCGGTCTCACCCTTGGGCTGGCTCCAAGTGACATAGGCGGTGTCATCAGGCCGCTCAGCAGCGTTGCGCCGAATCAGGTCAGTGGGCGTCTCATCCCCCCACCACCCGGCAGCCACATAGCCAGCCGCCACCTCAGGATCAGCAGCGAATTCGTTCAGAGCGATTCCTTGCCATCAGTATCTTTCAGTCTATCTAAACTTTTGTTGGTAAGTGTCATGTCTGTCCATACAATACTAAGGGCCGCACCGGGTCTCATGCACAGACCCGGTGCGGCCCTTGGAGAGAGCTTCGCTTTCTCCACTTGGGGCTGCCCGGTAGGTCGGGGCGGTGCAGACTTGACACCTCGCCACGGGGGTTCGAGTCCCCCCAGCTCCACCGGGGGCATCCTACCTAGCCCACCAGCAGACTACAACGGGCTTTCAGCGGTGACTGTTAACGTGTAGGTGCCAGTGTCCCATCCTTCAACCTTCACGTAGAACGGACCCGAACTCGGTGCCTCCCAGTAGATGCGCGCGGCCAAGCCGTCATAGTCGTCGTTGTAAGCCAGTAATTCCTCGCCGTCACACAGCGAAACCACCGGATCCCGCATGGTGCCTGGGGCAACGTCAATTTGGTAAGACTCGTCTGCCTCTGCCTCGAACACGAAAAAATCAGAATCGACATCATAATCAATCGTGCCCTCGGCAGCCTCCCTTACTGCGAGAGGGGTGGCATCCGCGATGGTGTCGGCGTGATCATCTTGCCCGTTACCTGCATCAGCGATCGTGTTGCATTCGGCGGTCGGCGGTACCGCGCCGGTCATTCCTTGGGGGAGCAGGTTGGGCATGCAGGCAACAAATGTCAGGGCAAGAGCATCGGAAGCGGCATCGTCTTCTTGAGTGAGGATGACCGCCATATCGTCTTCGTCGAGGCTGTTTACCCATTCCAGCAGGCACTCTCGTTCGTCGTCGCTCAGATCGCCAGCGTTCACTCCCATCCCAACAGCCATTCCTTCAACGATCAGGTCGGGCACGCAGGCGAACGCGCCAAAGAAGGCTATTTCAAGGGTGGCGTCGTCTTCGGCGGTTAGGCTAGCCGGGTCGACGTCGGCTATTCGTTCTTGTACGCACTCTCGTTCGTCGTCGCTCAGATCGCCGGCGGTCACTCCCATCCCAACAGCCATTCCTTCAACGATAAAGTCGGGCACGCAAGCTATTACTCCCAGACTATGGGCCGCGGCGCTGGCATCGTCTTCTTGGGTGAATATGACCGTCATGTCGTCTTCATCCAAGCCGATTACCCATTCCCGCAGGCACTCTCGTTCGTCGTCGCTCAGGTCGCTGGCGTTTATTCCCATCCCGGTGGTCACGAGTTCGACGATCAGGTCGGGCACGCAAGCTATTACTCCCAGACTATGGGCCGCGGCGATGGCATTGTCATCTTGGGTGAGCATGACCGTTACGTCGTCGTCATCGAGGCCGATTGCCCAATCCCGGAGGCACCCCCCCTCGTCGTCGCTCACCTCCACTTCTCCCCCTATCCCTTCTCTTATGTCCGCCATTATTCCCCCTAGCAACTGTCGACGGGGGGTATCGAATTCAGAACATGAGAAGATCGCTGCTACCCATTGTTCCCTAGTGTCCTCGCTTATAGCTGTTTGCTTCATCCCCAATTCAAATATGTCCTCGTCGAGTCTGTCTTTGATGCAGGACTGCTCAGCGGCGTTGAACGTGTCGAATACCTCTTGCCAAGTGGAGCCGGCATCGACATCAATCTCGGAGATGGTCTCGGCATCCGCGTCGTCGGCGTCAGCGCCGACTCCGAGGTCTTGAGAGGAACCCCCGCAGGCGGCGAGCACTGAGAGGGCCACGGCGCACAGAATGGCGACTGCTTGTGGGCTTCTTGGGCGAAGGTTCTTCTCGTTCATCTGGTTCCCGATGGTTTGATGAAGCCTAGAAGCTGTTGGGATCGGCGATCACCGAGTCGGGGACGGGGTGGCGGAAGAGGTCGCTGGCGTTGGCCCAGCAGATGCGGGCGACCTCGTCGGCGGGGATGCCGGCAAGTTGTTTGCGGAGCAGTTCCTGGGTGTTGGGCCAGGTGGAGTCGGCGTGGGGGTAGTCGGACTCCACCATCAGGTTCTCCAGGCCGATGTAGTGGCGGTGGTCGAAGGCCGAGGGGTCGTCTATGGCGCAGAACCAGAAGTTGCGGCGCAGGGTGTCGGCGGGGGAGAGCTCCACGTCGTTCCAGGTGCCATACATGGAGTCGTACTTGCGGACGTGCTCCAGGCGGTCCAACAGACCGGCCACCCAGCCGAGGCCCCCCTCGCTGAGGGCGATCTTGATGTTGGGGAACCGCACCGGGATCTTGGAGTACAGCCAGTCGACCGCGGCGAACATGGCGTAGCCGAAGAACAGCACCCCCACGGTGTCGGAGGGGGCGTCGGGCGAGGTGGCCGGCGAGGTGCCCGAGGAGCCGACGTGCAGGCACACCACGGTCTCGGTCTCCTCGCAGGCGGCCATGATCGGGTCCCAATGGCCGGAGTGCAGCGAGGGGAACCCCAGAGAATGGGGGGCCTCGGAGAAGCTGATGGCCTTGTAGCCCTGCTCGGCGTTGCGGTACACCTCTGCCGCGCCCACCTCGGGGTCGAGGAAGTAGGTGAGCTGACAGGGGATCATGCGGTCGGGACAGGCCCCGGACCACTCCTCGATGTTCCAGTCGTTCCAGGCTCGCACCGCGGCCAGGGCCAGGTCGGGGTCGTCGGTGAGCTGCTGGAACCGCTGTCCGCAGAAGCCGGGCAAGAACGACGGGAAGCACAGCGAGGCGTAGACCCCGTTGAGGTCCATGTCGGCGATCCGGGCGTCGATGTCCCATGAGCCCCGGCGCATGTCCTTGAAGCGGGTGGGTTCGAAGCTGTACTCGCTGACAGGGCGGCCCACCACCGCGTTAAACCCCACGTTGGGCAGCGAGTGCCCGGCGTACAGCCAGGTTTCCGATCCGTCGTCGAGTGTGACAACCCGGGGAGCGTCGTCGGCATATTTGGCCGGGAATCGATCGGTGAAGGCCCCAGGGGGCTCCACAATGTGGTCGTCCACCGAGATCATCGGCGTCCACCGGTCGGCCCGCTCGGGCTCGGGCAGAAACGTGACTTGGCCCTTGACGTGCTGGGTGAAGGAGGTGTCAGCAGTGAGATCGTCGAGCGATATGGCCATACCTAAGCTTGCCGCGAATCAGCCCGGTTGAGCCACTGAGAGGTGTACTTGGAGGTCAGTGAAGCTGGGCGGGCCGAGGCCGTCGCTACAGTGCAGGGCCAGGTGCCGCTCATCGGTTTCCACGATCATGCCGGCGTTGCCCAGCCACGCCGTTTCCAGTCCGCCCAGATCCCAGGCATTCCACACCTCCAAGCGCCGGACCTGGGCCCCGAGCACGGTCAGCTCCACCTCGGTCGGGCTGGTGTCGGACCACAGCGAGATGACCTCAGAAACAGCCTCATTAGCCTCGAGGAGACCGTTTACTGCGGCCAGCTTGAGGGCTTGGCGACGGTCGGGGCGGGCGGCGATCCGCTCTATCCGCACCCTGGTGCCCTCCGACACCGCCAGCCGCAGCAGCGGCCGGACGTCTCGCCCCCGGTGCGCCACGGTCTCGGCCCCATCGGCAAATTGATCGCTGAGCGTGGGGGTGGCGCTCATGGCTGGGCGAAGGGGTCGAGCCCCTTGTCTCCCCAAGTGGGGGTGGGCTTGCGCTTGGTGGCCCAGCAGTAGCGCAGCATGGGCTCAGGCAGGTCCAGCTCCTCAATGGTGCTGGTTCGGGGATTGAAGCGCTGGGGGGCTTGCCCTACGGCCATCAGGGTCCGATTGTCCTCGCCGAACAACACTGAGGATCGGCGCTCGGACAGGTTCTTCCAGTAGCGGCGGCGCACCGCGGTGATCGACGGCGGGGTTCCCCGAGGGGTGAGCTTGAAGATGGATTCACCCGCCTGCCAAGGTCCCGACGACGACGGTTCTTCTGGCTGAGGGGCAGGGTCGGGAGCGGGGTACTCGGTGGGCTGTTCTGCGGTAGGCCCAAGGGGGACCTCCGGCTGTTGGATGGTGGTGGATTCGGCGGGGAGCGCCGGCAGATCACTGCGAGCACTCGGCGCTGAAGCGGTGTCGGGAGCCTCTGGAGGTATGGGGGCGTCAACCATCAGCCAGGCGGGCGTGCCGGTGGTGCGGGGTCGAAAGGAGCGGCGGATGGGCTTGCCCATCCAGTCCAAGATGATGGCCAGGGTGGCCAACGCCAGCATGATCAGCAGAAAGACGAAGAAGGCGGCAACTGTGGACATAGCTCTAGTGGTTGGATTTTACGCTCAACGCCCCTGAAAACGGGGGTCGCGGTGCTCGGCGAAAGCGGCCCGTCCCTCGGCAAAATCCTCGCTGGCCCAGCAGTCGGCGATGGCATCCAAGGCTGCCTGGCGATCGCCCCGGCCAGTGGCCGCGTGGATGGACAGCTTGACGGCCCGCAGGGTGAGCGGGGCGTTGGCCACCAGGCGGGAGCAGAGCTTGTCGACTTCGCGGTCGAGTTCGCCGGCGGGCACCACTGAATGGGCAAGGCCAATGCGGGCCGCCTCCTCAGCGCTGATCCGGTCCCCGGTCATCAAGATGCGCGCCGCGTTGGCATCGCCCACCCGGCCCACAAGCTGCTCGACGCCCTCGATGGGATAGCCCACTCCCAGGCGGGCCGCGGGGATGCCGAACTGCGAGCGGTCGGTGGCCACCAGCAGATCGGCGTGGAGGGCCACCAGCAGCCCCCCTCCGAGGCAGTACCCGTTCACTGCGGCGATCAGCGGCTTGGTCAGTCGGCCCAGCGCGGCCGGTCCCCGGCTGGTGCGGGCATCGTCGGGTGAGGGGTTGCTGCTCGGTCCCCGAGCGGAGTCCAGGCTTCCGATGTCGGCGCCAGAGGCGAACGCCCGATCCCCTGCACCGGAGATGACCACCACTCGGATTTCCGGGTCTTGCTCGTAGGCGTCGACAACGGCGGCCAGCGCCGCGAACATGTCGGTGGTGATGGCGTTGTGCCGCTCAGGATTGTTGAACACAATGCGGCCGAGCGCGCCCTCGACCTCGGCGATCAGCTTGTCGGTTCCTGTGTCCACAGTCTGGCCCATGGGGTAGTAGTAGCACGATGGCCCTGTACGACCGAGCCGAGGCGGGAAACGGGCCGCTGGCCGGCCTGCGGGTGGTCGATCTCACCAGGGCCCGGGCCGGCCCGACTTGCACCCGACAGCTGGCCGACATGGGGGCCGAGGTGATCCGCGTCGTCGAGCCCAGTCCCTATTCCCTGGGCGGGTCCGACACCTACAACCTTCAGCGCAACAAGCGGTCGATGGGCCTGGACTTGACCGACGACCGGGCCCGGGAGGCGTTTTTCCGGCTGGCTGATCGGGCCGATGTGGTGGTGGAGAACTATCGGCCGGCGGTGAAAGACCGCCTGGGCATCGGATACGAGGTGTTGTCGGCCCGCAACCCCCGGTTGGTTTACGCCAGCCTTTCGGGGTTCGGACAAGAAGGGCCGTATGCCAACCGCCCGGGAGTGGACCAGATCGCCCAAGGGCTGAGCGGGCTGATGAGCGTGACCGGTCCACCGGGGAGCGGGCCCTGGCGGGTGGGGATTGCCATCTCCGACACGGCGGCGGGAACGTTCCTCACCCAGGGGGTGTTGGCCGCGCTGTTGGCGCGGGAGCGCACCGGGCGGGGCCAGTGGGTCCACACGTCGCTGCTGGAGGCGGCCATCAACTTCATGGACTTCCAAGCGGTGCGCTGGCTGACCGACGGCGAGGTCCCACCCCAAGAGGGCAACAACCATCCCACCATCGTGCCGATGGGCATGTTCGCCACTGCCGACGGGCACGTCAACGTGGCCCCGATGTCCCGGTGGGAGACCTTCGCCGAGGCGCTGGGCGCTCCCGAGCTGGTGGCCGATCCCCGATTCGCCGACCACGACGCCCGCACGGCCCACCGCATCGAATTGGACGAGATAATCGAGCAGCGCTTGGCCACCGCCACCACCGCCGAATGGGTGGAGCGGCTCAACGCCGCCGGGTGCCCTTGCGGACCGGTGCTGGCGGTGGACGAGACGTTCGCCGACCCTCAAGTGGAGCACCTGAACATCTTCTCGATGGTTCCCGACCCCGATGGCGGCGAGCTGGCAGTGCTGCGGCTTCCCCTCACCTTCTCTGACACCCCGGCTGCGGTGGGCGCCGGTCCCGTCCACCCTGGTCACCACACGCAGGAGATCCTCGCCGAGCTGGGCTACGACGACGCCGAGATAGATGTGCTGACAGTCGGCACCGACTGACCCTGTCCGCGGCTAGGGCAGGCGGGCGAGGAGGTCCAAGAGCAGGGCGTAGAAGCCGTCGGAGTCCACTTCGGTGATGAACTGGCAGTTGGGGGGTCGATCGGTGACGTCCCACCAGTCCACCACGGTCATGCCCATAGTGAGAGGGGATTGGGTCTCCACCTCCACGTTGCAGTGGCGCCCGCCGTAGAGGTCGGGGCGCAGCAGGTAGGCGATCACGTTGGGATCGTGCAGAGGACCGCCGAAGGTGCCGTATTTGTCCACGTCGAAGCGCTCGTAGAAGTCCAGCATTCCCGCGGCGGCTGCCCCGGTACGATTGCCCAGGGCCCGCACTTGGTTTATCCAGGCGTCGGTCATCAGCGCCTTGTGGGTTACGTCAAGGGGGAGCATGGTGACCGGGGCACCGCAGTGGAGGACGATCTGAGCGGCGTCGGGGTCGACGAACACGTTGAACTCCGCGGTAGGGGTGGTGTTGCCCCCGCCGAAGAACCCGCCGCCCATGCACACGATCTCCCGGATGTGCTTGGCTGCCTCCGGGGCGGTCTCCAGCACAGTGGCCACATTGGTCATCGGCCCCACCGGGCAGATGGTGATCTCCCGCTCCCCGGCGGCCAAGAGCGTCTCGATCATCCAGTCCACCGCGTGCTGGGGTTGCAGTGGAGTAACAGGATCGGGCAAGTCGGCACCGTCGATGCCGGTTTTGCCGTGGACGTGCTCAGCGGTCACCAGATCTCGGCGCAGGGGGCGGTCGCAGCCGGCGAACACGGGGACGTCGGTGCGACCGGCCAGCTCCACCAGGATGAGGGCGTTGCGGGCGGTCAGGTCCAAGGGCACGTTTCCGGCCACCGCGGTGACGCCCAGTACTTCGAGCTCGGGGGAGGCCAATGCGGCCAGGATGGCGATGGCGTCGTCTTGGCCAGGGTCGGTGTCGATGATGATCGGGCGGGGAATGGTGGATTGGTCGCTCATCGCTTTCGTCCTGCTCTGGTAGCGGCCGTTCCGTGGGCCGCCGCTTCAAGATCGTCGTCCAGAGGCTCCAAGTCCACCCCAAAGCCGGCGTGCTCCAGAGCCCAGCCCAGCAGAGTATCGGCCAGCCAGGGATTCTTGGGCAGGAGCGGTCCGTGCAGGTACGTGCCGAGGCGCCGACCGGCCACCGCCCCCTCACAACGGTCGTCCCCGTTGTTGCCGTGTCCCCGGCGTACGTGGCCAAGCGGCGTACATCCCCCGCCTAGATGGGTGCGTCCGGCGTGGTTCTCATAGCCGACCACCGTGCGGGTCTGACCGCCCAGAGTCACGTTCAGCACGACGTCGCCGATGAGGCGGCTGCTTCCCGCAGTGGTCTCCAAGTCCAACAGCCCGATACCGGGCATTCGCCGGCCGTCGGCGCCGGAGTAGCCGTGGCCCAAGAGCTGATAGCCGCCGCACACTCCCAACACGACGGCGCCGTCGTGGGCAGCGTGGCGCAGCGGATCGGCCTTCTGGACCAAGTCCTCGGCCACCAGCATCTGGTCGCGGTCTTGGCCACCGCCCAGGTAGTAGAGATGGCAATCGCTGGGGATGGGATCACCAAGCCCGACTTCCACCACCTCCAGAGACAGCGCCCGCCATTCCAGGCGGCGCTGGAACACAGCGATGTTTCCCCGATCGGCATAGATGTTCAGGTGATCCGGGTACAGGTGGCAAAGCCCGACGCTGGGCTGGCCGATGCTCATCGATCCTCCCAAAAGGAGGGGACGAGCCCCCGGTCGGCCAGCACAGCCTGGAACTCGAGCAGCGCGGTGTAGGTGGGGAGCACGTAGAGATCGCCAGTGGAACTGCTGGACTGCAAAGCGGCGTTGAGAGCGGCGGGTACCGAGGGAACCACCGACAGCCGGTCGGGATCGAACCCGGCGTAGCGGAATCGCAGCGCCATGTCGTAGGCCCGGTCGCCGCTCACCGTGAGCGACGCCAGCCGATCGTTTTCCAGCAGCAGCTCGTAGTCCACGTCCCAAATCCACGAAACGTCCTGCCCGTCGGCAGTGCGGTCGTTGAGCAGCACCAGCAAGTGCAGGGGGCCGCCTTCGAGCAGCATGATTCGGATGTTCTCGTTGGCGCCGGCCGGGTTCTTGGCCAAAAGCGTGGTCACCCTCGTCGAACCCATCTGGGTGCGCTCCGCCCGCCCGAAGGCGGCCTCCCGCTTGGCCAGCGCGGGGCCGATGGACTCGGGGGTCAGGGCCAGCGCCGACGCAGTCGCCGTGGCAGCAAGGGCGTTGTAGGAATTGTGCATGCCGGGCAGGCGCAGAGACACCTCCATCGGGCCCTGGGGAGCGGCAATGGACAGCCGCTGGCCGTCCAGGCCATGCAACTCCACCCGGGTGGCTCTCACATCGGGCAGGTCACGGGCCGACTCACATTCCGGGCATGACCACCGGCCGAGGTGGGCGATGGTGACCATGTCGTAGTGCAGCGGGGCGGCGCAGCGACGGCAGTCGGTGGTATCGGCCGCGTGCGGCAGCCGATCGCGGCCCACCCGGGGGTCCTCTATGCCGTAGGAAACAGTGCTGGGGTGCCCAGAAGCGATCTCGGCCACCGCAGGATCGTCGGCGTTGTAGATCACGGTTGCGGCTGGGTCGAGCTCGGCCACTGCTTCCCGCCAGCGATCCACCAAGTGTTCGAGCTCTCCGTAGCGGTCGAGCTGGTCTCGGAAGAGGTTCATCAGGGTGACTACCCGAGGCCTGGTCTGGGCCATCAGCCCCGGCAGAGCGGCTTCGTCCACTTCGAACAGGGCTAATTCGGCGCCCTCGGAGTTGAGCAGTGCGGTGGCCACCCCGCGCTCCAGATTGGAGCCGGCGGTATTGGCCACCACTCGGGTTCCCGAAGCGTCGAGTGCGGCCCGAACCAGCCGGGCGGTGGTGGTCTTGCCATTGGTTCCCGAAAGGAGGACCACGCCGCGGGGGACGGCCAGGGCCATCTCTGCGGTGGCCTCCGGTCGCAATCGATTCAGCAGCAGACCGGGAATGGTGGTGCCTCCGCCCCGTCCAAGCTTCTGGGACAGCCGTCCTGCACCTCGGGCCGCACTGGCGGCCAATCCCTGAGGCAGCGACGGCATCCTCATAGTTATGTATTACTACCGAAAGCGTCGGAAGAACTCGCGGATGTCTTGCGCCAGCGCTTCGGGTTCCTCCATGGCGGCGAAGTGCCCCCCCTCGGCCATGTCGGACCAGTGGACGATGTTGTAGTTGTCCTCCAACCAGCGCCGGGGGGCCTGCATGATCTCCATGGGAAAGCTGGCCATCCCCAGAGGGGTGCTGAGAGGGCCGCCCAATCCGGCTGCACCAGGGCGCAGCGTCTCGTAGTACATGCGGGCCGACGATCCTCCGGTGGCCGTGAACCAGTACAGGGAGATGTTGGTGAGGAGTCGATCCCGGCTCACCGCCGATTCGATGGTGCCGTCGTTGTCGGTCCAGGCCAGGAATTTCTCGGCGATCCAGGCCAGCTGCCCGACCGCGGAGTCGGTGAGGCCGTAGGCCAGGGTCTGGGGCTTTGTGCTCTGGATCTGCATGTAGCCCGCGCCCTCGGTGAAATAGAGGTTGGCGCGGCCCAACCCGGCCTGCTCTGCCTCGGTGAGCTCGCCGGGCCCATCCTCTGGTGCCGTGGCGAACAAGAAGTTCACATGGACGGCCTCGCAGTGGTCGGGGTCACAGCGCCCAATGTTCTGGGAGACCATCGAGCCCCAATCACCCCCCTGGGCCCCGTAGCGGTCGTATCCCAAACGTCCCATCAGCTCGGAAAATGCCTTGGCAGTGCGGACGGTGTCCCATCCCCGGTCGGCGGTCGGCCCCGAAAAGCCGTAGCCAGGAAGCGACGGGGCGATCACATGGAAGGCATCGGCGGGGTCATCGGGCTCGGTGAGCATTCCGATGATGTCGAGGAACTCCACCACCGTTCCGGGCCATCCGTGGCTGATGATCAGCGGATAGGCGTCGGGATGGGAGGAGCGCTGGTGGATGAAGTGGATGTTCTGGCCGTCGATGGCGGTGGTGAAGTGGTCGAACTCGTTCAGCTCGGCTTCGGCAGCCCGCCAGTCGTACTCGTCGGCCCAGTAGCGGGCCAGTTCCTGGATGTAGCCCATCTCTGCCCCGTAGTCCCAGCCGGCGTCGGGGAGCTGGTCGGGCCAGCGGGCATCCCTCAAGCGGCGTTGAAGGTCTTCCAATGCGGCGTCGGAGATTTCGACGGTGAACGGGGTGATCTCGGACATGGGACTCCTCAGGTCGGTGCTTGGTATCAGGCGGGGGAGCGGGGGATCAGCCCCGCGTTGACTCTGGCCCGCTCCAGGGTGGCCGCCGCCACCGTGCGGGCCTTGTCGGCGCCGGTGGCCAGTACTCGGGTGATCTCACCCGGGTCGGACGACAGCTCGGCGAATCGATCCCGAATGGGATTGAGCATTTCGTTCACCGCATCGGCGGTGTCGGACTTCAGCGGTCCGTATTGGGCGTATTCGTCGGCCACCGACACGGGGTTCTGCCCGGTGGCTGCGGCCAGGATGCCGAGCAGGTTGGACACCCCCGGCTTGGCCACCGGGTCGTAGCACACCTCGCTGTCGCTGTCGGTTACCGCCCGCTTGAACTTGCGGACCACGCTCTCGGGATCCTCCAGCACCCCGACGGTGCCGGCCGATTCCAGCGACTTCGACATCTTGTCGTCCGGGTTCTGGAGGTCCATGACCCGGGCGCCTGTGTCAGGGATGACGTGGGCGGGGACCGTGAAGGTGTCGCCATAGCGGCGGTTGAACCGCTCGGCGATGTCCCGGCACAGCTCGATGTGCTGGCGCTGATCGTCTCCCACCGGCACCAAGTCGGTGTCGTACAGCAAGATGTCGGACGCTTGGAGGGCGGGATAGGTGAACAGGCCGGCCGACACGAATTCAGTCCGGTCGGACTTGTCCTTGAACTGGGTCATGCGGCGCAGCTCCCCGAAGCCCACAGTGCACTCCATCATCCAGGCCAGCTCGGCGTGCTGGCTCACCGAGCTCTGCACGAACAGCGTGGACCGCTCGGGGTCGATGCCTACCGACATGAGCATGGTGGCCGCGGCCACGGTGTTGTTCCGTAACTCGGCCGGATCGGGAGCGGTGGTAAGGGCGTGGAGGTCCACTACGCAGTACACGGCGTCGTGTTCGTGCTGGTAGGCCACCCAGTTGCGCAGCGCGCCCAAAAGGTTGCCTAGGTGCATGCCGCCGGACGGCTGAATTCCTGAGAACACACGAGCCACGCCGGTCAAACTACCCGCCCCGATCCCGAAATCCCTAGGTGCCAGCCCTGATCCCAAAACCCCGAACTAGCAGAAGGCGAGTCCTACACTTGGCGGGTGACCGCAGGGGCGAGAGCAGAGGTGCTCAAGGCGCCGTTCGAGGTGCGTACGGAAGTATTCGAAGGCCCGCTCGATCTGCTGCTGCACCTAATTCTGCGCGACGAGGTTGACCTCTACGAGGTGATGGTGGGCGACATCGTGGACGCCTATCTGGCGGAGCTAGACCGTATGGAACGGCTCAACTTGGATGTGGCCACCGAGTTTCTGCTCATCGCTGCCACGCTGATCCAGTTGAAGAGCAGCCGCCTGCTGCCCGACAGCGAGTCGCTGGACCTGGACGAGGAGTTGGCCCTGTGGTCGGAGCGCGATCTGTTGCTGGCCCGCCTGCTGGAGTGCCAGACCTTCAAGGCGGCGGCTCAGGCTCTGGAGCAGTCGGCTGCGGTCGCCGGTCGGAGCTATCCCCGCCGTGCCGGTCCCGACGAGCGCTATCTCGACCTGGTGCCCGACTTCTTGGAGGGGATGAGCCCCGACGATCTCCGAGCTGCGTTCTTGCGGGCCACCACCTCCCGACCTGCGCCCCAGGTAGACATCGCTCACATCACCGACATCCCCATCAGCGTGGATGAAGTGACCACTGGCCTGATGGCTCGGCTACCCGACATCGGCACCGTGGGTTTTCGGGAGCTGACCGAGGACTTGGAGACCGGTATCGAAGTGGTGGTGTATTTCCTCGCCGTGCTTGAGCTTTTCAAGCGCGGTCTGGTGGATGTATCGCAGGCCAGCACGTTTGGACGCATTGCCATTACGTGGAGCGGCGAGAACGAGTTGACCGAGCCGCTCGTGGGAGTTGACGCCTATGAGGGATGAGAACCGAGCTGTTGGTGGGAGTGAATGCTTGTGAGGGACGAGAACCGAGAAGCCCGCCGAGCGGTTGAGGCCATCGTGATGGTGGCCGAGGAGCCGGTCGCTCCGGGGCTCATGGCTCAGCTCATCGAGATCCCCGTCGAGCAGGTAGAAGCCATCTGCACCCAGCTGGCCGACGAGTACCGAGTTGACGGCCGGGGTTTCGAGTTGGTCCGGGCGGCCGGCGGCTACCGCTTCCGCAGCCATCCCGACGCCGAGTCGTACGTCAAGAGGTTTGTTGTCAGCGGCCAGAGCGCTCGGCTGTCGGCGGCCGCGCTGGAGACTCTGGCCATCGTGGCCTACAAGCAGCCGTTGTCACGAGCCCAGGTCTCGGCCATTCGAGGGGTGAATGCCGAAGGGGCGATGCGCACGCTCCAGCAGCGAGGCCTCGTGGAAGAGGTGGGTCGGGATCCCGGTCCCGGCCAGGCCCGGCTGTTTGCCACCACCCCGGCATTCCTGGAGCGGCTGGGTCTGGACTCCATCGACGAGCTGCCCCCGCTGGTGGATTTCGTGCCCGGTGCCGAGGTCATCGAGGCTTTGGAGACCAGTCTCATGGCCGACAGCCGCCCTAGCCTGGAGCCGGGTTCTGAAAACGGCGATGCCCCGCCGGTGTGAGCGAGGCTGAGCGGATCCAAAAGGTCTTGGCCGCAGCCGGCGTGGCCAGCCGTCGGGCGATAGAGGAGATGGTGGCCGGGGGCCGCATCACGGTCAATGGGCAGCCCGCCCGGCTGGGCCAGCGGATCGACCCTGAACACGACACGGTGGAGGTGGACGGCAACCCGGTGGGGTTACGAGCAGATCTGGTGTACTACCTGCTGAACAAGCCGCCGGGCGTGGTCGCCACCGCATCCGACCCCCAGGGGCGGCCCACTGTGGTGGCCATGGTGCCCGACAACCCCCGGATCTTTCCGGTGGGTCGCCTGGATGCCGACAGCGAGGGCCTGCTGCTCCTTACCAACGATGGGGAGCTGACCCACCGCTTGACCCACCCGTCTTTCGGGGTTGACAAGGAGTATCTCGCCCATGTGCAGGGCCGCCCCAGCCGCGGCGCGCTGAGGCAGCTGCGGGAAGGAGTGAATCTGGAGGACGGCGAGGCCCGGGCAGAGGCGGTGTCGCGGCCCGAGCCGTCGGTCATTCGCCTCGTGGTTCATGAAGGCCGCAATCGGCTGGTCCGGCGAATGTGCGAGGCGGTCGGCCACCCTGTGATCCGTCTGGTCCGCACCCGGATCGGCCCGCTGGTCGATCGCAAGCTTCCACCAGGCCAGTGGCGAGAGCTGTCCCAGGGCGAGGTCAGAGAACTGGAACGCAGCGGGACTGAACCGTCGACTGAGTTCGGGGGCGGGAGCGGGACTGAACCGTCAACTGAGTTCGGGGACGGGAGCGCGGGCCGGTAAAATCCTGGCCGTGAGCAATGCCGTGCGCGCCCTGCGGGGTGCCACAACGATTGATGCCGATCTCCCCGAGCACATCGAGGAGCGGATCATCGCGCTGTTGACCGAGCTGTTCGATCGAAACGACATCCATCACGATGACTTGATCAGCATCATCTTCACTGCCACCTCTGACATCAACTCGGCCTTTCCCGCGGCCGCAGCCCGAAAATTCGGCCTCGGCGATGTGCCGCTGCTCTGCGCCCAGGAACTGGACATCGTTGATGGAACGCCGCTGTGTCTGCGCGTGCTGGTCCATCTGACCACGGAGCGGGGGCGTGACGAACTGCACCACATCTACCTGGAAGGCGCACAAGGTCTGCGCGACGACCTTCCCGAGTGATGGCTGCTGGCGAGGCCCCTCAGCGGGCAGCCATCGTCGGCACCGGCCTCATCGGAGGCTCCATCGGCTTGGCCTTGCGGGAGCGGGGGTGGTGGGTCACCGGCACTGACCAAAACGAGGCGGTGGCCGCCGAGGCGCTGCGCCGAGGTGCCCTTGACGCGGTAGGACCGCCCTCCGATGCCGACATCACGTTCGTGGCCACCCCGGTGGGGTCGGCAGCGGCTGAGGCCCGCAAGGCCTTGGCCGCAGGGAATGGACTGGTCACCGACGTGGGCAGCGTGAAGGCCCCCATTGTGGCCGCAGTGGCCGACCGCCGCTTTGTGGGCGGTCACCCCATGGCCGGCAGTGAGCAGGAGGGAGTGGCCGGCGCCCGGGCCGACCTGTTCCAGAATGCGGTGTGGGTGCTCACCCCGAACGATGAGACCGATGACGATTCGCTGGTCCAGATTCGCTCAACAGTGGCCTCGCTCGGGGCCGACGTAGTGTCGCTGGCCCCCGAACGGCATGACGCGCTGGTGGCGGTGGTATCGCACGTTCCCCATCTCACCGCGGCCACCCTGATGGCGCTGGCCAACGAGCGCTCTGAAGAGCACCGGGCGATGCTTCGGCTGGCCGCGGGCGGATTTCGAGACATGACCCGCATCGCCTCCGGGCATCCCGGCATATGGCCGGATATCTGCCAGGAGAACTCCGATGCCATCTGCTCGGTGCTGGACCGGTTCATCGCCGCACTGGGCGACGTGCGCACCCTGGTAGCCGATGGGAATCGGAGCGGCCTGTTGGAGCTGTTGGAGGAGGCTCGAAATGCCCGGGCCCACTTGCCGTATGGCTTGGATCGAGAAGTGTCGCTGGCGGAGGTCAGGGTGCCGGTGTTCGATCGTCCTGGCGAGCTGGCCCGGATAACCAGTTTGACCACCGACATCGGGGTGAACATCTACGACTTGGAGATCGCCCACTCAGTGGAGGGAGGCCAGGGCGTGGCCATATTGGTGGTGGACGACGAGGCGATGGCGAGTCTGTTGGAGGCCCTGAGGGAGCAGGGCTACGCCCCGTCTTCGAGACCCCTGTCGTGAGTGCGCCGCGGGAGTGTCCGGGCGCGGGGGGCCGGTTGTGACCGCCATCACCGTTGAGGGGAGCCGGAATTTCTTTGGACGGCTCCAAGTGCCGGGCGACAAGTCGATCTCCCACCGGGCGCTGATGATCGCTGCGCTGGGCCGGCGGCCGTGCACCATAACGGGGCTGTCCAACGGCGACGACGTCGTCCGCACTCGCCGCGCCGTTGAGGCGCTGGGCGCTCAAGTGGAGGTGGGGGAATCTGGCGTGGTGACCGTCACTGGGGGAGTGCGCGGCGCCCGCGGCCCCATTGACCTGGGGAATTCCGGCACCGGCATCCGGCTTCTGGCCGGGCTGGTGGCCGGTTTCGACTTCACCACCACGCTGGACGGAGACGCCTCGATTCGCCAGCGGCCCATGGACCGGATCATCGACCCGCTCACTGAGATGGGAGCGTCCATCAAAGGCAGCGGCGAAAACGGCTCGCTGGCACCTCTGACCATCGAGGGCCGCCCGTTGCGGGGTATCGAGTACACCTTGCCGGTGGCCTCGGCCCAGGTGAAGAGCGCCGTGCTGCTCGCCGCTCTGAGGGCTGAGGGGCCGACCACGGTTCATGAGACGGTTCCCACCCGGACGCACACCGAGGAAATGCTGGCCGACGCCGGAGTGAGGCTGGAGCGCGAGGCCTGTTCGGTGACCGTGTGGCCTGGAGAGGTGGAACCCCCCGATGTCGAGGTACTCGGCGATCCGTCGCAGGCCGCATTCTGGGTGGTGGGCGCCTGCGTCGCCCCCGGCAGCCACTTCATCGTAGAGAACGTCTACCTCGGGCCAGCCCGGGGAGGGTTCATCGAGGTCTTGGGGCGCATGGGTGCCGACATCACCGTGGAATCGAGCACAGGAAACATCGTGACTCGATCCAGCGAGCTCGAGGGAACCCGGGTGACCGCCGAAGAACTGCCGGGCTGTATTGACGAAGTGCCCATTCTGGCCGTGGCCGCCGCAGCCGCCGAAGGGGACACCGTCTTCGAGGGCATCGGTGAGCTGCGGGTCAAAGAGACCGACCGGGTGGCGGCCATCGCCGAGATGCTGGCCGTCCTCGGCGCAGGATGCCGGATCGACGACGACATGCTGGCGATCACTGGAGTCGGTCGCGCCGAAGCCCTGGGCAGCGGTACTGTGGACTCCCGTGGAGACCACCGGATGGCCATGGCTGCGGCCATCGCCGGAGCAGTGGGCCGCGGCTCGATGACAGTCGAGGGGTTTGAGGCCACGAACACGAGCTACCCGAGCTTTGCCCGCAACCTGGAGCACAGCACAGTATGGGCCCCGTGAGCACCGACGCCGGGCAAATGCGCGACGCGGCCGAGCATTTGAGGGTTGTGGCCATCGACGGACCGGCCGGGTCGGGCAAGTCCACGGTGGCCCGGCGGCTGGCCGAGCGGCTGGGGCTGGAGTATTTGGACACTGGGGCGATGTACCGCTCGGTGGCTTTCGCCGCGATGGCTCGGGAGGTGGACCTGGCTGACAGCGACGCCATCGTCGAGGTGGCGCGAACCAGCGATATCCACGTAGACGACGCCTCGGTCATCGTCGACGGAGTGGACGCCACCACCCAGATCAGAGGTCCAGAGGTGACCCGATCGGTGAGCACGGTGGCGGCTATCTCGGGGGTGCGGGAGGTGCTGCGGGTGCGCCAGCAGGCCTGGGTGGTGGAACGGGGCGGAGGGGTTTTGGAGGGTCGGGACATCGGCACCGTGGTATTTCCCAACGCCGAGCTCAAGGTGTATCTGAGCGCGTCGGCCGCGGTCAGGGCCGAGCGAAGGGCGGGCGAGGTGAGCGCGCTCGACTACGAGACGGTGGCCGCCGACCTGGCGGCTCGGGATGCGGCCGACACGTCTCGCCAACACGACCCGCTGACCCAGGCGCCCGACGCAGTGCACATTGACACCACCGACCTCACCGTTGACGAAGTAGTGGACGAGCTGATTGCCCGACTGGGATGAGCCAAGTCGAGTTTCATCCCGAGGAGTTGTAGGTCACGTGAACCCGCCCGAGTTGCATCCCGAGGAGCTGGAGGTCAAAGGGCGATTGGCAGGGGTGGTGTTCCACTTCTTTGTGCAGCGACTGGCCCGAGCGGTTTTCGGTGCATATTTCCGCTGCTACACCCGGGGAAGACGCAACTTGCCCTCAAAAGGCGGGGTGATCATCGCCCCAACCCACCGCTCCAACCTGGACACTCCGATGATCGGGGCATCGGCTGGGCGTCCGCTGCGCTATTTCGCCAAGAGCGGCTTGTTCCGAGGACCGATTACCACATGGATATTGGTGAGCATGGGGGCCTTCCCCGTTCGAAGGGACATGGTCGACCGCAGTGCCTTGAAGGCCGCTTTATCGGTGCTGGAGGCCGGGCAGCCGCTGGTGGTGTTCCCCGAGGGTGAGCGCAAGTCGGGCCCCCGCATTCATCCTCTGTTGGATGGGGCGGCCTGGTTGGCAGCCAAATCGCAAGTGCCGGTGGTGCCGGTGGCCATTGGGGGCACCGAGCGGGCCATGGGCATCGGCGTCCGCATGCCCCGCCCCCGTGCCGTCCGTCTCGTATGGGGTGAGCCATTGAACCCGCCTGAGGTAGACGAACGAGGGCGGTTGAGCCGGGAGGCCCTGGCCGAGTACTCCACAGAGCTGCGGGAGATCCTTCAGGGCATGTTCAACGAAGTGCAGCAGGAGCTGGGCATCCCTGGCTGGGATCCTGGCGATTCAGAATAAAGCTGCTCTCAGCGGCTGGCGATCAACCCGTCGAGCACGTCGCTGGCCGCCACCTTGCGATCCACCATTGGGGAGGGCGACGGTGGGCCGCCCAGGCTGAATGAAGCCAGGGCTCCGGAGGCTTCGATCAGGTCGCGGAGATTGCGGGGTGGAGGGAAGTACTCGTCCTCGTCGGTGATCGAAACCTCCTCAATGCCTTCGGCTGGGTCGAGTCGGTCCAACACTTCGTTGATCAGTTCTTCGGGAGCGGAGGCTCCCGCGGTCAATCCCACGACGCCGGAGATGTCGTCGGGCAACTCAGACGCCCGGTTGACCCGGAAAACACGCTGGCAGCCCAGCTCTCCAGCCAGCTTCTCCAGCGCCCGGGTGTTGGAGGAGTTGGCCGAGCCCACGATGACGACGGTGTCGCATTGCTCGGCGATGGCGGTCAGTGCAGCTTGGCGGTTGGTGGTGGCGAAGCACAGATCGCTGCGTCCCGGCGTCCACATGTCGGGGAACCGGTCTTGGGCCGCGTGCAGCACCCCCTCCCAGTCTCGGTGCGACAAGGTGGTCTGGGCCAAAAGGGCTACTGGCTCTTCAAAGTCGTCCAGTGCCTCCACGCCGGCGATGTCCTCCACGGGGTGGATGGCCATGGGGGCTACTGCCATGGTGCCCACGGCCTCCTCGTGGTCTTCGTGGCCCACGTAGATGATGCGGTAGCCCTTGTTGGCCCGCACTTTGACCTCGTGGTGGACCTTGGTGACTAGCGGGCATACCGCATCCACCATGTAGCTGGCCTGGTCGGTCGCCGCAGCCACAACCTCAGGCGCCGAACCGTGGGCGGAGAGCATGATGGGATATCCGGGGGGAACCTCGGAGATGTCGTCTACGAACACCACGCCGAGTTTCTCGAATCGGCGCACCACCAGCTTGTTGTGGACGATCTCGTGGTAGCAGTACACCGGTCCGTCAAACGTTCGGACCAGCCAGGCCAGCGCCTTGATGGCCATCTCCACTCCGGCACAGAACCCCCGGGGAGCGGCCAGGATCACCTTCTCGACGTTCACAGAGCCAATTTAGCGGATGATGTTCTCAGCCTTAACTAGGTGGATTTAGCGGTCTGCTCTGGCATTGCGGGCCTCGTATCATTTCAGGCATGTCCGCGCCTCGGGTCACCGCAGTGGCCTATGGGTCGGTGGCTCAGCGATTCGGTTTGAGACCTGGTGATGAGCTGCTGGCCGTCAACGGCTGCGTCCCCAAGGACGTGATCGAGTACCAGCAGTTGGTGGACGAGCCCGAGTTGAGTCTGGACCTCCGCCGCGATGGGGTGGTGCTGGAGTTGGAGGTGCTCAAGCGGGCCGGGGAGCCGCTGGGCGCCCAGGTGGACTCGGCGCTGTTCGACCGGGTGCAGACTTGCGACAATCACTGCGAGTTCTGCTTCATCTACCAACTGCCGCCGGGCCTGCGGCCCAGCCTGTATCTGAAGGACGACGACTACCGCCTCTCATTCCTCTACGGGAACTTCACCACTCTGACCCGCTTCACCGAAGCCGACCTGGAGCGGGTGGTAACCGAGCGGCTGTCACCGCTGAATGTGAGCATCCACGCCACCGATCCCGATGTGCGGGCCGCCATGCTCCGAAACCGCCGGGGGGCAACAAGCCTGCGCTGGCTGCGGGCGCTGCTCGACCACGGCATCGAAATACACGGGCAAGTGGTGGTGTGCCCCGATGTCAACGACGGGGAGGTGCTGGAGGACACTCTGGCTGGCGTCACCGACGAGTACCCCGAGTTGGCCAGCGTGTGTGTGGTGCCTTTGGGGGTGTCTCGCCACACCTCCGAGCCCCGGTTGAGGCCCCACACGAAGGCCGAGGCGATTGAGGTGGTAGAGGCAGTGCACGATTGGCAGAAGATCAACCGACAGATGCTGGGTCGCCGCTTGGTGTTTGCCGCCGACGAGTACTACCTGCTGGCTGGGATCGAGTTTCCCGATCCGGAGGCCTACGAGGGGTTTCCCATGCACGAGGATGGGGTGGGAATGGCAACCACGCTGAAAATGGAGTTTATGGGCCAGGCGAAGAGCGCAACCGGGACGCGGCCCGGCTTCTTCGCCTGGGTGGAGGGAGCTCCGGCCGAAGGCTACCGAGCTCCCCGGTCCGACGGTTCGACGGCGATTAGCCTGCGACCCCGCAAAAGCGCTCCCGTGGGGGTAGTAACGGGGGGGTACGGGGCGGCGGTGCTGGCCCCGTTGCTGAGGTCTTTGGGCCGCGACGATGTGAGGGTAGTGCCGGTGGAAAACCGGTTCTTCGGCGGGACCACCGCGGTGGCTGGGCTGCTGGTGGGCGAAGACATCGCCCACGCGCTGGCCAACCAGCCGGAGGGCCACCGCTATCTTTTGCCCGACGTGTGCCTGTCGCAGGGGATGTTCTTGGACGGCACCCGGCCCGACGACCTACCCCGCCCTGTGGAGGTGGTTCCCTCCGACGGGATCGCGCTGCGAAGGGCGCTCGGTGGCTAGCTCCCTGCCCACGGTGGCGATCGTCGGACGGCCTAACGTGGGCAAGTCCACGCTCATGAACCGGGTCCTTGGACGCCGAGAGGCCATCGTCGCCGAGCAGCCCGGCGTGACAAGGGACCGCAAGGAGATGCCAGCCAGCTGGCAAGGGCGGGACTTCACGGTGGTGGACACCGGCGGCTGGCTACCGCAGGGTTCGGGCGACAACGCCTCGATGGACGCCAAAGTGTCGGCCCAGAGCGAGAAGTCCATGGAAGGTGCCGACGTCGTGGTGATGGTGGTGGACTCGCATGCGGGCATCACCGGTGACGACGAAGGAGTGGCGGGACGGCTGCGGGGCCGGGCCGGGCCGGTGCTGGTGGCGGTCAACAAGGTGGACGACGAGGCCCGCGAAGACCTCATCTGGGAGTTCATCCGCCTGGGTTTAGGCGACCCCTTCCCGGTGAGCGCGCTTCACGGGCGGGGAGTGGGCGACCTGCTGGATGCGGTCATGGCCGTGCTGCCCGATGAGCCAGCCGGGGCAACCGACTCCGACACCGAGTCCGAGGCTGATGCCGGCATGGTCTCGGTTTCCATCGTGGGTCGGCCCAATGCGGGCAAGTCCACCTTGTTCAACCGCCTCATTGGCGACGACCGATCGGTGGTCCACGATCAGCCGGGCACGACGCGCGACGCCATCGACACCGTGGTGGAAACCGAGTTGGGGCCGATTCGGTTTGTGGACACCGCGGGCATGCGGCGTCGAGCCCGCATAGACCAGGCCACCGAGTACTACTCCCTGCTGCGAGCCTTGGCCGCAGTGGACCGATCCGACATCGCCCTGTTGGTGATCGACGCCACCGTGGGGGTAACGCACCAGGATCAGCGCCTTGCCGAGCGCATAGACGGCGCGGGCTGCCCAATCGTGGTACTGCTCAACAAATGGGACTTGCTTGATACCGAGGCCCGGGAGGCGATTGCCATCGACATCGACCACCGTCTGCACTTTTTGGGCGACGCGGCCGTCCTCCGGGTCAGCGCCCTGTCGGGGAAGGGGCTGAACCGGCTCTTGCCCGAGCTTCGGGGCGTGATCGCCGAGTACCGGCGTCGCATTCCCACCCAGGCGGTGAACCGGGTGCTGCGTGACGCCCAGGCTGCCCATCCTGCCCCCGACGGGGCCCGGGTGCTGTACGCCACCCAGGGGGCGGCCGATCCCCCCACCTTCACGCTGTTCGCCAACCGGACCCTGCCCCGCACCTATCTTCGCTATCTGGAGCGCCGTCTGCGAGAGGCATTCGACCTCGGATCAGTTCCGGTCAAGCTGCGGGTGCGCCGCCGCTCAGGGGAGTAATTGCCAAGAAAGCGCTAAGAACTCGGCCATCTTGCGGGGTAACCTTCGGCAATGGAGAACCTTCTCCTCGTGCTGACCGCGGGGGTCTGCGCGGTGGCTGCGGGCGTGTTCACCCGAGCGGCCCGGCATCGCTACCGGTTCCTGCTCCGCATTGAGGGAACCCACGCGGGCGAGGGGTATGACGAAGAGGGCGAATACGCCTACGAGGCGGCCCGCACGCTGGCCCAGTCCAGCTTCCGCCGGGACGCCCATTCTGCCTTGCTATACGCGGCCCTGACTGTGGTGGCGGCAATGACCGCAGCCTTGGAGTCCCGGGCGGTGGCCGCCATCCTGGCCATAGTGGTGGTGCCCGCCCTGTTCCCGCTGTGGTGGGGAAGGCGATCGGTGGCCGAGGCCCGGCTTACTCAGGAGCGGTTCGAGATGGAGCGTCGGGCCGAGGAGACGCTGAGCCAGGGCGATCTCGCCCCCCGGGCCTGGGCCGGGCGACTGGCCCCCGACGATTTGCCCGATTTCGCCGGCTACGAGATGGGCCGGGTGTACCAAGCGGGCGAAGGCGTGATGGCCGGGGACTTCTTCGACGTGTTCCGAGTGGGCCCGACCCGGGTGGCCGCGGTAATCGGCGATGTGGCCGGTCGGGGCATCGAGTCGTCGATCACCGCATTCCAGGCCAAGTACCTGCTTCGGGTGTTCTTGCGCCAGTTCCGCGATCCGGCCCAAGCCCTAGAGGAGCTGAACGCCCAGATGTCGTCCATCGAGAGGGCCGAGGAGTTCATCTCCGTGGTGGTCGTGTTGTTCGACACCGAGGCCCAGACCATGCGGTACGCCTCTGCCGGACACCCGGCGGCCTGGCTGTGGCATGAGCGAGAGGTGCAGCCGCTGCGGGCCACCGGGGCGCTGTTGATGCTCGACCCCGACAGCACCTACTTCAGCCGGGAGATTCCTCTGGATCAAGGGGACATGGTGCTCATGTACACCGACGGGCTGGCCGAGGTGCGCTACGGCGACGCCCAGTTCGGCGAGGACCGCATCGCCCAGCACCTCCGCCGCGACCCCACCGTTTCCCCCGATGTGCTGTGCAAGACGCTGTTGGAGGCCGCCCGAGACTTCGCCGACGGCACCATCACCGACGACGTGGCCATCCTGGCCGTCCGCCGGGCCTAGTCCAAGAAGCTAGGCTGACCGTTCGCAGGACTGCCGCGCAGAACATTTGGGGGCACTAAATGGCTGATGTCGTTCTCGAGGACATCAACAAGGAATACAGCAACGGCTTTGTGGCGGTCTCCGACCTGAACCTGGAGATCAATGAGGGCGAATTCTTGGTGATGGTGGGCCCGTCGGGGTGCGGTAAGTCGACCACCCTGCGGATGATTGCCGGTCTGGAGGACATCACCTCGGGGACGCTCAAGATCGGCGACCGGGTGGTCAACACGCTCGCCCCCAAAGACCGCGACATCGCCATGGTGTTCCAGAACTATGCGCTGTATCCCCATATGAACGTGTTCGACAACATCGCCTTCTCGCTGAAGCTGGCGCAGCGACCCAAGGCGGAGATCAGAGAGAGGGTCGGCGAGGCGGCACGCATTCTTGAGTTGGAGAATCAGCTCGACAAGCGACCGGCCCAGTTGTCGGGTGGCCAGCGCCAGCGGGTGGCCATGGGCCGGGCCATCGTGCGCCGCCCCCGGGTGTTCCTCCTCGACGAGCCGTTGTCGAATCTCGACGCCAAGCTCCGGGTGCAGATGCGAGCCGAGATCACCGAGCTGCAGCGCGAGGTAGGGGTCACAACCTTCTATGTCACCCACGACCAGGTGGAGGCCATGACCATGGCCGACCGGGTTGCGGTGATCAACCGGGGGATCCTGCAACAGGTGGACAGCCCGATGAAGCTGTTCAACGAGCCCGACAACATCTTCGTTGCCGCCTTCATCGGCTCTCCCTCTATGAACCTCATGGAGGCGGTCTTGCACCGGAATGACTCCGGACTGTCGATGGAGCTGGGCAGCCAGAGGTTGGCGGTGCCTGAATCGGTGCTCGGACAGCGTCCGGCCCTGGAACGCTACTTGGGCTCGACAGTGGCGGTCGGCCTGCGGCCCAAGGACTTTGAGGACGCCGCCCTCGTGAGCGATCACCCTTCTGATCAGAGGGTGAGGGCCCATGTCTCGCACATCGAGGCTCTCGGGTACGAGGTGATCGCGTACTTTGAAATGGACGCCAAGCCGGTCATCTCCCAAGAGGCGTTGGAGCTGACCGAGGATCAGATGGCTGACGCGGCCCAGGACTCCACCCGGGTCCACGCCCGGTTCCACCCCACCACGTCGGTACAGCCCAACGAAGCGATCGAAGTGGCCGTGTCAGTGGAGAACGCGCACTTCTTCGATCTGGATACCGGGCTGGCTATCCGCCGCTGAGTTCAGTTCCAGACCAGCGGCCCGTGGTCGAGGTTGGGCAGCACCAATCGGCCGACCCGGTCGCACTCGGGCAGATGCGGGTAGCCCGAGAGGATGAAGGCGTCGATGCCTGCCTGCCGGTAGGCGTTCAGCTTGGCCAGCACTTCGTCGGGCGATCCCACGATGGCCGCGCCCGCCCCGGACCGCGCCCGACCGATTCCGGTCCACAAATTGTCTTCCACAAAGCCGTCGGCATCGCTGAGGTCCCGAAGTTCGGTTTGGCGGCGGACGCCTGCTGAGGCGGCGTCCAGTGATCGCTGTCGAATGGCCTTTCCTGTCTCGTCGTCGAGCTGGCTGATGAGCCGAGCAGCCGCGGCTCGGGCTTCTGCCGATGTGGGACGCACGATGACATGGCTCCGCAGTCCGAACCGCAGGGTGCGGCCCTGTCGTTCGGCGCGGGTCCTCATATCGGCCACGGTGTCGGCGACGCCGCCCACCGTGTCCGGCCAGGTGAGGAACACATCGGCCGCGGCCGCGGCGGTTTCCTTGGCTGCATCCGAGAAGCCGCCGAAGTAGAACGGGGGACAGCGGCCCGACACCGTGGTGGCTCGAGGAGGGTCGAGGGCCAGATCGACGAACTCGCCGTGGAAGTCCACTGGACGGCCGTCGAGCAGCGTCCGCAGCACCTGCATCCACTCCAGTGTTCTCCGATAGCGAGGCTCGGATTCGAGTGTCTGGCCGGGAATGTCGCTGGAGATGATGTTGATGGTGAGGCGGCCGTCAAGGATTCGATCGATGGTGGCCAGTTGGCGAGCGAGCTGGGGAAGCCACATCTCGCCCATCCGCACCGCCAGCAGCAGTTGGATCTGGCTGGTGTGCGGGGCCACCGCGGCGGCGAACGCGGTGGAATCGATGCCCAGCGTGTAGCCCGAGGGCAGGAGGATGTTGTCGAAGCCGTGTCGATCAGCGGACAGCGTGATGTCGCGGCAGTGCTCCCAGCTACTGGCCAGCGCGGGATCGGCCACGCCCAAGAACTCGTAGTCGTCGTCGCACAGGGCGGCGAACCAGGCCACTTCGACCGGTGCCGACCCGCTCACGGCAGCGGCACGCCCTCGGAGGCCTCGATGATGGTGTAGACGTCGGCCCGGTCGAGGGGAACATTGGCGGCCTGGGCGGCATCAGTCAACCGCTCGGAGTTCTGGGTACCGAGCAATGCCACTGGGCGGGACGGATGGGCGAGGACAAAGGCCAGCGCCACCGCGGTTCGGCTAGAGCCGTGGCGCTCGGCCAGTTGGTCCAGTGCGGCGATCAGCTCGGGACGCACATCGGTGCCGGTGGACAGCCGCCCGCCCGCGAGCGGGCTCCAGGCCAGCGGGACTACGCCGTCGCGCATGCACAGATCCAGTGTGCCGTCCCGAAGCGCACCCAGCTCTGCGGCGGAGTACTCGGGCTGGGTGGAGGCCAGCGGGAACGGCAGATGGGCGGCGAGAGACTCGTGCTGCTGGGGAGTGAAATTGGAGATGCCCACCTCGCGGATCTTGCCCTGATCCCGGAGCGCGGCCAGTGCCTCAGCCAACTCCGCGGGATGCGTGAACAGGTCGGGACGATGAATCTGGTACAGGTCGATGACATCGATGCCGAGGCGGGTGAGCGACGCCTCGCAGGCCGCAGTAATGGCCGAGGCGCCCGAGTTGTAGGGCGTGGGCGGAGTGATCCCTCCCTTGGTGGCCAGCACCATGCGGTTGCGCAGTTCGGGGGCTGCGGCCAGGACCCGGCCAAGGTTGGCCTCGGCTTGGCCGAAGGCGGTTCCGCCCCAGTCGAGCCCGTACACATCGGCGGTGTCCACCAAGTTCATGCCGAGCCCCAGAGCCGTCTCCAACAGCTCCTGGTATTGGGAATCGGAGCGCCCGACAAGGCGCCAGCATCCGAACCCCAGTCGTCCGACCCGGAAGTCGGCACCGAGAGTGACAGAATCAGAGTCGACAAGGCTGTTTGGCACCGGATCAAGCTATCGTGTGAACCCGCCGCCAGCGTCGTTCGAGGGGAAATGGTGATCCGTTACGGGGTGATTGGGACCGGCATGATGGGCCGGGAGCACATTGCCAATATCGCCCACCTTCCCGGGGCAGAGGTGATTGCACTGGCCGATCCCCATCCTGCGTCTTTGGACACCGCGGAGGGAATGGCGCCGGGAGCAGCGCGGTTTGCGGACCATCGCCGTCTGCTGGAGGCTGAGATCTGCGATGCCGTGGTCATCGCCACCCCCAACATGACCCATGCCGATGTGCTCGGCGACGTATTGGGGGCCGATCTGCATGTGCTGGTCGAAAAGCCGCTGTGTACCACGGTGGCCGACTGCCGCCGGGTGATCGACGCAGCCGCAGACCACCGCGGGGTGATACGAGTGGGGTTGGAGTACCGGTATATGGCGCCGTTCGCCCGGCTGATCGAAGAGGTGGCGGGAGGCGCAGTGGGGCGGGTGCGAATGGCTTCGATGCGCGAGCACCGCTTCCCGTTCCTCTCCAAGGTGGACGACTGGAACCGGTTTTCTGAGAACACCGGCGGCACACTGGTGGAGAAGTGCTGCCATTTCTTCGACTTGATGAACCTGGTGATGCCCGGGCGGCCCGTTCGGGTCTTCGCATCGGGAGGCCAGGCGGTGAACCACCGGGATGAGCGCTATGGAGGCCGCACCCCCGACATCGACGACAATGCCTATGTGGTGGTGGAGTATGACGACGGTGCCCGGGCCATGCTCGACTTGTGCATGTTCGCCGAGGCCACCTACAACCAGCAGGAATTCGCGGTGATGGGCGATGCCGGGAAAGTGGAAGCGCTCGTTCCAGAGCACATCGTGCGGATCGGGCGCCGAGGCGAGCATTCGATCGGAGCAGTCCAGGTGGTGGCGACGCCGGTTGAGGCCGCGTATGCAGGGTTCCATCACGGGTCCAGCTTCGTGGAGCACCAGCGATTTCTGGAGGCGATCAGCACCGGCGATCACCCTGATTCAAGGTCTCAATCGCGACAGGCGCTTGAAGCCGCCATGCTGTGTGTGGCCATGGGGGTTGCCGGACAGGAGTCCATGGCTACCGGGGTGCCGGTAGCCCTCGCCGATATCAGCCCTTAACCGAGCCGGCCAGCAGTCCCCGAACGAAGTGGCGCTGAAGGCTGAAGAACACGATCAGCGGCACGATCATGATCACGAACGCGGAGGCGAAGCGAAGCTGGAAGTTGGAACCCCGCTCGCCCACCAGATTGACCAATGCCACCGTCATCGGCTCGTTGTCGGTGAGGAACACCGCTGCGATCAGGTAGTCGTTCCAGGTCCACAGGAACTGGAAGACGGCGAAGGCGGCCAGCGCTGGCCGGGCTAGGGGCACTACCAGCCGCCAGAAGATGGTGAAATGGCTGGCGCCGTCGATTCGGGCCGCCTCGAACACCTCGCGGGGGAGTTGGCTGACGAAGTTGTGCAGCAATAGCACGGCCAGCGGCAGCCCGAACGCGGTATGGGTCAGCCACACCGCGGCTGCGGTGTTGGCCACCCCGACATCGGGAATCAGCACGAAGGTCCAGTCCAGTCCGGGGATGGTGAGCCGGGCCCCGTTATTGAACAACTGGAGCAGCGGCACGAAGGCCATCTGGTTGGGCAGGGCGATCATCGAGACCAGGGCGATGAAGAGCCAGTTGCGGCCTCGGAAGTCGATCCAGGCGAATCCGTAGGCGGCAAACGCAGCAATGGCGATGGGGATGATGGTGGCCGGAACCACGATGGCGAGGGAGTTCAGGGCGAACTCCCACATAGACGGCTGCGCCGCGCTTTCCCGGAAGATGTCGCGGTAGTTCTGGAGGGTCAGGTTGTCGAGGTCGTTCCACGATGTCCACCAGCCTGAGCTGTTGATGTCGGGCACCTTTCGGAACGACGAGATGAACAGCCCGAACGTGGGCACGGTCCAGACCACCACGATCAGCCACATCACCCAGCTGGGGGCGGTGGCCGCCAGTCGGCGCAGCCGCTGGCCGGTGGGCATCAGCGCGGTCTCAACCGAGCTCATTTCAGATCCCCCTGCCAAGGCGTGGCCTCGCAGATCATGATTTCAGCTCCGATTGGAGTCGGCGGATGTTGTAGATCATCACTGGCAGCACCAGGGCCAGCAGCACCACGGCGAACGCGCTGCTGGAGGTGAAGTTGCGGTCTCGGAGCTGGTCGAACATCTCGTTGGCCAGCACATTGGTTCGGTTCGCCCCGTTGGTGGTGGCCTTCACCAGGTCGAAGACTTTGGTCACGATCACCATCAGCGTGGTGGTCACGACGATGATGGTGGGACGGATCTGGGGGACGATCACCCGCCAAAAGACCTGGACCTCGTTGGCCCCGTCCACCCGGGCCGCCTCGGTGAGCTCCTCGGGAACCGCTCGGATGGCGGCCGACAAAACGACCATGGCGAACCCGGTCTGGATCCACACCATGATGAACATGATCCAGAAGTTGTTCCACGGGATCATTGACGAGTTGATGAAGAATCCGCGGGGTTGGAATCCGATTCCCTGGAGGATGGCGTTGAGCAGCCCGGTCTGGTTGCCAGTGGGCTGCACCTCGTAGATGAAGTCCCAGATCACCGCGGCGCCCACCATAGAGATGGCCATGGGCATGAAGATCAAGGTCTTGGCCACCCGCTCGCCCCGAGCCCGCTCAGCCAGTATGGCCAGCAACAGCCCCAGCACGGTGGACAGCCCGGCCACGGTGACCACCCACCAGATGTTGTTCCACACCACGCCTTGCAGAGTGGACAGCGCGCCGAAAATGCCTAGACCGATGGCGAGGACCAGCATCGTGGAGGAGGTCGGCGACCCCCAGTCCATCTCCACGTCACCGCTGCGCAACCGGGCCCAGAGCCAGCCTCCCACGACAACAGCGGCCACCGCAGCGACGATCACCAGGGTGACCCGGCTCGACACCATCACCGTGAGTACATCCACGATCTCCGATCGGTTTGGCTCGCGGACCAGTGACTCCACGAAGCCGGCCAGGGTGGCCATCCCAACGATGGCGGCCGCAAGGCCCAGCACCTTCATGGTGCGTCGGGCCACCTTGACCCGTAGCGGTCCGCCGACGATGCGTGATGCGCTGGCCCAAGCGGCCACTACTGCGACCGCGGCGGCGGCCAAGCCGATGATGAACAGGCGGCTGGTGAAAATCGAAACCCATCCGTCGATAGAGAAGAAAGTGTCATCGGTGAAGATCTCCTCGTAGTGCCGGATGGTGAAGCCGGGCTCGCGGCCTCTCGACCCATTCTTGAATGACAGCCACATGGTCCGAAATCCGGGAATGACCAGCCCACCGGTGACGAACAGCAGGGCCGGGCCCACGAAGACCCAGGGTCTCAGCCGAGCCTCTATGCGGATGCGCCGGTCCAGCACTGGGACTAGTGCGCGCCCGCCAGCGGAGCCCAGGGTTGCGCCGACGAGCCCGCCGATGACGATTGCCAGCCACCCCTCGTCAAACGGGCCTCCGAGGCCAGGACCTCGGGGCACCCATCCGTTGTGCTGAAGCACAGATCCAGCTATGAGGCCGAGCACTCCGCCGATGCTGGCCGTGAATGCAGCCCACCGGTTGAGGGCCGAATCGACGGTTCGGTCGGCGCCGATGAACAGCACCGCGGTCACGGCCAGAGCCCCGGCGACGCTGATGAGCATGGTGACGATCTGGCCCATGACGTCCTTACCCTACGCGCTGGCTATTCGTCGCCGCGTGAACGCGACGTGGCCGGGGGCTAAAGCGCCCCCGGCCACGGTCACAGTTGGCCAGTCGCTAGCGACTGGTCTGTCGGCGTTCGCCTACGGCCACGCGTTCTCGGTGTCGTCAGCGAACTCTTGAGCGGTCTTTGAGCCCGACACGTAGTCGGTGCCGGAGCGCCAGAACTCGCCGGCGCCGACCTCACCGGGCATCAGGTCGGAAGCGTCGAACCGGAACGGATCGGCACTCACCAGGATGTCGGCCAGGCCTCGATCGAAGTCGGAGCTGTACAGCGAGGTGTCATGCTCACGGTTGGGCGACAGGAATCCGCCCTTGTCGGCCATAATCCGGGCGTTGGCGTATTCGGCGGTGCCGATGTACTCCATCACGGCCAGGGTCTCGGGCTTGTCGGTGAAGGCCACCGCGTGGGTTCCCGCGCCGAGCACGACTGTGCCGAACTCATCGCTGACGGTCGGCAGGTAGAACACGTTGACGTCACCGTTGGGGCCAAGCGAAGCGCCGACCTCGGTGTAGAAGGCCCCGGCGAAGCTGGCCTGGCGGTGCAGCACGCAGTCGCCGTCGACGATTGGCAGGGAGGCCTCTTTGAAGCCGGTGGCCGCAATCAGGTCGCGTCCGCCGAGCACGTTGCCCTCTTCGAACCAGATGTCGCCCACGAACTCAGCCACTTCGACTACTCGCGGATCGTTGAACGGAATGTCATGGGACACCCACTGGTCATACACGTCGGGGCCCTGGAGGCGGAGCATCATGTCCTCCATCCAGTCGGTGAACACCCAGCCGGTGGCGTCGCCCGAACCAATGCCGATGCACCAGGGGGCGAGACCGTCAGCCTTGATCTGGTCGGTCAGCGCATCAAGCTCGGCCCAGGTGCTGGGAACCTCGTAGCCATTCTCGGCAAACAGCGGCGGGCTGTACCACACCAGGCTCTTCACGTCGCCCTTGTTGGGCACGCCGTACACCTGTCCGCCGGTGGTGGCCAGGTCGAACCAGAACGGGTCATACGCTCCGCTGATGTTGTCGAGCAGCGACTGCGGCAGGGCCACGGCATCGCCGGACTCACCGAACTGAATGATGCGTCCCGGCTGGGGGATGATCACGATGTCGGGCGGGTTGCCGCCTTCCAGAGCCAAGTTCAGCTCGGTGGTGGCGTCCCGGGTGCCGGAATACTGCACTTCGATGCCGGTGCGAGCCTCGAACGGCTCGAAGCCCGCCAAGAAGCCCTCGGCTTCCGGGCCGGTTTCTGGGCCGAGGATATTGACCACAGTCCCGGCCAGGGGCATGTCGTCTTCTTCCTCCATCGGCTCCTCAGGGGCCATAGGCTCTTCGGTGGCCATGGGCTCTTCAGTAGCCGCCGCCGGAGCGGGCGTGGAAGCTGCCGGTGCGTCATCGTCGTCGTTGCCGCAAGCGGCGGCCACCAGGGCCATCGCGAAAAGCACGGCGATGAGCGCGAACAGTCTTGACTTGGTTCTCATTTCTGGGATTCCCTCCGGATTAGCAAGGATTTTGCTGGAAAACAGCACGCTACCGCCGAGAATCTGTTCGGTGCAACGCGCCAGGCAGATGGGCCGGATCGGGCGGCGAAGTCCAGTGGTGGCAAGCTATACCCGTGCCCTGGTGCGAGCCCTGCGACCGGTTCTGGAACCCCGCCTCGGTGACCGAGGCGGGGGAGTGCCCCACCTGCGGCACCCCGGTGGATACGCCGGTTGAGATCCCGCCCAACATGGATTCCGCCGCTCGCCAAAAGGTCCCCTGGCACTTCTGGGTCGCCATCACCGCCGCCGGCATCTACCTGGCCTGGCGCGCCATCCAAGGCATCGGCCTTCTGTTCTGAGGGGGATCTTCTGAAATCCCAGTGGTCGGGCTGCCGGGATTTGAACCCGGGACCTTCGGTCCCCCAGACCGACGCGCTAACCAAGCTGCGCCACAGCCCGTAACGGGGTGAGCATAGTGGGGCGGGGTGGGGGGACCCCATACGGATAAGTAGGATTGGGGCCGTGTTGGACCTGGTAGTCCGCGGGGGCACGATTATCGACGGCTCGGGGAGTCTGGGTTTCTCTGGCGACATCGGAGTCAGGGACGGGCGGATTACTGCTATCGGGGACGTCGCCGAATCTGGACGCACCGAGATTGATGCCTCTGGCCTGGTGGTTTGCCCCGGTTTCGTGGACCCCCACACCCACTACGACGCCCAACTGTTCTGGGATCCGGCCGCCTCCCCGTCCAACCTGCACGGGGTGACCACCGTGATCGGCGGCAACTGTGGATTCACCCTGGCGCCCCTCAACCCCGGCGACGCCCCCTACCTCCAGCGCATGATGGCCAAGGTGGAGGGCATGCCGCTTTCTGCTCTGGAGACCGGGTTGGACTGGTCGTGGCGCACATTTGCCGACTACCTGGCCCGATTGGACGGCAACCTCGGCGTGAACGCGGGATTCTTGGTAGGCCACTGTGCCATCCGCCGGGCGGTCATGGGGGCCGACGCCACCGGCAACGAGGCTGATCCCAGCCAGCTCGAGGCGATGAAGACTTTGTTGACCGAGGGCATTGCCGCGGGCGGCCTGGGGTTCTCCACCTCGCTTTCCTACACCCACAACGACGGCGATGGCGCCCCGGTGGCCTCCCGCTTCGCCAGCGACGAAGAGGTAATTGCGCTTTGCTCGGTGGTGTCGGAGCACGAGGGGACCACCCTGGAATACGTGACCGACGGGTGCATGCAGGGCTTCACCGATGAAGAACTGGATCTCATGGTGGCCATGTCCCGATCGGCCCGCCGCCCGCTCAATTGGAACGTGCTCACCATCGACTCCGCCGATCCCGATCGCTACCGGGCTCAACTGGGTGCCTCAGTGCGTGCCGCCGAGCACGGCGCTCGGGTGGTGGCGCTGACCATGCCGGTGCTGGTGGGCATGAATATGAGCTTTCTCAGCTACTGCGCCCTAAACATGCTCCCCGACTGGGGGGAGGTGCTCGGCCTGCCGGTGTCCGAGCGAATGGCCAAACTTGCCGATCCCCAAACCCGGGCCCATCTAGCCGAGCGGGCTGCCTCGCCCGACGCCGGGGTGTTCACCCGCCTCACCGGCTGGGGCGGCTACCGGATCGGCGACACCTTCAGCTCGGCCAACCAGGGGCTGACCGGGCGTACCGTGGCTGACATTGCCTACGAGCGCGGATCCGAGCCCTTCAACACCCTGCTCGACATCGTGCTCGCCGACGAGCTGCGCACCGTGCTGTGGCCGGCCCCCACCGACGACGATGACGAGAGTTGGCGACTTCGGGCCGAAGCCTGGCAGAGCGAGCACACCCTGCTGGGCGGCTCCGATGCCGGCGCCCACCTCGATCGGATGTGCGGCGCCCCCTATACCACCGCATTTTTGGGCGACTGCCTGCGGGGCCGAGGGCTGGCATCGCTGGAGACGGCCATTCACATGCTGACCGACGCCCCGGCCCGCTTGTTCGGCCTGCGAGAGCGGGGCCGCATCGAGGGGGGCTGGCACGCCGACCTTGTGGTGTTCGATCCCGAAACGATCGACTCCGGCGCCATGCGCATGGTGGACGATTTGCCGGGCGGTTCGCCCCGGCTGTTCGCCGACGCAGTGGGAGTACACCACGTGCTGGTGAACGGCCAGCCCATCGTGAGCGGCGGTCAGGCCACCGACGCCCGACCCGGCACCCTGCTGCGATCGGGGCGCGATACCGAGACCGTACTGGCCGGGTAGTGGATTTCGAGCAGACCAAGGTGTCGCTGGCCCAGTTTCGGCGGCGGCTGGAGATCTTCTCGCTGCGTTGGCAGGCTCGTCTCGACACCAGGCAATTCGACCAGGCCGTTCCATGGATCATCGCCGTGTTCTTGGGCGCGGCGCTCGCCGGTCTGGCCTTGACTCGGGCCTACCAACTAGACGCTGGGGCCGACCTGTCGGCCCACCTCCAGGGACTGTGGCTCATCGGGGAGGGCTACGAGCCGCGCTCTAGCGTGGCCGGCCACAACCTGCTGTGGGAGCAGGCTGCTTTCATCCTCTACCCGGTGGCGGGGCTGACCGCCCTGTTCCCCGACCAGCCCACGCTGCTCTGTCTGCAAGCCGCGGCCTTGGGCTTGGCAGTAGTGCCACTGTGGCGGATTGCCCGCGATGTGGGTGGCCTCAAATCGGGGGCGGCCTTTGCCGTTGTATTCGCCTATTGCGCCTATCCGGCGGTTCACACGATCAACCTGTCCGACTTCCACCCCGAGGCACTGGCAGTGCCCGCGTTGTTCGCTGCCGTGCTCGCTGCCTTGACCGGCCGCTGGAATTGGTTTGCCATGTTCGCCCTGCTGGTGGTGACCTGCCGGTCGGATTTGGCCTTCGCCCTCTCCGGGCTGGGACTGCTGGTGCTCTTGGAGGGTCGGCGCCGCCCCGGAACGTACATCTCCCTTGGGGGCTTGGCCTACGGGCTGGTGGCCATGACCGCCATTCAGCCTCGCTTCAACGGTGGGCGATTCCCCCACATCGAGGCGTTCTCCGACTTTGGCAGTGGACACCCGGGGTCGGTTCTCTGGGGCTTCATCTCCGGCCCTCATCAGGTGGTGGCCGATGCGGTTTCGCAGGTCAACTTCCAGATGATCGTCTTCCTGCTGGCCCCGGTGATGCTGCTGCCGTTGGTGGCGCCCCGCTATGTGCTGCCGGTTCTGCCCCTGTTTGCGGTGTACTTGGTGGCCGATGTGCCCACCGGCCAATTGGCCGAGGCTTCTCAGACGGTGCCGATGATTCCGTTTGTCTTCGCGGCCACGGTGTTCGCCCTGGCCCGCTCCGGTCGGGTGCTGGTGGAGCGGGTGAACGTGGACCGTCGTCTGCTCACCGCGCTTGTGCTCACTGCCGGTCTGTTCTTCGTGCGCGATGCTCCCAGCTCCCTGTACGAGAGGCCGTGGAACTGGGGCCAACGCGACACGATAGACATCGCCCGGCAAGAGGCGGCCGATCTGATCCCGTCAGATGCTTCGGTGCGAGCCTCGGAGCAGGTCCTTCCCCTGCTGTCGGACCGCACCCGGCTGTATCAGCTCCACACCGGAGAAGACCCTTCCAGCGCTGCGGTGGCCGCCACTCCCAAAGTGGAGTGGATTGTGTTCGACCCCGCATCCGCTCCCGGCTGGACCCCCCTCGACATCGAGGGCTTCGACTTGGACGTGCGACGAACCGGCTTTGAACGGCTTGAGCTGGAAGAGGGAGGGCGCACCCTGTGGGTCTACCGACTCCGCAACGTGATCCAGAGCTAAGCGGAGAGGTGCGAGCGCAGGGTCTCAGCGGTATGGGCCAACTCCTCGGGGGGAACTGAGGCCTTGGCGTTGGCGAAGTTCAAGTCGTTCATGTTTGACATGGGGATCACGTGCAGATGGGTGTGGGGGACCTCGAGGCCGGCGATGATGAGGCCCACACGGGACGGCTCGAAGGCGGCCATCTGAGCGGTGCCCACCGTATGGGCCACCACCATGAGGTGGGCGGCCAGTTCCGGCGGGACGTCCAGCCAGTGATCGATCTCGGCCCGGGGTACGACCAGCGTATGCCCAGTCTGGATTGGGTTGATGGACAGGATGGCCACGCAGTCATCGTCTTCCCACACGAAGTGCCCCGGCAGGTCTCGGTTGATGATCAAGGAAAAGACGCTGGCCATCGCCCCATTGTAAGTCCGGGCCACCCCCCGGCTTGCCTCTGTAGCATGGGCCACCGTGAATTCGGGTAGTGCTGAGTGGCGGGTTTGGACGGTTCCCAATGTCATCTCGGTGCTTCGGCTGGGGTGTGTGCCGGTGTTCTGCGTGTTGTTGCTGGGCATGGGGAATCGGGCCGGGGCCGCCATCCTGCTCGGCGTTCTGGGGGCCACCGACTGGGTAGACGGCTATATTGCCCGGCGGTTCAACCAGGTCTCGGAACTGGGGAAGATCCTGGACCCAACCGCCGACCGGCTGATGTTTCTGGCTGCGGTGGTGGCGATGATGGTGGACGGCTCTCTCCATGCGGCATTTGGGGTGACCATGCTGGTCAGAGAGGCGGTGGTGTCGCTGGCCACAGTGGTGCTGGGCGCAATGGGGGCTCGCCGGATTGACGTGACCTGGACCGGCAAAACAGCCACGTTCGGGCTCATGTTCGCCCTGCCGTTTCTGCTGCTGGGAGATTCGAGCGTGGGTGGGGGAGCAGCCCTGCGGGGTGTCGGATGGGGATTGGGCATTCCGTCGTTGGCGCTCAGCTACTACGCGGCTTTTGAATACATACCTCGTGCTCGCCGGGCTCTCGCCGAAGGGAGAGCCGGAGCCTCAAGCTGAGGTTGAGAGTTTGGGCGAGAGCCGGTACGGTGTCTCCAATGAACGTACCGGTTGAACTGCGCTACTCCGAAGATCACGAATGGACGAGGACAGAAGGCAACCGGGTCTGTCTGGGCATCACCGACTACGCGCAGGACGCCCTTGGCGATGTGGTCTACATCGACCTCCCCCCGGTGGGAACCGAGGTGGCTAGTGGCGAGCCGTTCAGCGAGGTCGAGTCCACCAAGTCGGTCTCAGAGATCTATTCGCCGGTAACCGGCACAGTGGTCGAGGTGAACACCGACCTGATCGATCACCCCGAGCGGCTGAATGAAGACCCCTACGGCGAAGGGTGGATCTGCATCATCGAAGCCTCCGATTTGTCAGAGCTGGACAAACTCCTGGATGCGGCGGCTTATACCGATCTGACTGAGAGCATCGATTGACCTCCCGGCCCGATGACGGAGAGGCCCAAGGGGTCATCTGCCCGCAATGCGGTCATGTCAGCGGGATTGATGACAACTTCTGCGCCTCGTGCGGGTATCGCCTCAAACCACTTGGCGACTCCGAAGGAGCTGGCTCCGTGGACGAGCCGACCACTGAGTTGGATATCGAGGCCGGTCTGGTCCGTCAGCCGGCGGTGTTGGTGGTTACCCAGGGGCCGGCCGCGGGCAGTCGATTCGAGCTGGCTCAGACCCGGGTAGTGGTGGGCCGCCATCCCGACTCCGACATTTTCTTGGACGACATCACCGTCTCCCGGCGCCATGCCGAGGTTTATCGGGATGGCTTGGTGCAGCACGTCAAAGACATGGGCTCGCTGAACGGAACCTATCTGAATAGCCGCAGGGTGGAGGATGCCGGATTGAAGAACGGCGACGAGCTTCAAGTAGGGCGATTCAAGCTGGTGTTCTACGACGGGACCGGCGGATGAGCACCCAGTATCGGTCTATCGGGCAGGTGCTGGATCTGCTGAAAGAGGAGTTCTCCGATATCAGCATCTCCAAGATCCGTTTTCTGGAAAGCCAGGGCCTCATCGATCCCGAGCGAAACCAATCTGGGTACCGGAAGTTCACCGACATCGACATCAGCCGGCTGCGCTGGATTCTTGAGCAGCAGCGGGATCACTTCCTGCCCCTCAAGGTCATCAAGGAGCGCATCGACCACCAAGACTTCGGCGGGTCCGAAGGAGGCAGCGAATCCAACAGCGACGGGGCCAGCCCCCGAGGGGCGCGCCGGCCCAACCCGCTGGACCCGGGGTCGGTGTCTGTGTCGCTGACCCTGGACGAGCTGGCCTCAGCGAGCGGGCTGAGCCAATCCAAGATCATGGAGCTTCAGAAGTTTGGCCTCATCGAGCCCCTTGACGACGGTGCGCTGCGGCACTACGGCAGCGAAGCAGTGATTGTGGCCAAAGTGGCAGCCGGCTTCTTGGCCCATGGGGTGGAGCCTCGCCACCTGCGGGCCTACAAGTCGGCGGCAGAACGAGAGGCGGGACTGATGGAGCAGCGGATTATGCCCATGGTGATGCAGCGCACGGCCCAGTCCCGCAGGCAATCCCAGGACACGCTGGTAGAGCTGATCAATCTCGGTTCGGAGTTGCGGCTGTCGCTGCTCCGATGCGCCCTGGCCGGCCACACTCGGAATCGTTAGCAGCGTGGGCCGTAAGGCGCCCGAGCTGTTCGCAAGCCCGGAGGCCATAGAGCAGGCCGTCGGGCGGGTGGCTTCGGAGATCTCCCAGCAGTACTCCGATGGGGTTGTGCTGGTGTCGGTACTGAAGGGAAGCCTGCCGTTTCTGGCCGATCTGGTCCGAGCGGTGGACATAACGGTGGAGGTGGACTTCTTGGCGTTGTCCCGGTTCGCCGCTGATTCCGGACGGGTCCGATTGGTCAAGGATTTGGACTGCGACGTGACCGGGCGCCAAGTCGTGCTGGTGGAGGACATCGTGGACACCGGGCTGAGCCTCGCGTACCTGATGGGAGAATTGCGCCGGCGGTCGGCGGCATCGGTGGCGGTGGCTGCGCTGCTCAACCGAAGTGCCCGCCGCATCTTGCCGCTCGAGCCCGACCACGTGGGCTTCGAGGCGCCGGACGAGTTCTTTTTGGGCTACGGCCTGGACTGGGCCGGCCGCTACCGCAATCTCGACCGATTGGTGATCGGAGATCCCAACCTACTGGCCGACGATCCCGACGCTTACGTCTCTATGCTCTACTAACGTGGGTGCGATGAAGGAAATGGAGCTGATCGGGGTGCGGATCGAACTTCCGTCCAACGCCCCCATCGTGCTGCTGCGGGAGACCGACGGTGAGGGTCGGCTCCTGCCCATTTTCATCGGAGCGGCAGAGGCTCAAGCCATCGCATTGGCCATGGAGGAGGTGGAGACGCCCCGCCCCATGACCCATGATCTGTTCAAGAACGTGCTGGACGACTTGGGCGTGCAACTCGACCGCATTGTGGTGACCGAGTTGCGAGATCGGACCTTTTACGCCGAGTTGGAGTTGAAGGGGGGCAACGGCGCCCGTCGTATCTCCAGTCGTCCCTCAGATGCGGTGGCTCTGGCGATTCGCGCGGGGGCGCCGATCTTCGCCGATGAGTCGGTACTGGATGCCGCCGGGCATGCGGTGGAACCTGACGAGCCCGAAGGCGATGAGCCTCCAACTGAGGAGGTTCTAGACCAATTTCGGGAGTTTTTGGATCAAGTCACCCCGGAAGACTTCAACGGCTGACTTCCTTTTCCGGCCAGATCGCTCCTTGACAATCCACAGGGAGAGGTTTACCCTGTGGAAATCCATTGGCGTAGTTTCCCCGATGTAAGCAGCAGCATCTGGGGCGCGCCCCAGCACCGGAGAGTCAAATGAGCGATCGCGCACAGATAGCCAAAGACTTCAGTTCTCCTCAGACCATCGAGATTGTCGGCATCACCTACCGCCAGCTGGACTACTGGACCCGGACTGGTTTGGTTGTTTCCACCGCTCAGGAAGCGGAGGGAAGCGGCAGCCGTCGCCGGTACTCCTACAACGATTTGCTGGAGTTAAAGCTGATCAAGCGTCTGTTGGATGAGGGAATCGCTCTCCAGCGGGTGCGCGAGGTGTTCGATTACCTGCGCGACGAACTCGGCGAAGAGGTGGCCAGCGCCGATTTGGTGATCAACGGCAACAAGTCGCTGCTGGTTCGCACCGATGAGCAGATTCTGGATGCGCTGCGCCAGGGCCAGGGCGCGCTCTATCTCCGCATGGAGGGCTTGATCGAAGAGGTAGATGCCGCGGTGAGGGAGTTGCCTATTGAGGAGGCTCTGCCTGTGGATACATCAGAGCCGCAATCCGGGATCGGTGCCGCCCGAACTGGGTCCTAGAGGAGGCCGGCAAGCGCGTGTTCGCCCATGATTCGGAGCGACAGTTCGCTGAATTGCTCGATTTCTACGGCATCGAGTGGCGCTACGAGCCCGACACTTTTGTGCTCTCCCGAAATGAGATAGGCGAAGTCACCGAGGCGTTCAGCCCAGACTTCTATTTGCCTCAGTTTGATCGCTATGTGGAGATCACCACCGCACGCCAGAAGTACATCACCCGCAAGAACGGCAAAGTCCGCCGCTTGCGGGAGTGCTTTCCCCACATCGACATCGTCGTGCTCTGCCAGCGGGACTATCGCAACCTTTTGAGCAAATACGGCTTTGACGATGCCTCCGGGCTGGACGGCGACCTGACCCACACTGGGGCAGGGGCCGAGTCTCACTAGCCGAACGAGGCCAGACGTGCGTTCTTCTCCGCTGGAGGCTTCCCACCGGGCGCTGGGGGCCAAGATGGTTCCCTTTGGCGGCTGGGAAATGCCGCTGTCCTATCCGTCGGGCACGCTGGCTGAGCATCGAGCATGTCGAACCGACGCAGTGGTCTTCGACGTGAGCCATTTGGGAACCCTCCGAGTATCCGGTACCGACGCCTATGAGCGGCTTCAGCAGGCCTTTACCAATGATCTGGCTCGAATAGGTCCTGGTCGCACCCAGTACACCCACCTGCTCGGCGACGACGGCTCGGTGCTGGACGACATCATCGTGTGGTGGACCGATGACCACAGCTTCGATGTGATGCCCAACGCATCCAACACCGACCGGGTGCGCGACGCGCTGAGCAGCTCGGATGACAATGAAGGTTTCCAGGCTGTCGATGTGACCGGAAGCCGAGCAGTGTTGGCGGTGCAGGGTCCCGAGGCCCGCAACCGGTTGGCCGCAGTGTCGCCAGGGGCGTCGGAAGTGGCCCGCAACTGCGTTGGATCGGTGGAGTGGGAGGGCGTCTCGCTGACCGTGGCCGGCACCGGCTACACCGGAGAAGACGGCGTGGAGATGGCCGTGCCCGCGGAGGCGGCTGAGCGGCTATGGGATGCGGTGACCGCCGTGGGGATCACTCCCGCTGGGCTGGGAGCCCGCGACACGCTGCGCTTGGAAGCAGGTTTGCCGCTGCACGGCCATGAGCTCGGTCCCGGCATCACCCCGCTGCAAGCCGGATTGGGCTGGGTGGTGCGGTGGGATAAGCCATCGTTTCAGGGCCGTGGGGCACTGGCCGCCGAAAAGGAGAAGGGCGTTCACCGACGGCTGCGGGGGCTGCGAGTCGAGGGTCGACGCCCGCCCCGGGAGGGCCAAGCAGTGCTTCGGGATGGCGAAGTTGTTGGGGAGGTCACGTCGGGCAACTTCTCACCCATGCTGGAGACCGGTATCGCCTTGGCCTTCGTCCCTCCCGACGCGGACATCGGAGACGAGTTGGCCGTGGACATGCGGGGCACCCCCACGCCGGCCACCGTGGTCAAGCTCCCGTTCGTCTAACGGGTTACGCGGCGTCGACTGCCTCAAGCACCCGGCTCTGGGGTATCCCGCCCCGCCACGAGGTCAGGATTGTGCCGTTGCTGTCCAGCAGCATCCCGGCGGGCTGGCCGGAGATGCCCAGTTGACGCCAAGACTCAAATGTCGGATCCCAGAGCATGGTGAAGGTGGTTCCGGTGGATTGCACGAAGCTCTCAGCCAAACCGAGGCTGTCTTGGGTTCCGACTCCGATCACTGTGAGTTTGTCAGAGTTGTTTCGAGCGAACTGCTCGACGCTGGGGGCTTCCCGGCGGCAGATGGTTCAATGGGGCGCCCAGAACCAAAGAACGAGGGGCTGGTCCGCGGGGGCGAAGCTGGCCAGGTTTACGGTGGCCCCGGTGCCCACGTCCACCAGGTCAACCGAGGGCAGATCAGATGCCGGAGCTGGGGCGGTGGTCTCGGCGGTCGGTTCGGGTGCGGGCGCCTGAGCGGGCGGCGCCTCAGGTGGGGCAGTCTCAGGGCCGTCGGTGCTGTCTCCGCAAGCGACTGCGGTAACGGCCAAGCAGGCGGCAATGGCGAGAACCTTGATTTTCGATCTCATGGTTTTCTCCATTTCAGGCCGTTCCAATGCTGGCCACCTTGTCCAGGATCCAGCTGTGCGACGGGTTGGCCCGCTTGTCGATTTCCTGCCCGAACCGGTTGAGGACGATTATCCGGTGCTGGCTGGTTATTCCCAGCCCGTTCCAGGAGGCGCCGGACGAATCCCAGAGCATTAGGAGCGAATTTCCTGATCCAGTGACTCGAACGAAGTTCTCGGCCTGACTCAGACTGTCTCGGGCGCCCACCCCGATCATGGTGAACTTATCGGTGTTGTCTCGAGCCAACTGCTCGAGGCCGGGGGCTTCCCGGCGGCAGGTGGGTCAATGGGGCGCCCAGAACCAGAGCACGATGGGCCGATCCGACGGGGCGAAGCTGGCCAGGTTTACGGTGGCTCCGGTGGCCACGTTCACCATCTGCACCGAAGGCAGATCTGAATCGGGCACTGGCGTGGGCTCCGGTGTCGGGTCGGGAGTCGGTTCTGGCGTGGGAGGTGGAGTGGGTGGCGGAGTCGGCCGAGGTGTCGCTGCTGGCGTGGGTGGTGGCTCCGTGGGCGTGGGGGCGGGAGCAGACGTCGGTGCCGGAGTCGCCTGCGGGGCCGACGTGGCCGCTGGGGCGGCGGTAGCTGCCGGCTCGGGAGCTGAAGTCGACTCGGGGGCAGCTGCTGGCTCCGTGGGAGTGCTGCTGGCTGCCTCTTCGGTCGGATCGGGAGCAGGAGCCTCGTCTGGCTCGGGCAAGCCGGGAGAAGCTCCCATGCTGTCCTGGTCGGTACTCGGCTCTGTCGTCGCCTCGGCGGACGCGGCCTCGGTAGGTGTCGGATCCTGTGCCGTTTGCTGGTCTGACTCCGCGAGGGTGGATGCCGCGGTGGGAGCGGCCGTCGATGCGGCGTTGTCGGTCTCCGAAGTCTCGGAACTCCCGCAGGCGGCGGCGACCAGGCCCAATGCCAGCGCCATAGCCAAGGCAGCGGCAAACCCCCTGGTCCGGTAGCCAGGCCAGAGAGATGGAGGACTCACCCTCCCGATGCTATCGCCGCGCCTTGGGAATGGCAGCAGCGACAGCTATCGGGGGTCGTCGATTCGCTAACCGAGTGGCCGATAGGGAGCGGTCTGCTGGACGCAGGTGGGAATGTCGGCATCGCCGGGGCATGGGAAGTTGAACACCAACTCGGTCACCACGTCGGGGGCACCAAACTTGTTGGGGCCGAAGGTGGCGGGAAGCTGGTGCTGGATGTCCACCGAACCCAGGTTCTGGAAGGCGGTGTAGATGTCCTGGCGAGTGGGGTTAGGCCCGGCGTCGTAGATGGCCCGGGCCACCATGCGCATCTCGGTACACACCGTGGAGGTCATGCCGTAGGCGCTGTCGTAGCTCCCGTAAATCTCCCGGATGTGGCGGGCGCCGATGGCGCTATGGGCCGCATAGGTCTCGTTGCACATGATGTTGAGCGGTGCATTGAAGCTGAGAATCGGGTCATCGGAGCGGAAGTTCCCGGTGGGGGCATCGTCGATGATGATGGTGCCGTTGTACATCTCCGCGGCGGCGTCTCCGCCGAACTGGGCCACCTTGCCCGACACCAAGTCGCCGGCCTGGCTGTTGAAGTCGGAGTTGTAGAACTGCACGTCGCCGGGGGTGTAGCCCTGGTTGACCATCTCATTGATGAACTGGGGCAGGCTGAGCACGTTGAGGCCGGGGAAGACCACGTCGACGCCCTCTTCCAGCATCCGCTCCACCGCGATGTCGTTGCCCTCGCGGCAGGTGGTGGCACCGCCGCAGCCGATCTGCTCGGCCACCGCGATGTCATAGCCGGCGGCTTCCAAAACATCGATAATCCCGGCTTGCACGGTCTCGGGCTGCCCGGGGGTATCGGGCCAGATCACCGCAATGGTCTTGCCGTCCAAGGCGCCGGTGTCGATGATCGCCTGGGTCATGTTGACCACCGAATCCTCGGCCACGGGGCTAAGCGAGTACAGCAGGCCGTTGGCTTGCTCGTGGAACTCGCGGGGGTTGCCCTGGGTGGTGAGGAACAGGGTGTCGTGGTCGGCCGCAATGCACAAGATTGCGCTGCCCTGGAAGCCGGTGGTGTTGGTCACGATCACCGCGTTGTGATCCTCGGTGGCTTCGATACAGGCTTGGTTGCGCAGCGTGTCGATGTCCTCGCCACCGCCGCCGAGCGCGGATACCTCTACGAGACGGAGGTCGATCTGGCGACCCCAGATCCCGTTGCAATCCTCGTTGATCGCCTTGGTGAACGCCTCGAACATGTCCTTGGGGTCGCCGACCGGAACGGCGAAGCCGATGCCCTCCAACTCCTCGAGCTTGGTGCGGAGGTGGACGATGGTGATGGAGTCCTCGGTGATGCCCACGTCGGTGGCCTGGGGCGGCGAATCCGGATCGGGCGTGGCCGTGCAGAACACGTCCAGCGACTGGAACGGGTGGGAGCGGTCGAAGGTCCTGTGGAAATCTATGAACAAGTCGCCCCGGGGCTCGTCGAAACCGATGTCCACCGGCTCTTCGGTTGCCGGTTCGGATGGCTCGCCTGAATCGTCGGATGGCTCAGAAGGCTCTTCCTCGTCGGTGGCCGGCGCCGCGGTTTCCTCTGCCGGGGCTGGCTCGTCTTCACCGTCGGAATCTGCTGGGGCATCCGGTTCGTCGGTGGCCGGAGCCTCGGTGTCCTCTGCCGGTGCTGGTTGTGCACCGTCGTCATCGTCGTCGCCTCCGCATGCCGCGGCGATAAGCGTTAATGCCAGCAGTATCCCCAGAATCTTGAGCATCTTGTGAGACACGGTTACCCCCCTACGGACGTTTGAACGGTGAACCCTAGCCGATGATTGGTCGGCTGTGAACCAGTCGTTACCGTGCGCTACGCGTCGCGAATGTCCTAGTGTCTTGCCCCGATGAGGGGCTGCCATGGATGAGCCGGTGGACATGGAGTCCTCGACCGGCAATTCCGCACGGGACGAGCCCCCTATGGAGGTTCCGGATCTGAACCACCCGGACGAACTCGACGATCCGGCCAATCTGGCATCGGCGGTCTTCGAGGAGGAGTCCAAGCGCTTGGCGGAGCAGGAAGCCAAATCGGAGATCGTGGTGCTTCCCGACGACCTGCTCCCCGGCGTGGGCGAAGAGCCCATGACCCTCAAAGAGTCCATCCGGGTCGGCGGATTGAGCATGGTGTTGATTTTGTTCCTGCTCAATGTGGTCGACGAGCTCGACCGGGGAGCAGTAACCGTATTGATTTCCGATCTTCAGGATGCCTTCGATGTCTCCGATACCGTCATCCTGGGCATTGCCGGCTTTGGTGGAGTGGCGCTGGTGTTGGGGGCAGTGCCGTTGGCATGGCTGGCCGACAGGGTCAAGCGCACTCTCATCGTCCCCGTTGCTACTGCGTGGTGGGCCGCCAGTGTGTTCTTGACAGGGTTGGTGATCAATCCATTCCAGTTCTTCTGGGCGAGAGTGTTCACCGGGGTGGGACAGTCCAACCGCCTGCCCGTCCACTCCTCGCTGCTGACTGACTCCTATCCGATTGCCGCTCGGACCCGCATATTTGCCTTTGAGGGTATGGGCCGACCCATCGGTTTGCTCATCGGACCGGTTACGGCTGGTGCCATTGCCCAGGCTGCCGGGGGAGCTGATGGGTGGCGCTGGCCATTCTTCATTTTCGCCGTGCCCACCGCGGTCTTGGTTATCGCAGCCGCCATCTTCCTGAGAGAACCTCGTCGCGCGGGCAATGAACAGCAGGCGATTTTGGGGGAACAGTACGACATGCCCCCCATCGGCTCGGACCTACCCGTTTCGATGTCCACTGCGTTCGCCCGTCTCAAGAAGGTCAAGACCTTCTACTTCTTGGCAGTGGGGGTGGGGACTCTTGGATTTGCCCTTGTGACGGTTCCCAGCCTGCTCAATCTGCTTATGGAAGAGGAGTACGGCTACGAACCTTTGGAAAGGGGCATATACACCTCGCTCATCTGGTTGCCTAGCTTGTTCACGATTCCGCTTGCAGGTCGTGCCTTTAGCGGAATGTTCCGCACCGATCCGGCCAAGATGGTGCGGAGTGCCGGCGTTTTCGTGGTGGCCTATGGGTTGCTGATCCTCGTGGCGTTGAGGTTCCACCAACCGGGCCTATTGATCTTGGGCATCGGACTGGCCAGCGGATGCACATCAGCCGCATTTGTGGCTGCTGGCCCCATTATCGGCGCGGTGGCCCCTTACCGGATGCGGGCGCAGGCGTTTGCCCTGCTGCCGGTGTTCATTTTCTTGATGGGCGGGTTTATGGGCAGCATCATCGGTGGGGCCATAAGCGATGCTCATGGTGAGCGCCTCGCGCTAAGCGTCGTGGCCCCGCCGGCTTCGATCATCGGCGGCCTGCTGGTGGCTTACGGCTCCCGCTACATCAAGCGCGACATCTCGCTGGCGGTGAGCGAGCTGGTTGAGGAGCAAGAGGAGATGCGCCGCATGTCGGAGCACCCCGACGACATTCCGGTGCTCCAGGTACGGGGGCTGGACTACAGCTACGGCCCGGTGCAGGTGCTGTTCGACTGCGGGCTGGAGGTGCGCCGCGGTGAGACGCTGGCCCTTCTGGGCACCAACGGCGCGGGCAAGTCCACCCTTTTGCGGGCGGTGAGCGGCTTGGGCGTGCCCGACCGGGGGGCCATCCGGCTCAACGGGCGCACCATCACCTACGCCGATGCCGAGCTGCGCTTCAAACAGGGCATCGTGCAGGTGCGGGGAGGCGCCGGAGTGTTCCCCGGCCTGACGGTGGAGGAGAACCTTCTGGCCACCATGCTCAGCACGAAAGAGGAGAAGGCCGAGATCTTCCGGCGAGTCGAGCGGGTGTACGACGTGTTCGGTGCGCTGCGGGAGAAGCGCACCCAAGCCGCTGGAGACCTCTCCGGGGGCCAGCAGCAGATGCTGGCCTTCGGAATGGGCTTGATGCACGAACCCGAGGTGCTGCTCATTGACGAGCTCTCGTTGGGCTTGGCCCCGGTGGTGGTGCAAGAGCTGCTGGAGGTGGTGGAGCAACTGAAGGAAACCGGGCTCACCATGATCATCGTGGAGCAGTCGCTGAACGTGGCCCTGAGCGTGGCCGAGCGGGCGGTGTTCATGGAGAAGGGCCGGGTGCGCTTCGAGGGTCCGGCCCAGGAGCTGGCCGAGCGAGACGACCTCGTACGGGCGGTGTTCCTCGGCGCCGAGGGTGGTTGAGCGGTGAGGCTAGCTGACGCAGGCCGACACCGGATGGCCGTGCTGTGATCGACATCGGCTGGGAGATCTCCCAACAGGACCTGTTCTCGGGCAGCGTGCAGGGGCTCATCGTGGCCGCGCTGGCCGCCGGCTTCGTGCTCATCTACCGGTCCACCGGAGTGCTCAACTTCGCCCACGCCGAGATCGGGAGCTTCGGCGTGGCCCTGATGGCCATGCTCACGTTCCGCTACGACGTGCCCTACTGGCTGGCATTCTTCTTGTCGGTTGGGGCGGCGGCCGGGTTCGCCATGGTCACCGAGTTGGTGGTGGTGCGGCGGCTGTTCGACTCGCCGCGCCTGGTGCTGTTCATCGCCACGCTGGGGGTGGCCCAGTTGGCCATCTTCGCCTCCATTGAGCTGCCCGATGTCTCTCGGCCGGGGCCGTTTCCCCTTCCGACAGCGTTTCCCGTGCCGACAGGTTTTGAATTGGATTTCGATTTCATTCACTGGGAAATCGCCGATCTCAACACAAGGAGATGGGCGCCTACGGGTGACCTCCGGTTTGGGGGCCGTGAATTGATTGTGATGATCCTGGTGCCGCTGGTGATCGCAATCTTGGCGCTGTTCTTGGGTCGCACACGTTTTGGGCTGGCCATTCGAGCATCCGCAGAGAACGCCGACACGGGCCGCCTGTTTGGCATCAGCGTGCGACGGGTGTCCACCATGGTGTGGACCATCGGCGGGGCGCTGGCCGGTATTACGTTGATCTTGCTGGCACCATTCCGGGTCAGCGCGGCCGATGCGGGCACTGCCAGCCTCGGGCCGGGCCTGCTTCTTCGGGTGCTGCTGGTGGCGTTGATCGCCCGGATGCGATCGCTGTGGGTCACCCTGATCGCCGGCATCTGTCTGGGCATCTTCCAGCGGCTGTTCCAGGGCAACGTCGACCGGGAGATCCGCGAGGCGGTGGATGTGATCTTCTTCATCGCCATCTTGGTGATCACGGTGATGTTCGCCCGCCGGGGCACCGACGACGAAGGAGAGTGGTCGCTGTCGCCCAAGGTGAAGGCCATCCCTGAGCGGCTCCGAGGCCTGTGGTACGTCCGCAACCTGTCGAGGTTCGGATTCGTCGCCCTGTTCGGTGCTCTGGTGCTGCTCGGGCTGTTCCTCACCAAGAACTCCAACCTCTACACCTGGACCCGCATCTTGGGCTTCGCTTTGATCGCCTTGTCGGTGTCGATGCTCACCGGCTGGGCGGGGCAGCTCTCGTTGGGCCAGTTCGCCTTCGCCGGAGTGGGCGGCCTCACGGTGGTAGCGCTAACCGAGAACGGCGACATCCCGATACCGTTCGACTGGTGGGATTGGTCGTTCGACCTTCCCTGGGGGGTGGCCATGGTGATCGCGGTGGCCGCGGGAATGGTCACCGCCTTCATCATCGGCGTGCCCGCGCTGCGGGTGAAGGGGCTCATGCTGGCGGTGACCACGCTGGCGTTCGCCATCGCCGCCATGTCGTGGATCTTCGGGCAGGACGTGTTCACTCAGGGGGCCACCAATACGCCCAAAGTCATCCCGCCGGTGTGGGGCCCGTTCGACTTCACCGCCTCCCGCAAGTCGTTCTTCTTCTTGGTGCTTGTTTTGCTGGCCCTGGCGGTGTGGATGGTGGCGCACCTGCGCAAGACCGGAATCGGCCGAATGATGATCGCGGTGCGCGACAACGAGGACATGGCCGCCGCCTCCACCGTGTCGGGTAGCCGGATCAAGCTCATCTCGTTCACCCTGGCCGGGGGGCTGGCCGCACTGGGGGGCGGGTTGATCATCACCGGCGAGCCCACCATCAACCCCCAAGTCCTGTTCAACTCCAACGAGTCGATCAACGTGATCGCCATCGCCATCATCGGCGGGCTGGGTTCGATTGCCGGGCCGCTGCTGGGCGTGCTGTGGGTGAAGGGCATTCCCGCCATCTTCGGGGCCAGCGACGAAGTGCGTCTGCTCACTTCCGGTGTGGGCCTGTTGCTGTTGTTGATGTACTTCCCCGGCGGGTTCATGCAGCTCCTCTACAAGCTGCGCGACTTCTTGTTGGGGCTGGCCGATGAGCGCATGGCGGCGCGCGACGCGGCAATGCCGGTGCCGGCGTTGGACAAGCCGGTGCCGATCACCAGCGAGCGCACGGTTTCGGTAGAGGAGGGTCAACCGTGGCTGGCGGTGCGGAACGTACATGTCCACTTCGGCGGGAAGGTGGCGGTGGACGAGGTCTCCATTGACGTGTACCAGGGAGAGCTGGTCGGCCTGATCGGCTCCAATGGCGCGGGCAAGTCCACCCTCATGAACGCGGTCAGCGGGTTCGTGCCGTTCAAAGGCCAAGTGGAAGTGCTGGGAAGGGACATCTCGCGCCTGCCGTCATACCGCCGTCACCGGGGCGGCCTGGGCCGGGGATTCCAGCATGCCAAGATCTATCCGGATCTCACCGTGAGGGAAGCGTTGATGGTGGCCATGGAGGCCCGTGACCGCTCCTTGCTGGTGCCGTCGCTGCTGGGAGTGCCGCCATCGCCGGGCCAGGAGCGGCGCAAGCGGGCCGACGTCGACGGCCTCATGGACTTTGTGGGGCTGGGTCGCTATGCCGACCACTTCATCTCCAACCTGTCCACCGGGACGCGCCGGATAGTGGAACTGGCCAGCCTGCTGGCGGTGGACGCCAAGGTGCTGCTGTTAGACGAGCCCACCGGGGGTGTGGCCCAGCGGGAGAGCGAGGCGTTCGGTCCGCTCATCCGGCGCATCCAGGCCGAGCTGGGCGCAGCGGTGGTGGTGATCGAGCACGACATGCCGCTGGTCATGAGCATCAGCGACCGGGTCTACTGCTTGGAGGCAGGGCGAGTGATCTCCGAGGGATCTCCGGAGGAGGTGCGGAACGATCCGCTGGTGATTGCCTCTTACCTGGGGACTGATGTGCGGGCTATTGAGCGGTCTGGGGAGCGTACGACCTAGATCCTCCGAAGAGCGGGGTCGGAGACCGCTGGGGGGATGTAGAAGGCGTCGTCGGGGTTTAGGTCTTTGCCGGGAGGGACCAATTCGTCGATTCGGTCTAGGACATCGTTGGTTAGCCGCAGATCGGGGTCTTCTAGGGCGGCGTCGAGTTGCTGGGGGGTGCGGGGGCCGATGATGGTAGAGGTGACCGCGGGGTGGGCCAAGGTAAAGGCGTAGGCCAGGGTGGCCATTGAACAGCCCACCTCGGCGGCCAGGGCATCGAGTTCCTCCACGAGGTCGAGCTTGTGGGCCACCACGGGGTTTTCTCGGTCCCAGCGTTTGGCGCTGACCAGATTGCGGGTGGCCCGGGAGTTCTCCGGCCAGTCGGCGTCTTTGCGGTATTTGCCGGTGAGCCAGCCGCCGTTGAGCGGGCTCCACACGATTACGCCCATGTCGTAGGCCAGGCAGGTGGGCAGTACCGCCCGCTCGATCTCCCGGGTGAAGATGGAGTAAGGGGGTTGCTCGCAGCGGACCCGCTCCAATCCGCGGCGCTCGGCGGCCCATTGGCCTTCCACGATGAGTTCGGCGGGGAAGGTGGAGGTGCCGATCATGCGGATCTTGCCGGCCCGCACCAGGTCGGTGAGCGCGGCCAGAGTGTCGCCGAAGTCGGTGCGGGGGTCGGGGCGGTGCATCTGGTACAGGTCGATATAGTCGGTGTCGAGGCGGCGCAGGCTGTCTTCCACCGCCTGGGTCACCCAGCGGCGGGAGCCGCCCTGCATGTTGATGTCGTCGCCCATCGGTCCGTAGAACTTGGTGGCCAACACCACGTTGTCGCGCCGGCCCTTGATGGCCCGCCCGACGATCTCCTCGGAGATGCCCATGCTGTAGCGGTCGGCGGTGTCGATGAAGTTGATCCCCGCGTCGAGCGCCTTGTGGGTCATGGCCGCGCACTCGGCTTCGTCGTTGTTGCCCGCGGGTCCGTACATCATGGCCCCCAGGCACAGGGTGCTCACCTGGACTCCGGATCCTCCCAGTGTGCGGTATTCCATGGGGATTCCTTTCAGATGGTTGGGCCGGGTGGTGCTACAGGCCGGTGGCCTGGGCAATTACCGCGGCCACGGCCTCGGGCTGGGCCAGCATGGGGGAGTGGCTGCCCTCCATCACCACGGAGCTGCCGACCAGGCCCGCGCATGTCCGCTGAAACTCGGCGGTCAGAGTGCGGTCGTCGGCGCACACGATGTAGGTGGACTCCACGTCCCGCCAGGCCGCCCGAGCGAAGCTGTACGGCGCTTGGCCTAGCGGCTGGGGGCGGAGCTGCGACTCGGCCCAGGCGACATCTTCAGGGGTGCAGTCGTGGTAGAAGAGGTCGCCTGCGGCCCCGGGCTTCACCGAGCTGTAGCCGTCTTCGCCGTGTTCAAGGGCGGGGAAGAAGTTCTCGGCGATCACCGCTTCGGCCACATCGGGGGGATTCGCCTCGCCGCTCTCGTCGCCGGGGAGGATGGCGGCCAGGTATACCAGGTGGTCCACCGTGGCCGGGTCGAGCCCGGAGATAGACAGGCCGCCGAGCGAATGGCCCACAGCCACCACTGGCCCTTCACCACCCAAATGCTCCCTCATGCCGTTTACATCGGCCTGGAATGTGGCGATGTCCTCTGCGGTGGTCGGACGGCACAGATCGGAAGCGTGGGCGGCGATGCTCATGTCCCTCAAGCACTCCTGCACCCGTTCCCAACACCACGGTCCGTGAAACGCCCCATGGGCCAAAACAACTCCTGCGGTCATGGGGCCGCACTTTAGCGGCCGCTAAGTTGCCGCCATGGAGTCCACAGAATTGCTGGAGGAGCGGCTGGAGCGGTTGGAGTCCATCGAGGAGATCCGGGGGTTGGCTGCCCGCTACTGCCTGGCGTTGGATATGCGGGCCACCGATGCATGGGTCAGCCTGTTCCCCGCCGATGTGCAGGTGGGCCGGGGGCGTTCCGGGCGGGCCGCGCTGGCCGAGTGGTTCCGCGAAACGATGAGCAGTCAGTTCACCGGCACCGCCCATGTGACCGGCAACCACATAATCGAGTTCGACGGGCCCAATCGGGCCCGGGGGGTGGTGTACTCCCGCAACGAGCATGAGACCGGCGACGAGTGGGTGATCATGACCATGATGTACTGGGACGACTACGAGCGCATCGACGGCCGGTGGTACTTCCGGCGGCGGCTTCCCCTGTACTGGTATGCCACCGATCTGAACGCCCCACCGATCGGAGACAACAAGATGCGCTGGCCCGACGAGGAGCCCTACGAGGGGGCGTGGCACGAGTTCTGGCCCACCTATCGGGAGTTCTGGGAGACCCGCCTGGCCGAACCCGCCGATGTGGCCGAGCCCGCGCCGGTGGGGGAGTTCCTGACCTGGTTGCGGGGTAAAGCCGAAAGACTCCCCAGCGTGCGAGTGCGCTGACCGTGCGGGCCGCCTACCACGAGACCCAGGGCGGGCTGGATGTGCTGCGGGTGGGGGAGCTACCCGATCCCGAGCCCGGCCCTCACGATGTGCTGATCCAGGTGAAGGCCACGTCGATGGATCGGGTAGACGTGTATTGGCGGGAGGGCTCGCACGGCATGAAGCTTCGCTGGCCCCAGCATGTGGGCGGACGCGACATTGCCGGGGTGGTGGAGGCAGTGGGTGTGCAGGTGAACACGGTGGCGGTGGGTGATCGGGTGGTGGCGTCGGGCGAGCGGACCCACGCCTCGCTGGCGCTAGCTCCCGCGGAGTTGACGTTTCCCCTTCCTGACGGCATCAGCTTCGAGGCTGGCGGTGCTACCCCCACTGCGGGCCGATCAGCCCATCAGGCTCTTATCGAGAAGGCTCAGGTCCAGCCGGGAGAGACCGTGCTGGTGATGGCCGCTGGCTCGGGAGTGGGCAGCTTCGGGATACAGATTGCCCGGGCGATGGACTGTCGGGTGATTGCCACCGCGGGCTCAGCCGACAAACGGGCTCGAGCGGTGGAGCTGGGAGCGGATCTGGCCATCGATCACTACAGCGACGACATCGTTGCGGCCGTGAGAGGGGCCACCGACGGCAGAGGGGTGGACGTGGTGCTCGACCATGTGGGCACCCCGGTGTTCGCCGCCGCGATCCGGTCGCTGGCCCCCGAAGGCCGGTTCGTGACCTGCGGGGTCACCGCCGGGCACATGGGGGAATTGCACTTGGGCCAATTGTTCGTGAAGGGCATCACCCTCATGGGCGTGGGCCGCCCCGACAATCAGCGGATCGCAGCCACTATGCAGGGTTTGCTGTCGATGATCGCCCAGGGACAGGTCACGCCGCAGATTGCCGCGGTGTACGGGTTGGACGAGATCGCGGAGGCTCATCGGTTGATGGAGAGTTCCGATTTCTTTGGCAAGATCGTTCTTGTCCCCTAGCCAGGAGATGTAGATGCGCTCATTCGAATTCCCCATCGAGGCGGGCCACATTCAGGAGTTCAAGCGGGCAGTGGGCGATCTCGATGCGTCTTTCGATCCCGACGCGGCAGCGCCACCTACGTTCATGGTGGCCGCCGACCGATACGACCCCGACTATGACCGCCGCTTGCGCTCCGATCGCTCGTGGCCGCCGGTGGCACCCGAGTCGGGTTCGGGGTTCCACGCCGGGATGGTGTTCGAGTACCACCGCCACCCCCGGGCCGGGGAAGTGCTCACTGCCACGGTGGCCGACGGGGAGGAGTGGTTCAAGCAGGGGCGTCGGGGCGGCCAGTTGCGGTTCCGGGAGATTGTCACCACCTTTGTTGACGCCGACGGTCAGCCCTGTGTGACCGCCCGGTGGATCAACGTGAGGGCGGCCAAAGAGGTGCGGGAATGAAGCCCGAGGTTGGCGCTCGCCACCGCCAGGTGGTGGCCGAAGGGCTCACCCGGACGCAGCTGGTGGCCTACGCGGGGGCCTCCGGCGACTTCCACCCCTTCCACCACGACGAGATCTACGCCACCACCCACGGCTTCGACCAGCTCTTCGCCCACGGCATGCTGACCATGGGCGTCACTGGAGAGGCTTTGGTTGCGGTTTTCGGCCCTGAAGGGCTGGACCGCTACGGGGCAGACTTCCTGAAGCCGGTATGGCCGGGAGACACGCTGGCCACCGAGCTAGTGGTGACCGCGGTGCATGACGATGGCTCAGTGGAAGTGGATATATCCACCACCGATCAGCACGGCACCCAGGTGCTGCGGGGCACGGCGGCGGGAAGGCTGGCTGGCGACTAGGAGAGCAGCTCTTGGAGCCGCTCTTTGGGGTCACCGGAGGTCACCAGAGCCTCACCAATAAGGGCGGCATCGTAGCCAGCGTCGCGAACCGCGGCCATCGTAGTGCCGCCGGACACGGCGATGCCCGACTCGGCCACCTTCACCACGTGATCGGGCAATAGCGGTGCCATGCGCTCAGCTCGCTGGTAGTCCATGGTGAAGGCCGCGCTCTTCGGCTTCTCCCGTTGGTTTACGCCGATGATGTCGGCCCCCGCTTCAAGGGCGATGCCTAGCTCGCTTTCCGATTTCACCTCGGTGAGCACGTCCATGCCCAGCGACAGAGCCAGATCGTGGAGCTCGGCCAACTGGGCACCGGTGAGGTCGGCCACGATCAGCAGCAGTGCATCGGCCCCCATCTCATGGGATTTATGGACGTCTTCGACGCTGGTGATGAAATCCTTGCGGAGGACGGGCAACCCAGAGGATCGGGACGCCGCGGCCAGGTCGTCGCCGCTGCCGCCGAACATTTCTTGATTGGTGAGCACCGACAAACAGGACGCCCCGCCGTCGCGATAGGCCACTGCCAATTCAGCTGGGTCGAGGTCTGTGTTCAGATCGCCCCGAGACGGGGAGCGACGCTTGATCTCAGCGATGATGGCCACGTCATCGCTGGCCAAAAGGGCCTGCTTGAAACGCCCTGCTCGACTGGCCCTCTCATCAGCTCCCATGAGTCGGATGATACGGGGGAGTTCTGCTGCCGGAGAAAGCAGAAAAGGGTGGCTAGGTGACCGCAGGCATCACTTCAGCGGCGAACAGCTCGAGCGTTTCGGGGGTGGCGAAGTCGCTGAACTGGAGCACGAACTGTTCGGCACCCATCTCCCGGTCGGACTGAAGGCCCTCGGCCACCTCGTCGGGGGTACCCGCCACCAAGGCCCAGTCGCCGAACCGGCGCTGGGCGGTGGCCACTATCTCGTCCCGGGCGGCCGAGGACGGAGCCAAACCGATGGCCCGTTGCACAGACAATCGGGCGTTGCCAGCGAGTGGAAGCAACTCAGCCAGTTCGGCCATTCCGTACACCGGGCAGTTCCACCAATCGGCGAAGTCCCGCACCAGCGGCATGGTCAGCTTGCGGCCCGCGCCTCCGATCACAATCGGGATGTGGCCGTTGACCGGGGTCGGCTGCTGCTGGGCGTTCTCCATCTGGAAGAACCGCCCCTGATGATTCACGGGTTCGCCGGTAAGCAGGGCCTGCACCACCTCCAGGGTCTCCCGCAGGCGGGCGGCCCTCACCGCCGGCGGCTCGTCACCGAGGCCGAAACGCTCCATCTCATCAGGGACCGAGCCCCACCCGATACCCAGATCAAAGCGCCCTCCGCTGAAGTGATCCAGGCTCACAACCATCTTGGCCAGCAGTGCCGGATGGCGGAACTGCCCGCACAGCACCATGTGGCCGATTCGCACCCGCTCAGTCCACGCCGCCACCGCCGCCGCGGTCACAAAGGCGTCGTACATGGGAGCGGACGACAACAACGGCGGATTTAGATGATCCATGAGGTCGATCTTGTGAAACCCGCTGGCCTCGGCGGCCCGCACTCGCTCCTCGATGATGGCCATGTCCATCCGCATTTGCGGCATGAACACGCTGAACTGCGGAGGGGTTACCGGTACAGGCATTGTTGCAGGTTAGTGTCAGCCGGGTGAAGACTTGGCTCCGTGCCACCGCGGTAGCAATTGTCGCAATGGTCCTCGTTGCCGCGTGCCTTAGTGCCGCCATGGAAATCTCGGTAAACCCTGACGGAAGTGGGTCACTCGTACTTGAGATTGAAATATCCAAAGAATTCGTTGAGGAAGTCATGGAGAGTTCAGATTTGGATCTCTTGGGTCTCGCCTCAGATTCATCAACTGACAACGCCTGCGACCAGTTCTTTAATGTCATGGGCCCGCTCGGTATCCCCTTTGTGAACCCGACGCTTCAAGGCGTTCAAATTGAATCGGAGAAAGGTGAAGCCGCTGATGGGGTGAATTGCCGCTTATTTTGGCGAGTCGTCTGGGGGTCTGAACATGCGGACCGTATTTTCGTTCCATACGGGGACGACAGGGGCCCCATAGTGAGCAAAGTCAATCCCGTTGGTTGGAGACTGGAATTACCACTCGAATCTGAAGACATCGACGAATCCGATCGGCACTTCGAAGGCTCCACAAGGCTCACAGCAACCTTGCCGGGCAAATCTGTCACTCACAACGCCGATAGGGTTAGCAGTAGTTGTCGAGATTCCACGTTCTACTGGGAAGTCGGCCTCTACGGTCCACCGGATCCATTGATCGCTGAGACCGACGGCACCGATGATTGTGAAGAAGATTGGGAAGCAGAGTCAGTTGAAGAAGATTGGGAAGCAGAGTCAGTTGAAGAAGGCTGGGGAGCAGGGTCAGTTGTTGCCGTGATTTTCCTAGGAGGTTTGGTTGTCTCCGTAGGCGCAGCTTGGTTGATCCACCACTCTCGTCGAAGACGCGTCGAACAGGGGCCGCTGGAATCCTTTGATCACGCGTGATCAGGATTCGATCAACTCTTGGATTTCCCGAGACCGCGGCGCTGCATGTCGTCGGTGTCGACGGTCCAGTTGCGCATGGCCTGTTCTTCGACGTCTTTGGCCTCGGTGAAGCTCATGCCGTCGGTGTCGTCGTAGATGCGCATGGTGGCTGCGGTGGCGGGGGTGGTGGCGGCCACGATTTCGGTAGCCACCCCTCGGGCGTAGTTGAGCAGTTCATCGTGGGGGACGACGTGGTTGACCAGGCCGATGCGGAGGGCCTCTTCGGCGTAGACGAAGCGGGCGGACGAGGTCATCTCCTTGGCCATGCGCTTGCCGACTGCTCGAGGTAGGAGCGCTGTCATGCCCCATGCGGCGATAACCCCGATCTTGGCGTGGGTGTCGGCGAATCTTGCTTGATCGGAGGCCACGATGAAGTCGCAGCTCAGAGCGATCTCCAGGCCGCCGGTGACGCAGGTGCCGTTCACCGCGCAGATCAGGGGCTTGGCGGTGTCCCGGCAGGCTTGGGCCGGGTCCTCGGCTTGCCGTTTGTTCCCGTCAGGGTTTTCTGTCACGCCGTCGGCGGCCACCTCGCGCAGGTCTACGCCGCCGGTGAACACCGGGTCGGCTCCGGTCAAGATGACGGCGTCCACCCCGTCGTCGGTATCGGCTGCTCGCAACGCGGCGCACAGGTCGTTGCGCATCCGCTTGGTCATGGCGTTGCGGGCTTCAGGCCGATTCAAGGTGATGACAGCAATGCGGTTGTCGATTTCGACGAGCAGGCGCTGGCCTTCGGGGGTGACGGGCTTGTAGGAGCGGTCGGCCATTTTAGTTCGGTCAGGCTCCGTCGCCGATCACATCCACGGCCTGTTGACGGAGCCAGTGGTCGGCCAGCACCAGCAGCACTTGGGCCTCCACCATGGGCACCGCTCGGGGCAGCACGCACGGGTCGTGGCGGCCGCGGGCGGCCAGGGTGACCGGGTTGTTGTCGCGGTCGACTGTCTCTTGCGGTGAAGCGATAGTGGCGGTGGGTTTGAACCCCACTCGGATCACGATGTCCTCTCCGTTGCTGATTCCGCCTTGCACTCCGCCGGAGCGGTTGGAAGCAGTGCGGGGCCGGCCGTCAGGGCCGGGGGCAAAGGGATCGTTGTGTTCTCGGCCGGTCATGGTCACCCCCGCGAAGCCCGAGCCGATCTCGAAGCCCTTGGCCGCGGGCAGCGACAGGGCGGCCTTGGCCAAATCAGCGTCCAGTTTGTCGAACACCGGCTCGCCCAGGCCTGGGGGGACCCTTCGGGCCACGCACTCGACTATCCCGCCCAGCGAGTTGCCGTCGCGGCGAGCGGCCTCGATGGCCTCGGTCATAGCTTCCGCGTGTTCGGGCGACGGGCATCGGGTGGCGTCGGCCTCCACATCGGCCAAAGTCACCGCAGTCAGATCGATATCGGCTGCGACGGTGCCCACCTGTCGGACCCAGGCCAGCACCTCGATGTCGGCTGCGGTCCGAAGGAGCTGGCGGGCGATGGCACCGGCCGCCACTCGGCCGATGGTTTCCCGGGCGCTGGCCCGGCCCCCTCCCTGCCAATTGCGAATGCCGTACTTGGCTTCGGTGGTGTAGTCGGCGTGGGAAGGCCGGTAGACGTCCTTGAAGTCCTCATATGCGCTGGGCCGGGCATCGGTGTTACCCACCAGCATGGCAATGGGCGATCCCAGCGTGTGGCCCTCGAAGATCCCCGAGAGGATCTGCACCTTGTCGGCCTCGTCCCGCAGGGTGGTGAGCCGGCTCTGACCGGGTCGCCGCCGGTCGAGATCGTGCTGGATCATCTCCTCATTCAGCGAAAGCCGAGGAGGGCAGCCGTCCACCACCGCGCCGATGCCGCCGCCGTGGGACTCCCCGAACGTCGTTACCCGGAACAATCGCCCCGTCGAACTGCTCATCTGACCCCGGTAGCTGACAGATCAATCTCGGCAATAGGAGCTTCATCCTTGTCGGGGTCGTCCACCAGGATCACCTCAGGAAAAATGCCGCTTTCCGCGGCAGCTTCCGCGATCAACGTACTGAGCTCTTCAAGGGTGTCGGCACTCGCGTAGTAGGAGAATTCACCCATTTCACCCTCAGCGCACCAAGCGGGACCCCTGTCTGGGTTCTTGTAGGCCTTTATCCTGGACATTCTTGCCTTTCCGCCTTGGCTCAGAGTAGCGCGTCGATTTCAGCATCAGAGAGACCCGCGTCCTCGACGAGCATCTTCCGAAGGAGCCGTGGAGACAATTCTCGCCCCTTGTGCATCGGCAAGCAGATTGATTTTCTCCCCTCGGCTCTCAGCCAGACGTGCGAGCCTTTCCCGAGACCTGGAACCTCCCTGTATCCGATCTTGCGCAGCAGGCGCAGCACTTTCGTCGCCTTGAGAGCAGGAAATTGTGAAGCAGGTCTAGGAATATGATGAGAATATATGGATATTCAATGAAAAATACTGACCATTTTCCTGGCGGTCGCCGTTCGCTCTGTCCTATGCCAGCATTGGACCATGGATCTTGGCCTTGCTGGAAGAGTGGCGCTGGTTACGGGGAGCTATCGGGGGACGGGGAGTGGGATTGCTCGGGTGCTGGCTGCGGAGGGCGCTGAGGTGGTGGTTCACGGGTTTGATGAAGGGCAGGCCGATTGGCTGGCCGATGAGCTGGGGTCGCCGGTTCGGGCTGTGTGGGGCGACATCTGCACTGATGCGGGGGCTGAGGCGGTGGTCAGCCAGTGCGGCCCGGTGGACATATTGGTCAACAACTACGGGGTGGCGGTAGGCGGCACCTGGGGGGATGACGGCACGGATGTCTGGGTGGATGCCTACAACCGCAATGTGCTCACCGCGGTACGGATGACCCGGCTCATGGTTCCCGCCATGATGGAGCGGGGCTGGGGCCGGATCGTGCTGGTGTCAACCGTGGGCGCAACTCGTCCCGGCGATCGCATTCCCGGCTACTACGCGGCCAAGGGGGCTCTACCGGCGATGACGGTGAGTCTGGCCCGGGAGTTGGCCGGCACTGGGGTGACGGTGAACTGCGTGAGCCCGGGGGCTATTGCCACCCCGGAACTAGTGGAAATGTGGACTCGTCAGGCCGAGCGGGAGGGCCGCTCCACTGAATGGGACGAGATCGAGCGCCACGTCACCACCGAGATAATGCCCACGCTGACGGGTCGCATCGCCACCGTGTCCGACGTGGGGGAGTTGGTGGCCTTCGTGTGCAGCGACCGGGCCCGCCAGATCCACGGCGCCCACCTTCGCATCGACGGGGGTGCGGCCGACGTGGTGACGTGAACCAGCGGTCTGAGCCTTCCCCTCACTAGGCTGCCCGGCGATGCCCACCTTGTATGACGTCGTTCGCGACTTCAGCCGAACTTGGCCCGACAAGCTGGCGGTGCTCACCGAGCAGGACGGCCACCGCTCCTTCCGAGAGCTGGCTGCCCACGGCGGGGCTCTAGCCCACCAGTTCCACACCCGCTTCGGGCTAGGACTGGGCGATCGGGCCTGCATCTGGATGCAGAACCGCCCCGAGTACATCGAGTGCCAGCTGGGTATGCAGGCCATCGGTCTTGCGGGCGTTCCCATCAACCCGGAGTGGACCGATCCGGAACTGGATTTCGTGCTCAACCACTCCCGGTGCCGCTTGGTGTTCGCTGAGGCCGAGCGGGCCGAGCGTGCCGTGGCCCTAACTGCAGGCATGGACATGGTGGAAGCGGTGGTGAGCGTGGACGAGCCGGTGGACGGGGCACTGCTGCTGGCCGATCTCATCGGCGAGTCACCGGAAGGCGCGGGCTTAGACCTTCCCACGGTGGACGGCTTCGTGGAGGGCAACGTGCTCTACACCTCGGGCACCACAACCGGGCGCCCCAAGGCTGTACCGATGAGTCCCGAGCTGTTCGCCGGAGGGGCGGTGCCCTATGAGGAGATGTTCGGGCTGAGCCACACCGACCGCTCGCTGGTGGTAACCCCGCTGTTCCACGGCAATGCCATGGGCGGGGCCATGTCAGCGCTGAGCCGGGGAGCCAGCGTGGTCATGCAGCGCAAGTTCTCGGCGTCGCGGTTCTGGGCGCTGGTCGACCTGTACCGCCCGACCTACTTCCTCACCCTGGTGCCCATCATCAACATCTTGATGGCCCAGCCCCCCGGTCCCCACGAGAAGTCGCACTCGCTGCGGGTGATGATCCCGTTGGGCTGCGCCCCGATCATCGAGCAGATCGAGGAGCGCTACGGGGTGCCGTGCATGGACTGGTACGGCATGACCGAGGCCGGGTCGGGCACCTACACCCGATTGGACGAACCCCGCCGGCCCGGCTCGGTAGGCAAGCCATTCGAGGGTTCGGTGCTGCGGATATTCCTTCCCGACGGCTCAGAAGCACCGACGGGTGAAACCGGGGAGATCTGCTTCCTGCGGTCCACCATCGGCTTCAACGGCTACATAGAGGATCCGGAGGCCACCGAGGCTGCCACCTCAGGAGACTGGTTCCGCACCGGCGATCTGGGCTACGTGGACGACGACGGCTACCTCTACTTCGTGGACCGCCAGAAGGACATCGTGCGCCGTGGTGGGGAGAACCTGTCCACCATCGAGGTAGAGACCGCCCTGCGCACCCACCCCGCAGTCGGCGACATCGCCGTGGTGGCCCGGCCCGACCCGGTACTGGGCGAGACAGTGGCCGCCTTCATCGTGGTAGCCGACGGCTACGAGCTCCCTACCGAGGATGACCTACGGACCCACACCGAAGGAACCCTGGCCCCCTACAAGGTCCCCACCACCATTCAGCCCATAGAAGAGCTCCCCCGCACCGGCAACGGCAAAGTAGAAAAATTCCGCCTCCGCCAGCAGTTCACCTGAGCTAGACGGGGTCCTAGCCCTCGGCGAACTCGGCTCGGATTTGGGGGCCGTGCTGGTTGATGGCGGGGAGGGAGTGGGCGGCAGCGTCGCCAGTTTCGTCCCAGTCGGCGGTGGTGGCAGGGGCGGGGAGGTCGACGGTGCCATCATCGTGAGCGACGGTGATCCGGTTTAGTTGAGGGTGCGAAGAAAGGCCGGCCACGTCGTTGACGGCTCCAAAGGCCATGCGGCTGTCGGTGAGCTTGCGGTGCAGGTCTTCAGTGCTCAGGCGGGCGAAGACCTCGGCGACGGCGTCGTCGGTCGCGGCACGGTTCGTGACTCGAGCTTTGTTGGTGGCGAAGCGGGGATCGTGGGACAGGTCTGATCGGTCGAGCACTTCTTCGCACAGAGTGCGCCACTCGCGGTCGGACTGCACGGCGATTAGCAGGGTGGTGCCATCGGCGGTGGTGAAGCCCCCATAAGGGGCGATGGACGGGTGGGCTAGCCCCACCCGCTGTGGTCCCTGGCCGAGGTAGTCGTGGTGCAGCAGGGGGACGGTCATCCATTCGGCCATGGTCGAGAACAGCGAGACCTCGATTTTTGCGCCTTCGCCGGTGCGGGCTTGGCGGACCAATGCTTGGCTGATGGCTCGGGCCGCGGCCTCGCCGGTGGCGATGTCGGCCACCGACACCCCGACTCGGCCGAGGGGTCCCGGCGCCCCCGACACCGACACCAGGCCGCTCTCGGCCTGTACCAGCAGGTCGTAGGCCTTCATCTGGGCATAGGGCCCGGTGGGTCCGTAGCCCGAGATGTCACAGGCCACCAGGCGGGGATGCCGCTCACGCAGGGATTCTGAGCCGAAGCCCAGCCGTTGGGCCGCGCCGACGGCCAGATTCTGGATGTAGACGTCGGCCCGTTCGATTATTCGCCCCAACAGGGCTTGGTCCTCGCTGCCTTTGAGGTCGAGGACGATCGATTCCTTGCCCCTGTTCAGCCAGGCGAAGTAGCTGGACAGCCCGTCGGCAGCCGCGTCGTAACCCCGGGAGAAGTCGCCCTCGGCCCGCTCGACCTTGATCACCCTGGCTCCGGCGTCGGCCAGCCGGCAAGACGCCAAGGGTCCAGCCACTGCTTGTTCGATTGAGACCACCAGCACGCCATCCAGAGGCTTGGCCGAGCTCACTCCAGCAACGTACCCCTGCATGGGCTGAAACGACACACCACTAAGCTCCGGCAATGACACCTGAAGAGATCCTGGACCTAGCTCGTGAGCATGCTGCCGCCGAAGCGGAGAACGACGCCGAGCGGACGCTGGCCACGCTGGTGGACGAGCCCACCTACGAGTTCTGGCCGATGGGCAAGGGCTTCACCGGCGGTGACCTGGCCCGGACCTTCTATCTGGAGCAGTATCCCAAGTTCGCCCAGCGGGTGACCGGCTACGGGGTGTTGGGGGAGTGGACCAACGACCAGTGCGCCATCCAGGAATACTGGGTGGAGATCGACGGCCAGACCCGCCACATGGTTATGTCGATGATGCCTGCCGAAGGCAATCTGCTCACCGGGGAGAAGCTGTACTGCGACGACGGCTTTGTGGAGGCCTTGCTCGGGCCTCTCTGCGTGCATCTGAAGCCGCTCTAGCCCAAGAGATGCTTCTGCACTTTGCCTAGGGCGTTGCGGGGGAGTTCGTCTACCAGGTGGAGCAGCCGGGGATGTTTGAAGTCGGCGCACACGCCGTCTAGGTGGGATCGCAGGTCTTCCAGCTTCGGGGTCTTGCCAGCAGCTGGCACCACCCAAGCGGTGACCAGTTCGCCCCACTCTTCGTCGGGGGTGCCGGTGATGGCTACGTCGTCGATGTCGGGGTGAGAGCGCAGGGCGTCTTCCACCTCACGGGGGTAGACGTTCAGGCCGCCGGAGATCACCAACTCTTTGGCCCGGCCTCGCAGCCGGAGATAGCCGTCTTCGTCAAACTCGCCTAAATCGCCGGTGCGGAACCAACCGTCTTGGTCGAATGCCTCCTCGGTGGCCTCGGGGCGGCGCCAGTATCCGGCAAATACGTTTGGTCCCCGCACCATCACTTCGCCACTGTCGGGAGCCAACCGCAGCTCCACGCTGGGGAGGGGGAATCCCACTGTTCCGGCGCGGCGCTCTTCGTCGTAGGGATTGGACACCAGCATGATGGTCTCGGTCATGCCGTAGCGCTCCAGCACTCGCACTCCGGCGGCCTCTTGCAGGCGGCGGTGGAGATCAGCGGACAGGGCAGCGGAGCCGGCCACGCACAGCCGAAGCCGGGAGAGTTCTCCAACCCTGGGCGACTGGGCCAGCCGGGTGTACATGGTGGGCACACCGAAGAACAGGGTGGCGTCGTGGGCTTGGGCCGCATCTAACACGGTGTCGGGGGAGAACCCGTTAAGCAGCACTGCGGAAGCGCCGGTCAACAAGGTGCCATGGAGCCCCACTCCCAGACCGTGCATGTGAAACAGGGGGAGGGCAAGAACCAAGCGATCGTCGGGCGTCCACCGCCAGGCAATGCGCACCGACTCGGCCCCGGCCAGCAAGTTCCCGTGGGTCAGCACCGCTCCTTTGGGCACCCCAGTGGTTCCCGACGTATAGCCCAACAGCGCGGGATCGCCGCTGGAGAGCTGGTCGAGACTGGGGGCCTGGCCCTCTTCGATGTCCAGCCGGGGGGACGCCACAGTCATCTCGGGGGCAAGCTCGGCCAGCCACCGCACCCATTCGGGCTTGTCCACCACCGCAGCACGGGGATCGGCGTCATTCACAATGTGGGTTAGCTCGGCTCGCTGATAGGCCCCGTTCACCGGCACCACGATGAGCCCCAGCCGCAGAGCAGCCACATGAGCTACCACCAAGTCCACCGACGCGGCTGCCGAGAGGATGACTCGGTCGCCTTTGCGGAGCCCTGCACTGAAGAGCCTTCCGGCTGCGACCTTCGTGCGCCTAGCTAAGTCGCCCCTTGAGATCCACCCGGTCCCCCGGTCCCACAACGTCGGTTTGGTCGCCCCGGATGCCCACCGCTTGGCCCACGCCGCTGGAAGGCTGACTTCGTCCAGCAAGTCCACGTCATCGGGATCTATGCCTCTAGGAAAGTGGACAGCATCGGCTCGGGCAGTGCTCACGACTCACGATAATGTCACTCGCTGTGCCCCTGAACCTGGCCACTGCGTGGGAAACAATTGCGGAAGTGGTGCCAGACGCAGATGCGGTGGTGTGTCATCCGGTCAGCCGAACCTGGCAAGAGTTTGAGAATCGAGCAGCTCGGCTGGCGGCTGGGCTGGGGGAATTCGGCATCGACGCGGGCGACAACGTGGGGCTTTACCTCTACAACGGCAACCCCTATAGCGAGGTCACCTTCGGGGCGTTCAAGGCCCGGGCTGCTCCCTGCAATGTGAACTACCGCTACCTGGCCGGGGAGTTGCGCCATCTGTTGGAGGATGCCGACGCCAAGGCGGTGTTCTTCTCTCCCGAGCTGGCCGACCGGGTGGAGGAGGCCAGGGGCGACCTGCCTTTGCTGCGGGTGGCCATCCAGGTGGGCGAGCCCAGCGATCCAGTACCCGACTGGGCGCTGGACTACGAGCAGGTGATCGCCGGCCACGAGCCGGCGCCGCCCATCGATCGCAGCCCTGACGACCTGTGGATCCTCTACACCGGCGGCACTACGGGCAATCCCAAGGGGGTCATGTGGCCTCACAGCTCGGTGATCGGCGCCATGGCCCCCAACTTCAAGGCGTTGAGGCTGCCGGTCCCGGAGAACCCGGAGCAGGTCAAGTCCAACATCGCGGCCATCTATAACAGCAACCGGATTACCCGCCAGCTAGCGGCCTCCCCTCTGATGCACGGCACGGCCAGCATTGTGGCGCTGGCCACCTTCACCCAGGGTGGGGCGGTGATCACCATGCCGGAGCGCAGCTTTGACGCCGATGCCCTGTGGCGCTGCGTGGAGCGCGACCGGGCCACCGTGCTCACCATTGTGGGCGACGCTTTCGGGCGACCCATGGCGGAGGCTTTGGACGCAGCCGCCGCCCGGGGCGAGCCCTACGACCTGTCGTCGGTGTTCATGGTCATGTCGTCGGGGGTGATCTGGAGCCAGCCGGCAAAAGAAGCTCTGCTGGTACACAAGAACATGAAGCTGGTGGACTCCTTGGGCTCCAGTGAGGGCACCGGCACCGGCATGAGGATCAGCGACCGGGAGGGCGGATCAGCAACCGCCCGGTTCACCCTGGGGGAGAACGCCGCGGTGTTCGACGAAAACGGCCAGCCGGTGGAACCCGGCTCAGGGCAGCAGGGCATGGTGGCGGTAGGCGGCCCCATCCCCATCGGCTACTACAAGGACCCGGAGAAGACGGCGGCCACCTTCCGCACCATTGGCGGGAGGCGCTGGTCGGTGCCCGGGGATTGGGCCACTGTTGAGGCCGACGGCACCATCACCCTGCTGGGCCGGGGCTCGGCCTGCATCAACAGCGCGGGGGAGAAGATCTATCCCGAGGAAGTGGAAGAGGCGGTGAAGGCCCATCCCGCAGTGGCCGACTGCCTGGTAGTGGGAGTGCCCGACCCGAAGTGGGGCGAGGCGGTTACCGCGGTGGTGCAGATGGCCGGCGACCCGGCATCTCAGGCGGTGGGCGACGACGAGGTCATTGCCGACGCTCGCACCCGCTTGGCCGCCTACAAGCTCCCCAAGTCGCTCATCCGGGCCGATGCCGTCCAGCGGGGCGCCAATGGCAAGCCCGACTATCAGTGGGCTAAGCAGTTCGCCCTCGACTCTCTGTCGGAGTAGGCCCCGATCTGGAAACATAGAGCCATGAGCATCAAAGTGACTGCGCTGCCGGCGGCCTTGGGCGCCACGGTGGAAGGGCTCGATGCCGATCACCTCGACGACGGGGTAGCGGCCGAGCTGCGGGAGGCGTTCTGGGCCCACAAGGTGCTGTTCTTCCCCCAGATCCACCTGACCGACGAGCAGCACGTGGCCTTGGGGTCGCTCTTCGGTGATCTGGCCGCGGTCAGCAACGACGACACCGACCATCGCTACCACCACACGGTGGACGATGAGGGCAAGATCCTGGTGCTGGACAGCGCCAACGAGTACTCACGGGCCAACTTCTGGCACACCGACGTGACGTTCTCCCGCCAGCCCCCACTGGGGTCGCTTCTGTCCATGAAGGAGTCACCGCCCTCCGGTGGCGACACCATGTGGGCCAACACCCAGGCCGCCTACGAGGGCCTGTCGCAGCCCCTCAAGGCGGCCCTCGAAGGGGTCATCGCCTGCCACGGACGTGCTGGCCTGACCGAGTTCACCGATCATCCGGCCATAACCATCCACCCCGAGACCGGCAAACGCATCCTGTTTGTGAACCGGGGCTGGACGTCATCGCTTCAGGGCATGAGCCACCTGGAGAGCAGGTGCCTGCTGGCCTTGTTGTGCGACCACATGGAGCAGCCCGAGTACATCGTGCGGTGGCGATGGAACGACGGCGACGCTGCCTTGTGGGACAACCGCTGCACCATGCACTACGCCATCGACGACTACGGCACCGACCACCGCCGCATCCACAGGGTCACCATCTACGACCCCTCCGGCGCGGGCCCGGTGGCCGCCGCCCCTGCGGCGTAGCTAGAGCTCCAACAGCGCCTGTTCGACCACCTCGGTCAGCGCGGGGTGGATGTAGAGCTGACCCCGGGCCATCTCGTCCACGGTGAGGCCGAACTGCATTCCCTGGATGAGCTGCTGGATCAGGGTGGGGGCCTGAGGGCCGATGATGTGGGCACCCAGCAAGAGCCGGGTATCGGGATCGGCCAGCACCTTGGTGAAGCTGGTGGTGTCCTCCATTGCCCAGCCGTAGGCGGTATCGCTGTAAGGGCGAACGGCTCGGAGATAGGGCCGCCCCTCGGCTCGCAACGCCTGCTCGGTGGCCCCCACCGCGGCCACTTGGGGATAGGCGAACACCGCGTGGGGAATGCCGGAGTGATCGGGTGCCCGCAGGTCGTCGGGGTGGGCGATGTTGTGGGCCACCGCCCGGGTGTCCTCGTTGGCGGTGTGTTTGAGCTGGGCCGCATGGCAGATGTCGCCCAGCGCCCATACCCCCTCCACCCCGGTGCGAAGATACTCATCGGTCACCACATAGCCCTGGTCGTCGAGGTCCACCCCTGAGCGGGTCACGCCCAGCTGCTCGCCGTTGGGCACCCGACCGGTGGCCAGCAGCAGCACATCGCCGGTCACACTCCGGGCCTCGGTGCGGACGGTGATCTGCGACCCTGCTTGGGAAACGTCGACGATGGGAGAGCCGAGAGCGCAATCCATGCGCTGGCCCACGATCTGCGTGAACGCAGCCGACACGTCCTCGTCCTCGGCCCGCAGCAGCCGCTCGGAGCGGTTCACGATCGACACCGACACGCCCATGGCATCCAAAACATGGCCCAGTTCGGCGGCGATATAGCCCCCGCCCAAGATCACCAGCCGCTCGGGCAGCGCTTCCAGCCGCATGACGGTGTCGGAGGTGTGGTAGGGGGCCTCGTCCAGGCCAGGGATCGGGGGGATGTACGGCCGGGCGCCGGCGGCCAGCACGATGTGGTCGCCGGTGATCTGCTGTCCGTTCACCTCAAGCGCCTTGTGGCCGGTGAACCGGGCATCGCCGTTGAACACGGTCACGTTGTCGAGGCTGTGCCGGTAGTCCTCTCCGCCCTGGGCGATGGGGTCGATTCGCCCGAACACCCGGTCCACGATCTCGGGCCAGCGCACCTCGTCCAACGAGGTGTCCACCCCTAGGTGCCCGGTGCGGCCCGCTTGGTGGGCCATGTCGGCGGCGTACACGAACATCTTGGAGGGGATGCACCCCCGGTTGAGGCAGGTGCCCCCGAATACGTCCCGTTCGATCAGCGCCACCCGCCAGTCGTCGAAATCGGGGGTGAGGACGCTGTTGCCCGACCCGGTGCCCACCACCACCAGGTCGAAGTGCTCGGGTGAGTCGGCCATAGGCGGGATCAGCCGTCCTGGGGAGGCCCTTTGGCGGTCTGGTCCTCGTCGATGAGCTGGCCCCGGAAGCTGGGGTTGCGCCCCTTTTGTATGTCCTCGTGGCGCTGCATGATGGCTGGCGCGTACACGTAGTCGGTCCAGATGTAGAACTGGTTGTCGAGCACCGCGTTGTACACCAGCTCGGCCACCTCAGGAGGCTTCACCGCATCCTCGTAGATGGCCATCATCAACTGGATCCGCTCCTCGTCCTCAGGAGTGAGGTCGGGTGGGATGATCGGGGAGCGCAGCGTCTCGGGGCGGTTGCGCTCGGAGTTGATGATGTTGGTTGTCACCAGGCCGGGGCACAGCACCGATACCCCGACCGGCGAGCCGCTATCCTGAAGCTCGTTGTAGAGCGTCTCCGAGATGGTCACCACCGCGTGCTTGGAGGCGTTGTAGGGACCGATATTGGGATACGAGGTGTGGCCGGCGATGGAACCGGTGTTCACGATGTGGCCGTCGCCGTGCCCCATCAAGTGGGGCAAGAACACCCGGATGCCGTGAATCACCCCCCACAGATTCACTCCGAGAATCCATTCCCAGTCGGCGGTGGCGAGCTCGTGCATCAAACCGCCGCCGCCCACGCCGGCGTTGTTGCACACCACGTTGACCTGCCCGAACCGGGCGAAAGCAGCCTCGGCCAGCTCATCCATGTCCCGCTCGGAGCTCACGTCGGTGAGCACGCCCACCACATCCACTCCGGCGTCGTTCATCTCAGCCACCGCAGCGTCCATGGCGGGGCCCTCCACGTCGGCGATCATGATGCGGGCCCCGGCCGCGCCGAATCGGTCGGCCATGGCCCGGCCCATCCCGCTGGCCCCGCCGGTGATGACTGCTGCTTTGCCCTCAAGAGTGTCCATGGGCCGACGCTACCGCCTGTCTGCAACAAAAAGCGGTGTCGGAAACTAGGGTTCCCGCCGTGAGCAAGGTCAACGCCGTTGTGATGTATCCGCTGGCAATGGAGGATTCGGAGCTCGAAGACCTGCACCGCCGATTCCCCAGCGTGAAGTTCGACAACATCGGTTATTTCGAGCCCCATGGGCTGCGGGATGCCAAGGCCAAGGGCCGGGTCACCGAGGAACTCCTGGCCACTGCGCCGCCCCTGACGGAGGCAGAGAAGGACACCATTGCCGGGGCCGACGTGTTGATGGCCCTCGACCTGCCCCCGGGAATCAGGGATTGGGCGCCTCGATTGCGGTGGGTGCAGGCCATTGGCGCGGGTATCGGGCAACTGGAGCCGGCCAAGCTGAAGGCCAAGGGCATTGCGTTGACCAATGCCGCCGGGGTGGCCTCTGCTCCCATTGCCGAATTCGCCATCGGCCGGTTGCTGGAAGTGTGGAAGGACATCCGGGTGCTGGAGCGCCAGCAGAAAGACCACCACTGGGAAATGCACCAGGGCCTGTTGGTGAAGGGGAAGACCATCGGCATTGTCGGCTTGGGGGCCATCGGACGGGACGTGGCCCGTCGGGCCAAGGCCTTCGAGACCACCGTGCTGGGAAGCCGCCGCTCGGCCCAACCCGGCGACACCGATCCGGACGTCGATGAGCTGTTCAGCCTCGACGGCCTTGATGAGATGCTGGCCCGCTGCGACGCGGTGGTGTTGAGCGCACCACATACCCCCGAGACCATCGATTTGTTCGACGCTGAGCGCCTAGGACGGCTCAAGCCGGGCGCGGTGGTGGTAAACGTGGGCCGCGGATCGATCATCGACGAGGCCGCGTTGGTGGCTGCGCTGGAATCGGGGCAGGTGGGCGCCGCGGTGCTGGACGTGACCCGAGAGGAGCCACTGCCCGCCGACAGCCCGCTGTGGGACGCCCCCAACATGTACTTGTCGCCACACTGCTCCACCGCCCGCGATGGCTACAACGAAGCCCTGATGGAGCTGTTCTGCGACAATCTGGAGCGCTTTCTGGCCGACGAGCCGCTTCTCAACGTGGTAGACCCCGATCGGGGCTATTGAGAAAAGGGAGAAATAAATGCCGTCAGACGCCTACAACGCGGCGGTCGCCGCACTAAGGCAGCAGATGCAGGATGCCGCTGCTGGTCCGCCGGCTGACTTGGCCACGACCCGGGCCGGTTTCGAGGCGGCCTACAGCTCGATGCCCGTCCCCGAGGGGGTGAGCTTCACTCCGGTGGACGCCGGCGGGGTACCCGCCGAATGGGTGACGCCCCCCGAGGTGGATGGCAACCGGACCATCATCTACCTGCACGGCGGCGGCTATGTGGTGGGCAACCTGAACACCCATCGCCACGTGGTCAGCCGTCTGGCGGTGGAGGCCAAGGCCCGGCTGTTGAACGTGGACTACCGGCTCGCACCGGAGAATCCCTTTCCGGCTGCGTTAGACGATGCCATGGCCGCGTGGCAATGGCACCTGGCCAATGGGGGAGAGGCATCCCACAGCGCCATCAGCGGCGATTCCGCCGGTGGGGGACTGACCATCGCATTGTGCATGAAGCTGCGCGACGAGGGCCTGGAGCAGCCCGCCTGCGCTGCCCCCATCTCGCCGTGGACCGACTTGACGTTCTCTGGCGATTCCATGACCGAGCGGGCCGACCGCGACCCCATGCTGGCCGGCGCCGATTCCCTGCATGGGATGGTCATGGCCTACGCGCAAAGCGTTGACGCCACCGATCCCTACGTCTCACCGGTGTTCGGCACCTTCGACGACCTGGCTCCCATGATGATCCAGGTGGGAACCGAGGAGGTGCTCTACGACGACAGCACCCGGGTGGTCAAGGGCATCGAGAACGCCAACGGCACCGTGGAGTTCCGCCCCTGGCAAGACATGATGCACGTCTGGCACCTTCTGGCCAGCGTGGCCCCCGAAGCCGAAGAGGGCATCGCCGAGCTGGCTGCCTACATGGCGGAGAGGACTTAGCTGGCCGCCAACCTCGCGCCCAAAGTGCGGAGCTGTTGGGTGCCGGCGCCCAGGCTGCATTCGATGTGCTTGTTCCACAGGGTGTAGCGGTGCAGCGGGTAGTCCACGCTCACCCCCATGCCGCCGTGGACGTGCTGGGTGGCGTGGGCCACATCGTGGGCCCAGTGAGAGGCGTACCACTTGGCGATGGGCAGCCGTAGCGAAGCGTCGTTGCCCTCGGTCAAGTCGTAGAGCACGGCGTTGGCACACAGCCGCACTGCCTCCACGTGCATGAATTGGTCGGCCAAGCGCTGGGTAACTGCTTGGAACGTGGCCACCGGACGCCCGAACTGCTCCCGCTCAGAGGTGTATTCGGCGGCCAGGCGCAGCGCCCGATCCACCACGCCCATCTGGGTGGCGCACAGCAGGGCCACGGCCCGATCGGCCAGCCAGGCTACGGAGATGCCGTCGGCGTCGCCGAGCGGCTCGCACGGGACGCCATAGAAGCTCACCTGGTGTACCGGTTGAAGCCGGGTGGACACGCCCGCCTCCATGGTGATTGCGGGGTCGGACAGGTCCACCAAGAACAGCCCGGTTCCGCTGATGATGCCATTGTCAGTGCCGTCGTCGAGACCGGCTACCACCACGATCTTGGACGACTCAGCCGCGAACTCCACCACCTCTTTGGTGCCCACCATCTTGCCGTCCACCACCCGGGCCGTGGGGTTGGTGATGTCGTCGTTCAGGTACTCCTGCAAGCCGAGGGTCAGAACGGTGGAACCGTCGGCACAGCCGGGGAGCTCTCGCTGACGCTGCTCGTCGGAGCCGAAAGCGTCCACTGCCAGCGCGGCCAGCATCCCGCTCCACAAGGGGAGCGGGGCGACATGGCGGCCTTGGGCCTCCAGCACCTGTCCGACGGCCATAAAGTCCAGACCGCCGCCTCCCACGTCCTCGCCCAGGCCGATGCCCACCAGCCCAGCCGCGGCCAGTTCGCTGTAGAGGCCTCGGTCGAACCACTCGTCGGCGGCTTCGATCTCCATGAGCCGCTCCATGTCGAGGCGGTCGCCCATGATCCGGTTGGCCAGCTCGGAAACCGCCTGCTGTTCTTCACTAAGGGTGAAATCCATCTTCCGCTCTCCTCCCTGCGCTACTTGCGCCGCTTCTCGCGGGGCAGGCCGAGGCCGGCCATGCCGATGATGTCCCTCTGGATCTCGTTGGTTCCACCCCCGAAGGTCAGGATCCAACAGCCCCGGTAGGACTCCTCCATCCGACTGGAGAACTCGGCATGGGGGGAGCCCTTCTTGAGGTGGCCAGTAGCCCCTACCACCTCGGTCAGACCGGAGTAGATGAGGTGCATCGACTCCGATCCCCAAACCTTGATGGTGGAGGCCAAGGCAGGGTTCACGTTGTTGCCGACGGTGCTCTCGTAGGCCACCTTCCAGTTCAACAGGTCCAGGAACTCCACCCGGGCCCGGCACTCGGCCAGCTTGACCTGCACCCATTCCTGGTCGATCACCCGGCGGCCGTCGGGCAGCTTGGCCTCTTTGGCCCATTCCACCGCTTGGTTCACCAGATTGGCGATGCCCCCGGAGGCGCACAACGACACCCGCTCGTGGTTGAGCTGATTGGTGATGAGGCCCCAGCCCCCGTTCACCTCGCCCACCCGCAGCCAATCGGGCACTCGCACGTTGTCGTAGAACGTGGAGGTGGTGTGGGAGCCGCCCATGGTGATGAACGGCTGGATGTCGAATCCGGGGTCGTCGGTGGGGGCCAAGAACATGGTGATGCCCTTGTGGGCGGGGGCGTCGGGGTCGGTGCGAGCGGCCAGCCATACGTAGTCGGCGTCGTAGGCCAGACTGGTGAACTGCTTCTGGCCGTTCACAACCCACTCGTCGCCGTCGCGCACCGCCCGGGTCTTGAGCGCGGCTAGGTCGGTGCCTGCGGTGGGCTCGGAATAGCCGATGGAGAAGTGCATCTCACCGGCCAGGATCTTCTTCAAGAAGAAGTCCTTCTGGCGGTCGTTGCCGTATTCCCGAATGGTCGGCCCCACCGTGTTGATGGTGAGGAACGGCACCGGCACCTGGGCGGCCCAAGCCTCGTTGAAGAAGATGTACTGCTCGATGGGGGTAAATCCCTTGCCGCCGTATTCCACCGGCCAGCCCACTCCTAGCCAGCCATCGCTGCCGATCTGGCGGATCAGCGCCTTGTAGTCCTCGTTGGCCTCGGTTTCGGTGTGGCGGATCTTCGCCCGCACCTCATCGGTCATGAGATTGGCGAAATACGTCCGCAACTCTTGCTGAAGCTCTAGCTGGTCATCGGTCAACTCGACGCGCATGGCCCAAGTCTGGCAGCCCCAGACAGAGTGCGGCCATACAAGACAGGTAGCCTCACGTTGATGCTGGTGGTGGGACTCACTGGGGGAATTGGGGCCGGGAAATCGACCGCGGCAGCCCGATTTGCCGAGCTCGGGGCAGCGGTGATCGATGTGGACGCAATCGGGCGGCAGGTGCTGGCCCCTGGGGGTCGAGCCGAGCAGGGGGTGATCGACGCTTTCGGCCTCGCAATCGTGGATGCCCACGGGCACATCGATCGGGCCAAGGTGGCTGCCGAGGTGTTCGGCCGCCCGGATCGGTTGGCTGCACTGGAGGCAGTTAGCCATCCGGCCATCAACGCCGAGCTTGACGTGCAGATTCAGGAATTGGACGAAAGTGGAGAAGTCCAAGTGGTGGTGCTCGACATGGCAGTTTTGACCGAGAGCCGGCTGGGGCAGCTGGAATCGGGGCGGGGCTACACCCAAGTGGTGGTGGTGGAGGCGCCCGAAGCAGTGCGCTTGCCCCGGCTGATCGAGCGGGGCCTCACCGAAGAGCAGGCCCGAGCCCGCATGGCCAGCCAGGCCACCGACGCCCAGCGCCGGGCGATTGCAGACCATGTGATCGTGAACGACGGCACTCCAAATGAACTGGCCGCGGCCGTTGATCAGGTGTGGGCCGCGCTGACCAGCGGCTAGCCGACTATCAGGCAGGCTTTAGGAGCGGGGGACCGCTTCCCAGGGCTGGCCCTTGTAGGGGTCGGGCTCTTTGGGCAGGCCCAGCACCCGCTCACCGATGATGTTGCGCTGCACCTCGTTGGTACCCCCGGCAATGCCCATCCCCGGCGAGCTGATCACCCCGTCGGCCCACTGGCGGCCGTCATCGTCGTCGGTGGCCCAGGCTTGGCCCGACGCACCGGCCAGCTCGATGGCCAAGTCGGCTGCCTGACGGCTGATCAGCGCGGCGTTCAGCTTGGCGATTGACCCCTCCGGGCCGGGCGCCCGACCCGCCTCGGCTGCCTGGCGGATCCGCATCCCGATAAAGCCCTGGATCCGCTCCCTGATGTGTAGATCGACCAGAGCCCCTCGGGTCACGAGATCGGTATTGCGACCCCGCTTCTGGGCTTCGGCAATGAGCTGGGCGCTGCCCATGCGGTTGCCCATGGCCCCAGAGCCGCCGGCGCCGATGGCCACCCTCTCGTACATGAGCATGGCCACTGCCACGTTCCAGCCTTCGCCCTCTCCCGCCACCAGGCAGTCGTGGCCCACCCGCACGTCGGTCAAGTAGACCTCGTTGAAGTGCGAGCTCCCGTTGATCTGGCGCAGCGGCCGGATGTCCACGCCGGGCAGCGACAGGTCGATGATGAACATGGACAGCCCCCGGTGTTTGGGCTGGGCGGGGTCGGTTCGGGCCACGCACAGCCCGTACTCGCAATACTGGGCGCCCGAGGTCCACACCTTCTGGCCGTTCAGCACCCACTCATCGCCGTCGCGTACCGCCCGGGTGGCCAGAGAGGCCACATCGGAGCCGGCGCCGGGCTCGGAGAACATCTGGCACCAGAGGTCGTCGCAGCGGATGATCCGGGCCTGGTAGCGAGCCTGCTGTTCAGGAGTGCCGAAGTCGTTCATCACCGGCAGGCACATCCCATGCGAGATGGCCGCGGGCACCAGTGGCGCCTGATAGCGGGACAGCTCCTGGTTGAACACCTCGAGGTAGCTCTTGTCTAGACCCTGTCCGCCGTATTCCACCGGATAGGTGATGCCTCCCAGCCCGGCTTCGGCTTGCGCACCGTGGAATCGACGGCACTCGGCCACCAGCGATTCCTCAGTCCACTCCAACGGCGGTTCACTGCGGGGAACGGCGTTGGCGGTCAGAAACTCTTGAGTCCGCTGCCGAAACTCCTCGAGGGTGACAGTCATGGCCCAGACACTATTTCGTGTTCGATGCAGGTCAAGTAGCCGAGAAGCACGCCACTAGGCCGCAGGGCGGACGGCCTCGGCCGGGTCCATGCGGGATGCCCGCCAAGAGGGGTACATCCCGGCCACCAGCCCCACTCCAAGCGTTACCCCTAGGCCGACGCCGACAAACGACAACTCCACCGTCATCGGCCACTCCAGCACTTGGGTAACCACCGCTACGACGGAGAGCCCGAGCACGATTCCCGCCAAGCCTCCGAGCAGAGTCAGCAGCATCGACTCGATGAGGAACTGCGCTGCGATGTGTATCTTCCGGGCGCCGAGCGCCCGACGCACCCCGATTTCGCCCCGGCGTTCCAGCACCGAGATGAGCATGATGTTGCCCACCCCGATTGCCCCCACCACGATGATGACCACCACCAGCAGGCTGAGCAGCGACTCGAAGTTCTCGCTGATGATCTCCCGGGCTTCAAGATCAAGCGACGACACTGCCACCTCGCCCGGCGCCTCGGGGTTGGCCTGGCGCGGGAGCAACTGTCGAACCTGCTCGATTACGTCCAAGTCGGCCTGCACCCAGATGCGCTCGGGGTTGTCGTCGGCGTCATAGAGTTCCTCGGCAACCGGGAAGCCGATCAGCGCGGCTCGATTCAAGGTGAGTCCTTGGCTGATGGTGAACGGGTCGAGCACGCCTATCACGGCAAACTCGTGCCCGGAGATGTGGACGGTTGGGTTGGCGTAGAGCTCGTCGAAGCCCAGAACCTGGGCGGTGTCGGATCCGAGCACCACCGTGGGCACTTGCAAGGTGGCCGCATCGTGAAATCGGCCGTGCGCCATTCCGCCCCGCAGCGGAATCAACAAGTCCAAGTCGTCCTCGTTGACGGCAAAAAGGCGAATGCCTCCCGTCTCCACCTCAGGGATGAGGTCGGTTTTTCGCATAGTGGCCGGTACTCGACGAATGGAGGCCACCACGTCCACCAAATCTCGCATATGGGTGTCAATGGCCGCGGCTGCTCCAGGCAGCAGCTCGGGATCGTCGGCAAAAGATGTGCCGGGCGTCAACTCCAACACGTCAATTCCCTGCTCCAGCAGGTCCCGCTGGGCGTCGGCTTCTCCGGAGTTGATGATGCCCACCAGCGCCACCAGGGAGGCCACGCCGATGGCGATGCCGATGGCGGCCATGGCCGTGCGGCCCTTCCGAGTCCGGAGTCCCAGCGTCCCCAGCGACAAAGCGTCGCGGATTCGCAGTCTGCTGCGTGAAGCGTTCTTCTTGGCGTCCCGGATTCGCAGTTTGCGGCGCGCCATATCAGGATTCCGCCGAGTCGTGGCTGATGCGGCCGTCGAGGATGGAGACCGATCGGGGCATCCTGGCGGCCAGATCCCGGTCGTGGGTGATGATCACAATGGTGGAACCCGCCCGGTTGAGTTCCAAGAAGAGTTCGACGATCTCCTCGGTGGTCTGAGAGTCGAGGTTTCCGGTGGGCTCATCAGCCAGCACGATGGCCGGGTCGCCCAACAACGCCCGGGCGATGGCTACTCGCTGGCGCTCGCCGCCAGAGAGCTTGCCCGGCCGATGGCCCATTCGGTGGCCGAGCCCTACCCGCTCTAGCACCTCGCGGGCCATCTGCCGCCTCCAACGCAGGCTGGCTCCCTGATAGAGGTTGCCTGAGGCCACGTTGTCGAGCGCCGACAATCCCTCGAGCAGGTGGAATTGCTGAAATACAAACCCGATGCGCCGTCCTCGAACTGCGGACACTTCTTTATCGCGAACCCGCGACAGGGTTTGGCCGTCCACAATGACTTCGCCCGAGCTGGGACGGTCCAGCGCCCCCATGATGTTAAGCATGGTGCTCTTGCCCGACCCCGAGGGTCCGACCACTGCCACCAATTCGCCGGCGCGAATCACCAGATCCACGCCGTCAAGGGCCCGCACCGGGGGAGTGCCCGGGTAGTGCTTGACCACCTGGTGCAGCTCCAGCACTCTCCGGGGCTCGGTCGACATCAGAATGCTCGCTGAGAGCGTCCCAGACTTGTTTCGGTTGGAGGCCGCGCCACTAGGGGATGCGCACGAGGTCGCCCACTTCGAGATCGCCGCCTGTGATCTCCACGAGAGCGTCGACAAAAGTGCCGACCTCGACTGGAACCAGGGTTGTCTCCCCCTCTTGGACCACCTCCACTGAGAAGCCTCCGTCCACGGTGGCGATCAACGCTGAAGCGGGAACCACCAGGGCATTGGGGGTCACCTCTTTGGTGATGGTCCAGTCCACGGGAGCGGCGTCGAATCGGGCCGATGCCTCTCCGTCCAGCAGGACGATGATCACCTCGATGGTGGGGTCACCCGGCGCGCCGGTTTGGGGGTTGGTCAATCGAGTGGCGACTCGGGCCACTTCTGCGACTGCACCAGGGGTGACCCGGCCGTCGGGGAGCTCTACTTCAACTCGATCCAACCGGTTTACGATCTCGGCATCGGCAGGATCGAGGTTGCTGACAATCTCCTGGTCTTGACCGGTGATGGTGAAGGCGGCCGCTTGAGCCGAGATTGTCTGACCCTCGATCACGTTCACCGATGAGATGCGGATGGGGGCTTCGATGAACACTACGAAGCCCATGTCGATGACTCCGGTCTTTTCAACTCCTAGGCGGTTTTGCCATTCCTCCACCAGATCCTCGGTGACTCGGGTGAAATCCTCATCGATAGTCATGTCCTCGTAGCCGGGTAATCTCATGTCGGCCAAGGCCTGCTCGAGTTGCTCGACATCGGGACCCTCCTCCATGTCGCGCTCAAAGGGGCGGTACATGGGCCGCTCTCCCCGGAGCAGCACAACCGGATAGCTGTTTACCTCGAAGAGGACATCGCCAACACCGAGCACATCGCCCTCTGTCGGCAGGCGTCCGGTAACGACACCGGAGGTGTTGGTATGCAGTGCTTCAGGATCGCCATAGCCGAGAGTCCCGGAGAACTCCTCAGTGTCGATCAAGTCGCGCCGCACCACTTCGGCAGTGTTCAGCTCTTCAGTGTCCCGCAGCACGCTGGCGCTGACCGTGGGGCCCGGGGCGGGTGTCGACCCCTCACCGGCTGGTTGTGGCGCCTGGGTGCTGGTAGCTGAAGACTGTGCGTTGGAGGTGCCCTGCGGGTTGCTGGCCGTGACTTGAGCCGCTGGGGTCGGGTCGTCAGGTGGTGGGGGAGCGGCGGCCTCGTTGGGCTCCGCTCCGCCGAACACCGGGAGGCACACTCTCAACGCAGCTTGAATTTCGGGGGTCACCCCTGAGCCGTCGCCTTGCCCGGGAAACCCGGTATTGGGGTACTGGCCGAAATCGGGATCGGGAAAGTCGTCCAGCCCTTGGTCGCGCATGCACTGGGAGAACGCCACCGCATTCTCCTCCTGCTCTACCTGCTGCACGTTGGTGTCCTGCTGCGGCGCGAGTGCGATCAACTCGCTGAAGACGCTGGCGCAGGTTTGGAGCGCTGGGGCCAAACCGGGCTGGGTGAAGCTCACCCCGGCTTCCTGCATGGCCCTGAGGAACGAGGCCTGGTCGACGATTTGCGAGCTGTCGATGTCGGGGAAGTCGGGGAAGCCCTCGTCGCGAATGCAGCGGGAGAAGTCCACGAACGCCTCATCGCGCAGCCGCAGAAGTTCTTCTTCGGAGAGTTCTTGCTCATTGTCAGCCTGGGCGGGGACCAGCGTTTCGTAGATCTCCTCCGCCAGCGATTCGCCCGGCGCCGGGTCTGGAGCAGGTTCGGCGGGAGGATTGGCCACGTTCTCCAGCGCTTCGAACAGGCCCTCGGGCATGATCTCGCTCAGGTCGGTGGCGGCCACCTCGTTGGTTTCCTCGCCCACGGTCCCGCATGCACCGGCTGCCATTGCCACCGCTAGCAGAGCACTCGCAATCCACGCTGGATGTCGGCTTTTTCGGGGGTGCTTCATGATGGTTCCAGTCCAAATAGTTGCCGGGCGTTGGCTCCAGCTATTGCGATCTTGTCGTCATCTGACAGATCCGACTCAAGCATCTGCCCCAGGATGTGGCTGATGCGCTGGCCGAGTGGCCAGGAGTACAGGTCGGTCCCATAGACGTAACGGTGGGCGCCGTGCTGGCGCACATGGTTGGCGATGAAGTCGAAATTGTATGAAAGGCTGCAATCGAACACCAGATTGGGATAGGTGGCAGCCAGGTGTCCGCAGTGCTTGGTGCCCTCGTGAGTGGAGTAGCCGTCGAGCACCAGCATGGTTAGATCGGGGTGGCGGGAGGCGAGCAACCCCACTTTCCACAGCGACTCCTCCGCAGTCTCATCCAGCGCGTGGACCACCGGGAGCAGGCCCAGCTCGCCCATGGCCCCCACGTAGGTGTTCACCCAGTGGTTGTCGAGGCTCACCCCCTGGAAGCGAGTGTGGAAGCTCATCCCGACCAGGCCGAGCGGCCCGGCGGCCCGCTCCAACTCGCCCAGGCTGGTCTCGCCGTCGCGGGGCTCCACAATGCCGATGGCCACCGGGAAGCGGTTGGGGGTGGCGTCGCGGTAGGCGGCGATCTTGTCATTCACGGCCTGGGTATCGGCATGGCCGTTGGGCCTTAGATAACCATGACCGGGAATCACCGCGGCCTGGTCTATGCCGCCGGATTCCATGATCTCGATGCGCTTGGCCAGCTCCAGGGCGGCGTAGGCCTCGGGATCGGGGGCCTCCTCAGGCGGCAGGCCCAGCGCACCCGAGGCGTCGCCCACATGGTGGTGGACGTCGAATACCGATATGCCCGAGGTGGCGTTCATCGCTATCTCCGTTTGAACTCAGGCTTTCGCTTCTGGCTGAAGGCCAAGGGGCCCTCTTTGGCGTCATCGCTCTGGAACACCTTCCAGCCGTATTCAAACTCGTGGGCGAGAGCCTCTTCTTCGGTCATGCCGTCGGTTTCGTGCAGGGTGCGGAGAATGGCCTCCACTGCCAGGGGACCGTTCTCGCAGATGACCGCGGCGATCTCCTTGGCCTTGTCCAGTGCCTGGCCGTCGGGCACAACGTGGCCGACCAAGCCGATGTCTTTGGCCTCGGCGGCGGTGATGTGCTTGCCGGTGAGCAGGATCTCCGCGGCGACGGTGTAGGGGATCTGGCGGCGTAGCCGCACTGCGGAGCCGCCCATGGGGTAGAGCGACCAGCGGGCCTCTGACACTCCGAATCGGGCGCTCTCCCCGGCCACGCGGATGTCCATGGCCTGGAGGATCTCGGTGCCCCCGGCGATGGCTACTCCCTCGACGGCGGCGATGATTGGCTTGGTAGGCCGATAGCTGCGCAGCAAGGCCTTCCAGTGGAGCTCGGGGTCGGCGGCCTGACGGGCGGCCACGTCGATTTCAGGGTCGGCGTTGCCGGCGTCGCCGCTCATGGCCTTGAGATCGGCGCCCGAGCTGAAATTACCTCCTGCGCCAGTCACGATGATGCAACGGATGTCGTCGTTGTTGTCGGCCTCCTCGTAGGCGTCCAACATCCGCACCATCATCGCTCCCGACAGGGCGTTGTAGCGCTCGGGGCGGTTCATGGTGATGATGATTGATTGGCCGTCTCGTTCCACAATGGCGTCGGGCACCGGTTGGTCTCCTTTGTCGGGGCGCAATATCTAGCAGCCCCGAAAACTAGTGGGCCGGTGGCTATTGGGGCGAAACGGCTGTTTCCCTATGAACCGGCGTCTTGGAGGTCCTCGATGGGCGGACAGGCGCAAAACACGTTCTTGTCGCCGTGGGCGCCGTCGATCCGACCGACAGGGCACCAATACTTGCGCTCGCGAATCTCCGGGAGGGCGAAGGCGGCCTGCTCCCGGGAGTAAGGGCGATCCCAGTTGTCGTCGGCGATTGCGGCTGCGGTGTGGGGAGCGCGGCGCAGCGGGCTGTCTTCCATGTCGATCAGCCCGTCGGCCACGTGGTCGATCTCCGCTCTAATGGCTGTCATGGCCGCCACGAAGCGGTCTAGCTCAGCCTTTGACTCCGATTCGGTGGGCTCCACCATCAGTGTGCCCGCCACCGGGAACGACACCGTGGGGGCGTGGAAGCCGAAGTCGATGAGCCGCTTGGCCACATCTTCTACGGTGACGCCAGTCTGGGCGTGGAGGGGACGCAGGTCGATGATGCACTCGTGGGCCACGAGGCCGTTCTCACCGGTGTAGAGCACCGGAAACAGACCGTCGAGCCGTTTGGCCAGGTAGTTGGCGCTGAGCAGAGCCACCCCGGTGGCTTCAGTCAGTCCCTCTCCTCCCATGGCGGTGATATAGGCCCAGGAGATGGGCAGGATGCCGGCCGAGCCCCAAGGAGCAGCGGAAACCGCCCCCACCCCTGTGGACGGGCCGGCCTCGGCCACTACCGGGTGGTTGGGCAGGTGCGGGGCCAGATGAGGGCCGACCGCCACGGGGCCCACCCCGGGCCCGCCGCCGCCGTGGGGAATGCAAAACGTCTTGTGGAGGTTCAGGTGGGAGACGTCGGCGCCGAACTGACCGGGTTGGGCCACCCCTACCAGGGCGTTGAGGTTGGCCCCGTCCAAGTACACCTGCCCGCCGTAGGCATGGATCAGGTCGCACACTTCGGTCACGGTGGCCTCATACACCCCGTGTGTAGACGGGTAGGTGATCATGAGGGCGCTGAGCCGGTCGTCGTGCTCCACCACCTTGGCCTTCAGGTCGTCCATGTCTACGTTGCCGTCGTCGTCACAGGCCACGACCACCACTCGCATGCCGGCCATGACTGCGCTGGCTGCGTTGGTGCCGTGTGCGGAGGCGGGGATGAGGCACACATCCCGCTGCGTCTCGCCCCGGGCGGCGTGGTAGCCCCGAATGGCGAGCAGTCCGGCCAACTCGCCCTGGGAGCCGGCGTTGGGCTGGAGCGACACTGCGGCGTAGCCGGTGATGGTCACCAGCATCTGCTCCAACTCATCGATCAGCGCCCGGTAGCCCTCGGTCTGATCAGAGGGGGCAAAGGGGTGCATGGCGGCGAACTCGGGCCAGCTCACCGGCTCCATCTGGGTGGTGGCGTTGAGCTTCATGGTGCACGACCCAAGCGGGATCATGGTTCGGTCCAGGGCCAGGTCCTTGGAGGCCAAGTGGCGCAGATAGCGCAGCATCTCGGTCTCGCTGTGGTACAGGTGGAATGTCGGGTGGGTCAGGTACTCGCTGGTCCGCACACCGTCGGATGGCAGGGCGTCGGGAGTCGTCGCGTCAAGGTCGTCGATGTCTTGGGGATCGGCGGCAATACCGAAGGCCCGCCACAAAGAGAGCAGCGTGCTCCGGGTGGTGGTCTCGTCCAATGAGAAGGCCACGGTGTCGCCGTCAACCGGGCGCAAGTTGAGCCCCTCGGCCAATGCCGCGGCCACGACCTCTGAGGCTTGGCCCGGTACTCGGACGGTGACGGTGTCAAAGAAGTGCTCGGCGGCCAACTCGATGCCGGCCTGTCGCAACCCGTGGGCGGCAATGGCGGTCAGGCGGTGGACCCGCTGGGCGATGCGGGCCAGCCCTTCGGGGCCGTGGTACACGGCGTACATGGCGGCCATCACCGCCAACAGCACCTGCGCGGTGCAGATGTTGCTGGTGGCCCGCTCCCGGCGGATGTGCTGCTCCCGAGTCTGGAGGGTGAGCCGGTAGGCCACCGCTCCGGCGTCATCGATCGACACGCCGGCCAACCGGCCGGGCAGCGAGCGCATGGCCGACTCTGGCACCGCGATGAAGCCGGCGTGGGGGCCACCGAAGCCCATGGGCACCCCGAACCGCTGCGACGATCCGACCACCGCGTCGGCGCCGAGCTCGCCGGGCGGGGTCAGCAGGCATAGCGCCAGGAGATCGGTGGCCACGGCCACCAGGGCATTGACGTTGTGGGCGGCGGCGATGATTCCGCTCAAGTCGCTGACGCGCCCCGAGCTGCCGGGATACGACGCCAGCACTCCGAACGCCCCGTCGGCAAGCTCCTCGATGTTGGCCTGCTCTAGGTCGGCGATCACCACCTCGATGCCCAGCGGTTCGGCGCGGGTAACCACCACGTCGATGGTTTGGGGATGGGTGTCGGCGTCGACGATGAATCGGTCGTCACGGGCCTTGCGGTTAAGCCGCCGCAGCAGCGTCATGGCCTCGGCGGCCGCTGTGCCCTCGTCGAGCAGCGAGGCGTTGGCCATGCCCATGGCGCAGAGGTCAGTGACCGTGGTCTGGAAGTTAATCAGCGCCTCCAGGCGACCCTGGGAGATCTCCGGCTGATACGGCGTGTATGCGGTGTACCAGGCGGGGTTCTCCAGCACATTGCGGCGGATCACCGGCGGGGTGATGGTGTCGTAGTAGCCCATCCCGATCAGCGATGTGACCACTGTGTTGCGGTCGGCCAGCTCCCGCAGCGCCTCAGTGGTGGCCGCCTCCGTTAACCCAGGGGGCAGTTCCAGCGGCCCGGTAGAGCGGATACTGGACGGAACGGCGGCGTCCACCAGATCCGACAAGCTCTCGCAGCCCAGCTCCGCCAGCATCTCCGCCTGGTCCACAGGATTGGGCCCGATATGGCGGGCCTGAAACTCATCGGGATTTTCTAGAGCAGCCAGGCTGTTGGGGGGAGTGGTTACTGAGCGCGCTGTCGGCACTGGCACGGTGGTCTAGCTTACCGGCGCTCTCGGCGCTTACGGGGCCACGGCAGCCCCGTCGTTCAGCCCGTAGTCGGGGAACGGGCCGAAGAAGCCGTGCTCGTAGAGGCCGAAGCCCTCCTTGCCCTCATAGCTAAAGCGGGCGACGTGGTCCACCACTCCGTATTGGCCGATGGGCTTGACCTCGGTATCCACGTCGTACACCTTGCCCTGGACCACTAGTTCGGGGCCTTGGTACATGCCGTGGCGCCAGTCGGCGTCCATGCCGTAGCCAGTGCCCACCGACACGTAGTTCACCAGCAGGGGCTCGCAGTCGATCTCCAGCCCCGATTCGGGGAAGGAAATGGTGGAGTGAGTCAGCACCCGGGTGCCGGACTCGAAAGTGTGGTCGTGCTCGGGCCGCCCCAATTCCTCGTCGGGACGCCCGTCAGCCCAGATGCGCTTGGCCTCAACCAGTTTCCGGCTTCCATCGGGCTGCTCGTGGTTCAAATAAAGCACGGCGTGGTCGTCGAACAGCATCGGAAAGTAGTTCCACATGCCGGCCATGACGTTGGAGCCCTCGCGAATGCCGTCCGACTCGGCCTCGCCCACTGGTCGGATGCCCCAAGAGCGGTCGCGGGCGCCCCCCCACCGGTCCGGGGTTACCTGGAAGTCCTCGCCGCCTACCGACAAGGTGCCCTCCCACCGGCCGAGCTGGGCAAAGCGCTGAGTGTTGAATACCACGCGGCCTTCATTGCGGATGTGCTGGTTGGGCTCGGGAATGGGCCGGATGGCCGCATTCCAAGTGACGTCCATGGCAATGGTGTGCTCGCTGGGCTCCACGATGACCCGTAGCTTCTTGAGCGGCTCGATCACTTCGATGCGAATGGGGCCGACCGTTTGGTCCATGCGGTCGGTGAGCGGCCGAGACGCCCGGATTACGTGCTGCTTGGCACCCCGTGCGACGCAGCAGAATGCGTCGTGGACGCCCAGGTTCGGATATTGCCCCATTCCGAAGATGGCAAAAAGCTCGCCGCTGGAGCTGTGCAGGTTGAAGTAATAGCGGTCGTAGAAGTTGCGATCGGTGGTGGCTACGTGGCGGATCCAGTCGGGGGACTGGTGAACCGGGAAATCGTCCCAGGATGAGATGCTCATTGCTGTCCTTTCAGTTTCCATTGCGCGGTGGCCTACCTTATGTCCTCGTACCAACGGCAATAGAAGGCAGATGGCCATGAATAACACGATGGAAGGCAAGGTGGCGCTGGTCACCGGTGGGGCTAGCGGCATCGGACAATCCGCCGCAGTGTTGTTCGCTCGGAGAGGGGCGAGCGTCGCGGTGGCCGACCGGAATACAGAGGGGGGTGCCGAGACAGTGGCCCTGGTCCAGGCCGAAGGGGGCCAGGCCCAGTTCTTCGAGACCGATGTCACCGACGAAGATCAAGTGGCCGCCCTGGTGGGATCGGTGGTGTCGGCATTCGGCCAACTCAACTACGCCTTCAACAACGCGGGCATCACCCACCCCTCCCGGCTGTTCCACGAGCTCACGCTCGAGCAGTGGGATGAGATGATCGCGGTCAACCTGACCTCGGTGTTCTTGTGCATGAAGCATGAGATCATCCAGATGCTGGCCCAGGGCGGCGGAGCGATTGTCAATACGGCATCGGGAGCGGCCCTCATTCCTGCACCGGGCCAGCCCCACTACACCGCAGCCAAACGGGGAGTGCTGGGGCTGACCACCTACGCCGCCGATGAGCTCAACAACAAGGGCATTCGGGTCAACGCCATTTGTCCGGGAATGATCGACACCCCGATGGTGGCGTCGTGGCGGGAGTCGAGTCCGGAAATGGCCGAAGCGGTCATCCAGATGATGCCCGGCGGGCGCCTGGGGCTGCCCGTGGAGGTGGCCGAGGCTGCCGTATGGCTGTGCAGCGACGAGGCGCGATGGGTATCCGGCGACACCATGGTGGTCGACGGCGGGATGCTCAACCGGTAGCGGCTGAGACCTATGCTGCGGCTATGACGAGGACGCAAGTGGCCGCGGTGGAGGGGCTGTTCACGCTCGACTCCGATGAGCCTCGGCTGATCGGGGGGCGGGCTCGCAGCCGCAGCTCCTATTTCTTTCCCAAGGCTCTGGCCGGCTCTGACCCAGCATGTTTGGGCGACGAGATCGAAGAGGTGTTGCTCAGCCGCACTGGAGAGCTTTGGTCGTACACGACGGGCGAGTACGCCCCGCCTGCGCCGTATGTCATCCCCGGAGATGAGTTCGAGCCCTACGTGGTTGCCGCGGTGCGGTTGGCCGAGGAAAACTTGGTGGTGCTGGGCCAGGTGGTGGAAGGCGTTTCGGTGGAGGACCTCTCGGTGGGCATGGAGATGGAGCTGGTGATCGATGTGCTGTATTCCGACGAGGAGCATGACTACCTGGTGTGGAAGTGGTCGCCGACACCGATGAGCGAGAACGGAGACGACTGATGGACGAGATCGGTCAGAAGGGAAGCGGGTGAAGTAGCAAATGGACGAGATCGCCATCTTGGGTGTGGGGATGCACCCGTGGGGCAAATGGGGCCGGAACTTCGTGGAGTACGGGGAAAAGGCGGCACGCGACGCACTGGCCGACGCCGAAGTGGGCTGGGACGAGATCCAGTTCGTATCGGGGGCCAACAGCGTGCGCTGCGGCTATCCGGGCTATGTGTCTGCATCCACCTTTGCCAACGCTCTGGGGTTCACCGGCTGCCAGTTGGCCAGCTCGTACGCAGCGTGCGCCTCGGGGGCTACGGCGCTGAGCATCGCCCGGGCCCAGATTCTGTCCGGGGTGTGCGACGTGGCCTTGGTGGTGGGGGCCGAGTCCACCCCCAAGGGATTCTTCGCCCCCAACGCCGGGGAGCGCCACGAAGATCCCGACTGGCTCCGGTTCCACTTGGTGGGAGCCACCAACCCCACATATTTCGCCCTCTATGCTCGGCGGCGCATGGAACTCTACGGCGACACCTCTGAGGACTTTGCCGCGGTGAAGGTCAAGAACTCCCGTCACGGGGTGTTCAACTCCAACGCCCGCTACACCAAGGAATACGACGTTGACGACATCGCCAACTCGCCAATGGTGGCCGACCCGCTGCGCCTGTTGGAGATCTGCGCCACCTCCGACGGCGGGGCCGCGCTGGTGGTGTCCAGCCTGGAATGGGCGGCCAGCCGGGGAGTGGACAACCCGGTGCGGGTGTCGGGCATATCCACGGTGAGCCCCACCTACCCGAACAGCGTGATTGAACTGCCCTATCTGGCGTCGGACTCGTGGGCCGCAGTGGGCGACGAGACCATGACCTTCAAAGACAACATCGCGGCCCGGGCCTATGAGGAGGCCTCGGTGTCGCCCGAAGACCTGGACTTCGCCGAAGTGTACGACCTGTCGTCGGCCTACGAGCTCGACTGGTACGAGCACATCGGACTATGCGAGCGGGGCGACGCCGCCAAGTTGCTGAGAGCTGGTGACACTTCGTTAGGCGGACGCATCCCCGTGAACCCCTCGGGCGGGCTGGGTGCCTTCGGCGAGGCCGTTCCGGCACAGGCCATCGCCCAGGTGTGCGAGATGGTGTGGCAGCTCCGGGGCGAGGCCGGACACCGCCAGGTGGAAGGGGCCAAAGTGGGCCTGTCCATCAACCACGGCATGTTCGGCCACGGTTCCTCGGTGATCTGCACCCGCTGACCGGCTCACCCGGTTCTCGGTACTGGGGAGCTCCCTCTGGCTAGAGTGCCCGCCATGGCACCACCTGACCTGCTCAGCTCCGACGAAGATCGCTACGACGTGTACCGGGTGTACCGGGACGAGTATCCGTGCTTCCACGACGAGGCGTCCGATACCTGGTTTGTGAGCCGCTACGCCGATGTGGAGCACGTATTCAAGAACCCTGATTTCAGCACCGACATGTACGAGTGGATGATCGAGCCGGCTCACGGCCCGACACTGCTGTCCAAGCACGGCGCGGAGCACTCCCGCTACCGCAATCTGGTTGCCCCCTTCTTTCGGGGGGCATTGCTGGAGGCCGACTTCATGCCCATGATCGAGGCCCAGGCTCGCTCGATGATCGATCAGTGGATCGACGACGGGAGCTGCGATCTGGTTGAGGGCTTGTCGAGGTACCTGCCCATCAAGGTGATCGTGGCCATGCTGGGCCTGCCCGATGAGGACCATCCCAAGTTCCAGGACTGGTATGAGTCGATCAACCGGTTCGTGTCCAACATCAATCAGGACCCCGACATCATCGCGGAAGGGGAGCAGACCCGGGTGGAGTTCCAGGAGTACCTGATGCCGGTGATCGCCGAGCGCCGCCGCAACCCCGGTAACGACTTGCTGTCGAATCTGGTCACGGCTGAGATCGACGGCAGCGGCCTGTCTGATATCGAGGTCAAGTCGTTCACCAGCCTGCTTTTGACCGCTGGGGGAGAGACCACCGACAAGGCCATTGCCAGCCTGTTCAAGAACCTGTTGGAGCATCCCGACCAGCTTGAGCAGGTGTGCAATGACCGCTCCATGGTCACTATGGCGGTGGCCGAGACTCTGCGCTACAGCCCGCCCGCGCACTGGATCCAGCGCCTGCCCCACGAGGAGGCCGAGCTGCCGTCGGGCACCGGCACCATTCCGGCGGGGGCCACCGTGACCGGCATCATCGGTGCGGCCAACAGGGATGAGCGCAAGTACACCCATACCGACCCCGAGCTGTTCGACATCAACCGCAAAGATCTGCCGGCCTCCAGCGCCTTCGCCGCCAACGCTGAGCACACCACCTTCTGCTTCGGTCGCCACCACTGCGTGGGCTCTTATCTGGCCAAAGCCGAGATCGAGGCCGCGCTCAACATCGTGCTGGACTGCACTGAGAACCTCCGCTTTGCCGACGGCTTCGAGGCCAAGGAGGTCGGCGTTTTCCTCCGGGCGCCGTCCGAGCTCAAGGTGGAATTCGACCCGGTCTGAGCCGTGTGAGATGGCCCCTCATCGGCACTCTGGCCTGTCGGTCACAGCCTCCGCTTGAGGAATTCATTGAACATCGGCACTGTGAAGGCGATCACGTCGTGCGCGGGGGAGAAACACAGACCTCGCTTGATCAGAGAATCGCGAATTGTCGAGACCTGCCGAGTGGTCTTTCCCAGCGCCCTGGCTACTTCGCTAGAGCGACAGTCCTGCGCTCCCAATGAGGCCATGGCAGCCAGATACTCGCGCTCTGCCCGCGTCGTCCTGTCAAACCTGACAGCGAAGAACCCCTGATCTAGCTGCTCTTTGGCAAGTGGCACTGCCGTGAGGACATCTTGGCGGGTGATCCTGTCCGGGCCGGGTGCCATCCGCCATGCCTGCATTCCGAACTCCTGCAAGAAGTATGGGTAGCCCGAGGTTGCATCAAGCACCTCCTCCAAGGCGGATGTCTCCCATTCAACGTTTTCTTCTTCGGCGGGTGAGGCCAATGCCTCGAAAGCCGCTTCTCGGTTGAGGCTCTCTATGGGCGAGAATACGAACAGACGCTCTGCATAAGACCTCGCTTCGCCGAGCAAGCCGAGCAGAGATGGAAGTCCGGCGCCGGCCACAATCAGGGGAAGCTGAAGCTGGCTGACTTCGTGCAGGGCCATCAGCAGCGGTGTAAGGCGCGCCGCGGGCAGATACTGGATCTCGTCTATGGCGAACAGCACTCCGGTTCCTTGATCCTGGGCCAACTGTCCAACGACTCGGAACAAATCAGCCAAGTCGCGACCCATGTCGCCGGAGTCGGCGCGCCCTGGAACCGGATCAGGCTCGAAACCCAGGGTAACCGCCCCACCGCCTGGAACTTCCCATGCAAGTTGAAATGACTTGAGCACCCCCAATGCACTTGCCCCCCATTCCGCAAGGCGCTTCCCGGGAGAGAGATCCAAGATGGCCGTTCGCGCCAGCCTTGCCGCGGCTTGAGCAAGGTCTGTGCCCTCATCGCATTCGTAGTGCTGGCAGACCCAACCCCGCTGGGCGGCGATGGCATTGAACTCGCGCAGAAGAACCGTTTTGCCCACACCGCGAAGGCCGACAAGCATCTGGCTTCGGCCGGCCCGCCCGCGATCTAGACGTTGGACCGTCACGTCGAACTCGGAGATCTCGGTATCGCGGCCTGCAAGCGCTGGTGGGGGGCTTCCGGCCCCCGGGCTGTAAGGATTTCGATGGGCTTCCACCGTTTTTTCCTCCCATTTGAAAATTGCCGAGGACTTTATACCCACTTCTAGGATAGTATAGCGAATATATTTATACATCACTAGAAATGAATAGAAACGTGCTTGGGGGGTGTCTGCGCTCCCGGGTAAGGCAGCGTATAGCCCGCGGCCAGAAGCGCTCGCGGTGATGCACTGATAGCACCGGGTGCGGGGGATTGGTGCCAGATAGACGATTTTCCTACTATTGGAGCCTCAAGCGTTGTACTGACGCTCAATCGTCCGGAGAGGGGACAACTATGAAACGCTCTTTGTGGAAGCTGCTGGCTGCACTGCTGGCGTTGACATTGGTTGCCGCGGCGTGCGGCAACGACGACGACGTCGCTGATGAGCCAGCGCCTGCCCCGGCTACTGAGGCTCCGGCCCCGGCACCGACCGCGGCACCCACTGAGGCTCCGGCCCCTGAGCCCACTGAAGAAATGGCTCCGGAGCTGCCCGACATCACGATTGGGTACCTCCAGTGGATCTATGCCGATGAGGCCGGAAAGCGCATTGAGGACGCTGCGAAGGAAGCGGTGGACTTCCTCGGCTGGGGCTATGAGACCTGCGATGCCGCCGGCGACCCGGCACAGATGCCGGTGTGCGGTAACCAGCTGCTTGACGCCGACATCGACGTAATGCTTACCGACGGCATCCCCGAGGCGTTCATCACCGACGTGCTCGAGCGGGCCGAGGCCGAGGGCGTGCCGGTGCTGTCAGCCGGCGGCGAGGTTGATCCCCGCGACTTCTATATCGCCAGCTTCGCCTCCGATGACACCGACCTCGGTGTGCAGCTTGCCAACTATCTGGTTGAGCAGCTTCCTGAAGGGGGCAACATCATTGTGCAGACGGTGCCCACCGCATGGAGCGACAAGCGCATTACCGGGCTCAACTCGGTTATCGAGGGGACCGGCATCACGGTTGTCGACCAGTGGGAAGGCGACTTCGCCAACCTGGTGGCTGGTACCGAGGCTGATGTGACCACCAAGTTGCAGCAGTATGACGATGTTGACGCTGTTTGGATCAACTTCTCGGTTGCTTCCATCGGCGCTGCCTCGGCAATTGGAGCCCTCTATCCCGATGGCGACGATCCAGATCGACCGCTATTGGTCACCTTCTACGCCAATCCGACCACGGTCAATGACATCCGCGACGGCCGAGTAGACGCTGCGGTGGACGAGAAGCTGGAGTGGCAGAGTTGGGCGCAGGTGGATGCCGTTGCCCAGATGCTGGTATTTGGCACCGAGCCGAGCCAAGAGCGTGCCCCGAGCTATGACGGCCGAATCTTCTCCGTACGGCAGGTGGTCACCATTGACACCGTCAATGCCATGCCAGCCGACAGCACTGAGGTTCCAGCACCGGATCCCCCAGGTGACTACGAGGAGTACTTCCGCAACAAGTGGTGCGGACAATTCAGCGGGGTCGCAAACTGCGGATAATTCCCTGTTCTTGCGCTGTGGCGCATACCTGATGTCTATGATTGAGCCGGCGACAAGCAGTCTTGTCGCCGGCTCAATCGCGCTTGGGAACTAATCCCGACTTGAGGAGGCTCTAGGAATGACTGACACGACCACTCCCTCTGAATCGTTGAAGTCGCGTCCTGCCTTTAGTGTTCTATCATTTATTTCTCAATATGGGGTCATACTGACTCTCTTAGCCAGTGTTGTTACGTTCGCAATTCTCAATGACCGGTATATAGATCCTGGAATTCGTAACACTCTCAACATAGCATCTCCACTGCTGCTTCTAGCCTTAGGACTCACTGCGGTTCTTGCAATGGGCGATTTCGACTTATCTGTTACTGGTATACAGTCGGCGGCAGGGGCGATTGTCGTGCTCCTTATTGTCAATCATGACTGGTATTGGGTTTGGGCAATCCTGATTGGTTTAGCATTCTGTCTTGTTGCTGGTGTTGTCAACGGCACGTTGGTCTCATATATAGGAATGCCTTCCTTTATCACTACTCTTGCTACTGGACTGATCTTGTTCGGCACTAGGTATGAGAGTGCTGATGGCCGAAATATCACTGGCTCAGGAGGTCTACCCGATATCTATCGCGACTTTGGTGTTGGTCAACCGGACCCCTGGCTTTCCTTGCATACGCCGGTGTGGATTTCTATAGGAATGGCGATACTGCTATGGCTGCTGATGTCTAAGACAGAAGTGGGTCGTTATATGTATGCCATTGGCGGCAATCCTGAAGCGGCAAGATTATCTGGCATAAATGTCAAACTATTACGAGCATCTGGCTTTGTCATTGTCGGCGCAATGGCCCTGGTTGCCGCGGTTACTTCAACAGCGAGGACTGCTTCGGCAGTGGCTGACAGCGGGTTCTCAACGCTACTTGGAGCCTATGCCGCAGCTTTTTTGGGAGCCGCAGCCTCAAGGCGTGCGCTATTCAACGTGCCGGGGACGGTGCTCGGCGTGATCTTCTTGCAAGCGGTTGACCGGGGCCTAATTTTGGAGGGATATAGCACCGGAGTTAGGGATATTGCCAAGGGTTGCATTTTGTTGTTGGCTATGGCGTTTACACGTCTTGGTGCTTCCCAGCGATGACAACCTCCGCTTTAGCTGTACCGACATCGCTTCTCAAGATCTCCGAGGTAACCAAGCGCTATCCGGGAGTGCTCGCGGTCGACAATGTGACCGTATCGCTGGAGTCTGGCCAGATCGTCGGACTGGTGGGCAAAAACGGGGCGGGCAAGAGCACGCTCATCAAGATCATTGCGGGCGCGGAGCACGCCGATGAAGGCCACTTGCAGCTGAACGGCGAGCCCCTGGAGCTCCACCGTCCCCACGATGCCACCGACGCTGGGCTGGCCTTCGTGCACCAAGACTTGCAGGATGTCGGCGACTTGTCGGTAGCCGAAAACGTGATGATGGGTCTGGGCTATCCCCGCAAGATGGGCCTGTTCGTGGACTGGGCCGAGCTGTACCGACGGGCCGCCGAGCCCATAGCCCGGCTGGAGGCAGACATCGATCCTCGCGAGCCGGTGGGGGAATTGAGCGTGGCCAAGCAGCGGCTAGTGATGATTGCCCGAGGATTGGCTCAGCAGGCGCAGCTTCTGGTGCTAGACGAGCCCAGCGCATCGCTAACTGATGAGGAGATCGAGCACCTTTTTGCCGTCGTTCGTCGTTTGCGAGACGACGGGATCACCGTGGTGTATGTGTCGCACCGTCTTGAGGAGATATTTGAGCTCACCGAGCGGGTGATCGTGATGCGCAATGGGCAATTGGTGGCCGACGAACCCACCGCATCGCTGAATCGCTCCTTGCTGATTTCCCACATCACCGGCCATGAACACGCCCAAACCGCCACTGAACGAAGGGCCAGTCGGGGAGTAGGCAGTCGTCCAGACACGGAGGTGGTGTTAGATGTTAACGGAGTGAGTGCCGATACCGGCGTGCATGGCTGCTCTTTCGACGTGCGCAAGGGAGAGATTCTGGGTATAGGCGGGCTGATGGGCAGTGGCCGTACCGAGTTGGTTCGGGCAGTGTTCGGTGCCGACCACCGTCGAGAGGGCGCGGTTCGGGTGCATGGGCAAGAGATCAGGGACAACCATCCGGCAGAGTCAATGGCGGCAGGTTTGGCCCTTTTGCCTGAAGACCGCAAGACCCAGGGCAACATCATGGATTTCAGCGTGCGCAACAACATCACGCTGGCCTCGTTGGACCGCCACCGGGTGCATCCCCGTGTGCCAGCCCCGTCTGTACGGTCGGAGAAGCAGGCGGCTGACCGCCGGATCGATCGGTTGAGCATCGCCACCCCCAACGACCGGCAACTGGTGCGATTGTTGTCGGGCGGGAATCAGCAGAAGGTGGTCATCGCCAAATGGCTGGAGCAGGGCGCGGACGTATTGGTTTTCGATGAGCCCACCATCGGGGTGGATGTAGACGGCAAAGAGGAGATCTACGACATCATGGAGGAGTTGGCCGCCGAAGGGAAGGCGGTGGTGTTCATCTCCTCGGAGTTCTCCGAGCTGGTCGGCGTGTGCCAACGGGTGCTGGTGCTCCACGAAGGTCGAATCGTCGGTGAGCTGGAGGGTGACGAAGTCACCGAGCCGGCCATCGTGGAGATCTGCTACAGCCAGCACTGATTCTCAGCCGGTGGTGTGAGATGTGTCACTGGGGGTCGGTACTGTTTGCGGCCACGGGCTCTGTTGAGCCGAGTTGAACACTGAACCCACGAGGCGGGTATGAAGAAGCTCCTGATCCTGTTGCTGAGCGCGGTCCTGATAGCGGCCGCCTGTTCGGACAGCGAAACCCATGTGCCGGTCACCGGCGCGATCGACGCAGGTGAAGCCACGGCGGCGGAAGAGCCAGCTCCGACTGTTGAGGCCACCGCAGCGCCGACGGTTGCCTCGGAGGCCGAGAGGGAAGCCGACGAAGTCGCCGACCCTGGGCCCGCGGAGGATGGAGAAGCCACTTGCCAGAGCGCCGAAGTGGCTGCCGACGGCGCTCGAGGTGAAGGCCTCCTGCCGGTGGACCCCGATGTGAAGATCGGCACGCTGGACAACGGGCTCACCTATTACGTGCGCTCCAACGACAGCCCGGGCGGCGCCCTGTCGCTGCGGTTGGCGGTGGATGCGGGGTCTTTGAACGAGCCCATTCAAGGGGCGGGCTATGCCCACTTCTTGGAGCACATGCTTTTCAACGGCACCGAGAAGTACCCCGGCAACGAGATCACCGATGCGCTCCAATCCATCGGGGTGGAGTTCGGCCCCGACATCAATGCCTACACCTCATACGACGAGACCGTCTACATGCTCGACCTGGTCATCGACGAGGAAGAGGACTCGGTGGCCACCGCATTCGATGTGCTCTCCCAGTGGGCCCACGCCGCCACCATCACGCCCGATGATGTGGAGGAGGAGAGGGGGATCATCCGCGACGAATACCGCCTGAGGGAGGAGACCGGCGACGGCGTCGTGCATCAGGTGTTCGACGAGATGTACGTGCGAGACACCCCGTATGAGGCCCGGTCGCCCATCGGAACGGTGGAGGTAATCGAGGCGACCACCGCAGAGGACCTGCGGGACTTCTATGAGACGTGGTATGTGCCGTCGAATATGGCGGTGGTGGCGGTGGGCGACCTTCCCATTGAGACGCTCGAGAACCTGGTTGAGGAGCACTTCTGCGACATCGAGGCCGGAGACGCCCCCAACGCCCCGGACAACTGGTCGGCACTGAACCCGGCGCCGACTTTCGACATCGCCACTTCCCCAGAGCAGTCCTACACCTATCTCTCCTTGGATATTCGCCTGCCTTCTTGGGATCCCAGCACTGTCGACGGCGACCGGGAGCTCTGGACCGAGGAGATCATCAGCATCATGGTGGGCAACCGCCTGCAAGACGGCTACGAGCAGGGGTTCCTGTCGCAGATCGATCCGACGCACTGGAGCGCCTTCTCCTACACCCGGGGACTGCGGTACTACGGCACCAACCTGAGGGCCGATGACTTCTCGGCTGCCCTTACCGACTATTGGTCGCTGCTCCTGAGCCTGGCGGAGCACGGTTTCGCCGAAGCCGACCTGCAAAGGGCGGCCAACACGATCAGAGCCGACCTGCAATCCGCGGTCGAGGCGGCGCCCACAATCCAGGATCGGCAGCACGCCAGCCGCTACACCTCGCACTTCTTGGGGGGCGGCGACATCGGAGCGCTGGAAGACACCGCAGCTCGTGTCGATGCGCTGCTCGAAGAGATCCAGATCGGCGATCTCACTGAGCGATACCGGGAGATCTTGGACGAAAGCGGCGTGATCCTGATCGCGGTGGGCACCGATACCTCCGAGATTCCCACCGTCGAGGAGATGCAGGCAGCACTGGAAGCCGCTGAGCCGGGAGAGCTGCCGGCTCAGCCCACAGAGGCCACAGAACTCCTGTCAGTGCCCGAACCGGTAGAGCCGGTGAGTGAGGGGCCGATCGAAGCTCTCACTGATGAGCTGGACGACGCCTATGAATGGGTGTTCCCCAACGGCGCCAGAGTTGCTTTCGCCTACTCTGATATAGCCGAGAATGAGATCAACTTGAGAGCGACCTCGTGGGGCGGCTGGTCGGCCCTCGAAGAAGGGGAACGGCCGTTGGCCCAGTACCTGGCGACCCGGGCGGTGGTCAACAGTGGTTTGGGAGATCTGAGCCCGTCGCAGATTTCCCGCTATCTGGATGACCGCAACGCCGGGGTGGAGCCGTACATTGCTGAGACAACCGAGGGCTTTTCTGGCGCTTCTGATTCCGCGGGCGTCGAGACGATGTTCCAGCTCATGCACCTGTACATGACCCAGCCGCGGGTAGACGAGCAGGCCTTCGCCGAAGCTGTCGACATCGGGGGCATCATTCTCTCCCTATCGCAATCCGATCCCAGTTGGCAGGAGGCACTGGCATTCCTGGAGGCGCGACACGGGGAGGCCTTCGGCTGGTTCAACTTGGCCGCTCCTCAAAAGAGGCTCGACTCCCTGAATGCCGAGGAACTGCTGGGCATATACCGCCAGCGTTTCGGCGGAGTGGACGACCTCGAGGTGATCGTCGTCGGCGATGTGGACCGCGACACCGTGGGGCAGATGGCCCGCACTTATGTGGGAACCCTTCCCGCCCGCCAAGCCGACAGCTACACCAACCGGCGTGCCGCGGAGCCTGAGGGGATTGTGCGCCGCGAGGTGGTGCTGGGTCCGGACAATCAGGCGACTTCGGTTACCTACACCTTCGAGGCGCCTTTGGGCGTGAGCCCGGCGACTCAGGTTGCCACCAGGGTACTGAACGTGATCATGGATACGAGGCTCGTAGAGGACGTGAGGGAGGATTTGGGCGACACCTACGCAGCCTCTGCGTCCATTGGCCAGGCGATCACCCCCGAGCCGCGGGTTACCGCTGATGTATCCGCAAGCGGTGATCCCGAGCAGATGGCGGGAATCGAGGCGGAGATGGGCCGAATCGTGGCCGAATTGCATGCCGGCGAGATCTTGGCTGAGGAATTCGAACAGGCCCGCTCGGTGGCTGGTGACGACTACGAGTTGGTCGCCAACAGCGATTGGATAGGTGTGCTGTCCCGCCGGGCTTATGTGGGCGACGACGAGCTGCCCACTCCTGGACGGCTGATCGAGGAGCTGGAGGCCCTGGAACTGGCCGATGTGCAAGATCTGGCCTCGTTGCTGTTCGACCCCGATCAGCACATCCAGATCGTCCGGGTGCTGCCGTAAGGAGTTGTTCTGGCTGGCGGCGGGGTCGGGCCCGCCGCCGAATCAGACTTGGCGCTCTTCGTCGGCCCAGTGGGGGTCGCGCAACACCCGCTTGAGAATCTTGCCGGTGGGCGCCTTGGGCAGTTCGTCCACGAAGGCCACCGAGCGTGGCTTCTGGTAAGAGGCCAAGTTCTGGCGGGCGGCGTCGATGATCTCGTCCTCGGTGGCGGACATCCCCGGCTTGAGCACCACGTAAGCCATCACCGACTCACCCCAGGTGTCGTCGGGCACGCCGATCACCGCGGTCTCCAGCACAGCCTGGTGGGTGGCGATGGCCTCCTCAACCTGTACCGAGTAGATGTTCTCCCCGCCGGAGATGATCATGTCTTTGGCCCGGTCCACGATGAACACGTACCGCTCGTCGTCCCAGGTGGCGATGTCGCCGGTCCACATCCAGCCGTCCTTGATGGTGTCGGCGGTGAGGTCGGGGCGGCGGAAATAGCCCAGCATGTTGGCCTCCGACCGCACGATTATCTGTCCCGGCGTCTTGCCGTCACAGGGCACGTCGTTGCCGTCGGAGTCCACCACCCGGACCGAGGTCACGAACCCTTCTCGACCGCACGACCGCAGCCGCTCTGGCCGGTGGTCGTCGCGAATGGCCCGGATGTGGTCTTCCTGCGACAAGAAACACATGGTGGTGCCCTCGGTCTGGCCGTAGCCCTGGATCAACGTGCAGGGGAACTTGTCCATGGCCTCGGTGATGACCCGGGAGGGCATGGGTCCGCCGCCGTATTGGATGTTGCGGAGGCTGGAGATGTCGTAGTCGTCGAACCCCTCCACCGCCATCATCCAGTTCAACATGGTGGTGACGCCCAGGAAGGCCGACACTCCCTCTTCTTGGATCAACTCCAGGGCCAAAGTGGCGTCGAAGTTCATCAGCACCAGCGGGCAGCCGTGGGCCAGGTAGTTCATGGCCAGCACCACCGGAATGTGGAACATCTGCCCGGTGAGCATGTACACGTCGCTGGGGACGATGCGCTCGGCCACTGTTTGGTTGAGCATCCCGAAGTAGACGCTGCGGTGGCTGTGCAGGGCGCCCTTGGACTCTCCGGTGGTGCCCCCGGTGTAGAGGATGAACAGCGGGTCGGTGTCGCCCACCTCGGAAGACGCCTCGGGTTCGGCGTCGGACGACGAGGCAACCAGCTCCTCGTAGGAGCCGTCGCCACCTTCGCCGTACTGGAGCCAGTACTCTACCGAGCTCACCAGCCTGGAAAGTTCGGCCGACTCAGCGGCGTATGCGCCCTGGGTGATGTAGGCCCGGGGCTCGCCGTTGTTGACTATCTTGGCCAACTCAGGGGCCGACAGCCGCCAGTTCATTGGTTGGGCCACCAGGCCAGAGCGCCCGCAGGCGAAGTACAGCGCGGCGTACTCCACCGAGTTCTGGCTCAAGATGCCGACCCGGTCGCCCTTCTCCAGGCCCAAGCCAACCAGTCCGTTGGCCAGCCGGCGGACGTGCTCGTCGAAGGCCGCGAAGGTGACCCGCTGGCCGGTGGTGGAGTCGATGATCGCCTCGCGGTTCGGCGTCTGCCGAGCCCACTTGGCGGGAATCTGGCCGATGTTCATCTGCGGCTCCTTTCTAGAGACCGGTAGCGATGTTCATGGCCGCTCATGGCCGACCGTGCCTAGTAAGGCAGATCGAGGGCCAAGGAGCGCTTCTGGATCTTCCAGTCGTCGCCCACTCGCACGCAGTCGTCGGTGTACACGCCGCTGGAGAGGACAGTGAGCTGGCCGTTCTCCACGGTGATGAGCACCAGATAGCTGATGGCGGTGATGGAGTCTTCGGACTCGTTCTCGAAGTAGAGGTTGGTCACCACGTGGCGGCGCTGATCGGTCTGCTCCTCCATCGCCCCGCTGAACAGACCGGCGATGGCCTCCGACCCCTCGAAGGTGATCGGGTCTCCGCCAGCGATCGTCATTGCGAACACCGGGTTATCAGGGGCGAACATCCCGATGAGGAAGTCGCTGTCGCCCACGTCGTAAGCCACTCCGGCGTGGTTCAAAAGCTCGGTTACTGCTTGTTTGTCTGCCATTGGATTACTCCATTCCCAGTTGTTCCACGGTGCCTCGCCACGCTAGCGAGCCGCCGTCGATCAAAATGTACGCGCCGTTGATGAAGCCGGCCTCTCGGCTGGCCAAGAAGCACACCAGCTCGCCCACCTCGGAAGGGAGTCCCAGGCGGGGGATGAGCGAGGTGTTGATGAGGGCCTTCTCGAAAGCTGCCGGGTCGTCGGACTGCTTCACGAAATCGGTGACCATGTCGGTGGCAATAGCTGTGGGGCCGTAGCAGTTGACCCTGATCCCCAGCGGGGCCAAGTCCACCGCCAGGTTCTGGGTTTGCAGCCGGATGCCGCCCTTGGATGTGCCGTAGGCCGCGTTGTTCGGATAGGCCGACTGGGCGCCGGTGGATGCCGCGTTGACGATCGACGGCCAGTCACTCTCCTTGAGGTAGGGGAGGGCGGCCTTCGAGCAGATCCACGGGGCGACGGCGTTTACCTCAACTACTTTCCGGAAAACGTCGAGGGACATCTGCTCCAGGTTGCACTGGTCGGCGGGGGCCAGCCCGCTCTCGTGGATGCCGGCGTTGTTGTGGAGCACGTCGATGCCGCCAAAGGCCTCAGCGGCAGCGCCCATCAGCGCTTCAACCTGGCCGGTGTCGGTCACGTCGCAGTGCTGGTAGGCCGCGGTGCCGCCCGAGGAGTTGATCTCGTCGGCGACCGCCTGACCCTGTCCGTCATTGAGGTCGGACACCATCACTTGGGCGCCCTTGCTGGCCGCCACCCGGGCGGTGGCCGCCCCAATGCCGGTCGCCGATCCGGTGATAACGAATCGCAGTCCTTCGATGCCCATTTATGCCCCCTAGCGCGAGATACGGCCCGCAGCGTAGGCGGCTTGGTCGGTGGCTGTAAAACAAAGCCGCCGGCCACATCGAATCGCAGGGCCACAAGGGTCTCTTGGTAGGTTTAGCCAGTGCCCTCGCTGATCACCACGCCGCCGGAGCGGGCCGATGCCGACCCCCGCCCCGAGTTGGCCATTCACGAGGGACGGGTGCTCTTGACCGGCAGCCGGTGTGGAGACTGCGGCTATCCGCAGGCGGTGAACCCGCCGCGCTGTCCGATATGCGGGAGCCATTCCATTGCGCCCGCGACCTTTGGCCCCAAGGGGACGGTTTTCAGCTCCACGGTGCTGCGAATCCCTGTGCCAGACCGCACGCCGCCGTTCACCCTGGCCTATGTGGATGTGGACGAGGGTCCTCGGATCCTCGCCCACGTGGACGGGCCGGATGAGGCTCTGGTTCCCGGCAGCGAGGTGGTGCTGTCGGGGTGGAGCGAGCACGGCGACCCCGTCGTGCGGAGGTCTGGGCCATGACTGGCGCGGGCACCGCCATCTGGGGAGTTGGGACTTCGGCGTTCGGCAAGCAAACCTCGCTGGGCGGTCCTCGCCTGGCCTGGCAGGCCACGGTCGAGGCGCTGGACGACGCTGGGTTGCAGGCTTCCGACATCGACGCGGTCTATGCGGGCACGGTATTCGGCGATCCGGGAACGGTTACCCGGTGCCTCCAGCAGATCGGCATCGTGGAAGTACCGGTTATCACCATTGAGAACGCCTGCGCCAGCGGCACGTCCGCGTTCCACGAAGCCCGCGAATCAGTGGAGATGGGCCGTTACGAACGGGTTCTGGCCTTCGGCATCGAGACCATGACTGCCCATTTCGACGGGGCCATCAGTCCCATTGCCTCCGATCCCGACGGTGCCCAGGGCTATGCGATGCCCAGCATCTACGGCATGTCGGCCACCCGCTACAAGTACGAGTTCGGCGTGACCGACGAGCAGATGGCCGAGGTGGCGGTAAAGAACCGCCGCCATGCCATGGGCAACCCCCGGGCCCAGCACCACAAGACCGTGACCGTTGAGCAGGTATTGGGCAGCCGCATGGTGGCTGACCCGATCACCCTGTTCCAGTGCTGCTCCATTGCCGATGCCGCGGCTGCGGCGGTGGTTGGGCCGTTGGGCGGTTCACGAGACCCGAGCGGGGAAGTGGCCATCCGTTCTAGTGCGCTGCGCTCGGGCCGATTGTGGGACCACACCACCGACAAGGTGTGGGGCTGGGACATCGTGTCCGACACGGCGGCCCGAGCCTATGAAGAGGCCGGGGTGAGCGTGGGCGACATCGACGTGTTCGAGGTCCACGATGCCTTCACCATCGGCGAGATCATCACCACTGAGGCCCTGGGGCTGTGCGAACTGGGCGAAGGCGGGCGACTCGTGGAATCGGGCCATACTTCGTTGGGCGGCCTCCAGCCGGTCAACCCGTCGGGCGGGCTCTTGTCACGGGGTCATCCGCTGGGAGCCACCGGTCTGGCTCAGATCGCCGAGATTGTGTGGCAGCTTCGAGACATGGCCGCCGACCGCCAAGTGCCCGGTGCCCGCCTCGGTGCTGTGGAGACCATGGGCGGGGGCACCGCAGGGATCGATGGCAACGCCTGCGTGGTGACCGTGCTGGAGCAGGTGGGCTGACTCAATGAGCGACGGGCAAATTTTGGCTATCGACGACGAGGTTCTGTCGACGGAGCGGATCGCCGATCCCCATTCCTATTTCTCTGTGCTCCGCGAGCACGATCCGGTTCATTGGAATGAGAAGTACCGGGCGTGGTTCATCCACCGCTACGACGATGTGCTCGACGCCCTGCGAGACCCTCGGTTCTCCTCGGAGCGCATCGGCGCGGCCTACGACCGTCTGACCGACGAGCAGAAGGCCCAGCGGCAGCCCACCTATGACATCCTGATGGACTGGCTGGTTTTTCGGGATCCGCCCGACCACACCCGGCTGCGGCGATTGGTGAGTCGGGCCTTCACCCCTCGAGCGGTGGAGGCTTGGCGGGATCGAATCAACGGCGTGGTCGACGAGCTGATCGACGGCCTTTCCGACAAGGAGCATTTCGATCTGATCGAGGACTTCGCCTATCCCATTCCCGCGGTGGTGATCGCGGAGATGATGGGGGTGCCCGCCGAAGACCGCGACCGGTTCAAAGACTGGTCCGACGACGTGATGATTCTGGTGTTCGGCGCCCGGGGAGTGGGCGACCGTCGAGCCCGGGCCCAGCAGGGGCTGATCGAGCTGGCCGCCTACCTGGGCGATCTGGTGGCCCACTACCGCCAGCATCCGGCCGACAACATCATCTCCAACCTGGTGGAGGCATCAGAAGGTGACGACAGCCTGGAAGACCCCGAGATTGTGGCCAACTGCGTGCTGTTTCTCTTCGGGGGGCACGAGACCACCACCAACCTGATCGGAAACGGCATCCGGGTGCTGCTCAACCATCCCGGCCAGCTTCAGAAGCTGCGGGACGACCTCTCGCTAATAAAACCAGCGGTGGAGGAGATCCTGCGGTTCGACGGGCCGTCCAAGATGGAGGTTCGCACCTTGGCCAACAAGGTGGAGATGAGGGACAAGACGCTCCCCGCGGGCGACATGGTGTACCTCGTGCAGCACGCCGCCAACCGCGATCCCGAGGCATTCGATCAGCCCGACCAGTTCGACATCACCCGCGACCCCAACAACCACATCGGCTTCGGCTTCGGGCTGCACTTCTGCCTGGGAGCGTCGGTGGCTCGCCTGGAGGGGACGATCGCCCTGGAGGCCTTGGTGCGCCGCCTGCCCAATTTGGAGCTGGGGCCCGAGCCCGAGGTGTGGGTACCCACCATGCTGAGCCGGGGACTGGAGCACCTGCCGGTGAGTCTCACATGAGCACGGCGCGGCCCCTGGAAGGCTTGGGCGCGGTGGTGACCGGCGCGACCGGCGACATCGGTGGCGCCATTGCCCGGGTGCTGGCCGACCAAGGGGCTCGGGTAGGCCTCATCGCCCGGCGAGCCGAGCGTTTGGAAGAGCTGGCTGGCGAGCTACGTGATGGCGGCACAGAAGTTTCTGTCTCACCTTGCGATGTGACCGATGCCGACGCTGTGTCAGCGGCCGCCGAGGCCACCGGCGAAGCCATTGGTCCTATAGACATCCTCATAAACAACGCGGGCGGCGCCCGGTTCACCGCTCCGGTACTGGACATCAACGAACCGGGCTGGTCGAAGACCGTGGCCCTCAACCTGACCGCACCGTTCCTGGTATCGCAGGCGTTTGGCCGGTCGATGATTGAGCGGGGCCAAGGCAGCATCGTCAATGTGGGCTCACTTTCAGGGTTGCGACATCTACCGGGTATGGCGGCCTACTCGGCGGCCAAGGGCGGACTATTCCAGCAGACCAAAGCACTGGCCCGGGAGTGGGCCCCTCACGGCGTGCGGGTGAACGCAGTTGCCCCCGGCTTCGTCGACACCAGCGGCTGGGACAGCTACGACAAAGACGCGGTGGTAGCAGAGGCCGGCATCGGCATCCCGCTGGGCCGCTGGGCCACCGCCGAGGAAGTGGCCCTGCCGGTGGCCTTCTTGGCGTCTCCGGCGGCGTCCTACATCACCGGCGCAGTCCTGGTGATCGACGGCGGAATGCTGGCCTAGTTGCTGGTGAGGCGCAGTCCGGCGTCGAGCCGGACCACCTCGCCGTTGAGGAACACATTCTCCATGAAGTGGACGACGAGGTTTCCAACATCAGCAGGAGTCCCCAGGCGGTGGGGGAACACGTTGTCTTCCACCAGTTTGGCGATGAAGTCCTCATTGAGGGTGGCCAGCATGGGGGTGTCCATGGTGCCCGGGGCGATGGTCATCACCCGGATGCCCCACACCGCCAGGTCGCGGGCCATGGGCAGCGTCAGGCCGATTACTCCGGCCTTGGAAGACCCGTAGGCCGACTGGCCCACTTGGCCCTCATAGCCCGCGATGGAGGCGATGTTCACGATGAGGCCCCGCTCGCCGTCTGCGTTGGGTTCGTTGGCCGACATAGCCGAAACCGCATGGCGGGCCACGTCGAATAGCCCGATCAGGTTCACCTCGATGTGCTGGCGGAAGTGCTCCAAGGAATTTGGGGTGCCGTCGCGAGAGACCACGCGTTGCCCGGAGCTGATCCCCGCGCAGCTCACCAGCACGTCCACCCGGCCGTGAACCTCGGCCGCGGCGGCCACGGATTGCCCGACATCATCAGTGTCAGTGACATCAACGGGGACAAAAGCCACCGCCTCGCCCATTTCATCGGCCATGGCCTCCCCAGCGGAGGAGGGCAGGTCCAAGATCACCGCCCGGCCGCCTTTGTCGACCAGGGTCTTGACCACTCCGGCACCCAGACCGGAGGCGCCGCCAGTCACTAGAGCTACAGATCCAGGTACCTGCATCGCTTAGAACTCCCGGAGGCGGGCGCTGGTCGGGTCAACTTCGGTGCGCAGGATGTGCAGCTCCTCAGCAGTGGGCTCCGCGGTGGTGGGAATGTCGTCTTCGGGCATCACTACCTCGAAGCCGGTGGCCTCCTGAACCTGCTCAGCGGTAACGCCGGGGTGAAGCGAGGCCAGGCGCATCCGCTTGCTGGAGGGTTCGAAGTCGAACACGCACAGGTTGGTGATGCACAGCTGCGGCCCGCCGGGCATGCCCATGCGCTCGCGGTGGTCGCCGCCGTCGCCCCAGCCGATGCCGGAGCGGAAGTGGAGCTGGTCTACGAAGGTGCGGGGGTCATGGGTGGACGACCACAGGTAGATGCGGGGGATCATGGCCCCGAGGTCGGCCATGCCCCCGCCGCCGGGCAGCCGCACCTTGGGGGCGTCGTAGGGGCCGATCACCGTGTTGTTCACGTTGCCGTAGGCGTCCATCTGCGCCCCCCGGAAGGCGAAGGTGTTGTAGCGAGCTCCTTGGGCGTAGCTCCAGAAGTCGAAGGGGGAGTTGCTCAACATGGAGGCCCCGCCCCACAGGGAGTCAGACAACGTGGAGTCGCCGATCTCGTCGGGGTCGGCGTCGACGGCGATGGAGCTGGCCCCCCACACCAGCTCAGGAGCATGAGTACGCCGGGCCAGCAGGTAGCCGCACACCGGGATGAACGACACCGCGCCGTTGAACGCCCGGGTGTCGTTGGCCATGGCCCGGGAGAAGGTCACCACCATCAACTCGTCGATGGTGCAGTCGTAACCGGGTACGGGCGTGCTCATGCCGAGGCTCCTGTTGCCACGCTGTTGACGGCCAGGAAGTCTTCCCAGGTCTCCGGCCCCACCACTCGTTCCTGGAAGAACTGGGTGAACGTCTCCCGATCTCGGGCCGCCTGGGAGTATTCCGTGAAGAATCCGGAGTCATGGCCGTAGTCGGGGAAGCTCGAGCAGGGGTAGGCGCCCATCGGGGCCGGGGCCACCGTGTCGATCATGAACCTTGGGTACGTCGTGCGCTCCGGCTCGGCCGTGAAGGCCGCGTTGTCCACCACTCGCTCTACCGAGGCCACCGTGCGGGTGGCCGCGTTCACGATCTCGTTGTCCATCCACACCAACTTGGGATTTACCCTGGTGTTGCCCCGCTCGTCGGCCTCGTGGGCGTGGACCAGGGCCACATCCACCGGAAGGCGAGTGCAGGCCACGTAGTGCTCGCCGGTGGGGCCGTCTTTCTCCTCCCGCACGGCACCGCTTTCGGCGTGCAGGCCGAGCACGTCGGTGCCCAGTCCGGCCTTGGTGGGCATGAACGGCAGGTTGTAGCTCTGGGCCTGGAGTCGGCAGATCAACAGATGCTCGCTGTACTCCTCAATGGCCACCTGCCCCGACTGCACCGCCGCTCGGAAGTTGGGGGCCAGGCCCAGGCCCTCGAAGCTGACCAGCCCGGCGAGCACCCGGCGCACGCAGCCGCCAGCCACCAGCCAATCCACCGCCATGCCGGACACGATGGCCACCAAGTCGAGGTCTTTCTTCTGCTGGCGCACCAGCTCGCGCACCAAGGCCATGGGGGCGCTGTTCATCGACAGGCCGCCGATGGCCACGGTGGAACCGTCGGGGATCGACGCCGCCGCCTCTTCCAGTGTCGTGACTTTGCTCATGAGATATTCCGCTTCCCCCTGACTGGCCATTCTTGAAGTTCTTGCAGCCCGCCGTACTATACGGCCCATGACCGAAGCCCCAGACATCCTCTCGCCCGAGTACGACGCCAACCCCTACCCCTTCTACGAGGTGCTACGCGACGAGTACCCGGTGATGTGGCACGAGGGCACCCAGGCCTACGTGATCAGCCGCTACGAGGATGTGGCCGGGGCGTTCCGCAACCCCCAGATCTCCAGTCGCAACTACGAATGGCAGACCGAGCCGGTTCACGGGCGCACCATCTTGCAGATGGAGGGCAAGGAGCATTCCTCCTACCGGGGCATCGTCAACCCGATCTTCCGGGGCAGCTATCTGGAGCAGAGCATCGTACCGGCCATCACCAAGGCGGCCCGCCAGCAGATCGGCGAGTTCTTGGCCGACGGCGAGGTGGACCTGTGCAAACGGTTCAGCACCTACTACCCGATCGGGGTGATCGTGCAGCTCCTCGACCTCCCTATGGAGGACGTGCCCCAGTTCTACGAGTGGTACACGATGATCATGGACTTCGTTTCCAATATCACCGGCGACGAGGAGAAGAACCGACGGGGCATGGCTGCTCGGGCGGAGATGGGGGAGTACCTCATGCCCAAGATCGCCGAGCGGCGGGCCAACCCCGGCGACGACCTGCTCACCGCCATGGTGACCAAGGAGTTCGACGGCGTGCAGATGAGCGACGACGACATACGAGGCTTTTGCAGCCTGTTGCTGACCGCCGGGGGAGAGACCACCGAGAAGGCCATCACCCTCACCATGCGAAACCTGCTGGACAACCCTGAGCAGATGGCCGAGGTGCGAGCCGACCGCCAGCTCATCGGCCCAGCCTTCGCCGAGACGCTGCGGTTCACCGGTCCGGTGCAGATGATCATGCGCCACACCGACGAGGAAGTTGAGTTTTCCGGCGGCGCGGTGGAAGCGGGCCACACCCTCGAGCTGCTGCTGGGTGCAGCCAACCGCGATCCGGAGGCATTCGACGAGCCCGACCGGTTCAACATCCACCGCACCGACATGGAGTTCGAAAAGGCCTTCTCCGCCGCCGCCGACCACACCGCGTTTGCCTTGGGCCGCCACTTCTGCGTGGGATCAATGCTGGCCCGGGCCGAGTTGACCGTGGCCATGGACGCCCTGCTCGATGCCATGGACGACATTGCCTACGCCGATGGCTACGAGCAGGTGGAGACCGGGGTCTATACCCGGGGCTTGACCTCGCTGCCGCTGACGTTTACGCCGAATCCGGATTTTGTGGCTGGCTAGCGGGGGACGACGTAGCCCGCGTCGTCGCGGTCCCAGGTGTCGGGAGTGATGCCCTCTTCACGGAGCTTGAACTTCTGCACCCGCTCGGAGGGAGTCTTGGGCAGGTCGTCACACCAGCGCACATAGCGGGGGACGGCGAAGTGGGCCATGCGGGGGACGCAGAAGTCCAGCAGTTCGGTCTCGGCCAATTGGTGGTCGGGCTTGAGCACCACCACGGCCATCACCTCTTCCTCGCCCAGCTCAGAGGGCACGCCGATTACCGCTGACTCCAATACCGCGTCGCAGGTGTTGATCACCGCCTCCACCTCGTAGGAGGAGATGTTCTCGCCTCGGCGGCGTACGCAGTCCTTCATGCGGTCGATGAAGGTGAGGTAGCCGTCCTCGTCGAGGCGGCCCCGATCCCCGGTGTGGAACCACAGATTGCGGAAAGTCTCTACCGTCACGTCGGGCATGTCGAAGTAGCTGTCGATCATGATGTGGGGCTTCTTAGGCCTCACCACGATCTCGCCCGCGGTGTTGGGGGGTACCGGTCGATCTTCGGGATCTACTACCTGCACGTGGTACAGCGCCGACTCCCGACCAGCGGTGCCGATCTTGCGCATACCCCGGCGGTTCTCGGTGGTGATGGCCACCTCGGTCATGCCGTACACCTCGCTTAGGTGCACGCCGAAGCGCTCCTCGAACGGCTCCCAGATCTCGATTGGGCAGGGGGCGCCGAATCCGTTGCGCACCGGGTTGTCGGCGTCGTCGGGCCGCTCGGGCTGCTTCCACAGCATCATGATCAGGCCGCCTTGGTAGTTGAAGGCGGTGATCCCGTCGGCCCGGCAGCGGTCCCAGAACCGGCTGGCTGAGAACCGCCGGTCCATGACGAGCCGGGCGTCGGCCTCCATGGCGCACATCACGCTGGTGTACTTGGCGTTGATGTGGAACAGGGGGAAGGCGGTGTAGAGCACGTCGTCGGCGTCATAGCCCACCAGATCGACAGTGTGGCGGGCCAGGTTGAGGTTGGCTTCGTGGCACAGCATCACGCCTTTGGACGGGCCGGTGGTGCCCGAGGTGTAAAGGATCACCGCGGTGTCCCGGTAGTCCACATCGGGCTCGGGAGCGGGGGAGTCGAGGTACAAGTCGGCCAGTTCGTGGACGGTGACATGGCTGGGGAAATCGGGGGTGCCGGTGTCTTCGGTTCCCTCGGCCCGGTTTACCACCACGTGCTCGAGGCCCGGCAGGCTCGAGGCGGCCTCGGCGATGCGGTCGAGGTAGTCGGCATCGCACACCACCGCCGAAGAGCGTGACTGGCTGATCAGGTACTCAAGCAGGTGACCCCGGTAGGCCTGGTTGATGGGCACCTCCACCACCCCCGCCTTGTTCATGGCGAACCAGGCGTCGATGCACTCCAGCGAGTTCTGCATCATCAGACAGGATCGGTCGCCCTGGCCCAGACCGAGCGAGGCCAAACCGGCGGCCAGTCGGTCGGAGTCCAGATCGACCCCGGTGTAGGTCTTGTCCCTACCCTCCACGGTGAGGGCCAGCCGGTCGCCGTTGGCTTCGGCCTTGTGGCGGATCCACGCTCCGATGGTGCGCGGTATGGCGGTGCTGGAGTTCGAGCTCATGGCTGGTCCCGTCAGTTCAGCACTTCGGGGGCCTCGCGCAGCAACTGCCGCACCGCGCCCTCCCAGTAGTACCGCACCGTCATGTGGTGGCTGTTGACCGCGGCCTTCAAGGTGGGGCGCTGTTCGGGGGGCACCGGCACCGGGGTTTGACCGGCCTGCATGGCGTCGTAGTTGAGGCGGCACACCCGCTCGAAGTTGGAGGCCCGGTAGACGGCCTGCTCGGTGGTCTCGCCGGCGATGAGCACCCCGTGGTTGGCCAGGATCACCGCGGTGGCGCTGCCCACTGCGTCGGCCATCTCTTGGCCTCCGGCGGCGTTGTCAACCCCTCCGGTGTAGGTGCCGAACAGAGCGATGTCGCCGTCGAACATGCAGGCCTGCTGGTCGGTGATCTCCGGCAGTTTGTGCATGGTGGAAAGGAGGCTGCCGTAGTAGGGGTGGTTGTGGATCACCACCCGGGCGTCGGGGCGGGCCCGGTGCATCTCGGTGTGGATGAACACGGCCGGGGTTATGTCCCAGCGGCCCTCCAGCACTTCGCCATCGGCGTTGATCATCAAGATGTCGGAAGCGGTGATCTCGTTCCACCACAGCCCATAGGGGGTACACCACATGGAGCCGTCGTCGGCGTCGTCTCGCACCACGGTGATGTGACCGGCCACATCCAGTGCGTATCCCTCGGCGTCGAGGATGCGAGCGGCGCAGGCGATCTTCTGGGGCACAGTGAGCGGTTGTTCGAGTCCGGGCATCACCCGGGGAAATCCGCTTTGTCCGGCGATGGCTTCGTCTAGCTTGCCCATTCCCTGCTAGATAGCACACTTGGAAGCTTCCCAAAGAATGTGAGAGCACCGGAAGGGGCGAGCTATGGGCTGGAGAACGATGGGCGAGGCCGGGTATCCGGCCGGTTTGGAGGCCAATCCGGCCGTGTCGCCTCGCATTCAGCGGTGGGACCACATCGGGATCGCGGTGCGCTCCATTGAGGCCGCGGTGCCGCTGTTTCGGGATGTGTTCGGCGGGCAGTTCGTGATGGGGGGCGACGACATACCGCTGGACATCCGTACCGCCATGTTCAAGCTGCCCGACACCGTGAAGGTGGAGCTGCTGGAGCCGCTGAACGAGCAGAGCTATCTACATCGCTTTATCGAGAAGCACGGAGAGGGTTTCCACCACGTGACCATCTTCGTGGACGATGTGGAAGCCACCATCGAAGACTTGGAGGCCGCTGGCTATGAGGTGGTGGACACAGAACTAGGTGAGCCGCACTGGCGGGAGACCTATGTGCGGCCCCGGTCAGGGCACGGTTGCCTGTTCCAGATCGTGGACTCGACCATCGACTGGCTGGAGCCCCACCCGCACTGCACGGTCGAGGATGTGATTGCCGGCAAGTGGCGCTGGTGGAGGAGCCAAATCTGGCACATCGACCAACTGCCCGACGGCTATAGCGAGTAGATCCCCCGGTGGGCGGCGGGTCCTGTCCCGGCCCAGCCCGCCGTCCTCGATGAACTCCGGGCGGCGGGCGCCCTGAGCCGGGCCACCCCCCGCCCACCTAGGTTTTTCCGCCGTCGGGCAAATGTTCAGAGCCCCAGTTCGGCTTGGAGCTTTTCGGCGAGGCGGAATTTTTGGATTTTGGTGGCGGACATGGGCCACTCGTTGGGGGCGACGAACTGCACGTGGCGGGGGATTTTGAAGCTGGCGATCTGGCCTCGGCAGAACTCGATCAGCTCGTCCTCGGTGGCCTCCGCCCCGGGCTTGAGCTCGACGAAGGCGGCGGGTATCTCGGAGTACTTCTCGTCGGGCAGGGGCACCACTTGGGCGATGGCCACCGCTGGATGGGTTTGGAGGTAGCTCTCGATCTCCACCGCGGCCACGTTCTCGCCGCCCACCTTGAGCATGTCCTTGGTGCGGCCTAGATAGCTGATGCGCCCGTCGGGGTCGAGCGAGCCGATATCCCCGGTGAAGAACCAGCCCTCGTCGTCAAAGCACTCAGCGTTCTTCTCCGGGTCTTTGTGGTATCCCTCGAACACGTTGTAGCCCCGCACCCAGATCTGGCCTGCTTGGTGGGGCTCGGTGAGCGTTTCTCGGGTCTCGAGGTCCTTGATCTTGACCTCGATGCCCCGGAACGGGCGGCCCGATGACACCGCCCAGGTTTCCGGTGGGTCTTCGGGGCCGGAAAAGGCCACCACGCCGCCGCACTCGGTGAGACCGTAGGCGTTCATGTGGCGGGCCCAGGGGAGTAGGGCGTGGATGGCCCGCAGGGCGTCGGGGGGCGCCACGTTGTTCACCAACCGGATGCGCTGGAACTCGTCGGAGTCCCAGTCGGGGTGGTTGATCATGGCCTGGGTGACCGGCGGGAAGGTGGAGAAGCACACGGTGGCCTTCTCGTCGCGCATCTGGGCGATGGCTTGAGCCGGGTCGAAGTGGGTGATGGTGACATAGGACGATCCGGCGTCGAGGCAGCCGATGAGCGGCAGGATCGAGCTCATGTGGAACAAGGGCAGCGGATCCCAGAACACGTCGGTGTCGGTCAGCTCGAACCGGGTCCGACAGGCGGTGACCGCGGTGCGCACCAGCGACTCGTGGTTCAGAGGGCAGCCCTTGGGCTCGGCGGTCGTGCCCGAGGTGTAGATCATCAGAGCTTCGTCCCGAATAGCCACCTGGCTGCGGAGGAGTTCTACCTCATCGTCGGTGGCCTGCTCGGCGAGTGCCTCGAATGCGCCTCGGTCCACCATCCCGGCGGGGGAGGTGCTGCCCAACAGCACCACTGCCTTGAGCTCGGGAGTGACGTCGAGTTCGAGATTGGCGGGGTCGGGCGCCTCGGCCAAGCCGGGCAGGCAGTCGTGGAGGATCACCACATAGTCGGTGAACTGGTCGATGATGTCGCTGGTCACCAGCACCTTCAGATCGGCGTTCTCGGTGACATAGGCCAGCTCTCGCCCCTTGAAACGGGCGTTGATGGGAACCGGGACGGCGCCGATGAGAGAGGCGCCGAACATCACCTCGATGAAGTCCATGCAGTTGGGCATGAGGATCCCCACCCGGTCTTGGGGCCGAACCCCCAGCCCCAACAGCGACCGGGCCGACCGCCGGGCCGCGTCCTCCAACGACGCAAAGCTGTGCCGCGTGTCCGGGAAAACCACCGCGTCCTGGCTTCCGTACAGCGTCGACCCCCGCACCACCAGATCGCCATACGTGGTCACATCAACCCAAGTGCTCATCCCCGTAGCTTCGCGCACCCCCTTCCCACCCGACGAAAAATGCACACCTCCCCATCACTTTTCGCCGAAAAGTGGTAAGTAGCAAGATCACAGGCAGAGATCGCCGATTACCCCGCGTGAGCACAGAAAGGTGCGCTCCACTGTCTTCAGGGTGAAGCCACCTTCGGCCTCCGGCAGGTGGGCGAAGATACGCAGCCGGTATCCGAGAATCGAATCATCCATCAACCCCACCGCATCTAAAGTGATCTCCCCCAGATCGCCGATGATTGGCCCCTCGACTACTGAAATCCGCGGTGCCGCTTCCCCTACATCGGGAACAAGGGCGTTGGCCACCAGATAACCGAGGGCGGTCATGGTCTCAGCCGACGGGATCGACCCCAATATCTCCACCACCCGAGAGGTGATGTCGTCGGTGCCGCCCACAAATGCCTCTAGTTGCGTAGGCGGGGTCGGAGTTGCTGGCGGAGGCGATGGGGTTGAAGCAATTGGCGTATCGGTCGGGAGAGGAGAAGGCGATGCCAGCGGGGTCGGCGTGACCGTCGTTGGAGTCGGTGTCGCGGGCACGGGAGTGGCAGCAGCCCTCGTAGGGAGGGGTGTCGCGGGCACAGGATCGCTGGCAGCCTGCGTAGAAGTTGGCTGCGCCACATCCGACGGCAACACTGACTGCTCGGTCCCTCCGCAAGCAACCACGAGCGCAGCCACGACCACAATGCACAGAGTCGCTGCCCCCACTCGCAATCCCATTGCCCCTATTTTGCCCAGTCCATTCGACGAGAGTATCTGCGGTTGAGATACGCCAACCCTGGTCGAGATCAACATGCAGCGCGAGTTCCAGTTCGCTGACGGAGAAAAACTCGACTACAAGATCGCTGATGTAGACGTGGACTGTAAGTACTCGCAGGAGCTCGGGAGGTGGATGATCCCTAACGAGGCTGAGAATGAGCTGTGCCTTGGGCTCTGGGCGGATGACCTTCAGGCAATCTGGTCTATGGGGATTTTCAGGGCACGGGAAGAGCACCTGACTTCCAGAAGCAATCGAGACAAAAAGGCCAGTCTCAATAAGGATGGCAAGTCATTGGTTCGCTGGCTCTTTTCAAGGAGTGATTTACCTCCCAACATATTGCTCCAGATTCCTGAGAAAGACGTAGACCACATCATGGAAGGCAAGTCAGGTGCCGAGAGGATCCGACGCCTCTTCCGCACCGTGCAGGGCCAGCGGATAGGCCGTGGTGTTGTCGCCACCGTCGCCCAGCAAGCTGACTACATGAAGCGAATCCGCGGCAACGGCGGTGCCCGCAGCCAACTTCGAGAAGAGGGCATCATCATCCTCGGCCAGTACGAAGCGCACCGCGACATCGCACGTCAGCTAGGTCTCAAGGAGATCCCAGAAAAGGGGGAGTCAATCAGTATTCGTGTTTACCCCGCAGAATCTGTCAGGTCGAAAACAGCGATGATCGACGGCTCATGGTGGCGTGTGGCGGAGTCAGAAGATCCAGTGGTGTTGGCACCACTTCTACCCACCCTGGGATCGAACTGAACGGCCGCCCGAATTGTGTGCGTTTCCTTAGTGCTCAAGTTGCTACGTTGAGGCTGTGACCCAGGACGCTGGCGAGGTCGGATCGCTGCCGGTGCCGTTCTTCGGCTGCGAGGCGGACACGCTGGAGGTCTTCGTAGACGACCTTTCTACCGTGTCGGTGTTTGCCGACGAGGATTGGGAATTGGAGGAGATCCCTTAGCGCCCTGGGTTTCCTCGATGAGCGTGTCGCAGCCGATGAGCTTGGGGTCGGTGGGGGCGAGGCGACGAATCATGACTTGGATGGCTTCGGGGTTGTTGTCGATGAGGAGGTAGTCGCGGTTGTGCTTGGCGGCGGCTTCGCCGAGGGTTCCGCTGCCGGCGAAGAAGTCGAGTAGGAGATCGCCGGGTTTGGAGTGGACCTTCACGAGGCGCTCGAGGACGCCGAGGGGCTTTTGGGTGGCGTAGCCGGTTTTCTCTTTGCCGTTGGGGCTGACGATGGTGTGCCACCAGACGTCGGTGGGGGTTTTGCCCCGGGCGGCCTTTTCTTTGCCGACCAAGCCGGGGGCCATGTAGGGGATTCTGTCCATCTCCTCGTAGCAGAACGTGTAGTCGGACGGGTCTTTGGCGTACCAGAGGATGCTGTCGTGTTTGGCGGACCACTTCTTCTTGGAGCGGGCCCCGTAGTCGTAGGCCCAGATGATCTCGTTCATGAAGGAGTCTCGGCCGAAGATATGGTCGAGCAGTACCTTGCAGTAGTGGGCCTCGCGGTAGTCGATGTGCAGGAAGAAGCTGCCGGTGGCGGCGAGCACCCGATGGGCTTCTTCGAATCGAGGAGCAAGGAAGCCCAAGTAGTCGTCGAAGGCGTCCTCATAGCCTGACTTGCCGAGGTGGATCGTCTGGTAGCGGCGGCCAGCGAAACCGACCCGGTCGCCATTGTCTTCGTCGTGAACGGTCTTGATCCTGTCGCGCTCTTGGCGCTTGCCGGTGTTGAACGGCGGATCGATGTAGATGAGGTCGACGCACCTGTCGGGCAAGCCCTGCAACACTGGCAGGTTGTCGCCAAAGATGATCCGCCCCATCAGGTCCAAGCCTAGGCATCGGCCAGTTGGAGGTAGCGCTTCCCGCCCTTTCGATAGATATTGGATGCTCTACCAGGGTGATGGCCGGAAGCGGAGTCCTAGGAGTACGGGGATTTCGTCTTCGAGAGTGGGTGGGATGAAGAAGTCGGTGTGTCGGGTGGGGGTCTCTTCTAGGGCGGCCTTGGTGACCTCGGTGAATCCGTCCACTACTAGGCCTGCTTCGAAGGCGAGATTTAGCTCGTGGGAGATGGGCCGATGGAAGTTGAGCTGCATTTGAGGCTGTCCCGGCATTCCTTCGACTTCCTGGGCCATGGGGGTGAGGTAATGGGAGATGATGATTCCCTCCCGTTGATCTCCGCTCGCCAACTCTCCTTCGATTCTGAATTGCAGGTTGCTCGGGTTCTTGAACACCGGATGCATCGTGACCACTGCCGCTACCCCGTGAGGTTTCAGGCAGTGGGCGATGGCGGCGAAGAGGTCTTCGCTGGCGGGGATGTCCATGAGCGCCATCGTGCACGTCACAAAGTCGAATGAACTCGGCTCGACGTGTTCGCCGATGTCGGCTAGCGCGAAGCAGAGCCACTCCACATCGGCGCTTCCGTCGTACTGTTCGGCCAGGGAGAGGAAGGTCTCCGACCGGTCGGCACCGGTGACCTGGGCTCCGAGTTCAACGAGCTGGCGGGCGAGGACGCCGCTGCCGCAGCAGAGGTCGATTCCTCGTTTGCCCTGGATGTCGCCCAGCAAGTTTAGGGTGGTGGGCAGCACCAGATTTCGGTGCCAGTCATTGCCCGTATCCCCGTGGCGGCTGTCGTAATGGTGGGCCAATACGTGCCAATCGTCCTTTGCCCGCTGGTCATGCGCGGCGGCTTGGGGTTGATCGTTGCCTGTGGGCACGGGTGAGGGGTCTCCTTGGCTAGCGGAGCAGGCGGCGGGCGGTGCCGATCAGGGACGCTAGCTCAGCGGCATCAGCATCGCGGTGCAGGTCGTCGGCGACCGCATCGGCTTGGTGCTGCAACTCCCTGGAGATTCGGCTGGGGGCGTAGGGGCTGGACCGCAGGATCTCGGCAAATTCGGCGGCCACGGCGGCTAGTCGGAAGTGGGGGTTGGCTGATTCGAATGACCGTTCCACCGCGGAGCGGGGCAGGTGGACGACCAACTCGACGATGGTGCCGGTTGCCGGCCGCTCATAGCGCATTCTGACGGTGGCAATTGTGTCGCGTTCTTCCCGCGCCCTAGAGGAAAGCTCCAGTTCATAGAGCGCGGTGGAGCTGTGCCCGATGCCGAGTTCCCCGGCGTCCTGGGTGTCGTCGCGGAACGACTCGTCCTCGATGTCGCGGTTTTCGTAGCCCAGCAGTCGGTAGGAGCGGACCGCATCGGGGTCGAACTCAACCTGGACCTTGGCGTCGCGGGCGGCGTGGGCCAACAGCCCGTCTAGGTCGTCGACGAACACTCGCACTGCCTCAGACGGCGTGTCGATGTAGTGGTAGGTGCCGTCGGCCCGGTTGGCCAACTGCTCCATGAGCTCGTCGTTGAACGGCCCGAGGCCCACACCGATGGTGGACAGGCCGATGTCGGCCCGCTCGCCGATCGACTCGAGGATTTCGTCAGTACGGGTGGCGCCCACGTTGGCGACCCCGTCGGACAACAACAGCACCAGCACTTGGCGTCCGGCATCGGCTTCGTCCAGAGCCATGTCGTATCCCCTGATCAAGCCTGATTCGGCGTTGGTGGAGCCGCCGGGGGTCACTTCAGCGCGGATCTTGTCCATGATCCACTTGGCGTTGCCGTCGATCTCCATGGGCTCCAGCACCGTTGCCGATCGACTCTCGTAGGCCACCACACCGACCCGGGTCTCTCGGGGCAATCCTGAGATCAGAAGCTCCACCGCCCGGTGGGCGAGCGTGATCCTCCGCATCGACTCGGATCCGTATCCGGTGGGCTCGTCCATTGAGCCAGAACGATCCATCACCAACACCACGCTGTTGGGGGCAGTTGACTGCGACAGTTCTCTTGGCGCCTGGATGCCCACCCGCAACAGCACATGGTCGGGGTCGGCGAACGGCGAAGGCGCGGCGTCGAGAGTGACCGTGAATTCATCTCGAACCGCTTCGTATCCGCCGTTGAAGTAGTTGACGAATTCTTCGGTTCTCACGGCTTCGATGGGAGGCAGCTGCCCGCTTTCTAGGAAATTGCGGGTCACCGTGTAGGAGGCGGTGTCCACATCAAGGGCAAACGTGGAGAGCGAGTCGTCCCAGGTGTCGACGAAAGGATTGACGCCATAGTCCTGGAAGTTGTTCGGATCACATCTCCTACAGGGCCGACGCATCTCCGACGAGGCTTCTTCGACAGGTTGAGGGGATGCTGACTGGGCACGGCCGCTGGCCGGAGCGGAATCTGCCATTGGCTCTGCTGCCATCTCTTCTGCGGGCATTTCGTAATCGGCCGGTTCATCTCTTGGGCCGCTGAGATCGACTGTGGTGCCACCGTCATCCCTGTCGGAACCCTGAGCCGGAGTTACCGGGACGACTGCGGGGCCATCATCCGATGGTCCGTCTGACGTGCCATCAGGAGAGTCGGGAACAGTGTCAACAATGCTGGATCCAGGCGCGCTCGGAGACTCTGTTGCTGACGATGAGCCACGTGAATCTTGGACCAGGCTGCCTTGTGTCGGCACCGGGGGTTCTGAGATTCCCCGCGAGACGCCGTCAGAACCGCTGCCGCTGCTGCACGACAAAGCCAGAACACTTAGGAACGCTGTCAAAGCGATCACCACCCGGTATGACAGTGCGATTGTCCTCTGTGACTCAGTGCCCGATGCCATCTTTCCCCCTTGAGCTGTGATGCCCGCGGCATCTTCTTGGGGGTATCTGACGACGCGAAGCGTCCGGTGGTTCCCGTGGTGGGGAAATTCCCGGCTAGCTGGCTGCTGCGGAGCCAGCAGAGTGGGCGGCCACCAGCATTGGGCCAATGGTGCCGCCCGCGCCGGGGTAGGCCGCGCCGAGAGGACTGGCGGCGGCGTTGCCCACCGCGAAGAGGCCCTCGATGAGACCGCCGTCTTGATGGCGGACTTGGCCGTGGATGTTGGTTCGGGGACCGCCTTTGGTGCCTAGACAGCCAGGATGGAGGCGTACGGCGTAGAAGGGCGGTTCGTCCACCGGGCCGAGCGTGGGGTGGGGAGCCGACGGATCCCCTACGAAACGGTCATAGATGGAGCTACCCCGGCCGAAATCGGGGTCGTTGCCGGAGGTGGCCAGCTGGTTGAACCGGGTTACTGAGGCAGTGAGTGCGTCGCCGTCTGCGTCGATGACGGCAGCCAATTCGACAAGGCTGTCGGCCCGGCGAAGCCATCTGGGATCGGGGTCGTCTCGGCGCAGCGGGCCCAGGTGGTAGCGGCGGCGGTAGCTGGCGTCGAATACCAGCCAGGCGGTGGCCGCCGGATACTGGAACCGGGTGGGGTCGAAGTCCTGCATGGCTCGGCCCACGTCGTTGTAGTTGCGGGCCTCGTTGGTGAACCGCCGACCCCGAGAGTCCACCATTAGCGAACCGGGCCGGGCCCGCTCGGTGAGCACCAGCCGGTGAAACGTCTCGCCGTCGATGGTCTCGCCCGGCACGGTCATGGCCGGACACCACCACGCCTCGGCCATGTTGCCCACCTCGGCCCCGGCGGCCAGCGCCAGGCGCAGCGCGGTGCCATCCATGCCAGGAGCACCCACCGGGCCGGTCATCGGCCCCCGCAGGAACGCCTGCACCAGCGAGGGGTCCCGCTCGAAACCGCCGGAGGCCAAGATCACCCGACCGGTCAGCACGTCGGTGCCGATGCGCACCCCGTTTGCCGTGCCGCCCGACTGGGCCAAGCCGTCCACTGCTATGCCGGTGAGGATCACCGCTCCGGCGGCCTCGGTAGCCTCCGTCAGGGAGGCGATCATCGACCGTCCCATGGTGATCACGCCGCGGCGGGACCGGTCGGCCACCTCGTCCCAGTCGATGTTTCCGGTGGCCAGCTCCCGGTAAGTGATGGGCGCGGTCACATTCGGCGCAGTCCGGATTCGCTGATCGAGGTCAGGCGGCACCTCGCGTGGCTGGGGCTCTAGGGGACGATGTCCTGGCTTCCCGCCGGGCAGTTCGGGGTAGTAGTCGGGGTAGGGGACCGTCTGCCACGACAATCCAGTGGCTGACTCCAGCCAATCGGCCACCACCGGTGCTTGATCGGCGAAGTAGCCCACGAGTTCGTCGTCCACGTCGCCCAGCCGCAGCGCCTGCAAGTACCGGCGGGCTTCAGCAGGGGAGTCGTCCACCCCTTCGGCCGCCATCATCCGGTTGGCAGGCATCCAGGCCAAACCGCCCGACAGTGCGGTAGTGCCGCCCAAAACTGAAGCCCGCTCCACCACGGTTACCTCAGCGCCCGCTTGCGCCGCAGCAACCGCCGCGGTCAACCCGGCAGCTCCTGACCCGACAACCACTACTGAGGCCATGACGGGCTCAATTCTCGACGGTTCACCCCCGAGGGGTCCAACGGAACCAGCGGGTGACGATGAGAGCACCAACCAGGCCCCACGCCGCCATCACCAGCCACTCGGTCACCGGCCACATCGATTCGTCGGAAATCGGGTCGAAACCCCGCTGAAGAGCTACGGCCAGATGTCTGATGGGGAATATGTCTCCGATCAAGGTGATTGCCCGGGGTGTGTCGTCGGTGGCGGGAACATAGACATCGGATACGAAGTAGAGCGGCAGCACGACCAAGTTGAGAAACGGGGGTCCGGCCGTCTCATTGGGTACCACGTTGGTGAATGCCAGCCCGAGAGCACAGAACACCGCGCCCCCGATAATCAGAGTCACAATCAGGCCTGGGGCCGCTTCCCACAGCAGGTCTACGTCGTAGACGGCCCAGCCGATTAACGCCATTAGCACGGCCATCAATGCGATCACTGCGTAGGAGGTGGCCACCAGTCCTCCCATGAAGACCCAAGGGCGTATCGGCGTGCCCCGCACCCTCTTGAGGATGCTGGTCTCCCGACGGAATACGGTGACCACAGCCAGGTTCACAAAGGAGGCTTGGACCACCGAGAGGGCGATAATGCCTGGCACAAAGCGACTGGCGAGTTTGGAGCCCACTGGAGTGACCAATTCGTTGCCGAAAAGGGCGGTTAGAACGAACAAGAAAATGAGCGGAAGGACCACGGTGAAGAAGCTGGCCAGTGGATTGCGCCACAGCAGGGTGGAGTCGACGCGAGTCTGAGCGGCCAGTTGCCGAAGTCCCCGGCTGCTCAATGGTCAAGCCTCCCTGCTCTGTCGGCTTCGCCGATCAGGGACAGATAGGTGTCCTCCAGGGTGGGTGCCAGCACTTCGAGCGAATCGATCTTGCGGCCCAACCGCCCTGCGATCTGCAACAGCTCGGCCACGGTGTCGGACACGTCGTCGGTCAAGATGGCCAGCCTCGGCGGATCCTCAGCGGAGGTCGTACCTGGATCCCCGGTTTCGCCCGCTTCATCAAGGGTTGCCGCGGCGGCGCGAAGCTGCACCGGCAGCTCGGCCAACGGCAACTCTTGGGAATCCCAGGAGATGCGGGTTCGCATCGACGCGGTCTCAGCCAGGTCCTCGGCGGTTCCCCTGGCGATGATGCGCCCGGCGGCGATCACCGTGATCCGGTCGGCCAAGTTCTGGGCTTCGTCCATGTAATGGGTGGTGAGAAGCACGGTCACCCCAAGATCGCGCAGGCCGTCGATCATCGCCCACGCTTCTCGACGAGCGGTCGGGTCGAATCCGGTGGTGGGCTCGTCGAGGAATAGCAGTTCGGGATTTCCGACCAGTGCCAGTGCCAAATCAAGCCGCCGCTGCTGACCTCCGGACAGGCGCCCTACGCGCTGATCGCGGTGCTCGGCCAAACCGACCATTTCGAGCACTTCGTCTACTGGTCGAGGAGCGGAGAAGTACGCAGCCCATATGGTCACCGTCTCGTCGACCTTCAGGTATTCCTCCGGCTGGGACTCCTGCAAGACGATCCCGATTCGCTCCCGCCAGTCCAAGCCAGCCGTGGCGGGATCTTGTCCGAGAACGGAGACTTCTCCAGCGGTTCGTGGCCGAAACCCTTCGAGAATCTCGACGGTAGTGGTCTTGCCCGCGCCGTTCGGCCCCAGGAAGGCCAGGATCTCGCCTTCTTCCACGCGGAGGTCCACACCGGCAACGGCTTCGACTTCGCCGTAGGACTTGCGCAAGCCAGTCACTTCGATCGCCGGACTCTTCATTGCATCAACTCTCGGCGTGTCAGGCCCACAGAGTAGGTGCAGCGAGGCAGGTCCGCACCTGCTGCCTCCTAGCCCCCCAACATTGCAGCCAGCGCGGCGGTGTCAAACCACTGGGAAAGGCGGAAGATGCGGCCGTCTTCGACGTCGAAGATGTCTACAGCGTCGAAGGCCACCTTCTGGCCGTCTTGGGTGGCGCCGTTGAAGGTGATCTCCACAACCACGGTGTTGCCGGCTTCCAGGAACCGAGTGGGGTTGTCTTGGTGGACCGGGAATCGTTCGAAGATCTTCTGGAACATGGCGATGGCCTTATCTGACCCGATTCGGGGCCGCGATCCGGAGGGGATTAGGTCGAGCTCAGGGTGCAGCACTGAGGCCATCAGATCCCAGTCCTCGTCGTTGAGTGCGGTGAAGTAGTCCTTCACCACCGCAAGCGGGCTTTTGGTCGATCCTTCAGCGCTCATCAGCCGGCCCTCAGAATGTCTTTGACCTCGCGCATGGCCCGGAATGACCAGCCGGCCAGCTCGGGATCGCCGAAGGCGGTGACGTTCCACATGATCAGGTGGCGCAGACCGGCGTCGTAGTAGGTGCTGACCTTTTCTGCGATCTGTTCAGGAGTGCCGCAGAAGCAGTAGTAGTCCACCACCTTGGGCGGGATGCCTTCGATGATGGCCTCGGCCTGCTCCCGGGGCACCGACGCGGGGATCAGGTCGTGGAAGCCCTCGGGTGGCTCCACCCCCAGCTCACGGAAGATCTGTGGGGGCAGCATCACCATGATGGCCCGCAGCAGCGGTGCTTCCTGCATACGCCGCAGCGTGGCCTCGTCGGGAGCAGCCAGTACGTAGGCCAGCAGTCCGGGGGTGACTGCCTCGGCGTCTCGGCCCGCTTCCACCGACGACTGGCGGATGGTGGCCAGCGAATCGGCGTAGACGTCGGGTGCCAGCTTGGTGGGCAGCCACCCGTCGGCCAGTCGCCCGGTGATGCGCAGCATCCTCGGGCCGTGGGCCGCAGTCCAGATGGGCGGGGGAGTGTCCCCGTAGGGCGACAAGCCGAGCACGGCGTCGTTCAGCTGGTGGAACTTTCCCTCGTAGTTGATGGGGCCGTCGGCGTCCCACAGTGCCCGAATGATCTCGATGCCCTCTTCCAGACGGCCCACGGGGCGGTCGAAGTCCATGCCATAGGGGGTGACGTTCATCCGCTCGCCCGAGCCCAGTCCCAAGATGGCCCGGCCCTGGGTGAGGTGGTCGAGGGTGAGGGCCATGTTGGCCACCATGGCCGGGTGGCGGCGGATCAGGTCGGTGACGACGGCCCCCACCTTGATGGTCTCGGTCTGGGCTCCCACTGCACCCATCATCACCAGCGGGTCGAAGTACACGTGGCCGCTGGGCTGCACTGCGGCCAGCGGGCTCATATCCGGGGTCCAGATCGAATCGGGGTGCCAGCCCATCAGGTGGCATGGCCACCACAGGGCGTCGTATCCGTCGGCCTCAGCCCGCTGGCCCAACTCCACCGCCCGGTGGGCCGGGGGCATGATCTGGCCGGGAACGCCGATCTCGAGGTCTTTCATCCCCTGTTCCTGACTGCATGAGGGTACGTGTCGCAGCACATGGCTCGGTCTTTCATCCGCCGAATTCGCGGCGGCGCATGTCGTCGGGGTCGATGACCTCGCGGATCAGCCGCACCTGCTCGACGGTGGGAATCGCGGTGGTGGACAACTGTCCCTCGGGGGTGGGCAGCTCGAAGCCGGTGGCCTCCTGCACCTGCTCGAAGGTGACCCCTGGATGCAGCGATGCCACCTGCATGTGGCGGGTTTCGGGGTGGAAGTCCATAACGCACAGGTTGGTGATCACCAATTCGGGGCCGCCCTCCAAACCAGCGTCGGCCCGCTCGGTACCGCCGCCCAGATAGCCGGCACAGGAGATGAAGTCCACCTGCTCCACCAGCGAACGGGGGTTGTGGTTGGGGTTCCAGTAGTAGAGCGCTTTGCCGATTGATCCCATGTCACCCAAACCGGCGGTGCCAGGCAGCCGCACTCGGGGAGCGTGATAGTCGGCACCGATGATCGAATTGTTGCCGTTGCCGTAGCGGTCGAGTTGGGCCGATCCCACGCAGAACTTGGTGAGCCACCGGCCGTTGAGCGCGATCGTCCAGAAGTCTCCGTACTGCTCCACGTACATGATGGAGTCTCGCCACAGCGGGGCTTCGAGGGTGGAGGCGGGTACCCGGTCAGGCCGGGGTTCGAGGCCGACCGCTCCCGCCAGCCACACCAGGTCGGGGGCGTGGGTGAGCCGGGCCAGCCAGAAGGCGCTCACCGGCACGAACGAGGCCATCCCGTTGCAGGCCTGGTCGCCGTCGGCGAAGCAGGCGGCCAGCCGAGCGATCATCAGCTCATCAATGGTCCAGTCTTCAGCCGGGGGGCTGTTCTGCCAGTCGCTCACGAGGCCTCCCAGGCTTCCACTGCGGCGAGCCGTTCAGATCCACCCACGGCCTCCAGGTAGGCCGCGTGGTCGGCGGGGCCGGTCACGTACTTCTCCATGAACCCGGCCACGGCTTCGTCGTCGCGGGCTGAACCGATCCATTCCAAATGCATCGCCGTGTCGTACCCGTATCGGGGGTAGAACGACGTGGGGTGGGCGCCGAACGGTGCTTCCACCACCGCGTCCACCATGAAGCCGGGCAACACCGTGCGGTCGGGGTCGGCTCGCAGCACTTCGGAGTCCACGATCTCCTCAACGGTGACGATCACCGTGGTAGCGGCCTTGGGCATTATGCCCAGGTCGGGCCACAGGGCGGTGGGCTCGTAGCCAATGTTGCCGAACCGGTCGGCCTTGTGGGCGTGAACCAGGGCTACGTCGGGCACCAGCGCTTTGCAGGCCACCACTGACGGTCCGCCGAACGGGTCGTCGAGCATCACCAGATTGTCGTTCACGTCGATCAGGTCGGTGCCGATCAGCCCTCGGGTGGGCAGGAACGGCAGGTTGCGAGCGCCCGCGCCCAGTCGCGCGTTCAGTGCCGTCTCCGAGAGCTCCTCCACGCGGATAGCTCCGGCCTCCACTGCCTTGCGATAGCGCTGGCACAGCCCGAACTGCTCCATCGACACCGCCGCGCCGATAAGGCGGTTTATGGCCCCCGCCGCGGCCAGCCAGTCCACAGGTATTCCCCCTACCAGGCACACCACCCCGAGCTCCCTGCGGCCTTGTCGGATCAGCTCCCGGACCAGGGCCATGGGCGCGGCCTGGGTGGCCATGTTCTGGATGGCCACGGTGTCGCCGTCGCGAACGAGGGCAGCCGCGTCCTCAAGAGTGGTGAGCTTCTCAGCGCTCACAGGAGTTCCACCATCTCTCGTCCTCCATGAAGTTCAATCACCTGTCCAGTTGCATAGTCGGAGTCGCCCGAAGCCAGCCAAGCGACGGCGCCGGCCACATCCTCAGGAGTGCCAGCCCGGCCAATGGGGATCTGGGCCTCGATGCGCTCGATGATCGCCTCGGGGATGCCCAAGCCGGTGTCGTCGTCGCGTGCTCCGGTCAGGCGGGTACCGGCGATGTAGCCCGGGGCCACCGCGTTGACGTTGATCCGGTGGCGGGCCCACTCCCGGGCCAGCGACTTGGTGAGGGCGATCACCCCGCCCTTGGCTGCTGAGTAGTTGACGTTGCCCGCGATCCCATAGATGCCGTTGATCGACGCCATATTGACCACCTTGCGATGGTGGCCCGGCGGGTTGTCCTGACTGCCTCGCAGCAGTGGAAAGGCGGCCCGGCACAAGTTGAAGGTGCCCTTCAACGCCACATCGCAGACCAGGTCCCACTGTTCGTCGGTCATGTTGTGGGCCATGGCATCGGCGGTGATACCGGCGTTGTTCACCAGGATGTCGAGGCTGCCGAAGGAATCCTGGGCGGTGGTCAGCATGGCTGTTACGTCATCGCTGTCAACCACCGACCCCGCTGCGGCTACGGCCTGCCCGCCGTCGGCAACGATGGCCGCTGCTGCTTCTTCGGCAACATCGTCGTCGACGTCATTGACTGCCACCGCAGCGCCATCGCGGGCCAAACGAGCCGCCACCGCCAACCCGATGCCCCGACCAGCGCCGGTTACCAGCGCAACGCGGCCATCCAGAACTCGAGCCACTAGAAGCTTCTGGGCAGCCCGAAGGTCTCGGCGATGCTGTTCCTCGCCATCTCGTTGGTGATGGGCCCGATGCGGTAGAGGCGGCTGTCTCGCCAGTAGCGCTGGGGATGGGTTTCGAGGGCGTAGCCCATGCCGCCCAGCACCTGGATGGCGATGTCCGAGCACTTGCCGGCGTACTCCGAGGCCACCACCTTGGCCATGTTGGCCTCCCGGCCGCAGTCTTCGCCCGACTCCGACTTCCAGGCCGCGTAGTAGGTCATCAGCTCGGCCTGCTTCTGCATCATGGCCATGTCGGCCAGGTTCTGGTGCCACACCTGGAACGAGCCGATTTTCTTGCCGAAGGCCTCCCGCTCCATCAGGTAGCTGAGGGTCTCCTCGATGCAGCCGTCGATGATGCCGGTACACAGGGCTGCCACCATGATCCGCTCGTTGTTGAGGGTGGACAGCATTTGGTAGAAGCCCTGGCCGGGCTGGCCCACCACGTACTCGTCGGGCACGAACACATCGTCGAGGAACACCTCGCACGATCCCACCGACCTCATGCCGACCTTGGGAATCTGGCGGCACTCCAAGCCTTCCGCAGGGTTCTTCACCAAGAACAGGGTTACCCCGCGGGCCGGCTTGTCGGCGATGTCCTCGGTGCGGGCCATCAAGAACAGGTAGTCGGAGACATGGGCCGCGGTCGACCAGATCTTCTGGCCGGTGATGCTCCAGCCGCCGTCCACCTTGGTGGCCCGGGTTTTCATGGCCCCCATCAGGTCGGTGCCCCCGGACGGCTCGGTGACGGCGATGGCCACTCGGATCTTGCCCTCGGCCAGCTGGGGGATCAGCTCCTCGCGGGCCACGTCGGTGGCGAACTTGTTGATCGACTTGGCGCAGAACGAGGAGATGCCGAAGATCCAGGTGAGCCCGGCCAGCGAGCGGGCCAGCTCCCGGGTGAGGATCATCTGGGTGACCACGTCGCCGCCCTGGCCGCCCAGTTCAGGGGGCAGGCCGATGGCGTGGAACCCGGCGTCGGACATCTTGTCCCACAGCTCGAACGGGTACTCGAACTCCTGGGCCTCGTAGTCGCGGGACGCGTCCTTGTTGCATTCCTTCTCGACCCAATTGCGGACCGTCTCCTGGAACATCGTCTGCTCGTCGGTGAGGGTGAACTCCATGTGCCTGGTTGCTCCTTGTATTCCTGTGGTCTAAGTGTCTCAGTCTGAGGTCGGTGGTTGGGGAGAGATAGCTAATTCAGTAGCGCCAGCCGTCGCCGAAGGTGGGGATGCGGCGGCCCAAGATGTCCTCCACGCAGGTGAGGGCGGCCCGGGCTGAGCGGTCGGTGCCGATGCCCCGGCTGCGGAAGGTCTCGCTGGCGAAGTACAGTCCGTCCACGGTGGGGGCCCGCCAGTGGGGCCGGAACTTGCCCACCAGCATGGGCTTTTGCGCCACGCCGAACGCCGGGTCGAACACGAACAGGCGCCTCTTCCACACATGCTCGGCCAGGCCGGGGTACATCACGTAGAGGCCCTGTTCGAGGCGGTTGTACATGTCCTCGATGTAGCGCCGGTCCCGCCCGCGGGAGCCGGGGACGATGCCGCCGGTGCAGTACAGGTGGAGTCCGTTGGGGATTCCCTGGGGGTCCATGGCCGCCTGGTCGTACATATAGCCCGGCGTGGGGCTGTGGGGGGTTTCCAGCCAGGTGGCCAGTTCCCGGGGATCGAACATGGTCACCGGTTCCTCGGTGGCGAAGTAGAGGTTGAGCATGGTCACCCGGTACTGGTCTTGGGCCAGATAGCGGATCTGGCTGGTGTACCAATCGGGCAGCTCCCACTCGGGCACCACGTTGAACACGTTCCACACCGGCAGGGTGGAGATGACCGCGTCGCACTCGATCACCTCGCCGATGTCCCAGTCGTTGGGCACCGTGGGCTCATGGGGGATGGACACCCCGACCACAGCCCCGTTCTCGATCAGCACGCGGCCGGCCGCGGTCTGCATGCGCAGCTCGCCGCCGTGCTCGGTGAACCCGTCGGCTAGGTCTTGCCACATGCCGTCCCAGCCTTGGCCGGGCCAACAAGAGTAGGCGGCCATGTGCCGCTCCTCGTAGTGCATCTTGCGCACCCACAGGTTGTCGCTGGCCGAGTGGTCGTACCACTCGTCGGTCATGCACTCCAGCACGGCGATGAACTCGTAGAGGTCGTAAACCCCCTGGTCGGAGGTGTATTGGGCCAGCCATTCCCGCATGGGGCGGTCGTCCCACTCCTCCAGCTCGTCCCATGTGCTCTCGGTGATGGCCTTGATGACCTTCTTCACCTCGGTCTTGTCGGGATAGCGGTCGCGGATCGATCCCCAGGTTTGGGTGTCGTTGTCCCAGATCGGCATGTCATGGGACACCTCGCCGTGGATGAGCTCTTTGCCGACGTGCTCGAACACCTTGGTGAGGCCCGAGCCGGGGTCCTCAATGAGGTGTCCTCCGAGGTTTACCTTGAAGCCCTCGTCGTCCACCGCCAATGCCCGGCCCCCCAAGAAAGGGGACCGCTCCAGGAGGGTGACCGACTTGCCTTCGGCGGCCAGAAGCGCCCCGGCGCTCAGCCCGGCTGCCCCGGCGCCGATGACGACAACGTCGCATTTGGTCATGGGGGGATACTAAGAGCGGGCGGCGTTGGGAGGCACGTTATGAAGTCGGCCGCTCAGCTGGCGGCGACCTCACTGAGCGCATCCACCGTGGCTTGCGGGCCGAAGTCGTCGCCGACGTGGGCGCCGGTAAGCAGCACTATGGGCAGGTCAACGCCCGCATCCCGATAGGCGGCAAGTCGCTCGGCCAGCATGTCGGTCCCGAGGGCGCATTGGGCCAGCACGGCCTCATCGGGCACCATCGATAACGCTCGTGCGCGGTCGCCCTTCTGCCAGGCTTCGGCGACCTCAGGAAGATTGTCGAACGTGCCAACGAACGCGGGCTGATGGGTGGGGACCATGGAGTAGGCCAGTACTTGGCGCCGCATCCGCTCCAGGGCTTGTTCGGGATCGGGACCGGCGTAGGCCCAAAACGAAAGCACGGTGGCCACGTCGCCGGGATCGCGCCCCGCCTCGGTGGCCGCGGCTTTGACGATCTCTTCCTTGGGGCCAACTTCCCCCGGCGGGCACCAGGTCATGAACACCGCGTCGGCGATCTCGCCGGCCACAGCCAGCATGCGGGGGTTGATGGCCCCCAACCAGATGGGCACTTCCACGCCGGGCAGGTCGAGGCGGAATCCCTTGGACCGGAACCGGGGGCCGTCGTGGTTCAGCTTCTCGCCGGCCAGTGCAGACCGGAGCAGGCCGATGAACTCCCGCACGGTGGCCAGAGGTTGCTCAAAGTCACCGCCGTGCCAGCGCCCCACCACGATGGGGCTGCTGGCCCCGATGCCGGCGATCACCCGGCCGGGGGCCAGGGAGGCCAGGGTGGCGAATCCCATGGCGGTAAGGGCAGGGGAGCGGGTGTAGGCGGCCACTATGCCCGATCCCAGCCGGATGCGCTCGGTGCGGGCGGCCATTGCCCCCAGGGTGGCGAACACCTCGGGGCCGGCCACCTCGCCCACCAGCGCGGTGTCGATCCCGGCCTGCTCGGCGTGTACAACCAGGTCGGTCAGCCAGCCAATGGAGAGGCCGTCCTCCACCGGCATGGTGATGGCCACCGGGGAGTCGGTCATGGCTTGAGTTCGTCGGCGGAGGGGCTAGCCGGCGAAACGGTCGTGGAGTTCGTCGGCCAGGGGTTGGTTTTCGGCGTTGTCGGGGTGGGGGAGCCACTCCTCGCCGACCGACAGGTAGCGGGTGGCCAGCTCGATCAGCGGACCGTGGGCCTTGCTGGGAGGGATGAAGTTCCACTTGAGCCACGGCTGGGTGTCGGGGTGGCTGGGTTCCTCCATCACCAGCGGGATGTCGGCGTCGCGCACCCCGTCGATCATGGTGTCGAAATCGTCAGAGCAGAAGGCGATGTGGTGGACGTACTCGCCCTTTTTGGCCAACACCTTGTCGGGCCAGTGGCCGGGCTCAGCAGGCGACCAGAGCTGGATGGACACGCCGGTGGGGTCGGGGTTCTGGAACGTGACCCACGCCATGGGGGTTCCGTCCATGTCGTCGGCGCCCTCTCCCCGGGTGACCTTCATGGTGTGGCCCGGTGCCAGCACTTCGAGGATCTGTCGCCAGTCTTCCTCGGCTTGGGCCAGGTCTTTCACCAGCAATGAGATGTGGTCGATGTGAATGCCCATGTTGTTCGCTGTCTCCTCGGGGGTCTCCCTGACTACGCGGCCAGGTTCTCGATGATGGTGGCGTTGGCCAGTCCGCCGCCCTCGCACATGGTCTGGAGTCCATAGCGGCCGCCCGAGCGCTCCAGCTCATTGAGCAGCGTGGTCATGATGCGGGCGCCGCTGGCCCCCAGCGGGTGGCCGAGGGCGATGGCCCCGCCGTTCACGTTCACCTTGTCCATGTCCACGCCGGTGTCCTTGGCCCAGGCCAGCACCACCGAGGCAAAGGCCTCGTTGCACTCGAACAGGTCGATGTCGTCGAGCCCCATGCCGGCGCGCTCCAACACCTTGGCCGTGGCCGGGATGGGGCCGGTGAGGATGAGCACCGGATCGCTGCCCACCACCGCCATGGTGTGGATCCGGGCTCTCGGGGTGAGGCCATGCTCCGCCACCGCCTTTTCGGAGGCGATGAGCAGCGCAGCCGAGCCATCGGTTATCTGGCTGGAGTTGGCCGCGGTCAGCGGGCCGTGCTCAGAGAAGGGGCGCAGCTTGGCCATCTTCTCCATGGAGGTGTCGGGCCGAATCCCCTCGTCGCGGGCACATTCGTCCACTGCCAGCACCTCCCGCTCGAAGCGGCCCTCTTCCCAGGCTAGGGCGGCGTTCTGGTGGCTGCGCAGGGCCAGGCCGTTCATGTCTTCCAAGGTGACATCCCACCGCTCAGCGATCAGGTTGCCGCCCCGGAACTGGTGGACCTCCTCGTCGCCGAAGCGATTGGCCCAGCCGTCGCCGTCGAACGGGTAGCGCATGCCCAGATCGGGGCCCACATCGCCCTGGCTGTTGAGGTGAATAAGGCTCATCACCTCGACTCCTCCGGCCACCACCAGGTCTTGGGTACCCGACATGATGCCCTGAGCGGCAAAGTGCACCGCTTGCTGCGATGACCCGCACTGGCGGTCGATGGTCACCGCCGGGACGTGCTCGGGCAACCCGGCCGACAGCCAGGCATTGCGGGCCACGTTGAAGGCCTGGGCGCCGATCTGGCCGACGCAGCCCATGATGCAGTCCTCCACCGCGGCCGGGTCCACCCCGGTGCGCTCGATCAGCCCGCTCAAGATGTTGGCGCCGAGATCGGCCGGGTGGAGGTGGCTAAGCCCACCGCCGAAGCGGCCCATGGGGGAGCGAACTGCGTCAATGATGTAAGCGTCGGCCATGTTTGTGCTTCCTGGTTCTTGTTCGGGATTCCTTGGTTGCTGCTTCTTGTCGGACCGAGGCCGTTCAGCCCACGGCCCGCTCGGCAGCGGCCACGGTGTTGGCCATCAGCATGGTACGGGTCATCGGCCCCACCCCGCCGATTCGAGGCGAAAGCCAACCCGCCACCTCAGCCACGTCGTCGTCCACATCCGACACCAGCTTGCCGTCGGCGAAGCTCACCCCAGCAGCCACCACCGCGGCACCGGGCTTGACCATGTCGGCCTTCACCATGCGGGGCGCCCCGGCCGCGGCGATGAGGATGTCGGCGCTCTTGGTGTACCGGGAAATATCGCCCGCCCCGGTATGCACCACAGTGACCGCGGCATTGGCATTGGGCCGCTTCAGCGACAACAAGTTGGCCAGCGGCCGCCCAATAGTGAGACCTCGTCCGATGATTACCACGTGTTGCCCGGCGATGGGAATCTCGTACCGCTCCAACATCAACTGGATCCCCCGCGGCGTGCAAGCCAGCGGAGCATCAACCCCCTGCACCAGCCGCCCCAGGTTCACCGGGTGCAGCCCGTCGGCGTCCTTCTCCGGCAACACCCGCAGCAGGGCCGTCTCGTAGTCGAGTTGGTCGGGGAACGGGTACTGCATGATGTAGGCGTCCACCGCCGGATCGGCGTTGAAGTCATCCACCACGGCGTCGACTTCTTCCTGAGTGGCATCGGCAGGCAGATGCACCTCCCGAGACCCCATCCCCAGCTCTTCGCTGTCGCGGTGCTTCATGGCCACGTAATTGGCCGAAGGCCCGTCGTCCCCCACCAGCAATGTGCCCAGCCCAGGGGTTATCCCCTTCTCAGCCAGCGCAGCAATCCGCTCCCGCAGACCTTCCTTGATCTCAGCCGACAGCATTTCGCCGTCCAATTTGATAGCAGTCATCGCTCCCAACTTAGTTGCGTTGTTCTTTCATTTGCGGAGGGCCGCAGCTCGGATCGGGCCGGGACCCACCTCACACGTAGTTCCAGCCGAAGCGGCCTTTTATGCAGAGGTTGCCTTTTGTTACGTCGTGGTCGTCGGGGGAGGTGCATTTGACGATTTGGTTGTCTTGGACGTGGAGCTCGAGGTTGCAGCCGACGCCGCAGTAGGAGCACACGGTTTGGGTGACGGTTTGGTCTTCGGGGCGCCAGTCGTCGGCTTGGCGGAGGTCGAACTCGGTCTTGAACTGGAGGGCGTTGGTGGGGCACACGGCCACGCAGTTGCCGCAGTAGACGCAGGCCGAGTCGGGCAGGGTCACGTCGAACTCGGTGGAGATGCGGGCGCCGAAGCCCCGGCCGGCTACCGAGATGGCGTAGGTGTGCTGGGCGTCGTCGCCGCAGGCCTCCACGCAGCGGTAGCACAGCACGCACTTGTCGTAGTCGCGGATGTAGAGGTTGTCCTGCACCCGCACCGGCTCGTCCATGGTCTCGCCGCCGGGGACGTAGCGGTCGGGGTCGGCGCCGTAGTGCTCGGCCCACTGGCCCAGCTCATCGGCCTGGGACACGTCGACGCCGGTGGCCAGGAACTCCAGCACCATCTTGCGGCTGTGGCGCACTCGCTCGCTGTCGGTGTGGACCACCATGCCCTCCTCGGCGGGACGGGAGCAGGAGGGGACCAGGGCTCGGCTGCCGTCGAGCTCCACCACGCACACCCGGCACACGTTCACCGGGGTGAGGGTAGGGCCGTAGCAGATGGTGGGGGTCTCCACGCCCGCCGCGTCGCAGGCATCCAGGATGGTCGCCCCTTCGGGCACGGCCACCTCTTGGCCGTCGACCTGTATGGTCACCGCGGTCTCGGTGATGACGCTGCTCACTGGCTATTTCCTATCAGGCCCAGCGCCAATGCGGAGCGGACGGCGGAGGCGGCGGTGTGGCCCAGGCCGCAGATGGAGGCATCGACCATGGCCAGCGCCATGTCGTCGATGAGCTCGGCTCGTTGGGGTGCCAGAGGCTGCCTGGAGCTTTGCAACTCCACCAGCACTTCGTGCTGGCGCTGGGTGCCCACCCGACAGGGCACGCACTGGCCGCACGACTCGTCCCGAAAGAACTCGGCGATTCGGACCACGATCGCCTCCATATCCACGGTGTCGTCGAACACCATCACCACGCCCGACCCCAGGGTTGCTCCCGCTTCACGGGTGTCCTCGAGAGTGAGGGGCATGTCGAGGGCATCGGGACCGACAAACACCCCGGCTGCGCCACCCAACAGCACCGCGGACAAGTCGCCGGTCGGCTCTCCGGCCACGTCGAGCAACTCGCCCAGCGTGGTGCCGAACGGCACCTCGTAGAGCCCGGGAACCCCTACCCGGCCCGACAAGCAGAACAGCCGGGTGCCGGGGGAGCGCTCGGTGCCCACCGAGCGGTAGGCATCGGGGCCATCAATCACGATATCGAGCACGTTGATAAGAGTCTCGGGGTTGTTGATTGCGGTGGGCTGGGAGAACAGGCCGTGGGTGGTGGGGAAGGGGGGTTTGTTGCGAGGCTCGCCCCGGAAGCCCTCGATGGAGTTGAACAGCGCCGTCTCCTCGCCGCATATGTAGGCCCCCGCACCCCGGCGAACCTCGATGTCGAAGCGCTGGCCGCTACCGGCCACGTCGTCACCCAATAGGCCAGCGGCCCGGGCCTGGGCGATGGCATCCTCCAGTCGGGCGGTAGCCCGGGGGTATTCGCCCCGGATGTAGATCCAGCCGTGGGGCGCCCCGGTGGCCAGACCGGCGATGGTCATCGACTCGATGACTGCGAACGGATCGTGCTCGCACACGATGCGGTCTTTGAAGGTGCCCGGCTCCGACTCATCGCAGTTGGCCACCACGTGCTTGTCCGGGCCGGGCTCGTCGGCCACTGCTCGCCACTTGATCCCGGTGGGAAAGGCCGCGCCGCCCCGACCCGACAGCCCTGAATCGGAAATGGCAGTGATGACGGCATCCGGTCCCATCTCGATGGCGGCTGCCAGGGCCTCATAGCCGCCGTGGTCCCGGTAGGAGTCCAGGGAGGTGGGATCGACCACGCCCACCCGGCGCAGCACCCGAAGGCCGGGGTCGCCCGCTTGAGGCAAACGGAACTTCTCGTCATCGTCGGCTGGCACCTGATCGGGCCGCCCAACACCCTGGATAAATAGGGCCGGGGCCCGTTCGCACTGGCCGAGACAGGGGCTGGCGTGGACCCTGGCCCCGTCGGCTTCTAGCGATGCTTGTAGGTCGTCGTTTCCGGCCATAGCGCACGCTGGGTCGACGCACACATGGACGACGTCGTCGCGGTGGCCCGGGTCGGTGGTGCGGAGCAACTCGTAGAACGTGGCGACGCCATAGGCCTCGGCGGGGGGAACCCCCAGGCGCTCGGCCGCCCCGTTCAAACCGCCGGGGCTGATCCAGCCGATCTCGTGCTGAAGCGAGTGCAGCACCGGCAACAGCTGGTGGCGCAGTCCTCGGCGCCGGCTGCGGCCCCCGCGGACCACCCGCTCGGTTTCGACGACGGTGGCAGCTTCGGCTTGGGAGACGATGGCGTCGATGGCCGCCCGTTCGGCTTCGGTGGGCTGGTCTTCGCCGAAATGAAGATCAGCCAACGGAGGCGCCTGCGGTCGCGGCGGTCTGATGAGTAGCGATCCGCTCTACCCGGACGGCAGCCGCCTTGAACTCGGCAGTGCCGGACTTAGGATCCCAGTCGGGGTTGGTGAGCACGTTCACGTCGATCAGTTCGGGATGGTGCAGGGTGGTGAAGGCCAGACCACGGGGCAGGCTTGACACCACCCGAGCGTTCATCTCCACAGAACCCCGAGGGGAGCAGACCCGCACCTGGTCGCCGTCGGCGATACCGAGATCGGCGGCATCGTGAGCGTTCAAATCCAGGCCAGCAAACCGCAGCGGTGAATCATATTTTCCGCTCTGCACCCCGGTGTTGTAGGAGTCCAGTGCCCGGCCGGTGGTGAGCCGCAGGGGAAACTCCTCGCTCAATTCCTCGGTGGGCCCCTCGTGTTCTAGCGCCGAGAACGGGGCTGGTTCGCGGCCTTCGAGGTCGTCGGCCCACAGCCAGCCATGGAGGAATGCACTGCCAGGGTGGTCCTCGTCGGGACACGGCCATTGCAGGCCGCCGGCGGCCTCCAGTCGCTCCCAGGCCATGCCCCCGTGCATCGCAGACAGAGAGCGCAGCTCATCCCATGCAGCCTCAGGGTCGCGGGGGCCGAGTTCGTCACCCATGGCCTCGGCCATATCGCACAAGATGTCGATGTCGTGGCGGGCCTGGCCGGGAGGGGAGACGGCAGGGCGCACCCGCTGAACTCGGCGCTCGCTGGAAGTGACCGTGCCGTCGCTCTCGGCCCAGGCCACCGACGCGGGCAGCACTACGTCGGCCATCTCCGCGGTGCGGGTCATCAAGATGTCCTGCACCACCAAGATGTCCAAGCTCTCGAGCTGGGCCCGGGCGTGGAGCACATCAGCCTCGGAATCAGCCGGATTCTCGCCGATCACATACAACGCCCGAAGATCGCCCCGCTCCATGGCTTCGAACATGAGAGTCAGGTGCAATCCGGGAACCGGGTTGAGCTCCCGACCGTAGGCAGTTTCGAAGCGGGCCCGATGGTCAGGGTCGTCCACGCCAGCGAAACCGGGGAACTTGTTGGGGATGGCCCCCATGTCGCCCCCGCCTTGCACGTTGTTCTGGCCCCGCAGCGGCACCAAGCCCGATCCCCACCGCCCCACGTGGCCGGTGAGCAGGGCTAGATTGCACAGAGACAGCACGTTGTCGACCGCGTTGTGGTGCTCGGTGATGCCCAGGGTCCACAGGATCTGGGCCTTGTCGGCGGTGGCGTAGGCGTGAGCCATCTCCACCACTACCTCGGCGGGTATGCCGCAGATGGCGGCCACTGCCTCGGACGTGAACGGCTCCACCGAGGCGGCGTATGCCTCGAATCCCTGGGTGGAGTGGGCGATGAAGTCCTGGTTGGCCAGACCGGCGTGGATGATCTCTCGGCCGATCCCGTTGGCCAAGGCGATGTCGGTGCCCACGTCAATGCCCACCCACACGTCGGAGAATTGGGCCGAGGAGGTGTAGCGGGGGTCGACGCAGTACATGCGGGCACCGTTGTCGATGCCCTTGAGAACATGGTGGAAGAAGATGGGGTGGGCCTCGCGGGCGTTGGATCCCCACAAGAAGATCACGTCGGTTTCCTCAACCTCCTGGTAGGAGCAAGTGCCCCCTCCCGCTCCGAATACTGTCGCCAGACCGACGACCGAGGGAGCGTGTCAAGTTCGGTTGCAGGAGTCGATGTTGTTGGATCCCACCACCGTGCGGATGAACTTCTGGGCGATGTAGTTCATCTCGTTGGTGGCCTTGGAGCAGCTGAACATCCCGAACGCCTGCGGCCCATGCTCAGACAGCACCTGGTTGAATCCAGTCGCAGCCCGCGAAAGAGCCTCTTCCCACGTCGCTTCTCGCAGGCTCCCGTTGTCCCGCACCATCGGCACGGTCAAACGTTCCCGCCTCGCCATTTGCACCCCTTTCCCCCAGAGACACTCTGAGGTTGCTCAAGCCTATCGGCCCGGTACGGCCTCGACCGCCGTTAGCTCAGGCCGACGATCTCGCCGTTCTCGTCGAGGTCGATGCCCATGGCGGCGGGTTGGCGGCCGAGGCCGGGCATGGTGCGCATGTCGCCGCAGATGGGGTAGACGAAGCCGGCGCCCACCGAGGCCCGCACCTCCCGCACCGGCAGGGTCCAGCCGGTGGGCGCGCCCTTGAGAGAGGGATCGGACGAGATGGACAGGTGGGTTTTGGCGATGCACACCGGGAGGTGGCCGAACCCGGCCGACTCGTAGGTGTCGAGCTGGCGGTTGGCGGTGGCCGAGTACTCCACGTCGTCGGCGCCGTACACTGTGGTGGCGACTGCGGCGATCTTGTCCTTGAGAGACAAGTCGTCCTCGTACAGCACCTTGAACGAGCTGGGCTCCTCGCAGGCCTCGGCCACCGCCTCGGCCAGCTCGGCTGCCCCCGCGCCGCCGTCGGAGAAGTGGGTGGTGATCGCGCAGCGGGCGCCGTACTCATCGGCGATCTCGGCGATGGCGGCCAGATCGGCGTCGTGGTCGCCGGGGAAGGCGTTGATTGCCACCACCGGGGTCACGCCGTGGGCCTTCATGTTGGAGAGCTGCTTGCGGAGGTTGTCGCCTCCGGCGTGTACCTCGTCGGGGTTTTCGGCCAGCAGCGCCTCGGGCAGAGGACGCCCGGCCACGATCCGGTGGTTGCCAGAGTGGGCCTTGAGCCCACGAACGGTGGCCACCATCACCGCAGCGTCGGGGTCGATACCCGAGTAGCGGCATTTGATGTTGAAGAACCGCTCGGCACCCATGTCGGCGCCGAACCCGGCCTCCGTCACCAAGAAGTCGCCGGTGCGGATGGCGATGCGGTCGGCCACGATCGAGGAGTTGCCGGTTGCGATGTTGCCGAACGGCCCGGTGTGCACCAGGGCGGGGCCGCCCTCCAGGGTCTGCATCAGGTTGGGCTTGAGGGCGTCCTTCAACAGTACGGCCATGGCCCCGGCGGCCTTCAGGTCCTCGGCGGTCACCGGGTCGCCCGCTTTGGTGTAGCCCACCACGATCCGGCCCAGCCGGGCCCGCAAGTCCGACAGCGACGTGGCTAGCGCCAAGGTGGCCATCACCTCGGACGCGGCGGTGATGTCGAAGCCTGATTCTCGGGGGACCCCGTCGAGCCGCCCGCCCAGGCCGATCACCACGTTGCGCAAGGCCCGGTCGTTGATGTCCACCACCCTGCGCCAGGTGATGTTGTGCAGATCGAGGCCCGATTCGTTGCCGTGGTAGATGTGGGCGTCGAGCATGGCCGAGCACATGTTGTGGGCTGCGGTCACCGCGTGCATATCGCCGGTGAGGTGGAGGTTGAACAGCTCCATGGGCACCACCTGGCTGTAGCCGCCTCCGGCCGCGCCGCCCTTGATGCCGAATGTCGGCCCCAGTGAGGGCTGGCGGATGGCGATGGTGGCCTTCTTGTTGATGTGGCCGAACCCCTGGCCCAGCCCCACCGTGGTAGTGGTTTTGCCCTCGCCCAGGGGCGTGGGAGTGATGGCGGTGACCACCACATAGCGGGCCCGAGGCCGGTCGGCCAGCGCCTCGATGGCGTCCAGGCTGATCTTGGCCGCCCCCGCCCCGTAGGGCTCCAGCATCTCGACCGGGATGCCAGCTTCTTCAGCGATTTCAGTAAGCGGTCGGAGATTCGCCCCGCGGGCGATCTCGAGATCAGAAGGAAAAGACATGGACCCGCCTCTCATGCTCGATGCTTGATGTCAACCCCGCAAGCGTACACGGACATTCGACGTGTGATCGGGCGAGTGTCGGGGGTGGTCCTTAGAATCGGCCCATCACAAGAGCACGTCATGACGGAGGCTCACCATGACTGATTTCTTCGACACTGTTCCCGAGCCGGTGGCGCATGCCGGAAATCGCGCGGGGCTCGGCCAGTTGGCTTACCGGGTGTACGACCCCGATCGGGTGGTGATGGGGCGTCGCATGGAGGACCACCTGCGCATTGCGGTGTGCTACTGGCACAGTTTCAACTGGCCGGGAAGCGACATCTTCGGGCACGGCACGTTCGACCGCCCCTGGCTGGAGCCCGACCAAGACCCGATGGCCGCTGCTCGGGCCAAGCAAGATGCCGCCTTCGAGTTCTTCGAGAAGCTGAGCACTCCGTTCTATTGCTTTCACGACGTGGACATGGCCCCTGAGGGTGCCGATTTAGCCGAGAGTCGGGCCAACCTCGACGCCATGGTGGAGCGGGCGGCCAACAAGATGGAGGCCACCGGCGTGCGGCTGCTTTGGGGCACGGCCAACCTGTTCTCCCACCCCCGCTACGCCGCGGGGGCGGCCACCAACCCTGACCCTGAGGTGTTCACTCACGCTGCGGCCCAAGTTCGCCACATGCTCGAGGCCACTCACCGCCTCGACGGGGCCAACTACGTGCTGTGGGGCGGGCGCGAGGGCTACGAGACACTGCTCAACACCCGTCTGCGCCAAGAGGCCGACCAACTCGCCCGCTTCTTGACGCTGGTGGCCGAGCACAAGCACAAGATCGGCTTCACCGGCACATTGCTCCTCGAGCCCAAGCCCCAGGAGCCCACCAAGCACCAGTACGACTACGACTGCGCCTCGGTCCACGGTTTCTTAGATCGCTACGGCCTCGTCGATGAGTTCAAGGTGAACATCGAGGTGAACCACGCCACCTTGTCGGGCCACTCCTTCCACCATGAGGTGGCCTATGCGGTGGACAACGGCATTTTCGGTAGCGTGGACGCCAACCGGGGCGATCCTCAGAACGGGTGGGACACCGACCAGTTCCCCAACTCGGTGGACGAACTGTCCCTGGCTCTCTACGAGATCTTGCGAGGCGGGGGGTTCACCACCGGGGGGTTCAACTTCGACACCAAGCTCCGGCGCCAGAGCATGGCCCGAGACGACCTGTTCTGGGGTCACATCGGCGGCATCGACACGCTGGCCCGCTCCCTGCTGGTGGCCGAGGCCATGCTGGCCGACGGCGCCATCGAGCAGGCCCGGTCCGACCGCTACGGCAAGTGGGACTCGGGTCTGGGCGCGGAAATCATGAAGGGCGAGGTGGACCTGGCCGCGTTGGGCGACCAAGCGGTGGCCGACGGGCTCGACCCCCAGCCGGTGTCGGGGCGTCAGGAGCGGTTGGAGAATGAAGTAAACCGCATCATCTGGTCCACGCCGAACTGATGGCGAACCGCGCGCTGGTGGCCGGGGTGGACTCCTCCACCCAGTCCACCAAGGTCGAATTGCGAGAAATCGACTCGGGTCGGCTGGTGGACCGGACCAGCGCACCACACACCCACGCATGCTGGGAACCACCAGTGAGCGAGCAGGAACCGGGAACCTGGTGGGAGGCGCTCGCGGCCTGCTTTGCCCAATTCACCGATGCCAACAGGTCCAACGTGGCGGCAGTGAGTGTGGCTGGCCAGCAGCACGGACTGGTGCTGGTAGACGAGGACGGAACGGTCTTGCGTCCGGCCAAGCTGTGGAACGACACGACCTCCGCACCGCAGGCCCGAGATCTGGTGGCTCGTCGCAGCGCAGAGCAGTGGGCCGAGCGCTGCGGGTCGGTGCCGCTGGCATCTTTCACCATCGCCAAGCTGGCCTGGGTGTTGGAGCACGAGCCCGAGTTGGGCGACCGGATTGCTCAGATCATGCTGCCCCACGACTGGATCACCTGGCGGCTGACCGGCGCCCATGTCACTGACCGTGGTGACGCCTCGGGCACCGGATGGTTCGATCCCGCCAGAAACGAACTGGCTGATGATCTCTTGGGATTAGCGGTGGGTGACCCGGAGAGCTGGCTGCCGCGCCTGCCCCGAGTGCTGGCCCCCGACGCTGCTGCTGGTGAGGTCGCCCCGGACGCGGCCGCCGCATTAGGGCTGCCCGAGTCGGTGTTGGTCGGCCTCGGCACCGGCGACAACATGGGCGCGGCCCTCGGCCTGGGGCTCAAACCGAGCGACATGGTCATCTCCCTGGGCACTTCTGGCACGGCCTACTCGATGTCCCGTACACCGACCAGCGACTCGTCGGGAGCGGTGGCCGGATTCGCCGACGCTGCCGGCGGCTTCCTGCCCCTGGTATGCACTCTCAATGCCACCCGGGTCACCGACACGGTGGCCCAATGGCTCGGCGTGGACGCCCCCGGCCTGGCCGAGCTGGCTCTAGCCGCGCCCGGCGGCCCGAACCCGCCGGTCCTGGTGCCCTACTTCGATGGGGAGCGCACCCCCGATTTGCCAGACGCCACCGGACTAGTTGCCGGACTGCGAAACGACACCACCCGCGAGGAGTTGGCTCTGGCCGCCCATGATGGGGTGCTTTGCGGGTTGTTCGATGGTCTCGACGCTCTGCGGGCCGCCGGGGTGGACGTAAGCGGCACGTTGCACCTCATCGGAGGCGGGGCTCGCTCGAAGGCCTACCGACTGAGAGCCGCCACCCTTCACGGCGAGTCGGTCACCGTGCCCGACGACGATGAAACCGTGGCGGTGGGCGCGGCGGTGCAGGCCGCGGCAGTTGCCACTAACCGCCACCCGGCTGAAGTTGCCGCCGAATGGCCGCTGGGGAGGGGAGAGCAGGTGGAACCTCCTTCCGGTATCGCAGGCGATGAGGTCAGAGCCCGGTACGCGGAGCTGCGCCGGAGATCGTTCCCACTTCAATCCGATCGATAAAGCCGGGCTGTGGGAGAGTAGGCCCATGTCCAGTGACCAAGTGATGCGCGACATAATGGCCAACTTGCCCGTGCCGGAATTCGAGTCCACGCCGTGGGCGTCGCCGCCGCCGCTCAGCGAGGCCACGGTGGCCATCGTGACCAGTGCGGGTTTGCACCGGGCTGATCAGGAACGCTTCGAGGGTCGTGGAGATACCAGCTATCGGATGCTCGACCGGGGTGACCGGGAGCTGATCTTGGGCCATTGGAGCTCGAACTTCGACCGGGCTGCGTATGTGTCCGATCACAACGTGGTGTATCCCATCGACCGGTTGGAGGAATTGGCCGCTGACGGGACCATCGGGGCAGTGGCACCCCGGCATGTGGCGTTCGCCGGCAACCAGCCCGACACGGTTTCAGAGGTGCGTCTTGATACCGGACCCGCCGCCGCGGCCGAGTTGCGGGCCGACGGGGTGGACGTGGCCATCTTGACGCCGGTTTGACCACTGTGCACGCGCACCGTGTGTGTGCTGGCCCACGTGCTGGAAGACGCCGGGATCGCCACGGTGGTGCTGGCGTCGATGCGACCGGTGGCTGAGCGGATGAACGTTCCCAGGGTGCTGTACTGCGAGTTCCCCCTGGGCCGCCCATTGGGCATGCCCGACAACGCCCAATTCCAACACGGTGTGCTTGGCGCGGCATTCGACCTGCTCAACGCCCCCTCGGGCCCCGTGCTGGTGGACTATCCCGAAGTGGTGGAAGCGGTAGAGACGCCTCTGGCCTGTGCGCTGCCACCTCGCTACGACCCCGATATCGCGCCGTCTATCGATGAGGCCCAGGGTCTGCGGGCCGCCTACGACCGGGCGGTGGCCCGACGGGGCGCCACCGAGGTGGGCCGGGCCGTCGATGCCGACGGCGTGGCCGCAGCGCTTGGCGACCTCGAGCGGGTGGCTGCCGGAGAACACTGGAAAGAGGTGTACGGGCCCCGGTTGGACACCATCGCGATCGCCCATGACATCCGGGCCTACTACCAGGAGGCCGCCTTGGAGTTGGCCGGGGGTCCGCCTCCGGGTGCACGGCAGGCGGAGGCATGGTTCTACGAGGAGACTGAAGCGGGCAAGACTTTGGCGGCGGCCCGCGACGCCCTCACCGAGCAAGAGGCCCCCAGCGGCATCACTTTCTACATGCAGCCTGTGGGGCGCTGAGCTCTAGCTAGCTTCAACCCACCGCGGGCAGCGGATCGCCGATGCGGGCGAAGCACTCGGCGCTGGTCGCTCCCATGAACGCGGTCCTCACCCCGTCGTCGAGTCCATCGAGCGCCGGCTGGTAGAGCTCGATCGGGTCGGCGTTGCCCTCCTGGTGGGGGTAGTCGGAGGAGAACACCACCATGTCGGGCAGCGCGGCCAGCACTTCGAGGGCGTCGGTGTCGCCGAAGCCGGGCAAGGGAGTAAGCCGCAGGTTGCGGTGCAGCATGTCCTCGCCGCTGACCGGCCACGGCCAATCGCCCAAAGACGGCGATGACAGGCACTGGCGCGAGAGCGTGGCCACATACCAGGGCAGCCACCCGGCCCGCATCTCCTCCACCAGCACTGTGAGGTTGGGGAACCGGTGGAACACGCCGCCGAACAGCATGCTGGCAATGAGGTTCTGGGCGGCGTGCAGTCGCTGGGTGTTGGCCAGCCGGATCAGCCCGCCGATGCCGGCACCGTCGGGCAGGTCCCAGCCGATGTCGGCCCACTTTGAGAAGTCCGACTCGGTGTTGCCCACATGGATCACTGCCACCATGCCCAAAGAGGTGGCTGCCGCCCACACCTTGTCCCAGTCGGGGTGGCCGGGCGGGCCTCCTGCGGGCGCGCCCCGGCAGGTGTAGAGGAAGAACGCCCGGGCTCCTCGTTCCCGGCACCGCCCCAACTCGGCCACCGCATCGTCCAGATCGGAGAAGTCGATAGTGGCCACCGAGTGGAGCCGGTCGCGCTGGTCCCAAAGCTGTTCGGTGAGGAAGTCGTTGCACCTCTGGGCGGCGATGACCCGATCGTCGGGCCGCAGGTAGTCGAGCTTCTGCCAGTAACCGCCAGGGTTTACCAGGCAGTGGTCGATGCCCACCGAGTCCATCCAAGCCACCCGCTCGGCCGCAGTGGAGTCATGGCGGGGGTGGAGTATGACCGGTCCGCCCGAGTCATTGGCCCGCTCGAACAGCTTGGGCAGGAGTTCCGCTGGGCTTGGCAGGCGATCGGCGGGAAGAACCTGGAGCAGGTCGCCAGCGATGGCGTTGGCCAGATGCGTCCGATTGTCGGGAATCTGATCCGTCCACGGCTTCATGGGGTCGACCTCGGCCGAGTCTCCCGTGATCTCCCAGTGGGTATCCACATCGATGATCATGCGCCGAGTCTAAGTGGCGGCCAGCCAGCGGGGCTTGCGAGCGGCGCTGCGGGCGGTTGGTGCGGAGGGGACGCACCAACCGCCTACAGCAGTTCCACCGTCCTGTTTGAGGTGGAGGACGAGTTCGTCGTCACTGCAAGGTGGCGATGAACCAGCGGGCGGGTTCGCCGGTGACCATGAGGCTGTCGTCGCCGGGGGTATCTGAGGGATCGACTTGGTTGGGCTGGACACGGGCGATCACGAAGTCGCTGCCCACGGCCAGTTCCACGTTGGTGAGCTCTTTCTCAACATCGGAGAGGCCAGTCAGGCCAAAGGCTTCGGAAAGGGTCTGCCACACCCAGTTGGTGCCGTCGGCCGACCATCCCACCCACGCTTCAACCCGCTGGGGTCTGATGTCTGGGGCGGCCAAGAAGCTCTCAGCGTTCGCCCAAGGTTCCAGTTCTTCCCTGGTGAACGACACAAGATGTTCGCCGGTATCCGGATCCTCAAAGACCAGCAGTTCGGGAGCGCCGTCGCCGTCCTCCACAACCCGGATGCCCTCAGGGAGCATGTTGCTCTGCTCGCCCTCGGCATCGAACACGTAGACGGCTGCGTCCTCGGTCAAGTCCCACAGGGTGAAGCCGCCCTCGGGCTCGGCGTAGCGCAGCTCATAGCCGTCTTTGGCGACCCGCAAGTTCAACTCGAGGTCAGCGTCGGGGAAGCTTCCGGGCACCGCCACCATGGCGATTCCCGAAGGGCCGACCGAGAAACGATTCACATGGGCAATGCCTTCCGGAAGCTCAGCGGCCAGGGGGGTGGTGTACACGCCATTGAGACGCTCGACTCGGTACTCGCCTGCTGCTCCACCCGAAGTCCAGACCGTCTCATTGGTTGACCCGTAGTAGTTGGAGAGGCGGTCCACGGGAGATCCGCCACCAGTGGACAAAGGAGATTGGCTCCATTGGCGGCCATCCGGGGAGGTGAGTTCCAGCGCCCCCCCGTCGGCCAGCATCAAAAGGTGGAAGCCATTGGTCGCGCCGTAACCGGCAACATCCCAGCCCGAATACTCGGCCGCGAGTTCCGCAGTTCCGCCGTCGCTGTGGAAGATGCGGATATAGCTCCGGTCGCCCCCGTAGAGGAAATCCTCCTCCTGGGCGGTCAGCTCAAACGACTCGGGCGGCGACGACTCGTCTCGAGCAAAGCTCACCGTGTTGCCTTCCACGCCCATCCAGCCCCTTATCGACTCTTTGTCGGGCACCAGGCCACGAGCCACGATTACCGCGGCGATGTCGACGTGAACGCGGCTCTCGACCGCCAGCACCATGTTCTGCCCGGACACCGCTGCGGCTTCGACACGGGAGGTCTCGTCGGGGTCAACAATGTCGAGGGCTAGATCAGTCCACGTGGCTCCTCGGTCGTCAGAGAAGAATGCCTGGGTCTCGAAGCTGGCTTCGTTGAATCTCGAACCAGTTACCAGCCAGCGATCCCCAGCGATGTCGAATCTCTCGGGTGTGAAGTCTGCTGGCATGGGAACCACCGTCCAGTCGCGGCCGTTCTCAGTCACCATGACCTGGTTGCCGTCGGGGCCGTAGGCCTGGGCCAGCATCCGACCGTCACCTACAGACAAAATGTGGTGGGCGTCGGGCAAGCCCGCACCGAAAACCTGGGCTGGCTCGAACTCTGTCCAGGCGACCGCTGGGATGGTGGACAGGCTCTCCGACGTTTTGGGTTCGGAGCCAACCTCAGGATCAGTCTGGGGCGCGTCTTCTGGCTCATTCGGAGTTTCCGAGGCTGGTGCCGGGGTCGGTTCTGCACTCGGCTCGGGCACAGGGGAGGCAGTGGGATCATCGACCACGATGACCTGGGTGGGTTGATCATCCTCCAAGGCATTCCAGGCGGCAATTCCGCCAGCTACCAGGGCAACCGAAGCGGCGATGCCCACAACCGCCTTCCGTGTGTTGCGGGCCTTGGCCCGGGCGGCGGCCCGCTCGGCAATCGATGACACCGGTGGCCGGGCAGCCGGGGCATCGACACGTCCTCGGATGGCGGAGCCCAAGGCTTCGCCGAGGGCCTGATCGTCGGCAGCAGTCGGGCTTTCAGGGGTGCGGCGCTCGTCGCTCATTGCTCGACCACCTTTCGCAGCTCGGCCAATCCTCGGGAGGTGGCGCTTTTCACCGTGCCCGGCCGGACTCCCATGGCCTGGGCGATCTCTTTTTCGGTCATATCGGCGTAGAACTTCAAGACAAGGACGGTTTTCTGACGGGGTGAGAGCTGGTCGAGGGCATCAAGCAGGTAGTCCTGATCCTCAGGTTTGGTGGGAATGAACGGCCGAAGGCCAATCCGCCGCCTTACTTCTCGCTTCCTCAGCTCACTGCGGGCGCCGTTTACCACCGCGGTGCGCAGGTAGCCGCCGGGTTGGTCGAGCCGGCTCCAGCGCTCGTACACCCTGGCAAAGGCGTCCTGGACGATCTCTTCTGCGATTTCCTGCACATCCACCAACCCTCGGGCGAGGCGCACCATCGGCCCGTATTCGTCTCGGTACAGGTCGTCGAAGCTCGTCAGCCGCGGAATCTCGCCAGTTGTCGTGGGCCCATGCCAAATCGGCTGGTTGCCCTCTGAAACTCCCGAAGCCATCCAAGGGATAGTCTTCATCACTTGGCAACGACGCCCAGTGATGGTCTTTGGTTCCCCTTGGCTCTCTTGGGCTTGCCGAAGGACGCGAGCGAATCAGGCCAATGCGGCTAGCTCTGTTGTCTACCAGTCCTGTCAGGCGGCGATGACGTTCTTGAGCAGCGCTTCGTTGGGCTCAGCGGGTAATTGATTGAGGGGGACGGCGATCTCGTCGTGAGTCGGGCCGTGCTGGGCGGCCAGCGGGGCCAGGGCGTCGAGGTCGAACCCGTACAGGTCGGCGGCGTTGCCGGCCAGAATCTGCTGGAGCTCCACCGGGTCGGTGTCGCAGAACACCTGGCGCAGGTGCTCGCGGGTATAGGGACCGGTGCCCTCGTTGTGGGGGTAGTCGGAGCCCCACATCACCTTGTGCGAACCCAGCACCTCGCGGGCGGCGGCGTCTTCGTGGCCCGGTTGGCTGATTCCCACCCAGCAGTTCTGCTGGAAGTACTCGGTGGCGCTCTTGGGCAGGATGTGGCTCTCGTCGTAACGCATCTCGCCCATGCGGCCGGTGTCGCGGATCTTGGCCAGAGTCTCATCCATGTGGGACAGGGCACCCACCAGCCAAGCGCAGCCCTGCTCGGTCATCACGAACTTGAGCTTGGGAAAGCGCTCGAACACCCCTGACAGCAGCAGCTGGTAGAAGGGCCGGTGGGAGTAGAAGCTCACCTCGGTGATGAAAAGCAGATCGGACACCGAGTACTTGCCGTAGTTGGGCACGCCGGTGCCGCCGTGACTGTTGACGATCACACCGAGGTCTTCACAGGCGGCCCAGAACGGGTCGTACGCCGGGTCGTACAGGGGGGCGAGGTCTTTGCAGTCGGGCGGGATGGCTGAAATGAGTACACCACCGCGCAGGTTGTTGGCCGCGATGAACTCCACGTCTTTGATGGCCTCGTCCACGTCGTTCAAGAAGGTCTGGCCGATCCCGGCCCGCTGGTCGGGGTACTGAGCGCACCAGTCGGCCAGCCAGCGGTTGTGGGCCCGGATCCCGGCCAAGCGGTGCTCAAGCTGATCGGCTCGGGGCGGGCGGGCGAACAGGATGAAGCTGGGGAAGAAGGGGGGCACGGTGTTGGGGAACACCACCTCGCCCACCTGGCCGTCGGCGTACAGGTCGCCTAGACGGCGCTCGTTGTCCCAGTTGCGCACCCGGCCCCCGTCTTGGAGGTCGCGGAACGGGTTGCGGTACTTCTCCCGCCAGGCGTCGAAATCGTCGTGGTACTTCGACTCGAGAAATCCGCGGTAGGTCTCGTGGTTGGCGCCGGCATGGCAGTCGGCCGAGATGATGGTGTAGCGGTCGCTCATTGCACTAGTTTGCCAATTGTGAGCAACTCGCCGGGCATCGTGGAGGGGGAGTGGGACGACCAGCCCCGCAACTGGCGGACGTTCTTCAAGCGGTGGCGCCGCAGCAAGGAGCTGTTCCAACTTGAGGTGGTGCGCACCGAGGCCATGTCAGCCGACGATTTCTTCGTCATCGGGCGGGCCACCGCCGGCCGAGTCCAAGTGGGCGACGCCCTTGTGGTTGACGTCGGCGATCAGGCAGTCTCCACATCGGTTGTCTCCATAGATCACACCGTGCAGAACGAGGACGAGTTCCACATGCTCATGGCCCTCAAACTCGACGGCATCGGCCCTGACTCCGGCATAGAGCCTGGAACCATCATCCGCCAGCCCGACTGAGCATTCCTTACGGGGTCAGAAGGTGGCCGAGGCGGCGGCTGGCTATGAAAGCGCCAGCGGCGGCTAGGGCCAGCAAATAGGCGATGTGGGTGAGTATGTCGAGGCTGATGTCGCCAGAGATGAAGGCCCGTTCCATGGCTACGCCGTGGTAGAGGGGGGTGGCCTGCACCAGGAACTGGACGGCGCGGGGGTAGGTGTCGAGCGGGAAGAAGGTGGCTGAGAACAGGAACTGCACGATAAGCGGCACAGTTACCAGGTCGAGGTCGTTCCAGCTGCGCATGTAGCTGGTGGCGGCCATGCCCAGGGCGGCGAACGTGAAGCCGATGAGCGTTGCCCCCGGCAATGCGGCAATGGCCCAGAAGGAGTCCACCAGGCCTAGCCCGGCCATTATGCCCAGGAAGCCGCCGGAGTACAGGGTGGCCCGCAGCACCGACCAGCCCATCTCGCCCAGGGCCAGGTCCACCACGCCCACTGGGGTGGCCAGCACCGCGTCGTAGATCTTGGCCCAGGTGAGCTTGTAGTACATGTTCATCGTGCTGTCGTAGAAGGTGCCGTTCATGGCCGAGGTGGCCAGCAGCCCTGGGGCCACGAACGTGCGGTAGTCGACGGTTCGTCCTCCCACGGTTACATCGCCTACCAACTCTCCGATTCCGATTCCGATGGACAGCAGGTAGAAGACCGGCTCGAAGAACCCGGACAACAACGTGACCCAGGTCCGTCGGTAAACGGTGATGTTGCGCTCCACGACGCGGGCGAATCGCCGTGACGGCAGCAAGCCCGCCGCGGCGGCCAATCCCAGCCGGTTGGGTCGGCGCCCCTGGCTAACCAGGCTCATTCGTACAGCCTCTTGGTAAAGGTCCGGCTGGCGACCAGCGTGCCAGCAAGTATGAGCGCTACCAGATAGGCCAGATGCCCGGCCAGCTCCCAATTCACTCCGCTGCCGGTGCTCAACGCCCGGCACAGCCTCACCCCGTGCCACACCGGAGTGAGCCAGGCGAGTTGCTCGAGCACGATGGGGAGTTGGGATACCGGATAGAAGATCCCAGAGAACAAGAACATGGGCATGATCACGAATCGGGTGTAGGTGCTGAAGTTGTCAGCGTTGATCCGAGTGGCGACGAAGGCCGCGGTGGGAGTGGCAAAGGCCATGCCGCACAGAGCGGCGCAGAACGGGGCCAACACCGCCAGCGGCGACGACACCGACCCGAATACGGCCATGACTCCCAAGAACACGAAGCTGGCCAACGTCACCCGGAAGGCCATATAGGCGAAGTGGCCTAGCAGGATGTCGCGGCCCCGCAGCGGGGAGGCGGCCATGGCCATATATGTGCGGTACCACTTGAAGCCGCCCAGCACCGGATAGGTGGACTCGTTGACGGCCAGCATCATGGCGTTGCCGGCCAAAAGCCCAGGGGCCAGGAAGTCCAGATAGTCAAGCCCGCCCAGGTCTCGACCGGAACCGACCTCGGCATCGACCAGCGAACCCAGGCCCAGGCCCATGGCCGCTAGGAACAGGACCGGGCTCAAGAAGCTGGTGAGGATCGATCCCTTCCAGTTGCGGCGATAAGTCAATAGCCAGTACTCCACCGCCAGCCTTGTACTGGGAACCACCGCGGCGCGGGCCATCAGTCCACCAGCGAGCGGCCGGTCAGATGCAAGAACACATCTTCGAGAGTGCTGCGGCGAACTAGCACGCTCTCGTGCTCGACCTCGCCGAGTAGGGCTACCAGCCGTTCGCCCTGATCGGTGTAGAGCAGCACCCGATCAGGCAGCTCCTCCACTCGCTCATAGAGCTCCTCCCTCGCCTGGGCCTCGGGGCTCTCGCCCAGGCGGCGCAGCGCTTCGGCCATCACGGTCACCTGGCCGTGGGTGCGTACTTCCACCACCTCCCGGGTGGAATAGCGCTCTATGAGCTGGCGAGGGGATCCCTCGGCCACGATCTTGCCCCTGTCCATCACCACGAGGCGGTCGCAGAGCTGCTCGGCCTCGTCCATGTAGTGGGTGGTGAGCACCTGGGTCACCCCTTGGCGCTTGAGCGTCCACAGCCGCTCCCACACCACGTGGCGAGCCTGGGGATCGAGGCCAGTGGTGGGCTCGTCGAGCAGCAGCACCTCGGGCTCGCTGATCAGGGCTCGGGCGATGGTGAGACGGCGCTTCATGCCTCCCGACAGCGGTTCCACGTGGTCGTCGGCCCGCTCGCTGAGCTGCACAAACTCCAGCAGCTCGGAGATGCGGGGGCGCAGCACGGCGCGGGGAAGATCGAAGTAGCGCCCGTACACATACAGGTTCTCGGCTACCGACAACTCTTCGTCGAGATTGTCTTGCTGGGGAACCACCCCGAGGCTGGACCGGATCTTGGTGCCCTCACGAGAAGGGTCCATGCCCAAGATACGCAGCGCCCCGCCGGTGGGGTCGGACACACAGCCGATCATCCGCATGGTGGACGACTTGCCCGCGCCGTTGGGCCCCAGGAAGCCGAACACCTCGCCCCTTTCGACCTCGAAGTTGATGCCGTCGACCGCAGTGAAATCGCCGAACCGCTTGGTCAGCCCCCACGCTGCGATCAAAGACACTCAGGCAGGTTACGGCTAGGGAGATGCCGGGTAGCAGTCATAAACCCTCCGGTGGCGGTTGCCAACAGTTGCAGAGGCTCTTTGGTTCTGACCGGGTTGCCAACAATGGGCCATGATGGGGCCATGAGCTACGAGCATCAATGAGCTAGGAGCATCTATGAGCTACGAGCATCTGCTGTCACCGGGGCGCATTGGCGCTCTGGAACTGCGCAACCGGCTGATCATGGCCCCTATGGGGGAGGAGTTGGGCGACGAGAACGGAGAGGTTTCCGACGACCAGGCCGCCTACCTGGAGGCCCGGGCCAAAGGGGGGATGGCCGTGGTCATGCTGGGTTCGGTGGGCGTAGCCCATCCGGTGGGCTGCTCCAACAAGCGCCAGACCGCCATCTCAGAAGACCGGTTCATCCCATCGTGGAAACGGGCCGCCGATCGGGTCCACAACCATGGCGGCAAGATCGCCATGCAGCTCACCCACGCCGGCAAGATGGGTCTTCAGGACACCATGGCCGGGCGCCCTATGTGGGTGCCGTCGGAGCCGGGGCCGATGACCGTCGACCCCCTCTACGGGATGGTCACCGCCGAAGAAGGGGCCATGATGGCCGAGCCCTTCATGGCGCCCACGTCCAACCCCCATTACCGGGTGATGGACCACGACGACATCGCCACGGTTATCGATCAATTCGCGGCAGCCACCGTGCGGGCCCGAGAGGCCGGAGTGGACGCGGTGGAGCTGCACGGCGGCCACGGTTATCTCATCGACGCTTTCTTGTCGCCCACCATCAACACCCGAGACGACGAATACGGCGGGCCGGTAGAGAACCGGGCTCGTTTCCTGGAGGAGATCCTCACTGAGATCCGCCGGCGGGTGGGCGACGACTACCCGGTGTGGGTGCGGCTTAACAGCACCGAGGTAGGCATTGACGGCATCGTCCTAGACGACGCCCTGCACAACGCCCGGGTTGCAGCCGCGGCGGGGGCCGACGCCATCCACGTGTCGGCCTACCACGATCCCGGCATCGCCACCGGACCCACCGACTCCTATGGGCCTCACGTGCCCGAGTTGCTGGTGCCCAATGCGGCGGCAGTGAAGGCCGAAGTGGACGTGCCGATCATTGCCGTGGGACGGATCAGTCCCGAATCGGCCGATCGCCACATCGCCGAGGGGAGATACGACTTTGTGGCCATGGGCCGCAAGATCCTGGCCGACCCTGATCTGCCCAACAAGCTGGCCGCGGGTCAGTCCGAAGACGTGCGTCCCTGCGTTTACCACTACCGCTGCATCGGCAACATCTTCTTGCGGGTGGGAACTCGGTGCGCGGGCAACGGCTTTTTGGGCAGGGAGGACGAGCTCACCGCCGAGGCCGCGACGGCGGCCAAGAAGGTGCTGGTGATCGGCGGAGGGCCCTCGGGAATGGAGACCGCCCGGGTGGCCGCCCTGCGGGGCCATGAGGTGATCCTGGCTGATGCATCTGATCGGCTAGGCGGCCGATGGGCGCTGGCTTCGGCCACCAGCGACGTGAACGCCGAGCTCATGGAGTGGTTCGAGCGCCAGCTCGATCAGATCGGAGTGGATGTGCGGCTCAACACCCGCCTGGACGCAGCCGGGGCAAGCGCTTTGTCGCCCGATGCAGTGGTGGTCGCGGTAGGTGGACGGTGGGGCCGTCCCGATGTGGACGGCATCGATGGCCCCCAAGTTTGGGGCGTGGACGACTTGGCTCCGTGGTTGCTTGAAGGAGCTTCACTAGATGCCGACCGAGTGGCCGTGCTGGGCGGCGACCTGCCCGGCATTGGGGTGACCGAGACTGCCCACCACCAAGGGGCCGAGGTAACGCTCATCGAGTCCGGTCCGGCGTTCGGCTTTTCTCTAGGGCTCCCTGGCCGCTGGCGGGTTGTCAACGACCTCGGCCAAGCAGGGGTGAACCTGGTTACCGGAGCGCAGGTGGTGGCAGTCACCGACAAAGGGGTGGTGTGGCGCTCCAACGGTAACGAGCAGACGACGCTCGCTGATCTGGTGGTTGTGACCTCGGAACTCGCTCCAGACACGTCGCTGGCCGACGAGTTGCGGTCTGCTGGAGCTGAAGTCCATGCAGTGGGCGACTGTGCTCAGCCCGGTTTCCTGGAGGGTGCCATGAAGTCAGCGGTCGAGCTGGCCGCCGCGCTCTAGCTCTCTAAGGACTGGCGATGAGCTATCGATTGGCAAACCGGGCGGGAGAGGCGGTGCTGCTGGACGGCGCCGACTTCTGGGCGATGGGTATGGATCCGATGGACGCCTTGGCCGACGTTGACGATCTCCACCGCCTCTGGGCCAACCGAGGCTTGCCCGACGGTCAGCTGAGCCCAGCCGAGCTAGGCCCCCCGGTGCCCAACCCACAGCAGGTGTTCGGCTACGGGCTCAACTACCGGGACCATATCGAGGAGATCGATCGAGTCGATCCCATGGGCCGGACCGCCAGCGAGGCACCGGTGGTGTTCACCAAGTTCCCCACCTGCCTGGTTGGGCCATCCGCGCCGGTGAAGTTGGTGGGCGAACACTGCGACTACGAATGCGAGCTGGTTGTGGTGATCGGCATCGAAACCCGTGCGGTGGACGAAGCTCAGGCTTGGGACCGGGTAGCCGGGCTGATGATCGGCCAGGACATCTCCGACCGGGCCTTGCAGACCGCGGCCTCCCCGCCTCAGTTCTCCCTGGGCAAGTCACGGGAGTCGTTTGGCCCCATCGGCCCTGCACTGGTGAGCGCCGACTTGGTGGAAAACCCCGACGATTTGGCCATCTCCTGTGAGGTCAACGGCGAGGTGCGCCAGAACAGCCGCACCAGCTTCCTCATGCGCCCGGTGGCGGAGATGGTGGCATATCTATCGTCCATCCTCACCTTGCACCCCGGAGACCTCATCTTCACCGGCACCCCCGGAGGGGTCGGCCATGCCCAAGGCGTTTACCTCAAGCCCGGGGATGTGATCCGCTCCGAGATCGAGGGTCTCGGCGCAATGGACAACCCTTGCGTCTAGGCCGCTAGGGCAGCTCCAGCATCTCGGCTGTCTCGTCACAGGTGGCCAAAGGGCGGCCGACCTCGTTGCACAGGGCCACGGCTTCAGACAAGAGTTCTTGGTTGGTGGGGGAGCGGTCGGGGTCGTAGAACTCCTCGATGCCCACATGGAGGTGGCCGCCCATCTCTAGGGCAAGCCGGGCCACAGGGGTGGCCATGAGGTCGCCGCCCCAAACCGACACCGACCAGGGGATGTCGGTGCCCTCCAGCATGTCCAGATAGGCCAGCAGGGCGTGTCTGGTAGGGGGCAATCCGAAGGTGACCCCTTTGGACCGGCGGGAGAGTCCCCACTCGGCGCCGAAGTAGAGCTTGGCCATCGAGCCCGCAGGCAGCTGGCCGACGCGGTGGTAGGTGAGCACGCATTGCAGGAAGCCGGGCTCGTAGATGGCCATTGCCGGGGCCCAGCCGTTGTCGCGGCACAAGTCGAAGCTGGCCCGGATTTCGGCGTAGTCGTTCTTGTAGGTGCCTCCCACCGGGAGGCCGTCGGGCCCGGCGCCGCCGATGTTGGTGGAGCCGGGGTCAATGGCCACCATTCGCAGGGGCAGTTCCTCGGCGATCATGGCCATGTGGGCGTACTTGGCCTGATGGTCCCCAGAGGTGAGCGTGGGGTACCACAGGGCGTCAGGACGGGCGGCTAGCACCGGGGCCATAGCCTCGATGTAGGGGTCGGCGGCATCGCGGCCAGTAAGGCTGATGTCGTGGTTGTGGGTGTGAATGATGGCCGCACCCCCCTCGATGCAGTCCAGGGCATCGGCGGCGATTGCCTCAGGGCTCAAGGGCACGTTGGGATTGATTTCGGGGCTGGTGATTCCGTTGATGGCCACCTCGATGATGGCCGGGACTTCCTCGGGTGAAGCTGCTGTCATGGCCAGACCCTAATGCCAGTTCAGGAAGTCACCGTCTGGCGTGGTTTACTGCGGGGCGTGGTTGCACCGGCAGGAGACGGTCCCTGGTTCGAGGATTTTGAAGTGGGCCAGTCGCTCGACCCTGCCCCGGCGATCACTATTGGACCGGGTGAAGCCGCGGTCTATCAGGCCATTTGCGGCGATCCCTTGGCCATCAGCCTGAGCCGCCCGCTGGCCGAGGCCATTACCGGAGAGCCCGGTTCAGTGGTCAATCCCGCGCTGGTATTGCAATTGGCCATCGGCCAGTCCACCGTGGCCACCCGCAAGGTGGTGGCCAACCTGTTCTACCGAGGGGTGCGGCAACTCCGCACGGTGCGAGTAGGAGACACACTTACCACGACGGTGACCGTTCGGGGCCTACGGGAGGCTTCGGCCCGCCCCGATCGGCCCCCTAGGGGGTTGGTGCTGCTCGGCATGCAAACGGTCGACGATCAGGGTCGCCTAGTGCTGGACTTCGAACGGTGCGCGCTGGTCCGCCGCCGCTCCTACGCGGCTACCGGCCACCACGATGACTTGGGGGGCACCCCCGAAGAGCTTGACATGGCCCTGTTTGTCGAGGCCGCTCCGCTCGACTGGGATCTGAGCCCCTTGGGGGCACCTCAACAGTGGCCGATCGGAGAGACCCGGAGCGACCCGCTGCGGGACACGGTGACCGATGCACCCGCACTGGTACGGCTCACCCAAAACCTGGCCCCACCTCATCGGGATGCATCACTCGGTCAGGAGGGCAAGCGGCTGGTGTATGGCGGACACACAGTGGGATTGGCTCAAGCCGGACTGGTGCGCCTCTTGCCCACCACGGCCACCGTGGTGGGCTGGCATCTGTGCGATCACACCGGGCCGGTGTTCGAGGACGACGTGGTGGACGTATGGGCCACGCTCGACGCGGTGGAACCGGTGCCCAACGGCCGCCTGTTGGCGTTCACCGTGATTGTGCAAGCCGAGCGAAACGGTGCCGGTTTGAAGTCGGTGTTCGACTGGCGGCCCCGATTGAGGCGGCGGCCCCCGCTGTTTCGAGCCCAAGGCACTGCGGTGCTCGACTGGCGGCCGATTGTGTTGGCTCCGTGACCGAGACCCCGGAACCGAGTGATCACGAACTGGCCCACTGGTTGGCCCAGCAGGCAGGGGAACAGCTCCAGGCCCTTTCAGACGAGATGGAGGAATCCCGCGCTGGCTACCTCCACCGGGAGATGGCAGGCGATCAGCTCAGCCATCGTTATCTCACCGGGGCGTTGGCCCAGCTCCGGCCCGATGACATCGTGCTGTCGGAGGAAGGGCGCGACGACGGCACCCGCTTGGCGGCTGAACGGGTATGGATCGTCGACCCGTTGGACGGCTCATCCGACTACGCCGACCAGTGGAGCGACACTTGGGCAGTCCACGTCGGGTTGGCAGTGAACGGCGAACCGGCGGCCGGAGCAGTCTCTGTGCCTCCCTGGGGTCGCACATTCAGCACGATGAGTGCTGACGGGCCTCCCGCCGATTCCGGCCGAAAGCGACCGCTGGTGGTGATGTCACGCTCCCGGGTGCGGTGGGACGGCCACCGCCTTGCTCGCCACCTCGACGCCGATGTGTATGGCGTGGGCTCCGCCGGCGTGAAGGCCATGGCCGTAGTCACCGGCGAGGCCGACGCTTGGGTTCACGCCGGCGGCCTCTACGAATGGGACACCTGCGCCCCGGTGGCCATCGCCTTGGCCGCTGGACTGCACGCTTCCCACCTAGACGGCTCCCCGCTCCGCTACAACCGCCGCGACCTTGCCCAATGGGGCATCCTCATCTGTCGTCCTGAGCTGGCTTCCGACCTCAAAGCGGCGTTCGCAGCCTGATCGATCCAACGGAGTCGTTCACCTGCATGGTTCCCGCGCATGGGAGTTGGGTCCGTCTGAAGTAGTCATGCGGTTATGACGACGGAAAGCCCATTTAGCTTGCCTGAACCGGGACCGACATCGCCTGAGACCAGCGAGGTGATAGACCGTTGCAACCGGACCAAGCCTTCGACTTGGTCCCCAATGTGGAAAAGAGTGCATCCATCCAGCATTTTTGGAGAGGGGCAACGATGGGGCATCGGTTCACTCTGGTGAGGATGGCAGTATGCGCGGTGCTGCTCATCGCGGCCTGCGGTGGGAACGGTGCGGAGAGTGGGGCTGACGGTGGAGATTGTTCGCAAGTGTTTACTGATGAATGGAGGAGCCCGGCCATCAGCTGGATTCTTTATGCTGATAGTTACCCGACGGACTGGGTGACCTACGCCGAACAGGTGTCCGTGGTCACAGTGGTGCAAGAAATAGTTGACCAGAGTAGGTCATCTTTCGAAGAGGTTGGCCGTAGGGTGATACTGCGAGTGGACAGGGTCCTGTGGGCGAAGTCGGAAGAGTTCCTGCTAACGGGGACGTTCGAGATGCCCACTGATGGGTTTGAAATCGAAGAGGATGAGATGATCCCCGCACGGTTCGGTGACAGGCCGTATCTCGAGGTTGGCTGCCAGTACGTGATGCCGTTAGTTTGGTGGCCGTCGCAGGATTCTGAGGGAGAATGGGGACAACTAACCGAAGCAACATTATGGGTTGCCCCGGACGGTTCGTTGCAGGGCGGTTATGACGGCCGTTATCAACTGCACCGCAGCAGCCAGGACCCTATTGAGCAGGTGGCCGAGGAACTGACGCGGACACCGCCGAGTCGGTATTACGAGGCATTCAAACACTTGCCGGCTGAGGAACGGCTTGCTGCCATCGGACGCGCAGAGAGCATTGCCGAGATTGAGGCCGTTGAAGCGCTTGAGGAGGCAAGGAGCATCCTTCGCAAGGAAATGGATGACACACCATTCATGTTGTATGGAGTGACGCACGACGGACGGGTTGGCAGCCGAAACCTAAGTTCCGAATACGGCGAGGATCTCCTGTATCCCTATGACGATCTCTCAGATTGGGTGACCTACGCCGAACAGGTGGCAGTGGTCACGGTCATCGGAGTGGCCGAAGGTACCGAGCGGCATTACCCGGGACGTGCAAGCATCATTGAACGGCAGGTGGTGCTGCGAATCGACGAGCCGCTGTGGACTAGCCCTGGTGCCCATTCGATTGCGCCGAGCACCGTCGAATTGAGAGAAACTGCGGGCTGGGCGTCTCTCGGAAACCAGCGGATTCCCCTTGTGCCCAGCGAGGGGCGTCGATTTGAGCCCGGCCACCGCTATGTGGTGCCCCTTGTGCGGGAAGTGCGGCAAGTTCTCGCCCAAAGCGGAAATGAAGTTGTCATCGAGGACTTCTGGGTGTTGCTTCATCGGAATGCGGTGCTAGAGATCGCGGATGACGGCACTCTTTTCACAGGCCCAGAGGGCAACATGCGCCTTAATACAAGCGGCAGTCCACGCACTTTCGACAACCGCCAATTGTGGATTGATCCTGAAGACAAGCTGCTAACCGTTGACCAGCTGACGACCGCCCTAGCAAATGCAGCACCAAGCCATCTCTACGAGGTGTACAAGCACCTCCAACCCCCAGCGAGGGCTCAACAAATTGGCGATTTCGAATTCCGAACCACCGCCCCGTAATTCATCCTTGGTTTTTGGAGTAAAGCGGCTCGATGAGGATTGGCCGGTCTAATCGGCTGTGCTTGTTGTGATCCGATAGAACGAGGTCGCCTGCTCGCACTTGTCCCGATACAGCTAGCGTGGGTATGTGCGCGTGGGGATGTTGGGGGCGGCGTGGATCGGGCCGATGGGCCTCATCGAGCCGGCGAAAGAGGTCGACGGGGTGGAGGTGGCCGCGGCGGCGGCCCGCGATCCGCAGCGGGCTCGGGCTTATGCCGATGAGCATGGGATTCCTCTGGTATTCGACAGCTACGACGATCTGCTGACTTCAGAGGAGATCGACGCGGTGTACAACCCGCTGCCCAACTCCCACCACGCCCGCTGGACAATCGCCGCGCTGGAAGCGGGCAAGCCGGTGCTGCTGGAGAAACCTTTCACCGCCAACGCCGATGAGGCCCGCCAAGTGGCCGAGGCAGCGGAGCGGACAGGGCGGGTGGTGATGGAGGCCTATCACTGGCGCTTCCACCCCCAAGCCGAACGGGCCATTGAGCTAGTCGCCGAAGGCGCGGTAGGCGAGGTGACCCATGTGGAGGCGGCCATGGTCTTTCCGTCGATGCACGGCCCCGATGACATCCGCTACCGCTACGACCTGGCGGGGGGCGCCCTCATGGACACCGGCTCCTATGCCCTCAGCAACCTGCGAGCTTTCGGAGAGCTCGAGGTGGTGCGGGCCGAGTGCGAGGAGATGGCCCCGGACATCGACCGGAAGATGACCGCAGAGCTGCGCTATCGCCATAGCGGGGCCACCGCGTCCATGCTCTCGGAGTTCACCGGCACCGACCGCAAGGCCGAGTTGGGCGACCCTGACGAAATAGACCCCGAGGCGTTCGATTTCGAGTTTCGGGCCGAGGTGGTGGTGACCGGCGCCGAGGGGCGGATGCTCATAGACAACCCGCTGGCCCCCATGTGGGGGAGTGGCCTCACTGTCACCGACAACGATGGCAACACCGTCCACCACGAGCCTGCGCAGCCGGTGGCGACTTACACCTGCCAGCTTCGGGCCTTCCGAGCCTGCGTGGAAGACGGGGGCCCCAACCTGTATCCCCCGTCGGAGTCGATCAAGACGATGGAACTCATCGACGCGGTGTACCGGGCTGCGGGCCTCCCGATCCGGGTGGGTGTCTAGCCGCGGGCCTCGTCGAGCACCCGTCGGGTGGCGTCGCCCAACAGCCGGGCAAAGCCCACCGGCCCCATAGCCTCCAACCGGTCGGAGTCGAACACCTCCAGAGTCACCGGCGCGACAGATCCGGCAGCCCGGATAGTCCTCAGCGCACCGGCCAGGTCCATAACCCCCTCGCCAGGAACACAGCGCCGATACCGGGTGGCCCATCCCAGGTCGTCGGGGAACTCCACCGGAGCATCGTTGAGCTGGATGGCCCCCACCAGCCGACCAGGAATCGAGGCGAAGTCGGAGAAGTCGCCGGGGCCGTAATGCACATGCCAGAAGTCCACCGTCAGGCCGCAGTTGGCCCGGCCCGTGGAGGCCACCACCTCGGCGCTGGTGCGAGGGTCGGGGATGGGCCGGCTGCGGCTGAACTCCATGAACACATCCACCCCGACGGAAGTGCCCTGGTCGGCTAGATCAGCCATGGCTTCGGTCGCTTGCTCTCTGGTCGCTGATCCCGCGCACACCAACAGCGAGTTCACCCCGGCAGCGCCCAGAGCGGCAGCCGCCTCGAACACCGTCTCTCGGGGGGCTTCCTCGTAATACGGCCCGCCGGGGTCGTCGGGGCCCACCCACACAATGACCGCGTCCATGTCGGCCACGGCCAGCCCGGCATCGCGGATGCGCTCGCCGATTGTCGGGTCGGGCGGATAGACCGCTGGCCACAGGGTCAAACCAGCGAACCCGCCGGCCACGGCGGCCTCCACCAGAACCTCGATCGGAGGGTTTTCCAGCGAGCCCGAGCTGAGCACCAGATCGTCAGGACCGAGGGTCACTCCCATAGCATGGCACCCCATGTCCGCTAACCCCTCTACTGGCTCCGCCACTCATCCCGACGACGAGTTCCATCCGCCAACCTCTGACGATCCCTATTGGACCGAGACGTGCTGGTTCACCTTTGCCGCCCCCGAGCACAAGCTGTCGGGCCAGCTCTATCCGTTCTTTCGACCCAACCAGGGGATCACGTCCGGTGGAGCGTTCTTCTGGGACACCGGCGGCGACCAGATCTGGAACTGCCGCTATGCCAAGAACTTCTGGCACCTGCCCATGCCCGATGAGCCGCTGAGCGACATCGAACTGCCCAACGGCATCCGCTACCAGGTGATCGAGCCCCTCAAGAAGTACCGAATCAGATTCCTGTGCCAAGACGACGGCGAAGCGGAGGTGGACCTGACGTTCACCGCGGTGTGCCCGCCCAACTACCTGGGCGACGGCCATTTGGACCAGCCGGGCCGCTACCAGGGCACTATTCGGCTGGGAGATGACACCTACGAGCTGGACGCCTATGGCATGAGGGACCGGTCGTGGGGGCCGCGCAGCCAGTTCGGCGCCACCCTGCACGGCGCCGTTCGGGGCGGCTACAGCTACGCCACCGCCTCGGACACCGATGGCTTCCACGCCCTGACCATGGCCTACGGCGAGGGCGACGACCCCGACTGCACGGTTATACATGGCTACTACCTGAGCGATGGCGAGTACTCCCGATTGGTTCCCGGACAGGGGCGGCGCGACGTGCTGGAGCGCGATCCCGGTACCGGGGCGCCCACCGTGGTGCGCATCGAGGCGGTGGACGAGTCAGGCCGAGAACTGGTAGCCACCAGCCGGTCGGTGAACCGCATTGGCGTCCATCTCAATCCCAACTTGTGGACATGGAACTGCCTGAGCGAATGGTCGTTCGGCGACGCCGTCGGCTGGGGCGAAGACCACGACAACTGGAGTGCGGCCGGCTACCGCCGCTTCGTGCGCGGCCACCTCGGTCTGGACTGAGGCTGGCTGGTTTGTCTCAGCCTGCTTCGCGGTAGTCGGCCAGCTCGACTCCGTCGATCAGATCGGCGAATTCGGGGGTGACCCCGACGTCGGGCCGATCGGTCAGATTTACCAGGAAAAATACGGTGGCCAGGTGCTTGAGCGCGGCCTGCATAGCCAGAGGATGGGCGTTTTCTGGGGTACATCCGTCTTCGGCCCGGGCTACCTGCTCCGCGCCGAGGAGGGGTTCGAGCATGCCCAGGCCGCCTCCGTCGAGGATGACGGGACAGCTGTCGGTGAAGCTGTTGTGGCCCGCTTGAGCGAGGTTGACAAACGTCCTGGGTCCGAGAGCTGATTCGTAGCTGTCCAAGCTCCTCTCAGTGGGCACAGTGAGATCCAACTCGGCCACCACCACCAGAATCGATTTGTCGACGGCCTCTGGGGGAGCCTCTCCGCCACCAGCCAGCGGTATGGCGGCCAAAACCGCTTCGTTGGCCAGTGCGTCCAGTGCGGTTCTGGCGCCGGCGGAATGCCCGATCACCCCCACACTTGCGGTGTCGACTGCGTCTCCGAGTGCCGATTCCAGCGCAGCCAGGGTGTTGGCCACATCGGCCTGGTCTTTCTCGGGGCTGAACTCTGCGGTGCCGAAAGCCTGAGCAGGAAGATTTCTGTGGATGTGTTCGGGGGATGCAACCACGAAGCCGTGCGATGCCAAATGGGTGGTCAGAAAGATGGCAACGTCTCGGTGACCGCCGAACCCGTGGCTGTATATGACCACCGGATAGGGGCCTCCATCGGCCAGCGGCGCGTCGCGATAGGAGTTGGTCTCAACCGCACTCTGCATGCTCTCGGGAATCAGGGTTCTAAAAGCTGCCGGGATGGCCTGGGCGGAGTCATAGATCTCAGTTTCCATACTGGCCACTGCGTCTGAATCAGCGGGGTACCAAACAGATAGGGGCTGTTCGCCGGGTTCTCCTCCCAGTTCCAGGGTTCTGATTCCGACGGGGAGCTCGCCGAACTCGGTGAGCGCGACCTGCGGTTCGGGCATGGGCTCCGGCGTCGGCTCGGGTGTGGACTCAGGTGTCAGGGCTGCTGTGGGTGCCGGGGTTGGTGCGGGCGTGGCCTCATATGTGGGTGTCGGGGTCGGCTCAGGTTTGGAGACGGGTGCCTCGGTAGGAGCAGGGGCGGGCGCAGGCGCCTCGGTGGGTGTATCCGTTGGCGCCGAGGCCGGAGCGCCGTCGTCATCGTCGGAGGAGCAGCCTACGGCCATCACCGCTAACGCCAGAAGCAAGGCAAGCACTACCCAGGCAATCTGAGGGCCTCGGGGGAGCCGCCCCGCTTTTCGCGCCCCCCATTGATCCGAATAAGCTCCGTCCATGGGCCGAAAGTACAAGGTAATCAGCGCTGACGGGCATGTGGAGACGCCGCCCGATGTATTCGTGAAGTATGTCCCCGAGCGATACAAGGATCGGGCACCCCGGTTGATCCACCTCCCCGAAGGGGGAGAGGGGTGGCTCATTGAGGGCCAGCCCATGCTTCGCAACGGCCAGAACATCGCCGGGCGCGACAAGGTGAAGTTTTCTGGAGGCACCTACTTCAACGACGACGGCAGTCCTGCTGAGGGCGCCGGCCCCGCCGAGCAGCGCCTCCGGGAGCAAGACCTCGACGGCATCGATGCCGAGGTGCTGTTCCCGCCGGTGTTCGCCAGCCGGTTCCTCGAGGGCATCAAGGACCCCGACGTGTACCGCTCCATGATCCGGGCCTACAACACATTCTTGGCCCATGACTACTGCTCGGTGGCCCCCGACCGGCTCATCGGCAACGCGGTGACCCCCATCACTGACATCGACCATGCGGTGGAGGAATTGGAGTTCGTCGCCGAGGCCGGCCTGCCGTCGGTGGCGTTCTACAACTTCCCAAACGGCACTCCCTACGCCGATCCGGTGGACGACCGCTTCTGGGAGAAGAGCCTGGAACTGGGCCTCAAGCTGGCCCCTCACTTCGGCTTCGGGGCGGGGCAAGCCCCGGCCCAATCGGCGGCTAGGGGAACATCCGACAGCCCGTGGGCTTCCGCTCTGGTGCAGCGGGCCGGCAACCACGCCCCGGTGTACTGCATGGCCCAGCTCATCGCGGCGGGTGTGCTGGAGCGGTTCCCGGAGATCAAGTTCTACTTCGCCGAGACTAACGCCAGCTGGCTGCCCGGCACGCTTTACTTCATGGACGACAACTACGACCTGTTCGGCGACTGGTTCAAGGTGAACTACGAGCGCAAGCCCAGCGAGCAGATACTCGACCACTTCCATTTCAGTGTGATCCGCGACCCGGTGGTGTTCGACATGGTCGACATCATCCCGTGGGACAACATCATGTGGGGCACCGACTTCCCCCACTCGGTGGGCTCGTTCCCCGACTCCCAGGAGTTCATCGAAGAGAACTTCACCAAGGTGGACGAGTCGATCTCCCGCAAAGTGCTGCTGGAGAACCCGGCCAAGTACTTCGATCTAGACCTCGACGCCGACATCACTGAGACCCCGGCGGCCTGAGAATCAGCTCAGATCGAGCACGCCTCGGGCCAGTTTCCCGGCCTCGAGGTCGTCGAAGGCCTTGTCGAGTTCGGCCAGGTCATAGGTGGCCGACACGAGTTCGTCGAGCAGCAGCCGGCCGTCCAAGTACAGATCCACCAGCGCGGGGATATCGAACGCAGGGCGGGCCGATCCGTAGCGGCAGCCCATGATCGACTTGTTCTGGTAGAGCTTGAACGGGGCGAGCTCCATTCGAGAGTCCATGCCCGCCACTCCCAAGATCACCATGCTGCCGCCGGGGCGCAGCATCTCCACCGCGTCCATCATCAGCGAAGTGTTGCCCACGCACTCAACCGAGCAGTCCACCCCGCCTGCGGTGATCTCCCGCACGGTCTCGATTGACGGGTCTTGGCCCGAGTCCACAAAGTGGGTGGCGCCGAATTGGCGGGCAAATCCCTCTTTGGCGGGGTTGTTGTCGACGGCGACGATCTTGGTAGCCCCGGCGATGCGGGCGGCCTGGATCACGTTGAGGCCGATGCCGCCCACGCCGATCACTGCCACAGAGTCGCCCCGGTACACCTGGGCCCGGTTGAAGATGGCGCCGGTACCGGTGAGCACGCCGCAGCCGATGAGGCAGGCGCTGGTGAACGGCACCCGCTTGTCGATGGCCACAACTTGGCCTTGGCCTACCACCACCTCCTCGGCGAACACACCGGTGTTGGCGAAGCCCATGATCTCCTCGCCCTGGTAGGTGAAGTAGGCGGGCAAGTCGCCGGGGCCGGGCTCCTCGCCGGTCTCATTGCGCTTGGCGATGGCCGCACCGAGCTTGGAGGTCTGGCACAAGGTGGGGTGGCCAGTGGCACACACCGAGCAGCGCCCGCAGTTGTCGATGGTGGCGATCACCACATGATCGCCGGCCTCCACGGTTGTCACATCGCTGCCCACCGCCACCACCTGTCCGGCACCCTCATGGCCCATCACGAATGGCGGAGAGAACATCTGTCCAAAGGTCCCGTTGATCACCGACACGTCGGAGTGACACACCCCGGCTGCCCCGATCCGCACTCGAACCTGATCGGGTTCGAGATCGGTCACCCCGAGCCCATCGACCACAACCGCGCCCTCGCCGTCGAACAAGATGCCCCGCATGGTTGGTGCTCCTCTCTGCCTATGACCGTTTGATGCCTATGGCCGATTGATATAGGTGTCGTCTTCGTATGCCTCGGGGCCGGTGAGCGTGCCGGGGGCTGGGGTCATCAGCTCCTCCCTAAAGCGGGTGGTGTACTGCTGGGCCGTGGTCCGCCACGCTACGAGCCGGTCGTCGCCGTCGACCCCCTCGTCGAATCCGCCGGCCGCGTCGGTAGCTTTGTTCAGTCGAATATAGGCCTCAGGGGAAGCGGCCCACACCGTGCACACCTCATAGTCGTGGTGCAGCACCTCCCACAGCCCCATGCAGGTGTAGCCGTAGTCGGCGGCGGCGGGCAGGTAGTCGGCAGCCATGGCGGCCAGATAATCGCGGGCCGATCCCGGCCGCACCTCGGTCAACTCGTGGATGTACAGCGTGCCCCGCACCTCACCGGCGAGCACCGATGCCACCGGAGGCGATTCGGGTACTGATCCCAGCACTCGGTCGTAGCCGCCGGTGCGGAGTTTGTAGGCCTCCTCCCACCATTCGTCGAGCAGGTCGTTGGACTTCCGCTTGAGGTTGAGCCGATCCACCCGCTCGAGCCAGCCGTCCCAGCCCCCCGAGTCCCACAGGTTCACCACCTGAGGCCAGCGGGCAGTGATCCCCATGGTGTACCAAGTGCCCAAGAGCTCGAAACCAACCCGGGCGTCCCGGTTCTGGATCTTGATGTGCTCCATGTAGGGCCACGCCGCCTGGCCCATGATGTCGACATACTCGTGCAAGATGATCTCTCGTTTTGCCACGGCCAGGACACTACCGGGAGATGTCGATCAAGGAGTTGTTGAGAGCTCTGGGCCCGTCAGATGAGCACCGCCACCACGATTACCAGCACGATCACGGCAACAAGGGCCACTGACGCCAGCAGCATGGCACCGGGCAGCCGTTTGCCGAAGAGGCGGATCATTCGCCGGCTGGGGATGGGCGGGGCTGGCTCGTTAAGGGGGATTGCCTGGGGGGCCACTGCGATGCCAGGCGGGTCGATGCCGGGCTGCTCTCCGTCGCGGACCTTTTCAGTCCATTTTGTACCATCCCACCATCGGGCGTCATGCCGCCCGAATGGGTCGGTATGCCAAGAGGCGTCGGGCTCGGGGTTCGCTGCCAACTCAATGCTGAGTCTAACCAGACCAACAGCCTGCTGGCAGGGCAGAATGGCGGCTGTGGACAGCCAGGCCCAGCTTGCCGAACTTTTGTCCAAGCAAGAGATCATCGAACTGCTGTATCGGTACTGCCGGGGGGTGGACCGCCTCGACATGGAGCTGGTCCGCTCGTGCTACCACCCGGACGCCACCGATTCCCACGGCACTTTTGAGGGCACTGTGGACGAGTATCTGGTGTGGAGCGAGCGTCTGTTACGTCGCTACACCGGCTCGGTCCACAACGTATTGAACGTGTTTGTGGAAGTCGACCCGGAGTTGGCAACTTCTGCCGATGGGGGCACTGTGCAATGGGCTCGCTCCGAAGCCCACGGCATCGCCCGGCATTGGACTGAGGGAGGGCCGCCGGAATTGAACCTGTCGGTGGGCTTCCGCTTCATCGACGACGTGTGCCGACGAGGCGACGGACCTTGGCTCATCCAGCGGCGGGTGGCTACCACGGAATGGGTGCGAGAAGAGCAGTTCCGTCCTTTCGATGAGCGCTTCTTGCGGGGCAGCCGAGACCGCTCTGATCCGGTTTATGCTCCCCGTCCTGACCAATAGGCCGCTGGTCGAACCGAGGACTACCATCGGCAGCCATGCAAACCGAGAACGTAGAACTCTCCACTGCCGATGGCCCGATGAGGCTGTACGTCGCCCGCCCCGATGGCGAGCCGAGTGCCGCGGTAATCGTGATCATGGAGGCCTTCGGGCTGAACGGCCATATCGAGGACGTAACCCGACGGGTAGCGGCCGAGGGCTATCTGGCGGTGGCCCCTGATCTTTATCACCGCTATGAGAACAATCTGGCCGGCTACGACGAGATGGACAAGATATTCGAGATGATGGGCAACCTCCTCGACTCCCACTCCCTGATGGACGTGGATGCCGCTCTCGGCTTTCTGGCCGACCAGGGGATTCCGTCCAACAAGGTGGGCATCACCGGATTCTGCATGGGCGGCCGGGTCACCTTCCTGACGGCCATCAGCCGCCCAGTGGGCGCGGCGGTCACCTACTACGGCGGGGCCATCGTGACCGACGGGTTCACCCCGGGCCAGCCCAAGCTGGCTGACCGCCATGGCGACCTCCAGTGCCCGTGGCTGGGCCTGTTCGGCGACCTCGACGGCATGATCCCGGTCGAGGGTGTTGAGCAACTTCGGTCCGACCTCGATGGCAACGCCCAGCCCACCGACATCGTGCGCTACGCCGATGCCGACCACGGGTTCCTGTGCGACGAGCGCCCGTCGTACAACGCCGACGCTGCCTCCGATGGCTGGTCCCGTATGGCGGCCTGGTTCGGCGCGCATCTGTCGTGACCGCCGGCGCAGAGAAAATCGGAGTCATCGGCTCGGGGGTGATGGGCTCGGGCATCGCTCAGGTGATGGCCATCGCCGGCCATCCCGTGGTGGCCTTCGATATTGATCCCGACATCGTTGCGGCCGCCCCCGGTCTGGTGTCCGAGGGCCGATTCGGCATCCAGGGGGCAGTGGCCCGGGGCAAGATGACCGAGGCCGAGGCTGAAGCTGCGCTGGCCCGCATCGACTTCACCACTGACCGGGATGCAGCTGCGGGCGTCGATGTGATTATCGAAGCGGTCCCCGAGCGCCTGGACCTCAAGATTCAGTTGTTCCGAGAGCTCGACCAAGAGTGCCCGGAGCACACCATTTTCGCATCCAACTCCAGCGGGTATCCGGTACAGGCCCTGGCGGTGGCTACCGATCGAGCCGACAGGGTAATCGGATGGCACTGGGCATCGCCGCCGCCGGTGATGAAGCTGGCTGAGATCGTAAGGGCGCCGCAAACCTCCGACGAGACCACCGAGACCATCTGTCGCCTGGCGGCAGCCGCAGGCAAGAACCCCGTGGTCATCAAAGACTCGGCCATGAGCTGGGGCTACGTCACCAATCGGGTGTACGGGGCCATGATCCGAGAGGCCAACGCGGTAGTGGCCGAGGGTGTGGCCAGCCGGGAAGAAGTCGATCAGCTCATGGTGGACTGCTTCCGGTGGCCGTCAGGCCCTTACGGCATGGTCTCCGGTGCCACCACCGGCTGGAAGGCCGGCAAGAAGTAAACCCAAGAGAGAGGTTTCCATGAAGGCAGCACTCCTGGCATCGCCGGCCACGCCGTTGGTGATGGCCGACGTGGATTGCGTCGATCCCGGGCCGGGGCAGGTGCGGGTGCAGGTCACCCACTGCGGGCTGTGCCACTCCGATCTGACCATGATCGATGCTCCTGAGATGATGACCCCGATCATTTTGGGCCACGAGGCCGCCGGGATCGTCGACGCGGTGGGCCCGGGGGTGGACTCCCTGGCCGAAGGTGACCACGTGATGCTGTCACCGTTTGGCCCGTGCGGGACGTGCTACTGGTGTGTGCGAGGGGAGATGACGCTGTGCGCATCGGCGGCCTCGATGTTCATGGGGACGATGCCCGATGGCTCGATTCCGTTCACGATGGATGGCCAGCCGGTGTACCGGGGCCTGGGAGTCGCCGGATTCGGCCAGCTCACCTTGGTGGCCGAAACCGCTGCGGTGAAGATCGACCCCGACGTGCCCCTGGAAGTAGCTGCGGTGATCGGATGCGCCATCCAGACAGGCGTGGGTGCAGTGCTCAACACTGCCCAGGTGGAGGAGGGTGCCACCGTGCTGGTAATGGGCCTGGGTGGTGTAGGCATGTCGGTAGTGCAGGGTGCCCGCCTGGCCGGTGCATCCCGCATTTTCGCCTCCGACCCGGTGGCCGACCGCCGCAATGCCGCCGTGGCATTCGGGGCCACTGACCTGCTCGATCCGAACGAGACCGACGTGGTGGCCCATGTGCAGGAGGCCACCAAGGGGATCGGCGCCGACTACGCCTTCGACGCTGCCGGGGCCGGTCCGCTGGTGGAAGCTGGCTTGGCGGCCACCCGCAACGGTGGTACAACGGTGATGGTGGGTGCACCCGCCCTTGAGCACACCGTGACCATCAATCCCGCCGTCATGTATCTCACTGCCGAGAAGAAGTTGCTGGGCTGCCTGTTCGGCGGCTGCAACTCCCAGCGAGAAGTTCCCCGTCTGCTGGCCCTGTGGCAGAACGGCCGCCTCGACCTGGAGCCCATGATCACCGCCCGCCGCCCCATCAACGAGATCAACGCCGGCCTAGACGACCTCCGAGCCAGCATCGGCATCAGAACTGTTTTCAATCTGAGCTGAAACACGTCAGCCCGGTCCGTCACTGTCGTGGCGGAAGGTGATGCTGAGGCGCGGGGCGGTGGGGTGGGTGAGCTTGGGGACGGCGTGCTCGAAGCGGTGCTGGCAAGTGCCGCCCATCACCAGTAGATCTCCAGAGCCGAGGACGAACTTTCGGGACTTGCCGCCGCCGAGGGGGCGGAGCAGGAAGGGGCGAGCCGCGCCCAGGGACACCAGGCCGATGACGGGTTGGTGCATGACCCGGCCGATCTTGTCGGCGTGCCAGGCCACGCTGTCGCGTTCGTTGCGGTAGAGGTTGATTCCCACCCGGGTGAACGCCTTCTGGTAGCGGTCGCCCAGCATCGTCGCGATTTTGCTGATCACCGGTATGGCAGAGCCCACTACGGCGGTGGGGAGATGGCCTGACAGCCGGGGGACATCCACCATGTTGTCGTACATGGGCCGTCTTCCGGTGGACAGGGGGACCGTAGTCACCAGAGCCTCCAAGAGGGTGTCGCCGCCCCGGACGAAGCCGGTCATCCTGTCGACCCATGCCTCGTCGCCCAGGTCGACCCGGTTAGGGGCCAATTCGAGCGCGATGGGCTCTTGCATGCTCCACAGCGCGGGCTGGGCAATGGCATTGCGTCGCTCGGATTGTGGGGCAACAGCCGACATGGGCCGACCACTCTACGAACGACCAGTGACAGTTTGATCTAGAGATTTGTCCGTCGAAATATGCGGGCGAATCGGGCGACGACTTGGTCGATGGGCGGGGCCTCGCCGCTGGCCAATGGGTCGAGGGTGAACTCGACTCTGGCTTCGGCCTGACTGGCCCGGGACGGCATCGGGACGATCGTGGCTGCCAGTTGGCAGACCACTCCGTTGTGGGCGGTGAAGGTGATCTGCACGATGCCGGCGTCGCGGTCGATGTAGCTCACCTCACCCAGTTGGTGCCCGGCCTCGACCAACCGGGCGAATATGTCACCCGGCGGGAGCCGCAGCACATAGCTGTCGTCGTCCTTGTCGGTGGCTGATGGGTCTGGCTGAGGCGAGGGAGGGGGTGGGGGAGCTTGGGGAGGCTCGGCGCCAGCCCGCTGTAGCCAGTGGTAGGCCTCGGTAATGCGAGCCGCCACCACGGTGCTGCCGCCTGCATCGGGGTGGGCTTGGCGGATCAGCGCTCGATATGCCCGATTGACGTCGTCGGCCTGCGCCCCCTTTTCCAGCCCTAGCGTTCTCAGCGCCCGCTCCCGGTTCACGCCACCACGGTAGGGCGTTCGCTGCCCTTCAGTCTTCTGCGAGGAACTCCAGGATGGTGGGGTAGGCGGTGGGGTCTTGCATCATGAAGATGTGGCCGCCGTCGAAGGTGGTCAGGCGGGCGTTGGGGATTCGGTCGCGCAGGAGTTCGCTGTTGCGCATGGGGGCGATGCCATCGTGGACCCCGGCGCATATCAGGGTAGGCACGTCGATCTCGCCCAAGCGGTCGACCACGTCGTGACCTCGGCGGGCTTCCAGCTGGCCGAGCGCGCCGGGGGTTTCGAGCGGCAGGGCGGGGCCGTCGGGGCGCGCATTAGCCACGAATATCTCCACGCCGGGGGGCAGCGGGCCGCCCCGCTCATAGCGGGTGTCCATGATCTCCAGCGCCACCTCGCCCCGCTCGTCGGGATCGAGGTCGGCCAGGGTGTGCAAGGGCCAGGAGCTGTAGTCGGGGCCGCCGGGGGAGGTGCAGTTGAGCACCAGCTTGCTGATCCGCCCCGGATGGAGCACAGCCATGTTCATGCCCACCATCCCGCCGAAGCTGGTGCCCACCACCGGCACCGAATCCCAGCCCAAGAAGTCCAAGAAGGCAACGGCGTCGGCAGCGTAGTCCGCCATGGTCCAGGGCAGCGGCGGAGTCGAGGTCTGGCCCAGTCCCCGCTGGTCGTAGTGGGCCACGGTGAACGCCCGGTTCAGGGGGTTCAGGTCGGGGGCGGTCATGCGCAGGTCGCCCCCGCTGCCGCTGATGTTGAGCAGGGGTGGCCCCGACCCGTGTAGCTCGAAGTAGAGATCGAGGTCGCTGACTTTGGCTATCGGCATCGGCTCATGTTGCCACGGCTAGCTAGCTGATGAGTAACAGCGCAGGACCGGAAATCCGAAAGGGTGAAAGTTGCTGAAAAGGGCTGATGTGCGGCTATCGGCAGATAGAGTCCCGCATGGGCCGGAGCGAGGTACACCTCAAAGGGGTTCTACCACCCTCGCTCCGGCTCACTTGGGATGGTCGTATGACCGATCTGATTATAAGCCGATCTGGGGCCCGTTGGGCAATGGCTTTAGACGAACGCTGAGGCGAAGACCAGGGACACGATGGTCATCACCTTGATGAGGATGTTCATCGACGGCCCGGAGGTGTCTTTGAACGGATCGCCCACGGTGTCGCCCACCACGGCGGCCTTGTGGGGCTCGGAGCCTTTGCCGCCGTGGGCGCCGGCCTCGATGTACTTCTTGGCGTTGTCCCAGGCCCCGCCAGCGTTGGCCATGAAGATGGCCAGAGCGAAGCCGGTCACCAGGGCACCGGCCAAAAAGCCGCCCAGGGTGTCCACGTCGATGAACCCCAGGATTAGTGGTACGGCCACTGCCAAGGCGCCGGGCAGCAGCATCTCCCGCAGCGAGGCCTGCGTGGAGATAGCCACGCACCGGGACGAGTCGGGGTTGACCCCCTCAGCGCCTTCCCGCAGACCGGGAATCTCTCGGAACTGGCGGCGCACCTCCTCGATCATCTTGTTGGCCGCCCGGCCCACTGCGTCGATGGTGAGAGCGGCAAACAGGAACGGCAGCATTGCTCCCAGGAAGAGCCCGATGAACACGTCGACTTGGCCCACGTCCAGCGAGAGCGTGAAACCGGGGTCCTCGAGTTGGAGCGCGACTTCGAAGGTCTTGAACAGGGCCAGGGCGGTCAGCGCGGCTGAGCCCACCGCGAAGCCCTTGGCGATGGCGGCGGTGGTGTTGCCCAGCGAGTCTAAGGCGTCGGTCACCTCGCGCACCTCGGGGTCGAGCTCAGACATCTCGGCGATGCCCCCGGCGTTGTCAGCGATGGGGCCGTAGGCGTCCACCGACACCACCACACCGGTGGTGGCAAGCATTCCGATGGCGGCCACGGCGATCCCGTAGATGCCCGCGCCAGTGGTGTCGCCCAGAGTCTGCTGGCCACCCCAGTAGGCCACCAGCACGCCAGCGCCAATGAGGATCACCGAGGCGGCTACCGACACCATGCCAGCGCTGATGCCCGACAGCACGGTGGTGGCCGGGCCGGTCTCGGACTGTTGGGCAATCTTGCGGACGGGTGGGTAATGGTCGCTCGTCCAGATCTCGGCCACCTTGCCGATGGCCCAGCCCACTAACAGGCCTCCGATCACCGAGATGGGCAGGCCCCACCAGCCGTCGAAGTCGTCACCGGAGAAGAACCAAAGTCCAACCAGGATGGTGCCGATGACGGTGAGGCCCATGGCCACGTTGGTGCCCATGTGGAGTTGGCGGGACAGGCTCTTCACGTCGGCTTGGGCGCTGCCCCTCACGGCGAACGAGCCCACGATGGCGGCCAGCATCCCGACAAAGGCCACCGCCAAGGGGAACATGAGCTGGGCCAGCCCGATATCACTGCCCGTGGCTTCGCTTCCGGCCACCGCGAAAGAGAACGCGGTCAGAGCGATGGGGGCGATGATCGAACCGCTGTAGCTCTCGAACAGGTCAGCGCCCATGCCGGCCACGTCGCCCACGTTGTCGCCCACGTTGTCGGCGATGGTGGCCGGGTTGCGGGGGTCGTCCTCGGGGATGCCGGCCTCCACCTTGCCCACCAGATCGGCGCCGACATCGGCGGCTTTGGTGTAGATGCCCCCACCCACGCGGGAGAACAGGGCGATCGAACTTGCCCCGAGCCCGAAGGCAGTGAAGATCTCGAACGGGTCGTCCACGCTAAGCCACTCCACGAACAGCAAGTAGGTGAAGGCCAGGCCCAGAAGGCTAAGTCCGGCGACCGAAAAGCCCATGACCGCTCCGCCCCGGAAGGCCAGCGGCAACGCCTTGGCCGGTCCCTCTGTGGCCGCTTGGGTGGTGCGGGCGTTGGCCATGGTGGCCACGGTCATGCCCACGTACCCTGCCCCCGCCGAGAGCACCGCTCCCAGGATGTAGCTGATGAACGTGAGCTCCACGCCGGTCAGCAAGGGTATGAGGATGGCCATGATGACCACGAAGCCAGCCACCCAGGTGTACTCCTGCTTGAGGAAGGCCCGAGCCCCGGACTGGATCTCGTTCATGAGATGGACCATGCGGTCGTTGCCCGGCGGGGCCGATTTCACCAGCCTGTAGAAGAGGAAAGCGAGTGCGAGCGCAAGAATCGCGCTCAATCCGGCAAGGTACGGTACGGCGTCCACGTTGACCCCCTGTTTGAGAGAACTAGGCGAAGTTAGCCAGCGAGAATATGACCTGCCAAGGTTGCCATTTGGGATAACCAATTTCGGGTCATTAGCGATAATCTGGAACCGTGGTCAGCCTCAACCGGTTGCGGACCGAAGCCCGGGAGGCCCGGCGCTCGTTTTCTGATCCCGAGGGTGCGGCGCGAGCAGTGTGCAACGCGGTTACCTCCCTTGGATGGCTGGACGGCGTGGGTCGGGTGTCAGCCACGGTTGCCGACGACGGCGAGATCGATCCGGCCCCACTGGTGACCGCTTGCCGTCTGCGGGATATCGAGGTGTATTTCCCGGTGATGCGCGATCCCGCTCCCATCCAGTTCGCCCCCGCCGGGCCGGACACTTCGTTCGTGCTCAACCGGTTTGGGATTCCCGAGCCCGATGTCGACGTCCAACTCTTGGTGTCGGCCCGGGAGCTTGATGTGGTGTTCGCCCCTGTGGTGGTGTTCGACGCCGCTGGCCATAGGGCAGGTCGGGGACAGGGTTACTACGACCGGGCGCTGTCCTTTTTGCTCAACGGGCCCCGTCCAGCCAAGCCGCTGGTAGTGGGGCTGGCCTATGAGTGCCAGCTGGTAGATGGCGTGCCGTCGCACCCCGGCGATGTGACCATGGATGCGGTGGTCACCGAAGAGCGGGTGCGGGTGTTCAGCAAAGCGTTGTCGCGCCGGGCCCGCCGGTGACCGGCGTGCGAGCCCAGAACCGGGGGAGTGCTCGCACCCCCGTGGATTTTCAGTAAGGATGTAGCAGTGCGCATCGTGGTCGTGGGCGCTGGCGAGGTGGGTTCCCACGTCGCTCAGATTTTGAGCGAAGAGGGCAACACCGTGTCGGTCGTGGAGGTGAACGCCAAGAAGCTGCACAGCCTGGCTGAAGATCTGGACGTGTTGGCGGTGGAGGGGAGTGGCACCCATCCTCACGTTCTCGTCGAGGCGGGCATCAACAAGGCCGACCTGCTGGTGGCGGTCACCGCCCACGACGAGGTGAACCTGGTGGCCTGCTTGCTGGCCAAGCAGCACGGCGTGGAACGCACCATCGCCCGCATCCAGGCCCGCAACCTGCGGGAGAAGGACGCCCGGGAGCTGCGGGAGGCGATGCAGGCCGACACCATCATCGACCCCGACGAGGAGACCGCCCACGAGATCATGGACCTCCTGTCATATCCGGGGGCCACCGACGTCACGGTGATGGCCGATGGGGAGGTTGTGGTGGTGGGGGCGAAGCTGACCGCCGACGCACCCTGGGCTAATCGGCGATTGGTCGATATCGCCGAAGAGTATGAGCCCGACTGGGACTTCCTTGTGGCCGTGCTCACCCGTGAGGGCAAGACCCAGATTCCCCGGGCGGATACCACACTTGAGCCCGGTGATCTTCTGCGGGTGGTGTGTAAGCGGCGGGCCCGATCGACGCTGTTGCCGCTCTTGGGTCTGGCGCCGGGCACCCATCGCCGGGTGATGCTGCTCGGCGGGGGCCGGACGGCCGAGATATTGGCCCGGCGACTGAGTGAGCGCCATGCCGAGGTGGTGCTCATAGAGCGGAATCTGGAGCGGGCCCAGACGCTGAGTGAGGAACTGGATGCAGTGCTGGTGATCCACGGCGATATCACCGACGCCGAGTTGCTGGAATCCGAGGACGTCGGCAAGTTCGACGCAGTGATCGCTCTCACCGGCAAAGACGACGCCAACATCCTGGCCTGTCTGTATGCCGAGTCGATGGGAGCGAGCGGGACCATCGCCGTATTGCACAACTTGGCGCTGCGCACGCTGCTGCGGGATGTGGGCATCGACGTGGCGTTGTCGCCCCGCACGGCCAGCGCTAACGGAGTGCTCCGCTATGTGCGGGGCGAGGTGGCCCAAGTGGCCACCTACCTGTCGGGTGACTTCGAGGTCATCGAGGTTGAGATCAAGGCGGGGTCGAAGGCCGATGGGGCCGTGGTGAGAGAGCTGGGTCTGCCCAAGGACGTGCTCGTTGGCGCCTATGTGCGAGACGGCAAGGCACAGATCGGCCGGGGTCGCAGCCAGCTCCGCAGCCGCGACCACATTGTGGTCTTCGCCCGGCCCGACACGGTTGACGAAGTCAAGCGCTTCTTCGGGTGATAGGACATGATCCTGCCCGTCCGGACACCGTGGACGAAGTGAAGCGCTTCTTCGGGTGAGCATGGAATGAGCGACCCGTCTCGGGTTCGCTTCCCCTGGCACCGGTCCGCAGTCAGGGTGCTGACCACCGTCGTAGCCACGGCCGCTTCCCTTGTTGTGATCTCCACCGTGGTGTACCTGGCCTCGGGAGAGATAAGTGGGGTGGACGACGCCGTCTTCGAGTCGGTGGCTGGCTTTACCACTACCTCTCTCACGGTGGTGGACCCCGAGGCCCTGCCCACCTGGCTCCTCACATGGCGGGCCTTGACCCAGTGGCTGGGCGGCTTGGGCGGCCTGATGCTCGCGTTGGTGGTGGTGCCGGCCTTCGGGGGACAGCGGCGGCTGAGCGAGGTGGCCGAGGGCCGGGGGCGGCGGGCAGTGCTGGCGAGGACGTGGTCGCACAACACCCAACGGGTGGTCTTGACCTATATGGGCCTCACGATCCTGGTGTTTGCGTCCTACTACGCGGCGGGTATGGGCGTGTTCGACGCCGCCACTTTCGGGCTCACCACCGCATCCACCGGAGGATTCGCCAACTACCGAGACTCATTCGCCCACTTCGACTCAGCAGCAATCGAGTGGGTGGGCGCCGGAGCCATGGCCCTTGCCGGCGTGTCCGTGGCCGCGTTGGTATGGATGGTGCGGGGGAAAGTGCAGGCCTTGTGGCGATCGACCGAGCTCAAGCTCTACGCCTGCCTGATTATTGGGTCGACGGTGTTGGTGGCGGCATGGACGTGGACCGATACCGGCGGGGGTGCCGACACCATCCGAGAGTCGTTTTTTGTCGTCACCTCGTCGATCAGCACCACCGGTTTCCGAGTCGCAGATTGGGGCTATTGGGTGGCCGCGCCCCAAGTTCTGCTGCTCTTGCTTATCGGGGTGGGCTCGATGGCGGGCTCGGCCGGGGGCGGTTTCCGGGTGCTACGGGTAATCGAGATTTTGGGCATCGTGCGGCGGGAGCTGGTGGTGCAACTCCATCCTCGGGCGGTGGTGCCGGTGAGGGTGTCGGGAGCGGTGGCTTCGGAGGCTTCGCTCACCCGAGTCCATAACTTCCAGATTCTATGGGTGCTGGCCGCCGCCTCAGGGGTGTTCGGCATCGCCTCGCTGGGGGGAGACATGCCGACCGCAGTGTCGGGGTCGATCTCCGCGCTGGCTACCGCCGGACCTGGCTTGGGCGATCTCTCGGGTTTTGCCGATGCCACGGTGCTGGCCGCCCCGGCTCGAGGGGTGTTGATTGCGCTGATGTTCTTGGGCCGGCTGTCGATCTACCCGGTGGTGGTGGTGATCGGCTGGGGTATAGGCGAGATCCAGCGGATGAGGCTGCGGCGATGAGGCTGGGGCCATGACCGCGGTATTGACGGCTGCCCGTCGGGGGAGGGCCGCGGTGAAATGGGCTGTGTCCCAGCTTCTGGTAGACCGACCCTGGAATGTGACCAGCAGAGTGGGGTTCGTGGTCGGGCTGGGGCTGCTGTTCATGGTGCCGGGGATGCTGTTGGCCACCCTGGTGGAGTGGGGGTCGTCGGCATCGGACGATGAGATTGCCCTGGGAATGGGGGCGCTGGTCACGCTTGTTGGAGGGGGGCTGTTGGTGGCCTTCACCCGACTCGACGAGGACATGCCCCCGGCCTCGGTTTTCGCGGCGGTGGCATGGACCTGGATCGGCTTGTCGCTTTTCGCTGCGCTGCCGCTGTGGTTTTCCGGCGAGCTGGGGAGCTTCGACACTGCCCTGTTCGAGGCGGTGTCGGGCGTCACCGCCACCGGCTCCACGGTGCTCAGCCCCATAGAGGGGACGGGCCGAGGCGTGCTCATGTGGCGCCAGATCATGCAGTGGTACGGCGGCATGGGCATGGTGGTGCTGGCGGTGACCATTCTGCCGTTCCTGGGGGTCGGAGGGCTGAGCCTCATCACTGCGGAGGCTCCCGGTCCCACGTCCGACCGGCTGGCGCCTCGGGTGAGTTCCACCGCTCGGAGGCTGTGGGCACTCTACGGCGGCATCACCCTCGCGATAGCGGCCGCCCTGATGATCGCCGGATTGAGCCTCTACGACGCAGTGGCCCACGCCTTCACCAGCGCAGGCACCGGGGGCTTCTCGCCTTACGACGACTCCATCGGCCACTTCGACAGCATCGCGGTGGAAGCGGTGATGATTGTCGGGATGCTGGTGGGAGGGGTGAGCTTCACCCTCCACTGGCGGGCGGTGTCGGGCAACCCGGGGGTCTATGGACGGTCTTCTGAATTTCGCACCTATCTCCTTGTGATATTCGCGGTTGCGTTGTTCGCGTCCCTGCTGAACTGGCTGAACGACTTGTCTGATCTGGCCAACAGTCTCCGCAACGGCATCTTCGGCGCGGTGACCCTGGGCACCAGCGGCGGTTTCGGCAACGCCTCCAGCGCCAATCCGGGCGGCGATTTCGCGGCATGGACGCCGGGGGCGCAGGCATTGCTGCTGCCCCTCATGGTGATGGGGGGCATGACCGGGAGCACCGCCGGGGGGTTGAAAGTGTTGCGGGCCCAAGTGATGGCGAAATACATGCGGGTCGGGCTGCTGCGAGTGAAGCATCCCAGGGTGGTGGCACGGGTGAAGCTCGGCCAAATGGTGGTGTCGGAGCCGATACTCCAGCGGGTGGCGGGGCTGGTGGCCCTCTACGCGTTGTCAGCGCTTGTGGCAACTTTGGTGCTGGCCGCGTTGGGTCAAGACCTGATCACTTCCTCGTCTGCGGCCATAAGTGCGTTGAGCAATATGGGACCCGCTCTGGGCGACGCCGGGCCCACCTCCAACTACTTGGTGTTCTCCCGTCCGGCCCGGGCGGTGCTGATGTCGATGATGCTCATCGGCCGCCTGGAGTTCTTCGCCATCTTCTTGGTGGTGGTATCGGCCTACGAGCGGACCCGTCGGCTGACCCGAGTCAACCTGCGACGTTGAGAAACGCGCTGAGGGCCAGCGCGAAGTCAAGGGGATCTTGGGATCCGCACATCTCGCGGGCGGAGTGCATGGAGAGCTGGGCGACGCCGACGTCGATGGTGGTCACCCCGGTGGCCGAGGCTGCGAACGGCCCGATCGTGCTGCCGCAGGGCATGTCGCCGCGGTGGACGTAGAGTTGGTGGCCCACCCCGGCCTTCTCGCACGCCGCGGCGAATGCGGCCTCGCCCGCCGCGTCGGTGGCGTAGCGCTGATTGGCATTGCGCTTGATCACCGGTCCATCGCCCATGGCTATGTGATGGTCGGGCTCATGGCGCTCGGGATAGTTGGGGTGGGTGGCGTGGGCCCCGTCAGCCGACACACACAGCGACTGGGCCAGCGCGGGATGCAGCGCGCCGCGGCTGCCGACAATTCGCTCCAACACGGTGGGCAGCAGTGTGGACGCGGCCCCCTGTGCTGAGGTGCTGCCGACCTCCTCGTGGTCGAACAGGCACAGCACTGCGCTGGGAGGCGAGTCGGCTGGGGCGTCGATCAGGGCCTGGAGACCGGCCCAGCACGACACCTGGTTGTCGATGCGAGGGGCATAGATGAACTCGCCGTCGATGCCGCCGATCACCGATGGAGTGAGGTCGTAGAGCATCGCATCCCAGGCCAGCACCTCGTCGGCATCGACACCGGCCGCCTCGGCCGCGGCAAAGGCGAATTCGCCGGGGGTGCGCAGCCCCAGCCCCCATACGGGGACGATGTGGGTCTGGGGGTTGAGCAGCAGCCCCTTTTGGTTGACCTCCCGGTCGAGGTGGATGGCGAGCTGGGGCACTCGGAGCACCGGTCGATCGATACAGAACAGCCGCGTGCCCGTTGGGGTGGCTACTCGACCGGCCACCCCAAGATCGCGATCCAGCCAGCTGTTGAGCAACGCGCCCCCGTACACTTCCACGCCGAGTTGCCGATAACCGGCCTGGCCGGTGTCGGGCTGGGCAGTGATGCGCAAGTTAGGGCTGTCGGTGTGGGCACCGATGATTCGGAAGCCTGCATCGCTGGTCTGGTGCCGCCACGCCACCAGGCTGCCGCCCCGGCGCACGTAGCGGCTGCCGACGGCGTCGGGCCATTCGTCGGCTTCGTCCATTTCGGTGAACCCTGAAGACCGCAGTACGTCGGCTGCTCGGTCGACCACGTGAAAAGGCGTCGGACAGGCGTCGATGAAGTCGAGCAAACCGTCAATGCCGCGGATTTCGTTCACTCCAGCCACTCCAGCCTCATCATTAACAGGCGATTCCACCCTGTAATCATGCCTCTTGGGAGTCTCCCGAGCAGAACAGACTTGGTAGGGGACCGGGTTGCGGCGGTAAAATTGAAGCCCTGCCGCTGGCCAATGTCGTCTCGGCGCGCACCGCAAACACGCTGGAAAGGACGCAATGAGGAACTGGCCGCAGCCTCCCGGTCTGCCACACCCCCAGGGGCTTTACAACCCCAGAAACGAGCACGACGGCTGCGGGGTGGGCTTTCTGGTGGACCTTAAGGGCCGGCCGCGGCATGAGATTGTGTCGGTGGGCTACGGGGCTCTGTGCAACCTCCAGCATCGGGGGGCGCTGGGCGCGGAAGTGAACACCGGCGACGGCGCGGGATTGCTGATCCAGGTGCCCGACGACTTCTACCGCCAGGTGTGCGACTTCGACCTGCCGCCGGCGGGACACTACGCCACCGGCATCGGCTTCCTCCCCGACACCCCCGAGGCCGCGGCCCATGCCCGGGAGGCCATGGATGCCATCGCTGCCGACGAGGGGCTGACCTCGCTGGGATGGCGAGAGGTGCCCACCTGTCCCGACGAGCTGGGGGCGCAGGCGCTGGCCACCATGCCTTCGTTCTGGCAGCCGTTCTACTCCGGCGACGGGCTCGATGCCGATGCACTCTTGCGGCGGGCCTACATCGTGCGCACCCGCATTCGCAACGAGGTTGCCTATGAGACCGATGACCAGGCCGATACTGGGGCACTGGGGTCGAAAACCCGCAAACTGACATATGGCTACTTTGCCAGTCTCTCCAACCGGACCATCGTCTACAAGGGCATGCTCACCACCCCTCAGCTCGGAGAGTTCTACTCCGATCTGAGCGATACCCGGGTGACCAGTGCCCTGGCCATGATCCACTCCCGGTTCTCCACCAACACTTTCCCATCCTGGCCGCTGGCTCACCCTTACCGCTTCATCTCCCACAACGGCGAGATAAACACCGTGCAAGGCAACCGCAACTGGATGCGGACCCGTGAGGCGCTGTTGAGCTCGCCCCACCTCCCTGGCGATTTGGAGCGGCTGTTCCCGGTGTGCGCTGAGGGGGTGAGCGACACCGCCAGCTTCGACCAGGTACTGGAGCTGCTGTACATGGGCGGCTACTCGCTGCCCCAGGCAGTGTTGATGATGATCCCCGAGCCGTGGGAGAACCACGAGTCGATGGCGCCAGAGCTGCGGGCCTTCTACCGCTACTACGCCTCGCTGATGGAGCCGTGGGACGGTCCCGCCGACATCGTGTTCAGCGACGGCACGCTGATCGGCGCGGTTCTCGACCGCAACGGCCTGCGCCCTTCCCGATATTGGGTGACAGACGACGACCTGGTGATCATGGCGTCGGAAGTCGGGGTGATGGCCGTGGACCCGGCGGCCATCGTGGAAAAGGGCCGCTTGCAACCCGGCCGCATGTTCTTGATCGACACCTCTGAGGGCCGCATAGTGCGGGACACCGAGATCAAAGAGCGGTTGGCCTCGGCCCACCCCTATGGGCAGTGGCTGTCCGACAACCAAGTGGATCTCGACGATCTGGTCAACCGCCCGCTGCCCGAGCCGGACGACACCCCGCTGGTGGTTCGCCAACAGATGTTCGGCTACACCCATGAAGAGCTCAAGATCCTGCTGGCCCCAATGGCCCGCGATGGCAAAGAGGCGCTGGGGTCGATGGGCACTGATACCCCGGTGGCTGTTCTCTCCAACCGGTCCCGTTTGCTGTACGACTACTTCCAGCAGTTGTTCGCCCAGGTGACCAACCCACCGCTGGACGCCATCCGGGAGGAGATCATCACCGCCACCTGTGGATGGCTCGGCCCCGAGGGGAACCTGCTCGATCCCCGGCCCGAATCATGCCGCCAGATCTTCACCCCCCACCCGGTGATCACCGACCAGCAGTTGGCCAACCTGGTGGAGGTGGACGGGCCCGGAGGCCACAGCCACTGGTCCACTGAGGTCGTTCCCTGCCTGTACGCGGTGGACGACGGAGGGCCGGGACTGCGGATCGCTATCCAGCGCATCCGGGAACAGGTGAGCCGAGCCATCGAAGCGGGCAAGAACATCATCGTGCTGTCCGACAGGGGGGCCGGTCTCGATTCGGCCCCGATCCCCTCATTGCTGGCCACCGCGGCGGTACATCACCACCTCATTCGGGAGAAGACCCGGACCCGGGTGGGCCTGGTGGTGGAAACCGGCGACGCCCGCGAGGTACACCACATCTGCTTGCTGCTGGCGTACGGGGCTACCGCGGTCAACCCCTATCTGGCATTCGAGACGATCGACCAGATGATCGACGAGGGTCTGTGCGGATTCTTGCCCGATGACGACAAGGCACTGGCCCATCGCAACTACATCAAGGCTTGCGACAAGGGCGTGCTGAAGGTCATGTCCAAGATGGGCATCTCCACGGTGAAGTCGTATGTGGGGGCTCAGATCTTCGAGGCCATCGGCCTGGGGCACCCCATCATTCAGGAGTGCTTCACCGGCACGGTCAGCCGCTTGGGCGGCATCGGCTTCCCCCAGCTTGCCGAGGAGGTGCGGCTTCGCCACCGCATCGCCTACCCGGAGAACCCCGATGAGCGGGCCCACCGCACCCTGGAAGGGGGAGGGGAGTACCAGTGGCGCCGGGAGGGCGAGTACCACCTGTTCAACCCCGAGACGGTGTTCAAGCTTCAGCACGCCACCCGAGAAGGCCGCTACGACATCTTCAAGCAGTACACCGAGAATGTAGACACCCAGTCGGAGCGCCTGGCCACCCTGCGGGGGCTGTTCCGATTCCGAACCGGGCGGCGAGAGCCGATTCCCATCGAGGAAGTGGAACCAGTCTCCAGCATCGTCACCCGGTTCTCCACCGGGGCCATGTCATACGGATCGATCTCAGCCGAGGCCCACGAGACCCTGGCCATCGCCATGAACCGCATCGGCGGCAAGTCGAACACCGGCGAGGGAGGCGAAGACCCCGCCCGCTATGTGCCCGACCCCAATGGCGATCTGCGCCGCTCAGCCATCAAGCAGGCCGCGTCGGGGCGGTTCGGGGTGACCAGCGAGTATCTGGTCAACAGTGATGACATCCAGATCAAGATGGCTCAAGGGGCCAAGCCGGGCGAGGGCGGCCAGCTTCCCGGCCACAAGGTGTGGCCCTGGATCGCCGAGGTCCGCTACTCCACCCCCGGCGTGGGGCTGATCTCGCCGCCACCGCATCACGACATCTACTCGATCGAGGATCTAGCCCAACTCATCCACGACCTGAAGAACGCCAACCCAGAAGCCCGCATCCACGTGAAGCTGGTGTCGGAACTGGGAGTGGGCACGGTGGCCGCCGGGGTGTCAAAAGCCCACGCCGATGTGGTGCTGATCTCGGGTCACGACGGGGGCACCGGAGCCTCGCCGTTGACCTCCATCAAACACGCCGGCACCCCGTGGGAGCTGGGGTTGGCGGAGACCCAGCAGACGCTGTTGCTGAACCGGCTGCGGGACCGGATCGTGGTGCAGACCGACGGCCAGCTGAAGACCGGCCGGGATGTGATGATCGCGGCACTGCTGGGGGCCGAGGAGTTCGGGTTCGCCACCGCGCCCTTGGTGGTTGCGGGGTGTGTGATGATGCGGGTCTGCCATCTGGACACCTGTCCGGTGGGGGTGGCCACCCAGGATCCCGAGCTGCGCAAGAAGTTCACCGGCGAGCCCGAATTCGTCATCAACTTCATGGAGTACATCGCCGAGGAGGTGCGCGAGCTATTGGCCATGCTGGGGTTCCGCACTCTGGCGGAAGCTATCGGGCGGGTGGAGTGCTTGGACGTGAGCGACGCGGTGGACCACTGGAAGGCGTCGGGACTAGACCTGTCGCCCATCCTGTATGCCCCTGACATCGATTCTGAGGCCGACCGGCACTGCACGCAGCCCCAGGACCACGGCCTCGATCGCGCCCTCGACCAGCAGCTCATATTGATGGCCGAGTCCGCCTTGGAAGACGGCCTCGCGGTGGAGATTGACCTCCCTATCGGCAATGTGAACCGAACAGTGGGCACCATGCTCGGCCATCAGGTGACGTCCAAATGGGGAGCCGACGGCCTGCCCGACGACACCATCCGCATCAACTTCTCCGGGTCGGCCGGCAACAGCTTCGGAGCGTTTCTGCCCCGAGGCATCACCATGAAGCTGACCGGCGATGCCAACGACTATGTGGGCAAGGGCCTGTCGGGCGGGCGCATCATCGTGACCACCTATCCGCAGGCCCGGTTCGTTGCCGAGGAAAACGTGATTGCAGGCAACGTGATCGGCTACGGCGCCACCAGCGGCGAGCTCTTCCTGCGAGGGCTGGTGGGGGAGCGGTTCTGCGTCCGCAACTCCGGTGCCGTCGCGGTGGTGGAGGGGGTGGGGGACCACGGCTGCGAGTACATGACCGGCGGCCGGGCCGTGGTGCTCGGTCCCACGGGCAGGAACTTCGGTGCCGGCATGTCGGGCGGCATCGCCTATGTACACGACCCTGACGGGGTGTTTCCCGCCAAGGTGAACCCAGAGATGGTGGACTTGGAGACGCCCGACGACGGTGACCGGGAGTGGCTGCGGGATCGCATCAGCCAGCACATGGTGAACACCGACTCCGCCGTGGCGGAGCGGATCCTGGCCAACTGGGCCACCGAGGCTGACCGCTTCGTGAAGGTGATGCCCAAGGACTACAAGCGGGTGCTCGCCGCGCTGGCCGAGGCCGAGCGCACCGGCACCGACGCCGAAGCAGCGATCATGGCGGCCGCTCATGGGTGATATTCGCGGGTTCATAAAGCATGGTCGGGAGCTGCCCGTTCGCCGAGCGGTGCCGGTGCGGATCAAGGACTGGAACGAGGTCTACCGGGACTTCGATGCCGAGTCGGTGCGCACTCAAGCCTCGCGCTGCATGGACTGCGGCATTCCGTTCTGCAACAACGGCTGTCCTTTGGGCAATCTGATCCCCGACTGGAACGATCTGGTCTATAGGGACCACTGGCGGGAGGCCATCGAGCGGCTTCACGCCACCAATAATTTCCCCGAGTTCACCGGGCGGCTCTGCCCGGCGCCGTGCGAAGCCGCTTGCGTGCTGGGGATCAACGAAGACCCGGTGACGATCAAGCAGGTCGAGGTGGAGATCGTGGACCGAGCTTGGGAGGAGGGGTGGATCACCCCGGTGGTGTGCGACGACCGCACCGATCGGTCGGTAGCGGTGGTGGGGTCGGGGCCGGCGGGATTGGCCGCAGCTCAGCAGCTCACCCGGGCAGGCCACGATGTGGTGGTGTTCGAGCGGGCCGACCGCATCGGCGGGCTGCTGCGCTACGGCATCCCCGAATTCAAGATGGAGAAGCGCCATCTCGACCTCCGACTGTCCCAGATGGAGGCCGAGGGAACGGTTTTCAAGACTGAGGTGAATGTAGGAGTTGACATCAGCGCGGCCGAGCTGACCGAGGAGTACGACGCGGTGGTACTGGCCGGCGGAGCCACCCAGTGGCGGGACTTGCCCATCCCGGGTCGAGAGCTGGAAGGCATCTATCAGGCCATGGAGTACCTGCCCCCGGCCAATCGGGTGCAGGAGGGTGATCTGGAAGAACACCCGTTCTCGGCGGAGGGCAAACACGTGATCATCATCGGTGGGGGTGACACTGGCGCCGACTGCTTGGGCACCGCCCACCGCCACGGGGCAGCCTCTATCCACCAGTTCGAGATCTTGCCCCGCCCGCCCGACGAGCGGGATGACTCCACCCCGTGGCCCACCTGGCCGCTCATGTACCGGTCGTCTTCGGCCCATGAAGAGGGCGGCACCCAGATCTACGCCATCAACACCGTGGAGTTCACCGGATCGGGCGGCAGGGTGGAGGCGTTGCGCACGGTGGATGTGGAGCAGTCATTTGAGGGCGGGCGGATGAGCTTCAATCCCATCAAGGGCACCGAGCGGGCGTTTCGGGCCGATCTGGTGCTATTGGCCCTCGGTTTCGTCGGCCCCGAGACCGGCGGTCTGCTTGACGACCTAGGGGTGGGGCTCACCGACCGGGGCAATGTGGCCCGCGACGACAACTGGATGAGCACCGTTCCCGGCGTGTTCGTGGCCGGCGATATCGGCCGGGGCCAGAGCCTCATAGTGTGGGCTATCGCCGAAGGCCGAGCCTGCGCCGCCGCGGTCGACGAATACCTCACCGGCGACACTCTGCTGCCCACTCCTCTGGTTCCAACCGCCCAACAGCTCCGCTAGCCCCTCCTCTAGAAGGGGCGGGCGTCGAGGAAGTCGAGGGCGGCGTCGATGAAGTCGAATGATTTGGGGGTGGCGAAATGATCGACGCCCCTAAGGACGACGAGGCGGGCGTCGGGCAGGGCTTCCACCAACTGGTCAGCGGGGTAGGCGAAGTCCTTATCGCCCACCACCACGAGGGTGGGCACCGCGACATGGGCGAGGCAATCGGTGTCGAAGGCGGTGCGGCTGGCCAACAGGGCGGCCAGTGCCTCCCGGTCGGCTTCGGGATCATCGGCCAGGGTGGAGAAGTGGAGTGCTTCGGGGTTCTCGGGGTCGGGCTCACCGGTGACGGCGTGAAGGATCATGCGGCTGTGGTCCTCATCCCGTTCGAATAGGTTCTTGCCCACCCCGGATACAACCAGCTTGTGAAATCGCTCCGGGGTCTTTGAGGCGATGGACAACAGGGTGTAGGCCCCCAACGAAAACCCGATGGCGTCGATGGGCTCGTTGGGGAAGTGGTCGATCACATGCTCTTCGAAATTGGCATAACCCTCGGGATGGTGGGGTTTGGGAGCGGTGCCGTGGCCCATCAGGTCGACACCGATTGCTTCCCGACCGGCATCGGCCAAGAGGTCGAGCCAGGCGTTGTCTCCCCAAGTCCTGCGGGCCGAGCCGGCCAGTCCGTGCAGTAATGCGACTGCGGGTCCGCTCACCTCGCTCACACTAGTGACGGCTGAAGAGCAACTTGCGAAGCGCCAGAGAAAAGAAGGAGGCCCCGAGTAGCCTCCCGGTCGAAACCGGTCGACTTCTCGGGGCCGTCCCGTTCGGTCCCGGAGCCTCAGCGGGCTTGCACCCTCCGGTTCCCCGGTCCCTACCTCCCAGATCCTAGCGGCACCTGGCCGCCTTCCCGGTCCTTGGCTTTCGGTGGTGCCACCGACTTCCTCGGCCCGTTCCAGTGACCCTGCGGACTCTTGCGAACCTTCGCCCTTTCGGGCGCTTGCTCTTTCGAGTCACCCCGCTTGTCTCTGGTAGGTGGGCATACCATAGCGCGGAATAAACCCAGGTCAAGCGGAAAAACGAAATCCACAGGGTTTTCCACTGCTGTGAGTAGAAATCCCCAAGAATCCGGGATTTAGCCACAGGCAAAAGCCCGATTTGGGGCGCGAATCGACCCTCAGGACCACACCCCGCGCGCCACAAGAACGTCGCGCAACACGGTGGGCCGGTCGGTCATGATGCCGTCCACCCCCATGTCGAGGAGTCGGTGCATCTCGTCGGGATCGTCGATGGTCCACACATGCACTGCAAGTTCTTGGGCGTGGGCAGCGTCCACGAATCGCTGGCGGATTAGCGGAACACCCTTGGCGCTCGGGGGAACCTGGGCGCACGCGCCGGCCTTGACCTTTACTGGCAAACCAGCCGATGCAGCCTGGAGTTGGCCGACCTCCTTGGGACTCAGTCCGGTACACAAGCGGGATCCTCCCAACCGTCGGGCGAGGGCCAGTCGGCGGCCGGAAAACGAGCCGACGCAGACGCGGTCGACGGCGTCGGCTCGTTGGAGGGCACCGATCAGGGGCACAGTGGCCTGGTCGTGTTTGGGGTCGACCGCGATCCGGAGGTCGGGCCAGGCTTCCAAGAGTTCCTCGAAGCGGGGAATGGCGTGTCCACCGCCGACTCGTATGGTTTTCAGATCCCGCCAGTTCAGGTCGGCGATGGCCTCGGGCCGTCCGCTGAGGCGCTGCAACCCCTCGTCATGGAACGCCACCAGCACTTCGTCGCGGGTGGCGTGTACGTCGGTCTCGACATATCGGTAGCCGAGGTCGATGGCGGCGGCGAACGCGGCCATGGTGTTCTCCGGCCCCTCCGCGGCGCCCCCCCTGTGGGCGATGGGAATCGGGCCGTCATGGTCCAAAAACGGCCAAGCACTCACCAGCGAAAGAGTAGTAGTCGGAGTAGATTCACTATTCGTGGCTTGGGATCCCGCGGAGAAGTTCAGGCAACTGCTCCAAGACGAGGAGTTCGCGCTCCATGAGGGCGCGCTGTGCATTGCCGCTCATGGCTGCCCTGGGATGGATTTCCAAGCCGAACTCGACCGGCTCCACGCACTGGTCGATCGCTGCGACCGCTCCAGCCGAGACGGAATGCTGCATTCAATGTTCAGCGAACTGGGATTTCACGGCAACCGGGCGGACTACTACGACCCGCGGAACTCTTTCCTGAATGAGGTCATACACCGGCGCACCGGCATTCCCATCAGCCTTGCCGTACTCACGATCGCCATTGGACAGCTCTCCGGCAATGACTTTGACGGAATCGGGCTTCCCGGGCACTTCCTGATCCGGGATCGCAACGAGACCGACGTGTTCATCGACGTGTATGCGGGAGGAGCGCTGCTCGACGCCCAGGGTTGCGAGCAGCTTTTCCACCAGATCACCGGGGGCGACAAGGGCTTCCACCCCGCTTATCTGGCACCGGTGGACCACTCGTCGATCATGGAGAGAATGTTGGGGAACCTTCGAGCGATCTACGCCCAGAACAAGGACTACGCCAATCTGGAGTGGGTGCTGGAGTTGCGGACGATGTGTCCATCGGTTCCAGCCGGCGAGGCAAAGCAACTCGGCATGATCAACATGGAGCGGGGCCGATTCGACCAGGCCGCCCGCCGGTTCGAGCAGTTGGCCCAAGTTGCCGAGGACGATGATGAGGACCAGCTTCAACGACTGGCCACCCTGGCCCGTGCCCGCATGAATTAATGGAAGAGGCCGGCTTCCTATAGACCGCGAATTCAGCCCGACCGGGCGGTAGCGTTAAATCTCGTGCCCCGCCGAACCAAGATCATCGCCACTATTGGCCCGGCATCGGAATCGCCCGAGATGCTGCGGGCCATGGTGGACGCGGGCATGGACGTGGCTCGCATCGGGCTGGCTCATGGAACGCTGGACGAGGCTCTCGGTCGTATGCGCCTCGTGCGCCAGGTGGCCCAGGAGGCGGGTCGGCGGGTGGGGGTGCTGGTGGACTTGCCCGGCCCCAAGGTGCGCACGGCAAGTTTTGGCCAAGAAGGCGTGGAGCTGCGGGCCGACACCGAAGTGGAGATCAGGGTGGGCGACACCCAGAGCACCGCTTCCTTGGTGGAAGTGGAATATGAAGATCTCCTCAACGACATCGCCGTTGGCGACCAAATAGCGCTGGGCGACGGACAAGTGCGGCTGCAAGTGGCCGACGTGTCAGCAGACAAGGCCACCGGGGTGATCCTTCACGGTGATGTGATCCACGGGCGGCCTGGCTTTCGGATCCCCTCCGACCGGCTCAGTATGCCCACGCCGACACCAGAGGACTTGCAATGCCTGGACGCGTTCGTAAGTGAAGCGGTGGACATGGTGGCTGTTTCGTTCGTGCGGTCGGGAGACGACATACGCCGGGTGAAGGTGGAACCCCATCCAGACGGTCCGCTGGTGATCGCCAAGATCGAGACTCAGGCGGCCGTTCAGAACCTGGACGACATCATCGAGGCGTCGGCAGGCATCATGGTGGCCCGCGGCGATCTCGGAACTGAATGCCTGTTGGAGGAGACTCCTCACCTTCAAAAGCGGATCATTCGAGACTGCATCGCCGGGGGCTTGCCCGTGATCACCGCCACCCAGATGCTGGACTCCATGGTCCAGGCATCCACCCCGACAAGGGCCGAGGTGTCGGATGTGGCCAACGCGGTCTTCGACGGCACCAGCGCAGTGATGCTCTCGGCCGAGACCGCTATCGGGGCCCACCCGGCGGCCACGGTGGCCACCATGGCCCGAATCGCCGAGCGGGCTGACGAGGAGTTCGACTACGTCCGCTGGGGGGAGAACATCCGCCGCTTGCGCATGACTGATGCTGATGCCCCCACCTCGGTCACCGACGCCATGACCGGGGCGGCCGCCACCGCGGCCAACGAGCTGAATCTGGCCGCCATTGTGTGCATCTCGGCGTCGGGGTTTACCGTTCGGTCGATGGCCCGGTTCCGCCCCCAAACGGCCATATTGGGGTTCAGCATTTCCGAGCGCACCGTTCAGCAGCTCACTCTGAGCTGGGGAGTCACCCCCATGCTGGCCTGCGAGCCGGGCACCTACGAGGCTCGAGTGGCCGAGGCATTGAGCCTGGCCAAAGAAGCCGGGCATGTTGTCCCTGGGGATGTAGTTGCCGTTCTAGCCGGCATGGAGGAAGCCACCGACGTGCTGCGCTTGGTGCGCATCCACTGACCGTAGAAGAATTCGGCCGATGACTGATGCGCCGGTGAATCTGACCCGCTCAGGGCCACCCGAAACCGTTCTGGATCCTGAGCCCGCCGAAGCACTGCTCGCGCTGGCCGAGGCGATGGGTGCGGACGAGGCCCAAAGAAGGGAAGCCGTGGCCGAAGTGGTTGCCCGGTTTCCCCGTTTCCTGGACGGCTGGGCTCGGCTGGGATTGCTGGCCAGTGACCAGGCCGAGGCGTATGCCGCCTTCCGGGTGGGATATCACCGGGGACTGGACCGGTTGCGCCAGAATGGCTGGCGAGGTTCGGGCTACGTGCGTTGGGCCCACGAGGTGAACCGGGGCTTCCTGCGGGCCTTGGCCGGATTGCAGGCCACCGCAGCGGCGATTGGGGAGACTGACGAGGAGGAGCGCTGCCTTCTCTTCTTGCACCAACTCGACCCGTCGTGGCCTCCAGCGGACTGGAGGGCTTGACGTGGCAGCGCCAGGTGGCAGCGGACCCATCGGCCCCTACCCCGATCATGTAGGGGACGATCCTGAGGCTCAAGACGCCTACGACCGACTCCGCAGAAGGGTGCTGTGGAGCTTTCCCTATGGGTTGTACGTAGTGGGCTCGCGGGCCGGGGAGAGGCGCAACGGCATGACCCTCAACTGGGCCACTCAGTTGGCCTTCGAGCCCAAGCTGGTGGGCATTGGCGTGGAGCATCCCGCCTATACCCACGAGCTCATTTCCGAGGGCGGAGTGTTCAGCCTCTGCACGATCGCCAGAGAAGACCGGGCGATCGTGCGCAAGTTCACCAAGCCGGTGGAAGTCGATTTGGCGGCGATGACCCTCAACGGCTTCGGCTTCCACGACGGGGTTACCGGCGCGCCCATCTTGGACTGCGCTCCCGCCTATGTCGACTGCGAGGTGCGCGACGCAGTGGTCACTGGCGCCCACACCCTGTTCATTGGCGAAGTGGTCGACTGCGGCTTCCAGCACGACGAGGACACCCCCGTTCTTCGTATGGAAGACACCCGCATGAACTACGGAGGCTAGAAATCGAGTCCGACTTCACCGGTGCAGTGCTGGCGGGAGGGCAGAGCCGACGGATGGGCGCGGATAAGGCGTTCATCCCGGTGAGGGGCAGAAGACTGATCGATTGTGCCTTGGAGGCATTGGCCCATGCTTCGCAGCGATTCATCGTCGGCGGCAACGATCCCCGCCTAGAGGATGCTGCGGCCTTAGCCGATGCCCGGCACATCTCCGACCGCTGGCCCGGCGAGGGTCCTCTTGGGGCAGTGGCCACCGCGCTGGAATTGGCCGATCATCCGGTAACGGTGGTCTTGCCCTGTGATCTCCCCGCTATCAGCCCCGAGGATGTGGCGGTGCTGGTGCAGGCAGTTCGGGAGTCTCCGGCTGCCGCCCCCTCAGCGGCCGTATTCACCGACCAACGGCGCCACTATCTGCCCTTGGCCATCGATACAGCAGCCGCAGCACTGGCCGAGCGCCTGTTCGAATCCGGCCAGCGCGCGGTTGCCTCGCTGCTCGATGAATTGGCTGTTGTCGACGTTCCTGCGCCACCATCGGCGGTGGCAGATGTCGACACGCCCGAAGACCTCGGCTGAGCCCACCCAGCCCGTTAGCCTCGACAGAGTGGAAGCCCTAGTCACCTCTCGGCGCAAGTTGGCCGCGGTGGTGGCTGATGCATCGACCGCAGATGCCTATGCCTTGGATACCGAATTCCACCGGGAGCGCACCTATTACCCCCGACTCGCACTGGTCCAGATCGCTTGGCACGATCAGCTGGCCATCATCGACCCGTTGGCCGTTCCCATCAACCCGCTGGCCAAGCTGTTGGACGGTGAAGGGCTTGCCGTGCTCCATGCCGCGGAGCAGGACTTGGAGGTCCTCTACCACGAGTGCGGGACGCGGCCTCGGAGGATTTTCGACACTCAGATAGGGGCCGGGTTCATCGGCTACAGCTCGCCTTCGCTGGCCACACTCCACGATCGCCTGCTGGGGGTGGAGCTGGCCAAGGAAGCTCGTCTGTCCGACTGGTTTCAACGGCCGCTGCCCGATCACATGCTGGCCTACGCCGCGGCCGATGTGGAGCGCCTACTGGAGATCAGCGACATCTTGCAGAAGGAACTGCATGCCCGAGGCCGTCTGGAATGGGCTGAGGAAGAGTGTGCGCTCTTGTTGAAGCGGGCCGACACAGGCCGGTCTCCCGAAACCGCCTGGCACCGGATCAAAGAGGTCCGTCGCATGGAGGGTCGACAAAGGGGGATAGCCCAAGCAGTGGCCCGATGGCGGGAAGAGTATGCCGCCCGTTTGAATCAGCCCGTTCGCCATGTGCTGTCGGATCTGGGGGTTGCGGTTGTGGCTCAGCGCATGCCCAAGTCACTCGCCCAGTTGCGGGAGATACGGGGTGTCGAGCCTCGCAACCTTCGCAAGGGCGCCGACAAGGAGCTGTTGGCCTTCCTCGACGGGCTCAAAGACGCTGAATTGGCGGTCGAGCCGGCCAGCAAGTCGCCCAAGTTGGATCCAGCGCTCAAGCCGGCGGTCAGCCTCATCACGTCGTGGGCTGCCCAGCACGCCGCCGACGCTGATATCGATCCAGCCCTCGTAGCCACCCGCAGCGATATCGAGGCTCTGCTGCGGGGCGATCCAGATTGTCGAGCTCTCAAGGGGTGGCGAGCCGACATCATCGCGGCACCAGTCCAGCGGTTGTTGAGCGGGACCGCGGCAGTAGCCTTCGACAGCCAAGGCAGGCTCACGCTTGAGGAGCGCTCAGGGCTACCGATTTAGGAAACACATGAATGAGGAGCGCTCTTTGAAACCGATTTCCCCCGACCCATCGAAAGGAAGCACATGAGCGAAGCAGCAGACCGGGAGTGGCTTGACTGGGATTCCTATGGTCGGGCTGTGCGGGAATTGGCGGCGTTGGTGGCCGACGACGGCTACCGGCCAGAGATGATCTTGGCCATCGCCCGTGGCGGCCTCTTCTGCGCAGGGTCGCTCGGCTATGCCCTGTCAATCAAGAACATCTACGTGATGAACTGCGAGTACTACACCGGGGTGGATGAGCGGCTTCCCGTTCCAGTGATGCTGCCTCCTGCCGTTGACCTGGTGGATCATCGCAACTCCAAGATCCTCATTGCCGACGACGTGGCCGACACCGGCCACACGCTCAAAATGGTCTACGACTTCTGTGTTGAGCGGGTTGGCGATGTGCGCTCCGCGGTGCTTTATGAGAAATCGCATTCCCTGGTGAAGTGCGACTACGTGTGGAGGCGAACTGACCAATGGATCAACTTTCCGTGGTCCACGGATCGACCCCTGGTGAGTGCTGAGGAGGCCCGCCATAAGGTTCTCGATGCTTAGTTGCGTGTCGCGGCCAGGCATTCTTGGAATTAGCGGTGTGCAAGATACGGCAACCGAGTGGTTAGACTGGCCTTTATGAGAGGTTAGGGGGTGAGTTCCCCCTGCTGCCGGAGCTAAAGAGCTGCCGGCTTGATATTGCGGAGCCGCCCATGAAAAAGGGACGCCACCGTCGTTACGAAGAAGCTCGTGCGCTGAAGCACACAAGCGACGACTTCGACGTTATGTTCGAAGAGAACGAGGATCCATGCGTGGAGTGTGGAGCCATCCCCGGTGAGGAATGCCGACTCGTGAAGGTTGGGGCAAAACCCTGGTGCGAATACCGGGACACCCCGAACGCTGACAGCGTTGACGAGCTATTTCCCGACTGAGCCGGTCTTCTCAAGACGAGCTATTTCCTGACTGAGCCGGTCTTACTAGACCCCGGTCATACTCCCTCCGTCTCGTCGAGGATCTCGTCGAGTCGAAGGATGTCGTCGGCCCGCACCACCCCGATGAAGGTGTCGTCGTCGTCGGTCACCGGCAATTGGTCGGTGTCGTTGGCGTCCATCTGGGCCACTGCATCGCGCAATGTCCAAGACGGACGGGCCGTGGGAAGATCGCGCCGAGCGATGTCGGCAACCAGCGTGTCGTTCCACACGTCGCGTTCTAGATCGCTCATCTGCTCCAAGCCGCACATCCCGAGATAGGTTCCACCGTCGACTACTGGTACTTCTCGTTCGCGTCGACCAAGAAGATGGATGTACACCAATTCACTGACCGTGGCGTCAGGGGGCACGGTCAGGGTGTCGGTGGTGAGTGCGGAGGTGAGGGGCAGAGCGAGCCGGCGCTCCACCAGGCCCTCCCGCTTGTCGAGCTGATAGGAAGCCACCGAACTGGATCCGGCCACTAGCTGCGACACTGCGGCGGCGATGAGCGCGGGGACTACGAACACTGATGCGCCGGTGCTCTCCGCAACGAACATCACTGCGGTGATGGGCGCCCGGTACCCGGCGCCCAAGAAGGCGGCCAGCCCCAGCGTGCGGTACAGCCCGATGTCGGCCGTTCCCAATGCTTGGCCCACGAAGCTGCCCACAATCACCCCCTGGACGGCCAGGGGAATGAACAGCCCGCCGGTGCCTCCGGCGCCCACGGTGGTGAGGGTGGCGATCACCCGGAAGGCAAGCAGGCTTCCGATGAGAAGCAGGGTGTGATTGTCGTCTTGCAGCCATTGGGTGGCCTCCACCCCAGGGCCCAGGCTCAGGGGTTGATCGAACACTGCTTCAGTCGCCACCACCAGTCCAGCCAGCACCGCACCGCCCACCAGGATCCTGACAATGACCGGGTAGTGCAGTTCGAGCCCTTTGGCCTGGCGCACCAGCCAGGCGAATCCCCGTCCCCCAAGACCGGCCACGAGGCCAAGGAGCGCCCCCCCGCCCAAATGGATGATGCTGAGATTGCCGCTGTGGCTGCCCAGATCGATAACCGGATCAGTGCCCAGGATGGCCACGTACACCAGATAACCGGAGGCCGATGCCAGCAGGGCAGGCAACAGGGCCCGGCGAGCCACGTCGTCGCGATAAGGGGCTTCCAACGCGAAGATCACCCCGGTTGCCGGGGTCTTGAACACGGCGGCGATGCCAGCAGCCGCTCCGGCGGTGAGCAGCATCTTGGCTTCCTCCCGGCGCAACCATCGCGAAAACAGCCCCTGAGTGCTGTGGCCGACGGTGGCACCGGCGTACACCGAGGGGCCCTCCAATCCCATCGAACCCCCCAGGCCGATGGTGGCCACACCGGCGAGGAGTTTGGCGGGAAGTTGGGAGAGGGGCAGTCGGGGGTGGCGTTCGTGGAAGGCGCGGACGTACTCGTCGGACGTCGATGGGGAGGTGCCCCGCCCGAGATAGCGCAAGATTGCGACAGCGGCAAACAAGCCGATGGCCGGAGCCGCCGCCTGCCACCAAAGTGGGCCCTCCAAGAGCCTCTTGAGCAGCACTTCAACGGTGAGCTGCTCAAAACCAGCCACCAATAGCCCGACGAGAGCCCCGGTGACGATGGAGAGCACCATCACGGCGGGAAAGGCCCGGCGCGGTCGGAACGAGGCGAGCAGCTCCACCCCTGACCGTGCGATTCGTCCCGTTAAAAGACCTTGGAGTGCTTGCATCCTGTGTGACTCACTGCCGGTATTCTACTGGCGGATGAAGTTTCGAAAGGCCGACCCCTTGATGCGAGACCTTCGGCGGGTACTGCCTTCCGACCGGGTGAGGGTAGCCCCGTTGGAGCGCTCGATCATGGGTCGGGACGCGTCGATCTTCGAAGGCGGCCGAGCCGGACCGGTGTGCTTCCCGATCAGCACTGAGGAAGTACAGGGCTGCGTGGACGCCGCCCGCCGCCATGGCCGGGCGGTGGTACCCCGGGGAGCAGGGACCGGGCTGGCCGGGGGAGCGGTTCCCCTGGAGGAGCCGGTGGTCGTAGTTGCCACCAAGATGAACCGCTTGCTGTCGGTGGATGCCGACCAGCGTGTGGCTTGGGTGCAGCCAGGCATGATCAACCTGGACCTCAGTCGAGCTCTTGCGCCCTATGGTTTGCATTTTGCTCCTGACCCCTCAAGCCAGCAGGTGTGCTCTTTGGGCGGCAATGTGGGCACCAATGCGGGCGGCCCCCATTGTTTGGCCCTTGGGGTGACCAGCGCCCATGTGTTGGCCGCCGAAGTGGTGCTGATGTCGGGCGAGTCCGTAGTGCTAGGCGATGCCGACGGCTGGACCCCCGGCTTGGATCTGAGGGGGGCGTATGTGGGATCTGAGGGGATGCTTGGGATCACAACCGCCATTGCGGTACGGCTTACCCGCAATCCTCCTGCGGTGGAAACCCTGCTGTTGGCCTTCGACTCGGTTGACGCGGCGGCCCAGACCGTTAGCGCGGTAATCGCCGATGGCATCGTGCCCGCGGCCATAGAAATGATGGACAAGAACATCATCTGGGCAGTGGAGAACTTCGTTGGGGCCGGGTTTCCCACCGACGCGGCCGCAGTGGTGATCGTGGAGGTAGACGGCCTTCCCGGCGGTGTGGCTGCCGAGGCCGATCGAGTGGCAGAGCTGGCCGTTGAGCGGGAAGGAAGCGTCCGTCGGGCAACCGACGACGAAGAGCGGGCTCTGATATGGAAGGGGCGTAAGAGCGCGTTTGGGGCCATTGCCCAGATCAAGCCCAACTACTACCTGCACGACACGGTGGTTCCCCGGACTCGGCTGGCTGAGGTGATGAACCAGGTGTACGAGATCGTCGACGAGCACGACTTACAGGTGATGAATGTGTTCCATGCCGGTGACGGCAACCTTCATCCGCTGTTGCTGTACGACGCCCGGGAACCCGGGATCATGGAACGGGTACACGCCGCCGGATCGGCGATAATCGAGGCGTCGCTGGCTGTGGGCGGTGTGCTGTCGGGCGAGCACGGCATCGGCATAGAGAAACGCGACTTCATGCCCCTGATGTTCGGCGAGGCCGACCTGGACGCCCAAGCGCGGTTGAGGCGGGCTTTCGACCCCGAAGAGATGGCCAACCCAGGCAAGGTGCTGCCCACAGGAGCGAGCTGCGCTGAAGTGAACGCGCTCGGAAAAGTCCCCGAAGGGGTATGGGGATAAGTGTCTAGCCGAGAGGCGTCGGCAGATCTGGAGTCGTTTGCCGCCGAAGTAGGATCAGATGGCCCGGTGGCCGTGGTGGGGGGGCGTACCCATTGGGAAATCGGGGGCCAGTGCCCAAATGAGACTCGCTTGGTGCGGGCTCCTTCCGGGGTGCGTGACTTTGATCCCGCCGACATGACCATTCGGGTGGGCGCCGGTACACCGGTAGAGGAACTTGACGCTGCGTTGGCCGAGGCAGGCCAACGGGCCAACTTGCCGGTGGCACCGGGTGCCACCGTGGGCGGGGTGCTAGCCGTGGGCCGCGACGACGTGCATGCTCTGGGCCGGGGGCGGCTTCGCGACGCCCTCTTGGAAGCGGTCTATGTAGCCGACGACGGTCGCCTAGTCACCGCGGGCGGCCCGACGGTGAAGAACGTATCGGGCTTCGACTTGTGCCGTTTGCTGGCGGGATCGCTGGGCACGCTGGGATTGCTCGGCGAAGTGATACTGCGCACGTGGCCCCGGCCGGCGGCGCAGCAATGGCTGGCGGGACCGTGCGATCCAGTGAACTTGCGCCGCAGCATGTATTGGCCCTCTTCCATCCTGTGGGACGGCGAGATGACGTGGGTTCATTTGGAGGGTCACGAGTCCGATGTGAAGTCCGAGGCTGAACTGGCCCGCTCGCTGGGGTGTGAGCCCACTGGTGGACCGCCACCCCTGCCGGCCTATCGGGTGCCGACTGGAGCGCTGGAGGCGGGGCAGCCAACGGGCAGTTATCTGGTGCAGATCGGTACCGGGATGGCCTATGTGTCTGAGCCCCGGCCGATCCCCGACGCCGATCCGGCAGTGGTTACCCTGCACAAACGGTTGAAATCCGAGTTCGACCCCCGAGGTCGGCTCAATCCCGGGCGCGACCCGCTGGCGGCGAGATGACGGCGAAGACATCGCTCGGAATCGGTCCCGAGGAGATGGCTTCCAGATCCGCATTGGGAATCGACACCGAAGAACTGGCCTCATGCGTGTCGTGTGGGCTGTGCTTGCCCCATTGCCCGACATTTCGGGTGACCGGCGAAGAGTGGGCCTCGCCGCGGGGGCGCATCAGCGCCATGCGCCAGGTGCAAGACCACGGCATGGCCGTGGACGAGTCCTTCTTGGCCTCGATGGATTCGTGTGTGCAGTGCCGAGGATGCGAGCCGGCCTGTCCGTCCGGGGTGCCCTTCGGCTCGATGATGGAGGCCACGCAAGCTGAATTGGCTCGACGGCGGCGCGTGGACTGGCGCCGGTGGGGATTCAGGGTTCTCGGCCATCGCTGGCTGTTGAACCAGCTGTCTCGGTCGCTGGCCGTGGTCCAGCGGCTCCGGTTGGTGCCTTCCAAGCGGCTGGGATTGCCCAAGATTCCCCTGGTGCAAGAGCGGCTTCGAGCGACCGGCAACGACGTATGGCTGTTCACCGGCTGCGTGATGGACGCCTGGCAACGGTCAACCCACGCCTCGGCGAAGCGGGTGGTGGAGGCGGCTGGCGCCGGCGTAGCCCTGCCCGGCCCGGGCGCGGCGTGCTGCGGCGCTTTGTCGCTCCATGCTGGTTTGGAAGATCATGCCCACGCCCTGGCCGCCCGAACGATGAAGGCCTTGGAGGGTTCAGTCCCGATTCTGGTGGACTCGGCCGGTTGCGGGGCTGTTCTCAAGGAGTACGGCAAGCATTTGGGCACCCCAGAGGCCGTTGCCTTCAGCGAGCGGGTGATGGACGTACATGAGTGGCTGGCAGCTCAGGCCGACCAACTGCCATCGGTAGGGGAGCGGGGCCAGGATGTGACCGTCGCGATTCACGATCCCTGCCATCTGCGCCATGTGCAGCGAGCCCATCAATCGGTGGCCGATGTGTTGTCCCGCTACGCCACAGTGGTGACTTTGGACGACGAGGGTCTGTGCTGTGGGGCGGGCGGTGCCTACGCTGCCATGCAACCGGAACTTGCAGCATCGATCCGTGACCGCAAGCTTGAGGCCATCAACCGCTCCGGCGCCGATATCGTGGCCAGCGCCAATCCCGGCTGCACCATTCACTTGGCCAATGCCGGGGTGGACGTGCGCCACCCCTTGGAGATCGTGGACGAGGCAATCGACTATGACGGCTGAGCACATCCGAGAGCAGCTCGAACAGATCGCTGAGCAACTCGACGATCTGGCCATGTCAGTGCTGCGCGACGCGGTGGAAGACGGAGCGACGACGCGGCCCGAAGAGGAGAAGAAGCTGACGCGCGCCCGCCGGTCAGTAGAGAAGGCGATCCAGATCTTGGGCTAGACGGCTACCGCGTCGTAGAGAGTGGTCCTCTGGCGGAGGGTGCGACCTAGGGGGGCGCACAGGGCTTGGAGGTCGTCCTCGGTTGCTTCTTGGCCGTGGGACGCGCCGGCAGCCCTCGAGATGTTCTCGTTGATGAGGGTGCCGCCCAAGTCGTTCACGCCGGCTTGGAGCATCTGGGCGGCCCCCGCCATGCCCAACTTCACCCAGGAGGCCTGGATGTTGTGGATCCAGCCGTGGTAGGCGATACGGCCCACGGCGTGCATCAGCAATGCCTCCCGGAAGGTGGGACCCCGTCGGGATCGCTTTTGCAGGTAGATGGGAGCGGCCATGTGAACGAACGGCAGCGGGACGAATTCGGTGAACCCGCCGGTCTCCTTTTGGAGCTCGCGGGTGCGGACCAGGTGGCGAGCCCAGTGCACGGGCTGCTCGACCGTGCCGAACATGATGGTCACGTTGGACCGCAAGCCGAGCCCGTGGGCGGTGCGGTGAGCCTCCAACCACTCGCCGGTGTCGATCTTGTCGGGGCAGATCACTGCCCGAATCTCATCGTCGAGAATCTCCGCGGCCGTGCCGGGCAGTGAGCGGAGGCCGGCGTCCATCAACCGGCGCAGATAGTCGGCCAGCGGCTCTTCCAGCCGTCGGGCGCCCTCAGTGACCTCGAGGGCGGTGAATCCGTGGACATGGATGTCGGGGACCGCGTCTTTCACGGCCCGGGTGACGTCGATGTAGTAGTCGCCATCGAAGTTGGGGTGGATGCCGCCTTGCAAGCAGACCTCCGTGGCACCGGCCTCGGCCGCCTCTACCGTGCGCTCGGCGATGTCGTCCAGGCTCAGCAGGTAGGGGTCGCCTCTCAGATTGAGCGACAGCGGGCCTTTGGAGAAACCGCAAAACCGGCACTTGAACGTACACACGTTGGTGTAGTTGATGTTGCGGTTGGACACCCAGGTGACCTCGTCTCCCACCGCGCTTTGGCGTAGCTCGTCGGCCAGCGCAGCCACCGATCGGACTTCGGGTCCCCGAGCACCAAATAGGGTCACGATCTCTTCGACCCCGACTTCTTGGCCAGCGCGGACCCCGGCAAGCACTTCGCCTACTGCACCTCCGGTGGCAGCCTGGCCAGTCAGAACACCAGTTTCAGATGGTGTGGCCAGCAGCATCGAGGGTTGGGCATTGGCGCCAGTCGGGGTTGCGCTCTGGTCGAGCGGTGGCGCGAGCAACTGCGGCGGTGCGGCATCAGCGCCGGAGTACCAGCCGCCGTCATCGGATCGTCCCAGACCCTCGGCATCGCTGCGGTCAAGCACTGGGAAACGCATGTCCTGATCGAGCCATCGCTCGGAGTCGAGTGCGTACTCGGGATACACAGTCAGCCGAGGCGCCAATGCGAACCCCTTGGCCTCTGTGACTGCCCGCAATCGTTCGAGGGCAGGCCATGGACGCTCAGGATTCACGTGGTCAGCGGTGACGGGGGAGACCCCTCCCCAATCATCGATGCCCGCATCGAGCAGCCGACCAAAGTCGTCAGAGAGGTTGGGCGGGGCCTGAAGGTGGATCTCCTTAGGCAAGATGAGACGAGCGAGAGCGATGGCCTCCAGATACTCGTCGCCCTCGCAGGGCGGAGCGGCGTGCATGGCCGTGCCCGGCTTAGGCAGGAAATTCTGGACAATGACCTCTTGAATGTGGCCCCAGCGCCGATGAGATTCAGCGATGGCCTCTAGGGCGTCGACTCGGTCGGCGCGAGTTTCCCCGATCCCCACCAGGATTCCGGTGGTAAACGGGATGGCCAGTCGGCCCGCGGCCTCCAAAGTGGCCAGGCGCCGGTCGGGGGTCTTGTCGGGTGATCCCCGATGGCAGTCCAGATCGGCCAGCGTCTCGAGCATCATCCCCTGCGATGGGGCGGTCTTTCGGAGCAGGGCCAGTTCCTCGGAATAGAGCGCCCCGGCGTTGGCGTGGGGGAGCAGCCCGGTCTTGTCCACCACGAGCCGGGTGGCATGGGCCAGGTAGTCCACGGTGGAGGCAAATCCGTGCTGATTCAGCCACCTTGCGGCATCGGGGTAGCGCAGTTCGGGGCGCTCGCCCAAGGTGAAGAGCGCTTCGTGGCAGCCGGCGGCCGCTCCCGATTCGGCGATGGTCAGCACGTCGTGATCGCTGAGGTAGGGCGACTCCAACCGAGCCGGAGGCTGGGCGAAGGTGCAGTAGCCGCACCTGTCCCGGCACAGCATGGTGAGTGGGATGAACACCTTCGGGGAATAGGTCACCCGGGCACCGTGCGCTCGATCCCGAATCTCTCGGGCCTGGGCCATGAGTTCGGCCAGGTCCAGATCCAGAAGGCTATGACTGCCGGTGGCGGTAATTGTCACCGATGGCCTTCCGTCAATCGATCGGCGGTTGTGGCCAGGCTTTCCAGCAAGTCGTCGAATGACTTCACGAAGGCTGACACCCCCTCGTCCTCCAGCCGGTCGGCCACCGCATCGAGGTCTACGCCGACATTGGCGACTCTATCCAGAATCGACTGGGCGGCGTCGGGGTCGGCATCCACGGTACGGGCCAGTGTTCCGTGGTCGGTGAACGCTTCCAGGGTGGCGTCAGGCAGCGTGTTCACAGTGTTGGGCCCGATGAGCTGATCGACATACAGGGTGTCAGGATAAGCCGGGTTCTTAGTGGAAGTGGAAGCCCACAGCGGCCTTTGCACTCGTGCCCCTCGGGCTTTCAGAGCCTCCCAGCGGGGCCCGGTGAACTGCTCTGTGAACAATTTGTAGGCCACCTGGCCTTGGGCCACCGCAGTTTGACCCCGCAGGGCCAGCGCCTCCGGAGTGCCGATGGCCTCCAGACGTCGGTCCACTTCAGTGTCGGTGCGGCTGATGAAGAAGGAGGCCACCCCGGAAACCGATGACAGGTTGCCGGGGCAAGCCTCTAGGCCGCGGAGATAGGCCTCGATCACCTCGGCGTAGCGGGACAACGAGAACAAGAGGGTCACGTTGATGCTGCACCCTTCAGCGGTCATGGCCTCGATGGCAGGCAGGCCCTCAGCGGTCCCGGGGATCTTCACGTAGAGATTGGAGCGGTTGACGCGCTGGTGGAGCGCCCGGGCCGCGGTCAGGGTGCCATCGGTATCGCGGGCCAGCTTGGGATCGACCTCCACCGAGACGAAGCCATCCAGGCCGTCACTGGTGTCGTGTACCGGGGCGAGCGCGTCAAGGGCACCCCCGATGTCAGTGAGCACGAGCTCCCAATAGCCATCGGCAACGCTCAATCCGTCGGCCAGCAATCCGGCGAACTGCTCGTCGTATTCGCGCCCCGAGGTCATGGCCTTCTGAAAGATGCTGGGATTGGAAGTGAGTCCTCGCACGCCGCGCTCAACCCAGCGGTCCAGCTCACCGTTGACGATCCACTCTCGGCGCAGATTGTCGAGCCAAGGGCTCTGCCCGTGCTCGCGGTACAAGTCGTGGAGACTGCTCATCTTTGTTGCTCCTCGCTCTCGATCAGCGATACCGCCTGAGCGGCTACGTTGGCCGGGTTCATCCCCAGCTTGTCCAGCACTTCTGCCCCTGGTGCCGACGCCCCGAAGCGGTCGATGCCCACGGGAAGGTCCACCCACCGCTCCCAGCCCAGGGTTACCCCGGCTTCCACCGACAGCTTGGGCACTCCCGGCAACAGCACGCCTTCCTGGTAGGCCGGGTCTTGTTCGGCGAACAACTCCCAGCAGGGCATAGAGACCACTCGAGCGCTTACGCCCTGTTCCAACAGAGCGGTAGCCGCGTCGACGCAGAGCGATACCTCGCTGCCGGAGCCCACCAGTATCACCTCGGGGTTGGGCCGGTCGACCAAGGTGTAGGCGCCTCGGGCAACGCCGTCGTCAGCTGCGGTTCCCTCCAAGACAGGCACGTTCTGTCGCGTCAGGATCATGGCGCTGGGGCCATCGAGATCGACAGCCAGCCGCCACGCTTCCGCCACCTCGTTGCCGTCGGACGGACGGAACACTCGCAAGCCGGGAATGGCCCGTAGCGACATGACGTGCTCGATCGGCTGGTGGGTGGGGCCGTCCTCGCCAACCCCCACGGAATCGTGACTCCACACGAAGATGCTGTGGGCTCCCGACAACGCAGCTAGACGAACTGCGGGCCTCATGTAGTCGCTGAACACAAGGAAGGTGCCCCCTATCGGGACCACACCTCCGTGGAGGGCGGCCCCGTTGAGCACCGCACCCATGGCATGCTCGCGGATGCCGAAGTAGATCTGGCGTCCGGCAGGGTGGGTCGAGCTGAGCGGTTTGGCCTCGGAGAGGCTGGTTCCGGTGTTGCCGGTGAGGTCGGCACCGCCCGCAATCAGGCCCGGGACGACATCGGCCATGGCATTGAGGCAGGCGGAGCTGGCCTTGCGGGTAGCCACCGACTCGCCGGCGGGCCACGACGGAAGCTTGTTCTCCCAGCCGGGAAGCCCCCGACCAGCCAGGCAAGCCTCGTACTCCGAACGCTGGGGTCCAAGTGCTTCCACTTGTTGTTGCCAGGCCGACCGCTCGGAGGCACTCCGGCGACCAGCCGCCCGGTAGGCATCGAGCACGTCGTCGGGTACATAGAAGGACTTGTCCACCGGCAGCCCCATCACTGCCTTGGTAGCCGCTATCTCCTCGTCGAACAGCGAATAGCCGTGGGCCTCGTGGTTATCGGTTTGGCCCGGGGAGGGAAAGGCGACATGACTGCGGACAATGACCATCGAAGGAGCGTCGTCCACTGCCATTGCCGTTCTGATTCCTGTTTCGAGGGCATCAAGATCCTCGGCAGCCTCACCCAGGTCCACCACATGCCAGCCGTAGGCCTCGAATCGCTGGGCCGCGTCGTCAGACAATGACAGGTCGGTCGGCCCGTCAATGGTGATCCGGTTGTCGTCGTACAGGCAGACCAGCCGATCGAGGCGCTGATGCCCAGCCAGCGAGGCAGCCTCATGGCTGATCCCCTCGGAGAGGTCGCCGTCGCTGCATAGAGCGAACACCCGGTGATCGCAGACATCGGCGCCGAAGCGGTGACGCAGCCAGCGCTCGGCCAGGGCCATTCCCACCGCGTTGGCGATTCCTTGGCCTAGTGGCCCGGTTGTGACCTCCACACCCGCGGTGTGACCGGCCTCAGGATGTCCGGGAGTGCGGCTTCCCCACTGGCGGAAGTCCCGCAGGTCGTCCAGGGTCAGCCCTTGGCCGGTCAAATGGAGCATTGAGTACAGCAGGATGGAGGCGTGGCCGGCGCTGAGCACGAACCGGTCCCGGTCGGGCCAAGTCGGGTCGTCGGCGTCGTAGCTCATTATTCGGGTCCAAAGCACATGGGCCAGTGGTGCCATAGCCATGGCCGTCCCCTGATGCCCGGAGCGGGCTTGGTGAGGGGCGTCCATGGCAAGGCCGCGGATCACGCTGATGCCTTGGCTTTCGAGAGCGGCGGGGAACGCGGGCATAAATCGGCCGGTCCTTTCAGATGGTCATGGGAAATGTCGGATGGTCATGGGAACAGCACCACCGAAGCGGTGAATCCGTGGAGGAAATTGCGACCCCCGATCGGCCCGAGTTCGCCAGCGCAGAACATTCCGGCCACCGGCGCTCTCTCCAGAGCCTCGTGGACCACGGCCGCGTCGTGGTCGGGACCTTCGAACAGGTGGGTCCCCCTGCCGTTGCACGTGAATACCAGGGCCGACCCAGCGGAAGCGTCAGCCATCAGCTCTCGCAGGTCCTCGTCAGCGGTGGCAGCGTCCCGCACTTGGAATTGGACTGTGGTACCGACTTCGACCGAGTCGCCCACCGCCAGTGCGCCAGTTTGCTCGTCGGCACCGATCAATCCTCGGATCAAAAAGTCGCCCCGGTGGAATTCTGATTTGTGCTCGTCGATGACAATGCCGATATGGAGTCCTCTCGATACCAGGGCTCGGTCGGCCTCGTCCAGTGCCAAAAGGGTCTCCCGCAGGCGGTCCACCGCCGGGCGGCCTCCCATCTCCGAAACGATGTTGTCCTCAGATTTGGTCACGGTGAAGGGCTGGCCAATGGGGCGACAACCCTGAGAGACAACGGTGCGAACCTTTACCTGGGGATCGAGGATGACGCCTACCGCACCGTCGTCATAGACCTGATGGCCCAGAACCAGGCGATTGCCTCCCGGCCGGCCGGCGGCAGAGGCCAGACCTCCCACCACGGTCATAGGCGGTCCCGCATTCAACAAGGCATCACTGGGGAAGGTGAATGGATCGGGGACCACGAGCAGTGTTCCCTCGGCATCGACGGGAATCCCGCCCACTGCCCAGCCGTCGGGGCCGCGGACTGCTTCGAGCCGCACCGCACGGGCGGGGCATTGGGCTGCGGCCCAAAGGGAAACAGCCGGGCGCTCCTCGACTTCGAGCGGGCCGCCGATCACCGATACCGCGGTGGTGCCGATGAGAACAGACGGAGCCAAGACTTGGTGGATGGCATCGGCAATTTCGTTGATCGCTTCCTGATGGGAGGCCGAGGTGAACAGCACGGCTAAGTCGGGGGAGGGTCCCACCGCTTCGAGGATCTCGCCGATTACCTCTCCCGCGGCGTTAGCCGAGTCAGGATGCTCGGATAAAGCGGCCCCATACCTGCTCACTACCTGCACGCTAGTCCGACGGCGCGCTCTGTCAGCGGAAAAAACGTTGCGTTACACAAATGGGGGGAGGTTGTTCGTCAAACCTGAACAGATGTAGTGGAGCGAGAGGCCAGCGCGTCGACGTCGGCATGGCGAATTTGAGCCAAACCGAGCCAGCTGGCCACGCAGATGAACCACCAGCCCAGGTCGAATTGGTGCCAACGTCGGGCGAAGCGAGCCGATGTTGGGGCGGCATGGTGGTTGTTGTGGTAGCCCTCGCCGCAGGTGAGCCAGGCCAACCAGGTGACGTTGGTGGCGCTGTTGTCGAACGGCCGGCGGCCGAATGTGTGGGCCACCCCGTTTACCGAGCCGCCCAAGCCGATATAGCCCACGGTATGGACCGCTGAGGCCACTAGACCGGGCACCCAGCCCAGCCACAACACCAGAATGGCGACTCCCAAGGCCAAACCGATGATCCCCCGGTTTAGCAGGATGCGGTCGGGCAGGGTGATGGGGATGTCTTTGGCGTAGCGCTCGGTGGTGCGGGGGTCGCGGGCCGATCGCCGATAGAGGGCGGCATTGGTGAGCTGCACGCGAAGCCAGCCCAACCGGGCTGGTGAGTGGGGGTCTTCAGGGGCATCGGTGTACGCATGGTGCTTGCGGTGGACTGCGGCCCACTGCCGGGCTGAGATTCCGGTCGCCATCCAGAGGAACACTTTGAAGAAGCTGCGAATGGCGGGATGCATCTGAACAGCCTTATGGGCCAAGTCCCGGTGCAAATACACGGTGGTGGCGAGATTGGCCAGCTGGGTAAGGGCGAGGCCTACCGCAATCGCGATCACTATCTGCACGAGTTGAACTCCCAATGGGTTAGGACCGGCTGCTGATAACAACAGCCACGGATGTGACCCTAGAGGACAGAGGGGGGTTACATGAAGGTTGAACGCCCCAGAACCTAGTGCCTAACGCTGAGGCGTCAGGGTGAGAAAGGGAGAGACAGGCAAGTAGCGTGTTCGGGGTGGGGGTGTTGTCGGAGTTTGAGTCGAAGCAGCTTCTCGCTCGCCATGGCGTTGCCGTGAGCAGAGACAAACTGGCGCACTCAGCCGACGAGGCGGTGGCCGCAGCGGTCGAAATCGGCGGTCCGGTGGCGGTAAAGCTGTGCGGCTCGTCGCTGGCACACAAGAGCGAGCGGGGGTTGGTGCGGCTGGGTCTCGACAACTCTGCTGCGGTGCGCACCGCAGCCGACGAGCTGCTGGCCGCGGCCGTCGAAGACGACGGCGAGGTGGCCCTGCTGGTATCGGAGATGGTTGCCGGGTATCGAGAGTTCATTGCCGGCGTAGTACACACTGAGCAGTTCGGTCCCGCGCTCATGCTCGGTTTGGGAGGAGTTCTGGCCGAAGCAGTGGGGGAGGCAGTGTTCCGGCTTCTTCCGGTGAGCGAGGCCGACTGCAAGGACATGATCGAAGACTTGGACATCCCCGCCCTCATGGCTCCGCTCCGGGGCGAACCTGCGGTGGACCAGGGTGCGTTGGTGGACTCGTTGTTGGGCTTGGCTCACGCGGGGGGAGGGGAAGGTGTCGAGGCCATCGATGTAAATCCCCTGGTGATCCAGGACGGGTTGCCGGTGGCTGTGGACGCTCTGGTGGTGACGACGGGCTCATGAGTCGGCCACCGTTAGATATTCTGTTCAACCCCCATGGCATCGTGGTAGCTGGCGCCTCCACGCATCCGGGCAAGTTCGGATTCGTTGCTCTTCACAACGTGTTGGCCGGAGGGTTCGACGGGCCGGTCTTCGCCACCAACCCCGATCAACCCAGCATTTTGGGAGTTGAGGCATTGGAGTCGGTCGCCGATATACCTGAGGGGGCAGCCGACCTGGTCTTCGTCTGCACTCCGCCCCACACGTGTTCTGAGATCTTGAGATCGGCGGCCAGCAGAGGGGTTGGCGCGGTGTTCATCGCCTCAGGTGGCTTTCGGGAGGCAGGTTCCGAAGGGGCTCGAGCCGAAAGGGAACTGGTGCAATTGGCCCGGTCGCTGGGCATGGTGGTGGCGGGGCCGAATGGGCAGGGGCTGATTTCCAATCCGGCCAAGCTGGCCGCCCAGATCGTGGCGCCCATTCCGCCCCCTGGGCCGATTGCAGTAGCCAGCCAGTCGGGCAATCTGGTCTCGGCGTTCATGAACTACGCGGCACAGAGCGGAGTCGGCATCAGCCGAGCGGTGAGTGCGGGAAACGCCGCCATGTTGGGAGTGGTGGACTATCTCGGGTGGTTTGCTAGCGATCCCCATACCAAGGCCATGGCTGCATATGTCGAAGGAGTAGAAGACGGCCCAGCATTTGCCGCAGCTATCAAGAGAGTGGCCGCGGCAAAGCCGGTCGTACTGGTCAAAGGGGGAACCACACCGCGGGGAGCGCAGGCCGCGGCCAGCCACACGGGAGCGCTGGCAACCGACGATCGAATTTTCGACGGGATGGTGCGCCAGAGCGGTGCGGTACGGGCTCAAACCATCGAAGAGGCCTATGACGCGGTAGCAGCCTTCGCCACCCAGCCCCTTCCTGCTGGGCCCCGTACTCTGGTGCTGTCCAGCGCGGGCGGATGGGGGGTTATCGCCGCTGACGCGCTCTCGAAGTCGAAACTTGAGTTGATTCCCCTCCCCGCCGACTTGAAGGAGGCCATCGATGGGTTGGTACCGCCCCGCTGGAGTCGCAGCAATCCGATCGACCTGGCTGGGGGCGAGAGCCGCGACACCATTCCTGAGGTCATTGACCTCGTTGCCGATCATCCTGAAGTCGACGCGGTGATTTATCTGGGTATGGGGATTCAGGCCAATACTGCGTCCCACTTGCGTTCGGGCCCGTACTTCGAGGCGGCCGAACTGGCCCGTATCTGTGAGTACCATGAGCGCCAGGACAGCCGCTTCGCCCAAGCCGCAGCCGATGCCTCCGCTCGAACGGGCAAGCCCATTTTGGCCGCGACCGAACTGGGGATAACCCAGCCTGACAACGCCGGCCCCGCCACGCTGGCTGCCCAGGGCAGCTATTGCTTTCCTTCCGCTGACCGGGCGGTGAGAGCTTTGCACCACATGTGGTGGTACGCCCGCTGGCGCAAGCGCCTCCTAGGATAATTCCAGTGCGCCGAATCGTGATGCCCGTTCTGCTGCTTGTGATTGCCCTTGCCGCGCTATTCGGCTCGAACCAGCTCAGCGACCAGCTTCATGACGATCTGGGGGAGGTGGCCACTGACGACACTGTTCCACCGGGTGTGGGTACTCCTTTGGTCTCCACCCGCCGTCTCACCTCCATGCTGGCCCCGTCGCTCACTGAGCCTGACTTCTTCGACACTTTGGACGAGTTGATGGCTAGCTCCCCCGTCTCTGCATGCCTCCATGTGACTCAGAATGGAAGCTCCTTTGACCCCCGCGAGAACGGTTACACCAACACTCCGGTTTCACCTTCTGATGCCACCTTGCTGCTCACCCTGGCCACGGCTCACCAGACGTTGGGACCTGATCACACCTTTACAACCTCGGTCCAGTCGGTGGTTCCGATGGAGGGCGGCGTGATCAACGGAGATGTCTACCTAGTCGGTGGAGGCGACCCCTTGTTGTTGACCCGCGAGTTTGCTGCCACCCTGGAATTGGGTCAGAACCAACTCCGCACTCCCATCGAGGAACTGGCTCAGGATCTAGTGGACGATGGCTTGGCTCTAGTGACAGGTGCGGTGGTGGGCGACGCCACTCGCTATGACGACCTGTTCTACGGTTCTTGGCCGGAGGAGACCATTGAGTCCCAGAACATCGGCACCCTGCTGGCTTTGCAATTCGACGACGGCTGGCGGCAGTTCCCGGTTTCGGATCCAGAGTTAGAAGCCGAAGAGACCGCGACTCAAGCCAATGAGGAGGCGGTTGGTTATGTGGTCGCGGACGATCCACCGTGGTATGCCGCGGCGCTGTTCGACGACATGCTCGAGGCGCGGGACGTGGTCATACGCCGCACCCCTCGCTCGGAGGGAGTGCCGGAGGGAGAAGAGCTCTACATCCTGGCGTCAATCGAATCAGCGCCGCTTTCTGCCTACTATCGGCAGATTCTCGACAACCGGGATATCGAGACCATCGAGATGCTGATCAAGGAAATCGGATGGGTCACCACGGGGGTGGGCAGCACCCAAGCCGGACTTCAGGCGATGAACAACACACTGGCCAGGGTCGGGATCAACTCCGATCAGTTCCAACCACTCAAATTCGATGACGGCTCGGGACTTGATCCGGACAATGTGGCCACCTGCCCGGTGTTCACGGCACTCCTAGACAGCAATGAATACACCCCGCTGTTCCGTGAGTTACTGCCCACCGCCGCCGAGGCCGGACCGCTTCAGAGCCGATTCACCAGCGTCGAGAACCCCGGGCGGATCAGAGCGCTGTCAGGCGGGACGTCGGGCACTTCGGTGATGATGGGGTATATCGACATCGGCCGTGGCCAAGAGTTGACCTTCGCTTTCATCGCCAACCAGCAGGGCCCGCTGGACAACCAGGCTCTGAAGGAACTTGAGAGCCGTGTCGTCGGCCATTTGGCCAGTCTGGAAGCGAAGCCGACCCTCGACGACATCCAACTAGCACCACTTCGGCTCGGCTGACGTCGACGCGGGATCACGCCAACATGACCGAGGCAACCACGATGCCCATGTTCCCACTGGGGATGGTGCTGTTGCCCACCATGGTGGTGCCGATCCATGTGTTCGAGCCCCGGTACCGGCAGATGACAAGAGACTGCCTGGACGGCGACCGAGAGTTTGGGGTGGTGCTCATCGAGCGGGGCAGCGAGGTCGGGGGCGGTGATACCCGCACCTATGCCGGAACGGTGGCCAAGATCATCGACGCCCAAGAGTTTCCTGATGGCCGTTGGGGCCTCATGGTCGGGGGTACACGCCGGGTTCAAGTTTCCCACTGGCTGGAGGATGACCCCTATCCTCGGGCCGAAGTCCAAGATTGGCCCGACACCGGCCAATTCAACGATGAAGACGCAGCCCGCCAGCTGCCCTCGGTGGTGGCGCAGTGGCGCCGGGTACTGGCATTGCAATCAGAATTGGGGGCGCCCGGGCCTCCCACCGACTTTGAGATATCTGAGGATCCCTCGACTGCGGTCTGGCAGCTCTCGGCTCTCTCTCCAATGGGGCCGCTCGACAGACAGAAGCTGCTAACCGCAGACAATGCGACTTTCCGCTTGGGCCTGTTGGCTGAACTTCTGTCTGACGCCGAAGAGGTCATTCGAGCCAGAATCGAAATGGGGTAGTGGGAATCACCCGGATAGGCTGAGCGGTTGCAGGAGGAGGCCGTGTCCAAACGTTCAAAAGCTGCCCGAAAGGGGAACTCGCCCAACGCAACGTTGGCCGAATTGAAGACGCTGCTTATCGGCTACGGCCGACAGGAGATCGTCACGCCGCTCACCCACTTGGGGAAGACGCTGAAGCTCGGCGTGCTCGGCGCGCTGAGCATCGGGATCGGGCTGATCTTCCTGACCATTGCCGGGTTGCGCCTGCTCCAAACTGAGGCCTCTGGGGTGTTCGACGGCAACATGAGCGCCCTGCCCTATGTAGTTGTGCTGGTCGGACTGCTTGTCGTTCTGGCCAGCGTGTTCGCGCTCAGAAGCCAAGCATCGAGAGGAGACCGCTCGTGAGCGATCTGGACTTGGGCCGCGAGGCGATAAGCAGAGACGACATCCAGGCCAAGTTCGAAGAACTGAAGCACAGCTTGGACGGCACCGCAGAGGCGGCCCGCACCCCGGCGCTGGCCGGGGGAATCGTGGTGTTGGCCGTGCTGGTTGCGTTGGCATTCATGTTGGGGCGTCGCCGCGGGCGGGCCAGCCGGACCGTGGTCGAAGTCCGCCGGGTCTGATCGGATGCCAGATCCTCTGGGGTACTTGCATCGACAGGCCATCAGGCGTGGCGTGATGGGCGGGAGCCGAGCGTGGCTTATTTTGGGCGGGGCGGTTTGGGGGGTCCGACTCTTGCGGCGGATGGCGAGCACCCGCCAGATGCGAAAGGTGCTGTCCCAGGAATTGCGGCCCGGCGAGAGCCTGATTATCTCCCATCTTTCCGACGAATCGCAGTGAGCCGGGCGCTTGAAGCCGGCGAGTTGGTCTTGCTTACCGACCGAAAGGGTCGCCGCTATCTGCTCACACTGGTCGAGGGGGGTGAATTCCACACCCACGCGGGGTCGGTGGCTCACGACGAGCTGATCGGCGGCCCCGAGGGAACGCAGGTACGTACGACCCGCAATGCTGAGCTGACCGTCTGGCGCCCCACTCTCAGCGACTATGTGCTGAAGATGCCCCGTGGAGCACAGGTGGTGTACCCAAAGGACAGCGCGGCCATCTTGATGCACGCCGACGTCTTCCCCGGTGCTCGGGTATTGGAATCGGGAGTGGGGTCGGGGGCGCTGTCGCTGAGCCTGCTGAGAGCTGGAGCGGTGGTGGTGGGCTATGAGGTCAGAGAGGACTTCGCCCAACAGGCGGTCGAGAACGTAACCGGCTTTCTCGGCGCGAAGGCCGTTGATCGCTTCCAGGTGGAAATCAGGGACTGTTACCAGGGAATCGACGCCGAGGGCTTGGATCGGATTGTGCTCGACCTGCCAGAGCCTTGGCAGGTGGTGCCCCACGCGGCTGCTTCACTGCGTCCCGGCGGGATCCTGGTGGCCTACACCCCGAGCATCATTCAGGCAGTGCAACTGCGAGAAGCCTGCGACTCCGGACCTTGGGCTTTTGCTTCCACCATGGAAGTCCTTCATCGTGGCTGGCACATCAAAGGCGACGCGGTCAGGCCCGAGCATCGCATGGTGGGCCACACCGGATTTGTGACTGCTGCCCGTCGACTTGTTGATGAGTAGAGGAATTTAGAGGAGAGGCTCAGACCTCTATGAAGATGCACTCCCCAGGGCATTCCTCGGCTGACTCGATGGTGGCCTCTTCCTGCCCTTCGGGCACGATGGCCAGCCCTTCGACGCCGCCCGGCTCGCTGAAGACTTTGTCGCCTTCTTTCACGTAGGCAAGACCGTCATCGAGCAGAGTGAAGACATCGGGGGCGATCTCTTCGCAGAGACCGTCACCAGTGCAGAGATCTTGATCGATCCAGACCTTCATTTGCATCGGTGCAGTGGCCCTTTCATTACAGGCAGCGGACGGCAAGCATGGTAGACGCTGGGTGGGCCTTCAGTGTAACCGACCGGAAGTCGACCTTGGCCATACAGCGGAAATTGAATAAAGCGCGTGTAAAGTCGCGTTGGTATGACAGACGGCGACGCAGCGGCAGATACAGGTATCGCACCAGAGGAGTCTTCTCCAGCCGAGCAAGCAGATATCGCACCAGAGGAGTCTTCTCCAGCCGAGCAGGTAGCAGCGCTTGAAGAAGAGATTGCCGTTCTCCGCCAGCGGCTTCAGGATGCCCCCAAGCGGGTCCGCACCCTAGAAGAGCGGCTCTTGGAGACCAAGGGACAGCTGGCCAAGGCTGTCTCCCAGAACGAGAAGCTCACCTATACCCTTCGCGAAGCCCGTGAGCACATTTCCGCCCTGCGGGATGAGGTGGACAAACTCACCCAGCCCCCGTCGGCGTACGGGACTCTATTGGGTCGCAACGAGGACGGGACGGTGGATGTGTTCTCGGGGGGTCGCAAGATGCGTGTCGCCCTCCATCCCGAGATCGAGTCTGAGGAGCTGAGCCGTGGACAGGAGGTTGTTCTGAACGAATCGCTGAACGTCGTTCTTTCCCGGGTGGGCGATGGCACCGGCGAAGTGGTGACCATCAAGGAGGTATTGGCCGGCGGTCTGCGGGCGCTCATTGTCGGTCGGGCCGACGAGGAGCGCGTGGTGGAGTTGGCCACCGAGATGATCGACCAGCCGCTCAAGAGCGGGGACACTGCGCTTATGGACTCTCGCTCGGGTTTGCTCGTTGAGCGCCTGCCCCGGCCCGAAGTAGAAGACCTCGTGCTAGAGGAAGTTCCCGATATCACCTACGAGCAGGTCGGTGGCTTGGACGAGCAGATCGAGCAGATCACCGATGCGGTTGAGCTCCCCTTCGTTCACCAGGATCTGTTCGCCGAGTACCAGTTGCCGGCACCCAAGGGCATCTTGTTGTACGGGCCGCCGGGTTGCGGCAAGACCCTGATCGCCAAGGCGGTGGCCAACTCCCTGGCCAGCAAAGTGGCCGACATGAGCTCGGACCGGGAAGCACGCTCCTATTTCTTGAATATCAAGGGTCCGGAACTGCTGAACAAGTACGTGGGTGAGACCGAGCGCCAGATCCGTCTGGTGTTCCAACGGGCTCGGGAGAAGTCGGCCGAGGGGTGGCCGGTAATCGTGTTCTTCGACGAGATGGAGTCTCTCTTCCGAACCCGGGGCACCGGGATCAGCTCTGATATGGAGTCCACCGTGGTGCCCCAGCTCTTGGCCGAGATCGACGGGGTGGAGACCCTGCGGAATGTGATCGTGATCGGCGCTTCGAACCGGGAAGACCTCATCGACCCGGCGATTCTGAGGCCGGGGCGTCTAGATGTGAAGATCAAGATCCAGCGTCCCGACGCTGACGCGGCCTGCGCCATTTTCTCCCGCTATCTCACCTCCGAGCTGCCAATCGCCGCCGAGATGGTGGAAGGTCTTGGCGGCGGCGACCCCGACAAGGCCATCCAGGCCATGATTGAGCAGACCGTGACCGAGATGTTCTTGGAAGAGGAGCGCAACCAGTTCTTGGAGGTCACCTACCAGAACGGTGACAAAGAGATCATGTACTTCAAGGACTTCGCTTCCGGAGCCATGATCGAGAACGTGGTACGGCGGGCCAAGAAGCTGGCCATCAAGCGTTTGTTGGCCGGCGGTGCGCCGGGCATCCACGTCACCGACCTGCTGAAGTCGGTGAACCAGGAGTATCGGGAGCACGAGGATCTGCCCAACACCACCAACCCCGACGACTGGGCCAAGATCTCGGGCAAGAAGGGGGAGCGAATCGTGTTCGTCCGCACGCTCTTGTCCGACGAGGAGTCGAGCCAGGGCGGGCGCTCCATAGAGGCCATCGGCCCCGGCCAATACCTCTGAGCCCCAGACCCACCCCCTAAGTCATGTAGCGTGCCCTGCATGGCGGTTCCCAAGATCTGCGGCATCGAGACCGAGTTCGGGATCGCGCACACCGGCACCGACGACGCCAATCCGATCGCGGCTTCATCCCTGCTTATCAACTCCTATCTGTCTGAAGTCGAGCGCACGGGGGAGGGTGGACCGGCTGCCGGAGTGACCTGGGATTTCGAAGACGAGATGCCGGGCAATGACATCCGGGGTATTGCTCCTTTGGGGTCGCTGGCCCCCGAGATCGAGACCCATTTGGTGAATGCCGTGCTTACCAATGGAGCTCGCTACTACGTGGACCATGCTCATCCCGAGTTGTCCACCCCCGAGTGCAGCAATGCCTTGGACGTGACTCGCTACGACAAGGCCGCCGAACTGATTCTCAGGCGCTCCATGGAAGCGGCCGCCCAGATACTGCCCCCGGGCCAAGAGCTCGTGGTGTACAAGAACAATTCCGACGGCAAGGGCAACAGCTATGGGTGCCATGAGAACTACCTCATGGCGCGCGCCACTCCTTTTTCCCAGATAGTGGTTCATGCCACCGCCCACTTGGTGACCCGCCAGATCTTCACCGGCTCGGGCAAAGTGGGCTCCGAGGCACCTGGTCTGACTACCGAAGACGTTCCGTTCCAGATCACCCAGCGGGCCGATTTCTTTGAGGAGGAGGTGGGGCTGGAAACCACCCTCAAACGCCCCATCATCAACACCCGGGACGAGCCTCACGCCGATGCCCGGCACTATCGCCGCCTTCACGTGATCGCCGGTGACGCCAACATGTCGGAGGTGGCGACCTTCCTCAAGGTGGGAACCACTGCCATTGTCCTGGCCATGGTGGAGGACAACGTCTTGCCCCGGGAGTTCCGCTTTCGAATGCCAGTGCTCGCTATGCGGCAGGTGTCCTACGATCTGAGCCTGGCCAAACCCCTGGAGCTGGCCGATGGAACTTCTGCCACTGCGCTTGATATCCAGTGGGATCTGTTGGACCAGGCCCGAAAATATGCCGACAGCCATGGGCTGGACACAGTGGGCGGCTCGGTGGGCGAGATGGTTATCGACCGGTGGGAGCAGGTCTTGGCCGGTCTGGAAGCTGATCCCGCAACCCTGGCCGGCCAGCTTGACTGGGTGACGAAGTATCGGCTGATCCAGGGCTTGGCCCAGCGCCATGACCTGCGCTCTGACGATGCTCGGTTGGCCGCACTCGATCTCCAGTACCACGACTTGCGGCCCGAGCGGTCGGTTGCGGCCAGGGCGGGGTTGGAATCGTTGATCTCCGCCGACGGCGCGCAAGCAGCCATCACCGAGCCGCCATTGGACACTCGGGCCTTTTTTCGAGGTCAGTGCCTCAAACGATGGGCCTCCAGCATTGTGGCCGCCAACTGGGACTCGATCGTGTTCGATGTGGGCGACGAGCCGCTGCGGCGGGTGCCCATGATGGAGCCCTCCCGGGGAACCGCAGACCATGTCGGTCAACTCTTGGCTGACTGCGACACCGCTGCTGATCTGTTGAATCGGCTAAGAGAATCAGGCACTCGCTGAAGCGCCACCGCGAATTGCCCTCACCTTGGTGTGGGCGCGATATCGTGATCCACACGAACTCGGGCATGAGGGGAATGAGATGGCGGAAAGAGAGCAGATCAAGAAACCGGCTCCTCAACGCGAGCAGACTGAAGTTGAAGACGCTCCGGCGGCCTCGGAACAAGTCGAGGAGTTGAAGGCCGAACTCGACGACCTGCTGGATGAGATCGACGAGGTGTTGGAGACCAATGCCGAGGACTTCGTGAAGTCATATATCCAGAAGGGCGGGCAGTAGCCCTTTGTGGCAGTCGATCGTTTGGACCGGCGCGGTTTAGACCTCATCGCGGTAGTCTGCCAACTGTGACGTTGCCCCTATTTGAAGCCGGGGGCGACCCGGGCCCCAACTTTGCGGCTTTGCTTCGCTCCACCGGGTTGGCGCCGCCCGATCCCGACGTCCCGGCTGCCGATCTGGCTATAACTCATGCCACCACCGTGGTGGCCATTCGCTGCCAGCAGGGAGTGGTGATGGCGGGGGACCGTCGAGCCACTGCAGGGCACCTCATCAGCCATCGCACGATTGAGAAGGTTTTCCCCGCCGACCGGCATTCCGGGGTGGCCATCGCCGGAGCTGCCGGACCGGCCATGGAGATGGTTCGGCTGTTCCAGTTGCAGCTTGAGCATTATGAGAAGGTGGAGGGCAAGGGTCTCAGCCTGGACGGAAAGGCCAATCAGCTGGGCATGATGGTTCGGAACAACTTGCCCGCGGCCATGCAGGGGTTTGCCGTGGTCCCGCTGTTTGCCGGCTACGACACAACTCGAGAAGTCGGTCGGCTGTTTCAGTACGACGTGACCGGAGGCCGCTACGAAGAGCGGGAATACGCGGTCGGGGGTTCCGGAAGCCTGCATGCAGGAACGGTGATCAAATTGGGCTACCGACCTGGTGCTGAAGCCGATGAGATGATTGATTTGGCGGTGTCGGCTCTGTTCCGCACCGCAGAGGAGGACTCCGCCACTGGCGGTCCCGATTTGGTGCGGGGCATATATCCGGTGGTGGCGGTTATCGGTGCCGATGGGTTCGAGCGAGTGGCCGATGCCGATGTGGAGGCACGGTTCCGGGATCTCCTGGCCAGTTTGGAGAGCCAGGGGGGTGATTCCGAATGACCATGCCCTTCTACGTCGCGCCCGAGCAACTGATGAAGGATCGGGCTGACTTTGCCCGCAAGGGAATCGCCCGAGGTCGGGCCCTGACTGCGCTCAGCATCAGCAACGGCATTTTGATCTGCGCGGAGAATCGGTCGAACACGTTGCGCAAGGTGAGCGAGATCTACGATCGGATCGCATTCGCCGGTGTCGGCCGCTACAACGAGTTTGATCAGCTCCGTATCGCCGGCGTGCGCCATGCCGACCTCAAGGGCTACACCTACAGCCGCGACGACGTGGACGCCCGGAGCCTGGCCAATCAATACGCCCAAGTTCTAGGCCAGACCTTCACCCATGAGATGAAGCCGATGGAGGTGGAAATACTGGTGGCTGAAGTGGCTTCTGATCCCGGTGGCGATCAGATGTTCCACGTGCTCTACGACGGCACTGTCAACGATGAGTCCGGCTACACCGTGTTGGGGGGAGAGGCCGACTCCATTGCCGAGCAATTGGGTCAGACCTATGACGGTGAATGGGAAGTGGGCGATGCCGTCAAGGCCTCCTCGGCCGCGCTGAGCGGTCAGGAGCGCACACTGGAAGCCGACGACCTTGAGGTGGCTCTCTTGGTTCGGGAGACCGGTCGGAGGGCGTTCCAGAGGATCGAGGGCGACGAACTGGCTGAGTTGTTGAGCTGATGAACCGGCGGGATCTCGGGATCGAGAACGGGTAGGCATGGAGCGGCGCATCTTCGGGATAGAGAATGAGTACGGCGTTACCTGCGCGCTGCGTGGACATCGCCGGCTCAGCCCCGATGAGGTGGCCCGCTATCTGTTCCGCCGGGTTGTGTCATGGGGCCGTAGCAGCAATGTCTTTCTGGTCAATGGTGCCCGGCTCTACCTCGATGTGGGTTCGCACCCCGAGTACGCCACCCCAGAGTGCGACTCTGTCTACGACTTGGTGGCCCATGACAAGGCCGGCGAACGGATTCTGGAAACGCTTATTGAGAGCGCCGAGCAGCGGTTGCGGGAAGAAGGGATCCAGGGGGACATCTACCTGTTCAAGAACAACACCGATTCGGCGGGGAACAGCTACGGCTGCCACGAGAACTATCTGACGAGTCGGCGCGACGACTTCTCCGAGTACGCGGAGGTCCTGATTCCGTTCCTGGTCAGCCGCCAGATCTATGCCGGGGCGGGCAAGGTGCTCCAGACGGCTCGCGGGGCCACCTACTGCATGAGCCAAAGAGCCGAGCACATCTGGGAGGGGGTTTCCAGCGCAACCACCCGTTCTCGGCCGATCATCAACACCCGCGATGAGCCCCACGCCGACGCTGAGCGGTATCGAAGGCTGCACGTGATCGTGGGCGATTCCAATATGAGCGAATACGCCACATTCTTGAAAACAGGAGCGACCAGCATCCTGCTGAGGATGTTGGAAGACCCATCGGTGGCGTTGAGGGACATGACCCTGGACAACCCGATCCGGGCTATCCGAGAAATCAGCCATGACCCCACCTGCACTCGGCGGATACGCCTGGCCAGCGGCCGCGAGGTCAGCGCACTGGAGATCCAGTCTGAGTACCTCGACCGGGCGCTCAAGTACGCCGACAGTCGGGAGCTAGAGCCCCAAGACAAGCAGGCTCTGCAGATGTGGGAGCATTGCCTGGTCCAGATCGCCAAGGATCCCCTCGGTTTGACCCGGGAATGCGATTGGGTGATGAAGTACCACCTAATCGAGGCCTACCGTGAACGCCACGGCCTTGGTCTCGGCGACTCCCGGGTGGCCCTGCTGGATCTTCAGTACCACGACGTGAACCGCTCGCGCAGCTTGTTCTACCGGATGCAGAATCGGGGCTTGGCTGAGCGGATGTGCGTCGACGACGAGATCAGCCATGCGGTCGAGCATCCGCCCGCCACTACTCGGGCCCGACTCCGGGGAGAGTTCATTCGACGGGCAAAGGAGCGCAAGCGGGACTACACCGTGGACTGGGTGCATCTGAAGTTGAACGACCAAGCCCAACGGACCGTCCTCTGCAAAGACCCGTTCCGAGCCCATGACGAGCGGGTGGAAAAGCTGATCGAATCCTTGTGATGTCCGGGCGCAAGCCAGAGCAGGGGCGCTGATGGTTGCCGGGTCGAGACGAAAGCCAGAGCAGGTAAGGCTGGAGCGCTTGCTTCGACTCATAGCCGCACTGATCGAGACTCCCCGCTTTTTGTCCATTGAAGAGTTGCTGGAAAGGGTTGGGACTTCCCGAGGAGACGATTCGGCTGGCTACCCCGAAAACGGAGCCGCCGCCAAGAGGGCCTTCCACCGGGATATGAACCAGTTGGCCGATGCCGGCATACCGGTTATCGCCGGACCAGTACCCGGCCAAGAACGGGAGACCTGGGGGTACCGGATTCGCAAGCAGGACTACTCACTGCCAGAGATGGATTTTGAGGCTGACGAGCTCGCCGCTTTACACCGGGCCGCCACTGCGGTCCGTTTCGACGGGGTCTCAGGCACCGAGGCCCTGTGGAAGCTAGGCGGTCGAGTGGGGGAGGGGACCGAGGCTGAGTTGGCCGCGGTGCCTGTGCATCCCGCCCTGGCTGAGCTCTTCCAGGCAGTCACCGAACAGCGGGTGGCCGAGTTCACCTATGGTGGTCAGTCCCGTTCAGTGGAGCCTTGGACTTTGGCCTTCGACCAAGGACACTGGTACGTGGTCGGACACGATCGAGGGCGGGAGGACAAGCGCACCTTCCGGGTGGACCGGATTGAGGGCGATATGTCTTTGGGATTGCCAGGCGGCTTTCAGCAGCGGGAGGGAACCACAGGCTGGGCGCCATTCCAGCCCTGGAAGTTCGGAAGCGGCCCGGCTGTCACCGCCCGGTTGAAGGTTGATCCCGTTCAGGCGGTTTGGGCCGCTCGGCGGCTCGGCCAAGAACCTTCGGAGAGGGGTTCCGACGGCTCGGCTGTGTTCGAGGTAGTGGTTCGAAGCCCAGACGCCTTCCGATCCCTAGTTTTGGAGTTCCTTGAACATGCCGAAGTGCTCGGACCTCCTGAACTGCGCACTGACATGGTGGCTTGGCTCGAAAGACTGAGCCGATGAGCCGGTTGAGCGCTGGTGACCGTCTGCGGAGGATGCTGGAACTGGTTCCGTGGGTGATGTCCCAAGGAGGCGCCGAGCTGAGCGAGGTGTCCCAGCGCTTCGACTACCCGGAGACAGAGCTGCGGGAAGACTTGGTGAAAGTGCTGTTTGTAGTTGGGCTGCACCCGTTCACGCCAGATGAGCTGATATACGTGATGGGTCTGGATGAAGATGACAACGGCGGTTGGGTGGCGATCAGCAACGCCGACTATTTCTCCCGGCCACTCCGGCTCACCCCTGGCCAGGCGCTGGGTCTTATTGGGGCTGGAGAGGCTCTGTTGTCCGGGGCCGACCCGGAAGGCCCCTTGAGCCGGGGATTGGCCAAGCTGGCCGATGGGCTTGGAGTGAATATGGGCGAGGACCTCGCGGTCAGCCTGGGAGAGCTGGCCGACGAATGGGTAGAGCCTCTGCTGGCCGCGGTTGCTGATTGCCGCCAAGTAAGGGTCCGCTACTTCAGCTTCGGAAGAGGCCAGGAATCCGATCGCGTTATTCATCCATTCCGAGTTTTCTCGGATATGGGCAACTGGTATGTGCAGGGCCACTGTCAGCAGGCCGAAGGGGTGCGGGTATTCCGAATTGATCGGATCAGATCGCTAGAACTGTTGGAGGCGCGGTTCGATCCGCCCGACGAGACCGGCGCACCCTCAGCCTTCGAAGCCCGCGAGACCGACCCCCGGGTTGTGCTGCGGCTATCGCCAGGGGCTTCTTGGGCCATTGAGAAGTACCCCACCGAAGACCAGGTGGTTCTAAGCAGCGGAGAGGTCGACGCCACCATGCCCGTGAGCCATGTCAGCAGGCTTGAGCGGCTGTTGCTCCAACTCGGGCCTCAGGCTGAGCTGCGGCGCGCTGACCCACCGGTGGCTCCGGACCAGGCTCGTCTCGCCGCCCAGCGCGTACTGGCCCGGTACCAATAGGGGTATTCGACGCCATGAGCATCGATCAGCCTGACCAGCAAGCAGGCCCGGTAGCTGCGCCAGCTTCGCAGGACCAGCATGCCGATCAGCCGGTGTTCGCGCCGACTCCTGAGGACAGTGGGGAGAGCGGAGCAGACGGCAAACGGAAGAAGTCCAGTGCCCGGGTCGTCGCCGAGTGGGTTCTGGTGTTGGCTGGGGCCCTGGTGTTGGCCCTAGTGCTGCGCTCGGTGCTGTTCCAGGCCTACTACATCCGTTTCACTTCCATGGAGCCCACCCTGGGCAACGGCGACCGGGTCTTGGTGAACAAGCTGGGCTATGACCTCAACGATGTGAATCGCGGCGACCTTGTGGTGTTCGAGCGGCCCTCGGGAGTCAGCGGCCGACAGGAGGATGACCTCATCAAACGGGTCATCGCCCTGCCCGGTGAGGTGATCAAGTTTGTCGAGGGAAATGTCTATATCGATGGCCGACGGCTCCACGAGCCCTATCTTGAATCATCCGGCATCACGACCGGCAGGATGCCTTCAGGATGCGAGCGCATTGTGGACGGAGGCTGTTTGATCGGGGAGGGGAAGGTATTCGTCATGGGTGATAACCGGGCAAACTCCACCGACAGTCGGGCCTTCGGTCCCATCCCCGAGAACTTGATCGTGGGACACGCCTTCTTGCGACTTTGGCCGGTGACGGATTTCGGTCGCCTCTAATTCTCGCTCAACGGTCGTAGGGATCGTGGCCGTGGCCGTGGTCGTTGAAGACGTGGATTATCCCATCGGTGTGGTCGTCGTGCTCGCCGTGGAATACGCAATCGTCCTTATCGCCGTGGGCCATGCGAAGGCCAAAGGCTTCTTGCAAGTTCTTATTTGTCAGAACCTCACCGGGCGTGCCCGACGCGACTATCCGGTTGGCCAAGAGAATCACCTGGTCGCAAAGTTCGGCCTCGTCCATGTGATGGGTGGAGATAACCACGATTCGACCCCGCCTGCGTTCCTCATCGACGATGCGAAGGATCGTCTCTTGGCTGGGCAAATCCAAGCCGGTAATGGGCTCGTCCATCAACAGCACGTCGGCGTCGTGGGCCAAGGCCTGGGCCACCATTACCCGCTGGCGCTGGCCTCCCGACAGCTCTCCGAACTGGCGATTGCCCAAGTCGGATACCTCGAGGCGTTCGGCCGCATTCTCGATCAGTATCCGATCTGCTGCTCCCAAACGCTTGATCAAACCTCGGTCGCGGAAACGGGACATGCGCAGCACATTGGAAACGGTCAATGGCATCCACCCCCGCTGTCCGTGGTGCTGAGCCACTAGAGCGAATATCTTCTTGGAGGGTTCTGGGCAGATAGTCCCTTGGCTTGGCGGGGCAAGACCGCACATCATTCGGAGCAAGGTGGTCTTGCCCGAGCCATTTGGCCCGATCAGAGCGGTGGAAGTTCCATGCTCGAATTGGCAGGTGACGTCAGCGAAGGCGACGTGGCCGTTGCCGAATTTGGCGGTGACGTCGGAGAAGGCAATGGGATCTTTGTTTTGAGCGACCAGGGCCTTGGAAGATGCGGCTTGCTCGCTCATTGACCCTCAGGGTACCAGCTTGTCAGTGCCTCTCTCATGCGGTCGACGTGGTCGCTGTACACCGCGTCGATGCCCATGTCCAGGAGCTCTCTGAGCACTCGGGGTTGTTGGGCATCCCAGCCGAAGCAGAGGATTCCAAACCGGTGGAAGAGGGTTACCAGGCCACCGGTCCAGTCGGTTTGATGGAGGTTCACCGAGTCGATGGCGGCCTCGGCCAGCACTGCGGCGCGTCGCTCCGGCCCGCCGTCCATACGACTCAGCCGGGTGGAATTGCACAGGCGCACATCGGGCCAGAGATTTCGCAGTTCGACCAGGGTGTCCACGTCGGGGTGGCAAAGCCATAGTCGCTGACGAAGTGGAAGCCCGGTGCGGGCTGCGGCCTCGTCCACACTGGCGACCACCGCGGGAGCCACGTCAGGATCTTTCAGATCCAGGGACAGCTCGAAACCTCCGCCGCACTTGCTATAGAGCTCGGCCAGGCTGGGAATGTGGTCGGGAAGTTCGTCTCGCCGGCAATCGGGAATGGGCCGTTTCCGCGGCCAGCGGCCCATCCGAACAACACCGTCATGGTCAAGCACCGCCTGCCCATCGGCGGTCGCCCAGGCATCGCTCTCCAAGCCGGTGGCCCCCATTTCCAATGCCCGGCTGAACGCGGCCAGCGTGTTTTCCTGTTCGTGGGCTCGAGCCCCCCGATGGGCGAATCCAATTGGGGGTATGAGAAGGGCGGGAATCCTTGGGGCCATTAGTCAAACCTTGAGCAGCCTCGCGGAGTATAGGTAGTGATGGTCACGCCTTGAGCAGCCCTGTAAAGGATAGGTAGCGGTAGCCTCTCGGTGTGGGCAACCTCGGATGGGCTGAGATCGCGGTGATTGTGGTGGTGGCCCTGGTTGTGCTTGGACCAGAGAAATTGCCGGGAGCAGCTCGCCAGATCGGGAACGTCCTTCGTCAGGTCCGAAAGATCTCCACCGGGTTTCAGCAGGAGCTTCAAAATGCCCTGGACGAGCCCATAGAGGCTGAAGCCCGCCAGCGCGGCCAGCTTGCCGTTGAACAGAGCAGGCAGGGAAGCAGCCCGGGGAACGAGGAGTCGAAGACACAGACTGAACAGACCTCCGACCCACCGCCAAGCAGCCAGTGAGCGACCAGGGGGAGGGCCGCCTCCGGTCCAGCGATGGAACCATGCCTTTAATGGGGCACCTGGTGGAGTTGCGATCACGGCTCATCAAGAGCATTTTGGCCGTGGTGGCTGGCGCAGTTGTGTGCTGGGTGTTCTACCCCCAGATATTGGACCGGTTGGTCCAGCCCTATTGCGACGTGGTCCCCGAAGAAGCGGTGGCCGAAGAAGCAACCCGTCAAAACCTCTTCGGTGGCTGTGAGCTGTTGGTACTCGACCCGCTGGAGCCGTTCTCGGTGCGTTTGACCGTGGCGGGCTACGGAGGGCTGACGCTGGCAATCCCGGTGGTGCTCTGGCAGATATGGAGGTTCGTGCAGCCCGGCCTGTATCCCCGCGAGCGCCGTCACGCGGCCGCCTTCACAGTGATAGGAGCCCTGCTCTTTGCCTTGGGAGCTGGCCTGGCGTATTGGAGCATCCCCCGGGCGCTTAATTTCTTGGCCTCCATCGGCGGCGAAGACTTGGTGACCGGCTTCTCGCCAGCCAAATACTTGTCGTTCGTCATCAAGATGATGGCTGCGTTCGGAATCGGCTTCGAGTTCCCCATCCTGCTGGTGTTTTTGCAGATGGCCGGGATCATCCACTACCGACAGCTGATACGAGGGAGGCGATTCGCAATTGTGGGCATTGTCGCCCTGGTTGCGGTGATTACTCCTAGCGGAGACCCGTTCACACTCATGGTGCTGTCGATACCCATGTACCTGTTCTATGAGGCTGCCATTGGAATCGGCTGGTTGCGGGACCGCCGACAACGGCGCCAGGCGGCCGAAGAGGTAGAAGCCAATGCCAATACGGCAGGGTGAGGATTGGGGCGAGTCCGGAGGTCTGAGCGCTGACGGCGTATTGGTGAGCAGCGACGCCGAGGCTCGGTCAGTGATCGAAAATGCCCGACGGGCCAATCGTCCGCTGCCCGAGTTGGGATTGCTGGGGGGTGATCTGTGCCGCACTCTCGGAGGACGGGGTGATGCCGAGGCCATTCGCTCACCGGAAGCGTGGAGGTTCGCCGTGGACCTCGGAGCAGTACTGCTGGATGGGCGTCTGTTCTGGTTCTGCGCCCACCTTGTGGCTCGGAGAAAGGGGTGGGCTGGCGAGGCGTTGGTGGCCATGAACGCGGCTTGGTGGGGAAACTGGAATCTCGGACCCAAAGCCCATCCAGGAGACGGACTGCTGGATGTCTCCCACGGCCGCCTATCAGCCCGAGACCGGCTGCGAGCCCTCCGCCGGGTTGGCACCGGAGACCACCTGCCCCATCCCCAGATTCGGTACCGTCGCACTGGTGCTTTCCAAGCAGAGCTCGAGCGGCCGCTGATGGTGGAGCTGGACGGACAGCCAGTGCAAAGGGCTTCCAACTTGTCGATCCGAGTGGAGCCAGCAGCACTCATTGTTGTGGTGTGACTGAGGACTGCATTAACGCGACAATCCACGACGGGACAAGTAGCATTCGCCCCGTGACTCCCGATGTGGCCAAGCAGCAGATGGCTTCAGAGGTTGATGCCCGAGCATCTCGACTACTCAGCGTCTCCCACCAGATCCATGAGAACCCCGAATTGTGTTTCGAGGAACACACCGCCCACGATCTGCTCTGCTCTGTCTTGGAGGACGAGGGGCTCGAAGTGGAGCGGTCGGCATACGACCTAGACACGGCGTTTGTTGCCAGAGCGGGCGGCGCCGGCCCTCATGTTGCGGTGATTTGCGAATACGACGCACTGCCTGAGATCGGGCATGCATGCGGCCACAATGTGATCGCAGCCGCGGGACTGGGTGCCGGATTGGCCGCGGCCGCCCTGGCCGACGAGCTTGGGGGACGCATCAGCATTATCGGCACCCCTGCGGAGGAGGGTGGCGGCGGCAAGCAGTTTTTGCTGGAGAGAGGCGCTTTCGACGGCATCAGCGCAGCCATGATGGTGCACCCCGCCAATCACGAGCTCGTTCGCATGAACACCATCGCCGTGGAGCAGCTCGTGGTGACGTACACCGGTCAGCCATCCCACGCCTCCGCGTCACCCCACCTGGGTAGAAATGCCCTCGACGGTGCGGTGCTGGGGTACATGAACGTGGCTGCCCTTCGCCAGCACATACGGCCCGATGAACGCATCCACGGGATCTTCACCCGGGCTGGGGACAAGCCGAACATCGTTCCTCACGATGTCGCCGCAGAGTGGTACGTCCGCTCTCCAAAGCTGGACAGCCTGGCCGAGTTGAAAGAGCGGGTGGTGGCCTGTCTCGAAGCAGGTGCGGCGGCTGCCGGGGTGGGCATTGAGTGCCGTCGCGAATCGCCGATCTTCGCCGACTTGATCGACAACCGGGTGCTGCTGGACCTTTATGCCCGCAACGCCGCGTCGATGGGGCGAATCGCCCGCGAGCCCAAGTCGTCGGCCGCCGTCGTGGGCAGCACCGACATGGGAAACGTGAGCTACGCAGTGCCGTCGATCCATCCCATGATCAAGGTGGCCCCGGACAATGTGGCCATTCACACCCCGGAGTTCGCCCACTACGCCGAATCGGAAAGCGGCGACCAGGCGGTGCTCGACGGAGCGAAGATCATGGCCATGACGGTGGCCGACCTGTGGTTGGATCCTGGCGCCACGAACCGGGCTGCCGATGAGTTGGCTCAAAGCCTGCAATGACTCAATACGTCGCTAGCCTGCAATGGCCCTGCAGCGACTTAGTGCGTCGCTAGCCTGCAATGACTCAGTACGTCGCTGAACAGTTCACCAATGAAGAGGCGGACATCCTCCGCCGGTACTTCACCAACCTGGATCAGCCGGTGTTCGCCCTCGTCAACCTGCCCGAGGTGGTCAAGGGGGCACTGTTTGCCCGCTATAGCCGTTCGGCCAAGTCGCTGCGTCGGCTGTTCTTGGACGAGTTTGTAGGCGAGCTGGACATCAGTGGCGATGTGACTATCGACGCCACCGTGGGGCTGCGCCGAGCCGAGGAGCTATACGACCGGGTTTTCTTTGAATATGGGGACGATTCGGTTGCCCAGTTGGGCGGCGTCCACTTGGCCTGCGAGCAGGCCTCCAACATCTTGACCAAGGTGCTGGAGTGGGGCCGGCTTATGTCATATCTGGAGCAGTCCACGCGGTATATCGACTACCTCGCTCGGATCGGCGGCCGTTATCGCTACTACCGCGATCCCGAGGTTGGGGAGTCTCCTCTGTCGGGCCGCTACGTGAGCGACATGGACCGAATGTTCGAGGCCTACGGCCAACTCCTGCCTGCCATGACCGACTTCTACCGCGAGCACACCTCCAGGGACTCGGACTCCTCCGACTTCGCCTATCGCCAGGCGATCCGGGCCAAGGCCCTGGATGCGGTTCGGGGGGTGCTGCCCGCGGCAACCGTGTCCAACGTGGGCATCTACGGCACCGGCCAATCCTACGAACTACTGCTGCTTCGAATGCGGGCCCACGAACTACCGGAAGTGCAGGCCTATGCCGAATTGATGTTGACCGAGCTGCGCAAGGTCATCCCTTCCTTCTTGAAGCGAGTGGATCTAGAGGACCGAGGGGTGGCGTGGAGTCACTATATGGGCGACGTCCAAGAGTCGATGGAGAGCGTGGTCGACTACCTGCTGCCGGCCGACCTGCCAATCGATGAAGCTCCGACGGTGCGGTTGGTGGATTTCGACCCCGACGCCGAGATCAAGATGGTGGCGTCCATGCTTTATCCCTACACCCATTTCTCGGAAGAGCAACTAGAACGAGAGGTTCGGACGATGGGGGCAGAAGACCGCCTCTCCATCGTGCGGGCGTACGTCGGCGAACGGGCCAATCGCCGACACAAGCCTGGACGGGCCTTGGAGCGTTCTTTTTACCGGTTCGACATATTGGCCGACTACGGTGCCTTTCGGGATCTCCAGCGCCATCGCATGCTCACCCTTGAATGGCAGAAGCTCAGCCCCCGACACGGCTTCACCCTTCCTGAGTCGGTGGACGCCGCGGGATGTGCTCCGGTCTTCAAAGAGGCCATGGATCGTTCAGCCGACTTGTACGACCTCTTGAACCGGGATTTCCCCGAACAGGCCCCCTATGCAGTGAGCTTTGCCTACAAGGTGCGCTTCAACATGGGCATCAACGCCAGGGCCGCAATGCACCTTATCGAGCTGCGCACCACCCCTCAGGGGCACTCGGTATACCGGGAGATCGGGCAGGACATGTGGCGGCTCATCCGCGATGAGGCCGGCCACCCGGCAGTGGCAGAGATGATGCGTTTTGTCGACCTCAGCGAAGAGCCACCGCTTGGCCGCCTGGATGCCGAACTTCGAGCAGAAGAGCGCCGCCAGGTTCGAGAGCGGGCATGAGCTAGAGATGCTCTTTTGGCCAAATGGAAGATTGAACGGGTAAGTGCGCACATTGTGGGCGCGCCGGTGTCTATGATCCGCGCTGATCGGATTGCCTGAGGAGGTAGCAGGGGAGCATGACAGACCCTGACGAGCACGACGAGATGCCGGACGAGGAGTTCGACGAAAGCGCCATCGACGACCTCGACGAAGACATCGGTGAGGAACTCGATGATGAGTTCGAAGCTGTCCTCGGAGACGGCGATCTTGAAGACGACGACCTCGACGAAGATCTCGACGAAGATCTCGACGAGGAACTCGAGGAAGAGGAAGAGAGCGGGAACAACGGGCCAGCTCGCAACGCAACCGCGGGCGATGATGAGGATGGCGAAGGGGAGGACATCGACCCCGACAACGTCGAGGCTGATCTCGACACCATTTTGAAAGACCGCCTGGCCGCCGGTGACGACGAGGACGAAGATGAGGAGACTCCCGACCCGTCGCCTGAGGCCTCGGGTCAGGTTGCGCCCAAGCGAGACAATGAGTGGACCTGCGAAGGCTGTTTCCTGATTGTTAGCTCAAGCCAGTTCGGGTCCCGCGAGAATCCCCGATGTCCTTCGGGGGAAGAGCCCTGTCCGTCTTTGGCCCGGCTATGAGCCCGACCGATGACGCCGATTCCTCCCGGGAGGTGACTAGTTCCTCCCGCGAGTCGGTGGACCGTCTGCTTGATGCGGTGCTCTACGCTCCCGTGGGGCTCTTGCTTTCGGTTGACTCGCCGCCTTCCGAGTTGGCGGCCCGGGGTCGCCGCCATTTGGAAGCGGCTCGCCTGCTCGGCCGCATGGCTTTGGAGCATTCCTCGAAGCCTTCGGGGGCCAGCGTCGACCCCGTTGATTTAGAGCCAGGTTGAACGTGAACGATCGGCCAAAAGAGGGTAATGCCCGACCAGCTCGTTTCGATGAGGCTGGCATTGTGGCCGAGTTGGCCCGCGAGGCTCGCAGTGAGGCCCTCGAATACCGGGGAGGGGAGCGCTGGATGGCCACGGAGGCCGCCTCCGAGCCTCTTGAAGATCACCTCGCCCAGCTGTTGGCTGATTCAGAAGCCTTAGTGGTTGTTGGGATATGGGAAGAAGCGGTAGTGGGATACGGATGGGCTCAGCGGGTTGAGCGCCGGGACGGATCTTTCATTGCTCGAATCGACGAGCTATACGTGACTCCAGATGCCCGTTCGGTGGGAGTGGGGGAGTCACTGTTCGGTGCCCTGAAGAAGTGGGCTCAGGAACAGGGTTTGGTGGCGATTGATGCTTTCGTGCTGCCGGGCCACCGCGAGGCCAAGAACTTCTTCGAGACGTTCAAACTGACGGCCCATGCGCTAATCGTGCACACGCAGCTTGATCAAGAGCCAGAAGCGTGAGCCGGACTCCATAAGGTGCTGGCGCTGATGGGGCAGATATGAGCGGGCCGGAGCTATGTGTTGGAGCTGTAGTGGTTCGCGATGATGCCATCCTGTTGATCCGTCGGGGTAGTCCTCCAGGAGAGGGGCTGTGGTCGGTACCCGGTGGGCGGGTGAAGAGAGGGGAAACTCTAGTTGAGGCTGTTCGCCGCGAGCTGCGAGAGGAGACCTCCCTGGATGGAGAAGTGGGCCAGGCGGTGGGCTGGACTGAGCTCATCGGCCGACGACGCCACTACGTGGTGGTGGACTACTGGGTCACGGTGGCGCCCGACGCGGTGCCAACGGCGGCTACCGATGCCTCAGACGCGGCGTGGGTGGCTCTTGATGAACTAGAAGAGTGGGACTTGGTGGACGGCTTGCTGGAGTTCCTGAGCGATCATCAAGTTATCGGCTAGCCGTCGGAGTGCCAGCCCGTCGACGGGGACGCTTCGGGGGAGGGGTGGGCTCCACTCCGAACAGAGCCGCAATGTGGGGAATCCGCTCCGATAGCTTCTTGACCTCAGCCAGTAGTTCTTTATCGGGCTTCTCTGGGATTCCCATGGGTTCCACGGTTCGGCGCACCGGGGAAAAGGCCACCGCGCCCATAACGGTTATCCAGCGCTTAGATGGAGTCTCGCTGGTCAATGCCGCGTTCGCCGCCTCGGTTAGGCGGGTAACGATGTCTTGAGGAAGGGGCACCCCGGCCTTCGGAGGGCGGGAACTGAGCCGCAGGGCCCGCACCATCCGGCCATCGGCCAGCGTGGCCGCGACCTCGGCCAGCCATTCGGCGTGTTCCCGGTCGACCCGCTCGGTGAGCTTGGCGCGAAGCTCCTCAGCCAGCACTTTGGCCTCTTCGTCTGTTGCTCCAGACTCCGAGGCCACCACCACAGATCGGAGATCACGGAGATCAAGCTCGTCGATGCCGGCCAACGCGGCTTCAACTCGATCCCGCCATTCCGCAGCTCGCATGCCGGGAAGCAGCTTGGCGGCCACGGTCAAGAAATCGTCAGACGAGTCTGAATCGGGTGCCTTCCCTTTCGACGGTTGTCTTTCAGGCTTGGCATCGGTATCAGGGGTGGGCTCTTCGGGTTTGGCGTCGGCTTCGGGGCTCTTTGGCTCAGCGGCTTCTTCGGGTTTGGCGTCGGCTTCGGGGCTCTTTGGCTCAGCGGCTTCGCCGGGTTTGGCTGCCTCTTCAGCTGCCTTCTTCTTGGCTTGGGCGGCATCGCGAGCCTTCTTGCGCTGGTCTCGCAGGGCCTGTTCGACCGAACTGATGCCGTCACGCATCATCTTCTCGGCTACGGGCTGTTGCTCCTCAGGCAAGCTTTCGATCAAACGCTGACGGTGGGCGCGGTCTGGGCGCAGACGTTTGGCCTTGGGACGGTCATCCTCACGACGGGACTCCTGGCGGTCGCGGTCTTTCCTGTTTCCTCGGCCTCGGCGGTCTTGACCCTCTCGTCGGTCGCCGCGGTCGCGCCCCCGGTTCTTTCGGTTGGACACCAGCTGGGTGGTCACCAGCGGCTGGTCTCGGCCGGAGCCCAGGATCTCCAGTCTCTCCGGCATGGGGCGCTTCTCTTTGGCTTCAAACACCTCAATGATCTCAATGCCGTCCATATGGAATTCGGCCTCGACGGTCAGTTCGTCGCCCACGCTGGCGGCAAAGGAGATCAGATCACCGGATAGTTCACCCTTGGGCTCGCGCGCGCCGGCTGCTCGCCACGTCCAGGAGCCATCGGGCCGCTGGCTGGTCAGCTCGATCTCTATTCTCCGAGACACCGGCGGTCACGCTACCGCATGAGAGCTCAGCCACAGAACTGCTGGCGCGCTTTCGGCGGTCGGGTGCAGGAGTGCTGGTGTGCCTTGGGCAGACACCTAACACGATCCCAACACGCTGGTCGCGGCCACACTGAAACCCTCGAGTTCTACTGCGGTCGTCGCGAAAGAAGGGGATAGCCCGGTGAGCACCGTGGGGCTCCATGGGACTTGGGCCTCTATTCGAAGGACTGCTCCGCTCGGGGACTGGCTGATGCAGCCGGACACAATCGTGCCGTCGACCCGGGTGGCATTAACGGAGGCAGAGTTGCACCCGTCACCGCCGCAACCGTTGATGAATGCCGCCGCCGCACGGTCAGCTCGGTCAGCGGCTAGGTTGCCGTTGGCGATCAGCTCGGCGTGGTCGGTGAGCGAGCCGGTGACCACGGCCACGGCCACGCCGAGAGTCAACAGCACGATGGAGGTGTGCATAGCGCTATCCGACGGGCTCGACGCTGGCGGCGACGACCCGGTTGATGTTGAATAGTCGGCCCAACTCGACTGGACAGCTCACCACCACGGCGACCGATGGTGATGTGCTGGGGCTGCTCACCGGTCGGGGTTGGGAGACCAGGTCGACACTGAATCCGGTGTCTGTTTGGTTGCAGACGCCGGCCGTGCTGGCCAGGCCGGATTGCTCCACTGCGGCGCCGACCTCGGCCCACCGGGCCCGGTCGGAGGGCCGGGTGCCATTGGATGGGGATTGAGCCAGGGTGTCGGCGGCATGGACCACGGCAGCCTCGGCGAAGGTCGAGGTTCGGTAGCGGGCCGTTCCCAGCGTGCCAGCCGCGTCGAGCACCACCACGCCGAGTGCCAGGGAGGGCAGGATCAGCAAGAACGCGATGGCATCGCTCATACTTGCGTCACTAACACGATCCGGGAACCTTGATGGCCGCCGCCCGGGTTGCCGAGCGGCAGGCGGTGGCGGTGGTATGCAGCGCAGACACCCGAGAATCCAACGGTGCAGCAGTGACTGAGACGAACAGGTTGCAGGCATCGGCGAACACCTCCACCGCCACCGGCTGCACGGCCAGATGGTTGATCTGGCCGAGAGTCGCTTGAGCAGCGGCGTTGAGCGCCTCCGGTGGAGGAGTGGGATGACATTGCCACCCGGCGGCCACCGCCGCCTGGGCAGCCGCTGTAGCGGCCGACTGGGCGGCGGCGTCGGCCGACAGCCGGGTGACGTGGCGCACATATAGCCCGGTGATCGTCATCAGCAAGAACATGAGCAGTACTGATGTGCGCAGAACTACTAGAGAAGAGACCACGGGTTCCTAAGAACAAGCCGCTGGGCTCCCACTCCAACTCCCACCTACCGCCTTGCACAGCGTTTCGGTCGTTATCCGACCCTTGTCGATGTTGTCCCCGGTCTTCGGTGCACTGTCGCTGAGTTGGGCGTAGACGATGATGGACACGATGGCGGCGGCGGCTATGCCGACCACGATCAAGATCATCTGGACGATGGCGGATTGCACGTTGCTTTTCTCCTTCAGGCTGTATGACCGCAGACGAGCTTCATAGGACGAAGATCACGGCGGCCATGACGACAAGACCAGCGATGGCGGCGACCAGGGTGACCGTGGTTCCAATGGCCCGGCTGAGCTGGTCGATCGCCAGGCGCCGCTCGGACTCCAGGGTCCGAACCGATCGCGACAGTGACTTGTCCAACAAGTCGGAAGACGCCGCCCCCGCCCGCTCAGCAGCCACAACCGAGGCCAGCAGCGGTTCGGCCGGGGAACCGGCAATGGCCGCGGAGACCGCGGGAAGTGGATCTCGGCCGGCGTCGAGGGCGGCCCCAATGGCCCCCTGGGCCAGGGTGAAGGCCCGGCCTGAGACAGTCAGCGCCGCGTTGACCGCTGCCGCATTGATTGGTTGGCCCGCTGAGGTCAAGAGCCGTAGCTTCCGCATCCATTCGAGCATCTTCTGATCTCGCTCGCTGCGGTAGGCCGCGGCAGCCAGTGCCCGAATGGCCGCCGGGGCCAACCAAGGCATCCACGTTCCGGTGACAACGGCTAAGGCCAGGCCCTCGGCCCACCCAAACATCACCCGTCCCGCCACACAACCCACGACCGTGCCGAGAACAGCCAGAAGCCAACCGGCTGTCGAAATCTGATTGGGCGGCCATCCCATGGCCGCGGCCTGTATTGCGGGCTGGCCACTGGTTTTGGGATGGACCAGTAGTAGTACTGCTACTGCGCCCACTCCCGACAATCCGGCCAGGAAGATCATCGGCTCATTCTCCAGGCCGGGGCCAGTACTCGAGCACAGAGCGCCGCGGTCAGCACCGCGAGAAGCAGCAGAAGCTGCTGCCCCTCCGGCGAGGCCAGCCACCGACCCACGTCTCTGGCGGCAAACCCGGTGATGGCCAGCATGCCGACGGCCATTACGACTGTTACGGCGATCTGAGGCATGAGAGCAGCCGCGTACCGGTGGAAGTGGCGGGCGGTTTCGGCGGCCTCCGTGGCCTCATCAGCCAAGACTCCGGCCAGGCCCACCCACTGCGAACCGCCCCGAAACGCCTCTGACAGCACCGTGGCCAACATCTCGGCTACCGGCCGCTGGATGGTGGCGGCAAAGCGGTTGGCCGCTTCTACAAGGCCACCAGTCTGGCACTCAGCGCCCATTACCCGAGCAGCGGCCCCGACCCGGCCGGGAATCAGCGGCGCGGCCTGGCGCACAGCTTCCACCACAGTGGGGGCCACCAGAGCCTGATTGGCCAGCCCGTTGGTCAGTTGAGCCAGCTCGTCGGCCTCCCGCAAGCTGCGGCGCGACCGGATTTGTACGGCGATCGCCCAGAGGCCCACGCCGGTCAGGATCATCGCAGCCAGTCCAGTGACCGGTCCCAGCAATACCTGTCCAACGAGGAATCCGGAAGCAGCAACTGCTGTGGCGGCGAGGAGTCCGACTCGAATCCTGTGTCGCTGGGCCAACACCATGCTGCCGAGTAGGAGAGCGGAGGGGCTTCCCGTTGAAACAGGCCACCAGATCACAGCCATGAGGGCGAGCCCTGCGGTCAGGAACACCGCAGTTTGCGCGGTCATTTGTCCCTCGTTGCGGAGGCCAATGGAGGCGGAGTGGTCACAGCCGGGGCTCCACCGAGTCCGCGGTGGGAATTGTCCGCCGGTCGGAGGTCGATTCCCACTGACTGGTACAGGCTCTCGATCTGCCCTTGGGGCCGGCCTACCGGGACGGCCCATCGCTGCCCGGGGCGAAGCGACCAAAGACATTGGGTTTCGACGGTGTCGTGGCGGTCGTCGTAGCTGACGATCTGGGAGACGTCAGAAATCACCCGCTCCCCGAGTTCATTGCGGCCCATCCAGACCAGCAGGTGAACCGCGATGGCGATCTGCTGTCGGGCGAATCGGGGGTCGGCACCCTCGCTGCACGCGTACGACAGCAATTTGGCCAGCACCCCCGGGCCGGGCTGACTGTGCAAGGTGACCAGGCAGCCGTTGAGCCCGCTGCTCATGGCATCCAACAGCGCAAGGGTTCCCTCGCCCCTGGTTTCGCCGATCACCAGTTTCGACGAGTTGGCCCGCTTGGCGTCGCGGATGTGGTCGCTCATGGAGAGCTTCCCCACGCCGTCGTTGTTGGCATCCCGAGTGAGGCGTTCGAAGCTGTTGGGGTGGATGTCATATTGGGCCAACCGCAGCTCGGGGGTATCCTCAATGGTGTCAATCCTCTCCGAGCCATCGACTGTGGCCAGCAGAGCCTGGCAAAGCGTGGTCTTTCCCCCGCCCATGGCCGCCGCGATCACTACGTTGGCCCGAACCGGACCTGACACCGCTCCCACCAGGATCTTCTGAAGCAAGGGGGCAGCCACGTTGAGGTCTTCAAGGGTGGCCTTACCCGCCATGTTGGAGCGCAGCACCATAGTGGGGGGATGGCACATGAACGCTTCGGCGTGGAGCCTCCATCGGTCACCGAGGCGAATATCCAGGCGGCTGTCGAGCACGTCGAAGCGTTGGGGCTGTCCGCCCGAGAAGCTGGCCAAGTGGCGAGCTGTCTCGATCAGTTCGTCGTTGGATGCAAACGGCGAGGGTCGTCGTTCACGTTGGCCGTCGGCTCGGTGGACAATCGTGCACTCGCCGCCCCGGATCTGGAACTCCTCAACCCCGGTTTCTTCAAGCAGGTCGGCGAGGCGGGTCTGGGCGGCCTGCGATGCCGACCAGAGATGGGTCTCGCGGTCAAGCGGATCGAGTCGGCGAGGGGCGACCGCGGTCCACGCTAATCGGCGTCCGACCCGGTGCAGACGACGCTGATCGCGACGGGTCGGCTCAGAGGAAATCCACAGGTTTGTGACCCCTTGGCCGCGGTTTCGACCGAGGTCGGGTTGCTCGGCGGACACGACAATCGACACGATGGGGGTGACGCGGCGCGATCCTGTGTCCAGCCGGAGCTGGGAGCGCACGTCGGTGCTGTCGGATGCAGTGATCCACAGCACCGCGGCGGCCGATGCAACCGCCGACTCGAGGCGAAGCTCCGGTTGGTCGTCTCCCATCGACAAGACCGTGGGGTGGCCGGCCGCCAATGACTCGTCTACTTCGGCTGGAGAGGTAGCAAGAACAACACCGGGGGCCGCGCCGGCCATACCCTCAAGCACTTCATCGAGCACCCGCTTTGCCGCCTTGGAGCTGAGCCATCGATCGCCTATGGCCAAGAGCATCAGCGAACGTCCTCACCGTGGCACAGGGGCCAACTTCCGGGAGGCGACTCCCAGATCCACCACTGCTCATCGGACAGTACAGCAGCCAATTCGGGGTCAGCCTCCACCGTGACGCTGGTGGAGGCGCCATCGCCGTCGGCTGCCACCAAAGTCACCAAGGCAGCCGCACAGCCTCCGGGAGACGACGAGAACACGGCTCGGTTTCCGGCCACCGGACCCGGCTTGGGCCACAGCTCGTCGCTCACCGTGAACCGCATCAGGGCGGTTGTGCGGACATCGTCGCCGTCTAGGTGAGGGCTCAGCATCTTGGCTGAGACCAGGGTGCCCTCGGGCACATCAACCGCGGCCACGGTTCCGGCCAGCTCCGAGGGATGGATGAAGAGCACTGCCAAATCGGCAGGCATGTTGACCAAGGTGTGATCGCCGGGAGGATGCCCCGCAGGCCATCGTTGTGTGGCGGCGACGACCGGCACTTCCGCCACGACGTCGCCGTCACGGGAAAGGGCAATGACTGCTACCGCGGTGGCAGCGAGGACCATTGCCGCCGCGAGCAAGCGCCGCCGGAAGCTCACCGGCCAGGAAGCCGGCGACCACTGCTCGCGGTTGGAGCCGGCTACCACAGGGTCACCTGCTGGCCCAGATACCCGGCCGGATCACGGAACCAGGACAAGTCGGAGGCCACGGTCTCGGTGTGGAGGTCGCCCTGCTCAGATGTGTAATTGATCAAGAGCTGCCACTCCCAGAAGCCCTGACGGGGGACAGACCAACGGCACTTCCCATAGCTGTTCTTCCAGTTCTCCGCACCCCGGTCGACGGAGTGGTCCAACCTGGCAGATCACCCGGTGAGCACCATGTGGTGGTTGGATCGTTGCGGGGGAACGCCGCGGCATACCACTGTTGGCGCTGTTGGCTGAGGCCATCCCACAGCGCCGCCGCAGCACGGGCTTCGTTGGCCGCAGCTGCGCTGCCCGGTGACCGCAGTTTGACCAAATCAGACGCCTGGTGGGGGAGCAGCTCCCGCAGCGATACCCCAACTGCGGTTGCCGTCCACAAGCATCCGTCCTTCGGGGCGTCCACCACATCGAGCGAGCGACCCGACTTCAGCGCAATCCAGTGGCGAGCTGGGCTCTCCGGGGTGGAGGCCGCGGTCAGAAACAGCTGGCCACCGGGAACCTCCGGGTGATGGTGGCCAACAAATCCCTGGGAATAGGGAACGATCGACTCCCACCGCAGGGAGCTGAGAAGGCTCTGGCGGTCGGAGTTGCTCCACGAACTCGTACACACTTTGGAGGGCGGGGCGGAAGGAGACGGGTTGACAACGGGCGCGTTGGGGAGCTGCGGGCCAGGACAAGTTCCGTGCCACGCACAGTTCTCGCTGTTGTGCGAGCAAATGTCAGGGGTATTCGGATTGCCATCGTGGTCGTAGGGGAACGGGGCGGGATGAGTGTGCGGCGTGGGCGCGCTGCTGTGATCCACCGAAGCACCGAGACCGCCGCAATACACGGTGTCTACGTTGTCCTCGGTGTTCTCACCATCTCTCTCGGGTAGTACCCAGACTTCATTGCCTTCATCGTCTTGGTGATAGCTCACGATGCACGGATCATCGCCGGTTACCGAGCTGCACAAGGGAGGACGCTCCACCAGGATTTCCGTGCCATCCTCGGTTGTCCCAGGCTTGACCGTGTAGGTGCCCGGCGACGGCTTCGACCCGGTGCCGTCGCCATCTTCTGACCCCTCTCGATCGTCCGGAGAGGCAGTTACGTCTTCTTCGTCATCTTGAGGGTCTTCAGGGCCGGGCGCGTTGGGATCTTCCATGCAACCAAGCCACTCGTTGAAGACGCCCCAGGGAATCTGCCCCGGCGGACACGTGGGCGGGGGACCAGGACCATCCGTCGGAGGGGTTGGATTTGGAGTCGGCCCCGGTGTGTGCTCATGCGGGACCGGCTGGCCCGTATTCGGGTCAGTGCAGGTGTCGGCCGTAGTGGCCAGCGCGAACACCAGCAGCAAAAGGGCCAGCTTGCGGCGGTTGAGCCTAAATTGCCGGACAACCCCTTGCCTCCGCCGATTTGGCCTCGGCACTTGTTTCATAGTGAGGCCCATTTCGTCAACCTCCTAGCAACTGAGCCAGAGCCCGGAGGGAATGGGTGGCACGGTAGGCAGGCCGTCTTCGCCCTCACCCCTCACCAGGCTGGCCAAGACGTCCAATTCTTCGCACCTGCCTCTGCGGACGGTGTTGATCTCATGGCCCGACACCCTCTGAACGCACGGGCTGGCCCATCCGGCCTCGGCAAAGCGGGCAGAGCGAGTGGGGGCCACTTGCCGCCACAGGTCGTCGCATCGAGCAAGGAGACTGCACCACCGCTGACGAACGGCTTCAGGAGACAGCTCAGGATCGTCGAGTGAGAGGCCGTAGTCGGCAAACCGGTCGTCAGCGCTCAGGCGCCGGTAATAGCCGTCGGGGAGTCGGCACTCATCCGCCACCTGCCGGACAGGGTGCGGATCGAGCCAACTCGCGCAATTCTCTGCCCAGCCGGTGCGAATATATGGGGCGGCGCGCTGGCCAGTGCGCAAGTAAAACGCCTTGTAGGCATCCCACAGGCAACGGTGGTCGTCGCGTGCTCCCAGATAAGTGATCGGGTATGCCATGTCGCGCCAGACCATGCTGCATGTCTGAACCGGCGTCCCCCCATACTGGAGTTTCTGGCGGCTGAATGCGGGCCACTCCACGAGGCACTCGCTCAGGTATCCGAGCACAACATTTTCGGGGAGCCCTTCCGGCGCATGATCGTGGAGAAGGCTTCGGTGGTATCCGCCAGAGTCGAGCAGTTCCTGGTAGGTGACCAGTCGGGTGGCTCTAGGCAGTCCGTTGTCGTCTATTACGCAGGCCGGGTAAGGCCCGACACATCCCAACTCTTCCGCGGTGAGCGGAAACGCCGTGAACATGATGCCCAGGGTCTCGCAGGGATCTACCGGCCAGCCGACGTCGGGCGGCATCAGGGCATCGGATTCCGTCAAGGGATCCTCGGCACTGCCGCCATCTCCGGAAACAGTGTCTGTCCATCGCAGCCCAGACCACCACCGCAGTTCGTGGCGGCAAGTCGGGTCGCGAAACCAATCGGCATGGGGAAGAACAGCCGAATTGTCGGCGCTGAAGGGCTCGATCACGCCGTCACCGGCCCTCACCGCGGGAACAGGTTCCGGATGTGGGGCTGGAGAGGCTATCGACTCAGGTGCTGCTGACGCCGACAGCGCGATCTGGGACCCCAAGGTGGGTGGGTCTTCCGCAGACGCCAACGGACGGTCAGCGGGCTCATCGGAGGTCCCGGCGCAAGCCATCAGCAACAGCGCGGCAACCAGGGAAACCTGCCAGGCGGCAACCATAAGGCCCTCCGTTCGACGCTTCTCGTGGGGGGCCTGCGAGGCCGATAACCCTGGCCTGAGCCAGTGGTGCGACTATAGTTGGCCATCTTTCAGATGTCTATAGCCAATTTCAATAAATTCTGTCTAACGATTTCCCCTGAAGCGTTGAGAATGCATGTTATGTAAAGTATTAGGATTTCTTTTGTCCAGGGGCCGCTCATGAAAGTTCCCACCACTTATGTAAAGCACTGGCACTTTCTTTGCTCCAGAGCCCACAAAGTATGCTTTCCCGAGAACGCTTATGAAGGTTCCCACCGATTACGACAACCCTGGCTGCGAGCGGGCCCGTACCCTTGAGCCTGAGATGGCCGACAACTACGTCGCCCACTCGGCCATCGGCGACCCGATTGCCGACGCGGCTGTAGAAGCCCTCTCGGCGATGAAGCGCTCGGAAGCATCCCGGATCATTTCGGCCTACATGAGCCCCCCCGACGGGAACGAGCGCCCTGCCGTCCCTCCAGAGGTCCAGGCGCTCTTCGACGATGTCATGACGCCACCAGACTGGCTTGATCTTTCCTCACTGACGCCCGGCATCCACATGTTCCATCGGAACAGGAAAATGGTCGTGGCCGGAATGCTGGCCGGAGTACTTGTGGAGGGCTTTTCCACCAATATCAGCGAATCCTTCTTCATCACCGGCCGTTTGCGCGACCAGGGTGTGCGGCGCCTCCGGCAGAACAACCGCCACATGGTGGAGATATTCCTTCCCGGCGGTATGGACGTCTACGGGGATGGATGGAGGCTTTCTTTCAGGATCCGTCTGGTTCATGCCCAAGTCAGGTACTTGCTCAAGAATTCCACGGACTGGGACGAGGATGCTCTCGGCGTCCCGCTGAGCGCAGCCCATGTGGGCTATGCGATCACTGCCTTTTCCGCCCGGCTTCTCAAGCACATGAGGAGTCTGGGAGCAGCCTTTACCGAGGAGGAGGCCGCGAGTTTCATGGCGACGTGGCGCTACTCTGGACTGCTCATGGGGATTCCCGAGTCGATCCTCTTCCAAGGCGAAGAGGATGCGTTGAGGCTGTACGAGATAGGCACCATGTGCGAGCCAGAGCCCGGCGCTTCATCTATCGTCCTGGCCAATTCGCTGATCAACTCGGCACCCCTTGTTGTCGGCATCGACGACCCAAGCGAGGGACAGAAGCTCTCGCGGTACGTCTACAAGGTGTCGCGTGCGCTTATCGGAGACGAACTGGCCAACCAGTTGAACTACCCCAAGCAGTCAACATTCGGCGTACTTCCCTGGTTCCGAATGCAGGCCAGATTCGACCGCTTCGCATTGCGTTTCCTCCCCAAGATCGCCCGCAAGAGCAACATTGCCAACTTCACAACGCTCTTGTCGGGATCGTGGTACCACGAGGAGGGCATCACCTACGATCTGCCCGACCATGTCTACGCCGAGGAATCCAGCCAGTGGTGATGCTGGCGGACTGGACGGCACATTCCTAGGACCTGAACATGTTCCACTGGCAGGCGCGCATAATCCGGAGATCACCCCAACTCGTCCTTTTGGCCTTGGGCGCGGTGACGCTGGCCCTTTTGGCCGGATTCCTGGTTAGAGACCGGCCCGAGGGACCTATCGACTCTACCGGGATCTTCCTTCCTGCCGACAGCGAACTCGCCGAGGCCACCGACGCGATCAGGGAGAGCTTTCCCGCCGCCGCAGATCTGCGCGTGGTCCAGATTCTGGCCAAAGGCGACGTCCTCACTGCGGAATCGCTTCGGACCGTTCGAGATCTGCAAACGGCTATTACCAGCCATCCGGAGATTGCACCGTTCCTGGTAGATGAACCTCTCTACGGCTACGTCCAGCTGATCGAACTCGCCGCAGCCGATGCAGGGCTCAGTCTGGACACTATTACCGACATCCAGGTCACCCTTGGGCTGGCCCAGATGGCGCAGGACCCCGAGCAGGCCGAGTTGAACGACCTCCTCGGCCGCTTCGTGGCCCGTGACGACGCCGGCACGCCCATGGCCGGGCTCTCGCTGGTAATTCTCGATGACGTCGGCGATGCGCTCGGCCAGGAGGCGGCACAGCTGCGGGCCCACGAGATCGCCGAGGGATTCGATGCGGCATCCCTTGACGTCACGATCATCACCCTGGCCAAGAGCGATGCCGAAGGCAAGGACGCCCGGGAGGAGAACCTCGTGGTTCTCACCGTGATCGCCCTCGTCATCATCGTGGTCCTGCTGGCCCTCTTCTACCGGACTCAGTCAGACGTCCACATCACCATGTTGGGCCTCGGCATGACGATCCTCTGGACGCTTGGCGCCATATCCTGGCTCTCCCCCGGCGGCGCCGGCATTGTCGACCCCGACAACATCCTCCTCACACTGGTTCCCGTCCTTTTGATCAGCTTGTCGGTGGACTACGCCCTTCAGATCATCGGTCGCTACCGAGAGGGGCTACGGGAAGACCCTGATCCCGACGACGACGCCTCGGGCCGGGCCATCGCCCGATCCGTCCGGCTCTGCGGTGTGCCGGTATTGCTGGCTGCGGGCACCACCGCGGTCAGCCTGCTGGCCAACCTGAGCAGCCGGTTCGAACCCATCGCCGACTTCGGGATCATCGCGAGCATCGGAGTCATCTCGGGCTGGATAGTCATGACCAGCTTCGTGCCCGCCGCTCGACTGGTGCTAGATCGGCGACTGGTTGCTAAAGGAAAGAAACCGACAACTCGCCCCGTGGCCGACACCATTCCTGGAGCGGCCGCCGCATTGCCCCGTATTGCTACCGCCGTTGTGCGCCGTCCGATTCCGGTCTTGGGCGCGGCCATCGTCGTAACGGCGTTGGCTGTGGTGGCTGCCGGCAACCTCAGCACCACTTTCGCCGTCAAGGACTTCTTGCCCAAGGACTCCGACACGTTCAAAAGCTTCGACTTCCTGGAAGAGAACTTCGACGGCAGCGCCACGCTCATGACTGTGCTCATCGAGACCGATCTCGACAGCAGCCAAGCCGTTCAAGACCTAACCGGCCTTCACTCCACTTTGGTTGACTCAGAACGCCGATCAAACGGCATCGTGGGGCCTCCGTTGGACTCTGCTGGGACACTGCTTGCCGATTGGACAAGCCGTAGCGGACAAGCCGGCGACAACTACGACGCCGACGTCGCGGCCGCCTTCGAGAACCTCGGGACAGGCGGTATGGCCACCGAGGAAGAGATCCGTCAAGCCTGGGAGATGTTGAGAAGGGCGGACCCCGGAGGATTCGCGGAGGTGATCGACCTTCGCGCCGATGGCCTTGACCGCACCATCATTCAGATACCGGTCGCGGTAGAGGACAATGAGGCACTCCAAGAGTTGATCGACGAACTCGAATCGCTTTGGGGAGGCCCTGGCGGAGAGATCACTGTCACCGGAGGCGATGCCCTCATCGCCTTGATCACCGAGGAACTGGCCGCCAGCCAGGCGCTCAGCGTGGGTCTCGTCATCGCCGCCGCACTGGCCATCCTTGTGGCCTACTTCGGCATCAGCCGATCCCGCCCCGCGCTCGGGTTGGTCACCATCATTCCCATAGCGGTAACCCTTGCCTGGCTGCTTGGGGCCATGTGGGTGTTCGGAATCTCCTACAACATGGGCACCGCGCTCATGGTGGTGCTCACGATCGGGATTGGCGTTGACTACACGATCCACCTGACCCATCGCTTCTTGGAGGAGCACGAGGAGGCGGACCAGGTCGTCGACGGTATACGGAATGCCATGACCACCACCGGCGGAGCTCTATTGGCCAGCGCACTCACCACCGCCCTCGGGCTATTGGCGCTGCTCTTTTCTCCCCTTGTGCCGATGCAGGAACTGGGGATACTCGCCGCGGTAGCCATCCTGTTCGGCCTGATAGCCACGTTCACCGTGCTCCCGTCGCTGCTGGTGCTCTGGGCCCGGTACCACCGCTGGCGCGCCCAAAGACCCAGCCTGGCCGGCAGCGGCTAAAGCGCGGCTCGCCCCGCGCTGAGGCCGCCGTCTACGTAGATCACCTGGCCCGTCACATAGCGGGCATCGTCTGAGGCCAAAAATCCCACCACATCGGCGATGTCTTCGGGATAGCCGTTTCGGCCCAGGGGCACGGCTCGCGCCCGCCTTCTTCCAATTTCGCCCTCGTAGTTGGCCTGGGTGCCCTCGGTTAGGATCATTCCCGGCCCAACTGCATTGGCCCTAATGCCCCGAGCGCCCAACTCCAGGGCTGTTTGCCTGGTAAAGCTCTCCACCGCGGCTTTGGAAGGAGGGTAGATGCCCACCCCCGGCGAGTTGGAATACGCGGCGTTGGACGAGAGGTTGACGATAGCTGACCCCGGCCCCATCAGCGGCGCCAACGCCTGGGTGCAATAGAACACGCCCATCACATTCACCTCAAGCACCCGGCGCACGTCCTCTGGGGTCATGGCATCCATCCCAGCGAAGATCCAGATGCCGGCGTTGTTCACCAGCACTTCCACTTGGTCGAGCGAATCGGCGAGCGCGGCCACCGATTCAGGATCGGAGACGTCGCACTGTCGCCATTCGCCGTTGAGCATTTCCGCCGTGGACGCGGCAGTGTCGGGGTTCAGGTCTACCGCCACAATATGATGCCCAGCGGCGGCTAGGCGCATAGAGATTGCCCGTCCGAGTCCCTGCCCGGCACCGGTTACCACTGCTGTACCCATTGGGTCAGCATGATAGGTCAACCTTGGCTGCTTGCTAGGTTCCCGGGGTGCAGCATCGCCGCCATCCTTACCGCTGGGTGATGCTGAGCGCGCTGTGGATGGTGTACTTCGCCTTCGGCCTCGCGGTGTTCTCCATGGCGCCACTGGTGGAGACCATCCGCGATGACCTCGGTCTGAGCAAGGGAGCCATGGGAACCGTGCTAGCGGCTTGGCCGCTGGTGTATTTGGTTGCCGCGCTCCCTTCGGGCGCGATGATCGATCGCCTCGGACTCCGCCGCTCGCTAGCTATCGCCACAGTGCTCATCTCGGCGTCCGCGCTATTGCGCACAGTGGCCGACAGCTTTGTCGCGATGTTCGGCGCGGTAGCGGTATTCGGCCTCGGCGGTCCGCTGGTGTCGGTGGGTGCGCCCAAATTGGTCAGCGTCTGGTTCGACGATGAAGAGCGGGCGCTAGCCATGGGCATCACGATGACCGGTCCGGCAATTGGCGGAGTCCTCGCATTGGTGACCGCCAACAGCGTGCTTATGCCCGCGTTCGACCAGAGCTGGCGGGCCACGCTGCTGGTCTATGCCCTGGTCAGCGCGGCAGTCATTGCCATTTGGCTCTTAGCGGCGGTAGTAGCCGACCGTGTCGCTCCCGGTACCGACCGCGACCACGATGCAGCTCCTGGGTTCTCCGGTGCTTGGGGGCTTTTGCGCCACCGCGCGGTGCAGCTGATGCTGGTCTTTGCTTTGGGTATGTTCTTCTACAACCACTCCCTCAATGGGTGGTTGCCAACGGTGATCGAAGACCAGGGATTCTCCAGTTCGGTGGCGGGCTACCTGGCCGGTTCCGTTACCGCTCTCGGCATCTTCGGCGCGCTATTCGGACCGCGCGCAATCCCGGCAAGCAGCCGAATCGCGGCCATGGCCGTGATTTTCGCGGCATTCGGAGTGGCCACCATATTGCTCAACGTGGACGGCAGGCCAGCCACGTTCATCGGGTTGACCGTCATCGGCTTCAGCAAGGGACTGGCCGTGCCGGTGGCCCTATTGGTGATGATGCAGCTCCCCGGTGTCACCCAGCGCAATATGGGTGCAGCTGGAGGGCTGTTCTTCACCGCCGGAGAAGCTGGAGGCGTGGCCGGCCCCATTCTCTTCGGCGTGCTGTCCGACATCGGTGGATCGACCGCGGGCCTAATCTTGCTAACCGGTGTGACCTTGGCCACCGCAGCGCTCGCCCTTTTGCTCCGTTCGGCGATGTCCAGCGCCCCCCTGTCCACGAGCCACCGCTAACCGCTACGACACACCGATAAGCAAACGGCGATAGGTGCTGAGTATCCCCTTTACGTTGTTGGGTGACTCTGACCGTGGGAGTGTTGGGGCTGGTTGCCCAGCGGGCCTACAGCGACACCAGCGGCCCATAGAGCGCCCAGGGCGGCCGGGCGGGTCAGGGCATGGGGACCAGTGTCAGCATAAGCCCGGAGGTGTCGGGGTCGTTGGCGTATCGGGCTATGAGGATGGAGTGGCGGGGGGGTATGTCGTGGGTGCTGCCTTCTTGGAGGCCGGTGCAGTCTGCGGCCCAGGGGTTCGGGGCGTTTCTCAGGTCGGGGCCAGTGGCGGCGCACAACATGGCCTCTTTGGTGTCGGGGCCGTAGTCCACCCGCCAGCGGCCCACCGCCTCGATGTTGTTCGTCGTGCGCGAGCACATCGAGTACTCGGGGAACCAACTGTCGGGCGGGTCGGCGCAGGCGAAGAAGTGGGAGGCGTCGAGGTCCGTCGTCGCCGGAGCTCCGGTCGTGTTCTCCAACACTGCGATGCGGCGCTCGTGGTCGGCCATCGTCTCGGTCACTGAGTCGCCCTGCACCGCGGCGGGGGCGAGCGCCAACCCGGCGGCGATCCCGGCGGCTACGAGCGCGGCCGCGGCGGCTGTCGTGCGGACGCGCCCGCCTTGATGGTTTCTCTGTGCATCCATGCTTAGGGGCCGCGCGGATAGGTGACCATCCACCGGTCGTTGTGTTGTCCCGGCTTTGATGTCGGGTAGCACCAACCCAACGACTCGGTGGAGGTATCTGTCATTATGCGCGCGCTGGAACCGGAGGTGGTAGATGCTGTG
>JAJDUJ010000028.1 GCA_022826705.1 Acidimicrobiia bacterium | reverse complement strand
CGACGCAACACCGACCGAAAACCCGACTGCCGCCACGCCGCCCTATGCCTCGCCACCACCATCTTGATCACCGCAAAACTCATCGACCACAAAAACCGGTGGAACCCCTGACCAACCACCAATCCGCTAGGCCCCTAAGCGACGCCGCCCTCGAGGTGCTGGACCGGGCCAAAGACTGCCACGACGGCTCAAACCTGATGTTCCCCTCCCCCCTCAAACCCGGCAGGCCCCTGTCGGACATGACCCTCACGAAAATCCTGCGCGACACCGGCCTAGCCGACCGGGCCACCGTCCACGGCTTCCGGGCGTCGTTCCGCACCTGGGCGCTGGAGCAGACCGACACCCCCTGGGCAGTCGCCGAAGCCGCATAGGCCCACAGCCTCGGAAACTCAACCCAACAGGCCTACATCCGAGGCGACGCCTACACCAAACGCCGCAAACTCATGAACCAATGGGCCGCGTACCTGCAACAGGCATAGGAGGACGGGGGCTGGCTGCCCTGGTGGCGGCAAGAGGGGCGCTGGCGAACCACGCGGCTGGGACTCGGGCAATTGCGGGCAGGGGTCTTGGGGGTTGGCGGCCCTTCGCAGCGCTGGCGGCGTAGGCGGGGTAGAGGCCGACAAGCGGGGGTGGGAAGGTAACTCGCCTATGGCCAATACCTCAAAAGGCTCGCTTTGGGGGGCGCCGGGTCTTGTGGGTGACCAGAAGTCGGCGACGCCGTTGGCCCTGCGGGCTGTGACGACGGTCTCTGTTCGCACGTGGTCGTACTCGTGGTGGACGCAGGCGAAGCCCGCTCCGTCCAGCCCGGTGGTGACCACGAGCATTTCGTCGTCGTGGCCGGCCAACAGCTCCCGCAGCTTCGCGACGGTCAGGGGCGGGCCCCATCCCCTCTCGTAGGTGAAATCCATCGGGTTCCTTCGCCTGTTATGGGCGGCAGCGGTCCTGTGCCTTTGCCGCTTCGCCGAGGGGACGGCCGAATTGGCTCGCGGCCGGCGGCGGCGATCCTGGGATCCTATTGCGGTGCTGCGAGGCCCTGCACGCGGGTTTGGGGTTGTCGGTGTCGTCGCGCTCTTGGGCGAATTGGGGCGGGCCTGTAGGGGGTGCTCAGTCGTTCTACAGGCCCAGGTCGATTCCGGTGTCCTCGGCGGGGCTGGTCTCGGGGCTGAGGCCTGCGTCTTCGGCGAGGTTGCGTTCGTCCAGTTGGGCTTCTAACAGGGGGAGCACCTGGTTGTCTTTTGCGCGGTCCGCGGTCCTTTTAGAGTGGATGATGTCGGCGAGGTCGGCGCACTGGATAGTGATCGGCTGCCCGTCGACGTCGATGGACACAAGGTGGGAGGACATCAGCAGCTCCCTGTACCCCTCGAGGCCCGACGGTTCAAATGTCAAGTCGAAGTCGCCGTTGTCGCAGGTTAGGTTCCACACCCGGGCTCTGCCCAGCGACTCGCCGTTGTGGTCGAACGGCAAACTCTGGTCCCCGACCCGGATCTCGGCCCCGAGGTCGTGGAGCGCCGCGGAGAGCCGTTCAAGGTTGTCCGCCCCCAGATCGGGGGTGAAGTCGATGTCGTTAGTCTTGTAGCCCAGGCTGAAGCCCTGGGCCTCGACTGCCCATCCGCCGATGACCACGAAATTCACCTGGCGCCTCACCAGAGCAGCCGCGATCCTCTCCAGGCGGTCGGCGTTATCCATGCCCGCTCCCGCTTCAGTCCAAAACCACAGCAGCGGAAAAGGCCGCCTCGCCGTTGCTCAGGCGGCGGCGGTAGCGCTCGGGGTCGGCCACTGCCTGCAGGTGGAGGCCGTCATCGTGATCGTCATAGGGCTCGAGGCGAGCCCTTAGACCGGTGCCCATCGCCCACAGCAGCCGCTCCAACTCGCTCGTCGAGGGCCGAATCCGCCCCGCCTCGATGCCGGCCACCCGAGCCGGGCTCAACGACGCCGCAGCGGCAATGTCTTCCAGAGCCGCCCCGCTGCGCTGGCGCTGGCCGCTCACCAAAATGGCGGCCCAGCCGCCCCCGTCGCGACGGGTGGGTCCTGCCCCGAACAACCTGGGCGGGGCGGGCTCGAACCCGTCCCAATCCCACTGCGTCCCCTTCAGCGGGCCAGGAGGCCCCAGCCCGCAAAACCCCCGGAACTCCACCGCCTCGACAAATGCCTGACGAACCCGCCGCACCTCGGACTCGGACACCGCAGCCAAGACCCCGCCCGAGCAGTCACCGGCGCCCGCGCGCACCTCAAGGCCCACCGAGTTGACCAACCTCTCCACCGTGTCCAACACCGGGTCGCACCGACCGGTCTCGATGTCGTCCACCAAATCCACCCCACACCCAGCGGCCCCAGCCAACTCGTCAGCCCCGATTCCCAAAGCAGCCCGAGCAGTCAAGACAAGCCCGGCCGCCACACCGCAAGCCGCACCCCCGAAAAAGCGCCCCCCAACAAGCGCCCCGGCGCCCTCACTCGCACTGGCGACCATGAATCCACCCTACCGTCCCGACACCCAAACCCACAGAGCACAAACCCACAACAACCAGACCGCCATGCCCCCACCAACGCGCCGCCCCGGCCCCAAAGAGCTGAGGTTCCCCCCTCTGGCTGGTCACCTCGATTAGGAGGTAACCATGTCATTGACGGAAAGGGAGAGGCTGCCGGGCCGGGGTCTTCGGGGCGCTCATAGCGGGCCTAAGCTGAAGGTGTGAGCACTGATGGCGAGGCCGGGAGGGGAGGCTTCGGTTCGGTAGATGGGGCCGATTCGCGATCCTCGGTTCCAGCGCGACGTTTGCTCTTGGCAGCGGGTGCAGTGATTGCCGCGGTTGCAACCGTGGTGAGCTGCTCCCCAGGGGAGGCCCCCGCTGCAAACCTGCCCGCTGAAGCGGAAGAAGTATCGGCGAGAAACGCCGGGTGCGCCCCCGGCAGGGTGCTCGACTTCGCGTTCTTCACCGATTTTGCACCGGTCAGCTACGGCGTCGGAGACGCGGGTGATCCCGAGGGGTCGGTGGTTCATGGCGGCTACGAGGCTGACCTCGTCGACGCGCTCGAGGCGATGGACGGCTCGGGGCTGCGATTCCGCCGTATACCGGTGTCGGAATGGACCGATATCTGGTTGCTGCCCGCCACCGGCGGGGTCGACATCGCAGGGGGAGGCATATCCATCGTCGAGTCGCGCACCCGAAACGACCAGGGCGACACGGTCGTGGCGTTCACTTCGGGGCACATCCAATACCGCCAGTCACTGCTTGTGCGAGAAGGCGACGTTCAACGCTACGCCAGCTTCGACCACCTGTCGGGTGGCGACCGAGTGGGGGCCTCCCGCAACACGACCAACGAGCAGAGGCTGCTTGAGCTGACCGGGATCACCGGCCCCAATGGTGTGCTCGCCGTCGGCGCGAGGGTTCACACTGCCGACGGTGTTGTCATTGCCGACGGGACGAGCGACTACGCCATCACCGCGGCAGGCGCCAGCGGCAACATCAAGACCAGGACCCGGATCGAGCCGCCTTCGCCCACACAGCCGGAGGTGTACTACGAATACCGCGAGCCCACTGCCCTCGACGCGCTCGCCGCGGGCGAGATAGACGCCGTGGTGAGCGAAGCCATCGGCAACACCGAAGCAGCCGCTGCCTACCGCGGCGGCGGAGTGCTGGCGGTCTCGGCGCTCGACGAGGCCGTCGAGTTGGGCGGGTGGACGCTGCGATCAGGCGAAACTGCGCTGCTCGCCTGCCTGAACGCGAAAATCGACTACCTCACCGACAGCCAGCGCATCGGGTTCCCCGAATGGCACGAAGACAACGGGGTATTCATGGGGCGGGCCCTCGCCTGGGCCCCATGACCCTCAGGCGTCTTTTCTGCTGGTTGCCATCCCGGCTACCAGGCGGGCCACGGCGATGGCGATGTAGAACTGCCCGGCCATGGCCTCGAGCGTTACCAGCGTCCTGCCGCTCGATGCTGCTGGGGTGAGGTCGCCGAACCCGAGCGTGGTCAGGGTGACGAAGCTGAAGTAGATGGCCGACTCGGGGGCGAGCACCTCGCCTGAAGACAAGAACGCGCCGTCGGCGATGCGGTCGATCAGTATGTAGAGGCTGGCGAACGAATAGCCGATCAGAAGGTAGGCGCACGCCGACGCGGCGATCGACGTAGTGTCGGGCAAGGGCCGCAAAAGCACCTGCCTGGAGATGGTGGCAACGGCCACGATGCCTATAGCCATCACTATGGCCGGGCCGACGCGGGCATCGTCTGGGCCTGCCACGAACAGCTCAATCGCGGTGGCGCACCCCAGCCCGGCCAAAAGCGCCCACGCCTTGGCCCGGCCCACGGCGAGCGCAGACGACTCGATCAGCGTCCCGGTGATGAGCACGAGTCCGACGATGCCCGAAGCCGCAGTCAGAGCATCGATACCAGTGGCCGAAAGCACCACCATGGCCACGCACAAACCCAAGATGACGTCATAGCGCTCCTTGCCGAGGACGCCAACGAGCCAGCGAAGCGGATTTCTCAACATACCCCCAAACTAGCGGCGTGTCGCAGTCGTTCTTGTTGAGGGCTGGCCTTAGCCTCGTAGCTGCGGCATGGGTAGGCAATAAACCTGTCACCGGGCCGATGTAGCGTCACCGCAGATCGCGGCTCTGTACGAAGCCGCTCAAGCATCCACCACTGAGCGAAGTACGACATGGGATCATTCTTTGAACGAGTTGACCGCAAGCTGCCATTCGCAGCCCGCGAAGGAGGAGTTGTGTCTGCTGTCAGAGGTGACGGCCAAGTGTGGTCTGTGTACCGCGGAGACGCGCTTGACACATATGCTGCTTGGCCATCTCCTTCGGCCATCATCTCCGATGGTGCTTATGGGGTTGGGGGATTTCCAGGCGACCCGCGAACGCCTGAAGGTCTGGCTGAATGGTACGCCCCCCATATTGAGGCCTGGTCGAAGCATGCACTGCCGTCATCCACGCTGTGGTTCTGGAATACCGAGATCGGCTGGGCGACGGTGCATCCGATCTTGGCCGAATTCGGCTGGGACTATGTTCAGGCAATCGTGTGGGACAAAGGCATCAGCCACATAGCCGGCAATGTGAATGGAGATACGATTCGGCGTTTTCCGGTGGTGTCCGAGGTTTGTGTGTTCTATCGACGCCGTCTGGAGTTTCCAACGCCCGATGGTGTGATGTCGGCTCGGCAATGGCTGCGATATGAGTGGAAGCGAGCGGGTCTGCCCTTGTATAGAGCAAATGAGGCCTGCGGGGTTGCCAATGCCGCTACTCGCAAGTATCTCACGCAGGATTGGCTTTGGTACTTCCCTCCGCCGGAGATGATGGGGCGACTGGTCTGCTATGCCAATGAGCACGGGACCGTCGATGGTATCCCTTACTACTCGCTTGACGGCGTATCGCCGGTCACTGCCGACGAATGGGCTGACCTGCGCGACCGGTGGCATCACGCGCACGGCATCACCAATGTGTGGTCTGCTCCACCGCTCAACGGACAGGAGCGATACAAGGGCAACGGTGTGCGTTCTGCGCCGCGTGTACACAAGCCGGGCCGCAATGCTGCGGTCCACCTCAACCAGAAGCCGCTGGAGTTCATGCGCCGAATCATCAATGCGGCCACTGATCCTGGGGACGCGGTCTGGGAGCCCTTCGGTGGTCTGTGCAGCGCAATTGTGGCCGCGGTCGAGGCGGGTCGCCATGGCTATGCCGCGGAGACGGTAGAGCACTTCGCGGATTTGGCCATTCAACGCATCGAATCTGCTGCTTGCTGACTACGCTCCACCATCGATGAGCAACCAACCGATGCAGGAAAAGGTCGGGCCTGTTCCTGAGCCGCCGATCCTCGACCCGGATGACCCTCGGACGAAGTTGCGCGAGCGTGTTGAGGGCGCTCTGCTGGCACTTCCCGGATATTTCGATTCGACTACCAACATTGAAGGGTTGGCTGCCACTGACCTGTTTTCCCTGAACACCGTTCTCGGAGCCACCATTGAGGTGCAGGTAGTGCAAACACTCAATCGCATGCGCGACGTCTGGGATCCGAACGACGAATGGGCACTGTACCGGTTTGATCGACAGGCGCAGACTTTTCCTGATGTGCTGTTCCGATGCAGGAATAGCTCTGGTGAGCACGAGACCGCTCTCGGGGTTGAGTTGAAAGGCTGGTACATGCTGGCCAAAGAGCGCGAGCCCAGTTTTCGGTATCGAGTGACTCCAGGTGCCTGCGCAGATTGGGATCTTCTCGTGGTTGTCCCCTGGCATCTCTCAAACGTGCTTTCCGGCGTACCCCGGGTTTCCACCCCGGCTTGTTGGTCGGCAAAACACGTTGCTGAACACCGAAATCACTGGTGGCGCCACATCCGCGAAACCGAACAAGACGCATCCATCGAGTCCCCTGCGGAAGCCGCCCCATATATGGGCCGCGATAACACGTCTGACAAGCCAGCGAGAGATGGGGGCGGCAACTTCGGGCGCATTGCCCGTACCGGCATAATGGATGACTGGGTACGAGAAATCCTGGACGAACGTTTGGCGGGAATCCCAGTTGATTCCTGGATTAATTTCCTGAAGCAGCACGAAGCCAGTTAGGCGGCAGGTGAAGTCTGTCTCGGTGTTGACCCTCCCAGATTCTCAACTGAGCACTTTGAAGCCCAAGCAGCAGTGAGAATCTGGCCGGGCTAGATGCGGGTCTCGCGTACGTCTAGGCGGCGGAGGAGTTCGTCGCCCACGAAGTTCAGCGCCATGAGGGTGGCGAACATGACGCCGCCGGTGGTCAGGGCGATGTGGGGAGACTCCTCGAGCCGACCGCGCCCGGCGGCCAGGATGTTGCCCCAGGTGATGCTGGGCGAGCCGACGCTGACGCCGATGAACGACAGGCTTCCCTCGGCGATGATCACGATTCCCATGGCCAGAAATGCGATGGATGCCAACGCCGGCACCACGTTGGGCAGCACCTCCCGGAACAGCAGACGGGGCCAGCGCGCCCCCATCACGCTGGCCACGGTCACGAACTCCCGAGCGGCGAACCTCAGCGCTTGGGCCCGGGCGATGCGGGCGATGGCCGGGATGGTGAGGATGGTCACCGCGATGGTCACGTTCCAGAAGCTCTGGCCCAGCATGGTCACGATGAACAGGGCGAACACCAGCGCGGGCAGCGCCAGCGCCACGTTGACCACGCTGCTCACCGCCAGGTCGATCCATTTTCCGAAGTAGCCCGCCACCACTCCCAGCACACCGCCCACCACGACCCCGATGCCCACCGCGGGCCCGGCGATGGAAAGCGACAGCCGGCTGCCCCACACCGAGCGGGCGAACATGTCCCGGCCGAGCTGGTCGGTTCCGAACCAATGCGACCACGACGGACCCTCCTCGGGCTGGCCGGCCAATGGCCGGTGGGGATCGTCGAGGAAGCCCAGCCAGGGGGCGAGCACGGCGCTGGCCAGCACCAAGAACAGCCACCCCAATGACACATAGAGGGCGACAGAGCGGCGGGGCCGGCCCGAGGCAGCCGCCCGACGGCTGGCGCGCGTGACCGTGGTAACCGCGGCGGTCATCGCCGCCGCACCCGGGGGTCGAGAGCGGAGTACACCAGATCCACCACGGTGGTCACAGTCACGAACACCGCGGAGATGAGCGCCACCAGGGTCTGCACCAACAAGAACTCCCGGGCGGCCACCCAGCTCACCAGCAGAGAGCCCACCCCATCGAGATCGAACAGGAACTCCACCACGATGGCGCCGTTCACCGCTTGGGCGGCCTGGATGCCGAATATGGTCAGCAGTGTGAAGCTCGACGGGCGCAGCACGTGGCGCAGCAGAACCATTCGCACCGGAAGGCCCTTGGCCCGGGCCGTGCCCACGAAGTCCTCTTGGAGCGTGCCGATCACGTCGGTTCGCAGCAGCCTCAGATAGATGGGCAACAGTCCGGCGGCCAGCGCAACCGCAGGAAGGAACATCACTTTGAAATGGGCTGCCAATCCCTCAGAAATCGGCTGATAACCGCCCAGGTCGAACCAGTCCAGCTTCACCGCGAACACCAGGATCAGCACTAGGCCGACCACGAAAACCGGGGCGGACAGCAACGCGAAGGCACCCCCGGTGATCACTTTGTCTCCCGCGCTGCCCTGCCGGTACCCCGACCACAGCCCCAGCGGAATGGCCGCGGCCAGCGCCAAGAACTGGGAGTAGGCCAGTAACAGCAGGGTGCGGGGCAGCGCGTTGGTGATGGCCTCGCCGAACGTGCGCCCGGTGAGATACGACTTGCCGAAATCGCCGGTTAGCACGTCGCCGCCCCACTTGGCCCACTGCACGATCACCGGGTCGCCCAGGTTGCGGTCTTGTTCGCACTCGGCGATCTGCTCCGGGGTGGCCGCGCCGCCGAACGCAGCCACACACGGATTGCCGGGCAGCAAGTTCAGCATCCAATAGAACAGCAGCGAGACAACAAGCACCACCACAGCCAGCTGTGCCATGCGCGTGCCTATGAACCGGAGCACCGACTCTTGCCTCCCCCTGCTTGTTGGCGTTCCCTCCTAGCCAGTGCCTGCTGCTATTGCTCGATCCAGGCCTCGGTGAGGAAAACCCTGCCCGCGAGCACTTTGACGTGCTCTTGCCCCCCGCGAAGGGTGAGGTTGTCGATGCCGTGTACGTGGTCGTGAGCGGCGATCAGCCAGTTGGAGAAGTAGAACCAGATGTTGTGGACCTCCTCGGCGAACGCCCGGTTTATGTCCTCGGCGAGCTCTGTGAGGCGGTCGAAGTCGTCGGTGGTCAACGACTCGTCCAGCGCGGCGTCGATCACCGGGTTGTTGATGCGACCGAAGTTCAGCGCAATGCCCTGGCTGAACTCGCTGTGCCACCAGATCCGCTCCGCAGCCACGTGGAAGCTCGGATGGTTGCGCCACAAGAATGCGGTGAAGTTTCCGATCACCGCGTTGGTGATCAACTCAGCCTGGTCCACCTGGGTGATTGACACGTCGAGCCCGCAGTCGCCCCACATGGCGGCCAAAAACTCGGTGTTGAGAAGGTTGGCCGGGTCGCGGGTGGTGCCGAGCTCCACATCGGTCACGCCGAGGCGGGCGATGGTGGCGCGACCGGCATCGGGGTCGAAGCCCGGGAATCCGGAGTCTTCGAGGTAGCCGGGCGTTCCAGGCGAGAACGGGCCGGTGGCCGGTGCCTGCCCATCCCAGCGAACGGTGTTGAACGTCTGGCGATCGATGCACTGGGCCAGCGCCCGTCGGAACTCTGCGTTGTCGAATGGCGCCCGCGAGTGGTTGAACATCAGGTAGGTGGGCTCTTCGTACGCCTCTCCCTGCCAGAAGGTTTTGAACTGCTCGTTATAGTCGTCAACTCGAACGCCCGTGTTGTCCACGCTGGCATCTAGATCGCCAGACCTGAGGGCCGCGTACCGGGCGTCGCTGTCGTTGTTGGGCCGGAACTCCAGTGCGTCGAGGTAGGGAAGCTGGCGTCCCTCGGAATCAGTGCGCCAGTAGTCGGGGTTGCGCACCATCCGGGTCACCTCGTTGGGAATCCACTCGTCCAGCATGAACGGTCCGGTGCCGATGGGGTTGCGGGCCGCGCCTTCCGCGCCTAAGTCGTGCATTGACGGCGCCCCGAAATATCCGAGGTGGCTGGTCAGATACTCTGGCAACGCCGCAAACGGCTTCGCCAGCACCATCCTTATGGTCAGGTCGTCCACGATTTCGATGCTCTCGATTTCCCAGGACCGCACCGAGATGCCGGTAAGGGTGCCCTTGAGCTGCTCTTCGAAGTGCCGCTTCAGCGCCGCTGCGTCTGCCGGCGAGCCGTCGTGGAAGGTGATGCCCGGCGGCAGTGTCATCGTCCACTCGGTGAAGTCGTCGTTCGGGCTGATGCTCTCCAGCAAGTTGGGCACGGCCCTGCCGTCGACTCCTTCAATGGTCAGAGTGTCGTACAACGCTCGGAACAAGATGTGGCCCGACACCGCGGCTTGGGCATTCACCGGGTTCAGCCCGTTGGTGGTCTCCGCCTCCAACCCCATGACGAGAGTGCCGCCGTACTGGGGTTCCATTTCGGGGACCGGAGCCTCGGTGGCCGCAGTCTCCGGCGCAGCGGTGGCCGCGGGGGCCTCTCCGCCTTCGTCGCCGCTGTCATCAGGGGCCGGCTGGCCATCGCCTCCATCGTCGCCGCTGGGAGCAGATGCGCCGTCATCTCCCGAAGGCGCCTCCGGGGCGGCGGTGGCTTCGGCAGCCACACCGCCGCCGGCATCATCGTCGTTCCCGCCTCCGCAGGCCGAAGCGGCCAGCGCCAGCGCGCAGACCAAAGCCAGCCAGCGCCACCGCGCCAACCTCGAAATCCGCCAAGCCCTTGTCATGACACAAACCCCCATGTCTCTTGTGGTCAAAACGTTACCCCAAAGAGAGGATGGGCACGCCCCCTCTTCTCCTTGAGGCGACAAGGATGCATTGAGCCGGTGACCGAGTCTCACGGTGCCTGGGCGATAAACCAGTGCGAACGGGAGAAGTATGGGGAATAGTCGTCATAATGCTGTATGCGGGCGAGCACGAACCCGTCGCCAACGGCCAGCTCTACCAATCTGTCGTCGGCCTCAGACGGTTCGATTCCAAATGCATCAGCGGGAGTTTGCCACCCCCACTCGACACCGTCGGCAGACCACCCCAGCCATTGTTCCTCTTGTTCGGGGCCGTCAACAGTCAGCCCCGTAATGAGCCACAG
>JAJDUJ010000031.1 GCA_022826705.1 Acidimicrobiia bacterium | reverse complement strand
TGTCGTTGCAGAGCGAGGTGGCTATCTCGGAGAGGTCGCCATGCTCATGGAGGGCCACGCCGTCATAGCGCATGACCCGGCGGTCTCGCATCGACACCACCAGCAGATCGCCATTGGGCATCCATCCCAAACCCGAGGGCTGGCCGGGAACCTCGACAATCACCTCGACTGTGCCGTCCAGCGAAGCGGCGTTCACGGAGTACTGGTAGAAGTCGGAGTACCAGAGACGGCCGTCGTGCCACCGGGGACCCTCGCCGAAATCGATTCCCTGGATAAACGGCTCAGGGCTGGGAAGTAATTCCATGCCGGGGGACAATAGCGACTGTGGACCACCTCGCCGTTGCAGACATCACCGACACTCCTCATGGCTGACCGGCCTCCCCTCGGCTGGCGGTAGGGTGAATCAGTGCTCCACTGGGCCAAGACTCGAGTCATCAACTCGGTGAGCGGCATGTTCGCCCACGCGGAGATGCCTTTGAGACACACCCGAGATTTCCCCGGCGATCCGGGACTGTGCGGTCCTGGCTCGATCAGTTGGAGGGTTATCGGCGATGTCAGTGTGTTCATCGGCGGAATCCGGGCACTGTTGATCCAAGCGGCCCATCCTGAGGTGGTGGCCGGTGTGGACGACCACAGTCGCTACCGAGATGATCCGCTCGGCCGGCTGAGCCGGACATCCTTCTATGTCACTTCTGCCACCTTCGGCGCGATGCCCGAGGTAACCGAGGCGATCGGGCTGGTCAACTCGGCTCATCAGGGCGTGAGCGGCACCTCCCATCGAGATCGGTCGTACAGCGCGTCGACTCCGGAGTTGGCTGCGTGGGTCCACAACTCCCTGACTGATTCCTTCCTCGAGGCCTACCAGCGGTTCGGCGGCAGGCTGAGCCCCCCTCAAGCCGACCAGTTTGTGGTTGAACAGACAAGGGTGGGGGAGATACTGGGGGCATCGCCGCTGCCCACAACCGCGGCCGAGCTGCGGAAGTGGATCACCGGACATCCTGCGCTGGCACCCAGCCCGGGCATGCAGGCCGCGGTCAGATTCCTTCAGAATCCGCCGATTCCTGCGGCCCAGAAAGCGGGGTATCGGATCCTGATGAACGGGGCCATCACCACGATCCCCCGAGAGCTGACCTCAGTCTTGGGGCTGACTGCGGCTCCCGGAACCCGCGTCAGCAGCACGGCAATGGTCTTGGGATTGCGCCGCATCATGAAGAACAGCCCCGCTTGGCAGGCCGCCTTGGAGCGATGCGGCGTGCCCTACGACTCCCGGCTGTTTCGCGAGAATGCCAACTAAGCAGCTAGCGCCGAACAGGCCCTCCGGCGGATCGGTTTAGCCGTCTTCGTTGTTGCCCCAGCAGGCGATGGTGCGGTCCGCTCTGATGGCGCACGAATAGTCATAGCTGGCTGACACGGTAGTGAACTGGCCCTCCGGCGGATCGGTTTGGCCGTCTTTGTCGTCGCCCCAGCAGGCGATGGTGCGGTTCGCTCTGATGGCACACGAGTGCACCCGGCCGGCCGCGATGTCAGTGAACTGGCCCTCCAGCGCATCGGCCCGGCCGTTCCGTTTAACGCCCCAGCAGGCGACAGTCTGGTCGGCCCTGATGGCGCATGAATGAAACACGCCGGCTGCGATGTCAGTGAACTGGCCCTCCGGCGCATCGGTTTGGCCGTCTTTGTTGTCGCCCCAGCAGGCGACGGTCCGGTCGGCTCGTATGCCGCACGAGTGATTCCCGCCGGCTGCGATATTGGTGAACTGGCCGTCGGGTGAAGTGGCCTCGCCTAGCCAGTTGTCGCCCCAGCAGGCGATGGTCCGGTCGGCTCGTATGGCGCACGAATGCGACGAGCCGGTGGAGATGGCGGTGAACTTCCCGTCGGGCGCGTCGGTTCGGTAGCCCCAGCAGACGACGGTCTGGTTGCCCCTGATCGCGCACGAGTCACCCCCGCCGGCAGAGACGGCGGTGAACTCCCCGTCGGGCGCGTCGGCCCGACCGAACCGGTTCAAGCCCCAGCATGCGACAGTGCCGTCGGCCCGTATGCCGCACGAATGAAATCGGCCGGTGGAGATGGCGGTGAACTTCCCGTCGGGCGCAGACGTCGCTGGCGCATCGTCGTGGACCGATGAGAATGTTCCGCACACCCCGGCTGATGGGATGTTGAAGTAGGTGACGTAGAGGTGGTCGGCGACGCAGCGGAAGATGTCGTTGTGCCCGCACACCTCCCAGTAGTCATGGTCGGAGGAGTTCCAGCAGCCGATGACGGTCGGGTGGCCGTGGGCGAGGGCGTGGGCGAGTTCGTGCAGGAGCGTGAAGGTGTGCAACTCAGGCAGTGTGATGTGGTGGTAGAAGTAGGCACCGGGCCGTCCCTCGTTTACAGCAAGGGTCGGCGGGCTGGGCGGCTTGCCCTCCACATCCACCTCGGCCCATATCCGCTTTATCAGCGCTTCGGCCTCGGCCTTGGTCAGGACGAGGCGGTCTTCGGGCGGTCCGTACTCGCGCGGTACGTTCCGCGCGCAGGGCTCCCAGGCGTACACGCGGGCCGTGAGATGGGCAGCGCATCGGCCTGACGAGGCTTCCGGTGGCACAGTGATGGTTGTCGCGGCGGGTGCGGTCGGCGGTTCGGGTTCGGTGTCGCCGCATCCGCCAGCGACGAGTTGGGTGTCGACGCCGAATCGGCAGCGGTAGGCGTTCAACAGGGTTTCCTGGGCGGCGATGAGCTGATCGCGCACGTCGAGGTCGTTCTGTGTCGGGTTTTGGGGGGCGGGACCTGGCGCGATGGTGTCGGGACTATCGCATCCGCCCTGGACCTGTTCGGTGTCGGCGTTGAACATGCAGCGGTAGGCGTTCAGCAGGGTTTCTTGGGCGGCGATGAGGTGATCGCGGGCCGCGATGTCTGAAGCCGAAACCGCGGGCTGAGCCGACACCGACACGGGAACAGCGGCGACCGCGGCGGCAAGAAGGGCCAACACGACAACGACAAACGCCTTCCTCATGGCCGACTCCTTAGAAGGTCAACTAAACGGCGAGCAGGCTGGCCAGATTGTCGCGCATGATCATCTGGACCTCAGCGTCGGACATGCCTACCAGGGATTCTGTGAAATCCAGCGGTTCGGCGAGACCTTCGGCGTGGGGCCAGTCGGAGCCGAACAGCACCTGAGAGGCCCCGATGGAGCCGGCAACCTCCGCAATCGGCTCCTCGTGGTAGGGGGACACGAACACATGGCGGCGGAAGATGTCGCTGGGCTTCTCGGTTAGGGGGCCTCGCAGCCACGGCCCGTTGCGACCCATGCGATTCATCTTGTTCATGGCGGCCATCAGGTAGTCCACCCACAGGCTGCCGTTCTCCACGCTCATCACCCGTATGTCGGGGAATGCGGTGAACAGGTTGGCGTAGATCAGGGCGGCGATCGTCTCCATGATCGGGCGGTCGCCGTAAAAGCAGGTCCACTGCAGCGCCGACTGGCGGTGCGAGGGGGGATTGGGCTCCTCTCCCCAGTGCACCGACATCGACTGGTTGTAGCCCGATTCGCCGATATGAAATCCGACCACTGCCCGGGCTTCGTTGATGCGGGCCCAGAACGGGTCGAACACTGGGTCGGCGATGTTGCGGCCGCCAGCCGGTCCGGGGCGAAGCGAAACGATTCGAGCCCCCTGGTCCAGCGCCCAATCCAACTCGGCCACCGCTCGGTCGGGATCGACCAGCGACAGCAGGGGCGGGGCATGAATGCGTCCATCCCGATTGAGGCCCCATTCGTCGTCCAACCAGCGGTTGAAGGCAGACAGGTTGGCGTACAGCAGATCGGGGTCATCGACCATGAAATGCTCCACGCACACGGCCAATGTGGGGAACAGCACAGCGGCCTCTACGTTCTGGGCGTCGAGCACCTCGACCCGGGCGGCTCGGGTCACGTATTCGGGGCGGTGCGGCTCGGATACCTCGCTGCGCTTGACCGCTTGGCCTCCGCCCTGGCCCTGCTTCATGGCTCGGAGCATTTCCCGCAGCATCCCGGGCTTGGGGGCGGTGTCGAAACTGCGGTGCTCCAGGAAGGTAAACCGCCGGTCGCCGATGTACACCTCCTCGGAACCATCGGACTCGATCACCGGCCTTACGGAACGGTCAGCGAATGCCGGTTCGATGTAACGGGTAAAGGCGTCTCGGGGTTCGTAGTAGTGGTTGTCGGCATCGAACACCCGATATCCCAGATCCATGCCCACAGGTTAGGGCCACTGGGACTAGCCAAGTAGGGTGGCGCCGGCAAGTGCCGCCCGATCAATGAAGGAGACACCGAGATGGGACGGTTGGACGGAAAAGTTGCGATCATCACCGGAGCAGCCCGGGGTCAGGGAGAGGCCGAAGCCCGGCTGTTCGCCTCAGAGGGGGCCAAGGTAGTGCTCGGGGACGTTCTCGACGACGACGGCGAGCAAGTAGCGGCCAGTATCGGAGCGAACGCCCGATATGTACACCTGGATGTGTCCCAAGAGGCTGACTGGGACGCGGCCGTTGAAGCGGCCGCCAGCATGGGAACCCTGAATGTCCTGGTCAACAACGCGGCCATCCTGCGGCCCGCGGCCATTGAGGACACCTCCCTGAACGACTACATGGAGGTCATCAACGTCAACCAGGTGGGGACCTTTCTGGGCATGAAAGCAGTGCTGGAGTCCATGAAGATGGCCGGCGGCGGTTCCATCGTCAATATCAGCTCCATCGACGGCCAGCAGTCCAAGAACGGCCTGATCAGCTATTCGGCGTCGAAGTTCGCCATCCGGGGCATGACCAAGACCGCGGCCATCGAATGGGGTCGGTTCGACATCAGGGTCAACTCAATTCACCCCGGCGGGGTGAATACCCCTATGGGCAACCCGACAAATGATCCCCGGGCGGAAAAGGAGCCCTACGTCTTCCATGCCATCCCCCGAGTCGGCGAGCCCATCGAGATTGCCTACGCCGCCCTGTTCTTGGCCAGTGACGAGGCGTCGTACGTAACGGGCGCCGAGCTGAACGTTGATGGTGGCTGGAGAGCGGGGCTGATCACCCCTGGCCTTCCTGGCACTGATCATGTCGTTGAGTTCGGCTACGTGCCTGACTGACGACGTTCCTTATCCAGCACTCACTTTGAGTCAAAAGCCACTTTGGGAAGCTCCTAGTGCCGCTTCCAGCCCCGACTACGGTGCTGGTGTCGAGCGGCTGGCTGTGGCCGTAGCTGCACGACGGCTGCTGAACGCAGTCAGGGTTACTGCGGTTGGCGACGACATCGCTTCAGAGGCCACCGAGTTGCTGGAGCAAGCAGCCGAGCTGCTTGAGGCCGAGCAGATGGAAGGGCTCCATCGACAGGGCGTGATGGGCGACCTGGAAGCTGGATTCGAGTCCCGCGATCCCATGCAGTTCTTCCCCTACAGCCCGATCATCGGCCGGTTGAATCCGGCCGCTCCCCCTGCTGAGTTCTGGGTTGAGGGCGTCGAGGTCCATGGGCGGATGAATCTGTCGGCGGTCTACGCCGGCCCTCCGGGAATGGTCCACGGCGGGATCATCGCCATGGTGTTCGATGAGCTCTTGGGCGTGGTCAACGTGGTCAACGACAAGGGCGGCTACACGGGCACGTTAGAGGTGGTGTACCAGCGACCCACCCCACTGCTGAAAGAGATCACCCTTCGGGCCTGGCCGTCGGGCAGCGAAGGAAGGAAGCTCTTCGTGTCGGGGGAGATGGTCAGCGACGGAGTGGTAACCGCTTCCGCTGAGGGAATCTTCGTCCGGGCCAACCGGCTGCTAATCGACGACCTGTAGAACCCAAGAGGAAATCAACGATTGGAGAACCTATGACTGAATCTCGATTCGAGACCAGCGCTGCGGTCCACGAACTGATCGACACCATGAGAGACCTTGATCAGGAGTTTCTCTCAGGGCCCAAAGCGCTGGCTGACGATCAGGCCGTGTTGGAGGGCTACCGGTGGATCTTCTCCATCACCCAGGTGGCGCTCGAGGTCTATGTGTGGGCCGATACCAACCGGCCCCGATTCACCGAGATCGTGGGCCCGTACAAGAAGTGGGGCGGCGATAATTCCGATGCCTTCTACTTCATGACCCGAATTGATCCCTCCCGCACCTACCGGGTGACCGTGGATCCCGGCGACGCGGTGTACCTGTCGCTCACCGTGTACGGCGGCCCCGACGACGGTCGCTATTCCGAGCGCATCGTTGGAACGCTCAACACCACCCAGATGACTGCCAATTCCGACGGCACCTACGAGATGATGGTCAGCCCAGACGACCACGACGGCAATTTCCTGAAGCTGGCCCCCGATGCCGTGGTGGCTTGCACTCGCGACTACATGAACGACCCGGTGAGCGGGGAGAAGGCCCGCTGGCACATCGAGTGCTTGGACCCCGCTCCATCGTGGAGGGACATACACACCGATGCCGAGGTGGCCCGGCGCTTCCAGCACGCCACGACATGGGTAAAGGAACAAGCCGCCATGGTTCCCATTCCGCTGGGCACCATCAACCACATTGATGACCCCTTTCCGGTGCCCACCGAGACTTTCGGCTGGGCGGCAGGGGATGCCTCCTACGCTATGGGGGCCTTCGAGCTCGACGAAGACGAGGCTCTGGTGTTGAAGGGCAGTTCACCGGAGTGCGTTTTCTGGAACATGTGCTTGTGGAACCAGTTCTTGCACTGCTTCAACTACGACTTCGACGACGTCACCACCAATGGCTCCAAAGTGCAGCTCGACGAGGACGGATCGTGGACCATCGTGATTGCGGCCAACGACCCTGGTGTGCCCAATTGGGTGTCCACCCAGGGCCGACCCCATGGTCGCATCTGGTTCCGGTGGTTCCTTCCGGAGCGGACCCCCGACCCGATCAGCGCCGAGGTGGTGAAGCTGGCCGAGCTGGGCTAGTGCTCTAGCTCAACCGCAAAGCGGTCGGCATAGAAACTAGTGCTCTAGTTCGACGGCAAAGCGGTCGGTGTAGAAGCTGAGCGCTTGGCGGCGCTCTTCTGCGGTCATGTCGAAGTCGGTCAGATCGTAGATCACCCGGCCGTGCTTTCCTCGAGGATGGTCAGCCATGTAGGTGTCCATGGCGGACTTGACTTCGGCGGTGAATGGCTGGTCGGCCAGTTTGTAGATGCGCTCCACCATGGCCACGTCGTCGGCCATGAACTCGTGGAACAGCACATCGATGGACTGCTCGGGCGGTACGAGATCGCGGTCGTCAGTGCAAGATTGGAGCATGTCCTGGATGAGCTGAGCCCACCACTGGCCGATGCCGGAGACATCCACCGGGTGGGTGGCGCTCATGCGAGCCGAATAGCAGATCATGGTGGCGAATGAGGCGGTGATCGACACCGGATCGCGGTGGGTGAAGACCACGGTGGCGTCGCCGAACACATTCATGAGCGGGGCAATCTGCTCCAGGTGTTGCGGCGACTTGAGCACCCAGCGCTCCCGGGGTGGCCGCTGGTGGGTCAGAACTTTCAAGATGCGCTTCAGGTACTGATAGTGGGGGGTCTGGTCGTGTTCCTTGTAGTAGGCCCGCCACGTGGGCAGCACGGCCAGGCAGTCGAACAGCATGGTGGAGAAGTCGATGCCCAGCAGGTGGATCTCCTCGTGGACATGGTCCCAAGTCATCTCGTGCATGCGGGCATAGTGGGGCATGGCGGTGTTGTGAATGACCAGCCCGTTCTTCGCCCGTTCGATGCGGCCTTCTGCGGTTCCGGCCTCATCTGGGGGTGGGACCGGCTCCATGGCCTCCCACCAGGGCAATGAGCGCAACGCGGGGTCAGCAGAGATGAGATTGTGCAGATGGGTGGTTCCAGTGCGGGGCAGCCCGGCGATCACTATGGGCCGCTCGATGGGCACATCCAGGGCATCGGGGTGGTCCTTGATGTACTGCTCGATGCGCAGCCGGTTGGCGGCAAACGCGGTGAGCTGGCTGAAACCGCTCACCCGGCCCATGGGGGAGTGGTCGGCTTCAGTGTCAAGGGAGTGGCAGAGCACCTCGAGCGGGGCCCGGAATTCGTCTGGACCGAAATCGCTGAGCCCTGTCTGGGCGGTGGCCGCGGCCAGAATCGCCTCAGGGCTGAGCTCGATCTGATCGGCCATCGGAGCGGTCTGCTCCATCATCTCCGCGATCTCAGACGGAAGCACTGGATCGACGAGGTCCTCTATGCGGATGGGGGCAGGGCGGTCGCTCACGTCCGGCAGGATAATCTCGCTCCGTGCCCCAACATGTGCCGGAGATCGAGTGGACCGATGATGCCCTGGAACTGAGGAAGTTCGTGTTCGACTACTGGGGTGAGAACAAGCGGGCCCCCAATCTGGCTGCCATGCATGCCGGGACGGGGATCGGACGTCGCCGTTTGATAGAGGCGCTCAAGCTTCTCCAGTTGGGGATCGTTTTTGTGATCGACGAGACATCTCCGAACTGCGACATATTGAAGGCGCCGCCGTTCTCGGCCTTTCCCAGCCAGGTGGAGATGTTCATCGACGGGGAGTTCCACAGCTATATCGGCTGTGCCCACGAGGGAATCGGAGTCTCCTGGACCCCGTACTTCAGAGGCAAAGAAGTGGAGCTCAGGACCTACGACGCTCACACCCTGGAGCCCATCACCCTGGTGTCGAAGGACTTCAAGCTGATCTCAGCCCACCCCTCCGAGCCGCTAATCCTGTGTACCGAGGTGATCTGGGACTGGGTGAGCACCGACATGAAGCACATGTGCGACCACACGAACTTCGTGTTGAACCGTGAGAACGGAGCCGCCTACGAGGCATCCATCGGGCGGCGGGGGATTTACTTCACCGTCGACCAAGTTGCCGAATACATCGCCTTCGTACTGAACATCCGCATCTATGACTACCACTGGCCGGCCTTGACGATGGATCCTCCCATGATCATCGACCGCCTGCGCGAGCTCGACATCGACCTGAGCCCCTGGGGGCTATAGGGCAGGGGGCCAGCCCGCTAGCCGGCTGCTTTCTGGCGGCGGCGGTGAGCGGTGAGGATCGCCTCGGTGTAACCGTTGGGCTGCTTACGACCATCGAGGACCAATGCGAGGGCGGCGTTGAAGGGGATGCTGGCGTAGAAATCGCCGCTCATGAGCTCATAGTCGGGATCGTCGGCGTTCTGGCCGTCCACCACCGCAGCCATGCGCTGCATGGCCTCCATCACCTGCTCTTCAGATAGCAGCCCGTGGTGGAGCCAGTTCGCGATGTGCTGGGAAGAGATCCGCAGAGTGGCCCGGTCCTCCATCAGGGCGACATCGTCGATGTCGGGCACTTTGGAGCAGCCCACTCCCTGGCCCACCCACCGGGTGACATAGCCCAAGATGCCTTGGGCGTTGTTGTCCAGCTCCCGCTGGATCTCTCCAGGCGAGAGCTCGCGGTCCGGCGGTAGGACTGCGGGGGCCAGCATGGCTTCAATCTCAGCATCACGGTTGGTGCGAGATTCGGCCCGGTCGGTTTGAACGGCAGCCACATCGGTCTCCAAGTAGTGGAGAGCGTGCAGGGTGGCCGCGGTGGGGGAGGGGACCCACGCGGTGGTCGCCCCCGCCTGAGGATGGCCGATCTTCTCGTCAAGCATCGCGGCCATGTCGTCGGGCCGGGCCCACATGCCCTTGCCGATCTGAGCGTGCCCTGGCAAACCCATAGCCAGGCCAACGGCCACATTTGCCTCTTCATAGGCCGTCAGCCACCCCGACGCCTTGATCTCCGCTTTGGGGATCATGGGACCGGCCTCCATATTGGTATGGATGTCGTCGCCGGTGCGGTCCAAGAAGCCGGTATTGATGAACACCACTCGCTCTGAGGCCTCGGCGATGCAGGCGGGCAAGTTGAGAGATGTGCGGCGCTCCTCGTCCATGATCCCCATCTTCAGCGTGTTGGGGGCCATGCCCAAGATGGCTTCGACCGCGTTGAGCAATTCCCGGACCAGTCCCGCTTCTTCAGGGCCGTGCAGCTTCGGCATCACGATATACACCGACCCGGCATGACTGTTGCGATGGGGCCCCGTTCCGGCCAGATCGTAGAGGGCGCACCAAGCGGTCACCGCCACGTCGACGATGGTCTCGGGGATCGGCTGGCTGTCCAGGCGAACCATGTCGGTCTCCATGTGCAGGCCCACGCTGCGCACCAACATGACGCTGCGCCGCCGGACCGTAAGTGGTTTCCCGGCCGGATCGACGGCTGAAGTGTCACTGTTCAGACTGCGGGTTATGGACTGGCCCCCTTTGGTGAACGAGGCCCTCAGATTGCCCTGCATGAGACCGAGCCAGTTGGCGTAGGCCAGAGTCTTGTCTTGGGCGTCCACCGCAGCCACGGAGTCTTCCAAGTCCATGATGGTGGTCAGTGCCGACTCCATCGTCACGTCGGCCACCCCCGCGGGATCATCTCGCCCGATCGCGTGACTGCGGTCGATGATCAGCTCAATGTGGAGGCCGTGCTTGCCAAGCATCACTGTGTCGGGCGCGGATTTGTCGCCGGTATAAGCGACGAATTGCGCGTGGTCAGCCAGCTCTGCCGATACGCCGCCGGCCAAGTCAGTCCGCAGCCTGCCTTCAAAAACCGAATAGGACACCGCTTCGGCATGCGACCCAGATAACAGCGGGAAATGGCTGTCCAGCAGGGATCGAACCCGGTCGATCACCCGCTGACCCCGAATCGGGTTGTAAGGCCCGCTTCGTTCCGCGCCATTCGCCTCATCGATGGCATCGGTGCCGTAGAAGGCGTTGTAAAGGCTGCCCCAGCGGGCGTTGGCCGCGTTCAGGGCATAGCGGGCGTTGTCCACAGGCACCACCAACTGCGGTCCAGCCAAACGGGAAACTTCTGGATCGACTCCCGCAGTGGTCACTGCCGCCGATGGCGGATCTTCGACCAGATAGCCGATGGAGCGCAAGAAGTCGGCCGGGCTTGCTGACTGCTTACCTCGATTCCGATGCCAGGAGTCGATACGGGCCTGCAAGTCGTCGCGTTCGTCCAAGCTGGCCCTGATGCTTGGGCCGAAACGCTCTATTACCTTTGCCAAGGAGGACCAGAATTGCTCGACGCCGACGTCGGTGCCCGGAGCCAATCGATTCCTGACGAAGTCGGCCAACGGCTTGGCCACCTCGAGTCTTCCGAAAGTCTCGTAGGTCATGGCCACGGCCACAGGGTAGAAGTTGCCTAAGCCGGAATCTCAAGCAAAGTCATGTTTCCCGCAAATAAAGGTGCGGTTAGACCCGGCGGGGTTGCTATCGTCCCCGGACAACCACCACCACACCAAAGAGGTATCAGCATGGCCGCCAACGTTGTCGGTTCGTTCGATGCCGAGGTCCGGTCCACCCAAGCATGGATGGCCTCGCCCCGTTTCGAGGGGATCACCCGCCTGTACTCAGCCCGTCAAGTAGTGGAGCAACGCGGGGCTCTCAGCGAGGACCACACTGTGGCCCGGTTCGCGTCTGAGCAGTTCTACGCCCGTTTGCGTGAGTTGTTCGAGCAAGGGAGGTGCATCTCAACCTTCGGCCCCTATTCGCCGGGGCAGGCAGTGGCAATGAAGCGAGCCGGGATCGAGGGGATCTACCTCGGCGGATGGGCAACTTCGGCAAAGGGCTCCCTGCACGAAGATCCCGGCCCCGACTTGGCCAGCTATCCGCTGAACATGGTTCCCGATGAGGCGGCTGGTTTGGTCCGAGCACTGCTGACCGCCGATCGCAACCAGCGGTTCGCCCGGTCCCGGATGAGCATCGAAGACCGCATGCGCACCCCGGAGGTGGATTTCACCCCGTCGATCATTGCCGATGCCGATACCGGCCACGGCGGTGACGCCCACGTCCGGAATTTGATCCGACGATTCGTCGAGGCCGGAGTGCCCGGCTACCACATCGAGGACCAAAAGCCCGGGGTCAAGAAGTGCGGGCATCAGGGCGGCAAGGTGTTGGTGCCCTGCGACGAGCAGATAAAGCGGCTCAATGCGGCTCGATTCCAGTTGGACGTGATGGGCGTGCCGGGCATCATCGTGGCTCGGACCGACGCCGAGGCGGCCAACCTGCTGGACGGCGGTACCGATGAGCGAGATCACCCGTACATCATGGGCGCAACCCAACTGTCAGTCCCGTCATACAAGGATGGTTACCTGGCGGTCTTGCGCCGCCTGGCCGAACTCGGCGTTGAAGGGGTGAACGGGCATCTGCTGTATGCCGTGCCCGAGACCCGCTACCAGCGGGCGATGGCTTGGCTTGATCAGACAGGTGTCAACCAGATCATCGAGAAGGCAGCCGTCACCTTCCATGCCTCGCCTGATCCCCGAGCCGACGATGCGGTGGACCGGGCCTCCGATGCACTGGCTGAGGCGTGGCACCAGGCATCGGGTCTGGCCACCTATTCCCAAGCGGTGGCCGATCAGATGGCGCTGCGAGCCTCAGAGGGGGAAGGCTTCGGCATGGAGGTGGGGGAGTGGCTCAGCTTCGCCCGCTCGTTGGACACCGAAACCGCCCGAGATGCAGCCGCCGAGATGGGCCTAGACGTGGCCTGGGATCCCGAGGTGGCCCGGACCACAGAGGGGTACTACCAGGTGCAGGGCGGTATCCCCTACGCGGTGGCCAAATCCCTGGCTGTGGCTCCCTTCTGCGATCTGTTGTGGATGGAGACCAAGACCGCCGACCTCGACGATGCTCGGGAATTCGCCGAGGCGGTCCACGCGGTATATCCCGACAAGATGCTGGCCTACAACCTGTCGCCGTCGTTCAATTGGGACACCACCGGCATGACCGAAAACGAGATGCGGGAGTTTCCCGCCGAACTGGGCCGACTGGGATTCGTGTTCAACTTCATCACCTACGGAGGGCATCAAGTGGACGGCATGGCGGGGGAGGAGTTCGCCGCCTCCCTCCAGCAAGACGGCATGCTGGCTCTTGCCCGTCTACAGCGGAAGTTCCGCCTGGTGGATTCTCCCTACAAGACTCCGCAGACCTTGGTGGGCGGCCCTCGACTGGATGCCGCGCTGATGGCCAGCTCGGGGCGCACTGCTACCACCCGGGCCATGGGCAAGGGCTCAACCCAGTTCCAGCACTTGGTGCAGACCGAGGTGCCCACCCGCGAGTTGGAAGCCTGGCTGGAGCAGTGGGCCCTGCACAACAACGTCGACGCCGAGCTGAAAGTGCAACTGCGTCCTTATACCGCGGGGTCCGAGATTCTCGAGCTCGTGGTCCGCAGCGGCGACAACGATCTGGCCAATGTGGTGTTCGGAGTGCTGCACGACCGGCGGGGCCGGGCCATCCTCTCGGTACGCGATCAGAACACCCACAGCCCCGCGCTGCGCCGCAAGCGGCTGATGACTCTCATGCACCTGTATCTGATTCGTCGCTACAACGCCGTGTCCATCCAGTACCTCACCCCGACCGAGGACAACTATCGCCAAGCGGTGGGCATGAAGGAGCTGGGCTTCTTCGCGTCGGTCTCCGACGAGGTGGGGGAGATCGTCGTCGCCGATGTGGACGAGGCGATCGTGGCCAAGCTGGTCAGCGACGACCGCTCCTTGCAGGAGCTCATCAAGGGCAGGGGAGTGTAGCGGTTAGCGGTGGCTCGCGAACAGAGGTGTCCCTGTGTTGTTGTCAAGCTGCGAGGGCTGGTTTTTCTAGTTGGTTCGGGTGAGGTTCCCCCTCTCTCAAGGATTAGGAGGGAAGCTCACAGAGGTTTAGAATATAAGGGGCCTAGCGGATTGGTGGTTGGTCAGGGGTTCCACCGGTTTTTGTGGTCGATGAGTTTTGCGGTGATCAAGATGGTGGTGGCGAGGCATAGGGCGGCGTGGCGGCAGTCGGGTTTTCGGTCGGTGTTGCGTCGGAGTT
>JAJDUJ010000009.1 GCA_022826705.1 Acidimicrobiia bacterium | reverse complement strand
CCCGAAACCCGCGCCCCGAAACCCCGCCCGCACCCACCAACACGCAAAAACCCCCGCAACACACCCAAACCCAACCCCAGCACAACCCACCCGACCACCCACACCACCCGGCGTAATTCAAACCGGTGGATTCAGGCTAAGAGGCGGCCAACCAGACTATGACGGGGTGCGACGCCGATACCTTCAGAGTCTTCACGCGGTTACCGAACGTCCAGTGATTCTCTACTACAGCAACTGGTTCGATGAGGATGACGGTGGTAGCCCCGACAGTTCCATGACATTGGCAGACATGCAGGGCTTCATGGAAACAGTCCGAGGCCTGAACGGTCCAAATTTGGACCTAATTTTGCATCTTCCTGGCGGCGACCCGCACGCGGCAGAAAGCATCCTGAACTATCTCCGAACCAAGTTTAAGGGCGAAATCCGGGTGTTCGTTCCGATGGCTGCAATGTCAGCGGGAACAATGCTGGCCCTGGGATGCGATCGAATCGTCATGGGAGCGCATTCTCAACTCGGCCCCATCGACCCCCAAATCCTTCAGATATCTGGAGGGCTAATTCGCTATGCGCCTACAAAGGCCATCCTCGAACAGTTCGACATGGCTCGACAGGACATTATGCAGGACCCCAACGCGCTGGCAGTGTGGGCGCCAATCCTCCAGCAATACGGGTCCTCGCTGCTAACTGAGTGCCAGTCACTGGAAACGCTGGCCAAGACGCTGGTGCAGCGGTGGCTACAACAGTGGATGCTCAATGGCAACCAACCTCTGGCGGCATCAGTGTCTCAGTGGTTCGCCAACTACAACACCCATCTCTCGCACGGTCGTGGTATCCACCGCGACGATGCCAGATTGCAAGGTGTCGTTGTAGATGACCTAGAGAGTTCACAGGCACTTCAAGATGCCGTACTGAGCACCCACCATGCCACGATGCACACCTTCACCGGTTTGCCGGTGGCGAAGATCATCGAGAACCACTTGGGTATATCGATTGTGCGCTTCAGCCGCTAATAGGCAGCCCACAAAACGCCTAGAGAGAACGGGGTAGGGTCGGGGGGGTTATGGCCTTGTTGGATGTGGCGGGGGTCACGGTGCGGTTCGGGGGGGTTACCGCCCTGCGGGAACTGTCGTTCACCGTGGACGAGGGCAGCATCTGCGGGCTGATCGGGCCCAACGGGGCGGGCAAGACCACGCTGTTCAATGTGGTGAGCCGGGTGTACGACGCCCAAGAGGGGGCGGTGGGCTTTGACGGGGCCGATCTGTTGGCCCGCCCGGCCCACGCCATCAGCGGTTTGGGCATCGGGCGCACGTTCCAGAACCTGGCGCTGTGGCCGGGCATGACCGTGCTTCAGAACGTGATGGTGGGCGCCCACCACCGCTCCAATATCGGCGCGCTGCGGGCCGCGTTGCGATGGGGGTTGGGCCGGGAGGAGGCCGAGCTGGGCCGAACGGCGTGGGATGCGCTGGACGAGCTGTCTTTGACCGATGTGGCTTTCCACCCTGCGGCCGGCTTGCCGTTTGGCACGCTGAAGAGGGTGGAGCTGGCCCGGGCGCTGGTGGGCCGGCCCCGGCTGTTGCTGTTGGACGAGCCGGCTACCGGGCTGACCCAGACCGAGGTGGGCGAGCTGGGCGATCTGCTGGTGGCGATGGCTGAGCGGCACCGGCTGACGCTGCTGCTGGTGGAACACCACATGGGGATGGTGATGGGGGTTTCCGACAAGGTGGTGGTGCTGGACTTCGGGGCGAAGATCGCCGAGGGCACCCCCGCCGAGGTGCAGAACGACCCGGCGGTGGTGGAGGCCTATCTGGGGGCCGAGCAGTGAGCTCGACGTATCTGGAGGTGCGGGGGCTGAAAGCAGCCTACGGCGACATCCAGGTGCTGCACGGCATCGACTTCTCGGTGGACGAGGGGCAGATCGCGGTGATTCTGGGAGCCAACGGAGCGGGCAAGACCACCACGCTGCGGGCGCTGTGCGCCATGGTGTCCACCGAGGGGTCGGTCCGCCTGGGCGGCGAAGAGCTGGCCGGCCAGAGCACCGCCGACATCGTGCGCCGGGGGGTGGCCCACGTGCCCCAGGGCCGGGGGACGTTCCCCGATCTCTCGGTGGAGGAGAACCTGATGGCGGGGGCGTTCGTGCGCACCGACGCCGACGTGCGGGCCGACATCGAGCAGTGGTACGAGACCTTCCCGGTGCTGGGCGAGCGGCGCACCCAGACCGCCGGCAGCCTGAGCGGGGGCGAGCAGCAGATGCTGGCCATCGCCCGGGCGCTGATGCTGCGGCCGTCGTTGCTGCTGCTGGACGAGCCCTCTCTGGGGCTGGCGCCGATGATCACCCGGGCATTGTTCGAGCAGCTCACCGCCATCAACGAAGAAGCCGGGACCACCATGCTGGTGGTGGAGCAGAACGCCGCTTTGGCGCTGGGAGTGGCCAACCAGGCCTATGTGCTGGAGGCCGGGGAGATGGCCCTGTCGGGCCCCGCCGATGAGCTGGCCGCCGACGACAACGTCCGCCGGGCGTACCTGGGGTACTGAGCGATGGTGGTTCTGGCTTCTGTGCTCGGCGTTTTCGACATCTCCCTCGACAAGCTGAGCAACGGGGAACTGTGGCTGGCCCAGTTCTTTCGGGGACTGAGCGACGGGGCCACCTATGCGTCGGTGGCGCTGGCGCTGGTGATGATTTACAAGTCCACCGGGTTCATCAACTTCGCCCAGGGCTCGCTGGCGCTTTTGGGGGTGTACCTGGCCTACATCTTCAGCGTGGAGCAGGGCCTGCCCGTGGCTCTGGCAGTGGTGTGCGCCATGGTGGCCAGCTCGGCGGTGGCCATGTTTGTGGAGCGGGTGTTCATCCGGCCGTTCCCGCCCGACCATGTGCTGCCGCTGGTGATTGTGACGCTGGGGCTGCTGTTGATCATCGACTCGGCGGTGGGGATCGTGTGGGGGTTCCGCACCCGCAGCCTGCCCAGCATGTTCCCCAGCGGGGCGCCCATCGAGTGGGGCATCGCCCAGCTCACCTGGCGCACCATCGGCAACCTGGGCACGGTGTTCGCGGTGGTGGGGCTGCTGTACTTGCTGCTGTCGCGCACCAAGGTGGGCTTGGCCTTCCGAGCGGTGTCGTCGAATCTGGAATCGGCCCGGCTGGTGGGCATCCGGGTGGGGCCCACGCTGGGGTTCGGGTGGGCCCTGGCCGCGGCCATCGGCACCCTGGGCGGGGCGCTGGTGGTGCCCGACCTGCTGCTGGAGCCCTCCATCATGCTGCGGGTGCTGATCTTCTCGCTGGCCGCGGCTGCTTTGGGCGGGCTCGACTCCATGGTGGGCGCGGTGATCGGCGGTTTGGTGGTGGGGCTGGCCCGCAACCTGCTGGTGACGTTCTTGGACTTGAGCGAGCTGGCGCTGGCCACTGCGGTGGCGGTGATCTTGGTGGTGCTGCTGGTGCGCCCGACGGGTCTGTTCGGATCAACTCGGGTGGAGCGGGTATGAAGCCGGCGCGGGCCGTTTCGGTCTTCGGGGAGCGGGTATGAGCGCGATGGGGGTGGTGACCGCGGGCAGCCGCCAGCACCGGCGGCGCCAGATCATCGGGTGGGCGCTGTTCGCCCTGGTGGTGGTGCTGATTCCGTTTCTTATCGCCGATACCTACAGTCCGACCATTTTCGGCAACCGCTACACGGTGGGACTGGGCAACCTCAGCCAGGCCATCGGGATGATGGTGGCCATTTTGGGGCTGAACATCGCTACCGGCTACAGCGGGCAGCTGTCGCTGGGCCACAGCTTCTTCGTGGGGTCGGGGGCGTATCTCACCGCGGTGCTGGTGAACGAGTTCCACTGGTCGTACCTGTCGACCCTCGGGGTGGTGGTGCCGGGGCTGTTCTTGTTCGGGGTGCTCTTCGGGCTTCCCGCCCTGCGGATCCAAGGGCTGTACTTGGGGCTGCTGACGTTTGCGGTAGCGGCGGTTTTCCCGTCGATAATCCGCCTGGACGAGGTGAAAGACCGCACCGGTGGCAGCAACGGGCTTCAGATCGAAAGCGATCTGGTGGCGCCGTCGTGGGCGCCGCTCAACACTGTGACCGAGTGGCTCCATGCCATTCCGGGGGTGGGGTCGCGGGTGCCCGACGGTTTGACCAGCCGCCAGGAGGAGGCGGTGTACAAGTACTTCTTGCTGGTGATCGTGGCGCTGGTGTGCTTCTGGCTGGTGCGCAACATTCTGGCCGGCCGAGTGGGGCGGGCCTTGGTGGCCATCAGGGACAACCCGCTGGGCGCGGCGGCCAACGGGGTGAACCTGGCCGCATACAAGACGCTGAGCTTCGGCATCAGCGCCGCGGTGGGCGGCGTGGCCGGGACAATGCTGGCCATGCACTCGGGATTCGTGGGGCCCGATGAATTCGGATTCGCGATGGCCATCCTGCTGATCGTAGGGCTGATCGTGGGCGGCGCGGGCACCCTGCACGGCGCGGTGGTGGGGGGTTTGGCCATCCGGTTCGTGCCGGAGTGGTCGAGCCAGACCCAGACCCTGCCGGGCACCGACACCGCCCTGGAGGGGCCCTATGGCACCGCCATCTTGGGGGCCCTCTTGATCATCATCATCTTCGCGCTGCCCGGCGGCGCTGCCCAGGGATTTCGGCGGATCAAAGCCCGGCTGATGCCGGTGGCCCCCCAGCCTCCGAGGGGTTGATCTAGGGGGCTGCGAGCCCAGGGTGTAATTGTCGCCGGGGGCGCGTAGGGTATCGGGACTGCTCTCAGCGGAGAGCGAATCTCAGGAGGAATGACCCCATGTCGAAATCTTGGCGGATCTTGTTGGCCCTGCTGGCTGTGTTCGCGCTGGTGGCCAGCGCCTGCGGCAACGACGACGATGACGCGCCGGTAACCGAGCCCGCACCGGCCGCTGCCACCGAAGCACCCGACGAGCCCGCACCCGCGACGGAGCCCGAGGATGATGCCGCTCCTGCTCCCGAACCGGACGATGAGGAAGAGGCCGCGCCTGCTCCCGAACCGGACAATGAGGAAGAGGCCGCGCCGGAGCCCGAGGAGCCCTCTGATCCCAACATTGTGGAACTAGGCGGAGGTGCGACGATCGACATGACCGAGTGCCCCAGTGAATGGGACAACCACCAAGGGGTGACCGACAGCGAGATCCGCTTCGGCAGCAGCTTGCCCCGATCCGGCGCCCTGGCCGGGTTCGGCACTATCAGCGACGGCGTGCAGCTCTACTTCGACCACGTCGGCCCGATTGACGGTCGCAACGTGGTGATGGTGAGCCGGGACGACGGCTACGTGCCGGCCCGCACGCTGACCAACGTGGAGGAGATGATCGACGTCGAGAATCTGCTGGGGTTCGCCGGGATTCTGGGCAGCCCCAACAACCTGGCCGTCCAAGACCTGCTGAACGAGAACTGCATCCCGCAGTTGCTGAACCTGACCGGCCTGCCCGAGTGGGGCGACCCCTCCAACTACCCGTGGACCACCGGGGCCCTGATGTCGTACGAGACCGAGGCCCGAATCTGGTGCCAGCACGTGGCCGACGAGTTCGGCTCGGGGGCCACGGTGGCCATTCTGTCGCTGGACAACGACGCCGGCGAGGCGTGGCGGGTGGCCTTCAACGAGTGCGCTCCCGGTTTGGAGCTGGACGTGGTGGACGAGATCCAGCACGACCCCCAGGCCGACTCGGTGGGCGCCGACGTGATCAACCTGGCGGCCAGCGATGCCGATGTGCTGTTGGTGGCATCGTCGGGGGCGTTCTGCCCGCAGGCGGTGGCCACTGTGGCCAGCCTGCCGTGGGAGCCGATGGTGCTGGTGGCCAACGGGTGCCAGCGCATCGCCCTGTTCTGGGTGCCCATCGGTCCGCTGGCCAACGGGATCCGCTTGGTGAACACCCAGAAAGACCTCTCCGACGCTTCGCTGGCCGATGACGAGTGGGTGCAGTTCGTGCGGGGAGCGCTGGAGAGCCAGGGCGTCGACCCCGATGCCGAATCCCACGCTTTGGGCTACATATTCGGCGAGATTCTGCACGAGGTGCTGCTGGATGCGGCCGAGATGGACGGCGGCATCAACCGCACCAACGTGATGCGGGCCATGTGGCAGATGAGCTTCGATTCTCGGGGCGCGATCGGCAACACCCCGCGGGCCATGGACGGGGCCAACGACTCCTACATGGTGGAGGCCGGTCGCATCGAGGAACTGGTGGTGGACGCCGACGGCGCCCGCTACGTGCCCATCAGCGACGTGATCGACTACGAGGGCGAGACCGGAACCTTCGGCAACTAAGAGACGGTGATCGGGACTGAGGAGTAGCCGGCCACGTTGGACATCTGCACCCGGCGCAGGCCCTCCTCGTTGACCTCGAAGGCGGGCCAGCGGCGGGCGATCTCCTCGATGGCCACCCGGCTCTCCAGGCGGGCCAGGGCCGCGCCCAAGCACACGTGCAGGCCGTGGCCCAGGCCCACGGCCAGGCCGGGCTCGCGGGTGATATCGAATTTGTCGGGGTCGTCGTAGCGGCGGGGGTCGCGGTTGGCCGCCCCGGTGATCAGAAACACCGGCTTGTGCCTGGGGATGGTCACCCCGTGCCACTCGGAGTCGACCATGGAGTAGCGGCCCTGATACTGCGAGGGGGCCCAGTAGCGGAGGATCTCCTCCACCGCATTGTCGAGGACGCCGGGATCGTCGAGAACCATGGCCCACTGGTCGGGGTGGCGGTGGAACAGCACCATCGCGTTGCCCACCAGCTTGGTGACCGTCTCCGATCCGGCCGCGGCCAAGAGCGTGCCCAACCCGGCGATCTCGGCATCGTCGAGATGGGTGAGCTCGCCATCCTCGGTTTCCACCTCGGCGTCGATCAGCGCCGAGAGCATGTCGTTTGCCGGTTCGGCCCGCTTCTGCTGGGAGAGCTGGAAAAGGTACATGCCCTGGGCCATGCCCGCTTCGGCGGAGGCCTGGCTGCCCATGGCCGAGCCCTCCTCGCGGTGGAGCATGGCGTCGGTCCAATGCCTGATCTGCTGACGGTCTTCGGGAGGCACGCCCAAGATGGTGGAGATGATCTCGACCGGGAACGGGGCGGCGAACTCCTCGAGGATGTCGAACTGGCGCCGGCCCATGAGCGAATCGAGATAGCCGCTGATGATCTCTCGCACCAGCCCCTCGTAGTTGCCGATGGAGCGGGGGGTGAACGAGCGGGACACCAGCTTGCGGTAGCGAGTGTGCTCGGGCGGGTCCATGGCGATGATCGACCCCATCTGCGCCGGCTCGCCCGACGTCAACTGCTCGTAGGTCTGGCCGTGGGAAGAGCTGAATGTGGCGTAGTCGCGGTGGCCGGCCACCACATCGTCGAAGCGGCTCAGAGCGTAGAAGTCGTACTGCTCGCTGTAATAGCAGGGGGCGTGTTCCCGCAGGTCGGCGTAGGTGTCGTAGGGATCGTCGAAGAAGTCCCGGCTGAACGGATCGAACTCAACGGTCTTCGTGCTCATGGGCCCAATTATTGACTATTGGCCACCGGTGTCAAACAGGGCGGTGCCGATGGCCTCGGCGGCTTCTTCGGTGGGGCCCTGCCAGGCGATGGCGCCGTGGTCCAGCAAGACGGCCCGGTCGCAAAGGGCCAGGGCGTGGCCCATGTGCTGCTCGACGATGAGCAGGGAGGTGCCGGCGTCGCGGATGCGGCCCAGCACGGCGTACACCTCGTCGGTGACGATGGGGGCCAGGCCCAAAGACAGCTCGTCGGCGATGAGCAGCCGGGGGCTCTCCACCAGCACCCGGGCCATGGCCAGCATGCGCTGCTCGCCGCCCGACAGGGTGCCGGCGATCTGGCGGCGGCGTTGGGCAATGGGGGGGAACAGCTCGAAGGCCCGGTCCAGGGCATCGCGCACGCCGGAGCGGTCGTGGGTGCGGGAGAAGGCCAGGGTGAGGTTCTCCTCCACCGTGAAGTCGGAAAAGACCGCTCGACCTTCGGGCACATGGACGACTCCGGCTTTGGCGTAGCGATGGGCCCGCACTTTGGTGAAGTCGTTGCCGTCCACCATCACCTCGCCCTCGGTGGGCCCCACCAGGCCGCTGGCCACTCGGGCCACGGTGGTCTTGCCTGCGCCGTTGCGGCCCAACAGGGCCACGGTCTCGCCCTCTCCCACCGTGAGGGACACGTCGAACAGGGCTCGGAACGGCCCGTAGGCGGCGTTCACATGGCGCAGCTCCAGCACCGGGATATCCAGGGGGGCGGGGGCGGCCGCAGGGGCGGTGTCGGTCCCAGCGGAGGCGTTCATTGTGCGCCCGCCACAAAGTCGCCCAGGTAGGCGGCCCGCACCTCGGGGTCGCGCATCACATCGGGGGTGGGGCCGTGGGTTATGAGCTTCCCGAAGTCGAGTACGTAAGTGCGCTCGGTGAACGAGGCCACTAACTCCACGTCGTGCTCCACCAGCAGCATGCCGAAACCCTGTTCGGATTGGATGCGGGCCAGGGTTTCGGCCAAGGCGGTGGTCTCGGCCCGGTCGAGGCCTGAGGAGGGCTCGTCGAGCAGCACCACCCGGGGCTGGGTCATAAGCGCCCGGGCCACCTCCACCAGACGGCTCTGGCCCAGGCTGAGGGCCTCGATGGGCTCGTCGCCCATGCCGCCCAGCCCGAGGCTCTCGAGCAGGGCGTCGCAGCGCTCGATCTCGGCGGGCTTGGGCAGGCCCAGGCCGATCACGTCTTTCCACAGGGCGCCGGTGCCGCTGCGGATGCGGTGGGCGAAGAGCAGGTGATCTCGCACCGACGAGCCGCTGAACAGCTCCACCCGCTGGAAGGTGCGGCCGATGCCGAGGCGGGCTCGGCGGTAGACCGGCAGGCGGGTGATGTTCTGGCCGTCGAAGCTCACCGAGCCGGCGTCGGGGCGCAACAGACCCAGCAGGCAGTTGAACAGGGTGGTCTTGCCCGCGCCGTTGGGGCCGATGAGCCCCACTCGCTCCCCCGCGTCGAGTGCAATGTGTACGTCGTCGACCGCGGTGATGCCGGCGAACCGCTTGGTGATGCCGTCGGCCACCAGCAGGCTCATGGCCCATCCCCTGTCTCGCTTGCGGCATCGACTTCTGGCCCGGCGGCGGCTGCGGCCACGGCGGGCTGGCGGCGCCCGAAGGCCCGCTGCATCAAGGCCTGTGAGCGGCGTTTGCCGTGCTCAAGGAGGCCCTCGGGATGACGGGCGAAGGAGATGGCGGCGAAGCCGAACAGCACGTACCGCCACGCTCCGTGCAGGCCCAGCCAGCGGTCGAGTATCAGCTCGGGGAAGATCACGAAGGCCACCCCGGCTTGGATGCCCCCCTCCACGGTGCGGGCGCCCAGCACGACCACGATCACCAGCCAGAACAATCCCGCCTGGGGGTCGTAGTTGGCCTCGTAGCTGACCTGCTTCTCCTCCATGGCCAGAAGCCCTCCGCCGATGGCGGCAATGGCGGCCGACACCGAGAACACAATCACCCGGGATCGCCAGGAGATCACCCCGATGGACTCGGCCGCGGTCTCCGAACCCCGCAGGGCGCGCAGGGCCATGCCGGTGCTGGACTCGCGGATGAGGATCACCAGCACGCCCACCAGCACCAAGATGGCGATGCACAGGATGAGGAAGTTCTTGTGGCTGGAGAAGTCAACGCCGAACAACTGGGGTCGGGGCACGCCGCGGCCGTGGAACAAAGAGCCGCCCACCCAGCCGTACTTAACCAATACGTCGTGGAAGAACAGCGCGAAGGCCAAGGTGGCTATGGCCAGCCAGATGCCCCCCAAGCGCATCACCGGAATGCTGAGCACCGCGCCCACCGCAGCGGCGATGGCCGCGCCGGCCAGCATGCCCACGATCACCGAGACGTCCCAGCGCTGGGCGAACTGCATGGCCCCGAACGCGCCGATGGCCGCGAAGGTCACCTGGCACAGGGCGATCTGGCCACCGAGGCCGGTGAACACCACGATGGACAAGAAGATGATGGAGAAGATCACCGAGTGGGTGATGCGGGAGATCCAGAAGTTGTTGGCGTAGCCGAAGGTCCAGATGCCCACCGCGGTGAAAAAAGCCAGGGCCATGATCCGGGTGTAGATGGTCATCCCCCGGCTGCGACTGGTGGCGGCCAGCGCCGGCGGGGGCGGGGACACGCCCAGCAGCGGGTCGGCCCCGGCGATCTGGCGGCGGATGGCGGGCCAGAACACGATGATGGCGAACAGCATCACGTAGGGCAGCGCCGAGCCCCGCAGCTCGTTCAAGATGACGTTGTCGCGGGGCAGATGCGTGCGCATCTCGGTGGTGATCACCCCCAGCACCAGGCCGCCGAACAGGGCGGCGGGCAGATTGACCAGTCGGCCCAGCGCGGCCGCGGCCAAAGCGGCGATGACGATCGGGAAGTAGCCCTGGGGCACCAGCACGGTGCCCAGCGACGAGGTGGTGGGCACCAGCAGCACGCCGGCTAGACCGGCGAAGAAGCTGGAGAGGATCCACGAGCCCGACGACACCCAGTCGGCGTTGACCCCGTTGAGCTCGGTCATGCGGGGGCTCTGCACCACCGCCCGGATGCGCAGGCCCAGCCGGGTGTAGCGGAACAGCGCGGCCAGGGCCAGCGCGGCGGCGATCACGATGACGAAGGCGGCGATCTCGTCGCGGGTCACCGGGTAGCGGCCGAACAGCCGGTACACGGTGGTGCCGTCGGGGATGATGCCCACTGCCCCGAAGGGCTGCTCGCGGTCGTAGTCGACGATGAGCTTGAACAGCTCGGGCAGCGCCACCAGCAGTCCGAGGGAGATCACCAGCTTGGCCACCGCGGAGGCGGCGTGGACGTGGCGGAAGATCAGCCGCTCCAACAGCAGGCCGAGCACCGGGGCCACCAGCACCACGGCCACCAGCACCGCCGACCAGATGGGCCAGTCGCGCCGCACATGGAGCTCGAAGTAGGTGGCCGCGCTGATGAAGGCCTGCGCGCCGAAGGCCAGGTTGAACACCCCGGAGGTCTTGTAGGTGAGCACGAAGCTCATGGCCACCAGGGCGAACCCCGCGCCGATGGGGAGTCCCTGGAAGAACGCCCGAATGGTTTCTTCCAGGACCCCGGCGGCGAGGACGCTGGCGGTCATCGTGGGCTCAGCCTCCGCTCAGCAGGGCCTTCAGTTCACAAACGAGAAGGATTCGGGATCGTGCCAGTCATCCCGGGCGACCTCCCAGCACTGCCATGGCCTGCCGGGCTCGCCGGTCCACTGCTCGAAAGCGCCGTCCACGATCTTGACCGCGTTGATGCAGCGGTACTCGTAGTCGGCGTCGGGGTTGTCGTTGGGCAGGGCGATCTGGCGGCTGAAGTCGATCGGGTTGGTCAGGCCGTCGTGGCTGTAGTCGTCGAAGCCGCGGACCGCTTCGATCAGAGAGGCCCGGTCGAACTCGGGGCCGGCGGCCAGCAGGCCATCGTAGAAGAGGTGGGCATTGAGCCACCCGACGATGGTCTGCTCCTCAAGCTTGAGGTCGGCGGTGTACTCGAAGAACCTCCGCTGGAGCTCGCTGTCGATCTCGGCCTCGAACGGCACGAACTGGACGAACACCAGGTCGCCCTCGAACAGATCGGCGTTGGCGGCCACGAACTCGTGGTTGTAGGTGTTCGGGTGGTACATGACCACCTCGTCGCGGTAGTCCTGCTTGGCCAGCTCTTGGGCGATGGTGCGCATGCCGTTGAGGTCGAGGCAGGTGAAGATGATGTCGACGCCCTTGTCCTTCATCTCCGACACCTGCGGGGCGATGCCGCCAGCCATGCCGAACTCGATGGAGGTATCGAAGAACTCCACCGTCATCCCGCCGGCCTCGGCGCTGTAGTGCTCGATGGAGTCGCGAGTGCCCTCGGCGCAGACCTTGGAGTTCTCGCTGTTGCCGTAGCCGAAGATGCCGGCCTTGGTAGCCCCAACCTGGGTGGCGACGTAGGGGAACAGCTGATGGATGCAGCCGATGCAGCTCGGCGCAATGTTGCCGAAGATGCTGCGCCGGTCGGCGAACTCGTTGTGGATGTTCCATCCGAAGGTGGGCACCCCGGCGTCGTTGAGGGTGTCGGCCCCGAAGAACAGCAGGGTGGCCACGAAGGCGGCCAGCGAGTCGTCTTCTTCCACCATGGCCAATGACTCAGCCTGGTTGAGGAAGAGCTGGTCGTCGCGCTTGGTGGCCAGTACCAGATCGCGGCCGTAGATGCCGCCGGTTGCGTTGATGAAGTTGAAGTAGGCCTCGATGCCGTCGTTGTAGGCCCCGATGTTGGTGCCCAGGGCGTTGTTGCTGATGGTGACGATGGAGGTGACCTTGATCTCGGAGTCGTTCACGCCGGGGACGCCCTCGATGGGCACGAAGGTGTGGCGGTGCTCGGGCTCTTTCGGCTCCTCGGGCTCGGGCTCTGGTGCGGGCTCATCCTCGGGCTCGTCGGCGGGCTCATCAGCGGGCTCGGTAGCAGGTTCGTCGGCGGGCTCATCGGCGGGCGCGGGGGCGGGCTCGTCGTCGGGCTCGTCGACAGCGGGCGCCGCAGTGGGCGCGGCGGCACCGCCTTGGTCGTCGTCTCCGGCGTTGCCGCAGGCCGTGGCCACCAAGGCCAGCACGGAAAGCGCGGCAAGCAACAGCTTCCACAAACGAGCAGTCATCAGGGTCCCCCCTCGTCGCATGTCCCGATCAAGTTAGCCGAACTGCACCGGACCACGAAGGGCCGGTGCATTCGGGGCTAGTGGCTGGTGCGGTAGTCGCCGAACTTGGAGTCGCGCTCAGACAGGGTGGTGGTGAGGCCCTTCTTCTTGATGGAGCCCACGAAATCGGCCATGGCCTGGGTGTGGGTGCCCAGCGCGCACAGCTCGGTGCCGGCCCGGATACCGGCCCGCATGCCCATGTGCTCCATCTGGCGGTGGACCACCCGCTTGTTCATCTGGAGCAGCTCGGCCGGCACCTGGGCGATGCGCTCGGCCACCTCCAGCACGGCGTCTTCCAATTCGTCTTCGGGATAGCAGGCATTGGCCCAGCCTCGCTCCACGGCCTCGACGCCGGTCACGTAGTCGCCGGTGAGCATCATCTCCATGGCCTTGCGCATGCCCAAGAACCAGGGGTGGAAGTGCATGTCGGGCACGCCGAAGCGCACGGCGGGATAGCCCATCTTGGCATCCTCGGCCATGTAGACCAGGTCGCAGCCGGTGGCCAGCTCGCTGCCCCCGGCCAGGCAGTAGCCGTGCACCTGGGCGATGACCGGCTTGGCCAGGTCCCAGATGCTCATCCAGCCCTCGGTTACGTGGCGGGGCCACTGGCCCTCGCCGCCGGGGGTGTAGAAGGGCAGCTCGTAGCCCTCGTTGCCCCCGCTGAGGTCGTAGCCGGCGGAGAACGACGGGCCGGCGCCGCAGACGATGCTCACCTTGACGTCGTCGTCTCGGTCGGCCTCTTCCAGCGCTTCGAGAACGGCCCCTCGCAACGGGTGGATGAGGCTGTTGCGCTTCTCGGGGCGGTTCATGGTGACACGCCGCACATGGGGGCGGGGGTTGTCGATCAGGACGATGTTGTCGCTCATGGCCGCCAACCGTAACCTGCGGGCCGATGTGTGCTCTTACCGCAGCGACCACAGTTCTTCGGCCATGAGCGGCCCGATGCTGATTGACTCGACCAAGGGCGCTCGGGTGGCGCTGCACGACCTGGGGGGCGACGGGCCGACGGTGCTGTTCTGCCATGCCAACGGGTTCTGCGGGCCGATGTGGCAGCCGGTGGTTCGGGAATTGGCGTCGGTGGCCCACTGCTGGGCGCTGGACTTCCGGGGCCACGGCGACAGCGTGTCGGGCCCCGATGAGGACTACCACTGGAACGGCATGGCCGACGATGTGCTGGCCGCGGTGGACGCGCTCGATCCCGCGCCTCGGCTGGCGGCGGGCCACTCGCTGGGCGGGGCGTCGATCCTGAAGGCCGAGCAGGCCCGGCCGGGGACCTTCGACCGGGCCTGGGTGTTCGAGCCGGTGACCATTCCGGGCCGGACTGTTCCCCGAGACGGCGTGAACATGCTGGCGGCCATCGCCCGGATGCGGCGGGCGGAATTCGAATCTCGCCAAGCGGCCTATGACCGCTACGCATCCAAGCCGCCGCTGAGCCTGTTCGCCCCCGAGGCGCTTCGGGCCTATGTGGACCACGGCCTTCGGGATCTGCCCGACGGCACGGTTGAGCTGAAGTGCGCGCCCGACACCGAGGCGACCATCTTTGAGAATCCCGATTTGGAGGGGTTTCCCCGGCTGGTGGAGGTGGCCACCGCGGTCACGGTGGCAGTGGGCACCGACACCGATCCGCCGGCCATGGCCGCTCCCCTGGTGGCCGAGCGGCTCCCCAACGCCGCTCTGATGCAATACGACAACCTGACCCACTTCGGCCCCCTCCAAGACCCGCCCCTCATCGCCGCCGCCATCGCCGCCGCACTGTTCGAGAGCTGAGGCATGATGGAGGCATGGACAACATCGATTTCGGCGATCTGAACTATCTGGCGATCCTGGTCGCCGTGGTGTTCAACCAACTGCTCGGGGCCTTCTGGTACGGCACCTTCGCCAAACCGTGGATGGCCGAGACCGGGATGACCCAAGAGGACATCGAGGCCATGAAGGGCACGCCCCGCCAGTGGTACCCGTATGTCATCGCCATCGTGTTGGCCATCGTGTTCACCCTTGGGCTGGCGCTGTTGGTACAGGGGATGGAGGCCGACAACGCCGGCGAGGGGCTTGGATTGGGGGTGCTGGCCGCAGTGGGGTTCGTGGTCACCTCACACGGGGTGAACTACGCCTTCGAAGGGCGCAGCCTGAAGCTGCTGGCCATCAACTCCGGCTATCCGCTCATCTCCTACGCGGTGATCGGAATCGTGCTGGCGGTTTGGACCTAGAGGATCGCGCCGGACTCCTTCATGGCGGCTATGTCTTCCCAGGGGATTCCGGCTTCTAGGAGGAGGGTTTCGGTGTGTTCGCCGTGTTCGGGGGCGCGGTCCACGGACACGGGCTGCTCATTGAACATGGCGGGGTTGGCTACGAGCTGGACCTCTTGGCCGTTGCCGGTGGTCATGGCGGGGAGGTATCCGTTGGCGATGACCTGAGGGTCTTCGTAGAGCTCGTTGAGGGTCTGGAACGGGACCCACACGCCTTTGAAGTCGGCCAAGGCCTCCTTCCAGTAGTCGAGGGGATGGGATTCGAACACCTCGTCGAGGATGGCGATGCAGGCCTCGTTGTTCTCGGCTCGGGCGGCCATGTCGACGAAGCGAGGGTCGGTGGCCAGCTCGGGGCGGCCGATGCACTCGCAGAGCTGGGCCCAGTGCTTGTCGGCTTGGAGCAGGATGAAGCTGAGGTAGCGATCATCGGAGGTGCGGTAGGCGTTGACCACGGGGTTGACCATCTTGGTGCGGTCGCCGGCGGGGAGCCGGTCCATGCCGAAGAGCTTGGCCGCGATCACCAGGGGTGAGAGCTGCCACATGGCGGTGGCCAGCAGCGACACGTCGATTACCGACGGCTCGCCGGTGGCGGCCCGCTGGTAGAGGGCCGCGGCGATGGCGCCGGCAGTGGCCATGCCGCCCATGACGTCGCCGAAGGCGGGGGCGGGCTGGCTCATGGGCCAGCCGTCGGGGCGGGCGGGCAGGGTGGCGCCCATGCCGCCCCGGGCCCAGAAGGAGGCGCCGTCGTAACCGCCCTTTTCGGCGTCGGGGCCGTGGGGGCCCTGGCCCGAGCCCCGGGCGATGATGATCTGGCGGTTGCGCTCTCGCAGGTCTTCGGTGTCGATGCGGAGCTTGCGGCGCACCGGGGGCATGTAGTTGGTAAGGAACACATCCGCGGTCTCCACCAGCTTGAGCAGCATCTCCCGGCCGTCGGGATGGGCCAGGTTCAAGCCGATAGAGCGCTTGCCCCGGTTGGGCTGCTCGATCATGAAGTTGACGCCGCCCGTGCCGCCGGGCACGAGCCCGGAAGTGATGAGGCCCCGCTGGGGATCGCCGGTCACCGGGTGCTCCACCTTGATCACGTCGGCACCCCAGTCGACCAGCACCGACCCGCCGGAGGGGATGAACATCCAGCTAGCGACCTCGACCACCCGGATGCCCTCAAGGGGGCGGCTGGGCGGGGCGGGGTTGTCGCTCACCAGACCAGCTCCAGGTTGAGGGCGTTCTTGTTCACCACACCAGCTCCAAATTGTCGATCTGACGGATGCCCTGGCTGAACTCCAGCTCGATGCCGTCGGCCAGGCGGTAGTGGGGCACCCGGGCGTGCCACTCCTCGAGGGCCACCCGCAGCTCCATACGGGCCAGATGGGAGCCCAGACAGCGGTGGACGCCAGCGCCAAAGGCGATGTGCTTTTTGGACTCCCGGTCGAAGTCCACATTGTCGGGATCGAGCCAAGACCGCTCGTCGGTGTTGGCCGAGCCGATCAACAGGTGGATACGGGTACCCGCCGAGATGGGGCAGCCGTTCACCTCGGTGTCGACGGCGGTGATGCGGGCTGAGCTGGCCACCGGGCTCTCGTAGCGCAGCATCTCCTCCACGGCGTGGGGGATCATCTCGGGCTCGTCCACCAGGCGCTGGCGGTGGTCGGGGTTCTGGGCCAAAAACGCCACCATGCACTCCAGCGAGGCCGACACAGTGTCGAGCCCGGCCAAGAAGAACAGGTAGCCGATGTCCACCACGTCGTCGCGGCTGAGGGGCTGGCCGTCGACCTCGGCGTCGAGGATGGTGGACAGGAAGTCGTCTTGGCGCTCGGCCATGCGGGCGTCCACCACCTCTTCGAGCGCGGCGTAGATCTTCTGGCCGGTGGCCCTCACCTTCTCCCGGCGTTCTTCCATGGAACGAGCCGGCGGGCGGATGATGCCGTCTTTGAGGGCCAGGAACTCGTCCACCCGGCTCACCGGCAGGCCCAACAGCTCCAAGAATATGGTGGAGGGCATGGGCTCGGCGATGTCGTTGTGGAAATTGCAGTGGCCCTGATCGGCCACTTTGTTTATGAGCTCGCGGATTAGCTCCCGCACCCGGGGCTCGTGCTTGGCCATCTGCTTGGGGGCGAACAGCGGGTCGAGCGCCTTGCGGTGCTTGCGGTGGTGGGGCGGGTCGATCTGGAGGGGCACCAGGGGGCGGGTGTTGCCGATTTCGACGGCGTCGGGGTCGGAGGAGAACACCTCGGGGGTCTGGAAGGCCCGCATCACGTCTTCGTGGCGGCTCAGGGTGATGGCTCCGGATTGGCTTCGCCCACCCAGTTCGGTGACCGGGGCGCTGTCGCGCAGCTCCCGATAGGTGTCGTGGGGGTTGCGGGCCACCTCGGGGGGTTCCAGCGAATACTTCTTGGTGTCGGCGTCGGTCATCAGGTCTCCTCGGTCAGGAAAATGGCGTCTTCGGGGCAGTTCATGGATGCGCGGCGGGCTTGGTCGGCCAACCCGGCGGGCACGGCCCGCTCATCGGTGGGCTGGCAGTAGCCGTCGTCGTCGGCCTCGAACAGGTCGGGGGCCAGCATGTAGCAACGCCCGTGCCCTTGGCAGAGTTCGGTGTCCACCCGGATGCGCATCAGCGGGAATGGTAGGCCAAGCGGCCGGTGCGGCTCACGGCGGGGTTCACGGCAGGGGCAGAACGCCGAGGCCGTCGGGGAACGAGAGGCCGTAGTCGATGGTCTCCGGCGGCAGGGGCTGGTTGCTTTCGTCGAAGCGGATGCGGCGCACGGTGCCCTGGCTCGAGGCGGGTCCGATGCCCGAGTCATTGAAGACCAGGGCCAAGTCGGCGTAGTAGAGGGTGCCGTCGAGGCCCACGGCGATGCCCAGCGGGGAGCCGGTGCTGATGGGCTCGAGGCTCAACCCCTCGCCTTCGGGCGGTGCCAACACGGTGCGCACGAAGTTGCCCTGGCCGTCGTACTGGTTGATGAAGCCGCCGAGCGTGTCGGACACGTACCAGCCGCCTTGGCGGTCGGCGGCCACGCCGGTGGTGAGGCTGAGGCCGTGACCGACGCCGATGAACAGCTCGACGGTGACCGCTTCGGGGTCGCACTCCTCAGCGGTGCGGGGCAGGTTGGAGTAGCGCTGCACCCCAATGGTGGGCGGGCGGGCCGAGGCCACCAGCACGTCGTCTCCGTCGGCGGCCAGCTGCTGGGCGGTAGCAATGTCGTCGGCCACCACGCACCGGGCGCCGTCGTAGGGCGGGAACCACACGGTGAGCTGGCCGGTGCCGGGGCCGGACGCCTGGTTGCCCACGTCGGTGGTGAGCAGGCGCCCGTCGGGCAGGAAGGCGCAGCCGTAGGGCTCGGGCTGGTTGTCTGCGGCTTCGAAATCGGGGGTGAGCTTGCCGATCTGGGTGGCGGTGAGGTTGCCGAGGGTGTCGCCCTCGAGTTGGAAGATGCCGAACCCGGCGGGGACCTCGGGCTGGCCGGTGTCCTCGCCGGCGATGAAGCGGCCGTCGCCGGTAAAGCACACCTGGCCGTTGATGTCGCGGCCGTCGGGATCCTCACGGGCGTTGGTGATGAGCCGCTGGGTGCCGCCGTTGTCGCCGTACACCACCAGGTTGTTGCCCTGGGGGCTGAACACCAGGTAGGTGGGCGGGCTTAGGGGCTCGGTTTGCAGCGGCGGGTTGAAGCCGATGCTGGCCACCAGGCGGTCGAAGCCGTCGGCGGGGCCGGGAATGGCAGTGGTGTCGTGCAGGGCCAGCAGGCTGATGCGGTTGTAGGAGGCACCGGGGCGGGGCACGGTGCGGGCGACGCAGCCGCCGTCTTCTTCGAGCACGCACAGGTAGCCGCCTGAGGGGCGGTCGTCGCGCTCGGACACCAGCACACCGAAGGCCGACGCCCCCACTTCGGCGGCCGCGCTCCCCTCCCGGAGCCAGGCGGCGGGGTCGCCCAGGCCGCTGGAGGTGACGGTGAGCTCGAAGGGGTCGGTTTGGATCGACAGGGTGAGTTGGGGGTCGGTGCCGGGCGGCGGGGTCTTGAAGTCGAAGCCCACGTCGCAGGGGGCGTCGATGCAGCGGCCCGACGCTCCCACCAGGCGGACCTGGCCCGCTTCGGGCTCCGGCTCTTGCTCGGGAGCGGTCTGGGCGGCGGCCTCCACGTCGGGGGTCACGGTGTAGCGGAACACGCCGGATGTCTCTGATGGGCCGGCCGATCCCGGCTCGCGGAAGCCGGCCACGGCCCACATGTCGTCGCCCACGATGGCTACTCCCCCGGAGATGAGACCGGTGAGCTCGTCGGACCAAAGCACTTCGCCGTTGTCGAGGCGCAGGGCTCGCAGGGTGAAATCGAGCGAGCCCACGAACACCACCCCGTTCACCTCGGTGGTGGGCGAGTAAGTGGGGCCGACGGCGTGCTGCTGCCAGACGATGTCGCCGGTGGCGGCGTCGAAGGCGTGCATGCAGGGGCAGTCGGCCACGCCAGTGCCGCCCGCGATGATCCCCTCGGCGTAGGCGGCCGGGCCGATGAAGCCGCCGCTGGAGAAGTTGGGGCGGATCACGTTGTCGGCGGTGGCCCGGGTTTTCCACACCAGCTCGCCGGTGTCGCGGTTCACCACGTAGAACACGGCGTCTTTGTTGCCAAGGCCGACGAGGTCTTGGTCGTCGGCGGTGAACAGCACCGGCACCCCGGCGAAGTCGGAGTCGTCGTTGTTGGGGGGATGGGGCTGGAAGCTCCAGGCGGGATCGCCGGTGTCGATGTCCACCGCGAAGAGGGCCTCGGTGTAAGGGCCCCAGCCGTCGGGGGAGGTGGGGCAGTTGGCGCTGCCGGCAAACATGAGGCGGCGCTCGAGGTCGACCGAGGGCGATCCCCACACTCCCCCGCAGCCCCGATGGTCGCCGCCCTCGAGGTCGAAGTGCCAGAGCAACTCGCCGGTGGCCAGGCCCACGGCCACCACCCCGGCGGGGAAGGGGGCGTTGTGGGTGTCGAAGGTGGCGATCACCCGGTCTTCCACCACGATGGGGGTGGTCTCCAGCTCGGTGGGCCAGCCGGGCTCGCCCAGGGCGTGGGTCCAGATCACGGTGCCGTCGGCGGCGTTGAGGGCATGGATGGTGCGCCCGGCGTTGAACACGACCGCGGGGGTGCCGTTGATCACGGTGTAGGAGGCCGACGAGGTGATCTGCCCGGCGTAGACGTTGTCGTGGTACTCGGCGTCGAAGTGCCAGATCTCGGTGCCATCGGCTGCGTTCAGGGCGTAGAACCGGCCGGCCCAGTCGCCCACATACAGCACGCCATCCACCACCACTGGGGCGGCGGTGACCACGTCGCTGGTGTTGAAGTACCAGATGCGGCGCAGACTGGCGGCAGTGTCGGGGCTTATGCCGCTGTCGCACGGGTAGGAGAAGGTGCGATCGATGCCGTGGCCCCACATGGGCCAGTCGCAGGTGGGGCCGGTGGGAGCGGGGGCGGTGTCGGTGGGAGTGGCGGGCGGGGCGGCGGTCGGCTCCGGGGCCGGCTCGGCGGTGGCGGCGGGGGTAGGAGCAGGGACCGCGGGCTGTTCGTCGTCATCTCCTCCGCAGGCGGCTGCGACAAGGGCGAGGGCAAGGCAGAGGACGGCGAGGCGCGGTAACCGGCTCATGGTTTGGTGATGCTAACGAAACCGGCTATCCGGTGAGACGACGGTGGACTTTGAGTGGGAGACTTGGAGGGAATGACCGTTGACACCGCTCCGGCCGAAGTTCAGGCCCCGAATACGGCCGAGCGCCGGTTCAGCCAGTCGATGGTGGTGTCGGGAACCCGGTGCCTGCTGACCTACTTGGTGTTCCCGTTTCTGCTGCCGGTGCTGGGGTTGGCCGACTCGGTGGGGCCCGCCATAAGCGTCCCCATCGGTTTGGTGGCCATTGTGTTCAACGGGCTGAGTATTCGACGGTTCTGGCGGGCCGACCACCGGTTGAAGTGGCCGGTGTGCACGGTGAACGTTCTGGTGATCGGGCTGCTGTGCTACCTGACTGTGCGTGACATCGCCGAACTCGCCGGCTGAGCCCGGCGATCCCGCTGCTCTGAGCCACTCCAAAGTGGCCCGCAACCCGCTGGTGCGGGGCCTGTGGGTTGTTGGCGGGCTGGTGTGTGTCGCGGTAGGGGCCATCGGGGTGATCGTTCCCGGCCTGCCGTCGACCGTGTTCTTCATCATGGCCGCCGCCGCGTTCAGTCGGTCGAGCGAACGGATGGAGCGCTGGGTACTGAACCTGCCCGGCGTGGGCAAGCTGGTGGCCGACTACCGATCGGGATTGGGGATGCCCTGGCGGGCGAAAGTGATCGCTGGAACGATGATCGTGGTCGCGGTGGGGTTGAGTTCCGGGCTGGCGATTGGATCGTGGACGTGGCGGGGCGTCGTAATCGGGTTGGGAATCGTAGGACTGGCCTACATCTTCGGGCGGGTGCCTACCCAGCGCTAGAGATTCGCTATTTCGTGTTCTATGCGGGATTCGATGTATTGGCGGGCGTTGGCTATTCGGGTGGGGAGGTGCATGGAGGGGAAGAGGCCGTCGGAGGGCTTGTAGCTCTTGAGAATCTGCTTGGCGATGGTGTCTTTGTGAACCTCGGTGGGGCCGTCAGCGATGCCCATGACGGGGCCGCTCATCCACATTGAGGTGAGAGGCATGAGGTTGGACACGCCGAGGGAGCCGTGGGCGTGCATGGCCCGGTACACAACGTCGATCAGCACCTTGGGGGTGGCCACCTTCACGCCGGCGATGTGCTGGCGGACCTTGGCGTAGTCGCCCTCGTTGTCGATCAGCCAGGCGGTGTGGAGCACCTGGAGGCGGAACTGCTGGATCTGGATCCACGAGTCGGCGATCCAGTGCTGGATGGACTGCTTCTCGCCGATGAGAGAGCCCTTGGTCTCCCGCGACAGCACCCGCTCGCACATCATGTCGAGGGCCCGCTGGGCCACGCCCACCGAGCGCATGCCGTGGTGGACCCGGCCGCCGCCGAGGCGGGTTTGGGCGATCTTGAAGCCCGAACCCTCGTCGCCCAGCAGGTTCTCAGCGGGCACCCGCACGTCGTTGAACCGGAGATAGGCGTGGTCGCCGTCTTCGAGGTCCTCGGTGCCGAGGCCCACGTTGGCCACCACCTCGATACCGGGGGTGTCGGTGGGGACTAGCATCATGGACGAGCCCCGGTACACCGACACGTCGGGGTTGGTGATGAGCATGACGATCATGAACTTGGCGTACTTGAAGTTGGAGGCGAACCACTTCTCGCCGTTGATCACCCACTCGTCGCCGTCGCGGTGGGCTCGGCAGGTGAAGTAGTTGGGATCGGAGCCGCCCTGGGGCTCGGTCATGGCGTAGGTGGAGGAGATCTTGCCGTCGAGCAGCGGCTGGAGGTAGAGCTCCTTCTGCTCGTCGGTGCCGTAGTGGGCGATGATCTCGGCGTTGCCGGAATCGGGGGCCTGGCAGCCGAACACCACCTGGGCCCACAGCGCCCGGCCCAGGATCTCGTTCATCAGGGCCAGCTTCACCTGGCCGTAGCCGAGGCCGCCGAGGTGGGGGCCCATGTGGCAGGCCCACAGGCCTTTGTCCTGCACCTGCTTCTGGAGCGGGCGGATGAGGGCGTTGGCCGTCTCGTTGGTGCGGTCGAAGGGGTTGACCTCGCCCCGGAAATAGAGATCGATGGGCTCGATCTCGGTGGTGACGAAGGTGTCCATCCAGTCGAGCTTCTCTTGAAATTCGGGTTCTACAGAAAAATCAATGGCCATGGGACTACCGCACTCTCTGGGTTGGACTTAAAGTGGCTGACTATGAAGTTCGAGACTTGGTATAGCAGCGGCTTGACATGAAGTTCGAGATGACTCCGGGCGAAATTCTAGCGGCCGCCCGAGCCCCCGAACCCGGTGACGAAGGGTACGACCCGTTTGACGCCTTCGACCAAGCCCAGGGGGCCGAGCACGCCATCAATCCCTATGAGGTGTACACCGAGTTGCTGGCCCAGTGCCCGGTCCACCGGGGCAGCGTGTCGGAGATGCTGGGAGCGGTGAGCGTGAGCGACCTGATGGCCGGGGAGCGGCAGATTGTGAACGTGCTGTCGTACGACGGCGTGGAGGCGGTGCTGCGGGACGGGGCCACGTTCTCGTCGGCGGGGTACGCCGAGTCGATGGGACTGGTGATGGGCCACACCATCTTGGAGATGGACGAGCCCGAGCACGGGCAATACCGCAAGCTGATCCAGCAGGCGTTCACCCGCCGGGAGATGGAGCGGTGGGAGCACGACATTGTGAACCCGGTGCTCGACCACTACATCAACGCCTTCATCGACCGTGGCCGGGCCGATTTGGTACACGAGCTGATGTTCGTGTTCCCGGTACATGTGATTGCTATCGCGCTGGGACTGCCCGAGGCCGACCTGCCTGCCTTCTACCGGCGGGCGGTGGAGATCACCAACATGGCCACCCAGATCGAGCGGGGATTTGCGGCATCGCAATGGCTGTACGACTTCTTGGAGCCGGTGGTGGAGGGCCGCCGGGCCGATCCTCAGGAGGACCTGATCAGCATCTTGGCCCATGCCGAGCTGGACGGGCAGCGGCTGACCAACGACGAGATCATCGCCTTTTGTCGGCTGCTGCTGCCCGCGGGGGCCGAGACCACCTATCGGGCGGCCAGCAACATGATGGTGGGGTTGCTGTCGGACCCGGCCCAATTGGACGCCGTTCGGGCCGACCGGTCGCTGGTGACCGCCGCAGTGGAGGAGGCGCTGCGGTGGGAGGCGCCCCTGACCGGGATCTCTCGCACCGCAACAGCCGATGCGGTGGTGGACGGCATCGAGATCCAAGCTGGGACGGCGGTGAACACCTCTCTGGGCTCGGCCAATCACGACCCGGCCCGGTGGGACGATCCCGAGCGGTTCGACATCTTCCGCCAGCCCAAGGGCCACATGGCCTTCGCCACCGGTCCCCACCTGTGTTTGGGCATCCACCTGGCCCGCATGGAGATGCGAGTAGTGCTGGAGCACCTGCTGGACCGGCTTCCCGGCCTGCGCCTCGACCCCGACGCCGATGTGCCGGAAATCGCGGGCCTGGCCTTCCGTGCCCCCGCCGCGCTCCCGGTGGTGTGGGACGCCTGAACGGTTGGTAGAGCGGCTGCTACAGCTTGGTGGTTTGGGCCAGGGCGGCGGCGTCGCGGGCTAAGTCGAGCACCACGCGGCCGAAGGCTTCCATCCTCGGATTGTCGGCGCCGCCGGCGACGAAGCGGGCATAGCCGCCCTCCAGCACGATGGCCAGCTTGAAGCGGGCCAGGATCACGTAGTAGTCGATCTCGTCGACGTCGCGCCCCGACATGGTGGCGTAGCGCTCCAGCAGGTCGTCGCGGAAGGGCAGGCCCTCGTAGTCGACGTAGCCCACCGTGGGGCGGCCGGCCTCGTCTTCGGGCCAGTTCATCACCACCCAGGCCAAATCCAGCAGCGGATCGCCCACGGTGCCCATCTCCCAGTCGACGATGGCGGCCATCCGGGCAGGCGCGCCGTGGTGGAACATCACATTGGCGAACTGGTAGTCGCCGTGCATGATGCCCGGCGTATAGCTGCGGGGGGTGCGGCCCCGGAGCCAGTCGCCGGCGATGTCGAGGCCGGGGATGTCTCGGAACTTGAAGCGTTCGAGGTGGGCGTACCAGCGGTCGACCTGGCGCTCGTGGAAACCGTCGGGGCGGCCGAGGCCCTCAAGGCCATTGGCCTGCCAATCCACCTTGGACAGCCGGGCGATGGCATCGACCAGCTCGTAGGCCAGACCGGGGCGGGCGTTGATGTCGGACCCGAATGGCTCGGGCCATCCGGGCTCGCTGATGGGCGACCAGCCGTCGACGAAGTCCATGAGGTAGAAGGCCGCTCCGATAATGCTGGTGTCGTCGGTACCACCGGCGGCCCGGGCGTGGGGGACGTCGGTGTCGGCGAGGGCGGAGAGGATGCGGAACTCCCGCATCATGGTCTCGTTGCGGCCTTCGGGAACCTTGCGGGGTGGGCGGCGCAGGGCCCAGCGGTGCTCGCCCCGGCAGATCTCGAAAATCTCGTTTGATGCGCCGCCGGAGATGAACCGGCTGGTGATGGGCTCGCCCTGGTCGGGCAGGCCCTGGGCGTCCATCCACTCCCCCAGCGCGACCGGCTCGATCAGCCCCTTGGTGCGCTCGGCCTCGGAGGCCTCGTCGGTGTCGGAACGCGAGAAGACGCTGGAGTCCGTGGTTTGCTCTGGTTGTTCGCTCATGCGGCAGGTCGAAGCGTGAGGAGCTCTTTGAGGTTCTCGGACATGACCTTTTTCTGGTCTTCGGGGCTGCGGTGGGCCACTTCCTTGATGAAGTCGAGCGGCTTGCCCAAGCCCTCGGGGTGGGGGAAGTCGGAGCCGAACAGCACCCGGTCGATGCCGATGTGATCGATCAGGCCGGGGATGTCCTCCTCATAGAAGGGGCTCACCGAGATGTGGCGGCGGAACGTTTCCACCGGGTCTTCGGCGAATTCCTGGGGCATCTTGCCGTAGGCGTGCGACAGCTCGAGCAGCAGCGGGGCCACCCAGGTGGAGCCGTTCTCGATGCAGGCCACCCGCACGCTGGGATGGCGCTCGAACAGGCCGTGGCAGATCATGGCGGCCATGGTGTCGAAGATGGGACGGCCGTGGCTGATGACGGTGCGGAAGGCGCCGGGCTTGAAGGGCAGGAACTCATCACGGCCGCCCTCCCAGTCGCTGGCGTAGGTGTCGTAGCCGGAGTCGGAGGCGTGGCAGGTGACCAAGATCCCGGTTTGCTCCACCGCATTCCAGAAGTCGTCGAACTCCGGCAGGCCCATGGAGCGGGAGCCCCTCACCCCCGGCACCGGGGCGGGGCGGATCAGCACGGCTCGGGCGCCGTTTTCCACGCACCACTCCAGTTCCTCGATGGCCCGGCGGGGGTCGGGCAGGGTGATGATCGGTGTGGGGAAGATGCGGTCGTGGTAGTTGAACGTCCACTCATCGAGCATCCACCGGTTGAATGCGGTGATGGCGGCGTGAGTCAGGTTGACGTCGTCTTTCATCCGCTCTTCGAGCAGCGAGGCCAGCGTGGGGAACAGAAGGGTGGCGTACACCCCCTGCTCGTCGAGCAGCTTGACACGGTCTTCGGGATTGCGGAAGGCGGGCAGGCAGCGGATGGGCTTGCCGGTGAACTCCCGCAGAGTCATGCCGTCGGGGTTGTTGCCCCGGTAGTACTCCTCCCACGCGCCGGGGGCGGCCACCACCTCGAAGGTGGGGTTGGGGATGTACTCGCTGATCTTGTTGTTGATGGCGATCTTGGTGCGGCCGTCCACGTCTACATAGCGGATGGCGCTTCGATAGCGCTCGGGGAGGTGCCGGGTGAACGCGTCGATGGGCTCGTAGAGGTGGTTGTCGGCGTCGTAGGCGTGGTAGTCGAGGTTCATGGCTCCTCCGAGGAGAGGATTTCGGGTGTTGATTCGGTGACGAGAACCGTGTCGCGAGCATATTCCTCGCTGGTGCTCGCGCTCACGCTGAGCACCATGTGTTCTTCAAGGACTTCGCTCTTGCCGTAGTGGGGGTTGATCACCGGGGGTTCGAAACCCATACCGCTACCTCGAATGAGCCAATCGCCGTCGGGGGCGGCTTGGCGGAGGTCGTGGCCGGTGGCACCGGGGACGCAGGCGGCAATGAGGGCAGCGTGGGGGCGGGCCTCGGAGGGTGCGCCGCCCGCGGTGCGGCCCAGGCCTCCCTCGTAGTGGAAACGGATGCAGCTGAAATCGACGATGGGGCCGTGCACTCGGGGCTCGGCGGCGGGGGTGGACGATCCGGCCAGAGCCATGGCCTCCACGCCGGCGGCCAGGCGCTGGGCATCGGTGCCGGGATGGGCGAGGGCGGCTTCGACGGCTTCGGCGGCCACAGCGCAGGCGGCCCGGATGGCGTCGACCTCCGAGGGGAGCTTGGTGCGGCGGGCCCTGAGCAAGATGTCGTCGGCAGGGACGATCTCAGCGTTGGGCGCCACTGCGCTGAGCAGCCCGGCCATGCCCGGCGACCAGGCGTCGACCCCCACCCGTTGGGCGGCGGCCATGCCCGGGTTGGCGGCCAGGCGCTGGTAGATGATGGCCCCGTTCCAGGTGATGCCGTGGAGGTGGTCGAGATCGATGTCGTCGGGGACGCCTTCGTCCCAGGTGGACAGCAGGAAGATCTCGCCGGTGGCGACATGGAGGGTGCAGACCGGGCCGAAGGGGCGGGCACCGGCGGTCCAGAGTTGGTGGGCGCCGGTGATGTAGTTGATGTGGTCTTGGCGTCCGGCCACCAGCATGTCGATCCCGGCGGCGGCCAGGGCGTCGACCGCTCGGGTCCGGCGTTGGAGGTGCAAGCTCACGCGGGCACCTCGAATGGGTCGTAGGGGTGGCCACCGCCCAAGGGGATCCAGCCGTCTTCGGTGACGGCCACAATCTCCTCGGCCCGGTAGCCGCCGGTGCCGTCGTCCCAGATGGCGGGCTCCAGCACCAGCACCATGCCCGGCTCCAGGGTGTTGGCGGCGTCGAAGTCGGGGCCGTCGTCGGTTCCCAGGAAGGGCATTTCGGCGCTCTCGGTGCCCACGCCGTGGACGAGGTAGAAGTGGGGCATCCAGGGGCGCTCGCCGTCGGGCTGGTGGGCGGCGTCGGCGGCAGTGGCCGCGGCGCACACCTCGGCGAAGGTGGCGCCGGGAACGATGGCCTCGTAGGAAGCGTCCATCACCGCCAGCCATCGCTCGAAGCAGCGTTGCTCTCCGGGGTTGGGCGGGCGGCCGGCCACCCAGGTGCGGCCGAAGTCGGAGGCGTAACCGTGGTAGTCGCTGCCGGCGTCCACCCAGATGAGGTCGCCCTCGGCGTAGACGGGATCGCCCCACCAGGTGGGGAAGGCGAGGTGGCCGGTGGTGGTGCGGGGGCCGTCGGCCATGCGGCGGGCCATGGGCTGGAAGATGACGTCGATCATGTTGGCGTCGATGCCCTCCTCCCGGAGGCGGCGGAGGAACACGGCGGCCAGCTCGCTGCGGCGCACGCCGGGGACGAGGGCTTCTTGCACGGTGGCCATGGCTCGATTGGTGCGGGCTTGGGCCTGGTGGATGCAGGCCAGCTCGTCGATGGTCTTGTGGAGCTTGACCGCGCCCATGGTGTTGGCCGCGTCGGTGATGTGCGCGGCCGACAGCACGCCGGTGCGGCGCATGGCCCCGGTCATCAGGTCGATGCCGACACGCCCGCCGCGGGCTGTCTTGCCCAGGATGGCGTCGAGCTGGGCGCCGAGGTCGGCGGCGCCCTCGTCGATATCGGGCCACACCGCCGGGTGTGCGTCGACGTCGAGGCCGTCGGGATCGCCGCCCAGCAGGCAGGGCTGGAATTGGTCGGCCAAGACCACGGCCACCGGGCGATTGGCCGAGACGTGGGTGGCGTCGGCAGCTATGGGCAGGCAGTCGGTGGCGTAGGCCACATGGGGACCGTGGAGCAGAACCAGGACGTCGAGCCCGTCGGCGGCCATCTGGGCCTGGAGCTTGGCGTAGCGCTCCCGCCGCAGCCGCCCGACGTCGAGCTCCAGTGTGCCGGTGAGCGGCTTACTCATCGCGGTGCTCGGCGAAGACTTCCTTCATCGACGACTTCTGCATGCGCCGCTCCAGCGCGCCCAGGGCGGTGTCGGTGTTGTGCATCCAGTGGTGGGCCATGAAGTGGTAGTCCCAGGAGTCCTTCTGGCCCATCAGCTCGAGGGTCTTGTTGATGGACCGCTTCACCACCGCGGCGGTGGCCGGGGGTACTAGGGCGATGGCCTCGGCCATCTCCCTGGTGGTGGCGGCCAACTCGTCGCGGGGCACCACCCGGTTGACCATGCCCAGGCGCTCGGCGTCGGCCGCGGAGATGGTCTGGGCGGTGAGCAGGAACTCCTTGGCCTTGCGGGGGGGCATCTCCCAGGGCTCGATGAGGATCTCCACCGCGGCGCCGGTCATGCGCAGCACCGGGTTCTGGAAGGAGGCGTCGTCGGAGGCCACGATCAGATCGCACATGGCCGCCAGCATCACCCCCGCGGCGATGCACTTGCCCTGGACGGCGGCGATGGTGGGCTTGGGGAAGTCTCGGATGCGCAGGCAGCGATCGAAGTACATGGTTTTCTCGTGGAGGAACTTGCCCTCCGGCGTGTCGCGCATGAGCCGCCACTTGTCGGGCTCCACGTCGCCCACCAGCGCCTTGAGGTCGTGGCCGGCGGAGAAGTGGCGGCCATTGGCGGCCATCACCACCACCCGCACCTCGTCGTCGGCCTCGGCCAGGTCGAAGGCGGCTTCGAGCTCGTCGATGAGCTGGGTGTCCTGGGCGTTGGCCACATCGGGCCGGTTCAAGGTGATGGTGGCCACAGCCTCATCGACTTGGTATTCGATGGTGTCGAAGGCGGTGCTCATGGGTGCTCCTAACGGGGCTCTCGGGGGAGGCCCAGGGTGCGCTCGGCGATGATGTTTCGCTGGATTTCGCTGGTTCCGGCGAAGATCGTCGCAGCTTGATAGTACAGCCAGGAGCGCTGCCAGCGGCCCTCGCCGGGGTTGTGGGGGTCGCCCCGCCACAGGGGGGCGGCGGCACCCAGCACGTCCATGGCCGTTCGGTGCAGGCGCTGGCTCATCTCGCTCCAGAAGAGCTTGGCGGTGGCCGACTCCGGGCCGTGGTCGCGGCCGTGGGCCAGCCGGGAAAGCACCCGCCAGTTCTGAAGCTGGAACAGGCGGACCTCGATGTAGGACCGGGCCAGCGCTTGGCGGATCACGGGGTCTTGGTTGCGGCCGGTGTCGGCGGCCAGGCGGAACAGCTCTTCGAGCAGCTGGAGGTGGATGACGAGCTGACGGGGGTTGGTGCCCCGCTCCACGGTGAGGGTGGACTGCGACACTCGCCAGCCGTTGCCGGGCTCGCCGATCACTTGGTTATGGGCCACGAACACGTCGTTGAGGAAGACCTCGTTGAAGTCGGACTCGTCGGTGATCTGGCGCAGGGGGCGGATCTCCACCCCGGGGGCGTGCATGTTCACCATGAAGACGGTGATGCCCCGGTGCTTGGGCTCTTCGGGGTGGGAGCGGGCCAGGCACAGGCCCCAGTCGGCGAACTGGGCGTAGGAGGTCCACACCTTCTGGCCGCTGAGCCGCCAGCCGCCGTCAGCGGGAACGGCCCGGGTGGAAAGCGACGCCAGATCGCTGCCGGCATCGGGCTCGCTGAACAGCTGGCAGAAGAGCTGCTCGGCGGGAAGGATCGAGGGGAGCCAGCGCTGTTTCTGCTCGTCGGTGCCGTGGGCCAGCAGGGTTGGACCGATCAGGTTCACGCCGAGGCGGCCGACCAGCTCGGGGGCCCGAGCCCGGGCCAGCTCCTCTTGGACGATGTAGTGATGAAGCGGGCCGGCCCCCCGCCCGCCGAACTCAACCGGCCACGAGACGCCCACGAAGCGGGCTTCGGCCAGAGCGGCCTGCCATTTGCGGAGATAGGCGACCTCTTCGGCCAGATCGTCGAACAGCGGCGGCAGGCCCTTGCCGTACTCCCAGGGAAGATTCTGCTGGAGCCACTGCCGGCACTCGTGTCGCAGCGCCTCCTGGTCTGGTGTGGGAGTTAGGTCCACATCTATCCGGGCGGCGGTTTAGGCGGCGGTGACGAAGATGCGCTCGCTGGCGAAGCCGCCGATACCGACGTGGTTGCCGTCGATCTCCACCGTGGTGGTGCCGTCGGGGGAGGAGGCGGTGATCGTCCCTTCGGCGCCGGGGACTACCGAGGAGCCCTCTAGGAAGTCGAGCAGACCCTCGGTGAACTCCAGCTCTTCGGTGATGCGGGTGACTATGAAGCGCTGTCCCACCTCGATCTTGGCCAGTGCCTGGGTAGGAGGGGCCTGGTAGGCGGAACCGGGAATGGGGTTGCCATGAGGGCAGGTGGTGGGGTCGTCGAGCACCCTCATCATGGCCTGCTCCACCAGGGGGGAGATGACGTGCTCCCACTTGCCGGCCTCGGCGTGGGCGTCGGCCCACGACAGGCCCAGCACCTGGGTGAGGAACACCTCGGCCAGCCGGTGGCGGCGCACCACCCGCTCGGCCAGGTCCATTCCGTCGGGAGACAGTTCGATCGACCGGCCCTTGAGGGTGACCAGGCCCTCTGCCTCCAGGCGATGGATCATCTCGGATACAGCGGGACGGGACACCTCCAGCCGCTCGGCTACCCGGGCCTGGATGACGTCGACGTCGTCTTCGGCCAGCTCGAAGATGGTCTCGCAATACTCCTCGAACGCCGGGTGCCACTCGGGGGTCTGGTACTGGGCCACGACTGGGAGTTTATCGGGTTGGAGGCCGGAGTTTTTCTGCCAGCTGGGTGCGGTCGGGTTTTCCCGAGGGCATCGTGGGCATGTCGTCGATCGGAACGATGCGCTCGGGGGTCATGAAGCGGGCTGCGCCGGATTCGGCAAACCACCGGCGGCACTCTTCGAGGTCGAATGCTCCGTCGGCCACCACGAAGGCGGCCACCCGTTCGCCGAGGCGGTCGTCGGGCTCCCCCAGCACCACGGCCTGGCCAACCGCCGGGTGAGCCTCGAGGATGGCCTCCACATCGTTGGCATCGATGTTCTCGCCACCCCGGATGATCTTGTCGCCCAGCCGTCCGACGACGGTAAGAAAGCCGCCTTCATCGATCTGGCCCAGGTCGCCGGTGCGGAACCAGCCATCGTCGGTGAAGGCAGCGGCAGTGTGGGCGGGGTCGAGGTAGCCGACGGTCACCTCGGGGCCGTACACCTGGATCTCGCCGTGCTCGTCGATCCTGATCTGGGTGGGCGAGAACGGGCGGCCATCGGTGTTGGCCATGCGCTCGGGATCGTCGTGGTTGGTGCAGGTGGTGACGGTGGGGGCCTCGGTGGAGCCGTAGGCCCGCTTGACGATGCAGCCGAAGGCCTCTCGGGCCCGATGCACGAAGGCGGGGGTGACGCTGGAGCCGCCGATGGAGAGGAACCGGAAGGAGGCGGTTCGGCTGGGGCTGAAGTCGGGGTGGTCCATGAGGTCGTTGAAGAAGGTGGGCGGTCCGATCATGTAGGTGGCCTGCTCCTGCTCGATGAGCCGAAGGGCCTCGCCCGGGTCCCATCGAGCCATGAGCACGGTCTTCATGGAGAGCGCTCCAGGGATGAGCACGCCGTGCAGGAGTCCGGCCACGTGGGCCAGCGAGGCCGGGAACAGCACGGTGTCGTCGGCGGTGAGGCCGCTGATGTGGATGTACTGGCGGACCTTGTAGGCAATGGAAGCCTGGGTGTGGACCACCCCCTTGGGGACGCCCGATGAGCCGGAGGTGAACATGATGAGGGCCCGGTCGTCGGGGTTGGTTGGGGCGGGGGGATGGGGAGAGGGGTCGCCGGCAGCGTGGTCGGCGGGATCGAAGAGCCGGTTGAGGCCGAGCAGGGTGAACGCATGATCCCTTTGGCGACCGCCGTCGGCGTGGAGCAGGGGGACGGGCACTGCGCCGGCTCGCCAGCAGGCCCGGTAGGCGACTACGCCCTCAGGGCTGGTGGGAAGCTGGAAGGCAGTGGGCTGGCCCGGTTCGAGATCAGCCGATGCCCGGTCGGCCCAGTTGATGACCTCCTCGGTGGACAAACGGCGGTCTCCGGCGACGATGAAGTCGTCCCGTCGGGGCACGACGGTGAGAAGGTCGTGGATGAAGGTCATCCGGGGAAGCGCTCGGTGAGGATCTGTTGGACGCCGATGCGGTCGATCTTGCCCGAGTCGAGCCAGGGGAGCTCGTCGGGGGTGTCATAGACGGCAAGATGGCGGGGAACCTTGTACGACGCCACCCGCTCGGCGGTGTAGGCGATGAGCTGTTCAGCGGTCAGCAGCTGACCGGGGCGCAGCACCACCGCGGCGGCCACGTCCTCCAGCCGGTCGGGATGGGGCACGCCGCAGACGAAAGCGTGCATGACCTCTTCGGGTTCCTCCAGCACCAGCTCCACTTCTCGGGGGGCGATGTTCATGCCCGCCGACTTGATGAGGTCGCCCATCCGGCCGGTGAAGAAGAAATAGCCGTGCTCGTCGAAGTAGCCGCCGTCGCCGGTGCGGTACCAGCCGTCGGGGGTGAAGGCGTCGGCCCGCTCCACCTTGTACAGCCCGTTCATGAGGGCGTAGCCCCTTACCCACACCTCGCCCTGCTCCCCCGTCGGGCAGTCTTCGCCGGTAGCCGGATCGACGATGCGGTGCTCCATGCCCGGCACGGTCCAGCCGAAGGAGCCCCGTTTCTCCTCGGGCAGCTGGTTGCCCATCACGCCCAGGGTGTGGGGACCGAGAGTCTCGGTCATGCCCAGCGAGTTGACCCGCAGCTCGACATCGCCGATGCGCAGCTCGGGGGGCAGGAGCACGTCGAGGCTGCCGCCCCGCACCGAGGACAGGTCGCGCTTTTCGAAATCGGGGTGGTCGGTGAGCATCCTCGACATGTGGGGCCAGCCGGCCACAATGGTCACCCGCTCCCGCTCGATGAGGGCCAGAGTCTCGCCGGGGTCGAACCGCTCCTCGAACACCATGGCGGCGCCCACGTGGATGGCGGCCACCAGGGTGAACGACATGCCCCCCACCCAGAACAGGGGCATGGGGGTGTAGAGGCGGTCGTCGGGGGTGAGGTCTCGGTATTGCCCCAGGTTGTGGGCGTGGCGCACCATCGGCCCCTGGGCATGGATGGCGCCCTTGGGCGCGGCGGTGCTGCCCGAGGTGTACACCACCACGAACTCATCGGCCGGGGTCACCTGGGCCTCGGCGGCGGCCAAGAGCTCGTCGCTCACCTCTTGGCCGGCGGCCAGCAGGTGGTCCATCGACCTGGCCCAGGGCCGGTCGGGCTGGCCCCAGACCCATACCGATCGCAGATAGGGGTGCGACAGCGAGCGGATGGGGGGATCGTCGCCGGGGCTGGCGATCTCCTCGATGCGGTCGAGGTAGTCGTGGCCGAGATGGCGGGGGGCGCACAGCAGCACCTGCACGTCGGCGTGGCGCATAGCCCAATCGAGCTCGCGGGCCTTGTAGTAGGTGTTGAGCATCACGCCGAGGGCGCCGATGCGGCCGATGGCCAGCCAGGCGGCGATCCAATCGGGGCCGTTGGGGGCCAGCAGCCCCACCCGGGTGCCCTTGCCCACGCCGATGGCCAGCAGCCCCTTGGCTAGGGCAGCCGAGGCGTGGTCGGCGTCGGCGTAGGTCATGCGCTGGTGTTCCAGCACGCCCAGCAGCCGATGGCCGTGGGCATCGACCGCCGCCCGGATCATTGCGGGAATGGTCGGCTCGTAGGGCGGGAACTCGATCGGATCGGCCGGGGCGGGAATCGGCAGGACGACGGGGCCGGTCGGGGTGGAGTCAGGCATTTAGGTGCTCTGGGACGGGGCGATGACGGTTTCGCCGTAGCGGCGCATGGTGTCGAGGGTGGCTTCGATGTCGTCGCCGGGGAGGTTGACGGTGATCCAGGTCACCCCCAGGGCTTCGAGGTCGGCCAGCGCGGCGATGTGGGCGTCGGCGTCGAAGTCGGGGTCGGCCGGTCGGCCGCCGACGTGGTTCAGATAGCTGACGTCGATGTCGCCGGGGTCTCGCCCGGCCTCGTCCACGTAGGTCCACAGCTCGTCGAGCAGGGCCGCCAAGTCGTCCAGGGTCTCCAGCGGCGGGGTCCGGGCCGTGGTGGCCAACACCCGGGGAGCGGGGAACGGGGTCCAGCCGTTGGCGATGGTGGCCACCCGCCGGCGGGCCCGCTTGGAGTTGCCGCCGATCCAAATGGGCGGATGGGGCTTCTGGACCGGTTTGGGGTTGGCGGTTTGGCCCAGGGCGGTGAACGTGCTGCCCTCGTAGGCGAAATCGTCGGTGGTCCAGATGCCGATCATGGCCTCGATGGCCTCGTCGAAGATCTGGTTGCGGTTGTTGAAATCGACGCCGAGGGCCTTGAACTCGCCCTTGAGGTAGCCGGAGCCGGTGGCGAAGATGAATCGGCCGCCGGAGAAGGCGTCGACGGTGGCGATGGCCTTGGCCATGATGAACGGGTTCCGGTAGGGCACCACCACGATGTTGGGGATGAGCTTGATACGGTCGGTGACCGCGGCGCAGAAAGCCAGGGCGGCAAAGGGGTCCACGGCGTCGTGGCCGCCAGCGTTGAGCCAGCGGTCGGTGGGAGCGGGATGATCGGTGAAACCCAGTCCGTGGAACCCGGACTCCTCGGCGGTGCGGGCGAAGTCCACCACGCCCTGCTTGGTGATCAGCCTCTGGTCCCACGGGGGGGCCACCATCGGAAACGTCACTGCGAACTTCATGGATCTCCTCTTTTGCGCGCGCCTTACTGTGCAGCCTCGCTTTGAGAATCGCAAGCGGCGCGCCATTGGGGGTAGCGGCGGTTGCAGGCCTCAGCCCAGTCGGCTCGGGGCTCAACCCGGTGGCCGGTACGGGCCCAGCGGCGGGCCTCGGCCCAGTCGCCGGACTCCAGGCCAGCGCAGATGCGGGCCAGCCAGGCCGCTCCCCTCGCGGCCCCCTCGGGCACGGCAGTGACGTCTACCGGCAGGTTGGTGGCGTCGGCCAGGGCCTGCATCCAGCGCTCGACCTGAGTGCCTCCGCCCACGGCCACAATGCGCTGGGGGTTCGTGCCCGCCAAATCGAGGTGGTGGCGGACAACGAATCCGGCGGCCTCGTAGGCCGCGGCCAGGACATCGGCGGGGGTGTGGCCCACATCGAGGCCGACCAGTGCGGCCCGCAGGTCGGGGTCGTGGCGGGGGGTGCGCTCGCCCCGGATGTAGGGCACCCATAGCGGCACACGGTCGGGGTGGTCCGGCTCAGCAGTCGGATCGCCGGTGAGGGCCCGGACCCGCTCCAGGAACAGGCCGCCGGCGTTGCTCGGACCGCCGATGGCGGACAGGCCGGGTTGGAGAAGGGGGATGGTCCACAGCCCCTCGGCCTCGGGCCATCCCTCGCTCACTGCCCAGGTGATGAGGGTGGTGCCGCAGATCACCAGCACATCGCCCGGCGAGTCGGCCCCGGCGACGAGCTGCTCGGCCAGGGCGTCCACGGTGCCGGCGGCCACCGGGGCATCGCCCCGCTCTCCGATGGGGGTGGAATCCATCACTAGAGGGGGGAGCTTGCCGGGATCGCACCACTGGGCGTCCCACCCGTCGGCGCCGAACACGGGCAGGCAGGTCATGGCGCTGACCCCGTCGATGGCGGCGGCGCCGCACAGGGCGTGGCTGGCCACCGCCTGGGCCGGCCAGTAGGCGTGGGCGTCGGGCACAGCGTGCTCCAGTGAGCGCAAGAAGCCGACGAACTCGCCGTCAGGGTGGTGTCCTCGGTGGTCGCCGTACAGGATTCCCGGCGAGACCGGCATCCCGTTGCGGTCGACCGCGGCCAGCGACGGAACCATGGCGGCCAGGCCGATGCCCGCCACTCGGTGATCGGCCGACACCGAATCGCAGGCTTCGATCACGCCGGTATGCCACACCGCAGCAGCATCGTGCTCGAGCACCGCCGGGGTGGGGGCGTTGATGGCGTGGGGGATGCGAGTCCGGGCGCAGACTTCTCCGTGGGCGTCGACCGCTATCGCCTTTACCGAGGTGGTGCCGATGTCGATGCCCACCGTCACCTCGACTGTCTCAGCCACAGCTGTCAACCGTAGTGGTCGGCTTGCGAAATGGCGTGGTGTCGATGGCGTGAACCGCCGTCTCGAACCCTACGCTCGTAGCGTGAGCAGACCGAGAGCGCTGGTGACCGCTCCGCTGCGGGGGCCGGGCTTGGACCGGTTGCGGGGAGTGGCCGACGTGGAGTTCGATCCGTGGATCGAGCACCAGCCCTTCCGTCTTTATAGCGCCGATGACTTGGCCGCTCGGCTGGCGGCGGCGTCGGCCGATCTGCTGGTGTGCGAGGCCGACGAGTGCCGGGGGCCGGTGTTCGAGCAACCGCTGCGGGCAGTGGCTTCGACCCGGGGCGATCCCACCAATGTGGACGTAGCCGGAGCCACCGCGGCGGGCATTCCGGTGCTGCACGCCCCGGGACGCAACGCCGACGGGGTGGCCGAGATGGCGGTGGCGCTGATGTTTGCCGTCAGCCGCTATGTGGTGATGGGCGACCGGGACATGCGGGCGGGCACGGTATTCGCCGGCTCCATCCCCTATCAGCGGTATCGGGCCTGGCAGATGGCCGGTCGCACGGTGGGGCTGGTGGGTCTGGGAGCGGTGGGGCAGGCGGCCCGCTGGCGTTTCGAGGGCCTGGGGATGAAGGTGATCGCTTGCGACCCCTATCAGCCCGACGCCGACTGCGACTTGGACGAGCTGCTGGCCGCCGCCGACGTGGTGTCGATGCACGCCCCGGTCAACGCAGAGACAACCGGGATGATCGGCGCCGAGCAGTTCGCCGCCATGCGGCCGGGAACCGTCTATGTGAACACCGCCCGGGCCGCACTGCATGACACCGACGCCCTGGTGGAGGCATTGACCTCGGGGCATCTGGGGGGCGCGGGCCTCGACCACGTGCAGGGGGAGATCCTCCCGCCCGACCACCCGCTGACCACCCTCGACAACGTGGTGCTGACTCCCCACGTGGGCGGCGCCACCTATGACACCGAGGTGAACCAAACCGACATGGTGGTGGAGGACATCTGCCGGCTGCTGGCTGGCGAGCGCCCCCACCGCCTGGCCAACCCGGAGGTGTGGCAATGAACGACAGCGCCGACATTCGAGCCCAAGTGGTGGCCGCCGCCCAGGCCATGGACGCGGCCGGGCTGGTGGTGGGCACCGCAGGGAACGTGTCAGGCCGGGCCGACGACGGGATGATCTGGCTGACCCCGTCGTCGCTCCCCTACGACCAGGTGAGCATCGACAACCTGGCGGCGGTAGACCTGGACGGGAACCCGGTGGACGGCTCTTCCCGGCCGTCTACCGAGAAAGCAATGCACCTGGCCTGCTACCGGGCATTCCCTGAGGTGGGCGGGGTGGTGCACTGCCACCCGATACACGCTTCGATGTTCGCTGTGGCCCACAAGAGCATCCCCGCGGTGATCGAGGAGGTCATCGTGTACCTGGGCGGTGACGTGCCGGTGTCCGACTACCAGCCCACCGGCTCCGATGAACTGGGCGAAGAGGTGGTGCGCCACCTGGCCGACCGCTCGGTGGTGCTGATGGCCAACCACGGCATGCTGTGCATCGGCGAGTCGCCCGAGCACGCCCTGCACGCCGCCCTAGTCGCCGAGCACACCGCCCGCATCGTGTGGGGCGCCAGCCGGCTCGGCGACCCCGTCGACCTCCCCGAAAAAGCCCGCACCGACTTCGGAGGCGTCTACACCTACCTCCGCACCGAAACCTGGTCGGTAAATTAGGCAGTCTTATGGAACCCTCGGGCGGCGACAGACCAGATCCAGCCCGGTACGCCCGTGACGAAGCAGATAGCAAGGATCGTCGGGCCAGGAAAGTGGTCCTCATCGGCCTTGTCTTGGTTCTCGCCCTGGGAGCCGTGGTCTGGGCAGTAGTCACGCTCGTTGTCGGAGATTCCGAAACCCAGGAGGAGACCGTCGAACCCATTCCGAGCCCGGCAGACGAGCTCCCCCCAGCCCCTGATCCCACTCCCACTCCCATCACCACACCCAGCCCCGAGGCGATACCCTCACCCACCGCCATCCCCACGCCAACCCCGACACCGAGTGCCACCCCCCAACCCACCGTTGACCCCCAGCCCGCATCGGTGAATCAGACACCGGGCAAGGGTGTGCAGGTGAAAATGGGTCGGGCCAATTGGCCTTCCGGGTTTATCCAGGCAGAGATATTTCGAAGCCTGTTGCAGCAACTTGGCTACGACGTCAATGAGCTGGCGACTGCCATGTATCACCCGCAGGACTTCTACACGGGGATGGCCAGCGGACAATTCGACTTCTGGGCGAATGGCCGATTTCCGAATCACATCCCATACCTGACGCAGACCGGTCTCACTGGTGTGGCGAGACCAATTGGCTTTCAAATGCGATCAGGCGGCCTGGAAGGCATCTTGGTGGACAAGGCCACTGCCGATGCCCATGGGATCACCCGATGGGACGATATCGGCGACGACCCAGAGATCGCCGCGCTGTTCGACCGGGATGGCAACGGCAAAGCCGACATTATGGGTTGCGACCAAAATTGGGCTTGCCGCACCTTGATCGACGACACCATCGCGGCCAATGGCTGGCAGGACACGATCGAACAGGTGTCTGCATCGCACTCGGTGCTTTTCGCCGAATCTTTGGTCAGGCTGCAAGCTGGTGAACCCTTCTTGCAGTTCGTGTGGAGTCCGTCTTCATACACCGCATTGATGGTGCCGGGCGTGGACGTCATCTGGCTCTCGCTGGACAGCCCTCTGGCCAATGAGCAGGCTGCGGCGATGTTGCCCGTCGAGCAATGCCCAGGTCAGCCATGCAAAACGGGATCTAACGCCGTGGACATCCGGGTGGTGGCCCGCGTGGACTTTCTCGAGGCCAATCCGGCAGCGGAGAGGCTGTTTGAACTCGTCGCTATCTCACCGCTCGAAGTTTCCCGCCTTATAAACACGCATATGGCCGAAGGCAGCTCCTACACCGAGACCGACATCGAGAACGCGGCCGCGGAATGGATTGCCGACAACCGTGCCACCGTGGATCAGTGGCTCGACGCCGCCCGAGCCGTGGGATGACCCGCTTGGACGGGCCTTGGGCAGCGGTTAGACGGTGGCGAGCTCTAGGGGGGCGATTTCTTCGAGGCTGATGGGGCGGTCGGCGACGCCTTCGAAGGCGTCGTTGGCGGAGTAGACCTCTTCGCCCCGCAGGCGGGCCTCGGGATCGTCGAGATCAACCGGCCACACGATGCCCATGCGGGCTTGGGCGAGGTAGTAGGAGTCGACGTCGGGAACCTCGATGCCCATGGCCTCCAAGGTGCGGCCGGGATAGGCCATGCTCATCACGCCCTCGGTGAACACCGCATCGTCGTCGGCGATGACTCGGTCGCAGTCGAATTCGAGTCGGTGGGCGCCGGTCTGCACGATGCTGCGGTCGTAGAAGCCCCGGATGGCGTCGCGGTCACCGCCGGGGCTGGCGATGGGATCGTCGGGGTTCGACCAGATGATGTACTGGGGCTTCTCGCTGAGGGTGGCCACCACCCCTTCGATGTCGGCCTGGGCCTCGCACTTCATGTGGGCCAGCACCAGCTCCAGCACATGGCGCCGCCGGGGGTTGGTCTCAGCCTCCAGCTTCTCGGCCACCAGCTGCCACGTCTTGTTGGGATTCATCTTCATCGGGTTCCCCTCCCGTTTGTTGCCTTCCCCGACAATAGAGGTCACACTCAGTTCATCTCCAAGGGAGCAATCTCATCGAGACTGATGGGACGGTCGGCGATCCCCTCGAAGCGGTCGCCCTCGGCATAGACCTCTTCACCCGACAGCCGGGCCTCGGGGTCGTCGGGGTCGATCGGCCACACGATCCCCATGCGGACTTCGGACAGGTAGTAGGAGTCAACGTCGGGAACCTCGATGCCCAGGGCTTCCAGCGTGCGGCCGGGATAGGCCATGCGCATGACCCCCTCGGTGAACACGGCGTGGTCGTCGACGATCACCCGATCCAGATCGAGCTCCCAGCGGTGGGCGCCGGTCTGCACCAGGGCGCGGTCGTAGAGGTCGCGGATGGCGTCCTTCGAGCCGCCGGGGCTGGCGACGGGATCGTCGACGTTAGGCCAGATCTTGTATTGGGGCTTGTCGCTGAGCGTGTCGATCACCCCCTCGATGTCGAGCCGGAGCTCGCGCTGCATGTGGTGGAGCACCAGTTGAAGGACGTGGCGCCGCCGGGGGTCGGTCTCCGCCTCCAGCCGCTCGGCCACCAGCCGCCAAGATTTGTCGGGATTGATCTTCATCACCACCGCCCTTGCATCGGCTTCGACGATAGGGGCTGGGCATAGGGTCGAACACAGACGACAACTAGGGTCGCTGGGCGATGAGCGATCGGGAGTTTGCCGGCAAGACGGCCATCGTCGGCATTGGGGGCAGCGATTTTGCCCGGCTATATCGCACGCCGGACCCGGAGCGGACGGGGGAGGCGTTGGCCACTGAGGCCATTGCGGCGGCCATTGCCGATGCCGGGCTGGAGAAGTCGCAGATTGACGGGCTGATTACCGGGGGGCTGCCGCACTATGAGCCGGTGGCCTATCGCACCGGGCTCACCGATGTGCGCTTCGTGGTGGACTACCCCGGGGCCGGACGGATGTGCGCCATGGCGCTGATGCACGCGGCCACCGCGGTGCACCACGGGCTGGCCGACTATGTGGTGCTGTTCAACTCGGTGGTGTTCCGCAGCCAGGGCGTCAAGTTCGGGGCCCAGGGCCAGGGGCTGTTGTACGACACGATCTACGGGATGGCCTCGCCGGGGGCGCAGTATTCGATGGGGTTTACCCGCTATCAGGCCGAGTACGGGGGCACCGAGGAGCAGCTCGGGGCCATCCCGGTGGCCATCCGCTCGCATGCCCGGATGACTCCGGGGGCCATCATGCAGCAGGAAATGACCATCGACGACTATCTGGCCTCCCGGTATATCGCCGAGCCGCTGCGGCTGTTCGACTACTGCCTGGTGAACGACGGAGCGGTGGCCTATGTGGTGACCACCGCGGAGCGGGCCCGGGACCTGGCTCATCCCCCCGTGCTGATCGCCGGCACCGCGGGGCGGGCCAACTTCCGGGAGTGGTACGTGGACTTGGGGTTCTGGGACGAGGCCTGCCGGTCGATGAAGGCCGATCTGTTCGACCCGCTGGGGGTGAACACCGCTGACATCGACTGCCTCCAGGTGTACGACAACTTCAGCGTGTCGGTGCTGTGGGGCCTGGAGGGATTCGGGTTCGCCCCCAAGGGCCAGGGTTTGGAGTGGGTTCAGAACGGCCGTATCGCTTTGGGCGGAGAGCTGCCGGTGAACACCAGCGGTGGGATGTTGAGCGAGTCGTACCTCCAGGGGTGGAACCAGCACGCTGAGGCGGTGCGCCAACTGCGGGGCCAGGCCGGAGAGCGCCAGATTCCCGACTGTGACTGGTCGCTGTACTGGTGCCTGTCGGCGCTGCCAGGGGCGTCGCTGCTGTGCCGGGACGGGCTGCTGTGAGCTCCGACGCGGCGTACGCCAAACCGCTGCCGACGGTGACCCACGAGGATCGGGAGTTCTGGGCTGCGGCCCGCGAGTACCGCTTCGTGCTGCCGAAGTGCCACGCGTGCGGGCACGTGTGGTTTCCCCCTTATGCCTCTTGTCCCGCGTGCCTGTCGTTCGACCGGGGATGGACCCAGGCTTCAGGTCGGGGCACGGTGTGGGGCTTCACCATCATGAGGCAGCCCTATATCCCGTCGTTCGAGCCGGAGCTGCCCTACAACGTGGTGCTGGTGGAGTTGGAGGAGGGGCCGATGGTGTATTCCAACCTCATCGGCATCGACAACGACGACATCGCCTGCGGCCTGCCTGTTGAGGCCGTGTTCGAGGACGCCACCGACGAGATCACCCTCATCAAGTTTCGCCCCGTTTGAGGGCCTGCTCTAGATGGTGGGCTAGCTAGATGGTGGTCATGCCGTGGGCATGGCCAGCGGTGTAGCCGCCGTCGACCGGCAAGGCGACGCCGGTGACGAACGAGGAGTCATCGGAGGCCAAGAAGAAGGCCGCTCCGGCGATCTCCGAGGGGAGCCCCCAGCGCTTGAGCTTGTGCTGGTCGCGGATGCTGTCGGCGATGGGCCCCAGGTGGGGGATGACCGACTGGAACATGGGGGTGTCGATGAAGCCGGGGCAGATGGCGTTGGCCCTGATGTTGGCCGGGCCGTAGTCGTTGGCGATGTTCTTGGTGAGCAGGATCACCCCGCCCTTGGAGGCGTTGTAGGTGCTGCCCCCCTCGCAGCCTTCGAGCCCCTCCACGCTGGCGATGGTGATGATGCTCCCCGAGCGGGCCTCCACCATGGGTTTGAGGGCGGCCCGGCACGACAGCATGGTGCCCTTGAGGTTGATGTCCTGCACCCGGTCCCACTCCTCGACGTCGAGCTCATGAACCTGGCCGCCGCCGGCGACCCCGGCCGCGGTGACCAGCACGTCGAGCCGCCCGTGGTCTTGGATGATCTGGCTCACCAGCTCTTCTTGGGCGTCGGCATCGCGCACGTCCACGAGATGAAAGCTCGATGCCGGGGCCGTTTCAGCCACTGCCTTCCAGCCGTCGCCTTCGGCAATGTCGGAGCCGATTACCACGGCACCCTCTTCGGCGAACCGTTCTGCGCTGGCCAAGCCGATGCCCGAAGCCGCTCCGGTGACCCACGCCACTCTGCCCTCTAGACGTCCCATTTGTGTTGCCTCGCTCTCTGTTGTGCGGTCGGGCGAATCGTAGGTGGCGGTAAAGACGTGCGCTCAGCCCAGGGACGGGCCAACCAGAGTGCCGGGAAGTGCGCCGGTGGGCTCGCCCTCCCGGTAGGTGGCGACGCCGTTGGCGATGGTGGCCCGAAAGCCGCCCGGCTCCCTGGTGAACCGCCACGACCCGCCGGGCACGTCGCGCACCTTCACCTCAGATCCCAGGGAGATCTCGTCGAGGCTGAACACGGCCAGATCGGCGGCCTTGCCCGCAGCGACTACTCCTCGATCGGACAGGCCAAAGAACTCCGCAGTGCGGCCGGTGAGCACATGGACCGCCTCCTCCAGGGTCAGCAGGCCGGTGTCGCGGTGGTAGTGGGTCAGCAGGTGGGTGCTCTGGCCGGCACCGCAGAACAGCTGGAGGTGGGCACCGCTGTCGTTGACGTTGGTGAGAGTGTGGGGCGAGCGGATCACCTCGGCCAAAGCAGGCTCGTCGTGGACGTCGGGCAGCGCCCGCAGCGACGAGCCGATGCCGTTGTCCAGCAGCCAGGAGGCCAGCGCATCGGAAACATGCTGGCCGGTGTTAACGGCGTGGTCGGCCAACGAGATCCCGAGGGGGCCGACCCCGGTTTCGGACAGGGCGAATATCAATGTGTGGGGGTGATCGACCCGGGCGCGGCGGGACTTCTTCCGATTGTCCCAGTCGGAGCGGGCCTGATCCCGCCACGCTGGGTCGGCCAGCAGGGTCATCTTGTTTTCGGGGGGTCCGTTGACCAGGTCGTTCCAAGCTGGGACCCGCTGGAAGGTCAGCGCCTTCTCAAAGTTGAAGTACAGATCCAGCGGCTTGGTGCCCACCGTGGGCCAGAAGTCCACTCCGGCCTCCCGAAGGCGGCGGTCGAAGGCCAGCGTGTCGGCCCGGTAATCGGCCTCATTGGCCATGGCGGGGATGGCGGTCCACTGCCCGCGAACGCCCCGAGGCCCGGCCATGGCGGCAAAGCGCTCCACATCGTAGAAGTTGTGCTCGGGCTCGTTGAACCGGGTGATGGCCTGGAAGGTGGCACCGGGGTGGGCGGCCAGCACGTCGAACAGCGCTGTGTATTCGGTGTCATCGGCGTGGCGGCTGGGCACCAGTCGCAGGGTGCGGTCGAGGTCGAAGCCGTTGGTGGACAAGCCGAGGGCACCGGCAGCCAGGGCATCGTCGAGGACTTGGGCCATGGCGGTGCGCTCGGCCGGTGTAGCGGGACGCTCCCAGGCGGCATCGCCCATGACGTAGGTGCGGAGGCTGATGTGTCCGACATAACCGGCGATGTTGGCGGCGGTGGGCTGGGAGTCGAGCGCGGCCCGGTAATCCGGCCAAGTAGCCCACGTCCAGGGCACCTCCTTTTCGAAGGCGACCAGGGGCAGGTCTTCCAGGAAGCAGAACAGGTCCACCACCTCGTCGCGCTGGGGGCCGTCCAGCGGTGCCATCGACATCCCGCAATTCCCGAACACGGTGGTAGTGACCCCGTAGCTGGGAAGCGGATCAAACGAGGGATCCCACCACATGGCCCCGTCAAGATGCGTATGGGTCTCGATGATGCCGGGAGTGACCAGCGCACCGGATGCGTCCACCACTTGCTCGCCGTCGGAGGCCAGGCTGGGGCCGACTTCCGCGATGATGCGCCCCCGCACTCGCACGTCAGCCCGCCGGGCCGGCGAGCCCGTGCCGTCCACCACCGTTCCCCCGCGGATCAAGAAGCCGTTCATGGCCATGACAGTACTGCCGTGCTTCGACCTGGGCAGGTGCCGTTACGCCACCAAGCGAACACGCTGGTGTTTGACGGCGCCGAGGTGAAGGTGGCCGTGGCGGTCGGGCTCGTCGGCCAGCTCCAAGCGGGGTAGCACGGGCAGGATGGCTTTAAGCATGGCTCGCAGCTCCCAGCGGGCCAGGTTGGCGCCCAAACAGAAGTGGACGCCGTGGCCGAAGGCCATGTGGTGGTTGGGGTTGCGACCCACGTCGAAGCGGTAGGGGTCGTCGAACACCGCCTCGTCCCGATTGGCCGACGGGTAGAACACGCCTACGGTGTCGCCCTCTCTGATCGTTTGGCCGTGGCGCTCCACATCGGCCGTCGCGGTGCGGGCGAACTGGATGACCGGAGAGGTCCAGCGCAGGATCTCCTCCACCGCCGGCTCGATCAGCGACTCATCAGCCAGGAGGCGGTCGATCTGGTCGCGGTTCTGGAGCAGGGCGGTCACGCCCGAGGTGGTGGCGTTGCGGGTGGTCTCGTTTCCAGCACCCAGCAGCAGGGTGATGTAGCCGGTGAGCTGCTGGGTGTTGAGCGGGCAGCCGTCGACCTCGCCCTGGACCACCGCGCCGGTGAGGTCGTCGCGGGGCTCGGCCTGGCAGTCTTCGATGATCGTCCCGATATAGGCACTGAAGTCCTTGCCCATCCGGAACCTCAGGTCGTCGAAGGTCTCGCCCGGCTCGGCCCACCGCATGTTCTCCTCGTCGTTGAACGCCATCTCGGTGAACTTGTGGACCTTTGACCAGTCCTCGATGTCGAGGCCCATGAGATCGCAGATGGTGGCCAGGGGAAGCTTCACGGCGTAGTCCAGCACCAAGTCGGCCTCGCCGTCGCGCTCCAGAATCTCTACGAATTCGCCGGTGAAGCGGGCGGCGTACTGGGCGAGGTGCTCTTCGTGCTCCCGCATCGCTCGGGGGGTGAAGCGGCGGGCGGTGAGCAGTCGGAACCGGGTGTGGCGGGGACGGTCCAAGAACACCATGTCCATGGGCTCGTCGAGGTCCCAGCCCAGTTCGGTGAGCCGCCGTTCCCGGCGCTCCCACATGCCCTTGTCCTCTTCGATGGAGGCCAGGCGGAGGCGGGGGCCGCCGTTGATGAACAGCTTGTCGTTGGACGACACCCAGTGGATGTCCTCGTGGCGGGTGATGGCCCAGAACGGCTCGATGTCGGGACGCTCATACCAGTGCACCGGAGCCTCGGCTCGCAGCAGATCCCACGCCGCCCACGGGTAGCCGCGGTTTTGGTACAGGTCGGTGGAGTGAATGTCGATCTCGTCGAGCGAAAGTGCTCCGGCGGTATCCGTAATAGTCATGCGCTGCTCCCCCACGCCTTGCTTGCAGAGACATATTGGCAGAGCGGGGTGGGTGGGCTCTAAGTGCTCCCGCTTCTGAGGCCCTCCCACAACCTCGAGCGGAGAGGTTCGGGGGCTACGAGTTCGAAGGACTGGCTGTCTAGGCGGGCAAAGCCTTCTAGGGGGTGGTGGGGGCGCCACCAGAGGGCGTTGGGGCTGACGGAGTTGGGGCCAGCCAGGTAGCGGATGTAGCTGGCGGCCAGCATGGTGGCGGAATCCTCCACGAACTGCTCGGTTAGCTCGATGGGGCAGACCATCACGGTGTGGGCCGCGGGCACGGTCACCACCGCGCCCTGCGGACTGATGTCGGGAACCGTGCGGGCGAAGTCGAGCAGGTGGCCGGTCACGAACAGGGAATCGCCGGTGAAGACCTGTATGTTGCCGGGTAGATCGCTCCCCTCTATGGCGGTCAGCGGTTCGTCCATCAAGGTGTTGGCCAGCGCAGCGGCCATAACCTCGCCCTGCTCGATGCCCCATTTCTCGAAGTAGCTGCGGTCTACCGGACAGGCGGCACCATCCAGATCCACCGACAGGCAGGCGGAGAGGCCCAACGGCAGAGGATCGCAGACCGGGTCGATCTGGTTCAGATGATGGGGACCGACCACCCTGACCCGCAGGTCGGGTCGGAGCTTCTGGTAGTCGGCCAGGCGCTCGGCCAGGACATCGGGGGTGAAATCGTCGAGCCGGGCGACGTGGTTGTAGACGATCAGCCGCCAATCCTCGGGATCGGCCGCCCGACAGGTTTGGGCCAGGTTGGACAGGCCTAGGACGCATTCCATCTTGTCGACGGACACGGTGCCCTCGACCTCATCCACGGCGTACTCGCCGAATCGGGCTTGAACGACGCTCTCCACGTGGCTCAGAAAACTGCGGAGTTGCTCTGGGGTCCACCACGGAGCCCAGGCGCAGGAAACAGGCGGAGCAGACACAGGCTCCTCCCCTCATTCTCATGTTGAATGGGGGAAGTTTGGGACGACCGTAGCGGGGTTGGGTTGGGGATCGCTTGTGGAAATCCACTTATTTCTCTTTTATTTCAATTTATTTCAAGGGACCGAGAGCGGTCAGCAGCGGCCGCTAGTCTGGAACCGTGGCTGACGCGGCGCTCATTGACATCATCAAGCAACAAGGCTTGCGGAAGTTGGACCAGCCGATAGAGCTGGCCAGCGGGGCCATGTCGAATGACTTCGTCGACGTCAAGGTGGCCCTCTGCCGATGGGCCGACCTTAAGGTGGCATGCCGGGCGATTGTTCAGCAGGTTCGAGAGGCCGGCATCGAGTTTGACGCGGCTGGCGGGATGACCATGGGCGCCGACTCGCTGGCGGTGGGCATCGCCGCCGAGACCAGCGGCCAGTGGTTTTCGGTTCGAAAGGAGCCGAAGAAGCGGGGGACGAAACAGCAGATCGAAGGCACCCCGCTGGGACCGGGCCACCGGGTCCTGCTCCTGGAGGACGCAACCACTACGGGAGGCTCGACAGAGAAGGCCTACGAGGTGATACGCGACACCGGGGCCGAAGTGGTGGCAGTGGCCACGGTGATCGACCGGGGTGATACCGCCAGTCGCCGCTTTGAAGCACTGGGCGTGCCCTACTTCCCCGCCCTCACCTACACCGACCTGGGCATCGACCCGGTGGTGCCCCCCGGGTAGGTCGACTGTGGGGACCAGTCCCGCAGGCTGCTCAGGATGAGCGCAATGTGGTGGCGGGGAGGGTTTCTAGCTGGTCGAGGAGGGACTTTCCGTCGAGGCGGGTGGGGGTTCCGGCTACCAGGATGTGGTCGACGCCGGTTGGTTGGTCGGCGATGAGGCGCTCACCGCTGGCGGGCATGTCGTTCACCCGGCGGATGGGACCGACGTCGAGGCTGTCCCAATCGACCACGGTGACGTCAGCCACCGCGCCGGGGCGCAGGTAGCCCCGGTCGGGAGCCAGGCCGAGCATCTCGGCCAACTCGCCGGTGAGCTTGTGGATGCCAGCCTCGGGGCTCATCACCTGGCGGTCGCGCACCCAGCGGGACAAGAAGTCAGTGGGCATCACCGCATCGCAGATCTGACCGACGTGGGCCCCGGCATCGGACAGTCCCATCACCGCCCCCTCGGCCTGCATGAGAGACGTCACGCCGTCGACCTCGTCGTTTGCGAAGGTGATCTCGAAGCGGGTCAGCAGCCCGTCGGCCAAGGCGATGTCGCACATGGCGTCCCACGGGGTGCAGCCCCGCTCGGCGGCCACTCCCCCGACGGTGTTGCCAACCAGCTCGGGCTGGTTGGGCGACTCCACGATGGCCAGGGTGTTCCAGCGGGAGGCCAGCAGGCCGTTGGCGTCGAGGTCGGACTGCACTCGGGCCCGCCAATCTGGGTCGGCGTACAGGGTGGGACGGTCTTCATGGGCCAGCGCCACCAGCTCCTTGAACGACCCCATGGTGTAGAAGGAGGTGGGCTCGATCATGGTGACGTGCTGGGTGATGGGACGGCAGGTGACCTGCACCCACACGTCGGCCCCGGCGGCCCGGCCGGCCAGGTGGTCGGCCAGCTTGGTGCGGTAGTCGGCCCGGGAGGAGGCCGCGGCCGGATAGGTGAGTATGGACGACCAGTTGAGCCGGCGGCCCAGCTTGGGCTGGAGGTCGTACACCCAGCGGTAGTTCTCCCCCGGCGCCACGTGCACAACCCCCCGGCCGATCTCGGCGGTGACCCCGATGAGAGCCTCGGTCTCCTCCTGGGAGGCGGCGATGGACGGCACCGGGCGGCCGCCGTCGCCCAGGTGGAACCCGGCCCGGTCGGTGGAGAACCCCAAAGCGCCACCTTGTATGGCCTCAGCCACCGCGGCCTTCATGCGGTCGATCTCCTCGGGGGTGGCCTCCCGCTCGTAGGCGTCTTGGCCCATGACGTAGAGCCGCACCGCGGTATGGCCCACATAGCCGCCGAAGTTCACGGCCAGTCCCCGGCGCTGGATCACATCGAGGTATTCGCCATAGGTCTCGAAGTCCCAATTGACCCCGGCCTCCAGTGTGGCCACCCGCATGTCCTCCACTTTGTCGAGGGTGCGGATGAGCGAGGCCCGGTCGGCGGCCTTGGTGGGGGCGATGCTGTAGCCGCAGCTACCGGCCACCACCGATGTGACCCCGTGCCAGCACGACGACGACAGCCAGGGATCCCACAGCACTTGGGGGTCGTAGTGGGTGTGGCAGTCGATGAACCCGGGGCAGACTAGGCGGCCGGAGGCGTCTATCTCTTGGGGGGCCTTGACGGTTTGGTCGATTTCGATGATGCGGCCGTCGGCAATGCCCAAATCGGCCCTTCGGGCAGGACCACCGGTGCCGTCGACAACCATGCCGCCCCGGATAGCAATCTCCGCGCTCACGCCATCAATCTATGCCGAAGCTTGGTAGGGCGGCGAGTGTCAGTGCTTCGTCAGGTGCAGCTTGTCGCGCACCGCTTCGGGGCCGAGGACTTCGTAGTTCATGGATTCGAGGATGGTTACGGCCCGGGTTACCAGGGCGGCGTTGGTGGCTAGTTGGCCTCGGCTGAGGTAGATGTTGTCTTCGAGGCCGACCCGTACGTTGCCTCCGGCGATAGCGGCCAGTCCGACGTAGGGGAGCTGGCTGCGGCCCAACGAGAAAGCGGAGAAGACCCAGTCGTCGGGCAAGTTGTTGACCATGGCCATGAACGTGTTGAGGTCGTCGGGGGCGCCCCAGGGGATGCCCATGCACAGCTGCACCATGACCGGATCGTCGATGAGCCCTTGTTCCACCAGGCGCTTGGCCAGCCACAGGTGGCCGGTGTCGAAGATCTCGATCTCAGGGCGAACGCCCAGCTTCTGCACTTGGCGGGCCATCTCATCAAGCACCGACGGGCTGTTGACCATGATGTAGTCGCCCTCGCCGAAGTTCATGGTGCCGCAGTCGAGAGTGGTGATCTCGGGCATCAGCTCGCGCACGTGGGCCAGCCGCTCGGTGGCTCCGGCCATGTCGGTGCCGTCGGTGGCGGGGGGCAGGGGCTGCTCGGCCGACCCGAGGGTGAGGTCGCCGCCCATCCCGGAGGTGAGGTTGAGCACCACATCGGTGCTGGACGCCCGGATCCGCTCCACCACCTCGGCGTACAGCTCCACGTCGCGGGCTGGCTCGCCGGTGTCGGGATCGCGGACGTGGATGTGGACGATGGCCGCACCCGCTTTAGCGGCGTCGATGGCCGCGTCGGCGATCTGCTGGGGAGTGATGGGCACCAGGTCGGACTTGGACGTGGTGTCGCCACTGCCGGTGATGGCGCAGGTGATGAATACTCCGCTCATGCGGGAGCCAGCTTGCTCTCTTGAGCCCTACGGTTCAACACCCGCAGCTTGGAGTAGATGTCGTCGCTGTTCATATAGCACCCCCGGAACAAGCGGCGACCGGTGGCGGTTTCGAACGGCTCCCGGGCATGTTGCACTCGTCGGTTGTCGAATACCGCAATGTCGCCGGGCTCCAATCTGTAGGTGATCAGGAATCGGGGGTCGCGGGACAGCTCGCCCAGCTTCTGCACTGCCCGATAAGCCCGGGGGATGTCGTCTGCGGCCATGTCGGGGAAGGTCCGCACCGGATAGAAAGTCCGCAGGGTGAGGGGTGTACCGGCCACTCCCAAATCGATGAGCGGCCCCGACCAGCGCCAGTCGACCTCGGCGCCCCGACCGTGGAACACCCACCGCAGCGTGGTGAGGGCGTCGTAGACCTCGGGATCGTGCTGCTCCAGGTAGCGGGCGATGGCCAAACCGTCGCTCATCTGGCTGGCCCCGCCGACACAGGAGTTCTCGATGCAGTGGAAGAACTGGAATCCCGGAGGTATCTCCAGCGAGGGGAGGTCGGTGTGAGGGCCCAGCCCGATGCTCATGTAGGCGGTGGAGGTCGGATCGGGCACCGCCTCGATGTCCCATACCGGGCCGAAGTGGGAGTCGCGCAGCACGCCGACTCGACGGGCCACCTCCTCCACTTGGCTAGGTTCAACGGAAAGCGAGGTGAGCCGGGTCAGGCCGTAGGCCGCCAAGTCGTTGAGCCAGAGCCGCAACGTCTCGGGGTCGGCCAGCACCGTCGGACCGTGGTAGGTGACCGGTTCGGGAAGCACCGAGGAGTCCCACGCGATGGGTTCCGGGAGAAAGCTCTCGGGGCGATGCTGGCCGTCGGCCACATGGCGGAGCCAGCCGGGGTGGTAGCGGGAGACCACATCGTCGTGCGCCCATCGCACGGCCAGCGCCCCGTCGGCCTCCGCCCAGGCCTCGGCCACCCGCCAATGGTCGCCCAGGTCGCAGGGGTCGAGCAGGCCTTCCCGGGAGGAGATCTCTACATCGCGTTGCTCGGCCAGCCACCACCGGTAGCAGCGGAGTTCGGCGCCGTCGGCCCATTGGGCCACCACGAACTCGTCGTCGAGACGAACGCCGCTCAGCGGATGCCACTCGTAACGATAGAAGTCAGGCGTGAGCGGTCCCGCCATCGCCTTCAGAGTACACCAGCAATATGATTATCGGTATGCCTTCTCGCCAGCTTGACTTCCCAGTTTTCGACGCCGACAACCACATGTATGAGACCACCGAAGCGCTCACCAAGCACCTGCCCGACTCCCACCGCGGGCTCATCGACTACATCGACCACAACGGCCGCACCAAGATCATGGTGAGGGGCAAGATCAGCGAGTACATCCCCAACCCCACCTTCCAGCGGGTGGGCTCGCCCGGGGCCCAGGAGGAGTACTTCAAGCACGGCAATCCGGAGGGGAAGTCGCGCCGAGAGATCATGAAGCCGATCGACGCCCTGCCGGGGTTTTTCTCCCCAGAACCCCGGCTGGAGCTGATGGACGAGCTGGGCCTGGACTACGCCATGATGTACCCCACCTTGGCATCGCTGGTGGAGGAGCGCTTCCGGGACGCTCCCGACGAGTGCCACATCGTGATCCACGCCCTCAACCAGTGGATGCTGGAGCACTGGACCTTCAACTACGAGGGCCGCATCTTCCCGGTGCCCATCGTGACCCTGCCCATTGTGGACAAGGCCATCGAGGAACTGGAGTGGTGCGTGGAGCGGGGGGCCCGGGCGGTATTGATCCGCCCCGCGGCGCCTCCTGGCCTGCGGGGGCCGCGCTCGTTTGCCCTTCCTGAATTCGACCCGTTCTGGGAGCGGGTGGTGGAACTCGACGTGCTGGTGGCCATGCACGCCTCCGACAGCGGCTACACCCGGTTCACCAACGAGTGGGAGGGCGCCAACGGGGAGATGATGGCGTTCAACCAGTCGCTGTTCCAGATGTCGGTTATGCACAACCGGGCCATCGAGGACGCGGTGACCTCGTGGGTGGCCCACGGCGCGCTCACCCGGCATCCCAAGCTGAAGGTAGCCATCATCGAGAACGGCAGCTCATGGGTGCGCCCGCTGCTGGCCCATCTGGAGACGTGCTACCAGCGGTTCCCCCACGCCTGGGAGGAGCATCCGGTGGACGCCATCAGGCGCAATATCTGGATCCACCCCTTCCACGAGGACGACCCGGTGGGGCTCATCGACGTGGTCGGGGTGGACAACGTGGTGTTCGGCTCGGACTATCCCCATGTGGAGGGCATGTCCGACCCGATCTCATTCGTGGACCAACTGGAAGGGCTGCCCGACGACCAGATCCGCAAGGTGATGGGCGGCAACATGGCCGCCCTGATGAAGGTGGCCTAGGGGCTAGCTCTCTGCGGGGACCGGCACCGGCTCGATGTTGAGGAATCGGGCCAGGTTGTCGCACATGATGGTTTTGATGTCGGCGTCACTCATGTCTTTGAGCTGGGTGGTGGCGTAGAGGGCGGGGAAGGGCAGTCCCTCGCTGTGGGGGAAGTCGGAGCCGAACACGACGGGCTCGATCCCCACTGCCTCTACCACCCGGGCCACGTTCTCCTCGGGGAAGGGGGCCACGATGAAGTGCTCCCTGAAGATGTCGCTGGGGCGGCGGTCGAGCTTGGGACCCCACCTGGCCCCGCGGCCCATCAGATAGGCGTGGTCCATCTTGCGGAGGATGTAGGGCAGCCACACCGTGCCCTGCTCCGACAAGCACACCCTGACGTTGGGGAATCGGCCGAATAGGTTGTGCAGCACCATGGCGGCGACCGTCTCCATGGCGGGGCGGTCGCCCCAGTAGAGCACCCATTGGAGGGCGTCGAACTCGCCCAGCCCGTCTTCAGGGTCCTCGCTCCAGTCGGCCCCGTTCTTCTGGTAGTCGGTGGCCCCCAGGTGGGTCACCACCCGGGCCTCGGCCTCGTTGACGCGGGCCCAAAAGCCGTCGTAGACCGGATCGGCCATGGAGCGGCCGCCCCGGGTGTTGTGGCGGCCGCCGTGGGCGTGGCCGCTGATGATCTGGACGACGGTGGCCCCTTGGTTGAGCACCAGCTCGACCTCGGCGGCGGCCTCGTCGGGGTCGGCCAGCGACACGTAGGCGGGCAGGAACAGGCGGTCGAGGTAGCCCCAGCCGATCTCCTCGTTGATCCAGCGGTTGTACGCCCGGGTGTTGGCGTAGATGCCGTCGACGTCGTCGGCGAACTCGTACTCCAGCGATAGCACCTGGTTGGGGAACATGAGGGCGGCGCCGATGCCCTGTGAGTCCATAAGGGCCAGGCGCAGATCGCGGTTGCCCCACGACTCCTCCTGGTCGCGGAAGTAGGCGATGAGCTCGATGCGCTCCTCCATGGAGAGGTTGCGGTAGGGGTTGAGGCGGGACAGCGTCATCCCCGGAGAGTGGACGTTGGACTGACCGGCCTTCATCTGGTTCTCGTCGCCCGCGGTGGGCACCGCCCGAGCGGCCACCTCAGCGGCGGCATCGTCGTCAGCGGCTACCAGGGCCACCGCCTGATTGAGGCGGGACGGCCGCCCGCCGAACACCCCCACCCAGCGGCCCTCCTCATCGGCTTCAAAGGTGACCGCCTTGTGCCGCCACTTGGGATCCACGTAGTTCACATACAGATCGCGAGGCTCCACAAAGTGGTTGTCGGCATCATTGATGAGAAACGGCAACTCGACATGCGGCTGCATCTGGGCCAAGGCCATGCCCGCCATGGTACGGGACGCCCGAAGGGGCGCGTCAGGTGGTGTATCGGCCAGCGTCGTCAGCCGGTTTGCGGCGCATGACGAAATTGGCGATGACCAGCACTAACAGGACCAATAGAGCGATGATCACCCCCGCCCAAACCAAGTTGACGCCTCCATCGGATGAGTCATCATCGTCAACCAGCACCGGCTGGGCTACGGCTGTTGTTGCGTCCGCGGTAGCCGTCGGGGTCGCCGCAGCGGTCGCGGTTTGGGTTGCGGTAGCCGTCGGGGTCGCCGCAGCGGTCGGAGTAATGGCGACCTCCTCTTCTTCTACTGGATAGAGAACTTCCAGATCAAAGATGTGAACCTCCCCGGGCTCCTGATGTCTGGTATGCCAAATCAAATCTTCGCTTGCCTCGTAGGACGACAAATGAGCTCCTACTGCGATCACTCCTCCTCCCAAAGCGAGGGACTGGACCTTCCATGCAGGGTCGTCGAATCCAGCCGTCCAGGTCTGGCGCCATCCCTCCTTGGGTCGGTCAAACAGGCTGAACACGATAGGACTCGTGCCAGTCCCGGTGCTGTCATCGAAGGGGGCGATCACTGCCAATCCCTCCTCCACAGCGACGTCCAACCCATATTGCCGATAGGCGGGGTTGAACGACGGGTCCAACAGCTCACCGGCCCACTTTTTTCCAGAGCGTTCAAACAGGTGCACTGCGCCAGTGGAGGCAACCACAACCTCGTTCCTGGCCACCGCCACCGATTGACCGAATCCCAAGATTGAGCTGGCTCCTGGAGGAGCCAACGTGGTGGGCTCTGACCAGCCATCACCAGAGCGCTCATATACATAAACGGCCGTGTGTCCGCCGACAACCAGAGTATTGCCCTCCACGGCAACGTCTCTGGCGTAGTTGTGTGACTGCGACCCTGAAGGAGCAACCAACCGGGCGACCTGTGGCCATTGGTCTCCTGATCGGGCGAACACATACGCCAAGAACGTGTCTTCCTCCTCTTGTACGGAGGGCTGCCCATCGGCATATGGCGCTCGAACCAGGCCATTGGCTCCTACCACCACCAGATCGCCATGCACTGCCACAGATGAGCCGAACCCGCCATCAAGAAATCCCAAGGTTGAGCCCCGCCCGGAAGTGTGTGAGCCATCTTCGTGAAGGCCAAGTCCGCTCAGGTCTTCTGACCCACTTAGCCTGCCCGCCGCCACCCATTCGCCGTTTACCGTGGTGAATATGTAAGCCGCTTCGTAGGCACCCACTACGACTACGTCGCCGTCCACAGCCACTGCACGACCGAAGCCACCGTATACGACGCCATCGTTGCCCAAATTGATGTACTGACCGTCGACCGATTGATACCGGGGATCATCAGGATCAAGACGTCTGACCAGTGGGCCTAAGGGAGTGTTTTGAACGCTCAACTTGGCCGTCTGCAGCCACTGGCCATCAGACCGGGTGAACACGTAGGCCGCCCCGATGGCACCCACCACCATCACATCCCCGTCTACATCCACGGAAACTCCGAAACCGTCGCCAACAAAGCCGTCGGAAGCTGTCACTACTTCGGCAAAGGAGGCCACTGTCATCGTCTCGTCGTGCTCCGAATAGCCGAACGCAACGGTGGCAGCGGCCATCAACACCAGCGCCAAACCCGCAACCTGACTCCGAACAGCCACCCCTTGAACCTCAGATGCCCAAAGCGTTGCGGAGGGCGGGGCGGGGGTTTAGGTGGGCTAGGGCGGCTTCGGAGCGGGCTAGGAAGGCGGCGGCGAAGGCTTGGCGGCCGGGGGATGCGTCTTCGGGGAAGGTGACCACTTGGCAGCTGGCGGGGACGGTGTAGGCGGCGTGGATGCGGTGGGCGAGCCAGGCATCATCAAACGCGATGGGCTGGGCACCGTGGGCAGTGCGGGCGTCGAGGTAGCGCTGGATGAGGGCTTGGTCGTGGGCCAGGCGGTCGACGGGGGCCATGGACATGTTGAGGAAGTAGCTCACGTCGCGCATCGGGGCGCCCACGTTGATGAGGCCCCAGTCCAAGAAACCCGGGCCGCCGGTTTCGGTCACGAACAGGTTGCCGATGTGGCCGTCGCCTTGGAGCACGGTGGCCGGACCGCCGATGGGACCTGCGGCCCACGTCTTGTGGAGCTCGGCAGTGTGATCGATGTAGAGCTCGGCGATCTCGGCGAAGGCGTCGGTGAGCTTGTCGCGGTGGTTGTCGAGCCCGTACCGCAGCAGGCGGGCGCCGTAGTCGCTTCCCATGGTGGCCAACGGGACCCAGTCAGCTTCGGCGGCCCGGCGGTCGGGGTCCTCGTAGCGGGCGTGGAGCTCGGCGAAGTGGTCCATGGCCTCGGCGGCGTAGGCCACCGGGACCCCGCTTTGGTAGTCGGGCAGTGACTTGGCTGAGTTGTCCAGGTCTTCTAGCAACAGGACGAACGCCCCAGTGTCGGGGTCGAAGGCGGCTACGTATGGCGTGAGGGTGCGCATGGGCACCCGGTGGGCCAGGTGCTGGTAGAACAGCGCCTCCCGGCGGCCCATGCCGGTTTGGTTGATCTGAGCCCTACGGTCGGGGTCGAGCGGGGGGATCTTGGCGAACATGGTGGTGGGCAAGTCGGTATCGCCGTCGTAAGTGATGGCGAGGCGGGCGTTGGCGTTGGTACCGGCATGGATGGCCAGCACCTCCACGGCGGTGACCACCGTGCCGGGGTAGCGCTCGGCTAGGTTCTCCGTGAGCCAGTCGGGTGTGATGGCCTCGGGGTGTTCGGGCAGGCTCACCGGGCCTGATTGGCGGGTATCCAGCCGCCAGGCTCAAGGCCCAGGTAGCGCTCCAGGTTGCGGTGCATGTTGATGATGCGGCACTCCTCGCCCGACAGCCACACATGGGTGAAGCCGGGCTGGTGGAGGCCGGATTGCATGGTGCGGATGACGCTGAAGTCCTGGTTGAGCACGAACCCGAAGTCGGCCTGGTCCATGGGCACGGTGACATGGACCGGCGAGGAGGACGGAGCGTCGGCCGACGGCATCCGGCTGAGGTGGATGGTGGCCAGCTCGCCCTCGTCGGGGTTGGGACCGGGCCGGGCGGTGAGCACGGTGAAGATGTCGGCGCTGATCAGCACCGTGGTGTTGGGGAAGAGGTTGTACTGGCTGAGGTGGGTTATCTGGGCGGTGTCGTAGCCCGACAGGTCGACGCCCATGGTGGCCTGGTGATCTCTGATCTTCTGGGCGATCACGTCTTGGAGGGTCTGGCCATCGGGCACCTCGGGGACGGGATTGCCGGGCTCGGCATAGTCGGGGCCCATGCGACCGCCCTGGGTGACCACGAACGACTCCCACACCGTCTGGTCGTCGACGTTGCGGCCCAGCCGGGGGCTGGGCACGCCGTAGGGCTGGTACGACACGCCGTGGCGGTCCCAGATGCGCTGGGGGGAGTTGACGTCGTTGATGCTGCCCAGCATCTCCCGGTGGAGGCCCTGCACGTGGTAGGTCTCGGAGAAGCCCTCGTTGACCACCTTCCAGTTGCAGTTCGCCGGGGTGGCGGTGGAATAGGTGCCCCGGAACTCATCGAGGTTGGCCCAGGCGATGTCGTCGGGGATGCCCTCCAGCCACTGGGCCAGCGGCTCGGCGTCAAGGTCGAGGTTCACGAACACCAGGCGGGCCCAGGTGTCCACCTGTACGGGCACCAAGGGGAGGTCCTCGTTGCTGACGGGGCCGAAACCCCGGCGGGAGGGGATCTCCCGGAGGCGGCCGGTGAGGTCCCAGGCCCAGCGGTGGTAGGGGCAGCGCAGCTCGGTGATGCCGGTGCCCGATCCCTGGCAGATGGAGTTGCCTCGGTGGCGGCAGACGTTCTGGAAGCCCCGAAGCACGCCGTCTTCGCCCCGAACCAGGATGATCGAATATTTGCCGAGGCGGTGCTCGAACCAGTCGCCGGGGTTGGCAATGTGGTCGACGGTGCAGGCCACGTGCCACACCTTGGGCCACATCTTCTCGTATTCCAACTCGGCGAATTCGGCGGAGAGGTAGCGCTGGACGGGGATCTTCACCGGGGCTTCAGCAGCTAGGCCTGAGGCGGTTACTGCGGTGCCTAGGATGTCGGCTTCGTCTGGGGGTGCGATGTCGACCATGCCGGTAATCGTGGCATATCTCTGGGTTCTGGCAAGTTTCGACACACCATCCTCCGGCGTGGCGGCGGGTCCTGTCCCGGCCCAGCCCGCCGTCCTCGACGGGCTCCGGGCGGCGGGCGCCCTGAGCCGGGCCACCCCCCACCACGCCTATGTTGGATCCCCCGGCTTTCTTATGTAGTTAGGAAGGGCGGCGGGCTGATGGCGATCGTGGAGTGCTTGTCGGATGGCGTCGGCGGCACCAGCGGGATAGAGGCCGCCCACTAAGCGCTCGAACTTGGCGTCAAGCTCGGGGCGGCTCAGGGGGTCGTGCATTGAACCCTTCTGACCGTGAACGGTCCGCTCGAACACTTTCCCGCGGGCCGCAGTGATCCGCACCCTGCCGCCCATCTTCCAGGCGTAGGTGCGGTCGAACTCTGGTGCGGCCTGTAGCGGCGCCACTTTGGCCTGGAGTTCGGCCAACGCCGGGTCGCCAATCCGCTCCGGCCGATAGGTGGCCGGGTCGCGGGGGTCGGCCAGGAGGGCCGCCGCGATGTTGAAGGGCGCGGAGTATTGCGCGGCCATGACCGAGGCCGTGCCGTCCAAGTTGTTCTGGGTGGCCGCCTTGGTGGGGCAGTCGGCCTCGATTCGGATGATCTGAGCCGGATCGAAGCGGTGCTCGGCCTGGAGTTCGGCGGTGGCTTGGATCAGCGGGTGGATGTCGCTGCACGCCGCATAGGGCTTGACCGTGATCTCGTCGATCATCCAGCGGTCGCCTAACCCGTCGGTCAGAAGATCAATCTGGGGTTCCACGCCGAACACGCGACAGAATCCGTAGCGGCCGGCCAGCCCGTCGTCGGCGCCCTCGACGCCCCGGGCGGCGAGAGAAGCGGCCAGCAGTCCGGCCTCGGCTGCCCGACCGGCATGGATCCGCTTGGCCATCCCGCCGGAGGAGGCGAATTCCATGGTGCCCGAAGCCAGCGAGACGGCGAGACCAAAGGCATGGTTCATCATCTGGCCGTCGAATCCCAGCAGGCGGCCCGCGGCCGCGGCCGAGCCGAACACCCCCGACATCGAGGTCGGGTGGAATCCGGCCAGCATGTGGGCCGCCGGTCCGACGGCGATGCCGGCCCGACCCATGGCCTCGTAGCCGATCAGGATGGCTTCGAGCAGATCCAGGTTGGTCGCCCCTAGGTCCTCGGCCAACGCCATCGCCGCTGGCACCACCACCGCGCCCGGATGGCTGATGGCCTCTTCATGCACATCGTCGAGCTCGAAAGCATGAGCAGACGATCCATTGGCAAAGGCGGCCATCGCCGGGGTGGTGTACGAGCCGGGGCTGTTGTCGGCGCCGATCACGGTGGCCGATCCGCCACCGCCAGTGGCCAGCGCATGGGCAATGGCCGCCTGCGACCACGGCTGGGCCGCCCCCTGAATCATGCAGCCCAAGGTGTCCACCAAGGCATCGCCCGCCTGGTGCAAGAGGCGTTCTTCAACCCGGCCGGTGAGTCCGGCCAAGAAGTCGGCCAAATAGCGGGAAGGCGACCGGTTGTCAGGGGCCATCGAGCGCGTCCAGCAGCAGCTTTTGGAGATGGAGTACCGAGTTCTCGGCGTGGACGCCGGCCACCCCTCCGGGATCAACGATCAAGGGGCCGGGCTGGTAGCCGCGGCTGGCCACGCCCTGCTGCACCGATTCCATGATGCTCAAGTCCTCCACCACGGTGGTGGACCAGTCCCGATCGATCACCTCCCGCTGCTCGGGAGTGGGATCGGGCCGGTCGAGCCACCATTCCCGGATGAGCAGGGTCTGATCGACGGCTAGGGGCACCCAGCGGAACGTGTTGAGAACCCGGCCCGGATAGCACTGGATGGAGGACACCGGCCAGGTAAAGAAGGCGCCATACTCGCCAACGTCCACATGGCCGGTGGAACCAAAGGACTCCAGAGGCGGCCCCAGCGCGGTGTGGTGGACGGTTGGCCCTCGGAGGGAGATGCGATAGCTCCCGGGCGTGACCGTGTTGGTTGTGAAGCTCTTGTGGACGTTGGGGCAGTGATAGCACTCGTTGTAGTTCTCCACCGCCACCTTCCAGTTGGCATTGATCAGTTGGAGGCGCCGGGTCGTCAGCACCCGCTGGCCGGCATCGGGGGCCATGGCCAGCAGCTCGGCCTCGACTCCGGGAACGGTGTCTTCGAGCGGAATCGCATCGGGGTCGAGGTTGGCGAAAAGGAATCCGGCCATGGTGTCGAGGCGGACCGAGGGCACGCACAGCTCGCCCACGTCTTCGCCTCGGGCATTGACAAGCCGTCCGCCGAGGTCGTAGGTCCAGGCGTGATAGGGGCAGGTGATGGCCGACAACTCGGCGAAATCGTCTTCCACCAGCCGATGGCCGCGGTGCTGGCACACGTTGTAGAGGCCGCGCACCGCCCCATCGTGGTTGACCACCAGCACGCTCTCGTCGCCCACCGAGGCAGTGAATGCCTGCCCCGGCGAGGCCACTTGCGATACGTGTCCGACGAGTTGCCAGGCATGGGCGAAGACGCGGTCGAGTTCATGGGCGAAGACATCCGGGTCGGTGTAGTAGCGACCATCGAGGCCATTGTGTCGAGAACCCACCCTCGTCACTTCGGCCATCTCAGTCCATATCGGCCAGGGAGTCAACCAGGCGGTCCATGCGCTCGGTGAAATTCACGTCACAGCGCAGGAAGCGGTCGTCTAGGCCCCGCCATGACAACGCGCCATCCTTCACAATCACCCCCCGCTCGAGCAGACCGTTGAAGACCTCGGTGGAATTTGTATCAGGGTCGAGAATCTCGACCAAGAAGAAATTGGAGCGGCTGTCGGGCACCATGCGGAACCGATCCAGTTCCCCGAAGCGGCCTTGGACGTGGTGGCGGGCCTCGACGATGGTGGACACGGTGCGGGCCACGTGCTCGTGGTCGTCGAGGGCAGCGACGCCGCCGGCGATCTGGAGCTGGCCCATATTCCAGGTGGGCTTGACGGCCAAGAGGGCGTCGATGATCGGCCGGGCGGCCACGCCGAAGCCGATCCGCAGCCCGGCCAGTCCGAAGGCCTTGGAGAACGTCCGCAGCACGATCAAGTGCTCGTACTCCCTGGCCAGGTGGATGTAGCCGGAGGTGTCGGAATAGTGGACATAGGCCTCGTCGAGCACCACCAGCGCCTGGGGGGCAGCCTCGACGATTCGGCGCACGTCGGCCTCTTCCAGCCAGGTGCCCGACGGACTGTGCGGATTGGTGATGAACACAATCCGGGTGTCGGGGTCGATGGCCGCGGCGTAGGCCTCGGGGTCTAGCGCCATGGCGGGCCGGCGAGTGGCCTCGTGGACCAAGACCGGCATGCGTCCCTCAGCCTCCGCAAACAGGTGGTAGATGGGAAAACAGGGGGCCGGCATCATCACCTTGCCGCCGGGCTCGCAGAACGCCCGGATGACCAACGAGATGATCTCGGTCTCCCCCGCGCCGCACACCACCTGGTCGGGCTGGTAGCCGTAGGTGTCGGCGATTTTGTCTCGCAGGGGCTCGGCGGTCCACGGCGGATAGAGGTGGAGGCGGTCGAGTGCGTCGGCCACCGCAGCCCTGGCCTTGGGGGAGGCGCCATGGGGGTTCTCCGCCGAGCCAAGCTTGGCGATGTCGTCCGGCGCGATGCCGTAGCGCTGGGCCACATAGTCGGCCGGCAACCCCGGGACGTAGTACTCGGGATTCTTCAAGCCGGGATGGGCATGAACCATGGGGCCTCTCTCGGAGTACTGGAAGTGCCGAGACTCTACAATTCTGCCCAATGGCGGTGCCTGAGTCAGCCCAGGTGGTGATTGTGGGCGGCGGCATCTGCGGTGCCAGCCTGCTGTACCACCTAGCCCACGAGGGCTGGACCGACACCCTGCTGGTGGAGAAGGGCGAGTTGACCTCGGGCTCTACTTGGCACGCCGCCGGCCAGGTGACTCACTCGGTTTCGAGCTATACCCTGGCCTACTTCCGCAAATACGGCTGCGAGCTCTATGCCTCGCTGGAGGCCGAGAGCGGCATCGCCACGTCGTGGCATCGCAGCGGGAGCTTCCGGGTGGCCTACCAGCCCATCGAGGTGGACTGGCTCAAGGGGCAGCTGGGCGTGGCCGACTACGTGGGCAACCACATGGAGTGGGCCGACCGCGACTTCATGGCCAAGCGCCATCCGTTCTACGACGTCGAGCCGATCATCGGCGCGGTGTGGACTCCCGACGACGGACACGTCGATCCCACCGGGGCGGAGAACGCCATGGTTTCGGTGGCCCGCAGCCGAGGGGCGCAGGTGAGCCGCCGAAACCGGGTGATCGACATCAGCCGCCTAGATGACGGGTCGTTCGAGGTGGTCACCGAGCAGGGCGTTGTTATGGCCGAGCACGTGGTGAACGCGGCAGGCTGCTACGCCCATCGAGTGGCGGGCATGGTGGGCCTCTCGGTGCCCATGGCCAACGTCTTGCACACCTATCTGGTAACCGACACGGTTCCCGAGTTTGCCGACCTCGAACACGAGCTGCCCGTGGTGCGCGACGACTACGTATCGGGCTATCTCCGCCAAGAGCAGATGTCGGGCCTCATCGGCATCTACGAGCAGCGCGATGCCGAGACCGCCTGGCCCGACGGACCCGACTGGTCGCTGGAAAGCCCCCTCTTCCCCGCCGACTACGACCGGATCGGGCACTGGCTGGCCCGAGCCTTCGAGCGAATGCCGGTGCTGGAGCCGTTGGGCATTAGACGGGCCATCCGGGGGGCCATCGCCCACACTCCCGACGGCGAGCCCCTGCTGGGGCCGTCGGGCATCCCCAATTTCTGGATGATGGCGGGGGTGCAGGTGGGAATCGCCGACGGGCCCGGACTGGGGCGGGAACTGGCCCGGTGGATGGTGCACGGCGAGACCGAGGTGAGCGTCCGCGGCTACGACGCCCGCCGCTTCGGGTTCGTGCCGCCCGACGATGCGCTGCGCTATGGGCGAATCAAAGGGGCCGAAGACTACGAGTACCGCCATCAGACGCCGATTCCGGGGCTGGAGCGTCCCGAGCTGCGCCCCTATCGGGTGAACTCACTGCACCAGCGGTTTTCCGACAAGGGTGCGGTGTTCACCCAGGTATACGGATGGGAGCGGCCCAAGTGGTTCCCCGGAGCGGCCGGACTGGTCCAGGAGGATGTGGTGGCGTTTCGCCACACCGACTGGTTCCCGGTGGCCGCACAGGAGTGCCGGGCGGTGCGAGAGCGGGTAGGCATTTTGGACAGCACCGCCTTCGCCAAGTTCGACATCCTCGGCCCCGAAGCCGCGGCGGTGCTGGACCGGCTCACCACCAACACGCTGCCGTCGGTGGGGAGGATCGCCCTCAGCTACTTCCTCACCCCCACCGGGCGAATAGAGGGCGAGGCCACCATCACCCGGCTAGGCGACGACCACTTCTATCTGGTGTCGGCAGCAGTGGGAGAGCAGAAAGACCGGGAGTACTTCGAGACCCACTGGCCGGCCGGCGCCCGTGCCGAGCTGAAGGTATGTTCCGAGGACCTCGGCGTTCTGGCCGTGGCCGGGCCCCGAGCTCGCGAGCTGCTGGCCCGATGTACCGATGCCGACTTGGGCAATGAGTCATTCCGATGGCTCAGCGCCCAGACCATCATCGTGGCCGGAGTGGATGTGCGGGCCCTCCGGGTGGGCTTTGTCGGCGAACTGGGCTGGGAGCTGCACGCCCCGACGGCTGATCTGGGCGATCTGTACGACGCGTTGTGGGAGGCGGGCCAAGACCTGGGCATGGCCAACGTGGGCAATCACGCCCTCGACTCGCTGCGCATGGAGAAGCAGTACATGGTGAGCCGCGACCTCACCCACGACGTGGGCCCCGATGAGGCCGGGCTCCACCGCTTTGTCAAGCTCGACAAAGGGCCGTTTGTGGGCCGAGACGCATTGGCCCGCCGTCGGGAGCAGGCCCAATCAGGGCGCCATCCCTACCGATGGAAGCTGGCCTACCTGGCCATCGACACCGACGACGCCGATGTCCACGGCAGCGACGGGGTGTACGCCGACGGCGAGCCCGTGGGGCTGATCACCACCGGCGCCTACGGCCACACCGTGGGACAGGGCTTGGGCTTTGCCTACCTGGCCCCCGAGCACAGCGAGCCCGGCACCGAGTTGCAGGTACGGGTGGTGGGCGAGTTGCGCCCGGCGCAAGTGCTGAGCGAGCCGATCTACGATCCCACCAGCGCCCGGTTGCGCGGGTAGCCCAGGATGGAGAGAGCTGTGTCCGCCACCCTTACCGCCCCTCGCCGATACCAGGCCTACGCCGGGTTCGTGACCACGCCCCGGTACTTCGACGACAGCCCGCAGCAGTTTTTGCAAGTGGCCCCTCTGGGCACCGGAGTGCTCCAACGGGTGCTCCACATACCCGGCTATGAGTGGGGGCTCGACGAGCGGGCCGGCAACTTCGAGCTGTTGAGCGAGGCTGCGTCCTGCTTGGCCCAGTCGCACTGTCAGGTGATCGGGCAGGTGGGCACCAACTGGGTGCACTGCTCGGGCACCACCGGTCCCGACGAGATCGAGGAGTTCTGCCGACGGCTGGCCGACGAGACCGGCGTGCGCTTCCTCATGGCCGGGCAGTGCTTGGTGGAGGCGCTGCGGGCCATCGGCGCCACCACCGTCACCGTGGTCAACGGCTATTTCCGCCCCGACTGGTCGGTGGGCATCAACCGCTATTTGGAGGCGGCAGGTTTCGAGATCATGTGGGCGGGCGACCTGATCGACCAAGGATTGGTGGCCGACCACGACGAGAAGCTGGCCATTGAAGCCGCCACCTTGTGGGACTATCCCGATGATCTGATGACCGCCGCCGCAGTGGACGCCCACCGGCGGGCCCCCAATGCCGACGCCATCGTCCAGACCGGCGCCGGATTCAGGATGCTTCAGGTGGCCAAGGCCGTAGAGGAGCGCACCGGCACCCCGGTGGTGGCGTCGGACATCGCCCTCTACTGGGCCATGTTGTCGGAGCTGGGCTTGTCGGCGGCGCCAGGGCACGGCTCGCTGCTGGCCATGCTGGGGGGACAGAGGCCGACATGACCAGCGGCCCGAAGATCCTGGCCTTGTGGGCTGTTCCCCGGTCCACATCCACCGCCTTCGAGTGGATGATGCGGATGCGGGGCGACATGACCTGCTTCCACGAGCCCTTCGGAGAGGTGTGGTATCAGGGGGAGTCGCCCGACTGGCCCCGCCTTCAGCCCGACAGCGTGCGCACCCCCGGCCTCACCTACCAGTCGGCTTGGGCCACCCTGAAGGCGGCGGCGGCCGACAGCCCGGTGTTCATCAAGGACTTCCCCCTCTATCTCGATGCCCTGTGGGGCGACGAGTTTTTCGCTTGCTTCACCCACAGCTTCATCATCCGCGACCCGGCCAAGACCCTCACCTCCATGTACAAGCACTGGCCCGACTTCCACATCAAGGAGACGGGATTCGCCGAGCAGCGGGCCCTGTTCGACCATCTGGTGTGCAAATCGGGCACACCGCCGCCGGTGATCGACAGCGACGACCTGCTGGAGGACCCGCCCGGCGTGGTAGCGGCCTGGTGCCAGGCGGTGGGCATCGATTTCATCGAGAGTGCGCTGCGGTGGGAGTCCGGTGCCCGCGACGAGGTGAGCTGGTGGGACGGCGGCTCTTTCCATGAGAACCTCCGAAACTCCCGAGGCCTTGAGCCCCAAGCTCGGACCTATGTCGACATCACTACCGCTCCCGAGCGGGTCCAAGAGGCCTACGAGGTCACCCGACCCCACTATGACCATCTCTTTGCCCATCGCCTGCGAGTTCGATGACCAGTCAGCGCGAATCCGAGGCGCTTGTTGAGGGAGCGAGCCACGCCGGAAAGGTGAGCGGGATGGCCAGCGTGGCCGAGGTGGTGGCCCACGACCTGTGCGTTGGCTGTGGGCTGTGTGAGGCGGTCACCGGCGGGCGGGTGACGATGGCGGCAACGCCGAGCGGATCGCTGCGGCCCGGGCCGGTGGACGGATTCTCGGCCGAGGAGGAGCGAGCCATCCTCAACGCCTGTCCCGGGGTGGTTGCCGAGCCCCGGGCCGATTCAAGCTTGCCGCTCGACCCTGTGTGGGGCCGATACGGCACCATGCGCTACGCGTGGGCGGCCGATCCCGAGGTGCGCTTCACCGCGGCCACCGCGGGAGTGCTCACCGCGTTGGGCCAGCACGCGTTGGCCATTGGCGAGGCCGCATTCGTCCTCCATGTGGGCCCCGATCCCTCCCGACCCCTGCGAACCCGCTGGGTGATCAGCTCCACGCCCGAGGAGGTGCTGGCCAACGCAGGATCCCGATACGGGCCGACCGCGCCCTTGGCCGGCTTGGGGGTGGCGCTTGACCGGGCCGAGCCGTTTGCGGTTATCGCCAAGCCCTGCGACCTCGGGGCGCTGCACCGGCGAGCGGCTGCCGACTCCCGCATCGACGAGCTGGTGGTGGCCCGGTTGGCCATGGTGTGCGGTGGACAGTCGCGGTTTTCCAAGACGCAGCGGCTGCTGGACCAGCTAGGGGTGGCCGAGCCCGACGTGACGCTCATTCGCTATCGGGGCCACGGCAATCCCGGCCCCACCCGGGTGGAGACCCGTGACGGACGGTCATTCGAGGTGGGCTACCTGGAATTGTGGGAGGACGAGGGCACTTGGGACCTTGAGACCCGCTGCAAGCTGTGCCCTGATGCCCTGGGGGAGGCCGCCGACGTGGCGGTGGCCGACGTGTGGCCCGGCGGGGCGCCCACCGGTGAGGACGAGGGCTTCAGCGGCGTTGTCGCCCGCAGTGACGTGGGCGAGTCGCTCCTGAGCCGGGCGGCTGCTGATGGGCGGATTGTGCTGGGAGACGCCATAGGCCCGCGGGACTTGGACGACATGCAGCCCCACCAAGTGCGGAAAAAGGAGGCCCTGGCGGCCCGATATCGAGGCATGGCCGATGCCGGAGTGCCACCCATCGCCGCACCGGGGCTGCGGATCGACGAGTTGGGCCGCCGCCTGGAGCCGGAGCGCGCCGCGGCCCAGCGCAGAGGGGCGGCGGCTCGGATGAGGGCAGCCAGCTCATGACCAGCCAAGGTGCGCCGAGCGGGTCTTGGATTCCCAGGACCATGCGGGCGGCGTTGCTGGTGGGCAACGGCGGCCCCGAGATGATCGAGGTGCGGAGCGATGTGCCCGTCCCCCAGCCCGGTGCCCACGAGGTGCTGATCGAGGTGGCGGCCTGCGGCATCAACAACACAGACATCAACACCCGGGTGGGCTGGTACAGCCGGTCGGTGACCGGTGCCACCGACGGCCGCGGGTTCGAGGAGGTCCGGCCCGACGACAGCACTTGGGGCCGAGGGGCGCTGGTCTTTCCCCGCATTCAAGGGGCTGAAGTGAGCGGGCGGGTTGTGGCCGCCGGCGCCAGCGTGGATCAGGGGCTGATTGGCCGCCGGGTGGTGGTCGACCCTTGGATCCGCGACTCCCACCACCCCGAGCGCCGCGAGCTGGCTGGTTACCTGGGCAGCGAGCACGACGGCGGTTTTGCCGAGTACTGCGCAGTGCCGGCGGGCAACGCCCACCCCATCGACACCCCGTTGAGCGACGTGGAGCTGGCCAGCTTCGCGTGCTCATGGTCGACCGCTGAGCACATGTTGCAGCGGGTGGAGGTCGAGCCGGGCCAGTCGGTTGCGGTCACCGGAGCTTCGGGGGGTGTCGGCACCGCCCTGATTCAACTGGCCAAGCGGCGAGGGGCTCAGGTGGTGGCCATCGCCGGGCGGGCCAAACTCGAAGGCCTGGCGGACCTAGGCGCCGACGCAGTGGTGGCCCGCGACGATCCGGCGCCGCTGGAGGCCGCGGTGACGGCCAACGGGGGGCCGTTCGACGTGGTGGCCGACGTGGTGGGCGGCGACCACTTCGCTGCTTGCCTGGACGCGCTCCGCCGAGGCGGGCGCTACGCCACCTCGGGGGCCATCGCCGGGCCGCTGGTGCAGCTCGACCTGCGCACCCTGTATCTCAACGACCTGGAGCTGTACGGGGCGACGGTCTTTGTTCCCCAGGTGTTTGCCGATCTGGTCGGCTATATCGAGCGGGGCGAGGTCCGCCCGGTGGTCGCCGGGGTGTACCCCCTAGAGGACATTCACACCGCGCAGGCTGACTTCGAGCGCAAAGACCACATCGGCTCGCTGGTGATCTCCCTCCGCTGAGGCAGCACTTCGGGCAGACCTCAGTTGGCAGCCCCCCACCCGGGTCACGAGCGGGGCTCGGTGATGAAGATCGCCTCTGCCGTAGCGCACACTGTGTCGCCGGCCCTTAGCTCGCCGGTGGCTATGTGTTTGCGGCCTTCGGTGTGGGAGTAGCGGCAGGTGACTTCTAGGGGGGTGTGGAGGGGGACGCCGGTCTTGTAGCGGATGTTGATGCCAGCGGTGAGGCCGGTGGCGCCGGCTCGGGTGGCGGCGTTACCCAGGGCCTCGTCCAGGATGGTGGCCACCACGCCGCCGTGGGCCCGGTGGGGTGGGCCGGAGTGGGCCTCGGTGAGGGTGACGATGGCCCGCATCTCCACGGGTCGGGGCTCGGCGTCGGGGTCGGGCGGGGGCACCGGGTCGAAGATGAGGCGGGGGGCGTGGGGGTTGAGCAGGCCTGATCCGGCTTGGGTGAGGTTGTAGATGGTGCCTTCGTGGTCTTTGGCCACCACGATGTGGGGGTCGCGGGCGGCGCTCCGCAGCCGCTCGGTGATGTCGGCCAGAGCGGCGGCGATCTCGGCTCGGGTGGTGGGGTCGGCGTCGTTGGCGGATACCGCGGCCACCAGATCGCGGGTGCGCTCCACCAGTTCGTAGGCCTCGGGGCCGAAGTCGTCGGGGTGGGGCAGGTCGCCCAGTAGCTCGGCCAGCCGATAAGCCGACGCGGTCTCAGGGTGCTCTTGGTCAGCCATTGTCAGCAACCGGGATGTCGAAACGGTCGATGTAGCGGGAGAAGCGGGCCCTCACTTCGTCTCGGGTGAGCCCAAGGTCTTCGAACTCATAGCGGTGTTCGCCGTGCTTGCCGGGAGGAGTGGCATCCACGTAGGCGGCCATGGCGGCCTCTGCGTCGGCGCTCAGCTCCATGCCGAGCTGCTCGTACACCGACCGGGCGGCGGCCAATTTCTCGGTGCTCACCTGGCGATGGGGCACCTGGGCAGTGCGGTCGGCGGGCAGGCGGCCGGAATCGATGAGGTCGATGAGGTTGTCGAGGCTGCGGGCGTAGAGCTCGAGGTGGTAGCGGCCGATGGCGGCGAAGTCCACCCGATCGGAGTGGGCCCAGCGCATGGTGGCGATGAGGCTGGTGACCGAGGGCAGGATGGCGGTGGGGTCGCGGTGGGTGATCACGAAGCGGGCGTCGTCGAACACTTCTAGGAGCGCTGGCAGGCCCTGGAGGTGGGCGGGCGACTTGAGCACCCACCGGCGGGTGGGCATGCGCCGCTGCAAGATCTGGAGCACTCGGCTGTAGGTGCGATAGGCGGGGCGCAGATCGGCGGTGTCGTACCAGGCTTGGTAGGTGGGCACGTCGGTGCGGCTGACCATCTCCTCGGAGCGGAACTCGAACGACATGGCCGACAGGCACTCCTTGAACATGCGCCCGGAGTACTCGTGGATGGCCAGCATCCCGCTGGCCACCGTCTGGGGCATGACCAGTTCGGCACCGGCCAGGGCGATGCGGGGGTCGGTGGCCCGGACGTCGGGATCGGGATCGGGCGGGGGCACGGGGCGCAGCAGCTCCCAGCCCTCGGGGGCCCGGTGGGCGGGATCCTGGGCCAGTATTCCGTGCATGACGGTGGTGCCGGTTCGGGGGGCGCCGATCACGAAAATGGGCTGGTCGATGGGTTCGTCGAGGGTGCCGGGATCGGCGGCCAGATAGTCGTTGATCTGGATGCGGACTTCTAGGAGCCGCAGGATCATGCGGCGGGACATCCATCGGCCCATGACGGTGAGGTCGGCTTCGTGCTCCAGCCCGTGACAGAACAGGGTGAGGGGTTCGACGAAGGCACCGTCGCCGAGCGCGGCCCGGTCGTCGGGGGCTCGGCCTTGGCGCACCAGGGCCTCGGCCATCAGCAAGTGGGGGTCGAACGGGCGACGGGCTTCGTCGACCACCGGACCGGCGTCGCCCCGGTTCACGGCGGCTACCCAGTCGGGCCGAGGATCAGGGGACCAGCTCATGGCCGCCGCATTGCAGGCTGAAGCGAGTTTGCACTGCTTAGAACAGTACGCTCAGACGATGCTGGAAGGTCTGGTCGTGATCCTCACCGGAGCCTCGAAGGGGATTGGCCGGGGTATCGCGGAGTACTTGGTGGACGAGGGCGTGAAGCTGACGGTGACCAGCCGCAAGCCCGAGCGGATCGAGGCCACCGCGGCCGAGCTGCGGGAGCGGGGCGGTGATGTGCTGGCGGTAGCCGGGTCGGTGGGCGACCAGGACCACACCAATGAGGTGGTTGACCGCACAGTGGAGCGGTGGGGCACGGTGGACGGTTTGGTGGCCAACGCCCAGTCGTTCCGCCCGACAATGCCGCTCTTGGATGTGGACGAGTCAGACATGGACCTGCTGCTCAACACCGGGCCCAAGGGCACGCTGTGGTTCATGCAGGCGGTTCACCCCCACATGGCGGCCAAGGGCCGGGGGCGCATCATCACCTTTGGCACCAACGTGGGGATCACCGGCGGGCCGGGCTACGGACCCTACGGGGCATCGAAGGAAGCCATCCGCTCGCTGACCCGCACTGCGGCCCGGGAATGGGGCCGCGACGGCATCACCGTGAACTGCGTGAACCCGGCGTCGGTGGCGCACCGGGCGCCCCCCGAGGATGACCCCGACCGCATGGCGTCCTACAAGGCTCTGTTCGACAACCACCCCATGGGCCGAGACGGAGACCCGGTGGCCGACATCGCCCCGGTGATCGGCTTCCTGCTGTCCGACGCCAGCCAATACGTCACCGGCGAGACATTCCAGGTGGACGGCGGCGGCCTGATGCGGCCCTAACAACTACGTCCTGAAGCGGTGGCGGAGGTGGGCCTGGCGGGTGGCTAGGTCGGCAGCGTGCTCTTCAGGGGTGACGGCGGGGTGGTCGTCGGGGAGGGCGGCGGCCACGTCGGCGAGGGGGACGACCTCGGTGGTGGGGGCCATAGCTTGGTCGCCGGTGGGCCAGAACCATCGGAGAGTACACAGGCCGTTGCGGCGGTTGGCGTTGTCGAGCCAGTTGGCCAGGCCGGGGTCGGTGCCGCACACCACGTAGCGCACTTTGCCGTCGGAGGAGACGGTGGTCTGAGTCTGGTTGCGACAGGAGATGTGGGCGTAGGTGTCGACCAGCTCGAAGGTGCCCATCATGTAGAGCTGGGCGCCCCAGTAGTGGGCCTCGGGCACTTCGGCGGTCACGATCAGGGCCTGGTCGGGCTCTAGATCCCAGAAGCAGAACTCGTAGCGGGCCATGGACAGGCCCTTGGACACCTCCAGGGTGCGGTTGGTGAAGGTGTTGTCGATGCGCTCGGCCCGGTTCATCACCATGTAGGCGTTCCACCGCTCGATGGAGTCGGTCATCTGCATCATGGCTCGGCGCACTCGGTTGGCGAAGGTGGGGCCGTCGAGCAGGGGGGCGGGCTCGGGGTCAAGGCACTCGATGGTGAAGAAGGCCGGCTCATCGGCGGTCCAGTCGAAGTAGTACTCCCGGATCGACGCCGACAGCACCCCGTCGGGAATGGCCACCGCGCCGGGCTCATCGCCGCCCAGCAGGATCTCGAAGTCGTCGTGGCGGGCGAGGCCGAGGTCGTGGGCGGTGATGGTGGCCTTGGTGCCCCAGATGTCGTTGTGCATGAACCCGGCCCGCAGGGCGATGATGAAATCGTCGCACCCGTGCACGTTGCCGGTGATGCGGTAGCGGCGACCGGGCTCGATGCGGGCGTGGCGGTACACGTTGTCGGCGTTGGGTCCGCCCCACTGGACGGTCAGGTCGTTCTGGCGGTTGAAGAACGGGCGGGTGGGGTCGGCGTGGAATACCTCCCAGCCCAAGAACGCCTCCACGTTGTCGGCCAGGTGCTCGAGCATCTCCATGTCGCCGCCGTCGTCTGTCGGATAGGGCGGGGCAACCACCTCATGGCCCATCCGCTTGAGCAGGTCGCACCACTCATCCCAGGCTTCTACCGCGGCACTGATGTCGCTCATGGCGTGAAGCTTGCCAAGAACGGCTCCACCGCGGCCAGAAAGCCGGGGGTGTTCTGACCGTGGACGTTGTGGCTGCAATCGGGGACGGTCACGAGCTGGCCGTGGGGCAGGGTGTCGGCGAATCGCTCGGCGGCCTCTTCGGTGAGCACCCAGGAGTCGGCACCCCGCACCAGCAGCACTGGCTGGGCGATTCGCTCGGCGTCCTCCAGGGTGAAGCGGTCGCCGGCCCGGCGGTGCTCGGCACCGTGGGCCAGCCGGGGGCCGTGGTCCACCTTGGAGATGTAGGTGCCGTCCACCCGCTGGAGCAGGTTGTACTTGACGGTTCGCTCGATGTGCTCCCGGCTGCGATAGGGGTCGTACTTCTGCACCGCGGCCACGAAGTCGTCCAAGTCTTGGAACTCCCGGTTCTCGGTGACGAAGGTGCGGATTACTTGGGTGCCGACCTCGGAGATCTCCGGGCCGATGTCCACCAACACGATGGCCTTGGCCAGCTCCGGGTGGTCGAGGGTGAGGCGCATGGTGTTCATGCCCCCCATGGAGTGGCCCATCACGATGGGGTCGGTCACCCCGAGCGCCTCGCAGAAGGCGGCGGCGTCGGCGGCCATGGCCCCCGAGGAGTAGTCGGCGTCGCGGGCCCATTCACTGTCGCCGTGGCCCCGCTGGTCGAGGGCCAGCACGTGGTAGCGGTCGGCCAGCGCCAGGCTCACCAAGTCCCAGGAGTGGCACGACTGATTGCCGCCGTGGAGCAGCAGCACTGTGGGGGCGTCGGGGCTGCCCCACTCGGAGAAGTGGAATCGATGATGGCGGGCCACGATGTTGCGGGACACATAAGAGATGTTTGAGCCGTGGGCGATGCCCAGGTCGGCGGCGCTGGTACACAGGCTCTCGAACTCGGCGGTGGCCGTCATGTCCAGCGGCTCGACGGTGTCGGCGAACTCGTTGAGGTGCATCAGCCCTTCCCTTCCCTCAGATCGGCGTAGAAGTACTTCACCAGCTCGTTGAACACGTCGGCCCGCTCCCACTGGAGGAAGTGGCCGCATTCGGGGATCACCACTGGCCCCACCCGGTTGGCGAAGGAGATCTCGCAGCGTTTGGGGAAGTCCTTGGGCACGATCTGGTCGTCGGGGCCGTACAGGATGAGCGTGGGGGCCTGCACCTGAGTGCCCATCATGGGCGGCTCAGTCATCGGCCGGCCGTACTCCAGCTGGTACACCGACCAGCCCGAGGCCAGCCGCTCCAAGTCGGCAAACGGCTCGGTCATGAAGTCGTAGTCGTCCTCCTCGAAGGAGTACTGGGAGGCCAATAGCCGATGCTCGTAGAAGTCCTTCACGTAGCGACGGCAGCGCTCGGGGGTGTCGAGCTCGGCTCGCAATTTGTCGGGGTCGCGGCCTTGGCGGATGCGATAGTCGCCGGTGGGCCCGTGGGGCAGCGGGTTCAGCGACAGTCCCCGCTCGGTGTACCAGTCGACCTGGTCGACGATGAAGGGGGCCACGGTGTTGAAGAACACCATCCGCTCTGCGAACTCGGGCCAGCGGTTGGCCATGTCCACGATCACCGCGCCGCCCACATCACCGCCCAGCAGCCCGACCCGCTGGTGGCCGAGCACGTCGTGAACCAGGGTGTGGATGTCTCGGGAGTACAGCACCAGGTCGTACTGGTCGTCTTCGGACAGATCGGAGTCGCCGTAGCCCCGCAGGTCGGGAACGATCACCTCGTAGCCAGCCTCGGCCAGCGGGATGATGTTGCGCCACCAGATGCGCTTGGTCTCGGGATAGCCGTGGACCAGCACCAAGGGGTAGCCGCCCACTCCCTCGCGGATGTAAGCCAGCGACAGGTCGCCGTCGACCGGGGCCCGGTGGATGGCGAAGGCATCTCGGGGCGGGGTTGGCGGTTGCTCGGGGCGAATGGGAGGCACGGCCCGGCAGCCTATTCGCTCCCGCACTTATGCCCTGAGGCGGGCGGGATGTTAGGAAATATCAGCCGAAAGTCGACAGAGAGGCCGACATGGAGTTTGGACTTTTCATCCAGGGATACGTGCCCCAGCACCGCCGGGACACCGACCCCGATGCCGAGCACACTGCGTTCATGGAGGAGCTCGACCTGGTGATCGCAGCCGACAAGGCCGGGTTCAAGTACGTGTGGCTGCCCGAGCACCACTTCCTCGACGAGTACTCCCACATGTCGGCCAACGACGCCATCGCCGGCTATCTGGCGCATGCCACCGAGCGCATCCACATCGGATCGGGCATCTTCAACCCGCTGCCCCAGGTGAACCACCCGGCCAAGGTGGCCGAGCGGGTGGCCATGCTCGACCACCTCACCGGCGGTCGGTTCGAGTTCGGCACCGGACGGGGCGCCGGCAGCCACGAGATTCTGGGTTTCCTGCACCGCGAGGGCATCACCGACACCTCTCACACCAAGGAGATCTGGGAAGACGTGATCGGCGAGTTCGCCAAGATGTGGACCCAGGACACCTACGAGGGCTACGAGGGCAAGTTCTGGTCGCTGCCGCCCCGCAAAGTGCTGCCCAAGCCGTGGGGCAAGGGCCACCCGGCCATGTGGTACGCGGCCGGAAACGTGACCAGCTACGCCATGGCCGCCCGCAAGGGCCTCGGCGTGCTCGGCTTCTCAGTAGGAGCCCTAGACGAGCTGGCCCCAGTGCTGGAGGCCTACAAGCGCGACATCGGCAATGCCGAGCCGGTGGGGGCGTTCGTGAACGACAACCTCATGGTGACCACGGGAGCGTTCGTTGCCGAAACCGACCAGGGAGCGGTGGACCACGCGCTGCGGTCGTCGATGACCTACCTCCAGTCCAATGTGTTCCGCTACCACGACACATTCCCCCGGCCCGAGTGGGTGCCGCCGTGGCCCCAGACCATCCCCATGCCCAGCGCCGATGACCTGTGGGAGACCGTGGGCCAGCCGGGCAGCGTGATGGGCGACCCCGACCAGGCCCTCAAGGCCTGCCAGCAATGGGCTGACGCCGGGGCCGACCAGCTGGTGTTCGGCATGGGCTCCAGTGAACGGGCCGACGACCTGAAGACCATCGAGCTGCTGGGCAAGCACGTGATCCCCAAGATCGACACCGACCCGGTACACCGCACCACCCGCCTGCGCGAGGCCGCGGCCTAGCGCCACTGAGAAGGAACAACCAAAAGCACCCAGAAAAGAGGCTGACATGGAATTTGGAGTCTTCATCCAGGGGTACAACCCCCAGTTCCGCCGGGAGGGCGATCCCGATGCTGAGCACAAGATGTTCATGGAGGAATTGGAGCTGGTGATCGCGGCCGACAAGGCCGGGTTCAAGTACGTGTGGCTCACCGAGCACCACTTCCTCGACGAGTACTCCCACTTGTCGGCCAACGATGCGGTAGCCGGCTATCTGGCGCATGCCACCGAGCGCATCCACATCGGGTCGGGCATCTTCAACCCCCTGCCCCAGGTGAACCACCCGGCCAAGGTGGCCGAGCGGGTGGCCATGCTCGACCACCTCTCCGGAGGCCGCTTCGAGTTCGGCACCGGACGGGGCGCTGGCAGCCACGAGATCCTCGGCTTTTTGCACAAAGAGGGCATCACCGACACCACCGCCACCAAGGAGATCTGGGAGGACGTGATCGGCGAGTTCGCCAAGATGTGGACCCAGGACACCTATGAGGGCTACGAGGGCAAGTTCTGGTCGCTGCCTCCCCGCAAGGTGCTGCCCAAGCCGTGGGGCAAGGGCCACCCCGCCATGTGGTACGCGGCGGGCAACACCACCAGCTATGCCATGGCCGCCCGCAAGGGCCTCGGCGTGCTGGGCTTCTCGGTGGGAGAGCTCGCCGAGCTGGCCCCGGTGCTGGAGGCCTACAAGAACGAGATCGGCAACGCCGAGCCGGTGGGGGCATTCGTGAACGACAACATCATGGTGACCAGCGGGGCGTTCGTGGCCGAGACCACCGAGGAGGCTGTGGACGCCATCATGCGGTCGTCGATGGCCTACCTCCAGTCCAACGTGTTCCGCTACCACGACACCTTCCCCCGGCCCGAGTGGGTGCCTCCGTGGCCCCAGACCCTTCCCATGCCCACTATCGAGGAGGCACAGGGGATGATCGGCCAACCGGGTGCCGTGATGGGCAACCCCGACCAGGCGCTGAAGGGCGCCCAGGCGTGGGCCGACGCCGGGGCCGACCAATTGGTGTTCGGACTGGGCTCGGCTGAGCGGGCCGACGACCTCAAGATGATCCAGCTCATGGGCGAGCACGTGATCCCGAAGATCGACACCGACCCGGTGCACCGCACCACCCGCCTGCGCGAAGCTGGCTAGGTGGCAGGAGAGCTCAAAGGCCATCCCAACGCCGTCATCGATGTAGACGACGGGATCATCACGGTCACCCTCGACCGGCCCGACAAGCTGAACGCCATCAGCCACGACATGACCGCGGCTCTATGGGAGGCCGTGCTGGCGCTGGGCGACCGCGATGACCTGAAATGCCTGGTGATCACGGCCAAGGGCCGCTACTTCACCGCCGGACAGGACATTTCCAGCCCGGCGGGGAACCGTCCTGGCAATCCCGAGACAATGGACCAGCATCCGGGCTGGAACTTTCGCCGCGACTACCGCAGCCACCACCTGCTCTACGACGAGATGGAGGCGGTGGAGAAGCCGGTGATCATGGCCATCCAAGCGCGGTGTTTGGGGGCCGGGGTGGAGATGGCCGGCTCGGTGGACTTCCGGTTCTGCACGCCAGAAGCATCGTTTGCTCTGCCCGAGGTGAAGCTGGGCGGTATCGCCGGCAGCGGCGGCACCAGCAGGCTTACCCGGTTGATCGGCCCGAGCTGGGCCAAATGGATGGCCATGGCCACCATGGAGATCGACGCTGAGCAGGCCAAGTCGATCGGGTTGGTGCATGAGGTGTATCCGGCTGAGTCGCTGATGGACGAGGTGTATGCCTTCTGCCGGCACCTGATGTCGCTGCCCACTGAGGCGCTGGGACTGGCCAAGATGGCAGTGGACGTACACGCCGACGTGACCGACCGGAACATCCAACGGCAGTTCGACCGGGTGGCGGTGTACTCCTCGGTGGCAGAGTTCGAGAAGTCAATGGAGCGCTTCGGGCGCGAGCCTGACAAGAAGTAGCTCGTTAGAGAGCTATCACAGCTCCACTAGTTGGACATCGAGTTTCTCCAACAGCGCCTCGTCGCGGGTGGCGCCGGGATTGGCAGTGGTGAGGAGTCGATCACCGAGGAAGATGCTGCTGGCCCCGGCGTGTAGACACAGGGCTTGGAGCTCGTCGGTCATCTCGTTGCGACCGGCTGACAGCCGAACCACCGATTCCGGCATCATCAGCCGTGCCGCCGCAATCGTTCTGACCAGTTCGAGGGGATCGAGTTTCTCGGTGCCGAACAGCGGGGTGCCCGGAACTTGAACCAGCAAGTTGATGGGGACGCTCTCGGGATGCGGATCGAGTTGCGCTAGTTCCGCCAGCAGGCCAGCGCGGTCGCGCCTTGACTCCCCCATGCCGACGATTCCGCCGGTACACAGCTTCACACCGGAATCGCGGACATGGGCCAGCGTGGTCAGGCGGTCTTGGTAGACGCGGGTGGTGATGATCTCGCCGTAGAACTCGGGCGAGGTATCGAGGTTGTGGTTGTAGTAGTCGAGGCCCGCGTCGGCCAGCGTGTTGGCCTGCTCGGCGGTGAGCATGCCCAGAGTCGCACAGGTCTCCAAACCGAGCGCGCCCACCTCGCGGACTGCGTGGCTGACCTCCTCGACCTGCTGGTCGTTCGGCTCCCGCCACGCCGCACCCATGCAGAAGCGGGTTGCGCCCGCCCGTTGGGCTTTCTCTGCGGCTGCGACAATGTCGCTGGTGGGCATGAGCCGCTCGGGCTTGAGGCCGGTGTTCCACTTGGCCGACTGCGGGCAATAGGCACAGTCCTCAGGACACGCCCCCGTCTTGATGGACAGCAGCATGGCGGCCTCCACCTCATGGGGATCATGGCGGGCCCGGTGGATTTGGTGGGCATCGGCCAGGAGGTCGTGAAACGGGCGGGCGATCAACGCTTCAGCCTCATCAGCGCTCCAGTTGTGTCTGGGTCGGAGAAGAAACTCAATCGTGGTCATTCGCGCACTCCTGATGATTGGGGGAATTCACCGTTCTTGCGGATCTGTGGATCAGATGCCGATCTTGAATAGTCGGCGGGCGTTGGTCTCGGCGAATTTGCGGGCAACGTCCTCGGCCATAGGAGCGGTGGTGTGTTTGAGGGACTCCATGCTGTTGGGGAACAGGGTGGACTCGTGGGGGTAGTCGGACTCCCAGGTGATGTTGTCCTCGCCGATCGCGTCGAGGGCGGCGATGGCGGTGTCGTCGCGCAGCATGCACACCGTCATGTGCTCGGCGAAGGTCTCCCGTGGGGGGCGCTCGGCGGGGAGCTGCACTCGGAAGTTGTTGAACACTTGACTGGACTGTTCCAGCAGGTAGGGAGCCCAGCCGGCGCCGCCTTCGGAGAAGGCGACCTGAATAGACCGATGGCGGTCCAAAATGCCGGAGAACAGCCAGTCGGAGCAGGCAATCATGGAGTTGGCTCCCACGTAGGGCAGCACGAGGCACGGAGGGGCATCGTCGGACGACTTGATGAGCTTGGACGACGAGCCTATGTGCAGGCACACCACCAGGCCGGTCTCGTCCACCGCGGACCACAGCGGCTCCCAATGGTCGGTGAACACCGACGGCAGACCCAGCGAGGTGGGATTCTCCGAGAAGGCCACCGCCCGGGCGCCCATGGCCGCGGTGCGCCGTACCTCCTCAGCAGCGGCGGCCGGATCCCACAGCGGCACCACAATCAGGGGGATGAGCCGCTGAGGGTCGGTGGCGCACCACTCCTCCAAAATGAAGTCGTTGTAGGCCCGCACGCACAGCGCGGCCAGATCGAAGTCATTGCTCACCACGAAACGGTGGCCGGCGAACCGGCTGAAGTCGGGGAAGTTCACCTGGGCCCAGATTCCGTCGAGATCCATGTCGTCTAGGCGGGCTGAGGGGTCGTAACAGCCGGGGCGCATCTCGCTGAATCGGGCCACGCCCAGCGGGTCGTCGTCGTATCCCGGCAGTGTGCGGGTGTTGCCCCGCACCGTTTGGACCACCTGGTCTTCGTACAGCCACGCCTCGGTGCCGTTCTCCAACTCGACGACTCGGGGGCCGCGGTCGCGGTAGGCCGCAGGCAGGCGGCTCTGCCACAGATGGGGCGGCTCGATGACGTGATCGTCAACCGATATGGGTTTGACGTCGGCTGGGAGCATGGACGCCCCAGGATAGTGTTCGGGTGTGATTAGCCGGATGTGGGCTCTGTTGCTTGTGGCAGTCCTCGTGATGGCTGCCTGCGGCAACGACGCAGAAGAGCCTGAGGTGGTCGTGGTTGAGACCGTGGACCTGGACGAGATTCCGACAGTGGCCGACCCGACGCCGACACCTATGCCCGCCACTCCGACCCCAACTCCTGAACCCACTGCCCTCCCCCTTCCGGAGCTGCTGGTATGGCCCACCTTCGAGCCTGAGGCGTGGCCGCGCACTCCTGACGAGGCGGCGGCGGCCTTTGCGCGGCAAGTGGCACGGGGAGAAAGGGCCGCCGAGCCCCGTCCCGCGGTGCAGAACGGCGCCACCGCCACCGCAGAGCTGCCCCGGCTGGCCGAGGACGGCTCGCCGTTCGGGCTGGCCTCCACCATCCATATGCAGCAAGTTCAACTTGACGACGGCACGCTGACCTGGGTGGTGATCAGCGCCCAGTCGGACGACATCGTGGTGGAATCCCCAATGGTGGGCGAACTCCTCGCCGGCGGCACCGTTGTGGTGGGCGAGGGCCGGGGCTTCGAGGGCACAATCGTGTTCCAGATCGAAGACCAAGACGGCCTGTTGGGCCTGGCCTTGGCCCAAGGAGGAGCACTGGGCGAGAACCTCCCCTTCGAGACTCCCCTCCCCTTCGATCAACGCCCCGCCTCCGGCCAATGGGCAACCCTCACCGGCTTCACCGACTCCGCCGCAGACGGCAGCCTCTCCGCCCTAACCATGCTCCCCATGCGCCTGGTAGACGGCTCGTAGACAACCTGGGTTTTCGCGGGCCTTGCGGGTATTCCCAGCCCACGGCCCGGTATCGGGGGCGGCTAGTCTCCAACCTCATGGTTCTCTTGGTCGGGCCACGATCTTTGCGCGTGGTAGCGACGGGAGCTGTCCTAGTCGCTTTGGTCGCCTCGGCGTGTGGCAGCGACAACCGCGACCCGACCGCCGCAGTGCCGACCCCCACAGCGGAAACCGCCGCGACCTCCACTCCTGGGGCGCAGGCCGCGCCCGAGCCAGCGTCGGAGACCAGTCCGACCGCCGAGCCTTCGGGTACTCCGACCGCCACAGTCCCCGCCGAGCCTTCGGGTACTCCGACCGCCACAGCCTCCGCCCAGCCAACAGTTACGGTGCCAGCAGGGTCGACTGCGGGGCCGACACCTACGGTGTCCGATCCCGCCGCGCCGCGGCCGTCCGGTACTGAGCCTGCCGGCTGGTACCGCGACCCGGCGTGCCGCTACCTGTGGCGCTGGTGGGACGGCGCGACGTGGACTGACTTGACGGGCGACGGCCAAGTCGGGTTCACCGACCGGCTGACCACCGCCGACAACCACGCCGGGCCAGCCGCCCCGCCGTCGAGCTGCCCGACGGCCGGCTGGTATACCGACCCGGCGTGCCGCTACGCGTGGCGCTGGTGGGACGGCCTCGCGTGGACCGACACAACAGGCGACGGAACCAACGAGCACACCGACCCGCTTACCGCTGCCGACAACCAGACCAACCCCTCAGACCCGCCCGACTGCCCAGCCGAACCTGAGCCGACCGCCGAATCGACCCCCAAGCCCGAGACAACCGTGACCACCGAGCCGGAGCCGACCGTGGCGGCGGCGGGCTGGTATCCCGACCCGACGTGCCGCCATCCGTGGCGCTGGTGGGACAACGGGTGGTCGTCCAGCGTGGGCGACGGCGGCGAGCCGACGAACGACATGGTCCGCCCCGGCGAGAACCTCCCGCCGCCCGGCGAGCCCTTCGACTGCCCGCCGCCCGGCTCAGGGCTGTCCGCCGCAGAGCTGGGCTGCACCGGCGACAACCCGCCGTGCCGGTTCGGAACCGACGGGCTGGTATACGCCACCCGCATCGTCTCCCACGAGGAGCTCGTCGCCTCCGGCGGTTTCCGAAGAGGCCTCAACCCGAATGCGCCCGACGTGGACGACGCGGTCGCCCTCACCTACCTGACCGGCTGCTTGCGGAGCTGGGACGACTTCGTCCCGTCGCTCTCCCGCTCGTACCAGTTCACCGCCACTCCGGCGCAGGCGTGCAGCGCCGTGTGGAAGGAGACCTCCTACGCCGTGAACCATCTCGGCGCCACCGACGTCAACTGCGTGTGGGGCAGCTTCGCCCGGCTCTGGCTGGCCGGCGGGCGGGCATATCTGCCCAGCGCCCAGTCCGGGTGGGCCGAGAGGTGCTCTAGCTGGCTTGACCCGCAGCCCGAGCGGGACATCCCCGCATGGTGCGCCGACCTCGACATCAGCGGCTACCTGTCCGACATATCCCGCTCTCCCTCATGGGAGGAGTGGGGGCTCGCCCAGTTCTACTTCGACGAGAACGGGGTGGTGGACTACGAGTGGGGGAAGACCACCTACTGCACCTGGATGGAGAAATGCCGCGACCTCGTCGGGGCGATCGCCCCCGGCTCCAACATCGGCCAGCGGCACAACACCTGCGACCAGCGCATAGCCCCCCAGATCATCTTCATCGCCCGACGCGGCCGCTGCGGCGGTCTGCGAATGCTGGCCGACATCGCCCTCTTTTGGGCACGCGGCGAAGAACTGCCCCACGTAGCCGAACGCCCAAGCGACCAGCTCGTCGCCTGCTGACCCCGCCCGTAGTGGCAGGGCACCTGAACCGGCGAAGACGCCATAGAACCCGAGAGGAGAATCGAACTCCTGACTTCAGAACCGAGAGAGCCGCTCGATCAGACCTGCGATGTGGGATCGTCTCTCATCGTCAATCTCGGCAACGTCTTCGAGGCGGTTGTGAAGGGTGAAAATAGCCACAAGTTCTTCAGCAACTAATGCCGTACAGAATTCAATGTCCTTCGGCCGCAGAGCAACAGCCTTGGAAATCCAGAGATCGTGTATTTCAAGGCACCAGGCCACCACGCCGTTGGTGCTCGGCGTCTCATATCTGATGAGACGGTCCTGCCATCCGTGAGGAAGGACAGCTGTGGACTGGGCGACACCCTGGGCGTAGTAGCCGAAGGTCTCGTGGAAGATCGACGCTTCACCGATCGCTCCGTCAATTAGGTCGGCCTTCTCTTGACCTGGGTCGTCGAGCGCAACAATGTCGGCCTCCACTGAGCGGAGAGCCTCAGGAGGTAGATCAGTCGAGATGGAAGCGTGGAGAGCCTGGCTACCAATCACCAGGAGCTCGTTCTCACCAAGGATCGCCCCGGCAGCTCGGACCGCATGGTCAAACGCATCGCGATTCACGCTGCACCCCGGAACGACCTGTAGGCAGCGGCGCGTTTTTCCGGAGAGAGCACTCCGGCAAACGGGGTGACTTGGCGGAGGTCTCGCCCGTGCTCGCTGGGGTCGAGCATTCGAGCAACGATCTGGTCATTCGTCCCTTCGAGAATCCGCTCCCACTCATCAAGCAATGGCGAGGCATGGGGATTGAGCGAACGCATCCGGGAGATGTTGCGGCGAGCAGTGCCAATAACCCCGTCTTCCCGTTTCCTCAATTCCCGGGAGATCGCGGTGTGGAGAACCAGGCTTCTCGCTTGATCTCGCGTAAGCGGTTCCGCCACCAACGGATAGCACGCGAGGCCCACCGAACGAGCCATCCGCTCTACGGTGCGCCACGTCGGGCTCTTGGCCCCAGCCTCATAAGCAGCCACTGCGGGCTGGGAAGTCTCAGAGGCATCAGCTAATTGGCGCTGGGTCATGCCAGCCACGGCGCGAATAGTCTGGACCAAGTTCATGTCCCTAGTATATCCAAACAGATATATTATGGACGTCAATGCGTTATGGGCGTCAATCCTCGAAGACCGGTGGGCGCTTCTCGGAACGGGCCAGGATGGCTTCTTCGAAGTTGCGGGTGGTCATTCGCACCAGCAGCTGTGCGTTCATCTCCGAGCGCATGTGGGCCGAGTAGCTGGACGCCTCCAGGCCGGCCCAGAGCATTCGCTTGGTGAGCTCGGTGCCGGGACGGCTGAAGGCGGCGATGCCGGTGCCGATCTCGTAGCAACGCTCCAACAGGTCGGCCGGCGGCACCGTCTCGCTCACGAGGCCGATGCGGGCCGCTTCACCGGCATCGACGTCTCTTCCGGTGAGCATTATCTCGAAGGCACGCGACGACCCGATCGCCCTGGGCAAGGTGAAGCTGAGGCCCAACTCGGCCGCAGTGAGGCCGTTGTTGATGCCAGCAGCACGAAAGTAGGCCTCGGTGGACGCAATGCGTATGTCGCAGGCCAGAGCGAGGCACATCCCCCCGCCGATGGCCGCGCCGTTGATGGCAGCAATCACCGGCTGGTGCAGGTCGCCTATCAACTCGATGACCTCGTGAAGACGGTCGGCGGCCCGGTGGGCGATCGTTGAAGGAGTGAGACCATCGATGTAAGGCACCCGGCCCGCGCTCACCAGGTCAGCGCCGGAGCAGAAGCCGTGGCCGGCGCCGGTGACCACCACCGCCCGAATGTCGTTGTCGTTATTGACGTCCCGCAGGGCCTCAGCGAGGGGCACCATCACATCGAAGGCCATGGCGTTCATGCGCTCGGGCCGGTTCAGCGTGACCAGCGCGATATCGGGCCTGGGGTGGTCAATCAGTACGAAATCGTCTGTGGAGGACATAGCGGGAGACAGTACTAGCCTCTGATTCAGGGCGAATCCCGAGTCGGGCAAGTCGGGCTTTCAGTCTGCACCGTTGATGTCCCCCCGCCGAGGGATGATCTCCAGTTAGCGAGGCCCCGCGAAACCCCTGTGTGCGGCCCCCGTGGGAATGGCGCCCTGAGAGCCGACACCGCTATTTCACATTCGAAGAGGGGGGGTTTCACATTGCATATCCTGACCTGGGCATTCGCTACCTCACCGGTTCTCACCCCCGGGCGTAGACCCGAACCTCCCGACCTGGCGCGACCCGCCGGAAAGCGGCCCCCCTGGGTAGACCACCGAACAGCTACGTCGCCACAGCCGATCCCGCACAAGCAGAGGGGCGCACAAGCACTCGGCCCGCTCGCCCGGCGTGGCGCTGACCTCGCTGCCGGCCCCGAACTAGAACGACTGATCGCCGCGAACCCGTCTGCGCCTGGCAGGCGGCTGGCTTGTGGCTGTTTCAGCCGGTCGGCTGCTCGGCTTGGCCGTGGGCGTTGTCGCCCCAGCAGACGATGTTCCCTTCGGGGCGGATTCCGCAGGTGTGGGAGGCTCCCGCTGAGATCGAGGAGAATTCGCCCGGTGGGACGTCGGCTTGGCCGTGGGCGTTGTCGCCCCAGCAGACCGCGGCGCGGCCGGGTCGTGTGATTCCGCAGGTGTGGGAGTCTCCGACTGAGATTGAGGAGAATTCGCCCGGTGGGGCGTCGGCTTGGCCGTGGGCGTTGTCGCCCCAGCAGACCGCGGCGCGGCCTGGTCTGAGCCCGCAGAAGTGCGATTCGCCCAACGAGGTGGCGACGAATGCCCCTGTGAAGCCGCGGCCGAAGGAGCGGATTGCCGGCCGGTATCCCCAGCATTCGAACTTGCGGCCGGTCGTGACTCCGCAGGCGAACTGGGGGGTGGCGAGTATGGCTGTAAACGTATCGTCGAATGTTCCGATGTCGGTGTACTCGCACGGCCCTCCCAACAGGCACGATTCGACGATCCGCCCCCAGCATTCCACGGTCTGGTCGGCGCGGATGGCGCAGGCTATGGGCCCGCCGGCGGCCACCGCGGTGAACTCCCCGTCGGGCGGCGCGGCCTGGTTGCCGGATCCGTCGAGGATCGGCTCGCCCCAGCACTCGACGGTCTGGTCGGCGCGGATGGCGCACGAGCTGTTCCGGCCCGCGGAAACAGCGGTGAACGTCCCCTCGGGGGCGGCCGACTGGCCAACTGTGTCGCCCTTGTGGTTGGTGTTGCTCCCCCAGCACTGCACGGTCTGGTCGGCCCGGATGGCGCAGGAATGGGCTGTGCCGGCGGCCACCTCGGTGTACGTCGCCGAGCACTGGTCGGCCACCCCGTCGCCGTCGCTGTCGATCGGGACGGTGGACGCCCCTCCGGCGTCCGGGCAGTCCTCGGGGCCGCCGATGTCCCCGGAGAAGAAAGCGTCTTCCCGCCCGCCTGCATGATCGCCCCAGCACACGATGGAATACGAGGCTGAGATGGCGCAGGAATGCCCGCCGCCCGCGGCGACGTCCGCATACTCCGCAGATGGGGAATCGGTCTTGCCTTTGGGGCTGCTGCCCCAGCAGACCGCGGTGCGGTCGGCTCTGATCCCGCAGGAGTGGAAATCGTCGGCCGAGATATCCGTGAACTCGCCCGAAGGGGCATCGGCCCGGCCCGAAGCATTGTCGCCCCAGCAGACCGCGGTGCGGTCCGCTTTGATCCCGCAGGTATGCCGCCATCCCGCGGAGACCGCCAGGAACTCGCCCGATGGGGCGTCGGCCTGGCCATGGGTGTTCTGGCCCCAGCAGACAGCGGTGCGGTCGGCTCTGATCCCGCACGAGTAGAAACCTCCCGCGGAAATGTCGGCGAACTCGCCCGATGGGGCGTCGGCCTGGCCGCTGGAGTTCAAGCCCCAGCAAACCGCGGTGCGGTCGGCTCTGATCCCGCAGGAGTGCGAACCGCCCGCGGAGACCTCGATCAGCCTGCCCGATGGGGCGTCGGCCTTCCCGGCGCGGTCGAGGCCCCAGCACACCGCGGTCCAGTCGACTCTGATCGCACAGGAGTGCTCCCATCCCGCCGAAATAGTGCTGAACTGGCCCGACGGGGCGTCGAGCTGGCCGAGCTCGCCATCACCCCAGCACACGACGCTCCGGTCGGCTCTGATCGCGCACGAATGCTCCCGCCCAGCGGTCACAGCAGGAGCAGCGACCGGGTCCGCGGGCACAATCTCGGGGGGCGCCGGGGCGCCGTCGACGCAGCCGCCGGGCACAAGCTGAGTGTCGACGTCGAACCGGCACCGGTACACGTTCAACAGCGCCTCCTGGCTACCGATGAGCTCGTCCCGCACCATGACGTCCAACTTCGTCGGGCTCTCCGGCGCTACCCCGGGAGACACCCGATCCGGGTTAGGGCACCCGCCCGGGACCACGCCGGTGTCGACGCCGAACAGGCACCGATAGGTGTTCAGCAAGTTCTCCTGGTCGGCGATAAGACTGTCCCGGGCCTCCACATCGGCAACGCTCTGAGCCGAAACCGAAACTGAGACAACGGGCACAACCACAACGGCGGCAAGCGCCACAACCGCCAGCGCGACCGCCCTTTCTGTCCTGAGCCTCCCCGGAAAAGACATGGGCACGAAGCCTATATGCCCGCCTCAGCCCCGGTACAGGCCGCCCCGTTCGAAGCGTTCCGCCGCCTCGGCGCCAGCTAGGCGCTCGTCCTACGGCTTCTGACAGGCATCAAGCCGCAACGAAAGCCGCCATCGGAGAACCATTCCGATTCGGGAAGTGTTGTGCAATCGGCAGCGTCAACCAGAAAGCCCCCATCCCTCACGCCCGGGCAGGAAGAGCAGCCCGCGCCTCCCAAGCTGCCCGCTCCCAAAGGAGCACTGCCGACAGTCCGGCACACCGCCCGCCGGCCCCCACCAGGCAGGCGTACCTCACGCCGGTGTTCCCATCGGGGACACGGCGCCACCACCCGCAAAGAAGCTGTCGGGACGGTGGACCGGGCGGGGCGGCGCCGCCGTCAGAGGGCAGCCGCCAAGCAGCGGCTTACCCCGGAGCAGTACGAGAGGCTGAGCGTGCGGCGGAAGATGCCCGTCTACCATCCGAGCGCCCAGAAGGGGCCGATCTGCTCCTAGCAGAACCAGGGCCGCGCCGCTGTCGATCTCGTCGACCACTCCGGCACAGAGCACTATCTGCAAGAAATTCTCGACAGGCACCACGGGTTGCTGTCGGGAGTCGATGTGAAGCTGCTGCTCGTCGGGATGGTGCTGGCCGCAATGCTGTGCGACAGCGCGAAGAGGACCGTCGTCGCGGCCCTGCTCGCCGGGCTCGACCCGCACATCGCGTTCGAGCTCGGCGCCTGCACCCGCGGCGGCTGGAACCTTCCCTCCTACAAGACGCTCTGCAAGCAGCTCAAACGCCTGGAACGAGCGCTGAAGAAAGGCGAGAAAGCCGGGGACGGCACCACGGTCAATCTCGCATGGTTCAGGTTGAGCCTCCTGGCGGCCAGCATCCCCAAGCACGTTGCGAAACAGATCAGAGGCGGCGCCCTAGACGCCACCGACGTCCCCGCGTGGGCGACCTGGACCAAAGTCGACGGCAAAATCGTCAGCGCTGATCTTGTCGCCTCCCTCGGCTACCGGAGCGGGACTTCCACACGGGACAAAGGGATCTTCTTCGGGCGCCTCGCCCATCTGGTTGTGGCCTGCAGGACAGCCGTGGGGAACGGCGACCCCCGCAAAGTCGGGTTCAAGGACCAGGTGCCGCCCTACATACTCGACATCGGCCTGACCAAAGCAGGGGACAGCACCGGCCTCAAGGGAGTGGAAGTCGTGTTCGGAGCGCAGAAGATCGCCCCGAACCTCAAACAGGTGTACGCCGACATGGGGTACACAACCAAGCCCAGATTCAAGCTGCCCCTCCACAAGGCGAACCTCGACATATTCATGGACCAGCCCAAGGACGCCGTCAGACGCGCCAAGACAATCGTCGTCGGAAGGGGTAAGAACCAGCCGCTCGTCGAGAACGCCGGGTCATACTTCCCCGTGTGGATGCCCCACCGCTTGCTGACTCTGCCCAAACGGCTCGCGCCCAAAGCTCACGCCGAGTGGTACGCCGAACGGTCCAAATACGCGTGGATCGTCACACACCGCCGCCCAGACGGCGCCATCACGCTCAAATGCCCCCAATGCGCGGGCCGCATAAGAACCAAAGCCAAGACCGCGAACCCGCCGCCCCGGAAACCCAGGAAGAAGAACAGCTCCCCCGCCGCACCCCTCGTCGCCGCCGACGTCAAACCGGGCGAGTACTGCTGCAAAGGATCCACGGTCACCCTCACCGCCGCCGAGCGGGCCAACGTCCAGCCGTTCCCATACGGAACCCCCGCGCAGAAACACGCCTACACGTCGCGGAACCAGTCCGAGAACGGCATCAAAGGCCTCAAAGACGAAAATGGCCTCAAAACAGGGTGGTGCCGTTCAGTCGAGCACGTCACCATCGAGGTCGGCGCCATCATGCTCGCAGTCGCCTACAACATGGCCATCGCCGACAAACCCGAGAACAAAGAACCGCCCCGGCCCGCCGATCCGGCCAAAACCCCCAAAGCCGCCGACGAGACCGCAACAGCCGGCGAGCCCTCCGACAAGACCGCAACGGCCCGCGAGCCCTCCGACGACGAGCCCGCCGCTGCGGCTGCGACCGGCCGGTCCCCGTAGCCAGCCCCAACCCCCACCCGTGAGCCTGGCGGCCACCAGCCGCCAGCTCCGCCGCGCCCGCACACCAACAGCGGACCCGCACCGCCCCCGCTAGCCCGCCGCCGACCCTCCCGCCGACCCCGAAAACCCGCTTCGGACCCCCCCAGAGGGCCAAAACCCCTGCTCGCACCTAATTGGAGATCAGTAAAGCCCGCAAGTGGAGATCATCCCGCCGAGCCCGAGAGGAGAATCGAACTCCTGACCTATTCATTACGAATGAATTGCTCTGCCGACTGAGCTACTCGGGCGCGGGGGTCAGGCTACCAGCCCTATTGGCGGGGGAGAGATAGGAAAAGGGACTGGAGGAGGAGGGGTTCGTTGGGGTTTCTGACTAGGCAGGCGTGGGTGTCGCGGATGCGGGTTATGGCGGCGACAGCCTCGGGGGCGTGGCGATCGTCGGCCATTTGTTTGCGGTAGAAGGCGGCCAGGGTGGCTAGGCCGAAGCGGAGTTCGTCGGCTCGCAGGAGGCGTTGTTCTCGGCGGTGGCGGGCGTCCATTTCCCGGCGCAGTCGGGCTTGGGCGCCTACGTCGGCTTCGATTCGGGCGAGGTCTTCGGACTCGGCCTGCTGGCGAGCGGTCAGAGGGGCTTGGGCTTCATCGATGAGTGATCGCAGTTCGTCGACCAGGGCCGACACGGTGGTACCGGTGCCGTCTAGCCGGGACGGCGCAGCGGCCCATGCCTGGCGACGGGCACCGAGGCCCTCGTCGGTGGCCAACAGCCGAGCCCGGCTCACGTCTCCCGCCGCGGCGGCCACGATGTCGTCCAGGCCCTCGGAGCTCACCCCCTCGCGCTCGAGAATGCGGCGCACATCGTCGTCGGGCACGGGGTCGAACTCCACGATGACGCATCGGGAGGCCACGGTGGTGTGATCGGGGGGGATCTCCTCGCTCAACAGCACGATGACCGCGGTGGGGGGCGGCTCTTCGATGGTCTTGAGCAGACTGGCCACGGCTTCGGGCTCGGCGGTTTGGAACCGGTCGCAGACGATCACCTTGAGGCGGCCTTCCACCGGGCTGCGGGACGCCTCGAAGATGATCTCGTCGGCCTCGGCCACCCTCAGGGTCCGGCCCTCGGGCTCGTGGATGGCCACGTCGGGGTGGCGACCGGCCAAAGCCAAGCGACGGCTTCGCGAATCGTCTCCGATCAACGCGGCGGCAAAGGCCAGGGCGGCGGTGCGCTTGCCGGTACCCCGCGGGCCGCAGAACAGATAGGCGTGCACCGGCTGGGCCGCAGCTGAGGCCAAGAGCTCGGCTGCCCGCGGCTGTCCCTCCAACACGGCCCAGACGTCGTCTACGGCGTCATCGATGCCGGGCAGCGAGTCGCCCGGCGAATCGGAGTGCCGTTCATCCTGGCTCAGCAGGTCAGACACCGAGTCGATCCCGAACCGCGGCGTACACCGCCTCAGCTACTTCGTCAACCGGGCCACTCCCGTCGACAACCACCCACTGGTCGGGGTTCTGCTCGGCTAGAACTCGATACCCTTCCAAGACCCTACGGTGAAACTCAAAGTCCTCAGAGCCAATGCGATCATCGGGCAATGCCAATAGGTACTCAGAGCCCTTGGCGTCCGGTTCCCCATAAGGCCCCCAAAAGTCAAAGCGCTGTCGAACATGAAGCCGCGACTGAGCAGCATCGTCGCCTGCCTCAAGCAGAACAACTAGATCGCAATCAAGGCCGTCGGTAGCGAACAGAGACAGAGCAAGAATGTCTTTCACGCCCAATTGCCGGCCGAAGCCCTGATAAGCCAATGACGAACCGATAAATCGATCAGTCACTACATGCTTGCCCTCTTCAAGAATGGGGCGAATCATTTCAGCAACGTGTTGAGCCCTGTCTGCTGCCATGAGTAGAGCTTCAGCTCTGGGAGACAGATGTAGGCCGGATGCGTCCAGCACCATGGCACGGATGAGATTCCCGATTTCGGTACCGCCAGGTTCCCGAGTCAACTCAGCCCCCAAACGCTCAGCCAGCAGCTTGGCCTGCGTGCTCTTGCCCACGGCCTCGCCGCCTTCGAAGGCAATCAGGCGGCCGGTCATGACTTGGCCCCTCGCCTGGATACCAGGGTCAAGAAACCAGCAGCCACCATGATGAGTGCGGCAAGCCACAACGTGAGGCGAACGCCGGGGATGATCACGTCAAAGCCGAGAATGTTCACATCTTTGTCGAAGAACTTGTCCGACAGCCCGTTCAGGAACAGGGCCAGCGCGGGGCCGAGCAGCAGGGCGAGCATCACCGACGACCGCACCAGCGTGAACAGCCCGGCAAAGACGCGAGCGCGCAGCTCCTCCGTGGCGTTCTCCTGGAGCAGGGTGATTCCCAAGACGTAGACCGTTCCCGCGCACACCCCGAGCCCGCCGACAAGCAGGGCTGACCCGAGCAGCGTCCACATCGACGTCGCGACAAATAGGCAGATGCCGGCCCCGAATACCGCGGCTACGAAGACCCGCTCTTTGTGCAATTGGCTCTGTTTCGCGGCCAACCCGGCAATTCCCAGAGCCACACCGATTCCCAGAGCCACCATGAAGGTAAGGAACCCGTCACCGCCATCCACGTCGAGCACATCTTCAGCGAACACCGGACCCAAGGGAATGATCATTCCCCCGCCGATCAAACCCACCGCGAGGGCGACGTTCACCGTCCGAACGGTGGGGTTCACGAAGATGAAGCTCCAGCCCTCCCGCAAGTCTTGAAAGACCTGTTCGGGAGCCCACAGCCGGGTTGAGTCGTCGGGCTGAGCACCGGTTGACTGAGGGCCCCGGGGCAGGGCGAGTCGAGAGACAATCGCCGCGGCCACCGCGAATGACGCGGCGTCGAGGTAGAACGCAATCGACTCTGTGTCAATGCGCAGGAAATCAACCGCGCCGATGTCATCGATGACGTTGGCCAAATCAGCGAGGCCGATGAAGATGCCCGCGGCAATCGGGAACGTGCCATAGGCGGCAACCAGGGAGAGGGAGTTGACTGCGGTCAGCTTCTCCCGGGGTACCAGATTGGGTACCGAGGCCTCTTTGGCCGGGGCCCACAGCAGGGCGAATCCCTCCAGGATCAGCGAGGCCAGCACGAGCTGCCAGACGAAGTCCACAAACGGCAGCCAGAGCAAAGTGGCGGCCCGGCCCAGATCGCACACCACCATCGTCCGTTTGCGATCCCAGCGGTCCACCAGCACTCCGGCCGCCGAGCCGAAGATGAGACCGGGCAGGAAGCGGGCGATCATCACATAGGCCACCGAGGCCTCCGGGGTGCCGCCGCCGACGCGGTTGGCGGTGATGAGGATGGCGAACAGGGCTAACCAGTCGCCGCCGGAGGAGAAGATCTGGGCAATCCACAGCCTGAAGTACTGGGCGCTGCCGAAAATCCGGTCAACTCGAGCAGAGGCAACCCCAGAGGACTCGTCAAAAGCCATGCCGGGCCGCCTCCACCCGCTCAGGGTAGCTACTGGCCTACGATTCCGACCGAGGCGACGGCTTTTTCTTTGCCGCCCCCGACTTGGCCGCAGTCTTCTTCTTGGCCGCCCCTGATTTTGCCGCAGTCTTCTTCTTGGCCGTGGACTTCCGACGAGCCGCAGGTTTGCCGCCACCGGCAGCCACTTTGTCCCGCCGGACCTGGAGCAGCTCCGCAGCCCGCTCCACGGTGAGGGCTTCCACCGAGTCGCCCTTGCCCAACGAGGCGTTCACTTCGCCATCGGTCACATAGGGGCCATAGCGGCCGTCCTTGACCACCATCGGCTTGTCGGTGGCCGGATCGGGGCCCAGGTCGCGAAGGGGCGGCTTGGCCGTCTGGCCTCGCCGCCGACGGGGCTGGGCCAACAGCTCCAGGCACTGCTCCAGCGTGATGGTGAACAGCTGGTCTTCGGATTCGAGGCTCCGATTCTCCTTGCCCTTGCTGAGGTACGGCCCATAGCGCCCGTTCTGAACCACAACCTCGGTGTCGTCGGCGGGATCGACGCCCACCACCCGAGGCAGCGATAGCACCTTGAGGGCCTCTTCCAGGGTGACCGTGTCGGGCTGCATGTCGGCCAGCAGCGATGCCCGCTTGGGCTTTTCCCCGCCGTTGGCTGGATCTTCGCCAACTTGGACATAGGGGCCGAACCGGCCGGTACGCACAACCACCGGGAGGCCGGTTTCCGGGTCGTCACCCAGGGTTCGATCGCCGGACGGCGCCGCGATGAAATCCAGCGCCCGATCCAAGGTCAGCTCGTCGGGGGGCAGGTCGTCGGGAAGGCTGGCCCGGTCGTCGCCGCGCTGCACATAGGGCCCATAGCGCCCGACCCTGACCACCACCGGCTCACCGCTTTCGTCGGCGCCGATGGGAATGGAGTTCACCGCCCGGGCGTCGATGTCGCCCAAGCGATCAGACACCGCGGTGCGAAGTCCGTACTTGGCCACACCGTGGGCAGACTTGTCGTCGAGCTCGCCATCGGCAGGCCCGAAATAGAACCTGCTCAACCAGGGAATGGACTCACGGTCGCCCGAGGCGATGCCGTCGAGATCATCCTCCATGCGAGCGGTGAAGGCGTAGTCCACCAGGTTGGGAAAATGCTGCTCCAGCAGGCTGACCACCGAAAACGCCGTGAACGAGGGCACCAGCGCCGAACCCTTCTTCCACACGTAGCCCCGGTCGACGATGGTGTTCATGATGCTGGCGTAGGTGGACGGACGGCCGACCCCCAGCTCCTCCAGCCTCCGCACCAGTGATGCCTCGGTATAGCGAGCCGGGGGCTGGGTGGCGTGGCCGGAGGGCGCCAGTTCCTCGATGGCCAGCGGATCACCGGCCGTCAACGACGGCATCCGCCGCTCCGCCTCCTCCTGGTCGGCCTCGTCGTCGGTGCCCTCGGTGTACACCCGGCGGAAGCCTTCGTGGGTGATCACCGTCCCGGCCGCCGAGAAGGCGGCGTCGCGCCCGTCGCTGGCTGCTCCACCGAGGTCGACGTGGACGGTCTCGCCCACCGTGTCGGTCATCTGGGAAGCCACCGTGCGCTGCCAGATCAGCTCGTAGACCTGGGCCTCCAACTTGGGCACCTCGGCCCGCACTTCCTCAGGAGAGCGGAACTGGTCACCGGAAGGGCGAATGGCCTCGTGGGCCTCCTGGGCGTTTTTGACCTTCTTGGCATAGCGGCGGGGCTCGTCGGGCAAAAAGGAAGCGCCGTAGCGATCCGAGACCACGGCTCGCGCCGCCCGCAAGGCAGTGTCCGACAGGGTGGTGCTGTCGGTGCGCATATAGGTGATGTAGCCCTTCTCGTACAGCGACTGAGCCGCCCTCATGGCCATGGCCGCCGACAGGCGCAGCTTGCGTCCGGCCTCCTGCTGGAAGGTGGAGGTCATGAACGGCGCCGCGGGCCGGCGGCGGTAGGGCTTGACCTCTACAGCTCGCACGCTGATCTCGGCGTCGGCCAGCCCCCGGGCCAATCCGTGAGCCGCCTCCTCGTCGAGATGGACGGTGTCGGAACTGCGGAGTTGGCCGTCGCTGGCAAAGTCCTTGCCAGTGGCCACTTTGGCCCCGTCCACCGCGGTAAGCGTGGCGTTGAACGTTGGGGGATCACCGGGATCCAGTTCGCCCAGCACTCGGAATTCCGCGCTAAGGCTCCAGTAGTCGGCCGCGGTGAAAGCCATGCGCTCCCTCTCCCGCTCAACCACGATGCGGGTGGCCACGCTCTGCACCCGGCCGGCTGAGAGGCGGGGCAGCACCTTCTTCCACAGCACAGGCGACACTTCGTAGCCGTACAGCCGGTCTAACAGCCGGCGGGCTTCTTGGGCATCCACCAGGCGGCGGTCCAGATCCCGGGGGGATTCGATGGCCTCCTGGATGGCCGACGGGGTTATCTCGTGGAACACCATCCGCTTCACGTTGACGTCGGCCTTGGGGGACAGCACTTCGAGCAGGTGCCAGGCGATTGCCTCTCCCTCGCGGTCTTCGTCGGTGGCGAGATACAGCTCGTCGGCCTCCTTGAGCAGCTGCTTCAGCTTGCGAATCTGAGACTTCTTGTCGGAGGGCACCACATACAGCGGCTTGAAGTCGTTGTCGACGTCGATTCCCAAGCGGGACCACGACTCATTCCGATAAGCCGCCGGCACCTCGCTGGCGTTGCTGGGCAGATCTCTGATGTGTCCGATTGACGACTCCACCACGTAGCCGGTACCCAAATAGCCCGCGATGGTCTTGGCCTTGGCCGGAGACTCGACGATCACGAGGGCGTTGGACACGGGGAGAAAGTAGGGGTTGGGAGGGAGTGGTTGTCAAACAGACCCTAAACCCAACCGGTGACAAATCTGGGGATCAGGTCTTGTCTGAGTACTTCGGGCGGGGCTCGGTACGGGACAGAATCGCCAGGCCGACAACCGCGGCGATCAGCGATCCCACCAGAATGCCGATCCTGGACTCATCGGCGACAGCGGGGTCATCGAAGGCCAATCGGGAGATGAAGAGCGACACGGTGAAACCGATGCCGGCCACCATGGCCAGCCCCACCATGTGGCTACCAGCCAGCGACTTGGGAATGGTGACCCATCCCAACCGGTGGGCGATCCATGAGAACAACGAGATCCCCGCGGTCTTGCCCACCACCAGCCCGATTGCCACTCCCAGCGTCACCCGCGAGGTAACCGCATCGGAGAGCACTTCTCCAGAAAGCTCAACCCCGGCGGCAGACAGAGCGAAGATGGGGATGATGATGTAGCCGGCGACGGGGTGGAGCAGCTCTTCAATCCGCTGGCTGACCGGCTGCGACTCCCGCATGTGGAATCCCACTCGGCGCACGTCGTCGAGGTGAACCTCGTTTTGCATCTGGAGCCAATTCGCCCAGCGACGAGCCTCGTCTTCGGACTGGAGGGGCTTGGCTGGCGTGACCAGACCGAGGATCACCCCGGCAATGGTGGCGTGAACACCGGATTCATACACGGCCAGCCAGAAGGCCACCCCGATCACGATGTACACCGGCAGATACCAAACATGGAGTCGGCGGAGGACGAGAATGCCCGCCAGCAATATGGCGGCGGTGAGCAGCCAGTTGCTCGAGAGATCACTGGTGTAGAAGATGGCGATCACCAGAATCGCGCCGATGTCGTCCACGATGGCCAGCGTCAGCAGGAACACCTTCATCTGTCGAGAAATGCGATTGCCCAGCAGAGATAGGACGCCTATGGCAAAGGCGATGTCGGTGGCCATGGGGATGCCCCAGCCGTCTTGGCCCGGGCCGCTGGGATTGAAGGCGAAGTAGACGAGGGCAGGCACCACCATGCCGCCGAGCGCGGCCACCGCGGGCAGTGCGGCAAAGCGGGGGTCCCGGAGCTGGCCGGTTACCATCTCCCGTTTGATCTCCAGTCCGATCACGAAGAAGAACACGGCCATCAGGCCGTCTTGAACGATGTGCTCGAGGTTCTCCGCAAAGTGGTAGTCGCCTACCGAGAACGTCACGTAGGTGTGCCAGAAGTCGTAGTAGGAGTCCTGCCATGGTGAGTTGACCCAGACGAGGGCGGCCACGGTGGCGATGAGCATGAGAACGCCGCCAGCAGCTTCGATGGCCGCGAAATGGAGAATGGGTCGACCGATGAATCGAGCCAGTCGACTTTGGCCACCCAGGAAGGTCAGATCGCTGAGAGGGTTTTTCTCAGCCATCGGAGTTGTTGGAGGTGAGATGGATGGCCAGAGAAACCTCGGTGCCGTCAGGCCCGCTGTGAATCTCTACATCGTCGGAGAGCACCCGCATGAGATAGATGCCCAAACCCCGCTCGAAATTCAAGCGGCTGGGATCGTCGGGCTCGGGGAGAACCTGAATCTGATCGGGGTAGAAGCCAAAGCCCCGATCAGTGATATGGAACTCAAGCCGGTCATCTGTGATCGTGCAGCGAATGTGAATGGAATCGTCACGACAGGCTCGGGCATGGGCTTCAATGGCGTTGGTGGTGGCCTCGGAGACAGCCACCTTGAAGTCTTCGATGCGCTCTCGACTTAGGGTTGAGTCCATCTCCGCCGCCTCCACCACCAACGATCGAACCAGCGAAAGGTATTCGGGGCGAGCCGGAATCTCGAAGTCGAAGCGGGCTGGATCGGATGTCATGAGCTGGAGTCCTCAATGGCCGCCGAGACCGAGTCGAACACATCTAAGACGCGGTCGAGTCGAGTGAGCTCGATCAGGTCGGCGAGTCGGGTGCCCGCCATCACCAGCCGAATGTCTCCCCCGGCACTTCGCACTCGCTTGGCCCCGCCCATGAGCACGCCCAGCCCGGTGGAATCGATGAAGTCCACCCCGGAGAGATCGATCACCACGTTCTGCGCCCCGGTGCCGATCACCGCCAACAGCCGTTGGCGGAAGCGGGGCGCAGTGGCCATGTCGATCTCGCCGGTGACCGTCAGAACTTCCCATCGCCCGTGAGAGGCAACGGTGACACCGAATTCCACGAAATATCAGACTAGTTGGATGCAGTTTCCGTTTCTGTCAGCGGCACCTATTCCACCCGGACGGTTAACGCCTCTTGGATGGTCACGGAGGGAAACAGGCGGCCCACGATGGGCACGGCGGGTTCGGGGCGATAGCGCACCGTCACCCGAAGCAGGCCACCAGTAGTGCGACTCCCAGCAGTTTCCACCTGCAATCGACTTGCATCCAGCCCGGTTGCGGTAACCGCGGCGGCTCGGGCCGCTTCGGTGGTGGGTTCGACCGCGGCGGCTCGGGCCGCTTCCCGGGCCGCGTGGACCACCAGTACATGGTCGCGCACCAGCAAACCGACCTGTACCAACACCAATGCCACCGCCATGATCAGGGGCAGCACCAGCGCGGTCTCCACCGCGGCCTGACCCCGGTCGCGACGCGGCAAACCCGCATCCAACCGGGCGTTTGCCGCCACCGATCAGCTGACGAGGCCGGTGATGTGTCGGAATACGGCGTCGAGAAGGTTGGCGATGCGGTTGGTCTTGGTGACCCAGGACACGAGGAGCATGGCCACCGCGGCAGCCCCCAAGAGGATGAGGGCATACTCGGCCGTAGCCTGACCACGGTCGGACCGCAGTCGGGCCAGCCACGAATGCAGGGCGAGCAGCCATCGAAGCAAAATCATTCGGTGTACCTGTTTGGGATGGACGCGGCGGGGGAAGTGGGGGCCCTGGTCATCGACGCAGCACGGTCAGGGTCTCGGCCAGCACTGGGGCCAAGGTGAGGAGGATGAACGCGGGCAGAATGCAAGACACCAAAGGCAGCAGCAGCCGCAGGGGCAATCGACGAGCTTGCTCTTCAGCTCGGCGGCGGCGCAGGAGGCGGCTGTCGGCGGCCAGTTGCTCCAGGGCGGGCTCCAACTCGGTGCCGTAGCGATCGCCGTCGATCAGCACCCTGGCCAATGGGCGCACCGGCTCGCCCACGCGGTCGGGAAGCGGCTCCAGGGCATCGGCCAGGCGCATCCCGCTGTGGGCCCGCTGAACGGCCTCGGCCAGTCCGAGTCCCACTGGACCGCGGAGACGCTCCCCCACCGCGGCCACCGCAAGATGGACATTGAGCCCCGACGAGACGGCCAGACGGAGCAGGTCGATGGCTTCGGGAAGCTCTTCGATGATCTCAGCCTGCTTCCGGCGATGCCGTTGGGCCCGTCGGCGGTGAGGAGTGATCCATACCAGCAATCCCATACCCACCCCCAGCACCGGATGGACGGCCAATGCGATCACGGCGGCCAGTGCGAACCCGACAGTGGGAGCGGCGAGCACCGAGTGGGCCCGCGGTCGGCTCGGAGAGGGAGACCGGACTTGTCGAGGCCGCCGGTGCCAACCCCACAGCACCACCACGGCCGTCCACAGCAACCCCAGAGCGATCGGTAGCGCCACTTCGCTCGCGAACCCCAGAACAGTCGGTAGCGCCACTTCAGTCCCGGGCGTTGACAATCCGGCGCATCCACAGCGCGCCGACTGCATCGAGGCCCAAACCGAGGGCGAGGATTGCCAAGCCGAGGCGGGTGGTGAACAAGAAGCCAGCCGTATGGTCGCCCACGCCGGCCGACAAGAGCATGAACCCGAGGGGCAGAGCGGCGATCATCATGGCCGACACCCGGGCCTGCGACGTGAGCGAGCGCACCTCCAACTCAAGCGCCGCCCGATCCCGCAGAGTGGCGGCCACTCCATCGATGGCCCGAGCCCGGGCCCCGCCCGCGGTGGCGGCGAACGCCATTGCCGCCGCGGCCAGGCCCGCACCGCTGTCGGGACGCCGACTGGCCCAGCGGTCGAATACGTCGGCGCTGCGAAGCCCTCGGCGAAGCTCATCGGCCAACGGCACCACCTCTTGGTGCAGCGGAGGCGGAGTGCTCGTGGCGGCCTCCACCGCGGCGGGACCGAGCTGCAAACCGGTCCGCAGCCCCCGGGCGATGGCCTCCAAGAAGCCGGGAAGCTGCGCCTCGATCACCCGGTCGCGACGATGGCGATTAGCCCTTAGCGCCGCCAATGCGACGGCGATGCCCACAGCAACGCCAATGCAAGCGCCAGCAACACCCGCCTGGACCGCGCCGAAACCGGCACCCAAAAGCGCTATCGCTCCCAGTCCCCTCCAGATTTGGGCCGGGGTCAGGCTCAAACCAGCCTGGAATGCCATGGCTTGCACCCGCTCGACCACCGTGGCCAGACCTGCTCGAACCTCAGTCATTGGTCAAGCCACTGGGGATCGGGATCGGCAGCGTCAGGCACTCGGGCCCTGACCGCGGGCAGGCTGCGCAATTGGAACTCGTCGGCGATCGGGCACAACCGGGGCCGGCTGCCGTCGCCAGAGCGGTCGATTTCGGCCAGCGAAGTGATGCGGCGCTGGCCTTGAGGGCGACGGGCGACATGGACCACCAGATCCACCGCCGCGGTGATCTGCTCTCGCACTGCGGCCAGGGGCACAGCGCCGCCATCGAGGAGCACCATGGTCTCCAGCCGGCTGACGGCGTCGGCCGGGCTGTTGGCGTGGCAGGTGGAAAGCGATCCCTCGTGGCCGGTGTTCATGGCTTGGAGCATGTCGAGGGTCTCCGCTCCCCGGACTTCTCCCACGATGATGCGGTCAGGCCTCATCCGCAGGGCGTTGCGCACCAGTTGGCGGATGGTGACCGGCGCCACTCCGTCGGCATCCACCGGCCGAGCCTCAAGGCGCACGACATGGTCGCTGCCCAGAGCCAGTTCGGCGGCGTCCTCCACCGTGACCACGCGTTCGCCCTGAGGGATGGATACGGCCAGCGCATTCAGCAGGGTGGTTTTGCCCGCCCCCGCGCCACCCGACACCACCAGGTTGCAGCGAGCGGCCACGGCCCACCGCAGCGCCGCCACTACTCCCGGAGGGGCGAACTCTTCTAGGGGCACCGGGCGGACCGAGAAACGGCGAATGGTCACATAGGGGCCGTCCACCGCCACCGGCGGCACCACAGCGTTGAGGCGAGAGCCGTCGGGGAGTCGAGCGTCCACCATCGGTGAGCTGCGATCGATGCGACGGCCCAACGGTGCCACCGTCTGCTCGATGAGCAGTTCGATGGTCTCGGTGTCCAAGATCGTGTTGGTGGTCTCCAAGCGGCCGCGACGCTCGATCCACACCGGACCGGGGCCGTTCACCATGATCTCCGACACCGACGGATCTCGCAGGAACGGCTCAATGGCCTCCTTGCCGCCCCCACTGCGACTCCAGACCACGGTTCAGAGCTCCTCGGTGATACGGCCGAGCACCTTGATCGCACCCTTGGGCACCCGTGTCCTCAACATCCCGGCATCCACCGCTCGAGCGATGTCGGGGTCGACGGCCACGGTGGCGAGCACCGGCGCGCCGATGGCTCGCTCGCAATCGGATCGGGTCAGAGCCCGACCAGCCTCGGCCACCAGCACCACCCCACTGGGCCGGACCGAGAGCGACACCGTGCGGCGCAGAGCCAGATAACAGGCCCGGGTAACCAGCACCGACCGATCGGCCTCGGCGGCCAGCCGCCAGCGAAGCTCGTGGTCTGAACCAAGGTCAGACGCCTCCCCTTTGGCCGTCAACACCCCCGCGTCCACCACCACGACGGCACCGGAGGCCAGCCAATCCACGAGTTCGTCGGCCCTTCGAGCGCTCAGCGGCCCCTGGCCCCGGGGAAGCAGCGACAGGTTGGGGGTCAGCTCCTCGAGCACCCGCTCCAGCGAACAGGGGGCGAGGTCGCTGCTCAGCCACTGAGCCAGACCCGACACGGGCTCGGCGCTGCCGAACACCGCGGGCAGATCACCGCACAGGTCGACGAGCAGAACGGGCCGGTCGCGATCTTGGGCGGCATGTAAGCTGACAAGGGCCGCGATCACCGTTGTGCCCGAACCCCCCTTGGTTGACCAACAGGTCACCAGCATGAAAACCTCCGCGAGTTGATCGCTTCGGCGAACAGAGGGGAACTCAGAACAATCTATGTTGAAAATGACTGATAATCAACAGAGATTCTCCTCTGGGCTCGACATTGGCCGTCTGCTACGGCCTTTCGCCGGGCTGGCAGTGCCTGCGGGGGCGGTGATCGCCGCTCTGGCGGTGGGGGCCATCCTGTTGGGGGTGTTCGGGGCCAACCCGCTCACCGGTTATCGGGAACTGTTCACCGGGGCATTCGGAGGCCCAGACGAACTGGCCGCTACCGCCTTGAAATCCATACCCCTCATGCTGGTGGGCGTTGGCATCTGCATCGCCTTTCGCACCGGTGTCATCAACATCGGCGGCGAGGGGCAGATCATCATGGGCGCCATCCTGGCCACGCTGGTGGCGTTGGCCCTGCCCGATGTCCCCCGCCCGATCCTGGTGCCGCTGGTGATGATCGCCGGAGGCATCGGCGGGGGGATCTGGGGGGCGATCCCCGGCGCACTGAAGGCCTACAGCGGGGTCAACGAAATCCTCAGCACCATCATGATGAACATCATCGCCGGGTTCTTCATGAGCTTCTTGCTCGAAGACTGGCTCATCGAACCCGGCGCCATCAGAATCCAGCAGACCAAGCGCTTAACCCACAACGCCGACCTGCCCATCCTGCCGGGGGGGACGCGCCTGCACCTGGGCATTGTGGTGGCCCTGATCGTGGCCATCCTGGGGTACCTGTTGCTGTTCCGCAGCAGCCTGGGCATGCGCTTGCGGGCGGTGGGCCACAATCCCCACGCGTCGCGGGCCGCGGGCATGAAGGTGGAGCTCAGCATCACCCAGGCATTGGCCTTCAGCGGCGCCTGCGCCGGTATCGCCGGCGCCGTGCTGGTGTTCGGCAGCGAATCGCACCGGCTGATCGGCGAGGGAGGCCCGTTGGCCTTCACCCAGAGCGCGGGATTCAACGGCATTGTGACCGCGTTGTTCGGCGGGCTGCACCCGCTGTTCACCGTGCTGTCGTCCTATCTGTTCGGCGGAATGCTGGCCGGAGGCATCTCTCTCCAGCGAGCGGTGCAGGTGCCTCAGGCCTTGGTGATCGCCCTCAACGGCGTGGTGGTGGTGTTCGTGGTGGGGAGCCTCAAACTGCGAACCCGAGTACAGCGATGGGCTGAGGGCGATATCCAGATGGAGGATCGGGCATGAACGATTTCTTCACCGTCGCCATCATCACCGCCACCCTGGCGTCGGGCATCCGACTGGCGGTGCCCTTCCTGCTGGCCGCGCTCGGTGAGGCGGTGGGCCAGAGGGCTGGCGTGCTGAACCTGGGCGTGGAGGGCGTCATGCTCATCGGCGCGTTCGCGGCCTACTACACCGCACTGGAATCAGGCAGTGCTGCTTTCGGGCTGCTTATGGGGCTCGTGGTGGGAATGGTGATGGGCCTCATCTACGCCTTCATCACCGTGGTGATGCACGCCGAACAGGGCATCAGCGGAATCGGGATCTATCTGTTCGGATTGGGCTTCACCGATCTGTTGTTCCAGAAGCAGGTAGGCACCCCGAGGCCCATCAGCGGGTTGCAAACCAAGCCCTTCGACTGGCTGGCCGACGACACCGGGCGGGCGGGCGAGCTGCTGTTCAGCCACACCATCTTGACCTATGTCGCTTTCTTGCTGGTGCCCGTGATCTATTTCCTCATCACCCGAACCACCTTCGGCCTCAACGTGAGGGCCGTGGGGGAAAACCCGCAAGCGGCCGACACCCTGGGCGTGAGCGTGAACGGCATTCGGACCGCGGCCATCGTCATCGGCAACACCATGGCCGGGCTGGCCGGGGCAGCTCTGGCTCTGGAAATAGGGATTTTCCAGCAGAACCTCACCGCCGGCCGCGGGTTCATCGCCATCGCCCTGGTGTACTTCGGGGCGTGGCGGCCGGTTGGAGTGATGGCCGGCTCTCTGCTGTTCGGCATCGTGTCTTCCACCGTGCTGCAACTCCAGGTGCAAGACGTGATCTCCGGATCAGTGGCATCCATCGCCAACATGGCCCCCGCAGTCTTGACCGTGATCGTGCTCGTGGTGGTGAGCCGACGCATCGGTCAACCAGCCGCCCTCACCCGACCATTCACCCGGGACAGTTGATTAGCTGACAACGTAGGAAGCGTACGGTTGGGCCGTGCTGGCGCGTCACTGGGCGGTCTTCTGGGTGTGCATGGGAGCGGTGTTCCTGGTCACTCTGGACGCCACCCTGCAACCGCTGGCTCTGGTAAGCATCGGAGAGAGCTTCGACGCCAGCCGCCCCTCGACCGCCTGGGTGCTGAGCGCCTTCTCCATCTCGCTGGCCACGTTTGTTGTGGCTGCCGGGCGCCTCGCCGATCGGACCGGTCGTCGACAGAGTTTCCTTGTCGGGTTGGCCTTGTATGTTCTCGGCTCGGTGGGGGGTTGGCTGGCACCCGAATTGTGGGTGCTGGTTCTGTGCCGATCACTACAGGGGGCAGGGGCGGCATTCGTGATGCCGGCATCACTCGGCTTGATCCTGGCGGTGTGGCCCGAAGACGACCAAACCAGGGCAATCACCGCCTGGACAGCTGTAGGCGGCGTTGCCGGAGCCCTGGCCCCGACCTTGGGCGGATTGCTCATCGACATCTGGGGCTGGCGGGCGGCCTATGGGCTGAGCGTGGTTATCGGGGTGCCATCATTTGTCGCCGCCCGCGCCCTGCTCACCGAAACCGAGCGCAAGGTTGCTTCTCGGCTGCCCGACTTTGTCGGGGCGCTCATGGTCGCGGCCAGCCTCGGCATGTTGACCCTAAGCCTGGTGCAAGGCCGGACATGGGGCTGGAGCGACAGCCGCATCATCGTTGCCTTCGCCCTGGCCTTCGCGCTGGTGCCTCTGATACGCCAGCGTATCGTGGGCCATCCGGCACCCATCGTCGAACCGCGTTTGCTCAAGCTGCGGACCTATCGGCGGGCGCTGTTCATCGCCATCGCCATTCCCAGCTTCTTGTTCCCCTATTTCGTGATGATGGTGCAGTACCTCGAGCAAGTCTGGGACTACCGGCCGCTGAGGGCGGGGCTGGCTCTCCTGCCCTTCCCTGCCGCGGCCACCCTGGCCAGCGTGTTGGCCGGACGGTTGAGCCGCCGCTTCGACGAGCGCACAATTGCGGTAGCTGCCATGGCCACCACCACGGTGGCGGTGGTGTGGCTGAGGCTGGTACCCGGCCCCGATCCTGCCTACTGGACGGCGTTCTTCGTGCCCATCATGTTGGGAGGCATCGGTGGATGGGGAATGGGGTTGCCCATGATCAACGCCATAGGGGCCCGAGACCTCGACAACGAGACCTACAGCCTGGGCATGGGAGTGCTGTCCACCGCCCGCCAAGTGGGAGCGCTGACCGGGTTGGCCGTCGCCTTCGGCCTATTGGGCAACGTGTCCGAAGCCGAGCTATTCGACCGCTTCCAACAGATCTGGACCGTGCTGGTGGTGCTTTCGGTGTTAGGCGTATTCGTCGCCCTATCCCTCCCCCGCCGCCCCTCTATCGGGCGCTGATCGGAGAGTCGCGGTCCGGGAATTGGCGAATCTGTAAGACTGGCACCGGCTGAGAGGAGACGGTCATGGATTATCCCGCCACGTTTGAGTTCAACGCACCGGAGAGGGTGGCTCGCTGGAGGGTCATCGGCAACATCATCTTGTCGATTCCCCACTTCATTGTGCTCTACGCTCTGGGGCTCTTTTCGCTGGTTGTCGATGTCTTTTCCTGGTTTGCCATCGTGTTCACCGGGAAGCTGCCCGCCGGGCTGGCCGGGGTCAACTGCATGATGCTTCGCTACGCCGCCAGGGTGGCCACGTATCAGAACTTCCTGCGCGGGTCTTATCCGCCATTTGACTTTGACACCTCGACACAAGACAACGGCCAAGACCCAGAGGTGGTTGTGAACTTCGCGCCTGAGTACGAGGGACGCAGCCGTTTGAGCGTGTTTTTTCGCTTCATCCTGCTCATTCCGATCGTGATTATGGGGATGATCTGGGGGCTACTGGCGTGGCTTGTTTCTATCGTCGGCTTTTTCGCCGTGCTGATCCTCGGCCGCTGGCCCAAGGGACTGCTCAATTTCATTGTCGGAGTCAACCGCTTCAGTATCCGGACCAATGCCTATTGGGCCCTGCTCACTGACAAGTTCCCCCCACTTGGTCTCAACTGATCCCTTAGAACGCCCCTAGCAGGGCGGGTACGGTGTCGGCGTGACGCAGTACCAGTTGGTATCAGCCGACTCCCATGTAAATGAGCCGCCCGACCTTTGGACCGATCGGGTGCCTGCTCGCTACAGGGATCGGGCGCCGCGCATGGAGAGTTTCGAGCAGGGGGATGCCTGGGTGCTGGAAGGAGCTCATGATCCCATCAACTTCGGCGGCAACTGCTCGGCAGGACTGCCGATTGACCAGCGTTCGGGGTGGGTGCGCTGGGATGACGTCCGGGCTGGTGGCTACGACCCAGCAGCTCGAATCGCCGAGCAAGACCAGGATGGCGTGGACCTGGAGATCTTGTATCCCACCCCCCGGATCGGCAACCAACTCGTGTGGCACCGCGAAGATGTCGATTTTCATATCACCTGCATAAGGGCCTACAACGACTGGCTGGCCGAGTTCTGTTCCCACAACCCTGACCGTTTGTGGGGAGTGGCCATTCTTCCCAATGTTGGGACGAACGATGCGGTAGCTGAGGTGCGCCGGGTCGCGGCACATTCGGGGATCAGAGGAGTGATGCTCGGACGGTGGCCCAGTGGCGACGAGGTGCTGTCGGCCGACGACGACCCGGTGTTCGCCGCGGCCGCCGAAGCCGGATTGCCACTGTCCATACACGTGGCATTCGCCACCCACGCTCAAGGGGACGTGGCCAAGATGAAGCTCACCGGCTCCATGCGGTTCTTCGACATGCCGGTAAGGATCACCCAGCTCATCGAAGGCGGCGTTTTCGACCGATTCCCCGAACTCCAGTTCTTGGCGGTGGAGACCGACAGCTCCTGGTTCCCCTACCTGCGAGAGCAGATGGACGACCGCTTCCGCCGAGCCAACCCGGCAACCCGGGCGCCCATACAGCGGTCGCCCGGCGAGTACTTCGACACCAACATCGCCTCCACGTTCATCACCGACTACTACGGCATCGTCAATCGCCACCACATCGGCGTCACCCAGATGATGTGGTCCAGCGACTTTCCCCACGGCGGTTCGGATTGGCCGGATTCCCGTCAAACCATAGACAGCCACTTCGAGGGGGTGCCCGACGACGAGCGGCACTCCATCCTGGCGGGCAACGCTCTCAGGATTTACGGACAGGAAGTGAGCCCATGAGAGTTGGCGACATCACTGCTCCCGAGCACACCGCCCACGGCAAGCCTCTCGATGGCGTCCGCATCCTGGCCATCGAGCAGATGCAGTCGCTCCCTTACGCCACCCAGCTCATGGCTCGCATGGGCGCGGAAGTGGTCAAAATCGAGCACCCGGTGCGAGGTGACCTGGGCCGGGGCTCGACACCCGGTATTGCCGATCCCGACGGCCGGCAGGTGGGGAACACCTACCTGCGGAACAACCTCAACAAGCGCTCGGTGGGGATGGACTTGAAGAACCCCAAAGCCATCGACCTCATCCGCCAGATGATCACCAACTTCGATGTGCTGGCCGAGAATCTAAAGCCCGGAACCCTGGACAGGAGCGGCTTGGGCTACGAGGACTTATCTGAACTGCACCCCGGCCTCATTTACCTGTCGGTGTCGGGCTTCGGGAACTTGAACGAGTCGCCCTATGGCCATTGGCCAGCCTATGCCCCCATCGCCGAGGCCATGGGCGGCCTTTACTCCATCAATCGCGCCGAAGGTGAGCATGTGAAAGTGTCCCCGGTGGGAGCGCTGGGCGACACCGGCTCGGGTCTCTACGCGGTGATCGGAGTGCTTATGGCGTTGCGCCAGCGGGAGCGCCACGGCCATGGCCAGCACGTGGACATCGCCATGTTCGACGCCATGGTGGCTTTTGGCGACATGGTGCCCAACTACTGGTCGCTGGGTGCCGACCCCCGGCTCCCCACCGCCATCATCAACGACGGCTTTCCCATCGACTCCGGCGAGCTGGTAATGCAGATTGGCCGAGAGCACCAGTTCGAGCGCCTGTGCCATCTCATCGGTCGCCCCGAGTGGCTGGAAGACGAGAGATTCTCCACCCGCGACGGATGGCGGGATCATCTCGACGAGATTCGCGCTGCGGTCCGGGCGTGGGCCGGCAACCGCACCACCGTGGCAGCGGCCAACGACCTGGCTGCCGCCGGATTGGCGGCCGCCCCGGTGTTCGAGGCCCCCGACGTGATCGACGATCCCCATGTGGCTGCCCGCCACATGATGGTGGAGATTCCCCGCGCCGACGCCGACACCCCGGTGCTGACCCCTGGCAATCCGGTGAAGATGTCAGCGGTCAGCGAGGGACCCGACACCCGGCCGCCGTGGTTGGGCGAGCACACCGACGAGGTGTTGGCTGCTGAACTCGGTCTGGGCGAAGAAGCAATCGCCGAGCTCCGGTCCGACGGCGTTATCGGCTGATGGCGCAGCCTCCGCTTCGCTTCGACGGGCGCACCGCGGTGATCACCGGCGCGGGCCAGGGGTTGGGGCGGGCCTACGCCAAGCTGCTAGCCGAACGGGGGGCACAGGTGGTGGTGAACGACATCGCGGCCCACTCGGCCGATGCCGTGGTGGGCGAGATCGAGGCGGCGGGCGGCATCGCCATTGCCGACCACCACAGTGTGGCCACCGCCGATGGTGGCGTTGGATTAGCGGAGCAGGCCCAAGATGCGTTCGGCGCGGTACACATCGTGATCAACAACGCAGGCGTGAATCGAGCCGGCGAGTTTGCCGACATGACAACGGAGTCCGGCCCGGATCTGTTCAATGAGATGATCGCCATCCACTTGCTGGGGCCGTGCCATGTGCTGTGGCCGCTGTGGCCCGCCATGGTGGAGCAGGGCTATGGCCGGGTGGTGAACATCGCCTCAGGGGCGGTGTGGGGCTTGCGGGGCCAATCGGCCTATGCCGCCTGCAAGGCCGGGGTGATGGGGCTGACCCGCACGCTGGCCCGAGAAGGCCGCTATCACGGCGTACAGGTCAATTGCGCTCTCCCCTGGGCGGTTACCGATCCAAGCCCCGACCGCTCCGGCGACGAGTTCGGCGCCATCATCGATGCCCACATGCGCCCCGAGAATGTCGCCCCGGCGGTTGTTTGGCTGGCCCACGAAGACTGCCCGACCACCGGCGAGTCGTTCACCGTGGACGGGGGCCGCATGGCCCGCCTGGGCTGGGTCGCCAGCGAGGGCCACACCGACCTAGCTCCCACCCCCGAGTCCTGCCGCGACCACTGGGATCAGATCATGGGCCTAACAAGCTTCACCGTCCCGACCTCGACCAACGACCACATGCGCAATACGGTGATGCCGGCGTACGAACGTCTTAGTCCATCGACAGAGGCACCGCCTCAACTCCAGTAATCCACGGCCGTCCCGCCCTGGCGAGCGCCTCCCATTTTTCTTCAGCCTCGGCGGGATCGGATTGCCCCAACTCCTCGGGAGTCGGGCCGATCTGCTCGACCAGCGGCGCCAGCGCCTCGGTGTCGAAGCCGTAGAACTCTGCGGCGTTCAAACCCAGAATGGCCGCTGAGTCGTAAGCCGGAATGTCCCAGAACGTCTCGGCCAAGGCCTTGCGAGTGTGCGGCCACGTGCCTTCGGGGTGGGGAAAGTCGTTGCCCCACATGATGTTGCCCACGCCGATCTCGAACCGCCTAGCCAGCTCCCGCCGCTTGGTGCTGGCCGCCCCGATGGCGCAGTTGCGATCGAAGTAATCGCTGGGCCGCAGGCTCAGATGACCGTAGGCATCGGCGGCCAGCTTCTGCGCACCGCCGTGCTCCCGGGAATAGGTGGCATCCATCGTCCAGAGCATGTCGGCGGCCCAGAAACAGCCGCACTCAGTGACTGCATAGCGCAGCCCTGGATACCGTTCGAACACGCCGGAATACAGCAAGAACCACAGCGGACGGGTGGTCCACCACCGCACTTCGGCCACGTACATGCCAATGAAACCCGGACCCGTGCCGTAGTCGCTGCGAGGGGCGGCCCCTGAGTGGGTGTGAACCGGCATCTCCAGGTCCTGACAGGCAGCCCATACCGGGTCGTAGCGGCGCTCGTGGTAGCCCGGGCCCTCGTTCCACATGGAGGCGATGAGAATTCCACCCCGAAGCCCCGACCCCCGGGCTCGGGAGATCTCGCCAACCGCAGCGTCTACGTCGTCGATGATCGGCACCACCGCCACTCCGGCCCGACGCTCAGGGCTGTCGGCACACAGTTCGGCCAACCACCGGTTGTGGGCCCGAGCCCCCGCCATCAACAGCTCGGGGTCTTCGGCAAACGACATGCCCAGCCCGGCTCCAAACGGCGCCGAAGCACCCCCGGTCACTGCATCAGCATCGGGAAAGATCACCTCGCCGGCGACACCGTCTCCGTCCAATTCGGCATCACGTCGGGCTGCGTTCCAAGCCCCTCGCAACCCCTCCTCGTTCTCGCCGAACCACTCTTCTTCGAACTCGGCGTTACCCATGATGTTGCCCTGGTTGCGGATCGCCTCCCGCCGCGCCAAGAAGTCGTCGAAAGCAGCGTGGTGCTTCGATTCCAAATAGTCCCGATACTCCAAATTCGGCAGCCCCGCATGGCAGTCCGAGGAAATAACCAAATAGCGCTTACTCATGACGCCCCCTTTGGCAAAACACTAGCCAAGGGGCGAAAACCCTGGGTCGGGCAGGCGGGATTTGAACCCACGACCTCTTCGTCCCGAACGAAGCGCGCTACCAAGCTGCGCCACTGCCCGTACGTTCAAATATATCGGCTTAGCCCAAAACAGCTAATACCGCCCGTTGCACACTCACCGCATCCAACGGCTTAACAATCCACCCATCCGACCTGGCCTGCTTCGCCAGATATACATCAGCCTCACGATCCAGCAACATCAAAACCCGAGTCTCCGGCGCCCGCCCCATCTCCGCCTCCAAACGCAGATCCAGGCAAGTCGCCATCCCCCCCATATTCCCGATCTGAAGATCGCAGATCACCACGTCCGGCTCCTGCTCCCGCACCGCGTTCAGCACTTCCACCCCCGCCCGCACCCTGCTGATCTCGGAGGCATCACTGCCCAAAGCAGCATCTACCGCGTTGAACACGGAATCGCTGTCAGTGGCCAAGAGCACGTGGGTCACACCACGATGGTATCCAAATCGATATCGCCACAGCGTGCTGGGGAAATGTGGCTGGGACTGTCGGACCATGGCGTGGGCCTGCGAGGTTTGGCGATGGCATTCGGGCTGTGTCGCGTTAGCATCAGGGGCGGTCAAGGGGAGGCGCATTGCTCGAGATCGACGTCGAAAATCTAGACACTCACACGGTGCTTCGCCCCAGTGGTGAGATCGACGCCTACACCGTGGCCCAATTTCGGGAGCGGATCGGCGACTTGGCCCTTGAACCCCGCCTGCTCATCGACTTGGGGTCGGTCCCGTTCATGGACTCCGCTGGTTTGGGGGCACTGATCGGCGGCATTCGTCGGATCCGCGATTCCGACGGTGAGGTTGTCGTGGCCTGCGGTGAAGGGGCCCTGGCCCGGCTGCTGCATACCACCGGCTTCGACCGGATTGTTCCCGTGGCTGAGACCCCTGAAGAAGCGCTGGCCTCACTGCTCAGCGACGAATCACCTGAGGCGTTGTAGATCCAACAGTGCGAACCCCGCGGTTGAAGTTGGCTGCTGCCTGCCTCGTCGGAGGCGCAGTGTTGGCTCAGTTCGGCTCGACGGCCAGTGCGGCGGTGTCCAGCGATCCTGCTGATCCCGGTGTGGCCGTGGTAGTCGAGGTCACCGGCCTATTGGACCCGGTCATGGCCGAGCTCATTGAGGACACGGTGGCCGATGCTGCCAACGCGGGTGCCACTCTTCTGGTTTTCAGAGTCGACAGCAACCGCTCGGTGGTTTCTGACGAGCGCCTGGGAGAACTGGCTGATGCCATTGCCACCTCGCCGGTGCCAATCGCGGTTTGGGTCGGCCCGAACGGTGCTTCTCTGGAAGGCAGAGTCGCCCAGCTCTTCGCTACTGCCGATGAGGTGGGCATAGCCCCCGGCACCGGCGTGGGTGATCTTGGCCCCCCGCTTCCGATGCTGGCCGACTATCCCGTCGCCTGGGCCAACCAAGACCTGATCCGAGACCAGAAACTCGGTTGGCGACAGCTCATCTCCGAGGGGGTGATCGCCTGTGAGCCCCTCACCATCGACGATCTTAGAGATCGGTACAACGAGGCTGGCATCCCCTTCGACCCCCAAAACGTGCGGGTTCCCCCCCAAGAAGAACAGTGCGTGGCGCCGCTCATCGGCGACTTCCTGGTGGACCTCGACCATCTCGGCTTCGTGTCCAACTTGGTCAATGTGGACGGCCAACCTCGCCTGGAGCCGATTACCCAGGTTCAGTTCCGAGGTTTGTCGCTCGCCCACCAGTTGTTCCACACCGTGGCCAGTCCCCCGGTGGCCTATCTGCTGCTGAGCATCGGCATGGGCCTGATGCTGTTCGAGTTCTTCACCGCGGGAATCGGAGTTGCCGGAGTCGTGGGCGCAGTGCTGTTCATCTTGGCCGGCTACGGACTCTCCGTGCTGCCCCACAACACTTGGGCATTGGTCCTGTTGGGGTTATCGATGGTGGCGTTCGGCATCGACATCCAAACCTCGGTTCCCCGGTTTTGGACCGGCGCTGGACTGGTCATGTTCGCGGCGGGAACATGGTGGCTCTACGACGGCGTGTCCATGTCGTGGATTCCCATGGTGGTGATGACCGGGGCGGTGGCGGTGGCCATGTTCTCGGGGATGCCGTCGATGGTGCGCACCCGCTTTTCCACGCCCACCATTGGCCGGGAATGGATGATCGGTGAACGGGGAGAGGTCGTCGAAGACGTCTCCCCCGACGGGGTGGTGCGAATTCGCGGTGCCCTGTGGCGGGCTCGAGCCAACCGGGCAACGCCGGTAACCGCTGGTGACGAGGTCAGAGTGGCTGAAATAGACGGTTTGTGGCTGGAAGTGGAGCCTTTGGAGGGCGCCGCTCGTGACTACCGAGAGCCCCGCCGAAAGGACTCCGGGCCGTCCTGAAGCCCGAAAATCAGCCAAAAGTGATCTTCGATTGCTTTGTCCTCATCTTGTGCGCGGCCAACTTCGCCTATAAGGTCCGCCAAAAGGGGGTAGGCAAGAGTGAGCGCTGTTACCAGTGAAAGGGCCTGGCAAGTCAAGGCAGCCTGCCGTGGACCGCACGCGGCTGTCTTCTTCCCGCCCCCCTCTTTTGAGCGCAAAGAAGAGAAGCTCGAGCGGGAAAGTCGGGCGAAGGCCATCTGCGAGGAATGCAGTGTCATTGACGAATGTCGCGAATATGCCCTGGAAATTCGCGAGCAACACGGCATCTGGGGCGGTCTGAACGAATTGGAGCGCCGGGAGATCCTCAACGGCCGCCGGAACTGATCACACCGTTGATCTGATCACATCCTCATAGGCGGGGGCCGGGGATTCTCACATCACCTCTTCGGCGGGTCACACCATGCCCGTCCATCCATGCCAGCAGCGGCAGGGCGTACTTGCGCGTGGTGGCCAAGCGTTCTCGCACTTCGGCCACCGTGACCCCGTCAGGCTGGGATGCCAACATCTCGGCCAGCACCGATTGAGCCTCCTGCACTGCTGCGGCGGCAAAGAACACCCCATCTTGTTCCACAATCAAGCCTCGCTTCACCAACTCCCGCACTTCGCTCCGGTCCACGCCCACGGCTTCGGGGTCGGGCGGGGTGAACGGCGCCGCTTCCAGTGCCGCGGTGTACCGGTGATTCTCGAACGGGTCCGACTGGCCGACGAGGCGTACTCGGCCTCCCTCAGTCGCCATGTCCTCCATGAGACTGAGCACCGCTCGATCTCGTTCATCCAATCCGGCGATGTCCAACCCAAGCGGACCAGCGTCTTTCACCGCGTTCCGAAGCCGAGTCAGCGCATCCTCCAGCACGGTCGCGCTCACCACCCACCGGTCGACATCGGGCTCTCGCCGCTGCCCGGTCAGCAGAGCCAGTTGATCAGCCTCTACCCATCCCCGCTCGGCCACCACTCGATCAACGGACAGGTCGGGCTTGGCCTTCGAAGCGGGTAGCACCGGATCGACATCGAGAACGGTGCCGCCCCCGATGGTCTCGGCCCGGCCGCTCTCCCGCAAGACGAAGCGGTCTCCGGGTAGCAGCGGTAGCCGGCGGGGGAGATGCAACCGCACCAGTCCGGCTTCGCCCGGCGACAGCGCCTCAAGCCCGAGGATGCGCATTCGGGCCGGCAGCTCGCACGCGCCCACATAAACGGCGTGGGCCCCTCGGCGGGATACTTCGTGGTCCAGGGTGCTCAACACGGTCAAAGAAGCGTCGAACCGATTGGTGAGATGCCACTGTCCGGCCCGGACGAGCACATCGCCACGGGCGACCTCTTGGTGGCCGACGCCCGACAAGTTGACCGCCACCCGGTTGCCCGGACCGATTTTGGTGCGCTGACTGTGGTGGCTCTGCAACGCCCGGATTCGCACCGCCGCGCCCTTGGGCCGCAATTCCAACTCGTCGTCCACTCGGATTTGCCCGCCGGTGAGGGTGCCGGTCACCACCGTGCCTGCCCCTCGGGCGGCGAACGCCCGGTCTACCCACAGCCGGGGACGGCGCTGGTCGGCAGCCGCGGGGGTTCGATCCACCAAATCGTCCAACCCGGCGCGGAGCTCATCAATGCCCAAACCATCCACCACGTCGGTTTCCACCATCGGCGCACCGGCCAAGAATGTGTCCTCGACTCGCTCTTCCACCTCCAAACGAGCCAGCTCGACGATGTCGGGATCGCACAATCCCACCTTGGTCAGGGCAATCAATCCGTGCGACACCCCCAGCAGTTCCAGGATGCGGAGGTGCTCTTCCGACTGGGGCATCCACCCTTCGTTGGCCGCGATCACAAACAGGCAGGCATCCACTGCGCCCACCCCGGCCAGCATGTTGCGGATGAACCGCTCATGGCCGGGAACGTCGATGATCGATACCGACCGGCCCGAAGGCAACGGCGCGGAGCCGAAGCCCAGGTCGATGGTCAACCCTCGAGCCTTCTCCTCGGCAAACCGGTCGGGGTCAACCCCGGTGAGCGCCTCCACCAGCGTGGACTTCCCGTGGTCCACATGGCCGGCGGTGGAGATGGCGATGCTCACCCAAGGGCTTTCAGAGCGGCGATCAAGTACTGGTCGTCGTCAGGAGCCACCGTCCTCAGGTCAAGCCAAGTGCGGTGGTCGCTCACTCGGGCGATGATCGGGGGTGACCCGGCACGCAGGAGAGCCGTGTGATCGCCGTCCAACACCACACCGAGCGAGTCGATCTCGGTGCCGGGAAGCGTGCCGCCGCCGGGCACTGATGCCATCTTGGACACCTCGCCCGCCTCCGATTCGGCGACCACCGCGTGGGCCCGGCGTTCCAGCTCGGCGGTGGTCAGCGACGCCATTCGCCAGAATTCGATGGCCTGTCCGTCTCGCCGCAAATAGGCCAAGGCCACCTGTTGAAGGGCGTTCAGCACCAGGCTTCCCGGTCGCAGCGCGCGGGCCAGGGGGTGTCGAGCGCATTGGCTCACCAGGTCGGCTCGCCCGGCGATGATCCCTGCTTGGGGACCGCCGAACAGCTTGTCGCCCGAAAACACCACCAGCGCCGCCCCGTCGGCCAGGGTCTGGCGGGCCGCGGGCTCGCCGGCCAGCCACGCTGGGGGGCCGTCGGCCAGCCACGGGCAGGCGGCATCCACCAATCCCGATCCGATGTCGGCCACTACCGGGACGGAGAGAGAGGCCATCTCGGCCACGGTCACATGTTCGGTGAACCCCACGATGCGGTAGTTCGACTGGTGCACCTTGAGAGCGAGCGCGGTGTCGTTGGCCGGATTCTCCACGGCCGATGCGAAGTCGGCCATGCGAGTGCGGTTGGTGGTACCCACCTCCACAAGCCGCGCCCCCGACTGCTCCATGACCTCTGGAACCCGGAACCCGCCGCCGATCTCCACCAACTCGCCCCGCGACACCGCCGCTCCTCGTCCGGCGGCTAACGCGGCCAGCACCAACAGCACTGCCGACGCCCCATTGTTCACCACGATGGCGTCGTCGGCGCCGCACAGCCGGGCGAGCAGCGCCGCGGCACGGGCGTGGCGGGATCCCCTTCGGCCCGAGGACAGATCCAGTTCCAGGTTGGTATAGGCCGCGTCGGCGGCGATGGCCAGCGGCGCCCGTCCCAGGTTGGTGTGCAGCAGGACCCCGGTGGCGTTCACCACGGGCTGAAGCAGCGACCGAGCCACGGCGTGAGCGTGGGCACGGGCCCGCTCCTCCACCCCTTCTGTGTCGCCGTCGGCGATAGCCGCCCGGGCGGCGTCCACCAGCAGGGGATGGGGAAGCCCGGTGTCGGTCAACGACCGGGCCAGGGCATCCACCGAAGGGGGTCTCACGGGTCTCAGCGTATGGCGCTAGCGGTATGCCGTCATCTGTGGCCGGTCAATCCCCATCGGCAAGATCGGTGTCGTGGATGGTTCCCGGCCGAGTGCCCTCGGGACCGATGTAGGTCACGCGATGGCGAAAACGACGGATAATGAACGGGCGGATCGCCATTCGGGTGGGGGGGAACAACAAGAGCAGGCCCACCGCGTCGGTCACGAATCCAGGGGTGAGCATGAGTGCCCCAGCCAGCAGCACCAAGGCACCGTCCACCAACTCCCGGCCGGGCATCACGCCCTCGGCCAGCTTGCTCCTGACCCGCCAGAGCACCGCCAGCCCCTGGGCCTTCACCATCCACGCTCCCACCACGCTCACCACGATCAACAGGCCGATGGTCTCCAGCGTTCCGATGCTTCGGGCGGTCTCCACAATCACATACAGCTCCACCAGTGGCACCGCAATGAACAGGAGCACCAACCAGACGACCACGGCGAGTTCCTTTGCTGAGTCCTACGACGAGACGATGTCGAGTTTGGCCAGGGCCTCTTCAGCGGCCTCGAAAATCCGAGCGGTACAAGAGGCCATATCCACCGGAGGGATCTCTTCCAACAGCCGATCGGCAATGGTTCGCAACGCATCACCCGCGGGACCAAGGGCGTCCTCCAGCACCACCGGCGCCCCCTCGTCCCCGCCAGGGGCCACGGCGCCGTCGATGGGCACCTGACCAAGCAGGGGCACACCGAGTTCGTCGGCGAGCTCTTGTCCGCCTCCTTGGCCGAAAATCTCGTACGACGCCCCATCGGGAGCCACGAACGCGCTCATGTTCTCGATCACCCCGGCGATCCGGAGATAGTTGGAACGCCCCATTGAGGCCACCCGGGTGGCCACTTTCTGGGCACTGCGAGCCGGGGTGGTCACCACCACCATCTCGGCTTGAGGGAGCATTTTGGCGATGCCCATCTGCACGTCGCCGGTGCCCGGCGGCATGTCGATCAACAGATAGTCCACCGGACCCCAGCGCACGTCCTCAAGGAAGTGCTGGACCGCTCGGTTCAGAATGAGCCCCCGCCACATCAGCGCGGTCTCCTCCCGGTCGACAAGGAAGCCCATCGACACCACTTCCAAGGTGCCATCGCCCACTTGTTTCTCATTGGGAACGATCTTCTTCTCGTCTTCCGCCCCCGCCAAACGGCCTTCCACTCCCAGCATTCGGGGCACCGAGTAGCCCCAGATATCGGCATCCATCACCCCGACCCGCATGCCTCTTCGGGCCAGTTCGGCAGCCAGATTCACAGTCACGGTGGATTTGCCCACCCCGCCTTTGCCCGATGCCACCATCACCACCTTGGCGGTGGGGGGCACTTCGGTGTCGGGAGCGTTCTGGGCCACGTTGAAGCGGGCTTTGGCCATGGCCGCGGCTTTCTCCTCCTGGGTCAGCTCGCTCCAGTGGATCTTGACCTTCTCCACGCCGGGCAACCCGCCCACCCGGCTGCGGACATCTCGCTGGATCTGGGCCCGCAGCGGACATCCCGCGGTAGTGAGCGCCACCGTCACCTCGACGAGGCCGTCGGGATTGACCACCGCGCCTCGCGCCATGCCCAACTCAACGATGTCGGTGCCCAACTCGGGGTCGATCACCCCGCGCAGCACGGCCATCACATCGTCGGCCGTTGGCTGATTGGAAGCCGATCCGTCGCTCACACTCAATGATGCTAACGGGTAGGGGTGTGAGGCTCTACAGACGTGCGCCGCGGTTGGGTGTGTTGGGCAACCATTTCTGGGGGTAAACTGAAGACGCGTCGCAGCACCGAGTAGGGAGAAGTTTGTGATCACGCTCACAGATTCAGCAACCAGCAAAGTGGGAGACTTGGTTCGCCAAGAGCAGGCCGACGACGAGGAACTGGCCCTGCGGGTGGCGGTTCGCCCTGGCGGCTGCTCCGGATTCAGCTACGAGATGTATTTCGACGCCGACTTCGGTTCCGAAGACCAGGAAGTTCTCTTTGGCGATGTCAAGGTGGTGGTTGACTCTTCTAGCGCCGCCCTGCTGGAGGGCGCGGTGCTTGACTACAAAGACGGTCTGACCGAAGCAGGGTTCTCCATCACCAACCCCAACGCTCAGCGCACCTGCGGCTGCGGACAGAGCTTTAGCTAACCCCATCGCCGCGCCGCCCGGCGCTGGCTACCCTCATCCAATGGCCGCCGCTTTGGAGTTCACCGTCGACGGTCGCTCCGTGGAAGTGCCCGACGACGGCACATCGCTCATGGAGGTGTTGCGCGACCGGCTTGGCATCCGCACGGTGAAAGACGGATGCAGCCCGCAAGGACAATGCGGTTGCTGCACCGTGTGGGTTGATGGGAAGCCTCGAGTGTCCTGCGTGACCCCCGCCCGCCGGGTGGCCGGCCGGGAGATCACCACGCTGGCCGGGCTGCCATCCGACACCTGCGCCGCTTGGGGGGAGGCGTTTTGCGCGGCCGGCGCCAGCCAATGCGGCTTCTGCACCCCTGGCATCATCATGCGCCTCGCCGGTCTGGATGCCCGATTGGACCAAGATCGCCCCCGCTCATCTGCGGCCACCGCGCTCGCGGCCCATCTGTGTCGCTGCACGGGATGGCAGACCATCTTGGAGGCGTGGGAGCACTTCGGCGCCGACGCCCCCGGTCGGGATTGGACCGAGGCGGCCCGACGAGCCGAGATCGAGGGCGGCGTTGCCCAGGCCGTGGGGCCAGATGTGGCCTTGGGAGAGGGCGGTTTTGCCGACGACACCGGGCCCAACGGGGCGCTGGTGGCGCTGTCCGATGGCCGAGGCGGCTGGGTGCTGGGAGAGACGGTGGCCGAGGCTCGGGCCGCAGCGGGAAAGGTGCAGGGCCGACGCACACCGACAGAGCTGCCTATGCCGTTGGAATTCCCTGAAGGCGACTGGACAGTGCGCTTTCGTACCTCGTGGGTGGAGCCCGCCTATCTGGAAACCGACGCTTCGTGGTGTGTACCCGGCGGCGAGCCGGCTAGTCCACTGGCCAACGGCGGCGCATTCGGCGCCAAGCTGGCGTCTCCGCTGCCGGAGGTGGCCCGCCGGTTGGCCGATGAGCACGGCCGTCCGGTCCGGGTGCTGTGGTCTCGTGAGGACACCGTGCGGCACGGTCCCAAACGCCCGCCGGTGGCCATTGGGATCAACGCCGATGGCAAAGGGGTGGTTCGGGTAGTGCGCACGCCGGGGGTGGCCGATGCCGTCGCGTCGGTTGGCCCGGGTCTGGCGGTAGAAGAAGTGGACATCGCCGGACCTCCCACCTCGATCGCCATTCGGGGGGCTGGGTGGGTTGAGGCCGCCGTAGCGCTGAGCGCGTTGGGCGATGGCTTTCAGCCGATCACCTCTCCGAGCGGGGGCTCGGCCCGAGCCGAGTGGCATGGAGGCAGCCTGCGGATTCAGGTACACGGCGGCGACCCGCTGGATGAGGTCGTGCTGCGCTCCTATTGCATCGGCGCCGCGCATATGGCCTATAGCTGGGTGACCTCCGAGGCACTCACCGTCGGCCCCGACGGCGAGGTCCACGACCTCACTATCCGCTCTTTCGGCGTCGTGCCCGCATCTCGGATGCCCCCGGTGGAGGTGGAGATCGAGCCGTCCGACGGCCCGCCGGTCAACTGCTCCGACGCCGTGTTCGCCGCCGTGGCCGCAGCCACCTGGCGGGCCGCCGGCCATCCCCCCGACTGGCCGACAGGTCGGCTGGATGCTCAGTCAGACTCTCCGTAGAGCAGACGGTCGGTCACTTCTCGAACGGCGTCGGTGATCTCCTGGTAGTCGGCTTCTAAGTCCCGGTTGCTGGGATAGCCGAGTCGTCGGGCCAGCAACAGCTCCTCGTGGTCGTCGTCGGGGAACACGTCCGACGACAGTCCCGAGAGGTGGTAGCGGGCGTTGCGGAACCGCTGGCAGAAGCGATAGCCCACATCCAGGGTGGCCCGGTCGCCGATGTCCAGCAGGTTGTGTTCCGACAACCCGGCCAGCGCGGGCAGCGTGCGATTGTCGCGGATCGAAGTCCTTCCGAATCCGTGCTGAAGCTGCATGAGCTGCACGGTGAACTCGATGTCGCTGAGCCCGCCCGCGCCGAGCTTCACATCCCGGGCCTTGCTGCCGGTGCCCAGGCGCTCAGCTTCGATGCGGCGCTTCATCACCCGGATCTCTTCAGCCTCGGCCTCGCTGAACTCTGGCTGATAGCACCACTTGTCGGCCAACTGGAGGAATCGGTTTCCCAGATCGGCGTCTCCCGCCACGAAGCGGCGCTTGAGCAGAGACTGGCGCTCCCATAGCTGACCCCGCTCTTCGTAGTACCGCTGGTACCCCTCCAGCGATCGGGCGAGCTGTCCGTTCTCCCCCTCAGGGCGCAACCGAGCATCAATCTCCCAGGCTCGGCCTTCGGCGGTTTGAGCCCCGATTTCTTTGAGCAGGCCCCGGGCGGTGCGGTTGGCCGCCCTGGCGTCATCAGAGCCCGCCCCCTCGTACACGAAGATCACATCCAGATCAGAGGCATAGGAAAGGTCAAGGCCCCCATAGCGCCCCATTCCGATGACAGCAAAGGGCACCTCTGGGGCCAGCGAGTCAACGGCGGCCGCCACCGCGGCGTCGGCGATAAGGGTCAGCTCCTGGGGAATCTCGATGATCGAGGCCAGCCCCAGGATGTCTCGGGCCGCCACCCGAAGCTGCTCGCGCCGCACGAACCGCCGCAGCTCGGCCATCTGGAGGTCGTGATCGCCAGCGGCTGACTGCATGGCCTCGGTGGCCTCGGCAACCAGGGCCTCCGCAGTGCGGGCATGGGCCAGCTCCTCGGGGTTCATCAGCGAGCGGGCGAACTCCGGGTGGTTGCGCATCCACCCCGCGGCCACTCGGCTGGAACCCAGCAATCGGGCGATGTCGCTGATGGCAATGGGGGAGTCGCGCAAAACCGGGAGAATGGTGCCGACTCGGAAGGAGCCGTCTAAGAGCCAGGCCAGGCGGACGAGTCCTAGGTCGGGATCGGGGGTAGTGGCCAGAGCCTCCACCATGATGACCAGAACCTGTTGCATCACGTTGGCCCGACGGCCGAGGTTCTCGGTAAGGCGCTCGATAGTGGCGGCGGCCCGATCGGGATCGGCGAAACCCAGCTGCCCGAGGTGAGCGGGAAGCAGCTCGCTCACCAGTCCGGTCTCGTGCATCCGGTCGAGGGTTTGACGGTAGAAGATCCGCTGGTGGATCTCCCGAACCGAGGTCTGATGGCGGGTGTGGGAGTCCTGGAATGCCTCCAAGCTTTCGAAGCCGGATGCTCGGGCCGCCCATTCCCGGTCGGCATCGGCGGTGGGCAGCTCGTGGGTCTGGCGCTCGTCGCGGAGCTGCACACGATGCTCCACCGTGCGCAGATGGATATAGGCGGTGGTGAAGTGGACGGCGTCGGCCTGGTCGATGTACTCCCCCCAACTCAGCTGCCGAAGGGCAGTGAGGGTGTTGGGGGAGCGGATGGTGGGATCGGTGCGGCCGTGAATCAACTGCAGGAGCTGCACGGTGAACTCGATGTCTCGCAGACCCCCAGGGCCCTTCTTGAGCTCCCGGTCGCCCTTCAGCTTGGCCGACTCCTCCACCCGCAGTTTCAGGGCTCGCAGGTGGGGCACCGTGTCGGCTTCGAGGTTCTCGCCCCACACCCCGGGCTTGATGGCATCGAAAAAGGCGTTGCCCAATTCAGGATCGCCGGCTGACAGCCGAGTCTTGATGTAGGCCTGGCGCTCCCAGGGCACCGCCCAGCGATCGAAGTAGGTTCCGAACGCCTCTGGGGTGCGGCTCAGAGCTCCAGCGCCTCCTTCGGGCCGCAACTCGATGTCCACCCTGTACACCTGCCCCTCGGGGGTGAATGCGGTCAGGATGTCCAGCACTTTCCGGGCTCGACGGGCGGCTGCGGTGGAGTCGCCCTCGTGGGCGAAGACGATGTCGACATCGCTGGCGTAGTTCAGCTCGTTGCCGCCCAGCTTGCCCATCCCGATGATGGCCAACGGCGGTCCTTCGTCGGCGATCTCCAAGGCACGGACGAAACAAGCGTCGGCCAACAGCGATAATTCCCGGCCCACGGTGGCCAGGTCGGCCTCGCCCAGCAGATCGCGCAGCGCGATGCGCAGAAGCTGGCGCCGCTTCCACCGCCGCAGGCCGTCGAGGGCATCATCGTCGTCGGGGGCGGTCAGCGAGATTTTCTCGGCGGCGAAGTCGGCGGGCGGGTCGAGCACTCCGAGCAGACTGGGATCGCGCCGCACCGCCTTGCTCATGCTGCGAGAAGCTCCGGCCAGCATGGCCGCGGCCCGGGCCCGGCGCTCGTCGGTGATGCCAAGGTCGTCGATGAGGGAACGGGCATCCTCCGGCCATGGACTGGTGGCAATCAGGTGCTCGACATCCCGGTTCGGCTGATCTCGGCCTTCAGCTTCCATATGGTCCCATGCTATGAGCACTCCTGAAGATTCGTATTCTTCTCAGACATGAGCACCCCTCAAGGCCCGTATTCTTCTCAGACATGAGCACCCCAGTCGGACCGTATTCCCCCATCGTTCGCGCCGGTGATTTTCTCATCTGCTCCGGTCAGATCGGTATCGCCGACGGATCACTGGTGCCCGGTGGGCTCATCGCGCAATTCCGCCAAGCGGTGGCCAACGCCGAGGCGGTGCTGGCCACCGAGGGGGCCACGCTCGACGACGTGGTGAAGGCCACCGTGTTCCTGCTGCACATGGACGACTTCGGCGCCATGAACCAGGCCTACATCGAGTGCTTCGGCGACAACCGCCCCGCCCGCTCCGCCGTAGGCGTCGCCGCCCTCCCCCTAGGGGCACTAGTAGAAATCGAACTCTGGGCCTACGCGGGTTGACCCAACATCACGGAGACCAGGACAGGTAGTCGGCCGCCACCGCTCCCAGCGGTAGCGACTTTCGACATGACCTAGCATTCTGCGGCAATTGTTGTAATGAGGTTGTTTGTCGTCCTGTCCGCTGTTATCTTGTGACCAATCTTCCCCGTCTGGCCTGCTTTGCAGGGCATGGCGGGGGTTTATCTTTTAACCGCTTGGTGGCGTATGCCTGATACGAGAGTCGTCGTCTTCATCGACTACCAGAACGTCTACCACTGTGCTCGCGATCTGTTCGGAGATGTTGACAAATCTCCATCCATGCTGGGAAGCGTTCATCCCCGTCACCTCGGTGAGCTTCTCTGTGATCTCGGCAAAGCGGTAGATCCCCATCGCAGTTTGGCCGGTGTCCGGGTTTACCGAGGGCAGCCTGATAGCCGTAGCGGAGCCAAACTCAGCCGAGCATTTGATCGGCAGGTGGCTACCTGGAGGGAGACACCCGGGGTGTCAGTGCATACACGTCCATTGAAGTACCACCGGGTTTCAAACCCTGGCCGTAAAGCCAAGTGGGTCGCGCAGGAGAAGGGCGTAGACGTAATGATGGCGCTGGACATCTCCATTGGTGCTCGAAGCAACAGCTATGACGTGGCAATTGTCGTTTCAGCTGATACCGATCTTCTTCCCGCTCTGGAGGATGCCGTCAGCGTGGGCAAGCGCGTAGAGACTGCAACTTGGTGGGTTCCAAAGTCTCCCCGCGGCCCGCTGCGGGTTCCTGGCCGCCGGATTTGGAACCACTACCTCGACAGGAGCCGGTTCGATCTGGTCCGCGATGACACCGACTATTTGTCCTGGGTTCCAAAGGGGGGCAGTCGTTCGCTGAGCGAACTCCTCAGCCGTGACGAACACGCAGCCTTTGTGGAGTCACTGTCTGATGACCCTGATCTTGCCACGAGATAGACGACGGAGTTAGCGCTCCCAGCGGGAGAGGCCGAAGCGGTAGCCGACGGACCGCACGGTGGTGATGAGGCCGGCGTGCTCCTCGCCGAGCTTGGCCCGCAGGCGGCGCACGTGGACATCCACGGTGCGGGCGCCGCCGAAGTAGTCGTAGCCCCACACCCGGCTGAGCAGCGTCTCGCGGGTGAATACCTTGCCCGGCGAACTGGCCAGGAACTTCAGCAATTCGTACTCCATGTAGGTGAGGTCGAGCGGCCGGCCGGTGATGGTGGCCTGGTAGGTCTCCACGTTCAGCACCAGCGGGCCGTATTCGATGAGCTCGGGGCGCAGCCCGGTGCCCGATCGCCACACCAGGTGGGCCAGCCGGGCTTCCAATTCCCGCTGGTGGAATGGGGTGAGGCAGAAGTCGGTGTAGAGGTCGTCGCGCATCTCCAGTTCGTCTAGACGAGCACCGGAGATAAGCAGCAGCACCGGGATGTCCAAGCCCCTTCGGTTCAGTGAACGACAGAATCCGAACGCGTCTTCGGGGTTCTCATCCACCGCCACCACCGCGCCCAGCCACCGGCCCTCCGGCTCTTGGGCGCTGCCCACCGCCTTCCAGTTGTAGCCCCCCAAATCCAGAGTGCGCACCAGCTCCGGCGGCGGTGGATCGGGAAAAACGAGCAGCCGCTCTGTCACAGCAACTACCAGGTGTTCAAGTACCGGCGGAGCTCGAAGGGCGTGACCTCCCGGCGGTACTCGGCGAATTCGGCCCGCTTGTTGCGCAAGAACCACTCGTGGATGTGCTCGCCCAACACGTCAACCATCAGCGGTGATTCTTCCAGCACGTCGAGAGCCTCCGACAGCGACATGGGCAGCTCCTCGAAACCCTTGGTCCGAGCTTGGCCCCTGGTCATGGTGTAGAGGTCGGCGGCTGCCTCAGGAGGCAGCTCATAGCCCTCCTGCACCCCTTTCAAACCGGCGGCCAACACTGCGGAGAACGCCAAATAGGGGTTGGCCGCCGAGTCGAGCGCCCGGTATTCGATTCGAGTGGACGATTCCTTGCCCGGCTTCACCACCGGCACCCGCACCAGCGCCGAGCGGTTGTTGCGGGCCCACGACACGAAGGTGGGCGCCTCATCACCGGTCACCAGCCGCTTGTAGCTGTTCACCAGCTGGTTGGTGACCGCGGTGATCTCCCGGGCGTGGTGCAGCAGGCCGGCGATAAAGGCCTTGGCCGTTTTCGACAGGCCGTAGTCGTCTCCGGCGTCGTGGAAGGCGTTGACGTCGTTCTCGAAAAGCGACATGTGGGTGTGCATGCCCGATCCCTGTACGCCGTTGAGCGGCTTGGGCATGAACGTGGCGTGCAGGTCCCGGTCGAGCGCCAGCTTGCGCACCACCAGCCTCAGTGTCATCACGTTGTCGGCCATGCTCAGCGCCTCGGTGTAGCGCAGGTCGATCTCATGCTGGCTGGGGCTGTCCTCGTGGAAGGAGTACTCCACCGGGATGCCCATGGCCTCCAACATCGTGATGGTGCGTTTGCGCAGCGGGCTGGCCACATCCGCGGTGGTCAAATCGAAATAGGAGGCGTTGTCCAGCGGCGTCAGCGGCTGGTCGGGATCGCCATGCCGGAAGTAGAAGAACTCCACTTCGGGAGCGGTGTAGAACGTGTAGCCCATCTCGGCCGCCTTGGCCAGGCTGCGGCGCATCACCCAGCGGGGATCGCCCTCAAAGGGGGTGCCGTCGGGGTTGCGGATGTCGCAGAACACGCGTCCGGAGGGCTCTTCGGGGTCGGCCCACGGCAGCAGCTCGAATGTGGACGCGTCGGGCACGGCCAGCACATCGCTCTCCTGCACCCGGGAGAAGCCGTCAATAGCCGAGCCGTCGAACTGCAGTCCCTCGTCGAAGGCGGCGGCCAACTCCGCCGGAGAGATGGCCACCGACTTGAGCTGACCCAGCACGTCGGTGAACCAGAGCCGGATGAGACGCACTCCCCGCTCCTCCACGGTGCGAAGCACATAGTCCTTTTGCGGTTCCATAGGAGACCACCAGAGTGCCCCGCCGCCGGTTGTCAACGCCAGCCCATTGGCGGCGTTCACAAACCTTTCACAATCGGGAAAATCTCTGGAAACTCGGCTCTGGCACGATGCGAAGTGCCCTTGTCGCTTGTGGGAAAGTAAGGGCGCGAATAAGGAGGAACCCACTGTGTCATCTCCCCAAGAAGTCATTGCTCAAGCCGCATCAGAGGGTGCGGAGTTCGTGGATATGCGCTTCACCGACGTCCCCGGTGTGCAGCACCACTTCTCGCTGCCCATCCGCGAGCTGACCGAATCGGTGTTCGAGGAGGGCCTCGGCTTCGACGGATCGTCGGTGAGCGGATTCCAGACCATCGACGCCTCCGACATGCTCCTCATCCCCGATCCCGACACCGCGATCTTCGACCCGTTCACCAAGCGCAAGACCTTGGTGCTGCTGTGCGACGTGAAGGATCCCGTCACTGGCGAGATGTACGGCAAAGATCCCCGGGGCGTGGTGCGCCGCTCCCTGTCCTATCTGGCCAGCACCGGCATCGCCGATGCCGCCTACTTCGGGCCGGAAGCCGAGTTCTTCATCTTCGACAGCGTGGCCTTCCAGAACCAGCCCGACGTGTCCGGCTATCAGATTCGCTCGGCTGAGGGCATCTTCGAGAGCGGTCGCCCCTCGGTGACCGGCGCTCCCAGTCCCGGCCACCGCATCCCCTACAAGGGAGGGTATTTCCCGCTGTCGCCGATGGACACCTTCCAGGATCTGCGCTCGGAGATGGTTGTAGCCCTCGAATCGGTGGGCATCCCCATCGAGGTCCAACACCACGAGGTGGGCACTGCGGGCCAGGCCGAGATCGACATGGTGTTCGACGAGATGCTGGCCATGGCCGACAAAGTGCAGCTCTACAAGTACGTGGTGAAGAACGTGGCCCGCGAGCACGGTCGCAGCGTCACGTTCATGCCCAAGCCCATTTACGGCGACAACGGCTCGGGGATGCACACCCACCAGTCGCTGTGGATGGACGGCGACACTCTGATGTACGACGAGCGGGGGTACGCCGGCCTTTCCGATCTGGCCCTCTGGTACATCGGCGGTCTGTTGGCCCACGCCCCGGCGATCCTGGCCTTCGCCGCTCCCACCACCAATTCCTACAAGCGGCTGGTGCCCGGCTACGAGGCCCCGGTGAACCTGGCCTATTCCCAGCGGAACCGCTCCGCGGCCATCCGCATCCCGCTTATCTCCGACAACCCCAAGGCCAAGCGCCTGGAGTTCCGCTGCCCCGATCCCAGCGCCAACCCCTACCTGGCGTTCGCTGCCATGTTGATGGCCGGAATCGACGGCATTCAGAACCAGATGGATCCGGGCGATCCGCTCGACAAGAACATCTACGACCTGCCGCCTGACGAGGCCGCCGGCATCGAGACCGTGCCCGGTTCTCTGGCTGACGCACTGAGTGCTCTCGAGGCCGACCACGACTTCCTGCTGGCCGGCGATGTGTTCAACACCTCGCTGATCGAGTCGTACATCGAGGTCAAACAAGAGGAGGTGGACGCTGTCAACTTGCGGCCCCATCCCCTCGAGTACGAGTTGTACTACTCCGTCTAACCGGACACTCCAACTGCTCCAATCTGTGTTCGGGCTGCGGCCCTTCTAGCCTGTTCTCGTGGCCAAGCTGCGGGTGGCCCTGTGCCAGATCAACTCAGTGGTTGGCGATATCGACGCCAACACCAAGCGGATTCTCTCTGCGCTGGCTGCCGCCGAGGAGGCCGGGTGCCATGCTGCGGTTTTCCCAGAGCTGGCGGTAACCGGGTATCCCCCGGAAGACTTGGTGCTCAAGCGGCGATTTGTGCAGGACAGCCGCGATGCGATGGGGCACATTGCAGCCCAGTCGGAATCGTGTGCCGCGGTGGTGGGATTTGTGGACGGTACCGACGGGTGCCAGAACGCAGCCGGCGTCGCAGCCAATGGCCGACTTGAGGGCGTCTACCACAAGCGGGAGCTGCCCAACTACGGGGTGTTCGATGAGCGCCGCTACTTCCTCCCCGGCACTGGCGATCCCGTGCTGCACGATGTGGCTGGCGTCGCCATCGGCGTGTCGATCTGCGAGGACGCGTGGGTGTCGGGGGGTCCGATGAGCCAGATGGCCGCAGCCGGTGCCGAGGTGATCTTCAACCTGAACGCCTCGCCCTATCACGTGGGCAAGCTGGACCAGCGCCTGGGCGTCCTCCGCCAGCGGGTCTCGGAGACGGGGTGCGCTATCGCCTATGCCAACTTGGTGGGAGGCCAAGACGAACTGGTCTTCGACGGCGCCTCGCTGATGCTGGACGCCGGCGGTCGCGTCATTGCCCAGGCACCCCCCTTCCGAGAGCATCTGCTGATCGCCGAAGTAGAAGTGGCCGACCGGCCTGAACTGTCGGCCCCGCCGGCCATCCCCCAAGAGATCAACCAGGTGGATCCTGGATTGGACGAACTCGACGAGCAGTACGAGGCCCTCGTGCTGGCCACCCGGGACTATGTGCACAAGAACGGCTTCACCGATGTGGGCATCGGCGTGTCGGGGGGAATCGACTCCTCGCTGGTGGCAGCCATCGCCACCGACGCTCTGGGTGCCGACCATGTGCACGGCGTGTTGATGCCCTCTCGCTATTCCAGCGATCACTCGGTGGCCGACGCCGAGGCACTGTGCCGGAACCTGGGCATCGACCATCGGATCATCCCGGTAGAGCCCGGCCATCAGGCCTTCCTGAACATGCTGGCACCGTCGTTCGACGGGCTCGACCCCGATCTGGCCGAGGAGAACGTGCAGTCTCGCATTCGGGGGACGCTGCTCATGGCCTTGTCCAACAAGTTCGGCTGGCTCATCTTGACCACCGGGAACAAGAGCGAGAGCGCGGTGGGCTACTCCACCCTGTACGGCGACACCGCCGGGGCCTACGCCGTGATCAAAGACCTGTGGAAGCTCCAGGTGTACGCCTTCGCCCGCTACCGCAACCAGCGGGCCGGTCGCGACTTGATCCCCGAGAATGTGCTGGTCAAACCGCCATCAGCCGAGCTTCGCCCCGACCAGCGAGACGACCAGAGCCTGCCCCCCTACGACGTGCTCGATCCGCTGTTGGAGGCCTATGTGGAGGGCGACCTCACCCCCGCCGACCTGTGCGGCCAGGGCTACGACCCCGAGTTGGTGAACCGCATCACCGGCTTGGTGGACCGTGCCGAGTACAAGCGCCGCCAGAACCCCCCCGGGGTGCGCATCACCGCCAAAGCCTTCGGCCGCGACCGCCGCTTGCCCATCACCAACCGCTATCGGGGTGGGAACTGATGGCTATCGGACTCCAAGAAACGCCAGCTAGGTGCCTTAGCCGCTACCGGGGTGGGGACTGAGGATGGACATCGAGCAGTCGGCCGACGCCTGCGGCGGTTTGGCCTGGATTTCCGAACAGTTATTCCAGATCGAAGGCCATTTGGCCGTTGAATCGGCCGAAGGCGAGTCTCTGGACGCCCGCACCCGGGCACTTCTGGCCCGCTCCAGCCGTCGTCATGGACAGCACGCCCAGTGGTGGAAGAACCTGCTGCCTGACTCGCCGGCACTGGCCGGAACCGATCGGATTGGCTGTCCCACGGAAGCATGGGAGCACTTGGTTGGTTACATCGAGGATGCAGCACCGGTGGACACCGTTGCCGTGCTCTACGAGGTTGCTCTGCCCCAGCTGGACTTCGTAATCGAGCATTTGGGTCAGGAGTTATCGCCGGTGTGCGACGGAGCTGTGATCCGCACCGCCCGCATGGTGGCCGCTGACTTGGCCGAGGAGCGATATGACTCCAAGGAAGTGTGGAATCCCCCCAATACCCCCTCTGGTGGAGACATCGAAGAGCTCATCATCGGCTTTGCCGACGACTATCGCGAAAAAAGATGGCCTCCACTGGTGACGCATCCGCGATGAAGCGGGTATCGTTATTGGCTAAGCATTGTCCGTGTCTCTGCTCGGTCAGCGTCGACCGGTTCGACAGCGGCATCGGTAACCCCACGGATCATCGAGTCCACGGATTATCGGGCCAAAGGATTTTCGGGAAGGTGTGACTGTGCCGAAAGAGCGTGTTGAGCGAGACGACGAAGATCTTGTCCGCCTCTATCTGACCGACATCGGCCAATACCCGCTGCTCACCAAAGACGACGAGGTTGAGCTAGCCCAGAAAATCGAGGAAGGCAACGAAGCGCAAGCCCTCCTCGACCAGGACAAAGAAGGCGATTCCGACAGTTCGGAACGGCTCTCGCCGGCCCGCCGCCGCATTCTGCGCCGCCAGGTCAAAGTCGGCGAGGCGGCCGAGCGCCGATTCGTGCAGTCCAACCTCCGCTTGGTGGTGTCCATTGCCAAGAAGTACCAGGCCTCCGGCCTGCCTCTGCTGGATCTGATCCAGGAGGGCAACCTCGGCCTGATGCACGCGGTGGAGAAATTCGACTGGCGCAAGGGCTTCAAGTTCTCCACCTATGCCACTTGGTGGATCCGTCAGGCCATCACCCGGGGAATCGCCAACACCGGCCGCACCATTCGCCTGCCGGTCCACGCCGGCGACACCCTGGCCCGCCTCCAGAAGGCCCGGGCCAACCTGGAAAAGAAGCTGGGCCGCCCGGCCACCCTGGCTGAGTTGGCCGTTGAGGTAGACCTCTCCGAGGAAAAGGTGACCGAGGCGCTGCGCTTCGCCGCCGAGCCGCTCTCGTTGAGCGAGCCGCTTCGGGAAGACGGCGACGCCGAGTTGGGCGACGTGGTGGAGGACCGCTCCGCCGAGTCCCCCTTCGAAGTGGCCGCCACCGCGCTGTTGCCCGAGGAGATCACCCGGCTGCTCGGCCCTCTCGACGAGCGCGAGCGGGAAATCCTCAAGCTTCGCTTCGGCCTCGACCGCGGCGAGCCGCGCACCCTCGAAGAAGTCGGCGAGCACTTCAACCTCACCCGCGAGCGCATCCGCCAAATCGAGGCAAGAGCCATGTCCAAACTCCGCCACCCCAGCAGCGACACCGGCGCCCGCGACCTCCTAGCCGTCTAGAAGCCGCGGCTGGGCCGGGACAGGACCCGCCGCCCCACCGGTTTTGCGCTAACCAACTTGGATCGAACCGGCCACCCACCGGTAGATCGCGCGGAGGTGGACGGGAATCGAACCCGCCGGACGGGGATCGCCCGTCCCACCCGCTTTGAAGGCGGGGGAGCCCACCAGGTACTCAAACACCTCCCAGGGGAGGTCAGCCTACTGCTGCGCCCTCCGGCTCGCCTACACCGCTCATCAACAGGCCGACCTGCTCGATGGTGGCGTCTTCCCGGTTCACTCGGCCCATCACCGAACCCTCGTACATCACCACCAGCCGGTCGGACAACGCCATCACCTCGTCCAAGTCCTCGCTGATCAACAAGATGGCCCGGCCCTGAGACCGCTGGAGAAGTAGTTGCTCGTGAATGTACTCGGCGGCGCCGATGTCGATTCCCCGGGTGGGCTGGGCCACCAGCAGCATGTCGGCGTCTCCGCTGAATTCCCGGGCAATCACAACCTTCTGGATATTGCCCCCTGAAAGTTTGCGGGTAAGGGTCTCGGTGCTCGGCGTGCGAATGGAGTAGTCGCCCACCAGCTGCTCGCTACGCGACTCGATTGAGCTGAGGCTCAACAGTCCGCCCCGCGCGTACGGCGCCTGGTCGTAGTCCACCAAGACCAGGTTCTCGGCCACGGTGAAGTCGCCGATGCTGCCGTATTTCATGCGCTCCTCGGGAACGTAGGCCAACCCCATCGACCGAACCCGCTTGGGAGTGGGAGCCTTCACCGGTTGGCCGTCGATGGATATTTCGCCCGCCTCGATCTCCCGCAGTCCCACAATTGCCTCGGCCAGCTCGCGTTGCCCGTTGCCCGAGACGCCAACGATGCCCACAATCTCGCCGGCCCGCACGTCGATGCTCACATCGCGTACCGCCAGCTCTTCTCGGTCACCTCGGACCCGAAGGCTCTTCACCTCCAGTTTGGGATCACCTGCTTCCTGCTCAGCCAGGGTGCGGGTGAACTCCACTGGGCGTCCCACCATCATCATGGCCAGCGACTCCCGGCTGGACTCCGCGGGAGTGGTGCGCCCCGATACCCGGCCATCACGCAGCACGGTGATCTCGTCGGAGATCTCCATCACCTCGTTCAGCTTGTGAGAGATGAAAACCAGCCCTCGGCCGTCGGCGGTGAGCTGCCGGAGGGTGACGAACAGGTCGGTGACCTCGGGCGGGGTAAGCACGGCGGTGGGCTCGTCTAGCACCAGCAGCTTCACGTTGCGGTACAGCGCCTTGAGGATTTCGGCCCGCTGCCGCTCCCCCACCGCCATTTGCCAGATATAGGCATCGGGGTCGACGTGCAAGCCGTACTCTTCGGAGACTTCTCTAATGCGGCGCCGGATGGGCGCCAAGTTGGTCAGTCCGAGGGGCTTGCCCAGCCCCAAGGCCACATTCTCGGCCACGGTCAAGGTGTCCACCAGCATGAAGTGCTGGTGGATCATGCCAATGCCGGTGCGGATGGCCACCGAAGGCGAGTCGATGTACACCGGGGAGCCGTCGAAGGTAATCGACCCCTCGTCGGGCTGGTAGAGCCCGTAAAGAATCTTCACCAGCGTGCTCTTGCCGGCCCCGTTTTCTCCGAGAAGGGTGTGAACCTGACCCGGCAGCACCGTGAAGTCAACATCTTCGTTGGCCACAACACCGGGGAAGCGCTTGGTTATCCCGCGCATCTCCAGCATCGGTGCTGGCCTCGGCGCTGCCGAGTCAGAATTCATATTTGGCTTTTCGGTTGAGCGTTACTGCCCGGTGGAGATTGACCCGTCGGACAGACCGTCGATGGTCGCTTGAGCCGACTCCAGCACTGCGGCTGGTATGTCCATGGCCTCGTTGAACTGGATCTCCAGTCCTCCGCCTTCGAAGGTCATGATGAAGGTCGTGCCACCCAAAGTGCCGGACTTCACCTGCTCGACCACCTGAGACAGGATGACCTCCCAGCGATAGACCTGCGAGGCCACCACGATGTCTTCACCGAGGGCAGTTTGGTTGGCTTGGGTGCCGAACCACAGCACGTCGTTCTCCTGGGCGACACCGGTGGCGCCCACCACCATCTGGGCCGAACCAGTCAGCACGTCCGCTCCTGCGGAGATATGCGATTGGGCGGCCTCGGCGGCCAGTGCCACGTCGGCAAACGACCCGGTGTAGACGATATTGACCTCGACATCAGGGTTCTGGGCCGTGGCGCCGGCTGCGAACCCGTCGACATAGAGCTTGGCGTCACCCACCTCAATCGGGCCGATCACGCCGATCACTCCGCTCTCGGTGAGCTGAGCGGCCACCGTCCCGTTGACGTAACCGCCCAAATCGGAGCGAACCGAGTAGGAGTTCACGTTGGGAATGCCGAAGGTGTCGACCGCGGTGCCCCAGGCGAACGATACGTCGGGGAAGTCCGGGGCGATCTCCTGGAGCGGGCCGCCGTACTGGGAGCCGTGAGCGATGACCAGGTCGTAACCGTCCTCGGCATAGCCCCGGATAGCCGCCCCAGCATCCTCCACGATGAAGGTGCCGTCGGTGATGGCGAACTCACTGATGTGCCCAGCATCGAGCAGGGCGTTCACAGCATCGAACATGCTCTGGGTAAACGCCAGGTCGTTGCTCGCGCTCGGTGCCACCACCGCGACGCGGAACGGCTCAGCGGGCGCGGGCGCCGCCACAGGCGTAACCGCGTACTCGGTGGCGCCGCGTGCGTCGGCGAGCCAGCCGTCGACGGCGTCGCGGTTGGCGGCGATCCAGTCGGCGGCGTGGCGGTTCACGTCGTCGGTGGTGTTCTCGCCGCCGTCGTAGAGCACGTTCTGAAGCGCCACGTCGACCACGCTG
>JAJDUJ010000017.1 GCA_022826705.1 Acidimicrobiia bacterium | reverse complement strand
GCGCCGCGTGCGTCGGCGAGCCAGCCGTCGACGGCGTCGCGGTTGGCGGCGATCCAGTCGGCGGCGTGGCGGTTCACGTCGTCGGTGGTGTTCTCGCCGCCGTCGTAGAGCACGTTCTGAAGCGCCACGTCGACCACGCTGATCTGCACCAGCTCGAACAGCCTCGCCGCCGAGGGATTGGCGGTGAGGAAGTCGTTGTTGGCCGTCACCTTGATGTCCGCGGAGTTGCGGAACAGCCAGCACGGATCGTTCGTGCACACATCGGTGCCCAAAGACGCCGGAGCGGTAACCGCGAACCCCGGATTGTCGGTCGAGCCGTCGTGCACCTTGCCGGCCTCGTGCGCCAGCCACATCGCGTTCACACCCGGGATCAACTGGGTGACATAACCGCTGGGCGTCCACGTGTAGGCGATGAACGGCGTGCCGGACTCGGCCCGCGACACCGCCTCGGCGATCACCGCGTCGTAGCCGCCGGCCTCCAACTGCTCGGCCCGGTCGCCATAGCCCGCCAACTCCAGCGTCTCGGCCAAAGCCACATAGCAGCCCCAGCCCTCGATGCAGCCCAGGATCTGAAGGACCCCGTCACCGGGATTCGGGTCGGTCGACTCGTACAGCTCGAACAACGCGTCGTCGTTCATGATCTGATCGAACGTCGTGATCCCATGCTCGTCCACCAACGACTTGTTGGTCATCAGCCCCTCAAGGCCGCCGGCGAGCATCTCATTGCCCACCACCGACACATGCTGATTCACCAAAGACCCGTCGGGCATCTCACCGTTGAGGAACGGATCGTGGTTCGGATACCACGAGTTCACCCAGAAATCGAACGCGCCCTCGGCCATCGCCACATACGCATTAGCCGGCGCCAACTCCAGATCAGCGGGCTCGCTCACCTCATAGCCCAGCTCCTCCAGCAGATGATGATAGATGGCCGCCTGCATATAGCCCGTCGTCCAGTTCGCCCGAGCCATAGTCACACTCACACCCTCACCAGGCATGTCAGAGACTGGAGCCTCCTCCTCGGGAGCGGCCGTAGCCTCCTCCTCGGGAGCGGCCGTAGCCTCCTCGACTGGAGCGGCCCCCGGATCATCATCATCGTCATTGCCGCAAGCTGCGGCCACCAGAGCAAGCACTGCAAACAGCGCGAGCCAAACCCTCCAATGCTTCTTCATCAGCATTTTCCTTCCCCTAGTTGCTTTCTCCCGCCAATGGAGAAATGCGCGAAGTTAGCAATCGGAACGCTAGTTGAGTGGTTCCCTTAGGACAAGAGCCGATCTGGTTTATTTGAAATGGTTCCCAAAGGACAAGAGCCGACTTGGTTTATTCGATGTCGGCCGTTGCTCCTTCCGGCATCGCTTCGGGCTCGTCGACGGCGACGTACACCTGAGACCGGTCGAACTCCGAAAGCACACTTGCCGTACTGGCCACGAGAAGGACTCCGGCAATCATGCATAGGAAAGAGCCGGCGCCGGTGTTTACCTGGGCGTCAGCAACCCTGATTGATGAAGCGATCCAAGTGGTCGGAATCACCAAGAGCGCGACGCCAGTGCTGGCGACGATGGCATTCCAGCGCCATCGCCGGCGGTATTCGCTCCCAAACACACCTGATGCCGGCAGCGCAAAGGCGAGACCGAGGGCAGCGAGCCCGATGGCCAGATAGCCGTACCTGGTACCGCTGCCGGTAAAGCCGTCGGTTATAACCTTGCCGGTCTGCTTGGCCTCATTGGCAATCCTGCTGATGTCTTGGGCCAGCTCGGCCGAGCGGGATGGATCGTCACGGGCCTCTTGGCGCAGAGCCTCGATCTTTGCCTCTGCCACCGGATCGGGAATGATGCCTGCCCCGACACGGACGTCGAAGAGCCAGGCCGAGAATCCGCATATCACTACCAAGGCCACTACAACAGCGGCTACGCCGATCTGACCGCGGGAGACTCCGGCCCGCAGGGGTCTGAGCGCTGTGTACGGAGCCCGCATGAGCCAAATCACCGCGCCGACTACCGCAATCGCAGCGCCCACCGCTGCTATCCACGGACCGATGCCTCCACTGTAGGAAGCGTTGGCCCTCGCGGCCGGCGTCCAAAGGTAGGCGACGGCCGCGGCCAACATTCCGAAGGCCAATGCCGACATACCGCTGGACCTGAAGAGGCGGGGTCCTCGACCCGGCCGTCTCAAGTTGTGCACCACAGTCGCGATGATCAAGAGCGCGAAGCCGAGGATGGCTATGCCGTAGAACGACCCCCCAGACGCGCTGAGGCCATTGAAGTCACGCCCCGCCAGAGAATTCGAGAGCTGGGCAATCTCATCGTCCAGGTCGGCAACAGCGGCCGCGGCCTCCTCGTTAGCGAGACCTTCCGATCCGGCGGCGGCCAGCACGGCCACCCGTTGGTTCTCCAGCTGTGCGATTTCCGCTGCGTGTTCAGCCGGCGGGCTGGCGCTGGCCGGTTGGAGCTCAACTTCACCGGGCGATCCCACCGGATCAACTTCGACGTACTCCCAGCGTCCCGTGTCCACCAGGCGGGAGTAGCCGGAGATCTTGCCCGAGTCGTGCCCCCAAGGCAGGAATACGGCAATGATGGCGATAATCGCCCCAGCAGCTGCGATGGTCAGACCGCGGCGCTCGGCTGCGGATACCGGAGTGGGCTGGCCCCGCGTCTTGGCCACCGCGCCGATGACCGCGGCTTGCGGCAGCAGCGACTCGGGATCCTGGCGATGGGCCCAAGCTCGGCGAACACGTGTGAACAGGTTCTCAGGATCGCTGTCTTCGGACTGCGAAATGCGATCCAGCACCAGGGCCACGATGTACAGAGCCAAGCCGGCAGAGGCACCTCCGGCGACATCAAGATTCTGGACGGCCCGAAATACCAGCAAACCGAGCCCGCCAGCACCCATGATGGCGGCGATTCCCAACATAGAGATGGACAACAGCAGCGTCTGGTTGAGCCCGGTCATCACCGCGGGTCGGGCCAGCGGAAGCTGAACATCGGCTAGTACCCGCCACTCGGGCGCCCCGTAGGCCCGACTCGCCTCCACTACATCCTCGGGCACTTGGCGGATGCCGAGATTGGTCAGGCGTATCAGCGGCGGCACCGCAAACACCATGGTGACCATCGTGGCCGGCACGAGGCCGAGGCTGAAGAAGAAAATAACCGGCAACATGTAGACGAACGGGTGAACCACCTGCATCGCGTCCAACACAGGGCGAACCGAATTCCACACACCGTCGATGCGCCCGCTGAGAATGCCAATCGGAATGCCGATTAAGGCGCAGAGCACGACCGCAACGACGATCATGCCCACGGTAAGTGCGGTTTCCTCCCAGTACTCACCGCCCAGCAGACCGCAGAGCGCCAAAAGCCCGGCAACGAATCCGCCGACTTTGACGTTGCGGAGCAGGGTTCCGAATACGAAGACGAGGGCGCACACGCCGATCCACGGCATGTCGGTGATCTGCCACCAGGGATAATGACCGGGGCCATCCACGAAGTTGCGGAACAAGAAATCGAAGGGCCACTCAATGATTCTGAGCAGCCAGTCGAGGTTGAGCTTGATCCAATCGACCATTTGGTCGACCCATTCCCCGAAGGGGACCTCCCACTGATCGAGAACCTTGTTGTCGGCGATGCCGGGAGACTCGGACTGGGCTAGCAGGCTCACAGGAACACCTCCCTCTCGAAACCGTCAATGAGGTTCTCGACCCGGCCCATCTCCTCCATGATGTGACGGGGGTCGAGGTTCCCAACCAGAACTCCTGATTCGTCGCACACTGCGATGGAAAGGCCGCGGCCCGCGGCGGCGTATACCTCGTTGAGCCGGTCGTCTGGCCCGCAGCGATCGAAGTCGGTGCGCAGCGCGGAGGCCAGATCGGTGGTGCCCATGCTCGCGGCCCGGGCCGCGTCTTCAACGGTGAGCAGGTGCGTCGGCTCCCCTGCGGCATTCAGCACGAACGCCCCGATACGGTCGCCCATAGCGTTGAGAGCCTCAGCGATGGTGGCGCTGACAGCAACGGGTGCGGGCCGTTGCATCACCTCATGCACCTGGATCACGCGGCCCTGGTCAACGTCCTGCACGAACTCAGCCACATATCCGGTGGCCGGCTCAGTGAGGATCTCTTCGGGCGTACCGATCTGCACGACAGCGCCGTCCTTCATGATGCACACCCGGTCGCCGATGCGCAGTGCCTCGTTGAGGTCGTGAGTGATGAACAGGATGGTCTTTTGAAGTTCGCTCTGGATTTCCAACAGCTCATCCTGCATCTGGCGGCGGATCAGCGGGTCGAGAGCACTGAAGGCCTCGTCCATCAGCAGGATTTCGGGGTCCGACGCCAGCGCTCGGGCCAGGCCCACCCTCTGCTGCATGCCGCCGGAGAGTTCCGACGGCATGTTCTGCGAATAAGCGTCGAGGCCCACCAGTGACAGGGCACGCATAGACGCTTCATTGCGGGAGCCTTTATCAACACCCTGAACCTTGAGGCCATAGCTCACGTTGTCGATGACGTTGCGGTGCGGGAAGAGTGCAAAGTGCTGGAAGACCATCCCCATCTGGCTCCTGCGGAAGGCTTGGAGCTCCGAGCCCTCGAGAGTCTGCACGTCGGTGCCTTCTACCATGACGGTGCCCGCAGTGATGTCGTGGAGCTTGTTGACAGTGCGGATGGCAGTGGACTTGCCCGACCCCGACAGGCCCATTACCACGAAAATCTCACCCCTGGGCACCGAAAAGGAAACGTCGTGAAGGCCCACCACGTGCCCGGTCTCAGCCTGTACTTCGTCTTTGCCCATCCCTGAGCTGGCTAGCTCGAAGGCCCTTCCACGGGGTTGGGGGCCGAAGATCTTGTAGACGCCGTCCAGGACGATGATGTCATCGCCCACCTGTGTCATAGGACTCCTCCCGCCGGCCGACGCCCATTTACCGTAGTGGGTTGCGCGAGATGGTGCCGCCAATCGGTTTCGACGGCTAATGCGGGCGTTGACTATCGGCGGCGGCGGCGGAGGCGACGGGCGTGGGCCTCAAGCTGCTTGCGCTGCTTGCGGGTGAGGCTGTCGAGGCCTTGGCTGGACACCTGGTCGAGCAAGGCGTCGATTTCGGGGCTGACCGTCTCACCAGCCTGGGGGACCGCCCGCAGATGGTCTCGACTTCGTCCCCGCCGGTGAGACCGCGAAGAACGAGTGCTGGTCGAAGACTGGCTCGAGGCCGGGGAAAAGGAGAGCTTGGGAATCCACGTCAGGTTGGTGGCGTAGCCGAAGGCCCGAATGCCGAGCAGGGCCACAGCCACGGTGCAGGCCAGCACGATCAGGGCGAACCAGTTGCGATTGCCGAGGGCTTGGATGGCGTCGAGCCCGACGATGACAACGGCGATTACCCAACCGGGAATGCCGGGCCAGAACCGGGCATGGGCGTACTGGGCGGCAAACGCCACCAACACTCCCACTTCCACCATGCGCAGGCCGGCCGCATATCCATTGATGCCAGCTGCCGCCTCCACTGCTGTCACGATCACCGCGGGGACAAGGGTGAGGGCAATGAGGAAGAACGCGAACCGCCAGCGTCCTAGCAGAGACTCAATCTGGGAACCCAGCATGTAGAAGATGGCGAACAAGATGATGGTCCAGAAATGGGGCTCATTCGGGATCGGCCAGGTGACCAGCCGCCAGATGTCTCCCTCCAGCACGCTTCCATACGGATAATCCTCCGAGAACAGCAGCAACTCGCGAAAAATAGGCCCAAATCGGCCCTCGATTTCCCAGATGATCATGGAGACCACGCCGAGGCCGACCACAAAGGCGGTGGTTGACACCGGATATCCCCCGATGCGGAACCAGGGGTCGTCGCTGTAGCCGAAGCGGCGGGACGGATACATGGCTATTGGTGGCGCATGGCGTGGGCCATCTCGACGTCGAAATCGAACGGGGGCAGAGGGCCGGTCTCGATGACCAACGAGGCCAGGGCCTCGGGTGCTTCGAACGGCGGCTCATAGTCGTCGCACACCGGGAAGGGCCGGCCGTAGCCCACTGTGAGGAAAGCGCCGTCGGGGGCCCAGTTGGTGGGCAACGGCACTGGTTCGGCCCCCTGGCCGATCTCGGCGTCGTCGGCGGTGAGCGTCACCGTGAACAAGCCGCTGTCGGTCGGGTCTACCACCGCCCCCACGAAACGGGCCCCGGTGGGGGCTGGGGCAGTGGCCCGATATTCCCGACCGTGAACCACTGCCACCCAGCGGAGTTCGCCGTCGGCCAGGAACAGCGCCCAGCCTGCAATCCAGTCGCCCTGCTCGCAGATAATGCCCTCAGCGTTCTCGGGCACGCCATCGGGGAAAGCGGCCACGGCGCGGTAGCCGCCGAACTGGAGCGGGCCGGCCGCTTCGTGCACTTTGTCGCCCGGGACCAGCTCGTAGCGGGATCGCAGTGACATCCAGGGGGCGTACATGTGGGCGATGCGGTTGACCGCAGTGTCGTCGAGGGGCAGCACGCCGTTGCGGTCGGCCTCGGCGTCCCACAGCTCGATCATCTCGGCCAGCTTCTCGGGGTGGGTGTCGGCCAGGTTGTGCGACTCGATGGGATCGGCCACGGTGTCGAACAGCTCCCATTCGTCTTCGGCGAACTCGTGGCTGCCGATGATGGCGTCGCGCTCGGCGGCAGTGAGCTGGTTGACGTGGTTGGTGACCGCCTTCCACCCCTCGTGGTACATGGCCCGGCTGCCCCAGCACTCGTAGTACTGGCTGGTGCGGGCGGCGTCGGGATCATCGTCTTCCAGGATCTGGCGCATGCTGACGCCGTCGAACGACATCTGCTCCACTCCGCCGAATTCGGCCGGGGGCTGCACCCCGGCCAGGTCCATAATCGTGGGCATCACGTCGGTCACGTGGCTGTACTGATGGCGCAACTCGCCCCGCGCCGCGATTCCGGCCGGCCAGGAGAGGATCAACGGATCCCGCACGCCGCCCTCGAAGGTGTACCGCTTCCACCGCCGGAAGGGGGTGTTCCCGGCCAGCGCCCACCCCCAGGGGTAGTGCCCGGACGAGCGGAACCCCCCGAGGTCGTCGTAGTGCGACAGCTCCAGGTCTAGATCGTCTGCTTCGTCGCTGATGTAGTGGCGGATCTGGTTCCAGCTGCCGTTGGGCCCGCCTTCGGCTGAGGTGCCGTTGTCGGAAATCAGAGCCACCACGGTGTTGTCGGCCTCGCCGGTTGACTCCAGGTAGCGGAGCACCCGGCCGATGTGGTGGTCGGCGTGGCTCAAGAACCCGGCGTACACCTCCATCATGCGGGCATACAGCCGCTGGCGGTCGGAGTCCACCTCATCCCAGGGCTCCACCCACTCGGGCCGATCCGACAAGTCGACGTCACCCGGTATGACCCCCATCTCCTTCTGGCGGGCCAGCACTTCCTCGCGCCACACGTCCCAGCCCCGGTCGAACTGCCCGGCGTAGCGGTCGATCCACTCCGGGGGCGCCTGATGGGGGGCGTGCGGGGTGCCGGTGGCGTACCACATCATGAATGGCCTATTTGGGTCGGCCAGCCGCAGGCCCCGCAGGTAGTCGATGGCCTGGTCGGCCAGATCGGCGTCGAGATGGTAACCCTCCTCGGGGGCGGCCGGCGGCTCGATATAGGTCTGGTCGCGGATGAGCTGGGGCGTCCACTGGTTGGTCTCCCCGTTGAGAAACCCGTAGTAGTGGTCGAACCCGACCCCGGTGGGCCAGGTGTGGTACGGCCCAGCGGCTCGCTGGTCGCGGGGAGTGAGGTGCCACTTGCCAACCGCGAACGTGGCCCAGCCCTCGGCGCCCAAGTATTGGGCCAGGGTCCCGGCCGAGTCGGGGATCTGGCCGTTGTAGCCGGGGAAGTTGACGGGCATGTCGGTGAGCATCCCCACTCCCACCCGGTGGTGATTCCGACCGGTGAGCAGGCACGCCCGGGTGGGCGAGCACACCGCGGTGGTGTGGAAGTTGGTGAACCGCATCCCCCGGCCGGCCAGGCGATCCAGGTTGGGGGTGTCGATATCGGACCCATAGCACCCCAACTGGGCGAAGCCGAGATCGTCCAGCACGACCACCAGCACATTGGGGGCATCGGAATCGTAAGGTCGGGCCACCGGCGGTGATGTGGATTCCGCCAGGGTGAGCCCGATGCGGTGCTCCGTCATGAGGTCAGAAGATAGGCGATGGCTACGACGGGATGAGCGCAAACCCCTCATATCCGGCGGCGGCCACTTGCTCGCACTTCTCGGCATAGTCGGGGAAGCCGGGCAGGGGCATGAACACCCGGGTCTTGCCGGGGATGTTGGCTCCCAAGTACCAAGAGTTGCAGGTGGGGTAGAGCGTGTAGCTGGCCACCAGGTTCACGTGGTCCACCCAGGCCTCGGTGGCCTCCTCGGTGGCTTCGATGTGGCGGTGGCCGTTGGCCCGCATGTAATCGATGCAGTCGCCGATCCAGTCCACATGCTGCTCGATGCACACAATCATGTTGGCCAACACCGAGGGGCTGCCCGGGCCGGTGATGGTGAACATGTTGGGGAATTCGGGCACCCCCAGACCCAGGTAGGTGCGGGGCCCGGCGTACCACTGCTCGGCCAAAGGAAGCCCGCCCCGGCCTTGGATGTTGATACGGAGCAGCGAGCCGGTCATGGCGTCGTAGCCGGTGGCGAACACGATCACGTCGAGGTCGTAGCGGGTGCCGTCGGTGAGCCGCACGCCGTCGGGGGTGATCTCGTCGATGACGTTCTCGCTGATGTCCACCAGGGTGACGTTGTCGCGGTTGAATGTCTTGAAGTAATCGGTGTCTAGCACCAGCCGCTTGCAGCCGATGTAGGTGGTGGGGATGAGGCGATCGGCCACCTCGGGGTCTTGGACCGTCTCGCGGATCTTCTGCTTGACGAAGTCGGCTGCCACGTGATTGGCCTCCGGCGTGCGGGCGATGTCGGAGTAGGCGCCGAGGAAGGCGAAGCCGCCGATCTCCCAGCGGGCTTCGAACTCCTTGAACGCCTCCTCAACCTCGACGTCGAGCACCGAACCCTCGTTCCAGTCGAAACGGGCCCCAAGTGCGCCCTGCTGGGTCTTGTTCTGCTCCCGAAGCCGGTGGTAGTCGGCCTTGACCTCTGCTTGCTCCGCCGGGTCGAGGGGATGATTGCGCGCCGGGATGGCGTACTGCGGGGTGCGCTGGAACACGGTGAGGTGGTCGGCGGTCTCAGCGATCACCGGAATGGCCTGGATGCCCGACGAGCCGGTGCCGATGATCCCGACCCGCTTGCCGGCGAAGTCGATGCCCTCTTTGGGGTAGCGGCCGGTGTGGCACACCTCGCCCTGAAACGTGTCGACGCCGGCGATGTCGGGAACGTTTGATGACGAAAGACAACCCACCGCGGTGATGAGGTATTGAGCGGTGACATGGTCGGTGTCGTCGTCGTTGGGAGCGTGGTTGTGGTCGATGTGGTTGACGGCGGGCGCGCTGCTCACCTGCCATTGGCCGGTGTCGTCGTCGAAGGCGGCCTTGGTGACCATGGTGTTGAACTGGATGTCCCGATACAGGTCGTACCGCTCGGCCACGTGCTGGGCATAGCGGAGGATCTCAGGCTGGCCCGGATAGCGCTCGGTCCACTCCCACTCCTGCTCCAGTTCGGGGTCGAAGCTGTAGCAGTACTCCAGGCTCTCCACGTCGCAGCGGGCGCCGGGATAGCGGTTCCAGTACCAGGTGCCGCCCACGTCGTCGCCGCGTTCGTATACCCGGGCCGTCAGCCCAAGCTGGCGGAGCTTGTAGAGCATGTACATGCCGGCGAATCCGGCGCCGATAACCACGGCGTCGTAGTGGACAGGGCTTTGGTCGTTGGTGCTCATGGTGGTTTCAGTTGGGGTCGAGGTATGGAAAAGGGTTCAGGCTGCGGGACGGAGCTTGTAGCGCACCGGCAGTTTCTTGGCCCCGACAACGAGGTTGGATTCGGTGCGAACGATCGGCCCCGCAGGCTCGATCTCGATCACCCGCTCGGCCAACTGCGTTATGAGGGCCTGGGTGCTGGCCCGGGCCAGATGCGCTCCCAGGCAGTAGTGCTCGGCCCAGCCGAACCCCAGATGGCGGTTGGGATGGCGGCCGATGTCGAAGTCGTTGGGGCGGTCGAACACCGTCTCGTCCCGATTGCCCGAGGCGTAGAACATCACCAGGAAGTCGCCTTTTTTCACCGGCTGACCGGCCACGGTGCCATCATCCATGGCGGTGCGCTTCATGTAGTTGACCGGGGTAGACCACCGAATCACTTCTTCTACCGCTTCTTTGGCCAGTTCCGGGTTCTCCCTCAGCCGCTGAAGCTGGTCGGGATTGGCCAAGAACGCCTCTAGCGCTCCCGACAGTCCATTGCGAGTGGTGTCGTGTCCGGCGGTGAACACGATGAGGTAGTAGCCAAACGTTTCTATTTCGCCCAGGGACTCTCCGGTGGGGAGGTGGGCATGGGCCAACATGGTGGCCAGATCCTCTTGGGGGTTGGTCCGGCGATCTTTGATGATGCGGTCGAACATGGCGTAGAACTCCAGGCCGATTTCCCGGCTGGCCTCATGGCGGCTGTCGGCATCGCGCTGGTAATCGGGGTCGTCGCCGGCCAGAAGCTGCTGGGTCAGTACCAGCAGGCGCTCTTCGTCTTCTGGGTCGATGCCCAAGATGGTGGCTAGCACCCGCAGCGGATGGCGCTGAGCAATGACATCTACGAAATCGCACTCCCCCTCGTCACCCAGGCTGTCGAGCAGGGCCTTGGCGCTGTTGTGGACAATCTCGTCGAGCTGGCTGATGCCCCGAGGGGTGAAGAACCCGCTGGCCACCTTGCGGTAGAGCCGGTGATCAGGCGGATCCATGCTGATGATCGTCCGCATCTCGCCGATGACGCTGCCGTACTTCTCCAAATCGGCGACCTGTTGGTCGCTGCGCACCGCGATGCTGTCAGCCTCGTTGCTGAACAGCTCAGGCTGCGTGGAGACCTCGATGATGTCGGCGTGGCGGGTAATGGCCCAGAAGTTCTGGAAGCCGTCGGGTTCGCACCAGTGAACTGGAGAGTTCTGGCGCATCCAGGCCATCACTTCATGGGGATGTCCGTTGGCGCCATAGCGCTTGGGGGAGATGAGATCTAGGGGGTCGACGTCCACGTATTAGACGTTAGATCGTGAGGAATGCTTGATCCACAGCGCAGCGAGAATGTCATTACCATCAGCCGGCAGGCTGGGCGTTACTGGCTGAGGATTCCGCTGCTTTGGATTATTTCTTCGGTGGTTTCGAAACCGCCGCCGAGGGCGTCGAAATCGACGGAACCGATGGACAGGGCGGTCAGCGGGGGCAGCACCGGGTTGGGCTCGACGCCTCCGGCCAGCGGGTATTCGTAGGTGTTGCGGGTGAAGTACCGCTGCGCCGATGGGGAGAGCAGGTAGGCAATTAGATCCTGGGATGCTTCCCGGTCGGACACATTGGTGGTCATGGTGGCGGCGGTGATAATGAGCAGCGAGCCGATGTCCTCGTCAGAAAGGTCGTAGTTGGCTGCCAAATACTCCTGGCCGGCCGCTTCGGCATCAGCCGCCAATCGGTAGTTGTAGTAGTGGTTCACCAGGCCCACGTCGATCTCGCTTCGGGCGGCGGCCTCCACGATGGCCACGTTGTTGGGGTAGTAGCGGGCGTCGTTGTCCACCATGTCGCTCAGCCACTGGGTGGCCACATCGTTGCCGTACTGGTCGCGGAACACCGTGAACCAGTCCACAAACGATCCGTTGGTGGCTGGTATGGCCACTCGACCCCTCCACTCCGGATCGGTGAGGTCGAATACCGAGGTCGGCAGCTGGGAGGGGGGCACGATTTCGACGTTGTGAACCAGCACCCGCTTGCGCCCGGAGAATCCGATCCAGGTGCCGTTGGCTCCACGATGGTCTTCGCGCACCAGTTCCAGCACGCTGCTGTCCATTGAGGTGAGCAGACCCTTTGATTCCAGGAATCCCACCGGACCTGGCGATCGGGAAATGAACACATCAGCGTCGGTTCGGTCGCCCTCGGTGTCGATCAGAAGGGCCAAGTCGGTGGACGAGCCCCAGCGAACCCGGACTGATGTGCCGCTTTCGCAAGCGAAGGCATCCAGGACCGGCTTGATCAAGTTCTCACTGCGGCCGGAGTACACGGTGACCGACGAGCTATTTTCATCGGCGCACTTGCCGTCGTAGACGGTGGCGGCAACGCCTTCGAGTTTGGTGCCGCCGTCGCCACCGCAAGCGGCAGCTAGGAGGGCTACTGCGACCAGCGCGCCAGCCAGCCCATTACGAGAAATCTTGCTCATGGGCGCAGAACTCTAGAGTGACTGCGCCAGTTCGTCAAGTTAGCCTAACAATTGGCGTATAGATGACAAAACCCATCTAGGCGGCAGGTTTGACACCGTCCCACCGCAGCGGCATCTCGACGTAGCCGTCGACCAGGCTGGAGTGCAGGCGGCGCAGGGTCCGGGGGTCTTCCACCCCTAGCTCCAGGCCCTCGAAGCGGCCGATGATGGCCTCGAACATCATCTTGGCCTCCAGTCGGGCCAGCGACGCCCCCAGGCAGAAGTGGGGTCCGCCGGCGCCGAAGGCCACGTGCTGGCTGGCATCGCGGGTCACGTCCAGCGTGTCGGGGTTCTCGAAGGCCCGCTCGTCCCGGTTGGCCGAGGAGTACCAGATCACCACCGGATCGCCGGCCTTGATCTCCTGGCCACCCACCACGGTGTCGTGGGTGGGCCGGCGCACGAACTGCATCACCGGCGTGGTGTAGCGCAACAGCTCCTCCACGGCGTTGGGGATGAGCGACGGGTCGTCTTTTAGGATCTGCATCTGGTCGGGGTTGCGGATGAGCTCCAGCGTGCCGGTGGTGATGAGGTTGCGGGTGGTCTCGGAGCCGGCGTTTTGGAGGAGCATGAAGAACACGTCGATCTGCATCTGGTCGAGCGACTCCCCTTCGATCTCGGCTTCCATAAGCACGCTGATGAGGTCGTCGTGGGGCTCTTTTTTGCGGATCTCGCACATCTGGTCGGCGTAGGCGAACATCTGCGCCCCGGCCTCCATCATCTCGTCGGTGGTGTACTTCTCGTCGAAGCCGAACGTGATCTCGGTCCAGTGGAAGATCTTGTGGCGGTCTTCTTCGGGCACGCCCACCAAGTCGGCGATCACCTGCAAGGGCAGCTCCACCGCGATCTCGCTAACCATCTCACAGCCGCTCTTGTCGGCCACCTGGTCGATCAACCGGTCGACCTGCGACTGGATCCTCTCCTCCAAATCGCGCACCCGGCGGGGCGTGAATCCCCGATTGACCAGCTTGCGCATCTTGGTGTGATCGGGCGGGTCGAGGCTGATGAGCATCTGCGAGTTGGCACCGTCGTCAATCGAGGGCGGCTGGTCTCCGGCTAAAAAGGGGTTGGGCTGGCTCTTGAAGCAATCCGAGTCGCGCGACACCCGCTGCACGTCGGCGTGGCGGGTGACGTTCCAGAAACCGTCCCAGTGCGGGTGCTCGCTCCAGAACACCGGATCGTTGTCGCGCTTGTCACGGAAATAGTCGTGGGGGAATCCATTCTTGAATGTCGAGGGATTCCAAAGCTCTAGCGGTTCCATCTCTGCCTCCTGAGGTCCTTAGTTCGAGGGCTTTCGGCCGACAACGGCTATTGAGACAGTGCTCATCATGACAAATCCCGGCGCTCGAACCTGAGCCAGAGCGGTGTCGCCGTCTTCGGCGCTCACCAGGCCGGCCTCTACCAAACGGGGAACGGCCCGCTCCAGTGCCATGAACCACCACTCCCCGCCGGGCTCGCCGGGGCGCATGGCCCACACGTCGCCAATGATGTCGATGTCGGCCGCTCCCAGATCTCGGAAGCGACCGACCAGCCGGACGCCATAGTCGGAATCGCGCCAGTCGGTGGTGACCCCCGAGGACACGTAGCGGTGGACGGTGGCGTAGGGCTCGGGTAGCGACTGTTCGGCAAAGGACGCAAAAGCGCCGTCCTCCACCATCAGCCAACCTCCGGGCACCAAGGCCTCCCACAGCTTCTCGATTACCTGATCGCGCTCGGGCAGGTGCTGGAGAACCGCCCGGGCGTGGACGAGGTCGAAGGCCGACTCGGGCACCGGGTCGCTGGTCACATCGTGCTGTTCCACCACCACATTGGGTAGCACCGGGCGGTGGAACTGGAGGTCGACATCGGTGGACCACACCGTGCCGTCGGGGCCCACTCGCTTGCCCAGCCAGGCCGACACTGTTCCGCCGCCTGCGCCAAGTTCCCAGCACCTCCACCCCGGACTCAGCCCAATGCTGTCCAGAATGCGGCGGGTGCGGGGATCGCGGGCTTCGGCCAGCATCTCCAGGCGGTTCCGCTCGATCTCCACCTCTTCATCGCGGACCCCATATCGATCATCGGCCATGGAGGCTTCTCCTCTGTTTCTGTCGGCCCCATACCGTATCGTCGCACCGTGGCCGACCACTCAGAGGACACTCCGCAGCAAGCGGCATTCCGAGCAGAGGTGCGGGCGTGGCTGGAAGCCCGGGCCCCATTGCGGGAGGACGGCGACGGCTGGTCGACCCGGACCACCCATCATGATGTCGCCGCGGAGAAGGCCCACATGGACCGCTGTCGAGCGTGGCAGCGGGAGCTGTACGACAGCGGATGGGCGGCCATTGACTGGCCCGCGGACCACGGCGGCCAGGGCGGGGAGCGGTGGCAACGGCAGATCTTCCAGCAAGAGGCCGCCCAATTCGATGTAACCAGCGGCTTCCTCGCCGCCGGTATCGCCCTGGCCGGCCCGGCCATCGGCCACTTCGGCACCGATGAGCAGAAGGCCCGCCACCTGGAGCCCATGCTGCGGGGCGACGTGGTGTGGTGCCAGCTGTTCAGCGAGCCCGGCGCCGGATCCGATCTGGCCAACCTGGCAACGAGGGCCGAACGCGACGGCGACGAGTTTGTGGTGAACGGGCAGAAGGTGTGGAACTCATCGGCCCACCTGTCGGACTGGGGAATCCTGCTGGCCCGCACCGATTCCGACGCCCCTAAGCACAAGGGGATCACGTTCTTCCTGCTGGACATGGCCACCCCCGGCGTGGATCCCCGTCCGATACGCACCATCAACGGGTCGTCCCACTTCAACGAGGTGTTCTTGAGCGACGTGCGGGTCCCGGCCGAAAACGTGGTCGGCGAAGTGAACAGCGGTTGGGCGGTGGCCCGGCTGGTGCTGGCCAACGAGTCCACCATGATCGGCGGCGGCATGGACCGGGCCGACAGCGCGGCCAACCTGATCGCCCTGGCCCGGCGGTGGGGCACGGCCCAAGACCCGATGGTTCGCCAGGAGCTGGCCCAGGCCTATACCAAAGAGAAGCTGTTGGATTGGATGGGCCGGCGTTTGCAAGAGGATGTGCGCCGGGGCCGTCAGCCCAGCTTCGACGGCTCGACCCTCAAGGTCTATTGGTCGGAGAGCCGCCGGGACCGGGGCAACCTCGGCGTGGGAATGCTGGGGGGATACGGGGTGGCCGGCGACCACGCCGACACCGGCGTGTGGGCCAACGAGGCGCTGAATCGGTTCTGGGGCTCCATCGGCGGGGGCACCGACGAGGTACACCGCAACAACATGGCCGAGCGGGTGCTCGGACTGCCCCCTGAGCCCCGAGTGGACAAGCACGTCCCGTGGCGGGAGCAGGTGGGCGGACCGGGTTCGAAATAGCGCCTTGTATTCACCTTTTGTTCATGTCAGTCGCGATCACAATCGCCAACCCCAGCAGTAAGCTGTTTCCAGATGGCTGACCAAGCCAAGTTCGCCGAGCAGGCCATGGTCTACATGGACCAGCTCTATTCCGCAGCCCGGCGAATGACCCGCAATACGGCCGACGCCGAAGACCTGGTGCAGGAGACCTATCTGCGGGCCTACCGGGGCTTCGGCAACTTCCAGGAGGGCACCAACCTGCGGGCCTGGCTGTTCCGCATCCTCACCAATGCGTTCATCAACTCCTACCGGAGCAAGCAGCGCAAGCCGAAGTCGGTAGACCTGGCCGGGGTGGAGGATTTGTACCTCCACCAGCGGCTGGGGGGCGACACCAAGGCCAAGCTGGGGGCCAGCGCCGAGGAAGTGCTGATGGAGACCATCACCGAGTCGGAGATCGTGGACGCCCTGGAATCGCTGCCCGAGGAGTACCGGATTGCGGTGCTTTTGGCCGATGTGGAGGGCTTCGCCTACAAGGAGATCGCCGAAATCCTGGACGTGCCCATGGGCACGGTGATGAGCAGGCTGCATCGGGGAAGAAAAACGCTACAGAAGCGGTTGTTAGAGTTCGGACAAACCAGGGGCTGGGTGGATCCACCCGACCCCGACCGGGCGCCGGCGCCGGCTGGCATCTGATTTTCGGAGGCACCGAGATGGGCAGCGATCAACCTTGCTTGGGGGTACCCAACCAATGTGATTTCTCGCGCCAACTCATCGCCCGGGCCTTGGACGGCCAACCCACGCTGGAGAGCATCAACCAAGTTCGCCTAGAGCTGGTCAACTGTGCCCCCTGTGTTCAGATCCTCGACGTGGAGGTGCGCTTCAAGCTGGCCATGGGCCAGGCCTGTCGGGAATCGGCACCCGCCTCCCTGCAAATCCGCATCACTGAGACCCTCCAGCGCGTGGTGCTGGACGACCTGGATATCCAAGATTTCTGAGCGTGCGGCCCAACTGCCCGGCGTGGAGTCTCCGCAAGCAGACCACTAGGGTGAGCGCATGGATTTGATCGCCGCCGTGGTGTGGCACTGGTGGATCGCCCTGCTGCTGGTTATCGGGACAGCTCCCTTGGTAATCGCCACCATCGTCGGCTACTTCACCAAGGTGGTGGCCCCCCGCTACAACAGTCGGCACCAGCGGGAAACCAGAGCTCAGAGCGCCGGCGAATCCGAGTAATCCCCGGTGGTTGCAGCAGCCGATCCCGTCGACTGGCGGCTGGCTGAGCGAGTAGCCAAGAAAGTCGGCGGCCACGAGCCGTTCCTCGACTCCTACCACTACCGCAGCCTCGCCCCCGAACTCGCCGAGTTCACCGCCCAAGCCGAGGAGATGGTGGCGGCCGAAACCGGGCTGAAGTCGATGTGCGGCGCGGCCCGGGCCCGTGTGACCACTCGAGCCGGATGGATTGACGCCAACGTGGCCTCCTTCCAGCGCCTGCTGCGCCCGGTGACCGACAAGATGGCCGAACGGGTGTCGGCCTCGTGGTTCGCCCCGGTGGCCCAGCGGGTGAGCGGCACCGAGATGGGGGCGGTGCTGGGCTGGATGTCTACCCGGGTGCTGGGCCAGTACGACCTGCTCATCATCGAAGACGACCGGCCCGAGGACCAGGACATGGTCTATTACGTGGGCCCCAACGTGATGGCGCTCGAGCACAAGCACGGATTCGACCCCCGCCAGTTCCGGCTGTGGCTGGCCCTGCACGAGACCACCCACCGGGCCCAGTTCACCGGCATCGAGTGGCTGCGGCCCCACTTCCTGGGGTTGGTGCAAGAGGCCCTCGATGCGGCCGAGCCCGACCTGGAGCACTTCAAGCAGGTGGCCAAACAGGTGATGGACGCCCGTCGGCGGGGCGAGGATCTGATGGCCGACGGAGGCCTCCCCGCCCTTCTGGCCACCCCCGAGCAGAAGGTGGTGCTGGACCGCATCGGCGGCATGATGAGCCTGTTAGAGGGCCACGGCGACGTGACCATGGACCGAGCCGGCGCCGGCCACATCCCCGACGCCACCCGCTTCGCCCGGGTGCTGCGCCAACGCCGCAACTCGGCCAAAGGGGTGTCCAAGCTGGTGCAGCGCATGATCGGCATCGAGGCCAAGCTGAACCAGTACGCCGCCGGCGAGGCGTTTATTGAGATGGTGGAAGCCAGAGGCGGTCCCGAACTCTTGAACCGGGCGTGGGAGTGTTCCGAACGCCTCCCCACCATGACCGAGATCCGCAACCCGCAGCAATGGATCGACCGGGTCAACGGCACCCCTGCCCTGGCCAGCTGAACGCGTCGGCCACCGCGGCGCAGCCAGTCTGATGATTCCCGACCTTCTGGCCCGCTGCACGTTTCCCTCTGCTGGCCCCTCCCCGGGTACCGCGGTGGACTGCGCGGTGTCGGGCGGGCCGGATTCGCTGGCGCTTTTGGTGCTGGCCTCCGAAGCGGGTTGTTCGGTGACCGCCTGGCATGTGGACCACGGCCTGCGGCCCGGCTCAGCGGGCGAGGCCGAGGTGGTGGCTCGGGCGGCAAACCGCTGGGGGGCGGACTTCGAGGCCCGCACCGCCCAATGCGACCCCGGCCCCAACCTGGAAGCCCGAGCGAGGGAAGCCCGCTATCAGGTGCTGCCCGAAGGGGTGCTCACCGGCCACACCGCGGATGACCAAGCCGAGACGGTGCTGTTGAACCTCATGCGGGGAGCAGGCCTGGACGGTTTGGCCGGCATCGACCCGGCCCGCCGCCCGCTGCTGGCCCTGCGCCGCCACGAGACCCAAGCGCTGTGCGACTCCCTCGGATTGGAGCCGGTGCAAGACCCGTCCAACCTCGACCCCGCCCACCGCCGCAACCGAGTCCGCCACGAGCTGCTGCCGCTGCTTTGCGACATCGCCGATCGCGACGTGGTTCCGATCATCGCCCGAGGCGCGGGCTTGATGGGCGGCGTGCGCGACCTGCTCGACGAGCTGGCAGCGACCATCGACCCCACCGACGCCAAGGCGATGGCCGAGGCCCCCGAGCCCCTGGCCCAGATGGCGCTGCGACGGTGGATCCAGCGGGAAACCAATGCCGAGCACCCGCCCGATGCCGCCGCCATTGAACGGGTCATGGCCGTGGTTCGAAACGAGATTCGATCCACCGAAATTGGCGGAGGCTGGCGGGTTACCCGATCTTCCCAACGGCTCGGCCTCCAAAGATAAGCACCACTAGGTTGGCCCTCGTGTCCACCGAGGCGACCACTGGCAACGGCGACCCCGGCCCGATCCTGATCTCCAACGACGAGCTGACAACCTGCATCGCCGACCTTGGTTCCCGCATCACCAACGACTATCAGGGCCGGGCGCCCCTGCTGGTGGGGGTGCTCAAGGGCGCCTTCATGTTCATGGCCGACCTGGCCCGGGCCATTGACCTGCCGGTGGAGTTCGACTTCATGGCGGTGTCGTCCTACGGCAGCTCCACCCGCACCAGCGGCGTGGTGCGGATTGTCAAAGACCTAGACCTCGACCTGGCCGGGCGCGACGTGATCCTGGTGGAAGACATCATCGACAGCGGCTTGACCCTCAACTACCTCCGCAAGAACCTGGCCGCCCGCAACCCGGCCAGCCTGGAAGTGTGCGCCCTACTCGTCCGCAAGGGCCGCCAGTACGAAGACCTCGACCTGCGCTACGTGGGCTTCGAGATCCCACCCGACTTCGTGGTGGGCTACGGCCTCGACGTCGGCGAGCGATACCGCCAACTCCCCCACATCTGCCAATACCAGCCAAACAGCAATTCATAAAAATATCTGAAATACATCTTGCTTCAGCAGGCAAGATGTGGCAGATTGGCCACATCGGAGCGACTAGACGGCTCCCTCCCCGACCTTCCGGACACAACCCATGCGGATGGCAAGCGAGGATCGCCGACGACAGCTCCCCTGGGTGGCCCTCGGGCTGACCGTCACTCTCACTGCGGCGATCATCTTCGCCCTGTGGGCATCGTCACTAAGCAGCCGCACTGCGGTGGCGGTGGCTGCCCGTGACATCTCCTCTGGCTCGACTGTTGAGATCGAAGACCTCCGAGCCGTGGAAGTCGCCAGCGGCCAAGGAGCGGGATTTGTGCCGATGGCCGATTTGGAGTTCGTGGTGGGCCGGACCGTCCGAACCTCTATTCCCGAGGGGACGATTTTCCATCCGGGCATGTTGTCAACGAACTCGCTGATTGACCGAGGAGCAGCCGTCGTCGGCGCTGTGCTCCAGCCAGGCGAATATCCGATTGCCCATCTCAGCCCAGGGCAACCAGTTGGGGTAGTGATAACGAGCCATTCCAACCAGCCGAATGCCGTGGATCGAATTGACCGCGTGAATCGGACTGCATCGCCGGACACTCTGGATGCGGCCATCCAAGCCACGGTCGCCGAAGTGAGTGAAATCCGGGAATCAGGCCGACAAGCGCTTTTTCTCTCGTTACTGGCCTCCGCTGACGACGCAGTGGTCATCAGCAAGGCAGCTGCGTCCAACGAGCTGCGCCTGATCCTCTTGCCCAACAAGTCCCAAGAAGCATCTCGGGGAGAGCAACGAGATGACTCCCAAGAAGTCTCTGAAGTGGCTGGCAGGCTGACGAGGTCTCACCAGATAGTGGCTGGGACAGGTCCATGAGCATCATCGCAGTGGGCAGTGCAAAGGCCAGTCCCGGTGCCACCAGCTTGTCGGTTGGACTCGGACTGTCATGGGAGTGGACCACCGGGCGACGAGCGGTTTTGGTTGAAGCGGACGGAGATGGCGGGGTCTTGGCGGCGCGTTTTGGACTGGCCTCCGTACCGTCTTTAGTGGAGTTATCAGGAACAGCCCGACATGAGCTGACCATGGCTCGGCTTCAAGCCAGCTGCCAGTTGCTGGCTGGCCAATTGCCCACCCTCGTTGCTCCAGGGTGTGGAGAAACCACAACGTTGGTTCTCGCTTCACTGGCGAAGCGATTGACAGATGGCTTTGGCCGCCTTGACGACATCGACGCGGTCGTTGACGTTGGCCGAATACGACCTCACTCCCCCGCTGCCGAACTCATTGAACACTGCGATCTGCTGGTGCTTGTGACTCGACCTTGCTTCGATCAGCTCGTGCCCCTCGTCCACCAGGCCCGCAGGACCATCTCCCACGACATTCCCACCACACTGGTATGCGTTGGCGACCGCCCCTATTCGCCAACAGAGATGGCAAAGGCCTGTCAACTCGACCTCCTCGGCGTGATGGCCCACGAACGAAGAATCGCCCAAGCTCTGGGAAGAGGGTTACCTCCCCATCAGCGCCATCGCCGGCTGCTGATGTGGCGCACCCTGACCGAGCTCGTCCATCGAATCCAGTTCCGCGTGCAGGCTGCGCCAGCCGGTCGCGAGGCGGCGTAGTGGCCTGTCCCCACGTTGAACGCGTGCTTGCAGTGGTCACCCAAAGACTCGACCAGACGGAGACAGACCGACTCGGCGACCGGCATAAGCAAAAGGCTCTGGCCGGACACTTCATACATGAAGCCCTTGACATGATCGCCGCCGATCGGGCGAGGGCGTTTCTCACCCCGATTGGCGAAGCCGATGAGTCGCGCATCGCCGACGAAGTGCTGGCCACGTTGTTCGGCCTCGGGCCTATCGAACGGTTGTTGGCCGATGAGTCGGTCGAAAACATAAGTGTGAACGGATGCGACACGGTTTGGGTTCAATATGCCGGTGGCGTCAAACGTCGAGCCGAGGCCATCGCCGAGTCGGACGACGAATTGGTTGCGCTAATACGCAAGGCGGCTGCTCGGCTCGGACGCAATGAACGGCGGTTCGACATCGCCAACCCGTTTCTGGACCTACGGCTGCCCGACGGGTCCCGTTTGAATGCGGTGATGGCGGTCTCGGAACGCCCCGCGGTGTCAATTCGACGCCACCGCCACGAGCAGGTCACCTTGGCCGATTTGTGCGAACTAGGAACAGTGGACAAAACGCTCCGAGATTTCTTGTACGCCGCAGTGAGAGCCCGGATGAGCATCATCGTGTGCGGTGGGACCAACGTGGGAAAGACGACACTCCTGCGCGCACTTCTCAACGCCTGTGACCCCGATGAGCGGCTGATCACCATTGAAGACCGACTGGAGTTGTGCCTGGCCGCAGACCCAGACCGGCATCGCGACGTGATCGAGCTGGAAACCCGAACAGCCAACATTGAGGGAACCGGTGAGATCACCATGCAGCAGTTGGTGCGCAACGCGCTGGCCATGTCTCCCGACCGGTTGATTGTCGGCGAGGTGCGAGGGCCCGAGGTGGTGGACATGCTTTCGGCGCTGTCCACTGGAAACGACGGCTCAATGTGCACCATCCACGCCAACTCTTCTCGGGCAGCGTTTAGCAAGATTGCCACCTACGCCTTGCGGTCCACGGAACGCATCCCGGTAGAGGCCACCAACCGCATGATCGCGGAGAGTATCGACTTCGTTGTCCATATCAGCCGGGGAAAGAACGGCCAACGTCAAGTGGGATCGGTGCGGGAGGTCACCGGCACCTCACTGGGAGAAGTCAACAGCGCGGAGGTGTTTGCATCCAACGGGTCGTGCCCGGCCCGACCATGTTCCCCTTTACGACCGGCCACGCAACAGCGTTTGGCCGATATCGGCTTCAACTGTTCCCCCCCAGGGCGGGAATCGGCACCAGAGGACCAGCAATGTCCTCTCTGATTGGAGCACTGATCGGAGCAGCAGTGGGCTGGGGAATTTTCGTCACCGCACTGGGCTGGCGCGGCTTCCTTGCCTCGCCAAAGGCACGTGACTGGAAGCTCTTTGGGGAGTTCCAATGGGCGCCCACGTCAATCGTGTTCCGCTCGGCCATTGCTCTTGCCGGTTCCTTAGCGGCATTTGCGCTGACCGGATGGCTCGTTGCCGGCCTGACTGCAGGCATCGCTGGTTTCGTGTCGCCGACCCTCTTGAAGGCCAAATCAGTCCGCGACCAAGAAGTCAATCGAATGGCGGCCTTGGCTACTTGGGTGGAGATGGTCCGGGACACGTGCAGTGCAGCGTCCGGGATAACCGAGACATTGAAGGCCACAGCAGAGGCCGCTCCAGCGGTCGTGCGGGCCCAGGTCAAGCAACTCGCCGCCCGGGCTGAGCGGGAGCCTCTATGTGATGCCCTGGCCAAATTTGCCGATGAGGTAAACCACGCAGTGGCAGACACCGTTGCGGTCACACTCGGATTGGCAGCAGCCAACCAAGTGGGGTCATTGCAGGAAATGTTGGGCGATCTGGCCGAGAACACTCGCCAAGAAGTGTCAATGCGACTGAGGATTGAGGCGTCTCGAGCTCGGCAATTCACCTCCGCCCGCTTCATTGCCGTCGTCGTCGCGGCGTTCTCCATTGCCATGGTGATCTTCAACAGGTCGTACTTGGCGCCCTTCGACACCCTGTCGGGGCAGATTGCTCTCGCCGGGATCGGCGGGCTGTTCCTCGGATCGGAATTCGCCCTCGTACAGATGAGCCGGTTCAACACCGCGCCCCGGACCCTCGAGGTTCATCGAACTCCTCCGACCCTGAGCGTGGTCAAGGGACACTCAGAATGACCATCGGAATGGTACTGGGCACCATGATCGGAGTCGGTGTCGCCATTGCCTGTTGGGGGCTGTTTCCTCCCCGCGAGCCATTGCAGGCCCGTCTGAGCGAGCTTGGCCAGCGAGCCGATGATGTCTACCAATCGAGAACCCGACGCGACCGACTAGGACGGGCCGCAGCACGATCGTTCGGCCCCTTGGTGTTTCGGGGCCGCCGAGTCGACCGCGATCTGAGGGCTGCCGGCCAAAGCCTGGAAGAGCTCGCAGTAGCCAAGCTGGGAATGCTGGTGCTGGGCGCGGGGTTGCCGGTGGGAATTTGGATAGTCGCCTGGTTGGCTCGAGTGTGGATCTCTCCTGCGGTGGTTGTACTGGCATCCATCTTGGCCGGAGGACTGCTCTTTCTGGTCCCAGACTTGTCGTTGCGGGAAAGGGCCCGGTCTCGGCGTCGCGAGCTACGCGACCAGATCAGCACATTCTTGGATTTGATGGGCCTCCACCTGTCAGGAGGCTCAGGTATAGAACGGGCGTTGGCCGAATCGGCAGCTCAGGGTTCGGCCTGGGGGTTTATCGAAATTGACAGGGCGCTGCGGCAAGCCCAGTTGGCCAACGAGCCACCATGGACTGCTCTCAAGAAGCTGGCTCAAGAACTTGGCTCTACGGAACTCGAGGAACTGGCCGCATGGCTGATGTTGGCCGGCACTTCCGGATCTCGGGTGCGATCGTCCTTGCATGTCAAAGCCCGAGGCTTGCGAGAACGGGCCCTGAACGAGGCTGAGACTGAAGCCCAGCAGACCACCGAGCGCATGTCGCTCCCGGTTGTTCTGATGTTCTCGGCATTCCTGGGACTCATCGGCTACCCGGCAATTGCCGCGATTCTTAGCACGTGAATGCTCCAGCACGACATGACCCCAGAGTGCCAGCTTATCGGCGGCTTGAACCGCCCCAATCGAGACCTCACCGGAGATGACATTGAGATTGTCCATCAAGTTCTGTCAATTTGTCGCCGCAGCACTGTCAGGACTCCAACAGCGAGTCCACCGGGCGTGGCAAAGCGAGCGCGGAGACGTGACCTCGACAGTGATCATCATCGCGGTGCTGGTAGCCGCAGCCGTTGCCGCTGGGGTGGTCATCACCACCTTTATCTCCGACCAGACCAGCAAGATCAGCTGATCAAGCAGGGCAAGGCCAACCAGGGAACCGAGGGCGAGCGGGGCGAGGTGACAACCGCAGTCCTCGCTATTCCCATTGCCATGCTCATAGTTCTTCTGATTGTTCAAGCAGCCCTGGTCTCCCATGCCCAAGCCATCGTCGACGCCGCTGCCCAAGACGGCGCCCAAGCCGGCCAGGGGGCATCGGGGAACGAGGATGTGGCCCGAGCCGCTGCTCAGTCCACCATCGGAACGTATGCCGAAAACCTATTGTCGAACGTCCACATCTCTTCTCATACCAGCCGTTCGCAGTTCTCGGTGACCGTAGAGGCCACGGTGAAGTCGCTGATCCCTGGATACAGGCCAACAATCTCTTCTACTGCCGCAGGTTCGCGCGAAGTCTTCATTCCCGTGAATCAAAGATGAATCCCTGTCGCCGGTGGTGTAGCCGGCTCGGCAATAGCCAGGAGCGAGGCAGCAGCGTGGTCGGGCTGACGGTTCTCACCCCGTTAATGGCCATGCTCTTGCTCTTCGTCGTGGCTGCCGGTCGAGTCGGTGTGGTCGAAAGCAAGTTGACAACCGCGGCCCGCAATGCGGCCCGGGCAGCAACACAATCCCAGTCGCCATCAGCAGCTCAGATGGCAGCAGTCACAACGGCAGAGTCCACCCTGAACCAGTTGGACATTGGCTGCCACAGAGGACCCCAAGTTCGTGTCCGGGAGATGAATCTTGGACCAGGCGGCAAGGTTCATATCCAGATTTCTTGCGCGGTGCGATTGTCCGACCTGACTCTGCTCAACATCCCCGGCAGCCGCACGGTTGTCGCTGAGTTCACCTCTGTGGTGGATCACTATCGAAGCGGAGTCTCGTAGTTGTGTACTGGCGTACTTCTCAATGGTGGCCTGGTTCTTCCCAACGGTGGAGACGTTGTCAAAGCCAGACCTGGGCTGGGACGCCGGGATGTCGTCAAAGAGGCCAGGTCAGCGTGTTCTTCGTCGTCTTAGCTGTCGCGCTGGTCATGCTCGGCGGTCTGGCGTACGACGGCGCCCAGATCCTGGATGCCAAGCGAACCGCTTCAGGATTGGCCCTAGAAGCAGCCAGAGCTGGTGCCCAGGCAATCTCAAGTGAGTCGATTTACCAAGAGCCTGGGAACGTGTCCGTTGACCCGACGTTGGCTCAAGTCGCCGCCGCCGAATACCTAGGCCAGCACAAGAAGTGGTCGCTTTCAGTCCAAGGCGACACGGTTTCGACAACCGTCTGGGTAACCCAGCCTCTTCTGATCCTCTCAATGCTCGGCCTTGATTCACGCCAAGTGGCCGGCTCGGCCACCGCCCGAGCGGTCCGAGGCGTACAGACAGGAGACGACCTATGAATCTGAATAGAGAATTCCGTCAGGAGCTTGTGCGCGGCTTGGGCTCTGCCACATTGCTGGCCGGCCTGCTGCTAGGGATTCCGATACTTCTCATCGCCGGAGTGGGTTGGCCATTGCCCAGAGGATTGCCATCAGGTTCAGACGCATTGACCGCCATAAAGACAGGTGCCATTCCCGCATCCCTGATCTTGAAGTTGATCTCAGTCGTCGTGTGGGTCTTGTGGCTTCAATTGCTGGCCGGACTAGGAGTCGAGGTTTGGGCTCACTTTCATGGTCGAGTTGCCCCTCGAGTTGTTCTGGTGCCGTCGTTTGTGCAGCGCTTGTCCGCTCGCCTTATGGGAACAGCTCTGTTCGTTGCATTCTCAGTTCAGAATCCCGGAGCCGCCATAGCCGCCAACCAGGACCTCCTTGCCCCTACAACAATCGAGTTAGACGTTGACTCCCTCGATGCGCAAAGTGATGCCCCGATCGCTCACAGCAGTCACAACCCCCACAGCATTGAGCCCTTCGACGCGGAGCCATTTGTTCACACTGTGGAACGACGCGACAGCCTACAAATGGTGGCTGAACAGTACTTGGGCGATCCAGACAGATGGACTGAGGTGTTCGTGCTCAATCATGGACAGACGCAAGCAGATGGTGGCTCGCTTACCGATCCGACCCGACTACAACCAGGGTGGGAGCTTGTCCTGCCCACTGACGCCCGCCCTCCCGCTTCAGGTGAGTACAGCGCCTCAGATGACACGCAACTACTTGGCAAGCCCTTCGTTGAATCCGACGATTTGCGGATCACGGTGCAGAGCGGAGACACGCTGTGGAACCTGGCGGACCACCATCTCGACGACCCCGATAGATGGGTTGAGATCTACGAGTCCAATCAGAACATCATCCAAGACCCCAACGTGATCTTGCCCGGATGGCAGCTTCAAATCCCAGGCCAAGATCCTGAGCCAACCATCGTTGAACTTTCTGTCCAATCACCGCCCGAACCAGCTGACCACTCCACAGTGGCAACCCAACCACCGCGCCAGCCAGCCGATCATTACGTACCGGTAGGCCAGCCATCAGCGGACCCGGCCGACCTCCCTGCTCGGGCAATTGCCTACACCACTGCCAGGGCGACCGTGACCACCAACGTCCCACCGAGCAGACCCGACGGACAATCTGCTTCCAACAAGCAGGTGATGTTCACACTCGGGGGTCTGGGAGTGTTCGCCAGCAGCCTTGGCTGGGTGCTGGCCCGGCTCCGCAGGACTCAGCGCCGCCGACTGCCGAACGGTCGAATGCCCCTTCCACCTTCTCAGAAGGCGGTTCAACTAGATCAGCAGTTGCAAGCCGCATCCGATCCCAACCGCGCTCTCTTCTTGGATGCCGCCTTACGGGTCATGTCTTCCCGGCTGGCCGCCGATCCGCCGCCCGAGATCATCGGGGTAACCCTGGATGCGGACAGTGTTTCGATCCACCTCAACTCTCCTTCCGCCGCGCCCCCCGGATTCCACACCAGCACGGATAGCAAGACTTGGACTTATTCGAAGGACGTAGTGCTGGAACCGCTTCTCGCTGAAGCCGACGGTGTACCGGCACCGCTCCCCACCCTGGCCACCTTTGGCAAGAGTGATGGCAAGGAATGTTTGTTGAACCTTGAACATCTAGTGGCGGTGAGCCTGGAAGGAGATTCAAGAGCGATCGTCGATTTGTGCGCCGCTATAGCCACCCAACTGGCCAGTAGTCATTTGGCCGATGACCTCACGGTCATCTGTGTGGGCTTCGGTCAAGAGCTGGCCGTGTTCGAGCGGGTCGAATACGTACCGGATGTGGCCTCAGCCATCGAGCGAATCAGGCATCAACAGCGTCAGAACCAAGCCTTGTTTGGAAATCATCCGCTTCCTCTCAGCAGCAGATTCGGAAGCAGCGGTGACTATTGGCACCCCCTGGTGACCTTGGTTCCCCACCGTCAAGAAACACTTGGCCTTCTTGATTTATGTGGTTCATCGGTATGCGTTGTTGCTCACGGACTCGAAGGAGCACCTTGGGTAGCCCAATTCGATGAGGATGGTCTGCTGTTGCAGCCAATCGGCCTTCGGCTAGAAGCTCACGGCCTGCCTGATTCTGACGTCACCGCCTTTGCCGAATTGGCCTCCTCGGCAAAGGACACCGAGGGCGTGGTGTTGACAGTAGCCAAGCCCAACAACAAGCCCTCCTCTCCGGATCCAATGATTGTTGACATTGAAGTTCGGGTGATGGGATCTGTGGACGTTCTCGGGGCTGCGCAACCGTTTACCTCCCGCCGAGCGCTGGATCTGGTGACCTACCTGGCCTTCCACCCTGAGGGAGCTGACCGAGATCAGTTAAGGACCCAGATTTGGCCACCAGACGATCCTCCTTCTGAGTCAACCCTGGCCAATACGGTGAGTCGGGCCCGAAAAGCACTGGGCGTCAATGATGACGGCGAGCCCTACTTGCCGAGAGTGAGCCCAGAGGGGATTTATCAGCTGCGAACAGAGGTGGGAACTGATGTTGGCAGGTTCGAAGCCCTCGTCTCCGCCGCCCGCACCGATAATGGGGAACGTGGCCGAGAACGGCTTCAAACCGCTCTCGAACTGGTTCGGGGGACCCCCTTCACCGGGGGCGTTGGCGACATGTACCGATGGGCCGACTTCGGTCTTAGGACCCGAATCGATTGCTTGGTGGACAACACGGCTCATGATCTGGCCAAAAGGTGCATTGATGTCGGCGATTTCCAAGGCGCTCGACAAGCGGTGATGACCAGTCTCCAATTGGTGGGCGTTTGCGAGGAGTGCTACCGCTGGCGGTTGATGGCCGCAGCCGAGAACCCCACCGAGGTGCGCCAGATCATGACCGAACTGGTGGGCTTGCTCCGGCGGGAGAGCGACCAGCCTGAGGCTGACGACTTGATCAGTGCCGATCTGTTGGAACTGTACGAGCAGCTCATGTCAGGCCGAATGGTGTTCAGCTAGCCGACGGAGGTCTACTCCTCCTTCTTTTTGTGGCTGCGGCGGCGGATCCACCAGATAAGGGCGACAATTACCGCAATGATGGGCAAGAAGGGCAGCAGCACGCCGACCACGATCAGGATCACGCTGAACACGGCCACCACGCCGCTGGCGCCGTCGGACACCGAGTCGCCGAAGCCGGGAAGGGCGTCGTCGGTGTCCACCTGCACCCACACCACCGACTCGCCCCACACCTCATCCAGGGCGGTGCCGTCGAAATCGATGGGGGTGGCGGTGACCTCAAGTTCGATGGGCAGGCCCCGGGTGGCCACTCGGCCGGCCAGGCGGCCCTCTTCGATGGGGAGGGTGAGGACTGCGGCCATGAGCTCGTTGGCCTCGATGCGGCTGAAGCGGCCCTGGATGGTTTGGAAGTTGTCCAGGTTGAGGCGCAGGTTGCGGGTGCTCACCTCCACGTCGGTGAGCGCTGAGGTGCCGGTGTTCTCCACCTCCAAGCAGAGGTAGACCTTTGCGTCGGGCTCCACGGTGATGTTCTGCACGCCCAGGCAGGGGTCGTCGGCGTCTTCGGACACCCAGGCGGTGACCATGATCCCGGTGTCGGGCAGCACGGTGGGCGACTGGGCGATGGTGAGCGTGATGGTGGCCAGATCGACCTGGTCTTGCAGGGTGCGGAGCTGGCCCCGCAGCCGCTCAAGGGTGGTCTCGCGGTCGAGCAGCTCTCGCTCGAGCTCGGCCACATCTTCGAGATCGGTGGCCTGTTGGAGGAAGTTCCGCAGGCGCTCCACGCTGGCCTCGGCGGTGATGATGCGGCTCCTCAGGTCGACGATGATCTCGGTCACGTCGTCGGAGCTGATGGACTGGTCCACCAGCTTGCCCACGCCGGCCAGCCGGTCGAGGGCGGTGGAGAAGTTGTCGGGCAGCACCTTGAAGGTGATGGCGGTGCGGGGCAGGGGCTCGGTGCGAGTGGTTTGGGAGAACACGATGCCGCCCAGGCCCTGCACGATGGCCACCGCCTCCCGGCTGGCCGCGGTCACGTCGTCGGCCTGAACTGAGATCTCGGCGGTGTAGATGATGTCGCGGCCCAGATTGGCGGGGGTAAGGGCGGTGGGAACGGCGAGGCCGCCTTCTTCCTCAGCCGGTCCCATGTCATCTGCTGCCATTGCTGCTTCGGGTTCCGGGCGCGCCAGCCTCTCCCCCGAGTCGTCGGCCGCGGCCGCCGGGACATCGAAATCGGCAGGAGCGGAAGCTTCTGCCATGTCGTCGTCACCGTTGTTGCAGGCGCCCAAGAACAGGAACAAGGCGCTGAACAACGCCAGAAGCATGAAGCTCAGGGTGTGGCGCTTCGGCCTAGTTGAAGTGCGGATCGCGTCGTGCATGGGTTTTCTCCCTCTTCGAGCGTTGCCAACTGAGACGAAGGGCGGGGCGGATTAGTTCCCGGCGAGCCAGAGGCACAGTGCAACCTGCCGGGGGCGGCGGGTGGGTACCCTCGGGGAATCAGAGGCGCGGCGGATGACACGGAGCTGGTGAAGAAGGCCCAGAAAGGCGACCAAGACGCCCTCGATGCCCTGCTGCGCCAGCACTACAACAAGATCTACGCCATTTGCCGGCGGCTGGCCGGCAACGAGGCCGACGCCCTCGATGCCACCCAGGAGGCGCTCATCACTCTGGTGAGGCGCATCGACCGCTTCGACGGGCGGTCGAAGTTCACCACCTGGATGCACCGGGTGGTGACCAACGCCTGTTTGGACGAGCTGCGACGGCGGGGCCGACGCCCAGTGCCGTCCCCCGTGGAAGAGCAGCCCTTGGCGGCGGCCGAGCGGCCGGTGGCCGACACGGTGGGCGATCGCCTGGACATCGAGGCCGCTTTGGCCCAGCTTCCCGAGGAATTCCGGGTGCCGGTGGTGCTGTGCGATCAGGTGGGCTTGAGCTATGAGCAGATCGCCGAAGAGCTGAACATCGCCCCCGGGACAGTGAGGTCCCGCATCTCCCGGGGGCGCCGACGTCTGGCGGAAGTGCTGCGCGGGAACCCAGACGGCCCCGGCCAACGTCACACTGGGGAGAGACCATGAGCGACGAACGCGGCGACCTGACCCCAGAGCAACTGGACGAGCTGGCCTCCGCCTATCTGGACGGGGAGGCCACGGCGGAAGAGGCCGCCCTGGTGGAGAGCGATCCCCGGCTGCAAGAGCTGGTGGAAGAGCTCCGGGCGGTCAGAAATCTGGTGGGTGCCCCGGTGGAAGTGCCTTCCGACGAGGTGCGAGACCAGATGATCGCTCGAGCACTGGATCACCGGGCCCCGGTGGTGTCGATGGAGACGGCCCGGCGCCGGCTGCGGGCCATCCCCCCTCAGGCCAGAGTGATCCTGGCCGCGGCCGCGGTGGTTGCGGCCATTGCCGCGGTGGGTGTGACCATCTTTGAGCGGCAAGGAGACGAATTCGCCGACGACGACATGGCATCCGCCCCCGTGGTGCAAGCCGATGCGCCGGCGGACGCCGAGGACATGCCACTGCCCGCTGCTGCCGCCGAACCCGAGAGCATGGAAGCTGCCGAAGAATCGGCTGCGAGTTTTGATTCTGACGACGCTGATGATGTCTTCGCTACAGAAGCCCCCGCCGAGGAGATGATGGACGACGAAATGGCCATCGAACTCGAAGAAGCCCCGATGGACGATCAGGGCTACGCGGAAGAGAAACCAGAACCAGTGGAAGCCCCCGCCGAGGAGCCAGACGACGGGGAGGCGGCCATGGCCGATGAAGCGGCGGACGTTGCGCCGACATCAGGAGAGGAGCTCCTGGTGTTCGAGACCGCGTCTGATCTCGTCGACTACATGATGCTGCTGACCGAAGACCTCGTAGACGCCCCGGGCACCAGCAGACTCGACGAATCCACTGCAATCGACCTCATGGGCTGTCCGCTATTCCCGAACGAGGGCATCGAATTGCTGAGCCGATTCGACGCCGTAGTCGATGAAGTGGAAGTGCAGGTGTCGGTGTACCTCAGCGACGACGATCTGCAATTGACGGAGACATCCCCGCCCCCCGATTGCGAACTGCTCAATTCCCACACCTTTCTCAACTGGCTCGAATAGCCCTTGCCCCCTCTCCCCCAACATCCGATCTGACACACCTCGGCGGTAGTCTGAAGTCCTATGGCTGAAGCCTCTGAGCCGAAAGACGAAGCAACCACTGCTTCCATGCTGGGGCTGTCTGAGGACTGGCCCGAGCAGGCTGCCGATGCCGTGGTGAACGCGGTGGACAAGGTCCGCGATGTGACCACCGGGCCGGTTATCAACATCAGCCGCCTGTTGGCCTATCTCATTTTCGGTGTGTTTCCCCTGGTCATCGTGCTGGTGCTGGGCATCATCGCGGCGGTACGCGGGTTAGAGATAGCCACCGGGCGGGCTTGGGCCGCTCACGGCATCCTCGGTTTGCTGTTCGTATCACTCGGTGCTCTTGCCTGGTCGAGGCGAGCCTCATGACCGCCACTGATCAGGACATCCGCAATGTGATCATCGTCGGCTCAGGGCCGGCGGGGCTCACGGCGGCCATCTACTCGGCTCGGGCCAACCTCTCTCCCCTGGTGATCGAAGGCGAGCCCTCGTCCACCAGCGACCAGCCCGGCGGCCAGTTGATGCTCACCACCGACGTTGAGAACTACCCCGGCTTTCCCGACGGGGTGATGGGCCCGGAGCTGATGATCAAGTTCCGAGAGCAGGCTCAGCGATTCGGCGCGGAGATGCTCACCGACAAGGTCACGAAGGTGGATCTGTCGGGACCGCCCCACGGCGTGTGGGTGGGCGATCCAACTGCTCCTGAGCCCACCTACCGGGCGTGGGCGGTGATCGTGTCCACCGGCGCCCAGTCGCTGATGCTGGGCTTGGAAGCCGAAGAGCGGCTCATCGGCCACGGCCTTTCCACTTGTGCCACCTGCGACGGGTTCTTCTTCCGCGACCAACACATCGCCGTGGTGGGCGGGGGTGACTCCGCCATGGAGGAGGCCACCTTTTTGACTCGATTTGCCTCAAAAGTCACGGTAATACACCGAAGAGACGAGCTACGGGCCTCCAAGATCATGCAGGATCGGGCGTTCGGCAACGATCGCATCGAGTTCCTGTGGAACAATGTGATAACTGGCATCCACGGCCAAGACAAGCTCACCGGCATCGAGGTGCAGAACACCGTCACCGGCGAAGCCTCAGTGCTGGATGTGACCGGACTGTTCATCGCCATCGGCCACCGGCCCAACACCGACCTGTTCGAAGGGCAGTTGAAGCGCAAGGAGAACGGGTATCTGGTGACCGAGCCCGACTCCAGCCGCACCGAGATCGAGGGCGTTTTCGCCTGCGGCGACGTGCAAGACGACTTCTACCGCCAGGCAGTAACCGCCGCCGGCTCGGGTTGCATGGCCGCTATCGACGCTGAGCGGTGGCTGGAGTCCGCCGGACACGGCTAACCCCGAAATCCGCTGATAGGCTGACCATTCCTCGAACGCTGCAACCGAAGGGATCCCCGAAGATGGCCGAGAGCATCACCACGCTCACCAATGAGACCTTTGATGAGGTCATCGGCAGCGCGGAGCTGCCGGTTGTTGTCGATTTCTGGGCCGAGTGGTGCGGCCCGTGCAAGATGATCGCCCCGATCCTCGATGAGATCGCGGTTGAGAAGGCCGGCGTGATCAACGTGGCCAAGCTCAACGTGGACGACGCCCAAGACGTGGCGCTTCGGTACCAGGTGATGAGCATTCCCACGCTGATCGTGTTCAAAGACGGAGAGCCGGCCAAGCGGATCGTGGGCGCCAAAGGCAAGCAGCAACTGCTTCAGGAGATCGGCGAAGTCGCCTTCTAATTTTCGCTCATAAGCTGCGGGGGGTTGTAGCAGGAGCACCAGTTTTGGCCGATACCCAACTCCCCACCTTGAAACGAGGAGACGAGAGCGAAGACGTCGTTCTCTTGCAGCAGCAGCTGGCAACGGCCGGGTTCGCCCTCGCGCTGGCAGCAAACGGGAGTTTCGACGCCTCCACTGCGGCAGCCGTTGCCGATTTCCAAGCCAGTCGGGGACTGACCGTGGACGGGATCTGCGGTCCGCATACCTGGAACGCATTGCAAGAGGCCAACTGGTCGCTGGGTGATCGAAACCTGTACTTGAGCCAGCCGATGCTACGGGGGGACGATGTGGCCGAGTTGCAGCTGCGCTTGGGCTCGTTGGGCTTTGACGCTGGACGGGTTGACGGCATTTTCGGCCCCAATACTGCCGGCGCGGTCACAGAATTCCAGGTGAACAGCGGTCTGATCGTCGATGCGGTGTGCGGGGAGGAGACAACCGGCTCGCTCCAGCGCATGTCGGCCAGAGTGACGCCGGCCACGGTGGCCGCGGTTCGAGAGCGGGCCAAGCTCCAGGGGGCACCTCGACGGCTGACCGAGCAGCACATCATGATCGCATCCACAACCACCATGGCTACGGTGGCCGGAGAGTTGGCCACCGGTTTGCGTCGATCAGGGGCTACCGTGAGCGAGGTCTGCGACTGGCCGGAGACCGAGCGAGCCGACGAGGCCAATCGCTTGACCGTGGATGTGTACCTGGGATTGCTCCCCTCAGAAGAGGCGGAGTGCCGAGTGGCCTACTTTGCCACCGAGGGATTTGTCTCCCCTGGCGGCCACCGGTTGGCCAGCATTCTGGGACAACGGCTCCCCGCGGCCTTGGGCATTGACGGGGCTGAAGTGAGGGGCATGCGGTTGCCCGTGCTGCGCCACACCCGCATGACCGCAGTTCAATGTCGTATCGGCCCCACCGGCCTCGTGCAAGCCCGTCTCTCCCCCCTAGCCCGCTCCATAGAAGGCAGCCTCGCCCGCTGGGCCACCCAACCCGCCTAACACAATAGAGAGGTAAGGGCTCCAACATAGGCAGACTGGGGGGTGGCCCGGCTCAGGGCGCCCGCCGCCCGGAGCTCGTCGAGGACGGCGGGCTGGGCCGGGACAGGACCCGCCAGTCTGCCGGAGGATGGTAACGCTAAGCCTGGAGCATCACCCGATAGATGCGCTCCAGATCATCCAAGTCAGCAAACTTAATCACCAGTTTTCCCTGACCCTTGCCGAGCGTCACATCCACCTTGGTGCTGAGGTGATCGCTCAGCAGGCTCTCCAGTTCTAGTACCGCCGCTCCCCTATCTGCGCCGCTCTGTCCCTGTGAAAGCTGCTTGGGCTTCTTGACCGGCGGAGCAACGCCCCGGGCCTCTTGTTCAACCATTCGCACTGTCAGGCCGTCGGCCACTGCTTTCTTGGCCAGCTTGATCAGGCGCTTCTCGTTGGAGACGCCGAGCATGGCCCGGGCATGGCCGGCCGACAGGGAGCCGTTGACCACCATGGCTTTGACCTCGTCGGGGAGCTGCAAGAGACGCACCGTGTTCGCCACTGCCGATCGGCTCCGCCCGAGCCGTTTCGCCACGGTCTCCTGGGTGAATCCAAACTCTTCAATCAACTGCTGGCACGCCGCGGCCTCTTCAATGGCGTTCAGGTCTTCGCGGTGCAGGTTCTCCAGCAGGGCTTGCTCGAGGGCATCGGCGTTTTCCGCGGTGCGGACAACCGCGGGAATCCGATCAAGTCCCGCCTGTCGGGCGGCCCGGCAACGGCGCTCGCCGGCGATCAGCTCGTATTTTCCGTCTTCGCTGGGGCGGACCAACACCGGCTGGAGCACGCCAACTTCTCGGATCGACTCTGTGAGCACATTCAATGCCGCCTGGTCGAACTTGTCTCGGGGCTGGTACGGATTCACCGAGATGGCATCAAGGGGGAGCTCCAAGAACGAAGCTGAGCGCATCCCATCGGTTGTCGATGAGGAGTCGGAAATGAGGGCACTGAGTCCCCTACCCAACCCTGGCGAGCGAGCCATCAGCTACCTCCTTGGCTAGTTCACGGTAGGCCAGCGCTCCTCGTGACCGCGGATGAGTAACGGTTACCGGAGCCCCGTAAGACGGCGCTTCTGCCAAGCGGATATTCCGGGGGATCATCTGATGGCAGACTTTGTCACCGAAGTAGCTCCGAATCTCCGAGGCCACTTGGGCCGACAGCTTGGTGCGACCGTCGTACATCACGAGCACGATGAGAGAAATGTCCAAATCACTGTTGAGGCTGTTGCGAACCAATTCGATATTCCGCATCAACTGGCCCAGGCCCTCCAGGGCGTAGTACTCGCACTGGATCGGAACCATCACCTCACGAGCAGCAGCCAGAGCGTTGACGGTGAGCAAGCCCAACGATGGAGGGCAGTCGATGAAAACGAAGTCGAATTCGCCCGACACGGTAGAGAGGGCAAAATCCAGTCTCCGCTCTCGGTTGAACGCCGGCACAAGCTCTATCTCCGCCCCAGCAAGATCCAAAGTGGACGGCGCCACCCATAGGTTCTCTACCTGAGTGGCAACAATGCTCTCCCGCAGACTTCCGTTTTGCAGCAACACGTCGTAGGTGGACACGCCGCCGGAGAACGGATCGATGCCCAGGCCGGTGGTGGCATTGGCCTGAGGGTCCAGGTCGACCACCAGCACTCGGTGGCCATTGTCAGCAAGGCACGCAGAGAGGTTGACGGTAGTCGTGGTTTTTCCAACGCCGCCCTTTTGGTTGGCAACCGCGATCACGCGCCATGACCGAGTTTGGTGCAATTCGCTAATAGACACTTGGGGGATTCTCCCTCACCCTCAACCTCGTATCAAGCACCCCCTCGTCAATGTTCCACGTGGAACATGTGGGGATACTTTCCAACGTCTTTAGCTTGTTCTTGTGGAGCGGTGGAACCTTGGGGGGGATTGGGTTAGGCGGTCGGGGGCCATGCCTTGTTTGGCCAGCATGTGGGAGGGCCAGGGGGTGGGGTTGGGGGCGGCGCTGACTATGAGCTCGCCACCGGAGCGGAGCAGGGGAGCAGCGGCTTCTACCACCGACGATGGTGGGCCGAAGCTGCGGGCGGTTACCAGATCGGCGCGACCTCGGTATTGCTCGTCTTCACCGAGGTGCTCAGCGGTCATATGGAGGACATCGACACGCTCCGACCACCCGAGACGGGCGCAGTGCAGTTCCAGGAAAGCGGCTCTGGGCAGTGAGGACTCCACCAGCGTCCACTTCGATTGAGGCCAAACCGCGGCCAACACCAAAGCCGGCAGGCCCCCGCCGCTCCCCAAGTCGACGGCTGCCAATGGAATTGCGGCAACTACTGAGGCAAACCCCAAGGAGTGCTCGATGTGCTGTTCGACGCCCCGGCCGCCAACCCAGCCCCGCCCCTGAGCTTGGCCGAGTACATCGGCCAGCTTCGCCCGATCAGCTCGGTCCACGTCTATCAGGTCAAGTCAGTCAGGAATGATCACGACCCAACGGCGAGGCTCCTGGCCTTCGGAGACGGTGCTGACGCCGTCGATCTCGGCGATAACGTCGTGGACTACCTTGCGGTCCGCCGCGTTCATTGGCTCGAGAGGACGCTCAGCGCCGGTGTCCCTGACTTCCGAGGCAATTTTCTCACAGAAGGACTCCAGAGCCCCCCGCCGACGCTCCCGGTACCCACCGATGTCAACTCGGATTCGCCCTTCGCAATTCCCGTCCGACTTCCTCTGCACCAACATGCGAGACAAGTCCTCAACCGCTCGCAGTGTGTTTCCTTTGGGTCCGATTAGCAAGCCCACGCCCTGGATGTTCTCCACCCTCATTTCCATGGTCTCATCGTCTACCCGCTCCGCGGACACCTCGGCGTCTAGCTCGAAGGCATCCAACAGCCCATCGAGAAACTCCACTACCAGGGTGCTCTGCTCTTCCAAACTCATCGCATCTTCCATTGGTTTGCTCTCTCTCACTTTTTTCCCCTCTTGGACATTGGTTGGACGGCTCTCTCGAGCCCCCCTGTTGGTCTTATTCGAATTCTGAGACTTCCTCTGCTCCTGGCGTGAAGTTTGCTCGCCAGCCGACGCTCGGGAATCCCGTTTCTGGCCTTGACCGCCCCGGCTGTTGTCGCCTTGGTTGGCCCGATTCCTGTCTTGCTTCAAACTACCCCGCTCAGGATTGCGGTTCCGATTCCCCCCTCTATCTCTGTTCTGGGCCCGATCTCTATTCTGGGATGGCCGGCGACCACCATTTCGACCCCGGTCTTTATTGTTGGACGGGCGGCGGTTTCGATTCCTTTTCTCGCGCGGCAGCACGGGGCGAACTCGCGCTCTGATCCGAGCCTCCGTCTTTCGAAATCCCAAGAGTGCAGACTTGGGCTCATCGACAACGGAGAACTCGGCTTCGCTGCGGTCCACTCCCAACCGATCCAGAGCTGCTTCCTCCGCTTGGGCAATGGTCTTGCCGGTGACTTCGAGCCACTCCATGGCTACTTTCTCCTCTTTTTCCGCTGGCGCCGACGATCCGTGGGATGTGACTGTTGACCCTTCTGGGTGGTTCGGCTCGTGTGGCGCTGCTGTGGCTTTGTGTCTGACGACTTCTTGTTCTTGCTACTTGACTTTGTCTCTGATTCCTTGGCGTCCTTTGCTTTAGCGTCCTTGGTCCCGGCCTCCTTGGCTACCCGAGGCGGCGTCCGCTGACCGGTGGACGTAGCCGTGGTACGGCGACTGTCAGGGCGCCTTTTCGGCGGAGTCCTCGATGTGGGCCGCCGACTGCCATGATCAGCCACTGGTGTGCGGGAGCGGTCCGGAGCCCGAGGGGCCGGCTCAACCGGCTCGGGAGTCTCCTCCTCCTGGTCTTCCTCAGCGGCTTCACGAAGGGCCTGGCGCTCCCGATGCGGTTTGTAGATGCGACGGGTAATCACTGCTTGCTGTCCGACACGCACGATGTTCGAGCTCACAAAATACAAGTTCAGACCGGCCGGGAAGCTGATCGAGATGATCGGCAAAAACCAGGGCATGACCTTCATGATCATCTGCTGTTGGGGGTTGATCGGCGTATCAGGGTCGCGACGGCCGGCGATCTGACGTTGCTGGACATAGCTGGTCACACCGATCAGCACGATCAGCAACAAGAAGGGCAGCGCGGTGGAAAAGGAATCTCGGAATGCATCCAGGAGACTGACCGAAAGGTCCGTGCCCAGGAAGTTCATCTCCGTTGACTCTTCAAGAGCGACTCGCAATTGGGAGTCAGCCGCCAAGTACTCCGGGTTGAAGGTCCGCTCGTCAAAATTCGGATTTGGTACTGCGTTCTCCCCAAACGGCAGCCGCCAGCCCACGTAAGACCCTAAATCACTGACTCGTCGTGTCAATCCTCGGATTAATTGGAAAAGGACGAAAAATACTGGAAGCTGAGCGAGTATGGGGAGGCAGCTGCCCAGAGGATTCACGTTGTTGGCCTGGTACAGGCGCATCATCTCTTCGTTCATCCGCTGGCGGTCGCCTTTGTACTGCGCCTGGATCTTCTTGACCTCCGGCTGGAGGGTTTGCATTCGAAGCATCGAACGCGTGGTGTAGAAGGTAAGCGGAGTCAAAACCAACATCACCGTGAGCGTGAACAGCATGATGGCGATGCCGTAGCTCTCCCCCAGCGTGTAGTAAACCGCCAGCAGCCAGGCAAGACCGTCGAACAAGGCGTCAAACACGGGTCACCGCCTTGCTGGCCGCGATGCCGGATTTTTGAGAAATCTCAGATGAACCAAGTGGCTGAAGCGTGGGGTCTGGAGCCAGTCGGCCGTTTTCATCAGGCACGGGATCCCACCCCGATGGCCCCCCCGGCCGACACCGCAGCAGGCGGCGCAAGCCCAGCCAAACTCCCGAGGCCGCACCATGCACCTCTACCGCTTCCAGCGCATAGTAGGAGCAGCTCGGAACGTACCGACATGGGCTTGGACGATGGTCGGTAGCCCGCTGATATCCCGTGATCAGGCCTTTGACGGCTCGGGCCGCCATGCTCATCTCCACGCGCCTAGTCCGGCTGTCTACCGAGCTCATGGCCCCGTTCGCTCCAACTTGGCCAAACATGCCTCCAGGGAAACCCGCAGGTCAACGTAAGAAAACTGTCCCGCGCCCCGCTTCGTGCCGATGAGGTAGAGGCCTGCCGGCAAACCACTCGGGCTCTCCCGATCGAGGCCTCTGACGATCTCCCGCAAACGCCGGCGGACCTTGTTCCGAATCACCGCAGGGCCCGCCTGACGAGGAAGTGCGTATGCCACCCGGGCCGCGTTGAGGGAGGGGTCGGACAGGAACCGAACCCAAAGCAACCCATGGTCAGCACGAACACCATCAGCCCTGAGCCGCGCGAACGCGGAGCGTCCCCGGAGCCGCTCAATCAGGCCGACAGCCTCTTGCGGCCACGGCGCCGACGAGCATTGATGATCGCCCGCCCACTTCTTGTCATCATCCGATGCCGAAACCCGTGGCGCCGTGCTCGGCGTTGCACATTCGGCTGATACGTGCGCTTCACAACTTCCTCCAAGGCCGGGGTGCCATCGTCGTGGGACCGCCCTACAAGCGCCTCCCGTTTCCCGGCGTCTTCCCTACGCTACGGCCTTGCCCAGGGCCACGACAACCAATGCCGCGGACACCGCCACAATTGCCACCTGAGCGACAATGACAACTATTTCAACACAAGCCTCTGACCTGCGAAAACTACCCAGACGCCCGTGCACGAATAGATAAGAGGTGCTACAGTCCTGAATTCCAGTCGAGGCGGTGCCAACTTGGTTGGGCAAAGCAATAGGACCGCAAGTTATCCACAGCTTATGCACATTTGTGGATACTGCATGTCATTTTTTTGGAGTTGCCAACAAAATGGTATCTGCAACATTTCTCTGGTCTTCCTTCGAAAGCAGTATTCGTGCTCAAGTTCCTGATGCCGTCTGGCAATCGACTTTCAATCCGGCAAAAGCAACCTCTCTTGAGGAAGACATTCTCGAATTAACCGTTCCAAGCACCATCATTAAAGACCGCCTCGAAGGTGAGTACTTTGAGGTTTTGAGAAACGCACTAGCTAGTTCGAATGCCACTCATATCACACTGAAGATCAGCACGGAGCAAGGTTCGAGCGATGACGATGACCACGTCTCCGTTGCTTCTCCACCTGTGGCCATGCCAGAAATGGCAAGCTCTCCTCCAATACGTCGAACAACAACCGCCCTTCATCCGAACTACGTATTCGACAAGTTTGTCACAGGGCCATCCAATCGATTTGCCCTGGCAGCTGCCCTCTCGGTGGCTGAAACCCCTGGTAAATCATACAATCCGCTCTTCATTCATGGTCATGCCGGCCTCGGCAAGACGCATTTGCTCCAGGCCATTGGCCACTATGTCAAGAGTCACTACGTGGATGATCAGCGTCATCCAATCAAGCGAATCGTCTATGTCTCTACTGAAACTTTTCTCAATCAATTTGTAGATGCAATCCGAACAAACACTCGAAGTGAATTCAAGAAAATCTACAGAGACGTGGACGTGCTTCTCGTCGATGACATTCAATTTCTTGAAGGCAAAGAAGGTCTCCAAGAAGAGTTCTTTCACACATTCAACTCTCTGCATGAAGTGAACAAGCAGATTGTTCTAACGAGTGATCGACCGCCAGATGCCATAGCAACACTTGAAGATCGGATGACAAGCCGGTTCAAGATGGGCCTGCTCACAGATATTCAGCCTCCCGACATTGAAACTCGATTGGCAATTCTCCGAAAGAAAGCTGAGCAATCGAATTTCGCCATCAACGATGACGTTCTCACATTTATCGCCAGCAACATCAAGGATAACATTCGGGAACTAGAAGGAGCCCTAACCCGAGTTACAGCATATGCCAGCTTTAACGATAAGCATCTTGACCTTGAACTAGCTCAATTTATTCTTCGAGACATCACGACACGCCGTGAACCACAGCCGGTTACGGCCGATGTGATTTTGAAGGCGACTGCTGATCTCTTCGCGTTCAGTGTCGAAGACATCGTCGGCCCCCGGCGACAGCGACCGCTGGTGAAGGCCCGACAGGTTTCAATGTACGTATTTCGAGAGTTGACCGAACTGAGTTACCCCGACATTGCACGCGTCTTTGGAGGTCGAGACCACACCACAGCCATTCACGCGGTGCAGAAGATCACGAAGCAGATGGCCGAGCAGCCGGAGACGTTCAACCAGATCAATGAACTCATTCAAAAGATCAAGAATGCTTGAACCCACGCAATGGGGAACGCAAGTGGAGCAACTTGGGGAAAGACCATGCTCGGCTGGGGACAGCAGCCGCATCCTCCACAGGGAGTCTGCATCCACGGCGAACAATCCACTCGCCTGGGGAAACGAAAGGAAAAGTAAATCCTATCTGAGCAGGGGAAATGATACCTTTCCACATTTCCACCCACCTACTGCTGCTAGCAGTATTTATTAATACAAAGACAGGTAGAAAGCGAGCAGCCTGTGAAATTCCGATGTGAACGGGACACCCTCCTAGATGCATTGATGGTGACGGGCAGAGCAGCCGGGACCCGAGGTGGGTTCCATCTCGTGCTTTCCGGGGTTCATATGACCTTGGAAGGTGACGAGCTCACCCTTACCGCAACCGACAGGGAGTTGACGATTACCAACCGATTGGAGGTGGCTGGTGACGGCGACGGCACCGCGGTGGTCACTTCTCGGCTGGCCAGTGAAGTGGTTCGCTCCTTGGATGCTGGAGCGGTGAATGTGACGGTGGACACGGATGGCATTCATATTGATTCAGCTCGCTCCAAGTTTTCGTTGCAGACGATGGGAGCAGAGGATTTTCCGCAGTTGGAGGCTCTGGCGAGCGATCCGGTGGTACTGGAAGCCGAGGGATTGCTGACTGCTCTGCGTCAAGTTGTGAAGGCAGCGTCGGCGGATGAGTCTCGTCCGGTGTTGACCGGCGTGTTGTTGTCGGCGGAGCAGGAGGGGCTCCGACTGGTCACAACGGATTCCTATCGGCTGGCTTTGTGTGATCTGCCCGGATTGGAGGTTCTCGGGTCTGATCAGAGTGTTCTGGTGCCGTCAAGAGCGCTTCAAGAGGTGATCCGTCTGCTTCCCGACGTAGAGGAAGTCAGTGTGCGATTCAACGATCGTGAGGCCTCCTTTGGCTTGGGGGCGATAACGGTGACCACCAGGCTGATTGAAGGGGAATTTCCCAGCTATCAGGGGCTGATACCGACTCATCAGCCAAACCGCCTCACCGTGAGCAGGGAGGGCTTCATCAACGCGGTGCGAAGGGTCCGTCTCATGGCCCAAGATTCGACTCCAATCCGAATGGATATGTCATCAGCCGGACTGGAGCTATCGGCAACGACCCAAGACGTGGGCGAAGCGACCGAACAGCTAGATGCTGTCTTCGAGGGGGAGGACCTCACGGTGGCTTTCAATCCCGAGTATCTGCTGGACGGGGCTGAGGCGGCTCCAGGCGAGGAGATCGTGCTGAACACTGTGGATGCCTTGAAGCCGGCGGTGATCCGCACACCCGAGACCGAGCAGTTCCTGTATTTGCTCATGCCTGTTCGCATCAACTGAGCCCCGCTTGCGTCAATTGGACAGCGCGTGCGCCTTCGACGGCTCTGGCTAGCGGATTTTCGCAACTATTCCCATCTCGATCTGGAGCTGCCTGCGGGAACCAGTCTGTTTGTGGGACTCAACGGCGAGGGCAAGACCAATCTTCTGGAGGCCGTCTATTACCTGGCCACGATGTCGTCGTTTCGTGTCAAAGCCGCAGACTCGATGATCCGGACTAGGGCAGACGTCACCGAGGCGGTGGTGCGAGGGGAGATGGTTGCCGACCAACGGGAAGTTCTGCTTGAGGCCGCGCTCAGATCTACCGGTCGCTCTCAGTTCCAGGTCAACCGCCAAAAGGTGCGTCGCCGAGAACTGCTCGGTCTTGTTCCCGTGTCTGTTTTCATGCCCGACGATCTGGCGCTGCTCAAGGGTGGGCCTGGAGAGCGGCGCCGATTCATTGACGATGCACTGAGCCAGATCGACCCTCGCCTCGATGCGGCTAGGGCGGACTTGGAGAGCATCTTGCGTCAGCGGAACGCCCTGCTGCGCCAATCAGGAGGCCAACTCAGCTCAGAGGTGGCGGTGACACTGGACGTGTGGGACGAAAAACTTGCCGATGTGGGGGAGCGGCTGGCCGATGCCCGAAGGAGCCTGGTGGCAAACCTCGAGCCCAAGATGGCTGCGGCCTATGAAGACATAGCGGTCAAGCCGACCCCCGTGAGCTTGACTTATGAGTCAGTTTGGTCACCCGGAGAGCTGAGCGAGGCCTTGGGCCGGGTCCGACGAGAAGACCTCCGCCGAGGGGCAACCACAGTGGGCCCTCACCGGGACGACGTGTTGGTGGCTCTTGCCGGCCAGCCGGCTCGCACGCACGCTTCCCAAGGCGAGCAGCGATCGCTGGCGTTGGCGCTGCGGTTGGCCGTACACCGGGAGTTGGCGGAAACGGCTGGTCAGTTTCCCCTGCTGTTGTTGGACGACGTGTTCTCGGAACTGGACCCGGAGAGATCGAAGGGTGTTCTAGAAGCACTGCAATCTGAACAGACGCTGTTGACCACGGCCGGCACACTGCCGTCTGATCTCACGTACAACGCCCGATTTCGAGTAGTGGGCGGCCAAGTCATCCGTGAGACGTGACGTTTGCGACCACGGAATGAGGCAGACTGAGGCGATGGGGTGGGAACCCTTGCCCAATCGGTCGGGACCCAGACGGCTGAGCGAGGCGCTCGATCAGGTTGCCTCGCGGCTGAGGGTGCCGCGGTCCCAGGTGCTGAAGATGGTCTTTGCCGCGTGGGAGGATCTGGTCGGCTCGGTGATGGCGGCCCACTCGTCGCCGGTGCGACTGGTGGACGGAGAGCTGGTGGTAGCCGTGGATGACCCTGCATGGGCCACCGAAATGAGGTTTTTCAGCAATGAGCTCATCGGTCGAATCAACGCCATCGCGAAGGAAGAAGCGGTCACATCTCTGACTGTCAGAGTCCGCCCTGGATGATTGGCACAGAAGGCCGGCAACAGGCTCTCCGGTGAGTCAAATGGACACTCAAAACTGGTAGAATTTCCCTATCGGAGGCAGTGCATTCAGCTGGTTTGATCGCGAGGCGAACGAACCCGCAAGAACGACCGTCCTACCCGCCCATATAGCCCGTCTAGCAGGGCAGAAAAGCTAGTTCGTGACTGACATCTCTGAGTCTTACAGAGCTGAAGACATAACCGTTTTGGAAGGCCTCGACGCCGTCCGAACGCGTCCGGGCATGTACATCGGATCCACGTCGGTGACTGGGCTGCACCACTTGGTCTACGAAGTAGTGGACAACGCGGTTGACGAGGCAATGGCCGGGTACTGCACGAGCATTGAGGTGACCCTTCTGGCTGACGGTGGTTGCGAGGTTCGAGACAACGGACGCGGCATTCCGGTTGATCCTCACCCCCAGCACCCGGATATGAGCGCAGTCGCCGTAGTGCTGACGCTCTTGCACGCGGGGGGCAAGTTCGGCGGCAATGGGTACAAGGTGTCCGGAGGCTTGCACGGCGTGGGAGTCTCAGTGGTGAATGCTCTGTCCACCCGCCTAGAGGTAGAGATCGATCGGGGCGGCAGCCGCCACACCATGTCATTTGCCGACGGCGGGGAGATGACAGAAAAACTGCGGATCATCGGCGACAGCCCCGAGGATCGCACCGGGACCACGGTTCGCTTCTGGCCCGACGAGAGCATCTTCGACGACGTGAGGTTCAGGGCCCAGGGGCTGCTGGAGCGGCTCCAGATGATGGCGTTTTTGAACCGCAACCTGGAGATCAATTTCCGCGACCTGCGTCCCGACGGCACGGGTGGAGCCGACTGGACGGTGTACTGCTACCAAGACGGCATCAGCGACTTCGTGCGCGAGGTGAACAGCTCCAAGGACGCGCTGTTCGATGACGTCGGCTTCTTCTCTCAGCAAGACGACGGAGACGAGGTGGAGGTGGCCTTTCAATGGAACACTGGCTACAACACCGACGGGTTGCACTCCTTTGCCAACGGGATCAACACCGTTGAGGGGGGCATGCACGAGGAGGGCTTCCGCAAGGGGCTCACTCGAGTGGTCAACGACTACTGCCGGGCCAAGGGGCATCTCAAGGAGAAGGACGACAACCTGGCCGGCGAGGACATCCGCGAGGGGCTCACGGCGATTGTGAGCGTGAGGCTCCGTGAGCCGCAGTTCGAGGGCCAGACCAAGGCAAAGCTGGGGAATGCGTCTATGCGCTCGCTGGTGGAGCGGGCCACCAACGAGAAGCTGGCCGAGTGGCTGGAGGAGAACCCCTCAGACGCCCGCAAGATTGTGACCAAATGCCTCCAGGCCCAGAAGGCCCGTTTGGCGGCGCGCCAGGCCCGGGATGCCACCAGGCGCAAGTCGGCTCTCGACGGAGCGGGACTTCCGGGCAAGCTGGTGGACTGCACGTCCACTAATCGAGATGAGTGCGAGCTGTTCATCGTGGAGGGCAATTCGGCCGGTGGCTCGGCCAAGGACGCCCGCGACCCCAAGACCATGGCCATTCTCCCGATCCGGGGGAAGATCCTGAACGTGGAGCGGGTGCAGGTCGACCGGATGCTCCGCAATGCGGAAATCCAGGCACTGGTCGCAGCGATCGGCGCGGGCTTTGGCCCGGAGTTCGACGGGGGCAGCGAAAACGGAAACGGAAACGGAGCGACCAGCCAAGACAATCCTCCGGGTGATTCCAAAATCCGCTACGGCAAGGTGATCCTGCTGGCTGATGCCGATGTGGACGGCAGCCACATTCGCACGCTGCTGCTTACTTTCTTCTATCGACAGATGCACAAGCTGGTGGAAGAAGGCCATGTCTACATTGCCCAGCCGCCGCTGTATTCCACGGAGGTGGGTCGGTCGAAGATCTACCTCAAAGACGACCATGCCAAAGAGGCTTTCTTGGCCGAGAACCCCAAGCACAGTGCAGAGTTCCAGCGGCTCAAGGGTCTCGGCGAGATGGACGCCGAGGAGCTGTGGGCCACCACCATGGATCCGGAGCGACGGACCCTGCTGCGGGTCTCGGTGGAACAGGCAGCGATAGCCGACGGGGTGTTCTCCAGGCTTATGGGAGAGGACGTGCAGGCTCGCAAGCAGTTCATCCAGACCAACGCCAAAGACGTCCGCTTCTTGGATATATGAGCGCAAAGGACTCCTGTGCCCGACGAGCCTGATACGTCCCCAGAGTCTGAAGGGGCGCCTGTCAGTTCAATTCAGGACATCGACATCCAGACTGAGATGGAGCAGTCGTTTCTGGACTACGCCATGTCGGTCATCACCGCCCGGGCGCTCCCCGATGTGCGAGACGGGCTCAAACCGGTCCACCGCCGCATTCTCTGGGGCATGTACGACCAGGGGACCCGGCCCAATCGGCCCTATGTGAAGTGCGCCCGGGTAGTGGGCGATGTCATGGGCAAGTACCACCCCCACGGAGACCAGGCGATCTACGACGCCCTCGTGCGCCTGGGACAGGGGTTCTCGCTGAGGCACCCGCTGATCGACCCCCACGGGAATTTCGGATCTCCCAATGATCCGCCGGCGGCCATGAGGTACACCGAGTGCCGCCTTGACGAGTTGGCCATGAGGCTGCTCGACGGCATCGACGAGCAGACCGTCGATTTCAGCGACAACTTCGACTCCACTGAACAGGAGCCAGTGGTGTTGCCGTCGCGGTTCCCCAACCTGCTGGTGAACGGTAGCCAGGGCATCGCCGTGGGCATGGCCACCAACATCCCGCCTCACAACCTGGGCGAGGTGATAGACGCGGTCAATCACTTGCTGGAGAACCCGGAGGCAACCAACGAGGATCTGATGGCGTTCGTGAAGGGCCCTGATTTTCCAACTCGAGGCCGCATCATGGGCTACCAGGGCATTCGGGATGCTTATGCCACCGGCCAGGGGACGATCAAGGTGCGAGCCGCCGCTGAGATTGTGGAGAGCGGTTCTAACGCTCAGATTGTGGTTACCGAAATCCCGTATCAGACCAGCGCGGAGATCATTGAGGAGAAAGTGGCTGACCTGGTGAATCGGCGGGTGGTCGACGGCATCCGCCAAATCCACAATGAATCGGCCAAGGGTCAGACCAAGCTGGTGTTCGAGCTGAAGAGGGACGCCCCTGCGCTGGTTGTGCTCAACAACCTCTACAAGCACTCCCCGCTGCAGACCAATTTCCCGGTGAACATGGTGGCGCTAGCCGACGGGGTGCCCCGCACCATGACGTTGCGCGACTGCCTGGCCGCATACGCCGGCCACCAGCAAGAGGTGGTGCGACGCCGGACGGAGTTCCGCTTGGAGGAGGCCCGCCGCCGGGAGCACATCCTCGAAGGGCTCGTACGGGCGGTGGACATGATTGACGAGATCATTGCCGCCATCCGGGCCTCGGACAACCGCGCCGCCGCCCGGACAGTACTGATGGGGGAGCACTTCGAGTTCAGCGAGATCCAGGCCAATCACATCTTGGATATGCCGTTGGGCCGGCTCACTCAACTCGGCCAGAAGGAGCTGAACGACGAGCTGGCCGAGAAGCGGGCGTTGATTATCGACTTGGAGGCCATATTGGCCGATGACGCCAAGCTGCGGGCTGTTATCACAGAAGAACTGCTCGAAGTTCGAGAGGCCTTTGCCAACGAGCGACGGACCCACATCATGGCCGACGAGGGTGAGATCGACATTGAAGCGCTCATCGACGACGAAGACCTGATGTTCAGCTTGAGTTCAGCCGGCTATGTCAAGACGGTGGCGCCTGACGAGTTCAAGACCCAGGGGAGAGGCGGCAAAGGCGTTATCGGCGCCAACTTGAAGGACGGGGACTACATCGCCTCGCTCATCCACACCACCGCCCATGCCTATCTGATGTTCTTCACCAGTTCGGGTCGGGTGTACCGCATCAAAGCCCATGAAGTGCCACGGACGAGTCGCACCGCTCGGGGTATGGCCATTGTGAACCTGCTGCACTTGGCACCGGAGGAAGCCATTTCTGCGGTGATCGACACTCGGGACTACGAGACGATGCGGTACTTGTTATTCGTTACTCGCCGGGGGGTAGTGAAGCGGACCCGGTTCTTGGAATACGACAAGACCCGCACCAAAGGGCTTATCGCCATCAACTTGCGTGAGGGCGATGAATTGGTGCGGGTGCTACCCACCACGGGGAACGACGACATCTGTCTGGTGAGCGCGTCGGGGCGGCTCATGAGGTTTTCAGAATCGGAAGTTCGATCGGTAGGACGAACCGCAGCCGGCGTGCGAGGGATGAAGCTGCTTGGTGACGACATCGTGGTTGCCGCCACCGCGGTGCAGCCCGAGGGGGAATTGCTCTTGGCCACCGACCAGGGCTTTGGCAAGCGGGTTCTTCTCGATCACTTCCGGTCCAAGCATCGAGGTGGCCAAGGGGTCATAGCCATGAAGCTGCCCGATGAGCGGGGTTCAGTGGTGGGGGCGCGGGTGGTCGCTCCCGACGACGAGGTGTTCGCAGTGGCCTCCAACGGAGTCACGATCCGAATGCCCGTCTCTTCGGTCTCGGTGCAGGGGGCTCACGCCGCCGGAGTACGAATAATGGCCTTGTCTGAGGATCAAACCATGGCGGCCATTGCGCCGGTCTTATCCACCGAAGACGAGGAGTAGTCTCCTACTCGCCGAAGCTTCCCCCCAGACATGACAGCGGAGAAGTGCGATGGACGAGAGGGGATCGATTTCGGTGCTGGGCGTTGGGATGCTGGCGGTGATCGGGATGGCAATCCTGCTGTTGGGCCAACTCGGTGCTGACGGGGTTCGCCGGGCTCGGGCGACAGCAATCGCCGATACGGTGGCAATGGCCGCGGCGGCCGACCCTCAGGCTGCTCGAGCCACCGCGGCGGCCAACCGGGCGACGCTGGTTTCGATGGTGCAAGAGGGCTTTGAAACCGAGGTGGTCGTGCGCCGCGACGGTTCACTGGCGACAGCCAGAGCAGAGTTCCGACCAATCGGGTGGTGGTGCCAATTAATTGACACCGACGATCCCTTACACTTCGGGGCGTGTCCATCGACCCCGGTCGGGTGAGCGACCCCTCTGCTGCACCGTTGCCCAGCCAGGCAGTGGCGCGCCAACCGGTCAAGGTGACCCCGAGGGAGTACCGGAGGGCTGTGCGATTGCAGGCCCGCAAGGTGCGCCGGGTGATCCGGCACATCGAGCCCTGGTCGGTGTTGAAGATCTCGTTGATCTTCTACATGTGCCTCTGGGTGATCGTGATGCTGGCCGGCGTGATGCTGTGGAGCATTGCGGTGGGCTCGGGCACCGTGGACGACACCGAGTCGTTCATCGAGGAGCTGTTCGCCTTGCAAGAGTTCAAGTTCAACGCCAGCCAGATATTCCGCGGCTTCGCCATAGGCGGGTTGGTGTTGGTGGTGGCGGGCACATTCTTCAACGTCTTGCTGTGTGTGCTGTTCAACCTCATCAGTGATCTGACCGGCGGAATGAGGGTCACTGTCATCGAGGAGGAGACGGCTCGGCAACGGCCCCGGACTCGGCCTCGCCGATTTCGTTGGCCTGCCTGGAACCCCCGTAAGTAGGCTGTCCACTCGGTTTGGCATTGGGGCTATAGCTCAGTCGGTTAGAGCGCACCCCTGATAAGGGTGAGGTCGCTGGTTCGAATCCAGCTAGCCCCACGTTGGTGACTTTCCCCGGTTGCACCGTTGAGGGGGTTCGTTAGGATGGGTGTCGTGAAGATTCTGCGAAGAGCGCTGGTTGCTCTGGCAGGGGCGGCTGCCATCGCTGCCATTTTGCGTGCTCGGGGAACCGGGGGCGTCCCGCCTCAGTCGGGCGGTTGGCGCCAGATCAGCGGCAGCAGCTGACTCTGAACTGCTCTATCTGAGCCGTATGGACATCTTGATAGTTGGCGCGGGCGTGGTCGGCGCCGGAGTGGTGAAGCACTTGGTTGGCTCGCCTTCGATCCCCGTCAACCGGATGGCTGTGATCGACCGAAACCCCGATCGGGCCTGGCACTTGGCTGAGAAACATGGGCCTCCGGTGACCGTGGGAAGCCTGGATGATCCGGCCGATGTGGTGGTTCTGGCTACCGCGTCAGGCACCCAGGCCCGACTGGCGCGTCGGCTTCTCAACCAGGGGCGGGTGGTGCTGGCCACCTCTGACTCGGTTTCTGATGTGAGGCGGATGCTGGGCATGAATGGCGCGGTTCGACAACAGGGCTCGCTGGTGGTTGCCGGAGTGGGCATGGCCCCCGGGCTGAGCGATGTGCTCGCCGTTCGAGCGGCCGCGGAGCTCGAACGGGTGACCGAGGTTCACGTCGCCAAGTTCGGCACTGGGGGGCCGGATTGCGCCCGGCAGCATCACCGGGCATTGAGCTCTCTGGCGTTGGAATGGCGGGGTGGTTGGAAGCAGCGGCCGGGCGGCTCGGGGCGGGAACTCTGCTGGTTTCCAAGCCCGGTAGACGCGGCGGACTGCTATCGGGCCGCATTGCCCGATCCGATGCTGCTGGTTCGGAAGTTCAGCAGGGCGGATCGGATCACGGCCCGCATGGCAGCTACTCGGAGGGATCGTTTTTCCTCCTGGTTGCCAATGCTGCGGCCCCCGCATCCGGAGGGGAAGCTGGGTGCGGTGCGCGTGGAGGTGCGGGGGCAGAGAGATGGTGCTTGGGCGGGGCGGATTCTGGGGGCTTCAGGGGCGCCGGGGTTTGTGGCTTCGTCGGTGGTGGTGAGCGCTCTGGAGTTGATCGGGTCGGGAAAGGTTGATGGAACTGGCGTGGTGGGGTTGTCGGAGATTGTGGACGCGGCTGAGTTTCTAGGAGTGCTGGAAGGGCAAGGGGTGGTCTGTGAGGAGTTTGCCGGGGCCTAGCCGTTGTTGAGGAGAACGCGGAGTTCTTCGTGGAAGTGTCCGTTGGTGGCCAGCCAGTCACCGGCGGATGGGGTGCTGGTGCCGTTCCATTGGGTGATTTGGCCACCGGCTTCGGGGATGATTACCAGCATGGGGGCGATGTCCCAAAGATTGAGACCGGGGTCGATCATGGCGTCGACGCGACCGGTGGCTACCAGCACGTAGCCGTAGCCGTCGCCCCAGGTGCGTACTCGGGGACCTGTTCGGCTCTCTCGGTCGCGGGTTTGCCTGACTCGATCGAAAGCGCCTTCGGGCCACCATTCGGTTCCAGATGTGCTCAAGTACGACCGGCTTAGCTCGTTTTGGGCGCTCACTTGGCAGCGGCGGCCGTTGTGGTGGCAACCCAGGCCTCGGCCAGCCCACACTGCTTCATCGAGTGGGGGGACGGCGGCGACGCCAATGGAGGGCCCATGCTGATCGATAAGGGCCAGCAAAGTGGTGTACAGGGGCACACCGCGGACGAAGCTGCGGGTGCCGTCGATGGGGTCGATCACCCAAGTTCGTCCCGATGTGCCCTGCTCTTCGGGGTATTCCTCTCCAATCACCGCATCGTCGGGGAACCTTTTGGCCAAAGCCTCTCGGAGGAAGGCCTCCGCGGCCTTGTCGGCTTCGGTTACCGGTGACCCGTCGTCCTTGCGCAGCACCGAAAGCTCATGGTCGGAGAACCACCTCAGTGTTAGCCGCCCGGCTTCTCGGGCCAGCTCTACGGCTTCGTCGAGGAGGTCAGCGGCTACTGCATCGGACGAGCTGGGCTCGGTCATCCAAGAATGCCTTGGTCCCGCAACGCGGCGAGTCGGTCGTTGTCCAATCCCAACACCTCGCTGAGCACCTCGTCGGTTTGCTGGCCGACGGTGGGGGCGTGGGTGGGAATGGGGAGTTCCTCGTCGAAGAACTTGACCGGAAGGGGGAGCTGCTCACAACCCACCTGCTCGGTGGTGAACAGCGGAAGGCGGTCTTGGAACTGGGGGTCGTCCACCACGTTCTTGGCGTTGTTCACCGGGGCGATGGGCGTGTTCACCCGGTCGCCGAACTCCAGCCATTCGGCGCTGGTCTTGGTGCGGAAGATGTCCCGCAACTCCCGCTGCATCTCGAGGTTTCCCCGAGCGTGGTCGGCGTACTTTGATCCCGGCCAGCGGTCGAACAGGTCCATGCGGTCCAGCGCCTCGCAGAAGTTCTTCCAAAACGCCTGTTCAGAAGCCATGAACAGCACGTGACCGTCGGAGGACTCATACATCTGATAGCGAACGCCCTCCCACATGCCGGCCAACCCCGGGGCCCGACGCTCATAGTCGTCGGACGGGTTGCCGGTGACCTCGTCTTCGGGACGCTCGTAGGCCTTCCAGGTTTCGATGCGGTACCAGTCCATGTAGGCGGCCGCGTCGGACTGAGCCAGCTCGAGCCGACAGCCCTCGCCGGTGTCCCGAGCCCGAATGATCCCGGCACACACCGCGAGTGCGCCAATGAGGGGGGCGATGTTGATGCCTATGTTGGGCATCTCCGGGATGCGGCAAAAGCCGTCGTCGTCATAGGCGGGGGGGATCAGACCGGCCCAGGTGTCGTAGGCGATACCGTGGCTGGGCATGTCCTTGTACGGGCCGGTCATCCCATAGCCGCTGATGGTGGCAAACACGATCTGGGGGTTGACTTCCTTCAACTGCTCATAGCCCAAACCCCGCCGTTCCAGGGCGCCGGGCCTCATGGCCTCCACCACCGCGTCGGCATTGCGAGCTAGATCCAGATAGAGCTCCACGCCCTCGGGTTGGCGCAGATCGAGCACGATGCTGCGCTTGCCCCGATGGGTGTGCAAATGCAGCAACGACACCCCGTTGACGATGGGCCAGGTCATCTGGCGGATGTAGTCACCTTGGGGAGGTTCGACCTTGATGACGTCAGCACCCATGTCGGACAAGAACGTGGTCAAGAAGCCGGGGCCGAGAAGGGAACTCTCGATGACCCGGACACCAGCAAGCGGGGGAGCGGGGTGGCTCATGGTTGCGTACCTCGTTTGATCGGGAGAAGGCGGTGGACGGCTGCCGGGCAGGTCATGTCTGCATACCTCCGTCGACTCGGAGAACAATGCCGTTGCAGTAACTGGCATCATCGCTGGCCAAAAAGGCGAACGCTGCGGCCAGCTCAAAGGGTTGGGCTGGGCGGTGGAAGGGGAGGATCCGGTCCATGATGGTGAGGTCGACGCCTTCCGGTACGGTGAACTGCCCGGCGATCGGGGTCTCAACACCCCCGGGGGCGATGCAGTTGACCCGGATTCCCGACCGCCCGTTGGTGATGGCCATGGTCTGGGTGAGGGCGATCACCCCGCCCTTGGAGGCCGAGTAGACGGAACTCCACGGCTGGGCGTTGGTGCCGGCGGTGGAGGCGGTGTTGACGATGTTGCCCTCGGACTCGAGCAAGTGGGGCAAGCAGGCCTGGGACATGAAGAACGTACCGGTGAGGTTCACGCCGATCACCCGGTTCCATGCCTCCGGGGTCTCGTCCTCATCACGGGCGAAATGGCCGATGCCGGCGATGTTGCACAACACGTCGATGCGACCGTAGGCATCCACTACCTGGGCGACGGTGGGAGCGATGGCTTCGAGGTCGAGCAGGTCGAGTTGGATGGCCAGGTCAACGTCATCAACCGGGTCTCGGTCGATGCCCACCACGGTGCCGCCCTCAGAGCGCAGGCGGTCGGCAGTGGCCCGTCCGATGCCGGAAGCCGCGCCAGTGACTATGGCGATCTTGTCTTCAAATCGGTTCATGCCCAAAGCATGGCCTATTGAGACGGTCGGCGATGCATCAGAGCAGGTTGGGGCGCGGTTGTGACCGCGGCCTGAGAAGGTGCCTCAATGATCCCGGTCAACATGTCCACCAGATTGACGGCATACACGTGGTCTTGAGTGGCCAAGGGATCGCCTGCTTCGATGCGGCGGGCCCGCTCGGCCAGCGAGGCGGTCATCAGCTGGATCATGCCCAGAACCCGCTCGTCTCGCTGGGCCTTGTCGGTGGCCGATGAGCGGTCTCGCAACAGCCTCAAGATGGCGTTGAGGTTTGCCGGCACGTGGGTGGGATCGAAATCCCAGCGACTGAAGTCTGCGCTGAGCTGGGCCACGATCCGCAGGTAGCACCGACCGCTGTCGGTGGCCAACCGGTGGGTGAGAGGTTGGACCAGCGCCTCGATAAGAGCGGGAGTGTGATCGTCATCCAACGAAGCCCACACCTCACCCCGGTCTTGGTCGATGGGCTCACCGTGCTCTCGCAAGATGGCGTCGAGCACCCCGCTACGGGACCCGAAGTGGTAGGAGAGCGCCGAGCTGTTCTTTTGCCCGGCGGCGGCCACGATGTCTTGAACCCGCACCTTCCAGATGCCCTGCTCGGCGAACAGGCGCTCGGCTTCGGCGATGAGTCGGGCTCGGGTTTCGGTGGCGTCGCGGGGCACAGCCGCTGTTCCTCGAGTCGTTTGGGCTATTTACCGTGGCCCAGGGGCAATATGGCGGTGTCGGGGATCAGCTCCACGTCGATGCCATCGGGCAGCGGGAATTCGAAGTCGGGATACCGACGCTGGGCGGTCGCCCGATAGCGGTCGGTGGAGTGGATCGGGTCGGGGTCGTACTCCGGGATGACCTTGGTGCCGAACACTTCGAGCATCTCGTCGATCTCATCATGCTCCATGCCCTCGCCGGGCAGGCCGAACACCACTTGATCGCAGCCGACCGTCTGATAGCGGGCCACCTGTTCGCAGACCTCTTCGGCATTGCCGCACAGCATGTAGCCGCCGGCAATGGCCCCGTCGAGTATCTCGTCGGTCCACTCGATCTGGTTGGGCGCAGAAGGCCAGGTGATGGCGTCGGGAGACTTGGGCATGGTGTCGTGGTAGAGGTTCACCATCGTGACCAGGTAGCCCCGCCCTTTGGCTTTGGCGATCTCGCGGGCTCGTTCCCGGTCTTCCAGGCAGATGACGGCGTTGGTCATCATCACGTTGTCGTTCTTGAACTGGCCGATCTGCTCCACCGGGCTTTGGATGGCTTCCTTGTAGGCGTCGATGCGGCCCTTGAGGTTGAAGATGGGCTCGAAGTTGAAGGCGATGGCGCCTATGCCCAGCGACCCGGCCTTGGCGAAGGTAGGCGGGTTGCCGCACGCCACCCAGATGGGGGGATGGCCGTGGCCGTGCGGCTTGGGCAGCACGTTGTGGGGCTTGGGCACCGAGAAGTGCTCGCCCTCGAAGCAGTAGTCACGCTGCTCCCACATACGGGGGATCTCGCGGATTACCTCATCCCACATCGACTTGGTTTCGGGCGGGGTCAGCCCGCCGAAGGTGGCCACTTCATGGCTGCCCGCACCTCGCCCGGTGCCAAACTCAAAGCGGTTCTCGGTGACGTGGTCGAGCATTGCAGCCCGCTCGGCAATGCGGACCGGGTGTTCCTTGGCCGTCGGCAGGCTGGTGATGCCGGTGGAGAGATGGATGCGATCGGTTTTGGCGGCCACGTAGCCCATGACCGGCGCTGGCGCCGACATGTGGCTGTACTCAGTGAGGCAGTGGTGCTCGCCGAACCAGGCGTACTTCCAGTTGTACTTGTCAGCGGTGATGACGTAGTGGGCCTCCCGCATCAAGGCAGTGTGCTCGGCTTCGGTGTCGTGGGCTGCTGGCCCAGGGATGTAGCCGTTTACGAAAATTCCGAACTCCATGGTCTCCTCCGCGTCCGTGGGGTGAGGGCAATGCTGAGCTAGTTCTAATGGAAGATATTAGAACGTGCCAAGTCAAGCTTCGTCCACTTGGCTGCGGAGGGACTCGATCCAACTCTGGGCCTCGCTCCACGCAGAGGACGCATTGCTGTTTTTCTCCTCGTGGCCCCGAGTTGTGGTGGGATAAGAACCGAGGAACTTCACCTCGCCGTGTTTGGCCAGGATGCTGGTGAGGCAGTCGGCCACCAGCTGGTCAGCGATGTGGCCCTCAAGGTCGATAAGGAAGCAGTAATCGCCCAACGCCTTCTTGGTGGGCCGGGATTCCAGTTTGGTGAGGTTGATGGAGCGGGCCGCGAACTCGGCGAGGATGCCCATCAGCGAGCCCGATCGGTCGGCACGCTGGAAGACCACGATCGAGGTCTTGTCGTTCCCGGTGGGGGTGGGCACGCCCGAACTGGAGACCGCCACGAAGCGGGTTTGGTTATCCGGGTGGTCTTCAATGCTGGTGGCGATCAGCTCCAGGCCGTAGAGCTGCTGAGAAAGAGCGGTGCCGATTGCAGCAACTGCTGCGTCTTGGGAAGCGGCGAGGTCCAGCGCCGCGGCCGCGGTGGAATTGGCCGCTACCTCTTCGGCATGGGGCAGGTTGTTGGTCAGATACCGCCGGCACTGCGCAGTGGCCACTGGGAAGCTGATGACCCTTTGGATTGTCTCCAACGACGCACCGGGAAGGCCGAGAAGGTGGAGTCGGACGTCGATTATCACCTCTCGCTGGATGAGAAGGTCGTGTTCGAAGATCAAAGCGTCGAGGGCGACGTTTACCGTGCCCTCTATGGAATTCTCGATAGCGGTGAACCCCAAATCGGCGCGGCCATCCGCGGCGGCTTCAAGCACCTCGGGGATCGACCGGCAGAGCAGGTGATCGGCTTCAGCCAAGTCGGGTTGGGTGAGAAGCGCCTCCTCGGTGAAAGTGCCCGGAGGTCCGAGATAGGCCACGTGGCTTATGGATCGGGCAGAGGCAGTCACAAAGGGGCAGGATAGTGGTATTGAGAAACGCGGTCGCGGTGAGAAAATGGCAAGGACTACTGGAAAAGGCGGGATATCGAGGTGGATGAGGCTTTTCTTCGGCAGATGATGGACGACGTGCGCAGCGGCACGCTGTCGGCTGATGACGCGGTGCGGCAGCTGCGGCGGCTGCCGTTTGCCGACTTGGGGTATGCCCGAGTGGATCATCATCGCAACCTCCGCCAGGGGTCGGCCGAGGTTGTCTACGGACCGGGCAAGACACCTGACCAATGCGCGGCCATTGTCAAGGAGCTGCTCGATCAGCCCGGAGGTCCGGTGCTGTTGACTCGGGCCTCAGCCGAGCAGGCCGCGGCCTCGCTGGGCCTCAACCCTGGCGGGGAGCGCTACGAGGCCACCTTGGTCTGGCGGCCGGCACCCCCGCGGCCCGAGCGGGTAGTGCTGGCCGCGGCCGGTACTGCCGATCTCCGGGTGGCCGACGAGTGCGGAGTGGTACTGGCCGCCCATGGGCTGGCGCCGCAGCGGCTGAACGATGTGGGGGTGGCCGGACTTCATCGGATTCTGAACGAAGTCGACTTACTGGCGGAGGCCGACGCCGTGGTGGTGGTGGCTGGGATGGAGGGCGCCTTGGCCTCGGTCGTGGGAGGGCTGACGGCGGCCCCGGTGGTGGCCGTACCCACTAGCGCGGGGTACGGCTCTTCGCTAGAGGGGGTCACCCCTCTGCTGGCCATGATGTCGTCTTGCGCCGCGGGTGTGACCGTGGTCGGAGTGGACAATGGATTCGGCGCGGCTTGCGCGGTGCTGCGGCTGTTCAAAACGAGGGATCGAGCAGTATCGCGGGCAGGGTTGACCGATGGCTGAGCCGGCTGGTGTTGCCTGGTTCCACTGCTTCAGCGGGATCGCGGGCGACATGGCGCTGGGGGCGCTGATCGACGCCGGGGCAGATGTGGCCGAAGTGCGGAACATATGCGAACTGCTGCCCTTGGGCGGTTGGGATCTGCAAGCCCATCCCACCCAGCGAGGGGGTGTCGCGGCTACCGACGTGCGGGTGATCACCCAGGAGACATCGGTGGTGCGTACCGCCAGTCACATTAATGCTCTCGTCGGAGAGGCTCGGCTACCCGACCGGGTGGCCGACCGGGCGCTGGCGATCTTCGATGCCCTGGCCCAGGCCGAAGGCAAGCTGCACCGCCGGCCGCCAGAGCAGGTTCATTTCCACGAAGTGGGCGGGCTGGACGCCATCATCGACGTGGTGGGTACGTGCGCTGCGCTGGAGGTACTGGGGATCGACCAGGTTTACTCCAGTGCGGTGGCGTGCGGGCGGGGAATGATCCGCAGTGCCCACGGGCATCTGCCCAATCCTCCGCCTGCCGTAGTGGAACTGCTGGTGGGGTGTCCGACGTTCGGCTTGGACGTGGGTCTGGAGCTGACCACTCCCACCGGTGCGGCGATTCTCTCGGCGCTGGCGGAAGGCTGGGGGCCCATTCCGCCGATGACGATCTCAGCGAGCGGGTTTGGCTCGGGCGACAACCAACTGGAGGATCGCCCCAATCTGACCCAAGTGGTGGTGGGGACGATGGCGGCATCTCGCCCCGCGGGCCAGCCGGTGATGTTGTTTGAGACCAACGTGGATGACGCCACGGGGGAGACCCTGGCGCACACGGTGGCATCGCTGCTGGATGCAGGGGCGCACGATGCCTGGATCACGCCGATCGTCATGAAGAAGGGGCGGCCGGCGTACACGGTGAGTGCATTGGCCGATCCTGCGGTGGGCGATCAGGTGGCGGCCACGCTGGCGGAGGAGACGGGGTCGCTGGGAGTGCGGGGGCAGTTGATCGAGCGGTGGCCTCGGGCCCGGTTGGAGCATGAGGTGGACGTGGATGGGCGCCGGGTTCGGGTGAAGGTGAGCGCGGGGAGAGTCAAGGTTGAGCACGACGAGGCTGTTAGGGCGTCGAAGCTGCTAGGGCTGCCGGCACGGGAGGTTGTTTCGTTGGCTGAGGAGGCTTGGCGGCGTCAAGGAGACGACGAGCCAGTTGCCTAGTATCGAAGCTGTGAATGATGATCGGCTGTACTTCAGACAGCTTTTGTCGGGGCGGGACTTGGCGGTTGGGGACATGATGGCCCGGCAGATGGTGAATTTTGTCTATCTGATTGGGGATCGGGAGACGGGGGAAGCAGTGGTGGTGGACCCGGCTTATGACCCGCAGGGGATTGTGGATTTGGTTGAGGCCGACGGGATGCGGCTCACCGGGGTATTGGCTACCCATTACCACCCTGATCATGTGGGCGGGTCGATGATGCAGTTCTCCATCACGGGGGTGGCCGAGCTGTTGGAGCTGGTGTCGGTTCCGGTGCATGTGCAGGCGGACGAAGCCCGCTATGTGACCATGACTACCGGTATTGAGGAAGACGATCTGTGTCTGCACAAGAGCGGTGATGTGCTGTCGGTGGGGCAGGTGGACATTGAGATGATCCACACCCCGGGCCACACTCCCGGGAGCCAGTGCTTTTTGACCAACGGGCGTTTGGTGGCAGGCGACACGCTGTTCTTGGAGGGATGCGGGAGGACCGACCTGCCGGGAAGCGACCCGGCAGCAATGTATGAGAGCCTCACCCAGCGCCTGGCCCGCGTTCCCGACAGTGCGACGCTGTATCCCGGCCATCTGTACTCGCCCCAGCCGTCGGCGTCGATGGGCGAGACCCGCCAAACCAACTATGTGTTCATGCCCCGCTCGGCCGAGCAATGGATGGCGATGTTCGGCGGGTGATGGGCATGAGGTCAACTTCCACCGACAATCCCCTGGGCGCCTTGGACCCCCATGTGGCTGGCCCGCTGGAGGAGTTGGTGCAGGCCCTCGATGGCGTGGGGCTGGATCCCGGATTGTTGGAACTTTGCGCCACCCGCATCGAGCAGATAATTGGCGGCGAGCCGTCCTCTGCTTCTCCTCAAGATGACCGAGAAAGCGTTGTGCTGGCGTTCACTGAGCAATACGTGCTGGACGCCCACGGGGTGACCGATGAGCTGTGCGCCGAGCTGAACGCTCATCTGTCGGCACCCGAATTGGCCGCACTCACCACGGCCATTGCCACGTTCGAAGCCCTGGCCCGCAGCCGGGCCGTGTTGAAAGGAGTCATGGAATGACCAGGATTGCCATCCCCGAGGGGGGCATGTCGTTGTTCGACCATCAGCCCGAGTTGTTCACGGTGTTCAACCGCTTCTACGGAACCCTGTGGAGCGAGGGGCAGCTTGACCAAGCCACCAAAGAGGTGGGCCGGCTTCGCAACGCCCGGGTTAACGACTGCAACATTTGAAAGAACCTCCGCTTCGCAGGTGCGAAGCAGCAGGGACTTACCGAAGATCTGGTGGACCAGATCGAAGATGGCTACGCCGATAGCGACCTGCCTGACCGATTGAAGCTGGCCTTGAGAATGGCTGATGCGGTGATCTCCGACCCGTCCGGGCTGAGCGCGGCGGACCAAGCGGCGCTGGGTGAGGAGTTCACTCCGGCCGAGCTGGCTGAACTGGCTCTGACAGTGGCCATGGCCGCCGGGTTCTCCAAAGCGGCAATTGCCTGGGGTCCACCACCGGTTATTCCGGTCACCGAAGTACCCACCCCTACCCCCGACGGAACGGTGGGTTGAGCCCAAGACGTGCGCGAGGGGGGACTTGAACCCCCACGTCCTTGCGGACACAGGAACCTGAATCCTGCGCGTCTGCCAATTCCGCCACTCGCGCTGATCGTCGGGGTGGTCAGCGTACAAGACAGAGGATCAGATCGATAACTGAGAATGGCCGTAGCCAAGTCTGGTTTGAGACCGACTCCCAATCGTCACGGGCGGTGGTTATAGTCCACCGCAAATTGGGGGGCACCACGGTCATGGAACTCTGATGATCCGGCTAGAAGCGGGGCAAGCCACCGATAGAGGCCGACGTCGAGAGAAAAACGAAGACTCGATGCTGGCTGAAGGGGAACTCTTCGCGGTTGCCGACGGGTTGGGGGGCCATCGAGGAGGAGCGGAGGCGTCTTCCTTGGCGGTGGAGACGTTGGCTGCCGAAATCAAGGCTGCGCTTCAAACTCGGACTGGGGAACGCCGCCGCCATCGATTCGGCCGTAGGCCAAGTCATTCACCGGTGCCAACGGTGAGCGAGCTGGTGGATGCAGTGGAGCGAGCCAACGAGGAGATCTTGGCCGAGTCGATGTCGACCAGCGAGTTGTCGGGGATGGGGACAACTCTGTGTGCGCTGGCCGTGGTTGAACAAGACCACCGCGAGGCGTTGGCCGTGGTGAACGTCGGCGATTCACGGGCCTACCGTTGCGACGAGAGCGGGTTTCACCAGCTGACCGAGGACCACACCGTGGTGCAGGAGATGGTCAAAGCAGGGATGATCACCCCGCAAGAGGCTGAAGTCCATGAGTACCGGCATCATCTCAGCCGGGCGCTGGGCATTGAGTCAAAGGTGGTGGTTGACGATTGGACTCTGGCCCCGGTGACGGGCCATCGCTATCTGCTGTGCTCCGATGGCTTGACCAACGAGGTACACGACCGGGACATTCACGCGATCCTGCTCCAATTTGAGTCTCCGAAAGAAGCTGCTGATGCGCTGGTGAGCCTGGCTTTGCAGCATGGCGGAAGCGACAACGTAACGGTGGTTGTCGTGGACGTGATCGACGTAGCCCTACCATAAGTCGAGCAAATCAAGAAGTACGCTGTTTTCGCCATGACAGACAACGGTCCGGAGCTTTTGGGCGGTCGTTACCGATTGCGAAATCAGATCGCTCGTGGCGGCATGACTGATGTTTTTCTCGGCGAGGACACCCTTTTATCGCGCCCGGTAGCCATCAAGCGCCTGTTTCCGGAATTCGCCACCGATCCCAGCTTTGTCGAGCGATTCCGGCGGGAAGCCACCGCAGCGGCCAACCTGAACCATCCCAACATTGTGGCGGTATACGACTGGGGTTCGGCAGAAGGCACGTACTACATCGTTATGGAGTACATCGAGGGCAAGAGCTTGGCTGAGTTGCTTCGAGGCGGCGCTCGACTCTCTCCTGAGCAGGCCGCAGAAATCGCCATGTACGTGGCCGCCGCGCTGGGCTGTGCCCACGAGAACGGGGTAATCCACCGCGACGTAAAGCCGGGCAATGTGCTGCTGTCGCCAGATGGGAAGGTGAAGGTGACTGACTTCGGCATCGCCATTGCCGCGTTCGGGGGAGCGGAGGCGAACCTCACCCAAACCGGCTCTGTGATGGGAACAGCCACCTATTTCTCACCGGAACAGGCCCAGGGGGAGACCCTGGATCATCGCAGTGATCTGTACTCGCTCGGAGTCGTGCTCTACGAGATGCTCTGCGGTCGTCCTCCCTTTGCGGGCGACAATTCAGTGGCGGTGGCCTACAAGCATGTCCAGCAAGCGGTGCCCTCCCCATCGTCGCTGGGAGTTGTGCTGCCGGAGTCACTTGAGGCCATCACTATGAAGCTGCTGGCCAAGAAGCCGGCACAGCGGTATCCAACGGCCAAGGATCTTCAACGGGACCTGCGGCGTTATCGAGAAGGTCGGCACCAACTGTCTGCTCGTCATCAGCCCGCTGACGCCCAGAGGGAGGCTCCACCTCCGCCATCCCAAGAACCGGAGAAACCGACAAGCGCCCAGCAAGGCCCGCCTCCACCGCCTCCAGAGGTGCCGCCGCAACCTCCGGCGGCCTCGCCTCCCCCCGTGACCGTCTTGGAGCCCTCATCTCGAGCTGGTCTGTACACCGCGGCTGCGGTGATTTTCATCGCCGTGGCCGTGCTGGTGTTTTTTGTGCTGTCGAACGTCTTGGACAATGGCAATGAGTCGGCACCGCCCGCGGTGACCGCGACGCCCGCTCCGCTTGTTGCCGTACCCGACGTAGTGGGCTTGTCGAGTCAGGCGGCGATTCGTGAATTGCGGGCTGCCGGTTTCGTGGTCAGCCAGGCTTTCGTAGCCAGTGAATCGGTGGAAGCCAACGAGGTGATTTCCCAATCCCCTGCGGCGCTGGATGAAGTGGAGCAGGGGGCGGAAATCGAGGTCACGGTAAGTTCAGGGGCCGTTCCGGTGGCAGTGCCCGGGGTTGTGGGCCAGAACGCGAATGATGCTGCCCGTTTCTTGCAGGACCGGGGGTTCGCCGCCGAATTGCGGGAGGTTGAGGGTTCCACTGCGCCGTCAGGGCAAGTGCTGCGCCAGGATCCACCGGCAGGAAGTGAAGTCGCACCGGGCAGCACCGTGGTGCTCTTCGTGGCAGAGGGGATTCAGGCCGTTGAGGTGCCCGATGTGATGGGGATGACTCCATTGCGGGCCGCCCAGGTGTTGACACAAGCCGGTCTTGAAGTGAGCGATGAAGTCTTGGAGGAGTCTTCTATCGATGTAGAGGCGGGCCTTGTCATCAGCACCGATCCAGCCCCGCCCGTGTTGCTGCTGCCCGGCACCCCGATCAAGATCCTGGTTTCTTTGGGCCCGGAGAGCGTGATCGTGCCCAGCCTGATCGGGCTGACCCCGGAATTGGCTGTACAGCGGTTGGCTGAGCTGGAGCTGGTCTTGGTCGAGCCTGTTCCAGACTGCGACTTCCCCAACGACACCGAAGAACTGGTTGGGCGAATCATGGGACAGGTGCCTCCTGCTCAAGAGGAACATCCTGCGGGGACGGAAGTAATCGCCTGTTTGGGATTGCCGACTTCGGTAATTCCGCCGCCGGGACCATCGGATCCGGACCCATCGGATCCGGACCCATCAAGGCCGGGACCCCCTGGTCGCCCTGCGATTCCGGTCGAAGAGCTTGATCCCCGTCGGGCGGCAGCGTGGAACGCCGCCTCCGACATCACTGCGAGAGCCGTGGCTGCTGGACGCCTGCCCAATGCCTTGGGCAGCATCGCGAGATGGAACGCCCTTTCCAGCCAATTCGAAACCGAGTGCAGGGGTCTTGTTGCGACTTACTCCGACATTCCCGGGTTTGCGGTGGCGTGGAATATCGAACTTCCGTATCCAATGCCCGCATCAGCGGCGAACGCCGACAATTGGGCCGAGGGTTTGGACGGCGACACTCCGGGGGTAGACAACGGATGCGATGTCTTCTGGAACTAGACCAGCGGCCAGCAGCTATCAACCAGTCTGGGCCAGGAAATTAGACAGCATGTCGTGGCCGGATGAGGTGAGAATCGACTCGGGGTGGAACTGAACGCCTTCTACCGGGTGCTCACGATGTCGCAACCCCATCACGAGGCCGTCATCGGTTTCCGCAGTGATAGACAAGACATCGGGCACTGAAGAACGCTCCACGATCAGCGAGTGGTAACGGGTTGCCTCGATCGGATTGGGGAGGCCGGCAAAGACTCCGTCTCCGGTGTGGTGGATGATCGATGTCTTGCCGTGCATGACCTGAGGGGCTCGAACCACCTGTCCGCCGAAGACTTCTCCGAGGCACTGCAGTCCCAGGCACACACCGAGGACGGGCCGGATACCGCAGAACTCTTGGATGAGGGAGTTGCTCAACCCGGCATCAGACGGACGGCCCGGCCCAGGACTGATGAGAACACCGTCGGGTTCAAGGTCGCGAGCCTGCTCCAGGGACAGGGCGTCGTGGCGATGAACGATGGGTTCGGCACCCAGCTCCCCCAGATACTGGACGAGGTTGTAGACGAACGAGTCGTAGTTGTCGATCACCAGAATTCTGGGGCTCACCGGGTTCAACGTTATCTGGGGACCGCTCAAGGCTAGAACCAGATAACTCCAGGTCTATCCTTGGCCCATGGCCAAGCCAACGAAGCGAAGAGTGCAAGGCGGACGGGTAACCCCAAGAGGCACCCGGCCCGAGAACGAAGCCGTTCCCCGCGTACCGGTCTCGGCCGAGAAGGTCAGCCCCACCTGGGTGCCGGTGCTGATGATCGCCCTGTTGGTGTTGGGCGCCATCGTGATTGTGCTGAACTACGTGGCGCTGCTGCCCGGAGACACCAACAACTGGTACCTGCTAGGGGGTCTTGGTTTGCTGCTGGCTGGGATGCTGGTGGCCACTCAATGGCATTGATTTTTGGTTGCGACCAGGTGACGCGCTAGTTACGGCTTTGTAGTTTGTACCCAGATTTGTTCACAACCTGTGGAAAACCAACCCTAATCGTCGATTGGGGCCACAAAATCCATGTCATCGCCGCAGTGACGGGGAGGCGCCGGGTCTTCCTCGGGGGCGACGGTCATGCGGACTTCGGTGTAGCAGATTGAGCACCGATAGGTGATTTTCACTTTGCGCAACTCACCCGGCGGAGGAGGCGGCGGGAGGGGCTGGCGAATCATCAAAAGCACGCCGATGCCGACCCGGATCAGGACCATCCCCGCGAGAATGGCGATGAGAACACTGAGCCAGAGGGGCACGTGCCCAGCCTAGATGGGCCAGTACTGTGGGCCTATGGACGAGATGAATCTGGCAATGCTGATTTTACGGGTGGGTATCGGGCTTACGTTTGCCGCCCACGGATACGGCAAGATCTTTCAAGGCGGCCGCATCCCCGGTACCGCCGGTTGGTTCGACAGCATGGGGATGAAGCCAGGCAAGTTACATGCCTGGATGGCAGCGCTCACGGAAATCGGCGCGGGCTTGCTGTTGGCCCTGGGATTTCTCACTCCCCTGGCGGCCGCGGGGATGGTCGGGGTCATGGTGGTGGCGGCGTGGACGGTTCACCGCCACAACGGCTTCATGATCGTGCGGGAAGGCTGGGAGTACACCTTCGTGCTGGCGGTGGTCGCGGCTTCGGTGGCCACCTTGGGGCCCATGGAGTGGTCGGTGGACAGCGCGTTGGGAATCGACGACGATTGGGATGGCTACGTTGGTCTGGCGATTGGCGCCGGCGGCGGTGTGCTGGCGGGGTTGACACAGCTCGCTGTGTTCTATCGCCCGCCCAAGCCTGACAAAGCTGCTTCACAGTGAGCGATGCCAATGTGGTCCTAGTGGATCATGACGTCCTGCGGCGCTACGAGATCGCCATTCTTGAGGGATTGGGGGTGCCCCCCGATCAAGCTGAAGTCGTGGTCGACAACCTGGTGGAAGCTGACCTGCGGGGTGTGGACTCCCATGGCGCCCACTTGATCGAGCTGTACGTGGCCCGGCTGAAGTCTGGCCATCTTCGGCCAGTCACAGAAGTGTCTGTGATTCGAGACGACGGTGCCACAGTGATGATGGACGGTGGCGTCGGATTTGGGCAGGTGTCCGGGGTGGCGGCCATGGAACTGGCCGTGGAGCGGGCCAAAGCCCACGGGGTGGCGGCGGTCACCGTACGAGAGGGAACCCACCTGGGTGCCTTGGCCTACTACACCCTCCCTGCGGCTGAAGCCGGCTGCTTCGCCATGGCAGTGCAAAACGGCCCGGCCATTGTGCCTCCCTACGGCGGCCGATCGGGCATCTTCTCGACCAATCCATTCTCCTGGGCGGTTCCCGCCGGGGAAGAACTGCCGGTGGTGTACGACATCGCCACCACCGCGGTGGCCGGAAACAAGATATTGCTGGCCAAAAAGCGCGGTGATCCAACCATCCCCGAGGGATGGGCCAACGATGATCTGGGCCGGCCAACCACGGACACGGCGACAGCTTCAGCCCAGAATCTGTGCTGGTTCGGGGGCTACAAGGGGTTTGGCATCGCGCTGATGGTGGAAGTGCTCTCCGGGATAGTTGCCGGCAGCAGCTTCGGTCACACCGAGCAGACGGAGTGCGAATTGGTGGGAAATCGCCGGCTGGCCAAGGGCTGGATGTTTCTGACCTTGGATCTGGAGCGGTTCTGCGGATTGGACCGGTTTCGAGAGCAGATGGACCAGCTCATTCGAGACGTTCACAACACCGAGCGGGCCGAGGGCGTGGACCGGATCTATGTGCCCGGCGAGATCGAGCACGAGAACCGGGCCGAGCGGCTAGCCCGGGGCATTCCCCTGCCGGTTGCCCTGGTGGAGGAGATCAGTGCCATTGGTGCCGACTTCGGACTGGCTCCGCTGGGCTTATAGCGATCAAGCGTTCTGTTCGAACACCACCTTGATAGCGCCTCGAGCACCGGCCTCGGCGGCGTGGGCGACGGCCTCCCGAAAGCGGTCCAGGGGATAACGGGCCGAGACCAAGCGCTCCAGATTGGCTGAAGCCACCAAATCGAATGCCATCGCGAAACTGGTGGCAGTTTGTCCATCCGGAAGGTTCTCGGTTCCGTAGGTGTAGGCGCCGACCAGTTCGGTCTCACGATGCCATAGTCCGGTCAGGTCGATTCGAGCTGATTCAGGCATGCCCAACAACACCACTCGGCCCCTAGGCCTGGTGATGGCGATGGCATCGGCTACCGATGCCGGACTGCCCACCGCGTCGATGGTGATATCCACCCCGCCCGATAGGTAGTTGCCCAACATCCGACAGCCGCTAAACCTCCGCACGGCGCGTCGAACTTCATCGGGGTTGACAATGATGTCGGCGCCCAGAGCATCGGCCAGGTCCCGTTGATGGGGGTATTTGGCGGTAACGATGATGGTTCCGGCGGAGGTGAGCCACCGCAATGCGGCCAGCGAGCACAATCCCATGGTGCCTGCTCCCAGTACGGCCACCGAGGCCCCGGACTCCACTTGGGCCTTCACGGCGGCGTGGACTCCACCGGCCGCGGGCTCCAGCATGACGGCAGCCTCGTCGCTGAAGTGATCGGGCACTGGATGGAGTTGGCTCTGGTGCGCCACCAGCATCTCTCCCCATCCGCCACCCGTGCTGGAGCAAAAGCCAATCTGGATTCCATCCTTGATGGTGCCTCCGAGGAGATAGCCGTAGTCGTCTCCGTCGCCGGGGGCAGCGCCGGGGAAGGGGGGCGGTTCGCCTCGGGCCTCTGGACCCAGAACCGGTTCGAGTGCCAATCGACGCCCATCCTCGTCGACGCCCACCACCTCGTGACCGGGGACGAACGGGAACGACACCAGCGGTTCGAAATAGCGGGAGGACCGGCCCTCCACGGTGGCCAGGTCAGATCCGCATATGCCGGTCAGCCGAGGTCGAATGGTGTGCCATTCCGGTCCGGGCAGTTCAGGCGGTTCGATGTCGCGCAAGCGGAGTGGGCCTACCCCGCCACCCGCACCGGGCACCACCCGTGAAGCCACCGCGGCGGCCACATAGCGAGCGGGCTTGCGCTCAAAGACCAAGGCCTCCATTGGCTCAGTCTTGCCGTGAGGCCGGGTCAAAGACAACCGAGCTGAGGCTTGCCGTAGGGGATCATCAATGCTCGTCGGCTCCCCGGCCGCCAAACGCGCTGATCCCGATGTGATCAGAGGCTGAGGTACTTGGCGGGATCTCGGGGCGACCCTCGGTAGCGGACCTCGAAATGGAGATGGGGGCCGGTGGACCACCCGGTGCTCCCGATAAGGCCGATCTGCTCTCCGATATCGACTTCTTCTCCGGTGGACACGTTGTAACCCGAGAGATGGGCATACAGAGTCGTCCACCCACCCCCGTGATCGATGACGATGGTGTTCCCGTAGCCCTCTCGCCATCTCGTTTGGGTGACGGTGCCGGAGGCAGCAGCAAGGATGGGATCGCCCATGTTGTTGGCGAAGTCGAGTCCGGCGTGGAAGCGAACGGTGCCGAAGATGGGATGGACCCGATTGCCGAACCCGGATACCACTTCTCCGGTTACCGGACGGAAGAATGTGGGGGGAGCAGGTATCTCGATGTTGTCGAATTGGCCCGCCCTTTCCTGCTCGGCCAAGCGGGCCAAGTCTTCCTTGCGTTGACGCTCCAACTCGGCCAAGCGGGCCAGCTCTGCCTCGCGCCTCTGCCGTTCTTCTTCCAGGCGGATTCGCTCTCGCTCACGCTCGATCTCGTCTTCGATTTCTTCGATGTTCTGCTCGAGTCCAGATATCTCGCTCTCGATGTCGGCTTGTTCTTGGGCTTCGAGCGTGATTCTCGCTTGGAGGAGTTCCCGCTTTCGGTTCCACTCCTCTTGGAGCAGTTCTTGGGCTTCCTTGAGCTCGGCCAGCTCGGTCAATGCCTCTTCGATGTCGGCTTGCGCCTGCTCGATGTCGGCTTGGGCCTGCTCGGCTTGCCGCACCGAAGCTTCCTGGTCGTCGAATGCCCGACGCAGCCGGTCAATGAGCACTTGGGCGTCAGCCCCCAGCTCCTCTATGTAGAACTGGCGACGGGCGTTTCGGTTGGGGTCGCCGTCTTCGAGGAGGAAATTGGGCTCGTATACGAAGTCGAGATAGATCTGGACCACTTGGTCTTGTAGTTGCTCTCGTATTGCGGTGATCTCGAGCCCCACTTCGGCGGCTCGCTCTTGAGCGTCGACGACCCGCTCTTGGGCTGTGGTGCGGGAGAGCTCCACCGCTCCCAAGCGGGCTTCGGCCGCGGCGATCCACGAATTGACCTGCTTGAGATGCAGATCAACCTCTTCAATCTGGGTATTGGTTACATCGAGCTCTTTGATGGCAAACAGTGAGGCGCGCTGAAGTGTGAGCTGCTCTCGGCGACGCTCTTCGATCTCTCGCTTCTTTTCTTCAATCTGCTGCTGCCGCTCTTCCACGAAGGAGTCCTGGGCTGCGCTGGGTGCGCTGAATCCCAACAGCGCTATGACTGTTAGAAGGACGAGGATCCGATTGAATCTGCGCATGAGGAGCTATCGAAATCCGCGGAGGCGGGGGCGATGGCTATAAACGTAACCAAATTGCAACATTAATCCAAGCACCCCTTGATGAGTTCAGTGTGACTGATGTGGTGGTTGTGGTCAATGAATTCGAGGGTTCTGCGGCGGTTTCTCCGGGTCTGCATGTCACAGATACCCTGAGGGAATGGCCGGTAGATCCGATGTCTTGGAGCGGCGAGAGCGAGTTGTCCTTGCCGAAGACTTGGCCGGGGTTGCCGAGGGAACTTCCGGAGAGGTGATGATGCACACCGGTATGCGCTGGTTGCGCTATTGGGTGCGATTCGACAGCGGGGCCGAGCGGGGTTCGATCCACCGGGACAAGCTGGTCAAAGAGGCTGAGTGGGAGGACTTCCTGGTCAAGCGGGCCGCCGCTGAGGCTGCTGCTGAGGCGGCGGCCGAGGCGGGGGAGTTGGCTGCTGGATCGAACGGCGACGTTGAGGAACTGCCGGCGGGGGCCGGAGACGACGCTGGCGGAGACGTGGTGGTAAACGGGGCGACGGTGCCTGCTCACTTGTTGGACCGCAGCGCCTCGGCCCGCGAGCGCTTGGGCGGTTAGTAGAGCGGCTTGCCCAAGGCGGCTAGTCCAGGGCGGCTGCTCCAGAAGTGACGGCGGAGAGCAGGGCAGGGGCCGTCGGGAGGATCTGATCGAGGTAGAAGCGGCTGGATGTCTGCTTTGCCCTCCAGAAGTCAGCCCGCTCCGGTTCGGCCGATTCGAGTAGTCGGGACGTGTCCCACGTCTGAGCCATGACCCAACCGCCAACGGTGAGACCGAGCATCTCGAGGAACGGGGTGGCTCCGGCCAAAGCGTCGTCGCCGGGGTGCTCGCCCAGCCAACGGGCGGCATCGGCCACCGCGGCGACCGCCTGGTCCAAATTCTTGTCCAAACCGGTCATGTCTTCTAGTAGCGACGCCAGCGGAGCGCCATGGGCCATGGGAAGCTTGCGTCCGACCAGGTCGATGGCCTGGATGCCGTTGGTGCCCTCATAGATGGGGGCGATGCGGCTGTCCCGCCAATGCTGGGCGGCCCCGGTTTCCTCGATGAATCCCATGCCGCCGTGTACCTGGATGCCCAGTGAGGCCACCTCGACGCCTTGGTCGGTACACCAGGCCTTCGACACCGGCGTCAGCAGTTCAGCCCGCTGCTGGGCCTGTAGGCGGTGGTCCGGATCGGGATGGCTGGCGGCGCGATCGGCCGCGGCCGCGTTGAGAAGCAGCAACCCCCTCATGGCTTCCGTACGGGCTCGCATGTCCAGAAGCATGCGGCGCACGTCGGGGTGTTGGATTATCGGTGCCTGGTCACCGGGCTCGGTGTCGGCGCGTCTACCCTGGCGCCGGTCGGCGGCGAAGACCGCCGCTTGCTGGTAAGCCCGCTCGGCAACCGCCAGACCTTCGAGCCCCACCAAGAGGCGGGCCTTGTTCATCATGGTGAACATAAGGCGCATGCCCTCGCCCTCTTCCCCCACCAGCTCTCCGACTGCTCCGTCGAGCTCCATCACACAGGTGGGACTGGCGTGTATGCCCACCTTGTGCTCAAGCCCGATGCACCGAATGTCGTTTCGCTGGGTCAGCGTGCCGTCGGCTTCCACCAAATACTTGGGCACGATGAACAAGGAGATTCCCCGGGTGCCCATCGGTGCGTCGGGAGTGCGAGCCAGCACAATGTGAACGATGTTGTCGGCCATGTCGTGCTCGCCCCACGTAATGAAGATCTTCTGGCCCCACAGGCGATAGCTCCCATCTCCTTGGGGTTCGGCTCGAGTTGTGAGAGCGCCGACGTCTGAGCCCGCTTGGGGCTCGGTCAAAAGCATGGTTCCGGTCCAGGCGCCGCTGGTGAGCGGGGGCAACCAGAGGTGCTTCTGCTCGGGACTGCCGTGGGTGCTGAGTGCGCCGATGGCGCTCTGGCTCAACATCGGGCAAAGCGAGAACGCCATGTTGGCTGATGTGAACATCTCCTGGATGGCCACGTCGACCACCAGCGGAAATCCGGCCCCTCCGTGTTCGGGATGGGCCGACACCGCGGTCCAGCCGCTCTGGATGTACTGCTGGTAGGCCTGCCGAAATCCCTCGGGGGTGATGACGTTGCCGTTGGCGTCGAGCACGCTGCCTACTTCATCGCCGGTTCGATTGAGGGGGGCCATGACTTCGGCGGCCAGTCGCCCGGCCTCGGCCAGGAGGTCTTCGGTGTGGTCGAGTCCGACATCGCTCCATGCGGGCAGCTGGGCCAGGTCGTCCAAACCGGCAATTTGGCGCAGAGCAAAGGCGATGTCTTCCAAGGGGGCGGAGTAGGTGCTCATGTCACTCTTCTGGAGGGTTGTCGGGGATCAGAGTCGCCAGCAACTGCTCGGCAGCCGCGGCAGGGGAGAGCTCGTGGCGCTCGACGCGGACCATTGCCGATTCACCGGACTGGTCGTCGATGATGCGGAGAGCCCGGTCGCGCAAGCCGAGTTCGATCCTGTCGGCCACTTCGCTGCGACGGCGTCGGCAGCGGCGGCGGATCAGTTCGCCGGAGTGGTGAAGATATGAGGTGTGGCGCTCGATCTCCGACCACAAGTCGTCGATGCCCTCCCCCTCGGTGGCGGTGGTCAAGACAATGGGGGCTCGCCAGTCTCCCCGGTGTCCGAGATCGAGCATCAATTCCAAGTCTCGGCGAGCACCGCGGGCGTCGGGCCGGTCGGCCTTGTTCACGACGAAGATGTCGGCCACCTCCAACAACCCTGCCTTGTTGGCCTGCACCGCGTCGCCCCAGCCGGGGGTCACCACCACCACGGTGGTATCAGCGGCGGCGGCGACGGTCACCTCCACCTGGCCAACGCCTACGGTCTCCACGATGACCGGGTCGCAGCCCGCGGCGTCGAGTACCCGGACAGCGTCGGGCACGGCCACCGCCAACCCACCAGCGTGGCCCCGCGTGGCCATAGACCGGATGAAAGTACTGCTGCTGACGTTGTTGTCCATGCGGATGCGGTCGCCCAATATGGCCCCTCCGGTCAGAGGAGAGCTGGGATCGATGGCCAATATGGCGGGCCGGGCTGCACCGGAGACGGCGGCCAGTCGGCCGGTAATGGTGGACTTGCCGCTGCCCGGGGCGCCGGTCACCCCGATCACCCGTGCCTGTCCGGCATCGCGGTGGGCCCGTTCGGACACCATGACGGCGTTGTCGTCTTGGCGTTCCACCATGGTGAGCAGTCTGCCCAACGTCCGCCGGTTTCCGGTCCGGGCCGATTCGAACAGCTCGTCGAGCGAGGGGGCGCTCACGGGTTGACGCCCAAGAAGGGATCTGCGGGCTGAGGACTCACCGGGCTGAGAGGTCACCGGGCTGGGGACTGGTGGGCCACGGCAGCGCGCACCGCGGCCACAACTTCCTCGGTTGATGCCCCGGGCCCAAGCACCGCGGCCACGCCGGCCTCGATCAGAACGGTCACGTCTTCGGCAGGCACAATGCCGCCGATCACCACCGGCACGCCCAAACCAGCTTCCTCAACGGCCTGCACCATGCGGGGGGCCAAAGTGAGGTGGCCGGCGTTGTGCATCGACAGCCCGATCACGTCGGCGTCCTCCTGCTCACAGGCCGCGACAATGCTGTCGGTGGTCTGGCGCAGTCCCAGGTAGATCACTTCCATGCCCGCGTCACGCAGGGTTCGGGCTACCACCTTCAGGCCGCGGTCATGGCCGTCGAAGCCCAGCTTGGCCAGCACCACCCGCAGCGGCCCTTGGTCATCCGCAGACAGCGGCGAAATGCCGGGTGTCTCGCTCATCGGGTCACACCATCGCGGTCTCGACGTAGGTGCCGAACACCGACTCCAGTGCCGCGACGATCTCGCCCTCGGTGGCATAGGTCTGCACCGCGTCGATGATGGACGGCATGAGGTTGATGTCGGGCTGACCGGCGGCTTCAACCAGCGCGGTCAGAGAAGCTCGGACTGCGTCATCGTTGCGATCGCCGCGAATCTGATCGAGACGCTTGATCTGCATCTCTTCGGTGGCGTGTCCAATGGACAGAAGATTGGCTTCGTCGTCGTCGTTCTCGGTGAATTCGTTGACTCCGACGATGATCCGCCGACCAGCGTTCACCTCGCGTTCGAAACGGTAAGCGGCGTCGGCGATCTCCCCGACGAAGTAGCCGTCGTCGATGCCGGCGTACACCCCCTCCAGCATGGAGCCGCGACCGATTTGATCTATGTGGTCGAAAATCTCGTTGGCTTGACGCTCCATCTCGTCGGTCATCCACTCCACGAAGTGCGAGCCCCCCAGCGGGTCGACCACCGAGGCGGTACCAGTCTCGTGAGCCACGATCTGCTGGGTGCGAAGGGCGATGCGAGCAGCTTTCTCGGTGGGCAGGGCCAGGGCTTCGTCGAAGGAATCAGTATGCAGGCTCTGGGTGCCTCCCATCACGGCGGAAAGTGCCTGGAGGGCCACCCGGGCGATGTTGTTCTCGGGCTGCTGGGCGGTGAGGGAGACACCTGCGGTTTGCGTGTGGAAACGGCACATGAGCGACTTGGCATTGGTGGCGCCGTAGCGGTCCTTCATCCAGGTGGCCCAGATGCGACGGGCGGCCCGGAACTTGCCGATCTCCTCGAAGAAATCGCTGTGGGCATTGAAGAAGAACGAAAGGCGGGGGGCGAAGTCGTCCACGTTGAGCCCGGCGGCGATGGCGGCCTCGACATAGGCGAAGCCGTTGGCCAGAGTGAAGGCCAGCTCTTGGGCCGCGGTCGACCCGGCCTCGCGGATGTGATACCCGGAAATGGAGACTGGATGCCAGCGGGGCATCTCCGCAGTGGTGAATCGGATCAAGTCGGTAACCAACCGCACTGATGGGCGGGGCGGGAAGATGTACTCCTTTTGGGCTTGGTATTCCTTCAGGATGTCGTTCTGAATGGTGCCGCCGAGATCGGCCCGATGCACACCACCCTGCTCGGCCACCGCGACGTACATGGCCATGAGAATGGCGGCTGGCCCGTTGATGGTCATCGAGGTGGTCACCTTGTCCAACTTGATGCCGGCAAAGAGGTCTTCCATGTCGGCCAGGGTGTCCACGGCCACGCCGGCCCGGCCTACCTCGCCCACCGACCACTCGTGGTCGGAGTCGCGGCCCATGAGAGTGGGCATGTCGAAGGCGGTGGACAGCCCGGTTCCCCCGGCTCGAAGCAGAGCATGAAAGCGGGCGTTGGTATCGGTGGCGGTTCCGAACCCGGCAAACATCCGCATGGTCCACAATTTGCTGCGGTAGCCGGTGGGGTACAGCCCGCGGGTGTAGGGGTACTCGCCTGGTTGCAACCCGTCGCCGTAAGTGGGGTCGAGGGGAATTCCCGACATGGTCTCGACCATTGGCGAATTCTATCAAGGAAGTCCGATAGTTGGAAGTGCAACTATCGGATGGAGGCAGTCATTTCCAAGAAAAATGGGAGTTTTACGCGCTTTGAGGGGTGTTCAACTCCGGACCAGATGGCCAGGCCGGGTGCCGGTCAATTCGCCGTCGGTTTGCACAACTTGGCCGGCAACCAGAGTGGAGACAAAGCCGCTGGCCTTTTGAACCAGCCGCCTCCCACCCGCAGGCAGGTCGAAGACCATTTCAGGGGCTTGCAGGCTGAGCCGCTCGAAGTCGATGAGGTTGATATCGGCCTTTTGGCCAGTCGCCAGCGTGCCCCGGTCGTTGAACCCCACCAATGCCGCCGTGTCGGCGCACTGCCACTTGATGAGCTGCTCCACTGGCAACGTGTCGCCCCGCGTCCGGTCTTTCCCCCAGTGGGAGAGCAGGAAGCTGGGCATGCTTCCGTCGCACAGGAACCCGACGTGGGCGCCAGCGTCGCCCAAACCCGGGACGCTGAGTGGGTGGGACAGCATCTCCCTGGTGAGCTCGAAGTCGCCGTCGGCGTAGTTCATCACGGGGACGTACAGCAGTTCGGTGCCGTCGCGGGCCAACAGCGCGTCGTACAGCGCCTCGTGAGGATCCACGCCGCGTCGGGCCGCATCGGCGGCCACGCTGACGTCGGGCGAGGGCTCGTAGTCGGGCGTTTCGCCCAGCGGGAAGAGCTTGTCGAGACGATTGAAGGTGTGGAGGGGTTGGGCGGCCAATTCGGCCACCAGACGAGACCTCACGTCGGGCTCGCGCAAGCGGGCCACTCTCTCCGACAGGTCGAGGGCGGCTAATTGGTGGTAACCGGGGCAGGACAGCAGCGCGTGGTACGTGGACTGCAAGCCCACGAGCACGCCCACCGGACGGCTGGCCACCTGCGCTCGAAGCGGGATGCCAGCCTCGTTGGCTTGGGTGATGCGGTTGAGGAGCTGGTGGCCCAGATCAGGCCGGGTGTCGGGGACGGCAATGGTCAGGGACAGCGGTCGGCCGCTGCGCCGGGCCATCTCGGCCACCAGATCGAACTCGGCATCCAAGTCCACCCAGTCGCCCACCATCTCGAATACTCCCTTGCCGGTTTGGCCCACTGCCTCGGCGATGGCCCACAGCTCGGGAGCACCGGCGGTAAGGCTCGGGGTGTGCTCGCCGGACTTGGTCTTGTGATTGATGGTGCGGCTGGTGGTGAAGCCCACCGCGCCGGCGGCCACGCCTTCGGCGGCCAACCGGGCCATCTCGGTGACTTCATCGTCGGTGGGGTGGTTGTTGTGGTCGGCCCCCCGCTCTCCCATGACGTAAGCCCGGAGCGCGCCATGGGGCACCTGGGCGGCCACGTCGATGGTGCGGGGCTTGCGGTCGACGGCGTCTAGGTACTCGGGGAAGCTCTCCCACTCCCATTCGATGCCCTCGGCGAGAGCGGCGCCGGGTATGTCCTCTACCCCCTCCATCAGGCCGATGAGCCATTCCTCTGAGCCGGGCCGTACCGGTGCGAAACCCACGCCGCAGTTGCCCATCACCACCGTGGTCACCCCGTGCCACACCGATGGGGTGATCTCGGGGTCCCATGAGACCTGTCCGTCGTAGTGGGTATGGATGTCGACAAAGCCGGGGGTGACGAGTAGGCCGTCGGCGTCGAGTTCTTGGCGTCCTTTGGAAACGTTGGTGCCGACCTCGGTGATTGTCTCGTTGTCGATGGCGATGTCGGCGGTGAATCCTGGTTGGCCGGTGCCGTCGATGACTGTGCCGGCGCGGATGACGAGGTCGTGCATGTGGTGAGGTTACTCCCTGTCGGTATTCTCAGAGCATGAGTGACGATGCTGCGATCAAAAATGTTGTTGCCCGGTTGGCGATGCTGGCGGATGGGGGGGATTTGGAGGAGTACGTGGACTTGTTTACCGATGATGCTCGTTGGGACATGCCCGGAGGAGAGTTGCAGGGCCGAGAGAATCTCCTGGCCGGGGCCATCGAGCGGCGCGCCGCAGGCACCGTGGGGCCGGGGAGCAATACCCGCCACGTGATCACCACCCAAGCGGTAACGGTGAACGGCGACGAGGCTGTATCTGATGCCTATTGGCAGTTCTGGGTGAATACCGCCACTGAGCCGTCGATTGCATTGTTTGGGACGTATCGGGACCGCCTGATGCGGACCGAGAACGGCTGGAAACTGGCCCACCGCACGATTTCATACGGCTAGGGGAGCGATAGTGCCAGTGCTTGAAGGCCGGGTGGCGGTGGTCACCGGCGGGGGCCGGGGGATCGGACGGGCCATTGCTGTGGGCATGGCCCGGGAGGGGGCGACGGTGGTGGTGTCGTCCCGGACCCGACAGCAGCTTGATTCGGTAGTGGCCGAGATCGAGGACGCGGGCCAATCGGGGTTGGCGGTGGTGGCCGATGCCGCCGATGAAGAGCAGGCCCGCTCGCCGGTGCGGGCGGCCATTGCCGAGTTCGGGCGCGTCGAGGTGCTGGTGAACAACGTCGGGGGTTCATCGGGGGGAAATCACGACCCCTTCTTGGGGAGTGCAGAGCCGTTCATGGCCACATTGCGTTTGAACCTCATATCGGCCTTCTGGACCAGCCAGGAAGCGCTTTCCCCAATGAGCGAGCAAGGCTATGGCCGAATCATCAACATCGGCTCTGGTGCGTCCAAGAGGGCGGCGGCCAGCGTGGCCTATACCGCTGCCAAGCACGGTCTGGTGGGGCTGACGAAGCAACTAGCCATGTCGGCGGCACCCCACGGAATCACGGTGAACTGCCTGTGCCCAGGATGGACCAACACAGCACTGGTGGATTTTGAGCGGCTGGCTGCGGCCAAGGGCATCAGTACGGCCGAGGCCGAGGCCGACGCCCATGCCGACAGCGCCCAGCGCCGAATTCTGGAACCCGAGGAACTGGCCCCGATGGCGGTGTTGTTGGCCTCGGAGGCGGGCGGAGGCATCACCGGGCAGGTGATCAGCGTTGACGGGGGCTATCGCCTCTGAATTCCCGGTACTATCGGCCCCCAGAAGGAGAATCGCATGGCACTGACCGCGGTGGAGGAAGGCTTGAGGGTTACGCCGATCACTGGCGTGGTGGGGGCCTATGTCGAGGGCGTCGACCTGACCGAGTGGCTCTACGACCCAGCGGGACAGGCGAAGCTGAGGGATCTGCTTTTCACCTACGGGGTTGTCGCCATCAGGGACCAAGACCTCACACCGGTCCAGCACAAGGCCGTCGGCGAGATCTTTGGGCCGCTTCACACCCACCCATTCGCGGTGAACATGCCCGAGCATCCCGAGATTCTCATCCTGGACACCACAGAGATGAACAAGGTGCTCAAGTGGCATGCCGATGTGACCTTTGAAGTCGCTCCTCCGCTGGCGTCGTTCCTGTATGCCTTCGAAGTTCCCCCCGTGGGGGGCGACACCCTCTTCACCCACGCCCAGGCCGCATACGAGGGGCTGTCGCCAGAGTGGCAGCAGCGCTTAGAGGGGCTGCGGGCCGTCCACTCCAGCACCGCTACCTTCGGGCCGAAAGGCACCTACAAGCGTGATTGGGACAAACCCCGCCATGAGCACCCCGATGTGGAGAACAGCCACCCGGTGATCCACACCCACCCCCACAACGGTCGGCGGGGGCTCTACGTGAACTCGCAGTTCACCGTGGCCATCGAGGGCATGGATCCGGCGGAGAGCCGCTGGCTGCTGGAGTTCCTGTGGGATCACATCGCCCATGTCCGGTTCCAATGCCGAGTGCAGTGGGAACCGGGCACTCTCACCATCTGGGACAACCGAGCGGTGCAGCACTCCGCCGTTCCCGATTGGACCGAAGGGCGCCGCTACATGCACCGGGTCACCGTGCACGGTCCTGCTATCGAGTAAACAGAGCCGCAGTGGAGATTGCGGCGTTCCAACAGCTCATGGAGGACCTGTACGGTCCCCAAGACCGGGAACGGGGCATCCCCGCGACGGTGGCGTGGCTGTGCGAGGAGTTGGGGGAACTGGCCCAGGCGGTGCGCAAGGGTGACGACGTGGAACGGCTGCACGAAATGGGGGATGTGTTGGCTTGGCTAGCGTCGCTGGCTAACCAGTTGGGGCTTAGTTTGGAGGAAGCGGCGTTGCGGTATCGGGATAATCCGCCGCGCTAAGGACCGACTAGAGCTTCGGCTATTTGGATGGCGTTTAGGGCGGCGCCTTTGCGGAGGTTGTCGCCGGCGACGAAGAGGGAGAGGCCGTGAGGGACGGTTGGGTCGACACGGATACGGCCGACCAGGGTGGGGTCGATGCCGGCGGCGGCTTGGGGAGTGGGCACGTCGTTGAGCGCGACACCGGGGGCGGCGGCCAGCAGCTCGGTAGCCCGCCGAGGGCTCAAGGGGTGGTCGAATTCCGCGTTGATGGCTAGGCAGTGGCCGGTGAACACCGGCACTCGAACGCAGGTGGCGCTCACCGCCAGATCAGGGAGCTCCAATATCTTGCGGCTCTCCTCCACCAGTTTGCGCTCCTCGGAGGTCTCCCCGGAGTCGTCATCGATCCAGGAGCCGCACTCGGGGACCACGTTGAAGGCGATGGGGGCGGCGAACACCGACGGCGCTGGGAACGAAACGGCCTGGCCATCGTGGGTGAGGCCGATGGCATCGTCGGCTACTTTGCGTACCTGTTCGTCGAGCTCGGCAACCCCAGACAAGCCACCTCCGGAGACCGCCTGGTACGAGGAGATCACCAGCCGGCGCAGTCCGGCTTCAACGGCCAACGGCTTGAGCACCGGCATAGCCACCATCGTGGTGCAATTGGGATTGGCCACGATCCCCTTGGGGATCTCAGCCAGCGTGTGGGAGTTGACCTCCGGGACCACCAGGGGCACGTCGGGGTCCATGCGCCAAGCGGAGGAGTTGTCGATCACCGTGGCACCGGCTTCGGCCACTCGGGGGGCTAATTCTCGGGAGGTGCCGCCCCCCGCGGAGAACAGGGCAATGTCCACTCCGCGGTAGTCGGCAGCGGCGGCATCCTCGACAACGAAGTCCTGACCTCGCCAAGACATGGTCCGGCCAGCGGAGCGAGCCGACGCCAACACCCGCAGTTCGGCGACGGGGAAGTCACGCTCTTCCAACAGGCGGCGCATCACCCCGCCCACCTGGCCGGTGGCGCCGACGACGGCAACTCTCACGGCGAAAATCCTACCGTTGGCACGGCGGAAAACCGCGGTCGTTATCGGGACAGGTCGAAGGCCTCGTGCAGCGCAGAAACGGCCGCATCGGTCTGGTCTTGGCGTATGACACAGCTGATGCGGATGGGAGAGGTGGAGATCATCTCGATGTTGATCTTCTCCTGGGCCAGCGTCTCGAACATGGTGGCGGCCACGCCGGGGTGGGACTTCATCCCCGCTCCCACCAGGCTGACCCGGGCGATCTTGCGGTCGGCGGTCACGCCGGTTGCCCCGATCTCATCAGCCACCTTTTTCGTCAGATCGGCTGCCGTGTCTGCGTCCTCGTCGGGAACCGTGAACGAGATGTCGGTGACGCCGTGCTCGGAGGCGTTCTGCACGATCATGTCCACGTTCACGCCGGCGTCGGCCAGCTTGCGGAACATGATGGCGGCCACGCCGGGCCTGTCGGCCACGCCGGTGACGGTGATCTTGGCCTCCGAGGTGTCGGGGGTGACCGATCGGATGATGGGTTGCTCCATGGAAGACTCCTCTTTGACCACCCAGGTGCCCTGCTCCCAGGTGAAGGCGGATCGAATGTGCAGCTTGACTCCGTAGTTCTGGGCGACTTCCACTGAGCGCATGGCCGGCTTGGGACAGCCCACTGCGGTCATCTCCAGGAGCTCGTCGAACGAGATGGTGCCCAGCTTGCGGGCATCGGGGCACACCCGGGGATCGGTGGTGAACACCCCGGGCACGTCGGTATAGAGCTCGCAGGCATCGGCCATCAGGGTGTGGGCCAGCGCAACTGCCGTGGTGTCGGAGCCACCCCGGCCCAAGAACGTCACGTCGTTCTCGGTGCTGACCCCCTGGGAGCCCGCCACCACCGGCACCCGATTGGCGTCCAGGGCGGCCTGAACTCGGCCGGGGGTGATCTCCAGAATCTTGGCGTTGCCGTGATTGGTGTCGGTGACGAACCCGGCCTGGCTGCCGGTGAAGGAGTCGGCCGGCACTCCGAGGTCGTGGAGGGCCATGCAAACGAGGGCGCACGCTTTGCGCTCTCCGGCGGTGATGAGCATGTCCAGCTCCCGGCCCGGCTGGGTGGTGGACACCGCCGAGGCCAGCGACAACAGCTCGTCGGTCTCCTTGCCCATGGCGCTGATCACCAAGACCACTTGGTCGCCGCGATCCCGGCACCGGCGCACGTGGTCGGCTACCTCGCGAATGCGATCGGCGTTGGCCACCGACGTACCGCCGAACTTTTGAACCACCAAGGCCACGCCCAAACGCTACCGGCCGCTCATGGGCACTTTTGTGGTTGTTATCCGAGATTCTTGCGCTGGTAGGCACTTCGGTGATTGCCATCGTAGATTTCAGGCGATGGCCACCGACAAGAGACAGCGTCAGCGGGCGCGCCGACAGGTTGCGCAGCAACGGGCCAGGGTGACCGAGAGCCGCGGCCGAATCCGCTCTAGAGGCGTTCGGGTCGCTCTGATTGCGGCGGTGATTGTGGTGGCGGTTCTGATCTTGTGGCTGGTGGTGCGAGATGACGGCAGCGACGACACCAGCGGGGACGCCGCCATCGGCGAGACGGCCCAGGGCGATGGCGCCGACGCCGCACCGGGCACCGGCGGGTTTCCCGACATACCCCCGCCCCCGGGCCCCGGAGGCGAGCTGACCGGGGAAGTCACTCCGTGCCCCGATCCGGCGGGCCCGGCGTTCCGAGTGACCTCCTTTGAGTCGGCTCCGGCTCAATGCCTCGATCCCGAGCTTGGCTACACCGCGGTGTTCGACACAACCCTGGGACAGATCAGGGTGGCTCTCGACCAGGAGGCCAATCCCGAGGCGGTGAACGCATTTGTAGCGTTGGCCGGATACGGCTACTACGACGGAACAGCCGTGTTCTATACCGACCCCACCGGCGGTTACATCCAGGGTGGGTCGCCCCACACCAACGACGCCGACGATCCCGGGCCGGGGTTCACGGTGGCTGCGGACGAGGCCGAAGAGTTTCGGCAAGGCCAGTTGCTGTGGTCGGCTGAAGGAGATACGACCGGACAGTTCCTCCTGCTGGCCTACGACGAGTTCCTGCCGTCCCAGCCGGTGTCGGGGCTCACGAGCCTGGGCCAGATTTCCGACGGCAGCCTGTCGGTGGTTCTGGATACCCTCGTCCTTCATGTTGACGACCCGGATACCGCCTTCGGAGGGCGACCGTCCGAGGCGGTCATCGTCAACTCCATCGCCATACAATCCACCGACCCAACTCCTGAAGGGAGCATTGATTTGAGCGGATGTCCTCCAGCAGACGGATCAGGACCACAGGTCCTCGATTTCGACGGCCCCCAGCCCATGTGTTTGGACGCTTCCAAGCAGTACACCGCGGTGTTCGACACCACCGCGGGAGAGATGCGGATCGAGCTCGACGTGGTCAACACGCCGATCACAGCCAACAACTTCGCGGTGTTGGCCCGGTACCACTACTACGACAACACGCTGTTGTTCCGCACCGATCCGGGTATCGGCATCATCCAGGGTGGGGCGCCGCACACCAACTCCCCGTCTGATCCCGGTCCGGGCTACACCATCCCCGACGAGGGATCGGGGTTCACTTACGAGCCGGGTCAGATTGTGATGGCCCGCACGGCGGCGCCCAACAGTGCCAGCGCCCAGTTCTTCTTCGCGGTGAACGAAAACACTGCCCGGCTCAACAACCAGGGCACCTACGTGGTGTTCGGCCAAATGGACGATGCGAGTTTGGGGGTGGCCGAGGCCATTTTGGCCAGCCACGTCGACCAGCCCAACAACCCGCTGGGCGGTGGGCCTGAGCCGCAGGTGATCGTCAACTCGGTCACCATCGAAGAATCCGGCTAGTCCGCTAACCCCCGCGCTCTGGGTGGGGCAGAGTATGGGGGTGAGGCTTGTCCCCGAGCCCAGCCAGTGGGAGTTTCCTCCTGCGGAGACGGCCGATGAGCATGGCTTGGTGGCAGTGGGGGCGGATCTGGCCCCGGGCACGCTGCTGGCGGCCTACCGATCCGGTTTGTTTCCGATGCCATTGGGACGAACCGACAAGCTGGGATGGTGGTCGCCCGACCCTCGGGGAGTGATCCCGCTCGATGATCTCCGGGTGACCCGCTCGCTGCGCCGGTCGCTGAGGCGATATCGAATAACGGTTGATATTGCCTTTGCCGATGTCGTCGATGCCTGCCGAGCGATTGAGCGTCCTCATGGTTGGATCTCGCCGGACATCCGAGATGCCTACGTTGGGCTGCACCGTATGGGCTGGGCCCACAGCGTGGAGGCGTGGTCGGAAGAGGGAGAGCTGGTGGGCGGGTTGTACGGGGTGTCGATCGGCGGGCTGTTCGCGGGAGAGTCGATGTTTCATGTTGATCGCGATGCGTCGAAGGTGGCGCTGGTGGCGCTGGTGGGGAGGTTGAACCACGGTGGCGTAGTCCGGCTGTTGGATGTGCAGTGGGCGACGGAGCACCTGCGGAGCTTGGGGGCGGTGGAGATTCCGCGGAGCGATTATCTGAAGCAGTTGAGAATGGCGGTGAAGCAGCCTTCGCCGCCGTGGGGGGGTTAGTTCAGACGGGTCACCGGGTCGCCTTTGCGAATGATGCCGGGTTGGACAACTCGGGCGTTGATGCCGCGGAGGTTGAGGGCGCGGCCGGTAGGGGAGTTGACGAAGCGGAGGGCATCGAGGCCGAACCGGGAGGAGAATTTTCCGCAGCCGGTGTGGGGCTCGGCGGTGACTTCGATGACCGCTTCGCCCAGGGCGAGGCGGGTGCCGGGCGGCAGGGTCTCGGTGCTGATGTCTAGATCGATGTAGAGCTGATCACCGGCTAGGGCCCAGCGGTCGATGGGCCCGGCCACCGCGGCGGTGGCCCGGGCATTCATGATGTTGAGCTGCTTGTCGGGATTGGCGCGACCGTCGGGAGTCTTGGGATCGCCCCGCTGCTTCCAGGTGTCGCCCTCCAAGCCCTCTTCGGGGCTCACATGGCTGGCTTCCAGGATCTCCCGCTCATTCACCGCGGGACGGCGCACAATCAACTCGAGGGTGCCGTTGTCGGAGGGGGCTTGGCGGATGTGGTCGAGGACAGCCTCCAGCTCCTCGACCGTTCGATGGCGGGCGGGGTCAGCGGTCATCGCTTGAGAGTCTGCTGTTGGCGACGGGTGGTGGCCGGTGCGCTCCACCAGCGGCCGCTGAACCGCCAGCGAGGAGCCGCGGGCGCCGGCAGCTCAGCGGTCACCGGGCGGGGCCAGAGAGCCTCGTAGGCGGCCAGAATGGCAGCCACTTCGGATTCAGTGGGCTGCGGTGTGATCTGAATGAGGCTCATGGGGCTGTTCTAGCTGGTCCTATCTGCCCTACCGGAGTGAATTTCCCGAGACCGAGATCAGAGCGGGATGATCCCGTGCTTGCGAGGCAGCAGCTCCTCTCGCTTGGAGCGCAGCATCTCGAATCCGGCGATCACCAGGCGGCGGGTGTCGGCGGGGTCGATCACATCGTCGATGTAGCCCCGCTCGGCCGCTATGTAGGGGTTGGCGTAGCGCTCGGTGTAGTCGTCCACCAACTCGGCCCGACGGGCCACGGGATCGGCGGCGGACTGGAGCTCTCGCCGGTAGATGATCTCCACCGCTCCCTGCGGCCCCATGACGGCCAACTCGGCACCAGGCCAGGCGAACGACAGGTCGGAGCCCACCGACTTGGAGTCCATCACCACGTAGGCACCTCCGTAGGCCTTGCGGGTGATGACTTGGATGCGGGGAACGGTGGCCTCGCAATAGGCGTACAGCAGCTTGGCCCCGTGGCGGATGATGCCGCCGTGCTCTTGATCGACACCGGGCAGAAAGCCGGGCACGTCCACCAGGGTCAGCAGCGGGATGTTGAAGGCGTCGCAGGTCCGCACGAACCGGGCCGCCTTTGACGACGACTCGATGTCGAGCACGCCGGCCAGCACCATCGGCTGGTTGCCCACCACGCCCACGGTGTAGCCGTTGAGCCGGGCGAAGCCGCACACGATGGACTGGGCCCAGTGGGCGTGGTACTCCATGAACTCCCCGTCGTCCACCACCCCCTGGATCACCTGGCGCATGTCGTAGGGCAGGTTGGGGCTGTCGGGCATGATGTCGCGCAGCTCGGGGGTGAGCCGCTCGGGATCGTCGGTGGCATCGATCCGCGGGGGCTCCTCCAGGTTGTTGGGCGGGAGGTGGCTGATCAGGAAACGGACTTCATCAAGCACCTCCTCCTCGGTTTGGCCCACAAAGGTGGCCACCCCCGACTTGGTGGAGTGGGAACGGGCCCCGCCCAGATCCTCCAGGGTGACCTCTTCGCCGGTAACGGTCTTCACTACATCAGGACCAGTGATGAACATGTGCGATTTTTCAGCCACCATGAACACGAAATCGGTCATGGCCGGGCTGTACACCGCCCCGCCTGCGCACGGCCCCAGGATCACGCTGATCTGGGGGATGACGCCGGAGGACTTCACGTTGCGGTGGAAGATGCCGCCGTAGGAGTCGAGCGACACCACCCCCTCCTGGATGCGGGCCCCGGCGCCGTCGTTGAGGCCGATCATGGGCGCGCCCACCGATAGGGCTAGGTCCATCACCTTGTGGATCTTCTCGGCGAACACCTCGCCCAGCGCCCCGCCGAACACGGTGAAATCTTGGGCGAACAAGAACACCTTGTGGCCGTCGATGGTGCCCCAGCCGGTGATCACCCCGTCGGTGTAGGGCCGCTCCTCTATACCGCTGTCCAGTGCCCGGTGGCGGGCCAGCATGTCGAGCTCGTGGAAGGAGCCGTCGTCGAGCAGGTACTCGATGCGCTCCCGGGCCAGCATCTTGCCCTTGTCGTGCTGGCGATCGACCGCCCGCTGGGGTCCGGCGTGGAGGGCCTCGTGCTTGCGGCGCTCCAAGTCGTTGAGGCGGTCCTTCATCGAGTGCTCGGCCATTGTGGTGACAGGCTACATGGGGTCTGGGTTGTTGAGCGTGTCGTGTTTGGCAGGTTGGGGATCAACGACTTCCTTTGTGTGGGGAAGGGGTGGGTAGCCTCACTCTCGTGGCTTTGGATTCGGGGCAGAGGCGGGTGGCGGTTTTTTGCAGTTCGTCGCTGGGGACTGAGGCGGGGTATGCGGAATTGGCGGCTGATTTGGGGCGGCGGCTGGCTGGCGAGGGCATTGGAGTGGTATTCGGCGGGGGGCGGGTCGGGCTCATGGGGGTGATGGCCGACGCGACCATGGCAGCGGGCGGCGAAGTGATTGGGGTGATTCCGAACTTCTTAGACGAGATCGAGATTGCCCATCAGGGGCTGACCGAGCTGCACTTGGTGGCCGACATGCACGAGCGCAAGCAGCTCATGTACTCGCTGTCAGACGGGTTCTGCGCCCTGCCGGGCGGGTTGGGAACGCAGGAGGAGTTGTTCGAAGCAGCCACCTGGACGCAGCTGGGGCTGCACGAGGGCGGGCGGTACAAGCCGGTGGTGTTGTTGGATGAGGACGGTTTCTGGGAGCCGTTGGCCGCGTTTCACCAACAGCTTGTCGATGTTGGGTTCATTAAGCCCGACAAGGCGGGGATCATCCAGCGGGCGGGTTCGATCGACGAGGCGTTGGAGCTGCTCTATCCGTCGTCGAGTTGAGCCGTGAGGCCCTCTACGGCCTCGATGAACTCCTCGACGAGGTTGTAGACCACCTGGCGGGTGGGGAGGGATTGGTTCATGGCACCCACGATTTGGCCGACGAAATAGTTGGTCAGCTTCTCAGCACCGCTGCCGGGGTGGTGGGCCACCCGGTCGATGCGGCGGCGGGGCTCACCGGTCAGCATGATCTGAAGCGGCATGGGGAGAGGGTCGGGGGTATCGGTCCGGTTCCACTCCTCGGTCCAGGCCGAGCGCAGCATCCGGGCCGGCTTGCCGGTGATAGTGCGGGACCGCTCAGTGTCAGAAGATCCAGCAGCCAAGAACTTCTGCTTGACCGCGGGGTGGGTTTCAGCCTCCTCGGTGGTAAGCCACACCGAGCCGCACCATGCCCCCTGGGCGCCCAGTGCCATGGCTGCGGCCATTTGGCGCCCTCGGCCGATACCCCCGGCGCCCAACACCGGCACGGGGGCTACCGCGTCCACTACCTCGGGGATGAGAACCATGGAGCCCACCTCTCCGGTGTGGCCGCCAGCTTCGTATCCCTGAGCGACAATGATGTCGACGCCGGCAGCCACATGGCGCGCGGCGTGGGCGGCCCGGCCGGCCAGGGCGGCGACCCGGGCGCCGGCGGCATGGCTCTGTTCGATCATCTCCGGGGGAGGCGGGCCCAGCGCGTTGGCCACCAGCGCAGGCTGGTAGGCCAAGGCGATCTCGAGTTGGCGACCGGCCCGGCGGCCCGACAGCGGGGCCGCGGGTCCCCAGTCCCGGGGTGAGCTGTCGTCGGGTGGCAGCGGCGGCACGTCATAGCGCTCGAGCAACTCGTCGAGAAATTGCCGGTGCTCATCGGGGATGAGCGAGTGGGCCTGCTCCACGTCCAGCCCGCCCTGTTCCACGCCCTCGTAGCGGGCGGGAACCACAAGATCGACGCCGAAGGGGCGGTCGCCGACCTGCTCTTGGATCCAAGCCAGATCGGTTTCCAAATCTTCCTCGGTGTGTCCGACAACGCCCAGCACGCCCAATCCACCGGCCCGGCTGACCTCGGCGGCCACATCGCGGCAGTGGGTAAAGGCCAGGATCGGGAACTCGATGTCAAACATTTCGGTGACCGCAGTACGCATATCTGGTTTTCCTTTCAGGTCTTTCCCAATTGGCGCTTCAGGTTGTCGGCCCGCTCAACAAGATGGTCGCCGCCCAATCTGCTCATCAGCTCGGGGAACTCCGGGGTGGGGCCGGCCCACTCTAATTCGTCGAGGCCATCAAACGTCGGGGCACCGTCGTCGATGGTGGCGATGCGGCGGAACAGCATGGCCAGATCCCGATTCTCGGCCAGGGTGGCGGCCAGCTTGGCCGAACCCCGAACGCTCACCTCCCACTGGCCGACAGCGTCGGGGATGTTCTCCAAGTGGATGTAGTGGGATAGCACCGTCGCGGTAGAGCGGACCCCCCAGCCAGCCAGGCCGGGGAAGCCGTCGGCGGTGTCTCCCACCAGGGCCAGGTAGTCGGGGATCGACTCGGGTAAGACCCCGAACTTGTCCACCACCCCTTGGTGGTCGATGAGTTTCTGCTGGCGGCGGTCGTACTGCACGATGCGCCCGTCGGCGGTCACGCATTGGGCCAGGTCTTTGTCGGGAGTGCAGATCAGCACCTGCTCTACTTCAGGAGCCAGAGCGGCCTTGCGGGCCGCAGCGCCCATCGCGTCGTCGGCCTCGTGCTTGACCATGGGCCAGATGCAGAAACCGGCGGCGGCTAAAGCCTCCTCCACCAGGGGGAACTGGGCCATCAGCTCGGGGGGTACCCCTTCGCCGGTCTTGTAGCCGGGCCACAGTTCGTTGCGGAACGACTCGATCACCTGATCGGTGGCTATTCCGATGTGGGTGGCCCCGTCGTCCACCAGCTGGAGCATGCTGTGCACCACGCCCCGGGCCGCTCCCCGTTCGGCGTCGCGGTTGCCCGGGGAGAAGTGGTAGCGGAACAGCTCATATGTCCCGTCAACAAGGTGGACCCGCACATCGCGACCGTATCCTGTTCGGCATCGAAGGCGAACAGACAAGGGAGAAGCAATGAGCGAAACGGTGATCTTGGCCGGTGCCCGCACGCCCATCGGAAAGATGTCGGGCGGGCTGGCGTCGTTTAGGGGGACCGAGCTGGGGGTGCTGGCCATTCGGGCCGCGCTGGAGAGGGCGGGCGTGGCCCCCGAGCAGGTGGACTACGTGTTCATGGGCCAAGTGCTGTTGGCCGGTGAGGGTCAGGCCACGGCTCGACAGGCAGCGGTGGGGGCGGGCATCCCGATGACGGTGCCTGCTACCACGGTGAACAAGGTGTGCCTGTCGGGCATCAACACCGTTTACCTGGCCCACCAGATGATCACCGCGGGCGACGCCGAAATCGTGGTGGCCGGAGGCATGGAGTCGATGACCAAGGCGCCCTACCTGTTGACCAAGGCTCGTGAGGGGTATCGCCTAGGCGACGGCGACCTGGTGGACTCCATGATGTACGACGGGCTGTTCTGCGCTTTCGATCACTGTGCCATGGGGACAGGTACCGAGAAGTACGCCGCGTCGAGCGGACTGCCCCGTGAGCCCCAGGATGCCTTCTCGGCCCAGTCGCATCAGCGGGCTGCGGCCGCTGTGGCCGCCGGTCGGTTCAACGACGAGGTGGTGCCGGTAGAGGTGCCCCAGCGCCGGGGCGATCCAGTGACGGTGCCGGCCGATGAGGGGGTGCGCACCGATGCCACCGCCGAGTCGCTGGGCCGACTGCGCCCGGCGTTCGCCGAGTCGGGCAACATCACCGCGGGTAACGCCTCCCAGATCTCCGACGGGGCCAGCGCGCTGGTGGTGGCCAGCCGGGAGCGGGCTGAGCAACTCGGGGTGGAGCCGCTGGGCACCTATGTGGGCTACGGCCAGGTGGCTGGACCCGATCCCTCGCTGCTCACCCAGCCGTCGCGGGCCATTTTCCAGGCGCTCAAGTCAGCCGACCGGAACCTGGGCGACGTGGACCTGTTTGAGATCAACGAAGCGTTTGCCGCGGTGGCCCTGGCATCGATGGCCGACCTGGGGATTCCCGACGATGTGGTGAATGTGAACGGCGGGGCCATTGCCTTGGGCCACCCCATCGGAGCCAGTGGAAACCGCATCGTGCTTGCGTTGTTGCACGAGCTCCGCCGTCGGGGCGGCGGCTTGGGGGCAGCTGCGCTGTGTGGCGGCGGCGGCCAGGGGGACGCGCTCCTAGTAGAAGTCTGATTGTTACAAACCCAAGATGACTTGACTTGGTTTCGTCATCTTTGTAATGTAATTGCAATAAACAAGCGCCGCCTTATGCGTGTCGGTTCCCAATGCCCCCCGCCCGACTCGCTAAGGCGGTGTCTTGCGTTTGCAGACTGGTCGACTTAGCCCGCCGAGATGCGCTGACGGCCCTCCAAGGCGCGGCTGAGGGTCAGCTCGTCGGCGTATTCCAGATCACCGCCCACCGGGAGGCCGCTGGCGATTCGGGTCACGGCCACCCCGAGCGGTTCGATGAGGCGGGCCAAGTACATGGCAGTGGCCTCGCCCTCGATGTTGGGGTTGGTGCAGCAGATGACCTCGGTGACGTTTTCGTCGTTGATGCGGGCCAGCAGCTCTTTGACACGGAGTTGGTCGGGGCCGATGCCCTCGATGGGGTTTATGGCCCCGCCGAGCACGTGGTAGCGGCCTCGGAACTCCCGGGTCTTCTCCAGGGCCACAATGTCGCGAGGCTCCTCCACCACGCACAAGACCGCCGGGTCGCGGCGATGGTCAGCGCACAGCTCGCATTCGGAGTGCTCGCTGATGTTGAAACACCGCTGGCAGAACCGAATTCGGGCCTTGGCCTCCTTGATGGCGTCGGCCAGCCTCAGCGCATCTTGCTCGGACACCTTCAGCAAGTGGAAGGCGATGCGCTGCGCCGATTTGGGGCCAATGCCCGGCAGGCGGCCCAGCTCGTCGATCAGCACCTGGACCGGGGCGGTATAGACGCTGCTTGCGCTGTCCATGACTACCCCTGCTGGCTGCTCGCGGCGGGCGGATCGAAAGTGACGAGTTCGGAGTCGGGGAATGCCGCCATGAGATTGGAAATGGCCTCTTTGGTGGCAGTCTCCTCGTCGATCAGCTCATCGGGATCGACGGCCTCGACTTCATCGTGGGCGGGAGGCGCCGTTGCGGGCTGAATGTCGGGAGGCGGTGCGGTGCTGTCGTCGTCGATGGCCAGACGCAGCGGCACTGGCCGTCCGAAGTGCTCTCGGAGCGCGTCGTCTACCGCCTCGCGGACTTCCTCGCAGCGGTCCAGGTGGATTTGGTCAGACAGGGCGAACACCACGCTTCGGGGATCGTTGGCGATGAATCGGCCGGCCTGGAAGCGGATCCGGGCCCGGTTGGGAAGGTTGCCCAGGATGGCGTCAGCCCAGGCCATGACCATCTCTTCTCGGCTGGGCAGGGATGTATCGACCTCGTCGGTGACCGTGGTGGCTTCAGCGGCCTCTGGACTGCTTGGTGAAGCCTCAGGGGCTTTTCCAGCTCGCACTGCTCCCAGCGTTGGACGCGGGGCTCGCTCGGCTGCCGATGCGACGTCGGAATCGGAATCCTGGGGGACAGATGCCGCCGAAGGCGGCTCGGTGTCTGCGGTTTGTTTGGCCTGGAGCTGGGCAATGGCGGCTCGGGCCCGCTCATGCCCGCTGCTCGGGCTGCTGCTGGGTGAGGAGTCCGGGGGGGCAGGAGCGGGGTCGGTGCTACCCGTCGAGGGGGTGGACGGGGGAGGACCGTGGCGCTCCAGGCGCTCGACGCGCTCCAACAGGGCACTGAGGTCGGTGTCGAGGTCTCGGCGGGTGAGTCGTCCCAGTGCCACTTCCAAATCCACCCGGGGATCGGGGGCTTGACGCATATCCACCAGGGCGGTCCCCAGTACCTCTAGGGCACGGGTGAGTCCGGCCGGGGGGATCTGCGCCGCGGTGGCCCGGGCGCTCTCCTGCTGGGCATCGGTGAGGTGGCTCAAGTCGGCGCCCATTTTGCTCAAGAAGGCATTCCGCAATCGATCGAGGAGGGCCTCGCCGATGATCCGGGGCTCCCGGCCCGACCGCAGGGTCTCATGCACCGCGACAAATGCAGGGCCGTAGTCTTGACCGGCTAACGCCTCCACGATGGCGTCCACCGCGTCGAGCCGATCGGCAACCCCGCCGGCGGCCACGATCTGGTCGAGGGCCGAGAGTGTGTCGCGAGCCGATCCGGCCCCCCGGTGGACGGCGTGGTTGATGGCGTCGTTGTCCACTTCCAGTCCGGCCTGCTCCACCACCCAGCGGGCGTGGTCGGCCAGCACGTCGCCGTCGATGAGGTTGAACTCCAAGTGCTGGGTGCGGCTGCGGATGGTGGGCACCACTTTGTGGGGTTCGGTGGTACACAGCACGAACACCACATGGTCGGGGGGCTCCTCGAGTGTCTTCAGCAGGGCGTTCTCCGCTCCAGGAGTGAGCATGTGGACCTCGTCCAGCACATACACCTTGGCCTGGCCGGGAGAGCCCATCGCCACTCGGGAAATGAGGTCGCGGACGTCGTCCACCTTGTTGTTGGAAGCGGCGTCGAGCTCGATGAGGTCGTAAGAAGCATTGTTGGCGATGTCCAGGCACGACTGGCACTTGCCGCAGGGCTCCCCGTCGCTGCTCAAGTCGGTGCAGTTGAGGGCCTTGGCCAGGATGCGGGCCGTGCTGGTCTTGCCGGTGCCCCGAGGACCGCTGAACAGGTAGGCATGGCCGACTCGGCCCTGTTGGACCGCATTTTGCAGAGCCCGGACGACGGGCTCTTGCCCCCGCAGCTCCGCGAAGGAACCCGGTCGATAGCGTCGATACAGCGCCTGAAGGGCCATTGCGCCGACTTTACTCAGACTGAGCGACAGCTAGGCCCAGTCGGGCGGAATCAGTCGGGCCGTGGTCTCCGGTCTCGAAAGTGATGGCCAGGCGGTCTGCGGCACACCCCAGGATCCGCTGAGAGCTGCTGCCTCCCGGCCCTGACTCGGTTCACGGGCTGGCGTTGCACAGGACCCGACCATCACATTCCAAACCGGGCCCACGGCCCAGATGTCGCCAGGATAGCGGCAACCGGTGCAGGACCGCCCGTCGGTGTGCGGTAAATTTCCTAACTCCCGGAGGGGTGCGAGAGCGGCCGAATCGGCACGCTTGGAAAGCGTGTGTGGCGCAAGTCACCGTGGGTTCGAATCCCACCCCCTCCGCCATTCTTTAAGCGGTTGCCAAGCGGAGGGAGGGCCCGCGATGGCCGACTTGCTCTCCTGTAACCGTCCGTTCTCATCTGTCATCATAGATACTGGTCGAAGGCTATAAATCGTCCACCGATGGGTTCGGTGGTTGTGTCATACATGCTCAGCTATTACCATCCATTACCACTTAGGAAGTAATACTAGAAAGAGTACGCATGAATAGACCCAAGACGCTGACGGCTGCATTTGTGCGCACAGTCAATGAGGCTGGACGCTATGGAGACGGGCGCGGAGGACATGGACTGAGCCTACTGGTGCGGCCCACCCGCAGCGGCCGCTGGTCCAAGACCTGGAGCCAGCGACTCTACATCGGTGGCCGGCCGGTCATGATTGGGCTT
>JAJDUJ010000020.1 GCA_022826705.1 Acidimicrobiia bacterium | reverse complement strand
AAACCCGAAACCCGCGCCCCGAAACCCCGCCCGCACCCACCAACACGCAAAAACCCCCGCAACACACCCAAACCCAACCCCAGCACAACCCACCCGACCACCCACACCACCCGGCGTAATTCAAACCGGTGGATTCAGGTTAAACGCTACGGCGATGGGTCTGCCGCGGTTTCAGACCGGCCCTCAAGACGGCCCACTCGGCCACAGAGATCCATGACGACACTGGTGAGTTGGGCAAACCCATCATGCGTCACCTGTCGCAATTGGGCGATGTCGGCCCGTCGGCAACGGTCGAGGTAGAGGGTCAAAGTGATGCTGACCCCCAGCAGGGCGATGATGACTTGTTCCATGAGGCTCTCCTCATCGGGATGAGACTGCTTACTGGGGGAAGCAGGGCCAGCATACCGAGGGCAGGTATGGATGACAACGAATCGGTTAGGCTGCTGAGCGATTGCCTAGCCGGTCGGTCTGGCATATCAGCCTGAGGAGGGGAACGATGAGAAGGCGATGCGTACGGAAGCTGTGGTTGATGGCGGTGTTGCTGTCATTGGTGTCCTTGGTGGCTGCCGGCTGCGGCAATGACGACGATGATGGTGGGTCTTCAGTTGATCCAGCACTCCTTGACACTTTTGACGCGGATGGTGATGGCACCCTAACCATTGGCGTGGCCGCTGCCGGTCCCCGCGACGACCAGGGCTATTACCAGGCTCTGGTGGATTTCGCCGAGGAGTTTTCTGCCGAGAACGGCTTTGCCCCGCCCATCGTGAGCGACAACATCGGCGCCGCTGAGGCCGCCCAGGCCATGTCTGACCTTGCCGAGCAGGGAGTGGACGTCATCTTGGTGGGAGCCAGCGAGATCGCCGAGCCGTTGGCCGACCTTACCGAGCAGTATCCCGATATCTTCTGGTACTGCAACTGCGGGGCTGGGTTCCCGGAGACCCCCGGACTGGCGCAGGCCACCGACTGGGGTGCTCCCATCCACTACACCGCCGGTGTGGCTATGGGTGCGGCGTTGCAGGAGCACGACGGGGATACCGCGGTTTTCTTGGGCTGCTGCGACCTCGGCTTCGAGAAGGAGGCGTATAACGCCACCGTGCACGGCCTCCAATCGGTGGACCCATCGTTCACTATGGAGTATGTGGCCACCGGTGCCTTCCCGTTTGACTTCGACAACTCGGCCAACGCCACCGCGGCGCTAACCAACGCCATTGCCGAAGGGGCCACCTTGGCATATGCCTATCTGGGCGGGGCGCTGAACCCGGTGGGTCAGCTCGCCACCGACGAGGGGATTGCGGTGTTCGCGGCCGGTCCTGGTGACATCTGTTCTCGCGACGATGGAATTGATTGGACAGGCACGATTGTATTCGACGCCGGTCGCTACGCCCGGCTGGTGCTGCCGCTGATTCTCGACGGCACGCTGGCTGAGGGGGGTACCTATCAGTTCCCGACCGAGCAGGGCCTCAATGGCGGCGAGCTGTGCGGCGCATCTTCCGAAGCGGAGGCGCTGCTGGCCGATGCCTTCCAAGCAGCTAACACGGATGGCGAGCTGCTCGGCGTGCTCGGTGGAATCTCCGGGGCCGCCTACGGCGGCGGGTGACCGACGCAACGACAGGAATGACAGGCACCGGGGGGTCTGACCCCTCGGTGCCTGCCGTTCAACTCACGGGGATAACCAAGCGCTTTGGGGGGATCGTCGCTTGCGACCAGGTTGACCTCACCCTGTACCGGGGTCTTGTCCACGGCATCTTGGGTGAGAACGGGGCGGGGAAGTCCACGCTGATGAAGGTGCTCATCGGGCTGGTTCTGCCCGATGAAGGCTCGATCCTCATTGACGGTCAGCCCCGCACCATTCATGATCCGCTGGCCGCCGCTGCTCTGGGCATTGGCATGGTCCATCAGCACTTCAGCCTGGTGGACCAGCTGTCGGTGTGGGAGAACGTGGCCCTCGGCGAAGCCGGGAAATTGGATTCTTCTGGTGTGCGCCGTCGGGTTGCGGCCATCAGCGAGCAGTACGGGTTGGACATTGACCCCGAAGCTCAGGTGGGTACTCTCACCGCCGGGCTGCGCCAACGGGTGGAGATCATCAAGTGCCTGCGCCGCGACCCCCACATCCTGGTATTCGACGAGCCCACTTCGGTGCTCACCCCTGAAGAATCCGAACAGCTCTTCAGCACCCTGAGGGAGGTGGTTGCGGCCGAAAACCGGGCGGTGGTGTTGGTCAGCCACAAGCTCGACGAGGTGCTCCACGCCACCGACGAGATCACCATCATGCGCCAGGGGCGGGTGGTGGATCGCAGGCCCACCACCGATGCCGACGCTCGCAGCCTGGCGCGGGCGATGGTGGGGCGGGAGGTGTCGCTGCGGTCGGAGCGGGCCGCCTTCGGCCTGACCGAGATTGAGGAAGCAGCCGATGTCGGCCCAGAGGACGGGCAGGCCGCTGAGACGGTGATCTCGGATGAACCAGTGCTGCGGATCGAAGGAGTCACGGTGCGAGGGCGGCGGGGCGGGGCTCGGCTCCTCGACGACATCAGCCTGGATCTTCGGGCGGGCGAGATCGTGGGTGTGGCGGGCGTGGAGGGAAACGGTCAGCGGACACTGGGCGATCTGCTATCCAGCCTGGTTCCGCTGGATTCCGGTCAGGTGGTGGTGAACGACTCGGTAGTTCGCACCGGTGCTCCTGGGGCCATGGCCAAAGCCGGTATTGGCGTGATCCCCGAAGACCGCCACGACTCCGGTGTGGTGCTGGATATGACGGTGGCCGAGAACCTGCTCATGGTGGACCCCCATCGGGTGGCCCGCCACGGCGTTATGGACAAGGGGCAGGTGACCGAGGCGGCCCAGCAGATGATCGAGGAGTTCGACATCGGCTGTTCCGGGCCCGACGCCCCGCTGTGGTCGCTGTCGGGTGGCAACCAGCAGCGGGTGGTGCTGGCCCGAGAGCTGGCCGCCGATCCCGATGTGCTGGTGGCCGCCCAGCCCACCCGGGGATTGGATGTGGGGGCAATCGAGTATATGACCGACCGGCTGCGACAGACCGCGGTCGACGGTGTGGCTGTGCTGTTGATCTCCAGCGAATTGGAGGAGATCCTGGAACTGTCCGACCGGATCGTGGTGATGTCCCGGGGCCGGATCGTGGGCGAGCTCTCCCACGACGACGCCAACCTCGAAACCCTCGGATTGCTCATGGGCGGCAGCGAAGCATGACTCGAGGTGCCCGGGCAGCCGAGTGGGTGGTGCTGTATGCCCTCAGCATCGTCGTGGCCCTGGCCATCTCCAGTGTGATCGTGAAGGCTACCGGCGGTGATTGGTGGCCAGTGGTGGAGGCTTTGGTAGACGGCAGCATCAAGGCCCCCGGGCGCTGGGGGGAGACCCTGGGAATAGCCGCACCCCTGTTGCTGGTGGCCTTGGGCACGGTGATCTCGGCTAAGGCGGGCCTGATCAACATCGGCCAGGAGGGCCAGTTGCTGATGGGAGCGGCGTTCGCGGTGTTCTTCAGCTTCCGCATCGGCGGCCCTGGTCCGCTGAACGTGGTGCTGTTGTTGCTGTTCGGCGCTCTGGGTGGGGCGGTGTGGGCCTCAGTGGCCGGGCTGCTGCGCTTTTGGCGGGGTGTGCCCGAGGTGCTGAGCACCCTGCTGTTGGTGTTTGTGGCTGTTCAGGCCGTGGGGTACGGCTTGAAGTGGCAGTGGCTACTGCTGGCCGACGAGGCCAGTCGCGGCAACCGCAACCTGGTGAGCGAGCAGTTGGCCAAGGACAACCGGATTCCCCGCCCTGATATATTCGGCAACGAGTTCCCCATCACCGTTTATGTGGCCCTGGCCCTGGCCCTGGCGGTGGCCTACGTGCTGGCCCGCACGGTGTGGGGGTTTCGTCTGCGGATGCTGGGCCACAATCCCAGGGCTGCCCAGCGATCCGGCGTTTCGTCCACCGTCTATGGAGCAACCGCGCTGGCCATCGGTGGGGCCTTTGCAGGCCTTGCCGGGGCGGCCATGTTTGCCGGCGGGGGATTCTCGTTTGGCAACTACCGGCTGGTGCCCGGCTTCTCCGACTTCATCGGCTGGACCGGCCTCTTGGTGGCCCTGATGGCCCGGGAGCGGGCGTTGCCCGCGGTGGTGGCCGCGTTCGTGTTCGCCATGCTGCGCACTGGAGCAGGTTTCGTGAACAGCACCGGAGTGGAGAGCCGCATCACCGACGTGGTGCAGGGGCTGTTGGTGCTGGCCCTCCTGGTTCCTCCCGCGGTGGTCTTCCTGAGGGATCGTCGCCGGGCTCGAGCTGCGGCAACGGAGAGGGTGTGATGCCGTGCTGATCGACTTCTTCTCCGCCGTGGGCGACGTGTTGTCCAGCGAGTCCACCTACATCAATGGCGCGCTCTTTGCCGCGCTGCTGGCCTTTGCGGCCACCGGAGAGTGGGTGGCCGAGCGTTCGGGCACCTTGAACATCTCAGTGGAGGGGATGCTCCTGAGCGGGGCCTTTGCCGGGGCACTCGGCTATCACCTCGCCGATTCGGTGGTGGTGGGCTTGGTGTTCGGGGCATTCGGCGGTCTGATTATCGCGGTCGTGCAGGCCCAGATGAGCCATCGCCTCACCGCCGACCAGTTCGTGGTCGGCCTCACCCTCAACATCTTGATCGTTGGACTCACCGGGTTCTTGGATCGAGAGATCGATCCCCGGGCCGATAGAGCCTCAACAGTGGAGATCCCGGTGCTGGTGGACATCCCTCTTTTCGGGCAGGCGCTCTTCGGAGAGCCGTGGCCGTTCTACCTCCTCTATGGGTTGGTTCCCCTGTCGTGGTGGCTGGTGTATCGAACCCGGTGGGGGTTGGAGCTACGGGCCGCGGGGGAGAACCCCCAGTCGGCCGACGTGAGCGGCATCGACGTGAACCTCCGTCGCCGACAGTCCATCTACTACGCCGGGTTGACCTCTGGCTTGGGCGGGGCCTACTTCCTGTTCGCTCAAATCGCCGCCTTTGATGATTCCATAATCAGAGGTCAGGGCTTTATAGCCATCGCCGCGGTGATCTTCGGCGGCTGGACGCTGTGGGGCACCATGGGTGGCTGCGTCGTGTTCGCCGGGGCCTTGTCGTTCCAGTTGTCGCTGCAAGGTCTGGGCTACGAGCTCAACACCGAGCTGTTGCAAGCCCTTCCCTATCTGGTGACCATCGGGACTATGGCCATTTTTGCCCGCAGGGTTCGCTCGCCCGCCGCCTTGGCTCAACCGTTCATCCGCGGTCTGAAATAGTCGGGCTGAGACAAAGGGAGCGGCGATGAAGGTGATGCGGTACCACGAGCCCGGTGGCCCCGACGTGCTTCGCTACGAAGAGGTGCCCGATCCCGAGCCAGGTCCAGTGGATGTGGTGGTCGACGTGGTGGCCACTGCCCTGAACCGGTTGGACGTAGTGCAGCGCAATGGCTGGTTCACCATGCCTGGCTTCATCCTGCCCCACATCGCCGGCATGGATGTGGCCGGAGTGGTATCGGAGGTTGGTTCCGAGGTCGACGGGGTGGCCGTGGGCGACAGGGTGGTGGTAGACCCGTCGCTGGCCGGGGTGGACGACCGCTCCAAGCTGGGAGGCCGGGGCGACCTGTATGGGGAACTGGGCATCATCGGCGCCACCATCGACGGCGGGTATGCCGAGCGGTGCCTGGTGCCGGCCTCACATGTTTACCCAGTACCCCACGCCATGTCGTTGGAGACTGCCGCCACTTTCCCCACCTGCTACCTCACCGCCGCCCATGGGCTGTTTGAAGTAGGCGGGCTCACCGCGGGCGAGACGGTGATGATCCACGCCGCCGGGTCGGGGGTATCGGTGGCCGCCATCCAGTTTGCGGTGAACGCCGGGGCCACCGTGCTGGCCACCGCGGGCACCGACGAGAAGTGCCAGCGGGCACTGGAGTTGGGGGCATCCCATGTGCTCAACAATCGAACCGACGACGTGGCCGCCTGGGCCCGGGAGCTGACTGCCGGAGCGGGGGTAGACATGGTGTTCGACCATGTGGGCACTGCCCTTTTCGGCCCGTCTCTATTCGCATTGGGCATCGGCGGACGGTTGGTGAACTGCGGCAACTCCTCCGGCGACGAGGCGGTCATCCCGTCGCTGGGCTATGTATTCCACTCCGGCATCAAGATCCTGGGTTCCGACCCCTACCGCCCCGAAGAGTTCGCCCCGGCGTGGGAGATCTTCTGCGGCGACGGCTTCACCGCCGCGGTCGACTCGGTGTTCGACTTGGCCGATGCGGCCGATGCCCAGGCCAAGATGCTGGCCAGCGACTTCTTCGGCAAAATCTTGTTGAAGCCCTGACATGGATTTCGGGAGAACAAGTGGCTGATTCCCCGTATCCCGAACTGAAGAAATCCCACGTCCCCGAGCGGGTAGGCCGCCCCTGGACAGACCACAAACCCCCGCCGTCGGCTCCGGTGTGGGCCGTGATCGGAGGCCTCGGCTCGTTCCATGTGCTGGTGGCTGCCCTGGAACTGGGCGTGTTCGACGCCCTGTCCGATTGGGGCGCCAATCCTGGAACCCCCCCAGAAGTGACCGCCGCAGACTTAGCTGGCGGACTCGGGGTGTCGGCTCCCCACCTGGGGGCGCTGCTCGACTCCCTGGCGGTGCTCGGGCTGCTAGAGCGGGTCGGTGGTCGCTACGGACTGAACGACACCGCCGCCCGCTACCTCACTACCGACGGAGCGGCGTCTATGGCCTCGCTGGTGCCGGTGGCACCCGGCCCGCTGGACAACTGGTCGCGGCTGGCCGACACCATCCGAGCCGGGCGGCCCGCCGAGCCCATTGACGACGACCCGGCCGAGTTCTACCGCCCTCTGGTCGAGGGCACTTTCACCACCATGCTCCGAGCCGCCACCCGCGCCGACCTCCAACTGCGCTACAGCGCCATGACCGCCCCCCGAGTTCTGGATCTGGGGGCGGGCGGCGCCCCGTGGGCCATCGCCGTGCTCAAGGCCTGCCCCGAAGCCACCGCAGTGATCAACGACCTCGACGGAGTAATCGAAGTGGCCCAGCGCACCACCGCCGAGCACGGTGTAGCCGATCGCTGCGAGTTCCGCCCCGGCGACTTCCACACCATCGAAATCGAACCCGAGGCCTACGACATCGCAGTACTGGGCCACGTCTGCCGCACCGAGGGCCCCGAAGGCGCTCAACGTCTCATCGCCAGGGCGCATGAAATCCTACGCCCCGAAGGCCGCCTGCTATTGGCCGACTACTTTGTGGCCCCCGAGCCCCAATGGAGCCCCCACAGCACGCTGATGGGCATGACCATGATGGCCAGCACCAAAAACGGCTTCCCCATTACCGCTGCCCAAACCGCCGATTGGCTCCAAGAAGCCGGCTTCGAGCACCTCCGCCTCATCGAGCCCATAGGCCACCAATACGCCTACGTCGCCACTAAGGGGCCTAGCGGATTGGTGGTTGGTCAGGGGTTCCACCGGTTTTTGTGGTCGATGAGTTTTGCGGTGATCAAGATGGTGGTGGCGAGGCATAGGGCGGCGTGGCGGCAGTCGGGTTTTCGGTCGGTGTTGCGTCGGA
>JAJDUJ010000001.1 GCA_022826705.1 Acidimicrobiia bacterium | reverse complement strand
TTGAACCAGAGATCCCAGCTGGGGACGCTGTCATACAGCGTCGGGAATATCTCGCCGGGGTGTTCGCAGGCCAGCGCTTCGGTCCCCAGGGCTCCGGCTCCGACAGTGGCCGCGAACGCGGCGGTGGCGAAACTCCAGACGCACAATCCGACGAGGGTGGCTTTGACCCAGCCGTAGCCGTGCAGCAGTCTCCGGAGATCGGCTGGTAGCCGCTGAGGTCGAACCAGTCTCAGCTTCACTTGCGAACAACAGCGACAGCACCAGACTGGTGTGCCCTGCGGGAAAGCCAAGGTGGCTCAATCTCCTGGGTGCGGGCCGGGCCGTACACCTTCAGCGGCGTGGGCTCGCTGCCCATCGGCCAGTGCAAGTCGAATGAGGCGTCAAATGAGGCCGCATTGGCGGGCTCGGTCGAGGGTCACCTCGAACAAGCGGGTGGTGGCGGCATCGATCATCAGGCCCTTGTAGTTGGCCGCCCCCACGCCGTGGGCCTCGGTGTCGGCGACGGCGTCGATCACCCCTTGGGCCTCGGCGATCTCCTCGGGGGTCGGGGCGAACACCCGGTTGGCCACCTCGATCTGGCTGGGGTGGATGCACCACTTGCCCACGCCGCCGAGCGTCGAGAACGTGGCCGCGCTCTTCTCATAGCCCTCCGGGTTGGCGAAATCGGCATACGGCCCGTCGATGGCGTCGATGCCCGCAGCCCGGCAGGCCACGATCATCCGCGTGCGGGCGTAGTGCCACACATCGCCCGGATAGCGCAGGACAGGGTCGCCGTCGGTCGCGCCGATGTGGCCCAGGCGCATTCCCTGGCTGGCCGACAGATCGCCGATCCCCAGCGTGAGGGCCTCAAGACGGGGGCAGCAGCAGGCGATCTCGTCCACCGTCTGAAGCGCCTCCACCTCCTCGATGAGGCACTCGATGCCGATGCGGCCCACTTCCAGCCCGAGCTTCAGCTCAAGCTGGGTGAGCATGTCATCGACGAACCACACCTCGCGGGGGCCTTTGATCTTGGGCACCATGATCACATCGATGTTGGCCCCGGCGCCGGCGACCACCTCTGCGATGTCGTCGTGGCACCACTGGGTGTGGACGCCGTTGATGCGGTAGGAGCGGATCTTGCTCCCCCAGTCGAGCTCATTGAGCCCGGCGATGATCTTGGCGCGGGCGTCCACCTTGGCCGAGGGGGCCACTGCGTCCTCAAGATCCAGGAACACCATGTCGGCGTCACTTTGTGCGGCCTTGGCGATCATCTTCTCGGAGTGGCCCGGCGTGGACAGCTCCGAGCGTCGCACCCGCATCGGACTGTCCCGTTCATAGCTGCTCATCCGGGCTCCACAATAGAGGCTGCTGCGGTGGCCCACCCGCCCTGCGTCCATCCGGGGGCATCAGCCTGCGTGCCCTTCGCAGCGCTCATCGCTGCGCCCAGTGGCTGCGGCGCTTGATGAGCACAAGCCGCTCCATCTCGCAGACCACCTCGCCATGCTGGTTGCACCCCCAGTGCTTGAAGCGCACGATCCCGGCGTCGTCGCGATCGGGGGAGTCGGCGGCTTCCAGCACCTCGGTGTAGGCGGTGATGGTGTCGCCGTGGTGTAGCGGCCCCTTGAAGCGCACCGCGTCGAGCCCGAGCTCGCACAAGGCGTTCTCGGAGGTGTCCTGGCTGGCAAGCCCCACGGTCACCGACCCGGTGACCAGCCCGAACACGAGGCGGCCGTCGCCCAAGGGCGAGCCGGCTAGTGGTCTGTCGCGAATTTGGTTAGGGCGGCTCGTCCTCGTTTGACTTTGGCGATGATGTCGTTGGCGGGTTGGGTCCAGGCGATGGGCTGGGGGTTTTCGTTCCAGCTCTGGGCCCAGATGTCGATGGTTTCGGTGAGTTCGGCGACGGAGTTGAAGCTGTTGTTGGTGAGGGCTTTGGCCACCAGATAGAAGGTGAACAAGGCGACGGTGAACAGATGGAACAGCGTGCGGGCCACGGTGGCGCCCACGTTGACGACATTGTCGGCGAACCGGCTCGCCAGGTCCTGGAGCCCGCCGCCCTCGAGGAACTCGCCCCCGCGGGGCTCAACTACGGCGACACGTTCTCCTACGCTCTGGCCCGCCGCATGGGCGTTCCGCTGCTGTTCGTGGGCGAGGACTTCGCCCAGACCGACGTCCTCGTCGCCTGATCGCGCTCCGGGCGCGGCCCGACCGCTCCTAGAAGTCGAAGCCGTTGGCGGCCACTGGAGGGCCGCGGCGTGATCGTGGAGGATCCCGACGAGATCTGGCGGGTCGGGGTCACCCGCGGCGCACCACTAGTCGTTGTCGATGATCGTGCCGGTTCCCTCGCGGTCAGCGATCTGCGCCTGAGCTACCGAGTAGAGGCCGACGACGAACGTCTCGGTTCCTTCCTTGCGGGAGTCATCGACCAGTGTCACCGTGATGGTCTTCGTCGTCTCGCCGGGTTTGAAGGTGAGCTGGCCGTATGTCATGTGGAAGTCTGCGTGGGTCGCCGACGCCGCGGTCCCGTACGCGGGATGTGCATAGTAGTGGACCCACACGTAGCGGCTGCTGGACGGGCTGAGCGTCACCGTGAACTCGATCGTGTCGCCTTCGCCGCC
>JAJDUJ010000018.1 GCA_022826705.1 Acidimicrobiia bacterium | reverse complement strand
CGACGCAACACCGACCGAAAACCCGACTGCCGCCACGCCGCCCTATGCCTCGCCACCACCATCTTGATCACCGCAAAACTCATCGACCACAAAAACCGGTGGAACCCCTGACCAACCACCAATCCGCTAGGCCCCTAAGCGGGGCGGCCCCGATCAATCATCAAAGTCCTCGGCATCCAGCACTATGTCCCAGCGGTCGTGGCAGTCTGTGCACCGATAGGCCACGGTGTCACCGGGCACGGGCGGATCGTCCTCCGGCCAGTGCGTGATCCGGTGGCACTGCCCTCCGCAGTCCACACACACGATCTGATCAGGGATCACCGCCACAGTGTGCCACCATCCCGTCGACAGACAAGGGCACAATTGAGTCCTATGGCTACCGCCACTCATGATCACCACCGCGTCTGGGTCCTGCCGATCGAGCGGGGCGTACAGGATGGGGAGGAGCACATTCTGCTATCTCCGTGGGTTGTCGAGGAACGATGAAGTTCGGGGTGTATTTCTCGTTTCGGAGGCTGCCTGGGGATTCGAAGCCGTGGGCGGATGTGTATGACGAGAGCTTCGCCCAGATGCGGTTGGCAGAAGATCTGGGCTACGACTCGGTGTGGTTGACTGAGCACCATTTCAGTGACGACGGCTACTCCCCGTCGGTGCTGCCTATCGCCGCAGCGGCGGCCGCCCACACGTCGGTCATCGATATCGGCGTTTTCATTGCCCTGTTGCCGCTGTACAACCCAGTGAGGCTGGCCGAGGACGCGGCCACCGTGGACGTCATCTCCCGAGGGCGGTTCATTCTAGGGCTGTCCGCGGGGTATGTGGCCTCCGAGTTCGCTGCTTTGGACGTGGACTTCGACCGACGGTCAGAAATCGCCGACGAAGCGCTGGAGATCCTCTACGGGTGCTGGAGCGGCGACCATTACTCCTTCATCGGGGAGCACTTCTCCTTGTCGGACGTGTCGGTGTATCCCAAGCCCCACACTCAGCCCCATCCCCGCATCTTCTACGGCGGCGGCTCCCCCGCTGGTCGTCGCCGCCATCGCTTCGTGGTCGAGAACATGAACTGGTCCCGGGAGCCCGAGCTGCTGTGGCTCTACGTCAGTGACGATGCCGATGCCGCTTGGGAGGAGTGGGGTGCGGGAGCGACCCATGTCCACGCCCGCTACATGCGGTGGACCAAGGAGTCCGGAGGCGACTGGTGGGACGCCGATCCCCGCGCCCACTTCATCGCCGGCGATGTGAACACCGCCATAGAGGCCATCGAGAATAAGCTCGGCGGCTTCCGCACCGAGCGGGAGGGCGAGGCCGAGACACTGGTGCTGGGAATGAACATGCCCGGTGTCGATGACAGCGACATCCGCCGTTCGATGGAGTTGTTCGCGGCCCACGTCATGCCCCGGTTCCAATGAAGCCGGGCGTGGATTGACGGGGGATTGATGACCATGGTTGTCGTCTATGGTCGAAATCGTTAGCCTGGTAGCTGTGACACCAAACAACGCTGCCCGGGTTGTTCCTGCGGGAGAGTTCAAAACCAAGTGCCTCCAACTCATGGATGAAGTGGATCAGACAGGTGAGCCGATCCTCATCACCAAGCGAGGCAGACCCGTGTCGATTTTGATGCCGGTCACATCGGAAGCTCCCGGCATCTGCGGCCGTTACAAAGACAGGGTGCGGATACCCGAAGAGGGCCTTCCCAAAGCATTCACCGCCACAGAGTGGGCCGACATCATAGACAGCGCCAGGGCAGACGACACCGAATGATTCTCGACACCAATGTCCTGCTGTGGAGCGTTATTGGTGACACGTCCAAAATCAGCCTTGAAGTGCAAGCGGAGATCGATGCGCGGGTCTCCGTAGGCAATGCCGCAGTCTCGGCGATCACGTTCTGGGAGATGAGACACGCGCGTCGCAAGAACAACCCGGCGGTCGAACTGCCTCCGATTGCCGGGCTTCGACAGGACCTTCTGCGCAGCGGACTGCGGGAGATCCCGCTCACGGGCGACGTCCTCATCGACGGGATCGAACTCGCTGACAGCGGCTTCCACGACGATCCGATGGACCAGATGATCGTGGCCACCGCACTGAGCGAGAATCTCCCGTTGGCCACCGCCGACCGCCGAATACAGGCGTGGGCCAATCAAACTGGCCGCTTGGAGATCGTGCCGCTGAGGTAGCCGCGTGCTATTGGTAGGTGATCCGCCTCCCTGCAACCGGGCGGCGGATCACCCCTCGCGCAGGCTCTCCCATTCGTCGAGGAGGCTGGAGTCGGTGGTGCGTAGAAGGGTGCGGAGCTCCTCGGTAGTGCTACCGAGAGCGTCGGTGACGGCGGCGGCGGGGATGGTTTGGACCAGAGCCTTGTAGCAGTCAGACAAGTAGCGCAGCAGCGTGCCCTCGGAACGCTTGATGCCGTAGCGGGAGACGTACTGGTTGAAAGTGTCTCCGACCTCCATGAGATCGCGGGCCACCGACTTGGGGCTGGGGCGGTCGTGGCCCACCCAGGGGTGGTAGCGGGCGAACACCGCGAAGGCCGGCTCGATGAACTCGACCTCGGGGCGGGGCCAGGTGACCTCCGACAGCCGCTCGAGGCGCTCCTCGTAGGGCACCCTCTCGGCTTTGAGCTGGGCCATGAGGTCGTCGCGGGCCTTGTCCCGCTGGGCCAACAGCACCACCGTGGGGTCTTCCAGCACCGACTCCACCACGCTGAGCGCCTGCCAGTGATAATCGGGCGCCTCGATATCCAGCGCTTCCAGCGCCTCAACCGCGAACAGCCCGAGCGGCTGGTTCAACCGGAACTCGTCTTGGAGGTCGAGGTTCACCCGCACCGGGCGGCCCAAGTCGTCGGGCTCGTCGAGCACCTCGACGATCTCGGCGTCGATGAGCGACCGGAACACCCCTACTGCCCGGCGGATATGGGTTCGCTGGCGGGATCGGGGCTCGTGGTTGTCAACCAGCAGGCGCTTCATGGCCGCGCAGCCGTCGCCGGGCCGGTCGAGCACGTTGAGCATCATGGAGTGGGTCACCGCGAAGCTCGATTCCAGGGTCTCGGGTTGGCCGTGCCAAAGCCGGTTCAGGGTGTCGCCGTCGTAGTGGGCGTAGTTGTGCTCGGGCGGCCTTTTCTTGACCAGCTTGCGGCGCCTCACCGGATCGGACGCCGCTTTGGCCTCAGCCCGGCGGTTCTCGATTACGTGCTCGGGAGCCTGCACCCACACGCTGCCCTCCTCGTCGAACCCCTTGCGACCTGCCCGTCCCGCGATCTGCTGGAAGTCCCGCACCGACAACACCCGGGTGCGGCGGCCGTCGTACTTGTACAACCGGGAGAACAGCACGGTGCGGATGGGCACGTTCACCCCCACGCCCAGCGTGTCGGTGCCGCAGATCAGCTTCAGGTGCCCTTGCTGGGCCAGCTTCTCCACCAGCAGCCGGTACTTGGGCAATAGCCCGGCATGGTGTACTCCCACTCCGGCCAGCACGAAGCGGCGCAGGTCTTTGCCGAACGGGGTGTCGAAGCGGAAGCCGCCGATTGCCTCCTTCACATCTGCTTTGGCGTGGGGACCGAGCACATCGAGGCTGGTGAGGCTCTGGGCCTGGGCGGTGGCCTCCCGCTGGGTGAAGTGGACGATGTAGACCGGCGCTTTGTCGGCGGCCAGCAGCTCGGCAATGGACACGTGCAGCGGGGTCTCCCGGTACTCCACGTCCAGAGGCACCGGCCGTTGGGCCGAGGCCACCAGTGCGGTGGGCCGGCCGTTGCGCTGGCTGAGGTCCCGGCGCAGGGCAGTGGTGTCGCCCAGGGTGGCCGACATCAGCAGGAACTGAGGCTGGTTCAGCTCGAGCAGCGGCACTTGCCAGGCCCAGCCCCGGTCCCGGTCGCCGTAATAGTGAAACTCGTCCATCACCACCAGGTCGGCGTCGGTGTTGCCGCCCGCGTGCAAGGCCCGCAGAGCCAGGATCTCGGCGGTGCAAGCGATCACCGGTGCTCCCCCGTTCACGGTGGCGTCCCCGGTGACCATCCCCACCCGCTCAGCCCCGAACGCCGCTACCAGCTCGAAGAACTTTTCGCTCACCAGCGCCTTGATCGGCGCGGTGTACACGGCCCGCCGACCCTGGGCCAGCGCGGCAAACGCCCCGGCCATCGCCACCAGCGACTTGCCCGACCCGGTGGGGGTGGCCAGCACCACGTTGTCGCCCCCCAGCAGCCGCAGCACCGCCTCCTCCTGGTGGGGGTAAAGCTCCAACCCCGCCGCCTCGGCCCAATCGCAGAACGCCCCCAGCAACTCATCGGGATCGACCACCGCAGGCATGAAATCGACAAGAGCAGGAGGCACAGCCATGGCGAGATTGAGGCTAGAGGCAGATAAGGCGTGGAAGGCTACGGGAATGAAATTCGGGCTCTATCTCATCGGCACCGCAACCGGAGTGTCGGGACCACCGGCGGCACCCATCGCCGACCCTGAGTTTTTGGCCGGGTTTGCCCGCCACGCCGAGGAGGTGGGATGCGATTCGCTGTTCTTCGCCGACCACATCGTGTTCCCCGCGGCCAAGAGGGCGCCGTACCCCTACGCCGGATCGGGGGCCTACCCGTGGGACAACGAGCACACCCAACTGCCCGAGCCGCTGGCACTGATGGCCTTTCTGGCCGGGGTCACCCACTCACTGCGTTTTGGCACCGCGGTCTTGGTTCTGCCCCAGCGCCACCCGATGCTGCTGGCCAAGCAGCTTGCCACCGTCGATGTGCTGTCGGGAGGCCGGGCCGAACTCGGAATCGGCGCGGGATGGCTGGCCGACGAGTTCGACGCTCTGGGATATTCGTTCGCCGACCGGGGTGCCCGTACCGACGAGTACATCGATGTCATGCGAGAGCTGTGGACCAACCCGGTGGCCAGCTTCGCCGGGCCGACCGTGGCCTTCGAAGGCGTCCAACTCACGACTCATCCCCGCCAGCCTGGCGGCATCCCCATCATCGTGGGAGGCCACTCCCCTCCGGCGCTGCGCCGAGCCGGCCAGCGGGGCGATGCGTTCCTGCCCGCGTTCTCAGCCTCGCAGAATAGGGATCGCTGGCCTGAGATGTGGGCCGAGGTGCAGCGGTGGGCTGCGGATGCAGAGCGAGCTGAGGCCTGTGAGCTTCAGGGCTTCGGCGCCACTCTCGACGACGCCCGATTCCTGGCCGATCTGGGGGCGACCCGCATGATCTACAGCACCCATGACCCCGATCTGGACTCTGCCAAAGCCACTCTGGACCGCTTCGCGACCGAGGTGATCTCCCGAACCTAACCCTGAGCTACAACACAATCTGTGCTAAAGCTGCTGATTTCGCGTTGATTTCGTGACTTTTTAAGAAATTTCTTTTACACAGGTTACCCCTTGGTACCCACTCCCCAAGTGCGAACCAAAAACCCAGGTCAAATGGTTGTGTTGCGTCGTCCACAGGAAGATTTCCACAGATCGACGTAACGCATGCCCAACTATCCGCTCCCAAAGACCGCTCAGGTGGGAATTATTTGAGAATTTGGATCGCGAGAATGCCCGCTCCATTCCCGTCGCTGCCGTGATCTAAGGCTGAGGCGGAGGAGAGAGAGGAGCAAGTTCATGACCCAAACTGTGGAAGACCTCATCGGCCCGGCTGCTGCGTGCCAGATGCTCAGCATTGATCAAAGCAGCCTGCTTCGAGGTATCAACGACGGCATCGTGCCCGCCTATCGCATAGGCAGAGCCGTCCGATTCCGCCCATCGGAGTTACGCCATCCCTCTCTCAGCGGTCTGGACGAGTACTACCGCAAGATCGACAAGGAATTCGCCGCCTAACCCCACCCCCAAAGCCTCCGCCCCCGGCTGCGACAACCCCCGCGCGGTCGGGGGCGGAGAGGGGTCTCAGGGCAATACGGTCTCGGTGTCGCGGCCGGAGCGCAGAACGGTTCCCGGGGTGGCACCGGTCACCTGGCCGTCAACCACGATGTCGGTTCCGGCCACCAGCACCCGGTGGATACCCTGGGCGCCAGCGAACAGGCGCATGCAGTCGCCGGGCAGATCGGTGCGGGCCTCGATGGGATCGGAGGCCACGGTGGCCGGATCGAACAGCACCAGATCGGCATGCCAGCCCTCGGCCACCCGGCCCCGGTCTTTGAGCCCGAACAGGCGGGCCGGCACGTCGGTCATCAGCCGCACCGCCTCCTCCAGCGGCAGCAGCCCCCGGGTGCGCACGATGTCGCCCAGGATGATGGTGAAGTAGCGGGTGCCGCACATGCGGTCGAGATGGGCCCCGGCGTCGGAGCCGCCCACGATCACCCGAGGATCACGCCAGTGCTCGGCCCGATGGGCCCAGCTCTCCGACGAGTCGTCGGCATTGATGGGCCACAGGTCGGTGCGCAGGTCGTCGGCCAGCACGATGTCGCACAGCGTGTCGAACGGCTCTTGTCCTCTCTCGGCGGCGATGTCGCCCACTCGCCGACCGGTGAGCCCGTCGTTTTCCCGGGAATAGGTGGTGCCGATCTCCATGTTCTGCCACTGGGCCATGTGGTAGAAGCCGCCGCTACCGGTCTGGGCCTGATCGTTCAGCCACCGCCGAGTCTCCGGGTCGGCCAGCGCCGCCATCTTCTCCTCATGGGGAAGGTTCATGGTGTCCTTCCACCCCGGCATGTTGTAGAGCGGGCAGTAGGTGGCGAAGCACAGCTTCAACCCCCCGATGGTGGGCATCGACAACGCCACAATGCGCCCGCCTACCTCAGCAGCCGCATCGGCGGCCCCAAGCTGGTGGTTGGTGCGGTCTTTGGCGTCGGCGCTGACGGTGAGCACGTTCCAGTTCAGCGGACGCTGGGCCCGGGCCGACATCTGGCTCATCAGCTCGATCTCCTCGTCGCTGAACATGCTGAGGCATCCGGAGGTGATGAACTCCAGCCAGGTGCCCGGGTGGTCGGCCACCGCCCCGGCCAGGGCCAGCACCTCCTCGGTGGAGGAGAATCGGCTGGGGACGGGTTCGTTGTCGCCGTCCCAGTGGGTATGGGCCAGCGACGTGGAAAATCCCATGCCGCCAGCAGCCAGCCCGTCGTGGAGGGCCCGCACCATCTGGTCGAGCTGATCAGAGCTCGCCGGCTGATCGGCGTCAGACCCCATTACATAGCGGCGCAGGGCCGAGTGGCCCACCAAAAACCCTGCGTTGACTGCGGTGTTGCCGTCGAGGCTGTCCAAGAACTCCCCAAACGTCTCCCAGTCCCACGGCAGCCCCTGCTCCAGCGCGGGCAGGGGCATCCCCTCCACCATGGCCATCATCTCTTGCAGGTAGCGGGCGTCGTCGGGATTCACCGGCGCCAGGGAGAACCCGCAGTTGCCCCCCAGCACGGTGGTCACTCCGTGCATCGGCGATGGAGTGGCCGCCGGATCCCAGAAAAGCTGGGCGTCGTAGTGGGTATGGGGATCGATGAACCCCGGCGCCACCGCCAACCCGTCGGCATCCACCGTCCGGGACGCCGCCCCATCCACCTGCCCGATCTCCGCAATCCGCCCTCCGGAAACCGCCACATCGGCCACCACCGGCTCGGCCCCGGTCCCGTCCACAACCGCGCCACCCCGAATCACCAGATCAAACATGCCCCCCACAGTAGGCGCGCCCATTCGATCCCCAACTGTTGGGGTTGCTCAACGACCGGCTGCGGTCTGCCCTACGGCAATACGGTTTCGGTGTCGCGGCCGGAGCGGAGGAGGGTGCCGGGGGTGGCGCCGGTGGGTTGGCCGGCGGTGATGATCTCGGTGCCGTTGACCAGCACGTGCTCCACGCCGATGGCGCTGGCGTAGAGGCGCTCGCAGCTGCCGGGGAGGTCGGTGCGCTCCACGATAGGGCCGGAGGCCACGCTCTCAGGGTTGAACACCACCAGGTCGGCGCAATAGCCCTCGGCCACCCGGCCTCTGCCCTTCAGCCCGAACAAGCGGGCGGGCTCATCGGTCAAGAGCCGCACGCACTCTTCCATCGACAACAGTCCCCGGTCGCGCACTGCTTGGGCCAGCATCTCGGTGGGGAAGCGGGCACCGCACATACGGTCGAGGTGGGCGCCGGCGTCGGAGCCGCCCACTAGCACTCGCTGGTCCTGCCACAGATCGGCTCGTTGCTGCCAGGCCACGTCGATATCGTCGGACGACAGCGGCCACAGCGCGGTGCGCAGGTCGTCGGCAACCACGATGTCGAGCAGGGCGTCGAACGGTTCGACCCCCCGCTCTGCGGCAATGTCACCCACCTTGCGACCGGTGAGCCCGGCGTTCTCTGGGGCGTAGGTGTCGCCGATCTCCATGTTGGCCCAGGTGGAGATGAACTGGAATGGCCCTTCGGAGCTGCGAGCCTGCTCATCCAGCCACTGCCGCACGGCGGGATCAGCCAGCTTGGCCTTCTTCTCGTCGTGGTCCAGGTACAGCACATCGCCCCAGTTGGGCAGCAAATACAGGGCGCAATAGCTGCCGAAGCTCATCTTCAGCCCGCCGATCGACGGCATCGACAGCGCCACAATGCGCCCTCCGGCCTCGGCGGCCACATCCGAGGCCCGAAGCTGGTGCTGGGTGCGGTCCATCATCGTGGAAGCGTGAGAGAGGACGTTCCAGTTGAGCGACCGCTGGGCCCGCACCGACATCTGGGTCATCAGGTCGATTTCCTCGTCGGTGAAGAACGCGTTGCAGCCGGTGATGATGAACTCCAGCCAGGTGCCGGGATGATCGGACACCGCGCCACACAGGGCCAGCATCTCGTCTCGGTCGGCAAAATAAGACGGAACGGGATCATTGTTGCCGTCGGAGTGGGTGGTGGACTGCGACGACGAGAACCCCAGACCGCCAGCCTCCAGTGCCTCGTGCAGCAACCGCACCATCTCCGCAACCTGCTCAGCGGAGGCCGCGTTCCCGGTGCCTTCGGCTCCCATCACATAGCGGCGCAGCGCCGAGTGGCCCACCAGGAAACCGGCGTTCACCCCGATGCGCCCGTCCAGTGCATCCAGGTACTCGGCGAAGCTCGACCAGCTCCACGGCAGACCCTGCTCCAGCGCAGGCAGGGGCATCCCCTCCACCTTGGCCATCATTCGGCGGATGTAGTCGGCATCGTCGGCCTTCAAGGGGGCCAGCGTGAAGCCGCAGTTGCCGCCCAGCACCGTGGTCACCCCGTGCTCGTTGGAGGGAGAGGCCAGCGGATCCCAGAAAAGCTGGGCGTCGTAGTGGGTATGGGCGTCGATGAATCCCGGCGCCACCACCAGACCATCGGCGTCGATGACCTGGGCCGCGGCTTCGCCAACTTCGCCGACGGCGGTGATCTTCCCCCCGCTGATGCCTACGTCGGCGGCGAACCCCGGCGATCCGGTGCCATCCACCACCGAGCCGCCCTTGATGATCAGATCTAGCATGGGGCAAGACTAGGCCAGGCCGCTGACATGGTCCCCAGCGAGCCGTCGCCTTCGGGTCGCAGAGTACGCTCAGCCCATGCCTGAGATCCCCAAGATCATCTCGGTGGACGACCACGTGGTGGAGCCGCCCACGGTGTGGACTGACCGTCTGCCCCGGAAATACCAGGATGTCGGGCCCCGAGTGGTGCGGGAGACCGTCCGCAAAGACCTGATGATCATCGACCACGAGCCGGTTTGGGTGGAAAGCGACGTGGAACGGGTGGTGGATTTCTGGCTCTACGAGGATCTCAAGCGGGCCGTCACCCGGCTGAGCGCCGCCTCCGGGTACCCCAAAGAGGAGGTGGACGCCCGACCCATCAGCTACGAGTACATGCGCCCCGGCTGCTGGCAGCAACAGGCCCGCCTCGACGACATGGAGCTCAACCACGTGGAGGCCGCCATGTGCTTCCCGATGTTCCCCCGCTTCTGCGGCCAGACGTTCATGGAGGCAGCCGACAAGGAGCTGGCCCTGCTGTGCGTGCAGGCCTACAACGACTGGATGATCGATGAGTGGTGCGCCGGCACCGGCGGCCGGCTCATCCCGCTGCCGCTGATGCCCCTGTGGGACCCCCACCTGGCCGCCGCCGAGGTGCGGCGCAACGCTGCTCGGGGTGCCCATGCGGTGGCCTTCACCGAGCTGCCCACCAACCTGGGTCTGCCGTCCATCCACGATGCCGACGGACACTGGGAGCCGCTGTTTGCGGCGTGCGAGGAGACCGCCACCGTGCTGTGCATGCACATCGGCTCGGGGTCGCGCATGCCCTCCACCTCCCCCGATGCGCCGCCTGCGGTGCCCTCCACCCTCACGTTCAACAACGCCATGGGGTCGCTGGCCGACTGGCTCTTTTCCGGGGCGTTCATCCGCTATCCCGACATCAAGATCGCCTACAGCGAGGGCCAAATCGGCTGGATTCCCTACGTCTTGGAGCGGGCCGACGTGGTGTGGGAGCACAACCGGGGGTGGAACCGGGTGTGGGGGGTGATCCCCGAGCCCCCCAGCAGCTACTTCGCCGACCACGTGTACGGGTGCTTCTTCGACGACCGCTTCGGACTGGCCAACCTCGACGCCATCGGGGAAGACAACGTAACCTTCGAAACCGACTACCCCCACTCCGACAGCACCTGGCCCCACACCAAAGAAGTGGCCGAAAAGCTGTGCGAAGGGCTGTCCGACGAGGTGATCTACAAGATCATGCGGGGCAACGCCATCAAGATGCTCAACCTGCCCTTCGATCAGTAAGGGGCAGTCACCGCGCATGATCTACGACTTCGTGATCGTCGGCGGAGGCTCCACCGGCGCGGTGTTGGCCGCCCGGCTGACGGAGAACTCGGGCACCTCAGTGCTGTTGCTGGAAGCCGGGCCTGTCGAACCCGATCCCGAAGCCGACCGCCTGGGCGCGGTGGACTTCTCCCACACCGGGCGCGACTGGGGCTTTCAAGCCCGCACCACCGGAGACGCCACCGCCCCCTACCCCCAGGGCCGAACCCTGGGCGGAGGGTCGTCGGTGAACGGCGGCGTGGCACTGCGGGGGATGCCCAGCGACTACGACGCCTGGGCCAGCCCCAACTGGAGTTGGGAGGCCATGGCCCCCTGCTTCCGGCGACTGGAAGACGACCCCCTCGGCGGCGACCTCCACGGAACAGGCGGCCCCATCCCCATCCGGCGGGCAGCCAAAGATGATCTGGTCGCCCCCCAGCAGCAACTCTTGGCCGCCGCCGAAGACAACGGGCTGACCTGGGTAGACGACCACAACGACGGAGTGTCTGAAGGCATAGGCCCGTCACCCCAGAATGTGGTGGACGGCGTGCGGGTGTCCACGGCGATGGGGTACCTCCGCCCGGCCGACGGGCGGCGCAACCTCCACATCATCGGTGGGGCCTACGCCCACCACATCGTGATCGAGCGGGACCGGGCCACTGCGGTGGCCTTTTCGCCTCGCGACGGCACCCTGGAGCAAGCTCGGGGCCGCCACATTGTGGTGTGCGCGGGAGCGTTCAACTCCCCCGCACTGCTCTTGCGCTCCGGCATCGGCCCGGTACGAGACCTGGAGGCCTTGGGCATCCGCTCTGTGGTCGACCTCCCCGGCGTGGGCGCCAACCTCATGGAGCACGTGGGAGCGTTCATCTTCGTGGTTCCGCCCGAGGGAGCGGTGACCACCGACATGGTGCAGCACCAGCTGCTCATCCGCTACAGCTCGCCGGAAAGCCCGGTAACCAACGACATGCAGATCGGCATGATGAACCATTGGGACCTGAGCCAAAACGAGCCCTTGGCCGAGGTGTGCGGCTCGGAGCTGATCTGGGGCATTTGCGCTGGCATCCAGGTCCCCCGGTCCCGGGGACGCCTGCGGGTGCTGTCGCCCGACCCTGACCGCCCGCCGGTGATCGACCTCAACCTTCTGGACAGCCCCGACGACATCGCCCAGCTCGTCGACGGCCTGCGCCTCTGCCACCGGTTGGCCACCCATGAGGCACTGTCGGAGAGGTTCGAGCGGGTGGCCGTTCTCGACGAGGCCGCCTTCGCCAACAGCGACGACGATGCCCTGGCCGACTACTCCCGACAGTTCAGCTTTCCCTGGTACCACGCCTCGGGCACCTGTCGGATGGGACCCGACCCCGACGCTGGCGACGTGGTGGACAACTTCGGCCGGGTCCACGGCATCGACCGCCTGTCGGTGTTCGACGCCTCCATCCTGCCGATGATCCCCCGGGCCAACACCAACTTGACCTGCATCGCCGTGGGCGAGCGGGCCGCGGAGCTGCTGCGATGAGCTTGGACCTCGCCATTCGAGGCGGCACGGTGATCGACGGCACCGGCGCACCAGGCCAACCGGCCGACGTCGGCATCGCCGGTGGGCGCATCGCCGAGATCAGTCCTCGGCTGAGCGACACCGCTGTCCGCACTATCGACGCCCAGGGTCTGGTGGTGGCCCCGGGATTTGTGGACATCCACACCCACTTGGACGCTGCCGTGCTGTGGGACGACACCCTCAGCCCGTCGCCCCTCCATGGGGTGACCACGGTTATCGGGGGCAATTGCGGGTTCACCGTGGCCCCTATCACCCCCGAGGCCCGCGACTATCTGCTGGCCATGCTGGCCCGGGTGGAGGGCATGCCCGCCGAGTCGCTGGCCACCGGCTTGGACTGGAACTGGGGCACCACCGCCGAATACCTGGACCGGACCGATCGGCCGCTGGCCGCCAACACCGGATTCCTGGTGGGCCACTCCGCCATCCGCCGCACGGTGATGGGAGAGCGGTCCTCGGAGTTGGCCACCGCCGCCGAGGTCGAGGCCATGGTCGAGCTACTGCGGGCCGGACTGACCGCCGGTGGGCTGGGGTTCTCCACCTCCACATCCAACACCCACCACGACGGCAATGGTCGGCCGGTGCCCTCCCGGGCCGCCTCCCGAGACGAGATCATGGCCCTGTGCCGGGCAGTCCAGGGCACGGCGGCCACAGTGGTGGAAATCTCACCGGGCGTCGAGGGGTTCGATCTCGAGCTAGCCGAGCTGATGGCCGACATGTCGCTGGCTGCCGACCGGCCCCTCAACTGGAATCCGGTGATCGTGGATGCGGCCACCGAAGCCGGGGGCTGGGACCGGCTCCGCATGTCGGATGCAGCCGCCGAACGGGGTGCCGAGGTGCTCGCTCTCACCATTCCGCTGGCCATCACCGCCCGCCATTGCCTGGCCACCCCCTCGGTGCTGGCCGCCCTGCCCGGCTGGGAAGATCCGATGGCCCTCCCCCACCACGAACGACGGGACCTGCTGGCCGACCCCGTGCGCCGCCAAGAGCTCGACCGATCGGCGCGGTCGGTGAAGATGCGCCTGTCCCACCTCGCCGACTGGGGCGCCTATGTGATCGGCGAGGGGTTCAGTTCGCAGACCAAGCCGCTGGAAGGCCGCACCGTCGGCGATGTGGCCGCCGAGCGGGGTGTGAGCCCGTGGGATGCCCTGTGCGACATCGCGGTGGCCGACGACCTGCGAACCGTATTGGTGTCGTCGGCCAACGGGGCCGACCGAGCCGACTGGGAAGCCCGAGCCCGATTCTGGACTGACGACCGGGTGGTGATGGGGGCCTCCGATGCCGGCGCCCACCTCGACCAGCTCGACTTCTTCACCTACACCACCGGATCATTGGCCGCGAGCCGCGAGTTCGGCCTGCTGGGCCTGGAGGAGCACGTCCGGCAGCTCACCGATGTTCCGGCCCGGCTCTACGGTTTGGCCGGGAGAGGCCGCATCGCCGAAGGCTGGCACGCCGACCTGGTGGTTTTCGACCCCGACGCCGTGGCACCGGGTCCGGTCCACACCCGATACGACCTGCCCGCCGACGCAGGTCGGCTTCACGGCGAAGCCGTCGGGGTGGCGTCGGTGATCGTGAACGGCGCCGAAGTAGTTGCCAATGGCCGATTCACCGACGCCCGGCCCGGGCATCTACTGCGAGCGGGGCGCGATACTGAACCGGTGACCCTGGCAACTCGCCGCTCAACCCCCAACAGCCAACAAGGAGCGCTATGAGCCCCACCGCCATGATGATCTCGTCCGACTCCCACATCATCGAGCCGCCCGACCTGTGGACCGAGCGGGTGACCTCTGGGCCGATGGCCGAGCGGGTGCCGCAGGTGCGCCGCGAACCCGGCGGCGACTGGTGGTACATCGACGGACAGCGCTCCATGTCGTTTCTGGGCTTCCAGGCCGGCAACCGGTTCGACCAAGACCCCACCAAGCTCCGCATCGAGGCGTCATTCGATGAGGTCCGCCCCGGGGCCTACGACCCCGAGAAATTCATCGCCGACAACCGCACCGACGGAGTGGCCGCCTCGGTGATCTACCCCAGCGAGGCGCTGCTGGCCTACAGCATCCCCGATTCCGAGCTGTGCTCGGTGACCATGGCCGCCTACAACGACTTCATCGCCGATTTCTGCGCCTATGACCCCCAGCGGTTGAAGGGCATCGCCCTCATCAACGTGGACGACATCGACGAGGCCATCGCCGAGATGACCCGCTGCCGCAACATGGGCTTGTCGGGCGCGATGATCAGCGTGATGCCCCCGGCGGGCCAGGGCTACGACCACCCCCGCTACGAGCCGTTCTGGTCGGCCGCGGTCGACCTGGACGTGCCTCTGTCCATGCACGTGGCCACCGGCCGACACCTTGCCAGCGCCAGCGGTCAGACCAAAAACGACGTCCGAGCGGTATCGGAGGCGGCGTTCTACCTGCAAGACCACTTCGTGCGGAAATCCCTGGGCGAGATGATCTTCGCCGGCGTGTTCGAGCGCCATCCCCAGCTCAAGGTGGGATCGGTGGAGCACGAGGTGGGCTGGATCCCGTTCTGGCTGTTCCAGATGGACTACTGCTACACCGACCGTCCTCTGCGGGGCGACTGGCACCGCTTCGCCGATCCCGACGCCCGTCCCAGCCACTTCTTCACGTCTAACTGCTTCGTGAGCTTCCAGGAGGACGCGGTGGGCGTGCGAGTGCGGGACACTTTCGGCACCCACACGCTCATGTGGGGCTCCGACTACCCGCACACCGAGTCCACCTTCCCCCGCTCTCGGGAGGTGGTGGCCGAGACCCTGGCCGATGTGCCCGACGACGAGCAGCAGCTGATCTTGAGGGACAACTGCGCCGCCCTCTACGGCTTCGACCTCGACCTGCTCGCAGCCGACCTCTCGGGATAGCGGGATGCGCATTGCGTTCGGCACCGATGAGTCCACCGCACTGACCGACGCCGTCAAGCAGCATCTGGCCGACGGTGGCCACAACGTGGTGGCGGCCGCAGCAGAAGGAGCACCGTGGCCCGATGTCGGCCGAGCGGTCGGCGAGGCCGTGGTCGATGGCAGCGCCGAAGTCGGGGTGGTGTGCTGCTGGACGGGAACCGGGGTGTCGATCGCAGCCAACAAGGTGCCTGGGGTGCGGGCCGCCTTGTGTACCGACGCGGAGACCGCCCGCGGCGCCCGCCGCTGGAACGACGCCAACGTACTGGCCTTGAGCCTGCGCCTTGTTTCCTCGGAAGTGGCCACTGAGATGCTCGACGCCTTTTTGGCCACCGAGCCCGACCCCGGCGAGTCCGCCGAGATCGCCAAGCTCTCCTGATATGAGAGTCCGAATCGGCGTTGGAGTGGGAGGCGGGACGGCGTCGGGAGACCCAGAGGTGTTCGGCGCAGTGGTCGACGGGCTAGAGCGGCTGGGGTTCGACTCGCTGTGGGTGGCCGAGCGGGCCAGCGGTCCCGCGCTGGATCCGGTGGTGGCCATGACCTTCGCTGCGGCTCGAACCACCCATCTCAAATTCGGTCCCAGCGTGATGGTGCTGCCCGGCCGCAACCCAGTGCTGTTGGCCAAATCCATGGCCAGCCTCGATCGCATCTCAAACGGCCGGCTGCTTCCTGCATTCGGGCTCGGGGTGGCCGACGCCGCCGAGCACCAGGCCTTCGGGGTGGCCCGCATGGATCGGGCGGCCTGGTTCAACGAGGCGCTGCCGCTCATGCGCCGGCTGTGGACCGAGGACGTGGTGGAGCACCATGGCCCCCGCTTCAATCTCGACGCTGCCCGGGTGGACATCAAGCCGGTCCAGCAGCCGCTGGAAGTGTGGATGGGGGGCATCGCCCCCTCTGAGCTCCGCCGGGTCGGCCGGCTGAGCGACGGCTGGCTGCCCTCCTTCGTCACCCCCGACGACGTGCGAGGCGGCATCACCGCCATCAAACAGCACGCCGACGAGGCCGAACGGGAAATCGACCCCGAGCACTACGGAGCGCTGTTGACCTACACCGATAGCCCGCTACCCGACCGCTTCCTCGAGCTCATCAAGCTGCGCCAGCCCGACAAGAATCCCGGAGACCTAGTGGCGTCGAATCGACAGGAACTCCGCTCCAAGATCGAGGCGTTCATCGAGACCGGCGCCTCAAAGTTCGTGGTCATGCCCTTGGGGGAGCCCCCGGACTGGAAGGCCGAGATCGAAGCCTTGGCCGACGACCTGCTGCCGTTGCAGGACTGAGGCGGCTACGAGCCGAGGGCTTGCTCCAGATCGGCCAAAAGATCGTCGGCGGTCTCGATGCCGACCGACAAGCGCACCAAGCCGGGGTCCACTGCTAGCGGAGATTCGGCCACCGACAGGTGGGTCATGGTGGAGGGCTGCTCGATGAGCGACTCCACCGCACCCAGAGACTCGGCCAGCCGGAAGACCTTGGTGGCGCTCACTGCGGCCACCGCAGCCTCCTCACCCCCGGCATGGATGAACGAAACCATCCCACCGGGGCGGCGCATCTGCTGAGACGCGATATCGAAACCCGGGTGATCAGGCAGGCCGGGGAAGAGCACCCGGTCGATCCCAGGATGCCCGGCCAGGAATTCGGCCACCGCTTGGGCGTTGTCGCAGTGGCGGTCCATGCGCACCCCCAGCGTCTTGACCCCCCGCAGCAGCAAGTAGCAGTCGAACGGGCTGGGCACCGCGCCCACTGCGTTCTGGACGAACGACAGCCGCTCGGCCAGATCATCCCGATTCACGGCGATAAACCCCCCGACCACATCGGAGTGGCCGCCCAGATACTTGGTGGTGGAGTGCACCACCACATCAGCCCCCAACTCCAGCGGGTTCTGGAGGTACGGCGTGGCGAAGGTGTTGTCCACCACCACGTCGACCCCCGAAGCGTGGGCCACATCGGCCACCGCAGCGATGTCCACCACGGCCAGCATGGGATTGGTGGGGGTCTCCACCCATATCTGGCGAGTTTCGGGGCGGATCGCCCCGGCCAGCGCGTCCAGGTCGGCCATGTCCACTGCCGACCACTCGATGCCCCGCTCGCCGTACACCCGGGCAATGAGCCGGAACGTCCCCCCGTAGGCGTCTGTGCCCAGAACAACATGGTCGCCGGGGCGCATCATGCCCACTACCGCGTCTTCTGCGGCCATGCCGCTGGCGAACGCCATTCCATGCTCGGCCCCCTCGAGCCCGGCCACGCACCGCTCCAGCGCCACCCGGGTGGGGTTGGAAGTGCGGGCGTACTCGAAGCCCTGGTGCTGGCCCGGTGCGGCCTGCACGAAGGTGGTGGCCAGGTGGATGGGAACGGTGATGGCGCCGGTGGCCTCGTCGGGCTCTTGGCCGACGTGGATGGCCCGAGTGTCGAAACCCCAGTCGCCGGCGCTCATGAACCAGGATCCGACGGGCCCGACGACAAGAAGCTCAGCACGTCGGTGCTGGTCATCACCGCCCGGGGACGGCCACCGTCGAGCACCAGCAGGGCCGGAGAGCGCTCCAGCTTGGTCACCGCCAGCGCCACCGATTCGCCGATGCCGATCTGTTCCAGAGGACGGCTCATCACGCTCTCCACCGGCTGGCCCAGTAGATCGCCGTTGAAGGCCAACTCCATGATCTGAAGCTCGTGGACCGCCCCCATGACTTCAGCGGCAGCCAAGGGCATCTCGCCTTTGGCCACCGGCAGCTGGCTGACTCCGTGGTCGCGCATCTGGGTCACCGCCACACTTACCGGATCTTCGGGCTTCACGTATACCAGCGGGGGCAGCGCCCCTTCTTTGGCGTCGAGCACGTCCTTCACACAGGGGTGCTCACCGATCAGGAAGCCATACGACGCCATCCAGTCGTCGTTGAACACTTTGGACAGATAGCCCCGGCCGGCATCGGGCAGCAACACCACCACCACATCATCGGGTCTGCAGTCTTGGGCCACCTCCAGAGCGGCGCACACTGCGGTGCCCCCTGAGCCGCCGATCAGCAGGCCCTCCCGCCGGGTCACCATCCGAGCCATGTCGAAGGAGGCCTGGTCGGAGATGGGGATCACCAGATCGACCACCTCGGGGTCGTAGGTCTCGGGCCAGAAGTCCTCGCCGATCCCCTCCACCAGGTAGGGCCGACCCGACCCGCCGCTGAACACCGAGCCCTCCGGGTCTCCGGCCACTATCTGGATATCGGGGTTCTGCTGCTTGAGATAGCGCCCCACCCCGTTGAGAGTGCCGCCGGTTCCCGCCCCAGCCACAAAATGGGTAATGCGCCCCCCGGTCTGCTTCCACAGCTCCGGGCCGGTGGTCAGCTCATGCGACAGGGGATTCACCTGATTGAAGTACTGGTTGGGCCGGTAGGCGCCGGGAGTCTCGGCCACCAGCCGCTCCGCGGTGGAGTAGTACGAATCGGGGTCTTCGGGATCCACCGCCACCGGGCACACCACCACCTCGGCCCCGTAGGCCCGCAGCAGCTGCACCTTCTCCTGGCTTACCTTGTCGGTCATCACGAAGATGCAGCGGTAGTCACGCTGGGCGGCCACCAGAGCCAGGCCCACACCGGTGTTTCCCGAGGTTGGCTCGATAATGGTTCCGCCTGGCTTCAGCAGCCCTTCTCGCTCGGCCGCGTCGATCATCGCCACCGCAGGCCGGTCTTTCACGCTGCCGCCCGGGTTCAGCATCTCCAGTTTGGCCAGCACCTCACACGACACCCCGTCGGCGATGCGCGGCATCCGCACCAACGGAGTGTCTCCGATGAGATCGAGGATCGAGTCTGCGACCTCCACGCCCATAAACTACCCGGCGGTATGGAACCGCCTTGTATCGCAGTAGAGCCCGACTGCTGGCGGCGACCTGCGCTGGCCGACGCAGTGATTGCCGGCGGCGGCCGGGTGACGGCCCCCTCCGAGGCCGAGGCGCTGGTTTGGGCCGAGCCCGCGGCCCCCGAGCTCTTGCCCGGTGTGCTGGAGGATGGGGCGGGCATCGAGTGGGTGCAGCTCCCCTACGCCGGGATCGAGAACTTGACCCATTTGCTCGACCGCGACCACCGCTGGACCTGCGGCAAGGGGGTGTACGCCGAACCGGTGGCCGAGCATGTGCTGATGCTGGCCTTGGCCGGCTTGCGGGGAATGGGGAGTTTTGCCCGGGCTCAGAACTGGTCGCCGCCGGAGGGCCGGAACCTGCTGGGCGGCCGGGTAACCGTGCTGGGCGGCGGGGGCATCACCGAGTCGCTGGTGAGGCTGCTGGAACCGTGGGACTGCCGGATCACCGTGCTGCGCCGCCATCCTCTGCCCATGGACGGGGTCGAGCGGGTGGTCGCCCCCGAAAGCCTGCACGATGCGCTGAGCGACGCCGATGTGGTGGTGGTAGCACTGGCGCTGACCCCAGAGACCACCGGCATCATCGACGCCGCCGCGATCAACGCCATGGCTGCCCACGCCTGGCTGATCAACGTGGGGCGGGGCCGTCATGTGGTTACCGACGATCTGGTGGAGGCGCTGTCTGCCGGGTCCATCGGCGGCGCCGCATTGGACGTGACCGACCCCGAGCCCCTGCCCGAGGGCCATCCCCTCTGGAGCTTGGACAACTGCCTCATCACCCCCCATGTGGGCAACACTCCCGAGATGGGTTTGAAGCTGCTCGCCAATCGGGTCACCGAGAATGTCCGCCGCTACATCGCCGGCCAGGAGCTGCTCGGCCCCATCGACGTCGACCTCGGGTACTGACCTGGGCGTTCCGGACTAGGGACCGATGATCAGGTCGAACTTGGCGGAAGGCTCTTCGATGGTGATGACTCGCATGGGACGATCGGTGGGCGCGTGGAGGCCGGGGCCGAAGGTGACCGGCCCGGCGGCCAGATCCTCGCCATCAAATCGCCGGAGCTGGACGGCCACCGCCCCCGGGTCGACAGTGCCGGCCCGCTCCACTGCCCGGATATAGGCCTCAACGGTGTCGGCGCCGGTGATAGCCCGCCCGTCTCTGGCAATGTGACCTTCAGCCGCGAAATAGTCGGCCAGTACCTGGCGAACCGCGGGGCTGGGATCGGGAGAATTGGTGTAGACCGAGGCGTACGAGAGCATGGTGAAGTCGCCAACACCGGGAACGTGCCCGATCCAGAAGTCCCCGTCCATGGTGGAGTTGGCGAAAATGGGCTGGAGGATGCCAGAAGCCCGAATCGGGGCCAGGATCTCCGGGGCCACGAGCCGAGTCCCGCAGAACGCGATGGCCTCGGGACTGTTGTTGACCAGCCCCGAAAGCACGGGTTCGAGCAGGCCAGGATCGGTGGGCTGATAGCGGTAGAGACCGGTCACCCGGCCTCCAACGGCCTCGAATCTCAGCTTGAAGGCTTCGCATACGGCAACCGCTTCTGAACTGGTCTCGTCGATGATTGCCGCCGCGGTGGTGAACCCGCGATCAGCCACCAACGCAACCAAGTACTGGGCTTCGGTGCCCACGGGTGTGCCCAGGGAGAAGACCCGATCCCCCAGCTCCCCAGTCGTCCATGAGGCGTCGGTGCCGCAAGGGCTGATCACCAGGGTCCCCGAGCTCTCCAGCTCCTTAAGGGCCGGCTCTGCATAAGCGGCATCGCAGGTCATCAAAACCATGTCGATGCCGTCCAGCAATAGCTGCTCGGCACCCTTGTGCATCGCAGACAACTCAGTGTGGCTGTCGATGTGCCGCAGAACCACCGGCCGGCCCAGCAGGCCACCAGCCTCGTTCAACGCGTCGATTCGAGTTTGGGCAGCCACTAGTGCGGGCTCGTCATAAGCCGCCAGGAACCCGGTGGTTGCCATCAGGGCGCCGATCACGATGGCGTCTTCTGAGAGTGGCACCCCATCAGGAGTGGCAGTGGGCAACGCAGGCGCATTTTCCACCTGTTCATCCTGTTCACCTGCGATAGGCGCGGGGCTTACCACCGTGCCCTCGCTGAACAGGCCACACCCCGACAGCACCAACAGCACTACCGAAACCAGCAGCACCGGCCGAGCGCCGGGCAGACTCATCACACCTTGAGCGGCCGAGCGCCGGGCGGACTCATCACACCTTGAGGTCGCGGAAGGGAACGCCCTTGTCGGCTCGCGGCTCGCGGGGCAGGCCGAGGATGCGCTCGCCAATCACGTTGCGCTGGATCTCCGGTGTGCCCCCACCGATCTTGTGGGCGAAATGGCTGATCATCCGCGTCACCCAGACATCGTCATTCAGCATCCCCTCCGGTCCCAGCAGCTCCATGGCCGTTTGGCTGGTGTCGCGTATGTGGTCGCCAGTCAGGATCTTCATGATCGAGGCTTCGGGCCCGATCTCTGTGCCCTGGCTCAGCGCGGTGTATACCCTCATGCCCAGATACCGGAGCACCTCTGATCTGATCCACGCTTCAGCCAATGCCTGGCGGACCACTGGGTCGTCTGCCTGGTCCTTCTGTTTGGCCAGATCCACCAATGTGGGGACATCGACGACCGAGGTCTGGGCGCCCACCGCGGCCCGCTCACTGTTGAGGGTGGTCTGGGCTACCGCCCATCCGTTGTTGACGCCGCCGATCAAGTTTTCAACCGGGATTCGCACATTGTCGAAAAAGGTCTCGTTGAACTCGGCCCCGCCAGTCATTTGGCGCAGCGGTCGCGGGTCCAAGCCCTCACTGTCCATCTTCACAAAGAAATAGGAAAGCCCCTGGTGCTTTGGAACATCGGAATTGGTGCGGGCCAACAGAATGCCCCAATCGGCTAGATGGGCATAGGAGTTCCACACCTTCTGGCCGTTGACCACGAACTCGTCTCCGTCAAGGACTGCTCTGGTCTGGAGTCCGGCCAAGTCAGAGCCGGCGTTCGGCTCGCTGAACAGTTGGGCGAACACCATTTCTCCCTGGCGGATGGGGTTCAGAAATTTCTGCTTCTGCTCGTCGGTGCCCCACGACATGAGGGTGGGAGCAGCCATGTCCAGCGCGGCCATGAAGATCGACCTAGAAATGCCGAAGCGGCTCTGCTCTTCCTCAAAGATGATCGTTTCCACCGTGGAGGCACCCCGTCCCCCGTACTCCGGCGGCCAGTCCAAACAAGCCCAGCCGCCGTCAGCCAGCTTCGCCTGCCAGGTCCGGGCCCGTTCGGCCAGCTCCCTTTCCAGTTCTGGGTTCCGTCCTGGTGTGCTCATGTGATCGAACGCCTCGGGCGACCCCTTGGCCGGCGCGTTGGCCTCCAGCCAAGCCCGGGCCTCAGCCCGAAACGCCGCTTCTAAGGGGGTGTCGCCGAAATCCACGGGGACAGGTTAGGGGCGAACCATCACTTTGCACTGGTCGGTGGGCGATTTGATGGCCTCGAAAGCACTAGGGAGACCGTCGAGGTCCACGGTGTGGGTGATGAACGGGGCCGGATTGATGCGGTCCTGCTCGATCATGGCCAAAGTGTGGGCATAGTCCTGATGGCGGTAGTACACGGGGAAGGTCATGGTCAGCTCCTTCAGCGACGCGAACACCGGGATGATGGGGTCGGGTCCAGAGCAGATGCCCACCACCGCAACCCGCCCTCGGTGGGCGACCGCTTCGATGCAGGTTTGGATGATGCCCGGTTTGCCCACCGCCTCTACCACCACGTCGGGCGGAGCGCCGGCCAGGCGCTCGAAGGCCGGCCCCAACTCCTCGCTTTCGGGGTCGATGATCCCGGTGGCCCCGAAGTCTGACGCGGAATCACGGCGCACGGCCACCGGATCGCTGACCACCACGCTGCGAGCCCCCACGTGTCGGCTCCACAGGGCGACGGCCAGGCCCACCGGCCCGGCTCCCACAATGAGCACGTTGTCCCCGGGGGCGATGCCCGCGGTGTCCACCGCGTGCAGTCCCACGGCCAGGGGCTCCACCAACGCGCCCACGTCATAGCCGCAACTCTCCGGCAGGCGGAACGTCTGCGCGCTGGACACGGTCACATACTCGGCGTAGGCCCCGGGTCGGACGCCCGTCCCGATCATCTCCGAGTGGGGGCAGTGGACCGGCAGCGCGTCCCAGCAGAACTGGCAGCCCCCACACCCCACCAGCGGCAGCGCACACACTGCATCGCCGGTCTTCCAGTCCCCCACCGGATCGGCGCCCACCGCCACCACCTCGCCGGAGAACTCGTGGCCCATGGTGTAGCCGATGGGCAGGTGGTTGACCACCTTCAGATCCGACCCGCAGATGCCACATCCCTTTACGGCCAATACCAGTTCGCCCGGCCTCGGCGCGGGGTCGTCCACCTGGGCTACTTCCAGCTTCCTGTCCTCGGCAATGACCGCAGCCCTCATCAGGTTCTGCCTCCCCTCCAACGGCTGGTCACGCCTGTGCCGCCTCCAGTTCCTGCTCTACTCGGGCGATCTCACTCCGATACCACCCGGCCTCTTGGAAGTTGCGCAGACCGAATTGCTCCGCCATCGATTGAAGGGCAGCGAGCTTGGCAGAGAGCGCTCCAACGTGGGCCGCATCGACGGCCAGAACCATGTCGGCCAGGTGCAGGGCCTCGAGTACCTCACCGGCAGCCAGCCGTTCTTCTGAGCGGGCCATCAGGGCATCGGCCCCGGCCAAGTCCACCACATCGGGGTAGACCGCCTCGGGGGACGTGGCGTACAAGTCAGCAGTGGACTGATAGGTGAACCAACCGGCCAGCCCCTCCCAGATGGCCCGAACGCCCCAGTCCACCCGACCATATGTCTCATTCAAGCGAGAATCATCGGGGAGGCGGATCTCCTTCATGAGCGTGAAGGGGTCTTTGCCCTCGTTCATCCCGTCGATCACCCGATCCCACACCCACTCCACCCCGTCGTGCATCCGGGTGAGCACCTCTTTGACCTGCTCCTGGCCCACCACCGGCTCGAAGTGCCCGGCCAGGGCGACCTCCGGCTCCAGGTCGCGAACCTCGCGCAGCGACTCCATGTATTGCTGAGCGTCGCGGTATGGCTCGCCCCGCAAGGTGAACAGGTTGGGGAAGGCGTCGATGATCGGGCCCCAAAGGTCGCCTACGAAGGCCGCCCGCAGCTCGGGAACCCACACCGTGAGCCCGTCGGGACCCTCCGCGCCGGGAGTGTGCATCACCTCAAAGGTGAGATCGCCCACCTCAAGGGTGTGGGAGCGGTCGACCACGATGTCGGCCTCTATCGGCGGGGTGGGCTCAACCCGGCCGGATTCGGTGCGGAGGTTCATGGCCGCTCCCCACAGAATCTTGGCCCGATCCACCCGGAACTGAGTCAGCCGACGGTACTGCTCATCGCGCTGAAGGCACAGCCGGTGAGCCACCACCTGTGCTCCTTCTCGCGACCAGAGCCGGTGGCCGCCGATGTGATCCTCGTGGGCGTGGGTGAGCACGATGTAGCGCACCGGGTTGCCGGGAGCGGCAGAAAGCTGGCGATGGAAGCGGCGGGCGTCGCCGGCCAGTCCGGCATCGATCATCACGCTGCCCTCAGGGGTGGTCACTTTGTAGGCGTTGGCCGTGCCCTCCGCCATCCAAATCCGGTCGGCTACCTCGTTCGCTGTCTCGGGGCCGTCCCTCCCAATCAGCTCCGAGACCCGCTCATCAGCCATCAGTCCTCAACCCAAACCCAGCGGCCCGACGGCGCCGCCACTCCCTCGGGCCGCTCCATGCACTGCACATCCAAATGGATGGGCAGCAGGTGACGCACGTAGAAGGCGTGCACGGTTACGGTGGGCATCTCCAGGTCGTTGTAGCGCTTGATCTCCACCCTGGGATCCTTCTCCTGCCAGGCCTCACACTTGGCCAGGCACGTATCGACTTCTTCCCGAGTGTCGAACAGCAGTCCGAGATGATCGAACGGCGGCGGGGCCATGGGCTCCTTGTGCTCGGCCAACAGGATGAACTGGCTGGTGGCCGGATCGGTGGACAGAAGCAGCGCGGTCTGCTTGAGGATTTGGGTGTCGGTGGCGGTCCAGCCGAAGACATCGCCATAGAACTCGCGCACCTCAGCCCGGTAGTCGTCGGTCAAGGTACCCAAGGGAAGCGTCAGTTCCATGTGGTTGAAGCGCATTTTGGCCATGCCGCAGCGTAGCCTGACACGATGATGCGATCTTCTGCCGCCAGGCTGTGCTGGGCGTTGTTGCTGGTTCTGGCGCTGCTGGCTGGCGCCTGTGGGAACGACGACGGAGGAACCACTGAGCCAGAACCGGTGGCCACCACCACCGCTGTGGCCACGCCCGCTCCCACCCAAGCCCCTACGCGTGAGGCCACACCCGAACCAGAACCCACCCCGGAGCCAACCCCCGAGGCCACGTCGGCACCGACCCCAGTACCCGCACCCGAGGCCACCCCAGAACCAGAGCCCACTGCTGAGCCGACCCCCGAGGCCACGCCCGCTCCCGCACCCGAAACGCACCCGTCAGAGCTCGACATCGCCTCCATCGAGGCCGCAGCAGCCGACTGGATGGAGAATGCCCGAATCCCCGGCCTAGTGCTGGCCGTGGCCCGGGGAGGCGAGGACCCGTGGACGTTCGGATGGGGCGTCAGTGATCTCGGTACCCAAGAGCCCATAACACCGGGCGATTACGTCCGCATCGGCTCGGTGACCAAGCCGGTCACCACCGTCGCGGTGCTGTCGATGGTGGATGAAGGCCTCGTCGACTTGGACACTCCGGTTACCGCTTATCTGGGCGACGACTGGTATGGCAAATACGAGCACGGCCCCCAAATCACTCTCCGGCATCTCTTGGGACACACCACCGGTTTCGTGGAGTACGCCTTCGACCCGGGGTTCTTCGTACTGGGCTCCGCCCGGCTCGGCGTGCCTATCGCCCCCGAGGAGATCGTGCGGTTCACCACCAACTACGGGCCGGTGGCCGAATTCGAAACCGAGTACAACTACAGCACCGCCGGACACGTCATCGCGGGGATGATCATCGAGGCGGTCACCGGCAATCCCGCCGACGTCGAGATCAGGTCCCGCGTGCTGGAGCCGCTGGGCTTGGAGAACACCTATCTGCCCCCCAATGAGCTTCCGCCCGTTCCGGTGATCGACAGCTACAACGGAGGGCTCCTGTACTCCGCGTTCACATCGCTGACAAGAGTTCCCGACGGCGCCCGGTACAACTTCATGGGCAACGACTACCTCTCCACCGACGACTATCCCCAGGAGTTCTTGCAGACGGCCGGCTGGACTGGCGGAGGCATCGAGACCCTGATCGGCGATGTTCCGACGATGTTCCGGGGGCTGTTCACCGGAGGGCTGATAAGCGATGAGTTGCTGACTGAGATGACTTCTGCGGGGGTCAATCCCGGGTACGGCCTCGGTGTGGGGATAGACGACATCGGCGGCATGCTGGCCTACAGCCACGGCGGCGGCACCCCGGCATTCCGCACCCGCGCGCTCTACATCCCCGAATTGGACCTGACGCTGGCCGCAACGGCCAACGTCTTGCCTCCCGACCCCGATATGGACGAGTTCATCGACGCCCTGCTCCCGATCGTGATGGAGAGCTGGGGACTAGCCAGCTAATGACCCTCACCGCCTGGAACGAGGCCGCGGCGCAAGTCACCGCGCCGGGCCAGCTCTTCTCCTGGTCGGTAAAGCAGGTGAACGGTGTCCCCCTGCGGATTTTCGACAACGCGCCGGATTCCATGCGGGACCTCTTTGTCGGGACCGCGACTCACGGGGAGGCCGACTACCTGGTATTCCGCGACGAACGCCTTTCGTATGCCGAGGTCCACCGCCAGGTAAGGGCCTTGGCCAGGTGGCTAGCCGATAATGATGTCGGCCAGGGCGACCGGGTGGCCATCTCCATGCGGAACTACCCCGAGTGGATCATCGCCTACTGGGCGGTGGTGTCGATGGGGGCAGTGGTGGTGGGCTTGAACGCCTGGTGGACTCCAGCGGAGATGGCCTACGGCCTCGACGACAGCGCGCCCAAAGTGCTGGTGATCGACGGCGAGCGCTGGGAGCGCCTGGCTTCACTGGACGACCGTCCAGAGATGCCGGTGCTGGTGACCCGGTGCGACGAGGAACTGCCCCACGAAGTAATCCGCTGGGACGCCACGGTGGCCGACCCCGACCCGCCTGAGCTCCCCGACGTGGTCATCGAACCCGACGACGACCTGTGTGTGTTCTACACCTCGGGCACCACCGGCTTCCCCAAGGGGGCGGTGATGACCCATCGGGCCGCGGTGCACAACGTGATGAACATGGGCTTCTACTCGGCGGCGCTTGGCATAATCAACGAGAAGGAGCCCGTCCCCCGCGACCAACGCGACCAGCCGGCCGGGCTGGTTTGCGTGCCGCTGTTCCATGTCACCGGGTGCAACTGCTACCTGCACCCCACCACCACCGTCGGCGGGAAGCTGGTGCTCATGTACCGCTGGGACGCCACCGAGGCCCTGAAGCTGATCGATGCCGAGCGGCCCAGCACCCTGGCCGCAGTGCCGGCTATGTCCCGTGAGATCGTGCTGCACCCCGACTTCGACCGATACGACACCACTAGCCTCGGCTCGTTGGGAGGCGGGGGCTCGCCGCTTCACCCTGACCTGGTGGACAAGATCTCCCGGAAGATCCCCAGCGGCAACCCCGGCACCGGTTATGGCCTGACCGAGACCAGCGGCGTGGTCACCATGAACATCGGGGCGATCTACAAGGGCAAGCCCACAACAGTGGGCCAGCCGCTTCCCACCGTCGAGGCCAAAGTGGTGGACGACAGCGGCGCCGATCTGCCCTCTGGCCAACCGGGAGAGCTACTGATTCGATCCCCCATCGTCATCCGGGGCTACCTCAACAAGCCCGAGGCCACCGCCGAGGCCATAACCGACGGCTGGCTGCACACCGGCGACGTCGCGGTCATCGACGAGGACGGCTTCATCGCCATCGTGGACCGGGCCAAAGACCTGGTGATCCGAGGGGGTGAGAACATCGCCTGCGCCGAGGTGGAGAACGCCATATACCAGCACGACGCAGTAGCCGAGGCCATCGTGTTCGCGGTGCCCGACGAGCGCCTCGGCGAGGTCCCCGGCACCGCCGTCGTACTGCGCCCCGGCCACCAGCTCGACGCCGACGGCCTAAGAGCTCACCTCGACAGCCTCATCGCCTCCCACAAGATCCCCGCCCACATCTGGTTCCAAGAAACCCCCCTCCCCCGCAACGCCTCCGGCAAATATCTGAAACGCCAAGTCCGCGATGAACTGCTGTCGCCCTAGGCGACCGAACCCGCCAGCCCGATAGCCTTTCCTACGTGACCACCGCCACAGAAGACCGTTACACGATCATCTCCTCCGACTGCCACGCCGGAGCCAATCACAAGACGTATCGGGAGTATTTGGAGTCATCCTGGCACGACGAGTTCGACGCCTGGCGGGGCAAGTACCGCAACCCGTTCCGCGACCTGCAAGACGACGGCCGGTCCCGCAACTGGGACAACGACCGCCGCATCTCCGAACAGCACACCGACGGGGTGGTGGCCGAGATCACCTTCCCCAACACCGTGCCCCCGTTCTTCCCCACCGGCACGCTTATCGCCCCCCAGCCCACTGACAAGGACCTCCCCCGCCGCCTGGCCGGCATCCGGGCCCACAATCGGTGGCTGGCCGACTTCTGCGCCGAGTATCCCGAGCGCCGTGCCGGCATCGGCCAGATTTTCCTGAACGACATCGACGAGGCCGTGGCCGACGTGAAGTGGATCGCCGAGCACAACCTGCGGGGCGGGGCGCTGATTCCCAGCATCGCCCCCAACTCCGACCTGCCCCCTCTGTTCCACCCCCGCTACGACCCGGTGTGGGCGGCGTGCGAGGAGCACGACGTGGTGATGACCCTGCACTCGGGCGGAACCGGGATGCCCGACTACGGCGACTCCCCCGCGGCCGGGCCGATGTTCGTGATCGAGACCCCGTTCTTCTCCAACCGCTCCATGTGGCACCTCATCATGGGCGGGGTGTTCGAGCGGTACCCCGGCCTCAAGGCGGTGTTCACCGAGCAGGGCTTCGGCTGGGTGCCCGACATCTTGCGCCGCCTCGACGGGCTCCACGCCCAGATGTCGATGACCGGCCGCACCGGCGAGCTCGGCTTCTCCGCCGACTCGGTACTGCCCGAGAAGCCCAGCTTCTACTTCGATCGCAACATCTGGATCGGCATCAGCTTCCCCGGCCCCAACGAGATGCGCCTGCTCGACCGGGTGGGCGACCACAAAGTGATGTGGGGATCGGACTACCCCCACGTGGAGGGCACCTACCCCTACAGCCGCGAGGGCATCCGCTTCGCCCTGCACGACCGGGACGAGGAGTCGATGCGCCGCATCCTGGCCGGCAACGCCGCTGAGGTGTACAACTTCGACCTCGACGCCCTGGCCCCCCTGGCCGCAGAGCACGGCCCGACGGTGGCCGAGATAGCCGAACCCCTCACCGACATCCCCAAAGACGCCACCTCCCCCGCCTTCTGGGGCAAGTAGGGCTTACGCCGGCACCAGCCGGGCTAATTTCCGCCGAAGGACGCAACTAGAAAGGCACGCTCATGGTCAAAGACATCCGCGATGTGACCCCCGACCAGCATTGGGATGCGTTCGAGGAGATCTGGACGGGGCTGATGTCCTACCGGTACCTCAACAAGACCACCCCGGCGCTGGACACCGGATTCGCCGACGACGAACTGGAGTCGATGCCGCTGCGCCATGACATGCGCAACGCCCACGGCGGGATCATGGCCGCCCCGCTGGCCATCGGCTGCCCCGAGCCGAGTTGGAACGACGATCTGGTAGTGCCCGCCCCGGTGGTGTCGTACACCCAGATCCTGGACGACGCCCGAGGCGTGGACCGGATCGAGGTGTACCGCGAGGTGATCAACTTCGGCCGCACAATGGGATTCACCCGCTCCAAAGTGGTGGATGCCGCCGACCACTCCCGGGTCATCTCCACGTCAGCAGGAATGGGAGTGAGCTTGGGCGATGTGCCCGACGGCTACGAAGCGGTGGACAACCCGCTCATCCCGGTGGAGGACTCCCCCGACATGCCCCGCCTCCACGAGGTGTTCGGCGTCACCAAGGGCGACGATGGCTGGTACCGGCTCCCCGAGCTCACCAAGGAGTTCTCCGCGCCCCACGCCGCCCTCCACCTCGGCCCCATCCACATCGTGTTCGACATCACCGCCCATGAGCTGGTTGAACAGGCAGCCGGCACAAACCGCATCCAGGTGGAGACCTGGTACGTGATGTTCGTGAAGCCCGGCCTCGTCGGCCCATTCCGCTGTGAGGCCGAGGCCATCACCAGCCGCAGCGGCCGAATCAACGTCAACCTCACCCTGTTCGACGAGGGCCGCGACAACCGCACCATCACCACCGGATCAGGAGTGTTCCGGGTGGTCTAGCCCTGCCCCCACAATTGAGCAGCCACCCCACCGCCCGCCCGGTACCGTGGAATCAAGCCCGGGTGGCGGAATAGGCAGACGCAGGGGGCTTAAACCCCCCAGCCCTCATAGAGGGCGTGTGGGTTCGACTCCCACCCCGGGCACTGGTGCACCCTCGCCACCTGCAAAGCAAAGATTCGCAAGCGCGCGAAAACAGGCGACTGGATTCTCGGTGTCGGGGCCGTAGAGAACAATCAAACTGGCAAGCTCATCTATGCCATGAGAGTCGAAGAGGCCATGTGGTTCGACGACTACTGGACCGACCAACGCTTCCAGCAGAAGAAGCCGGACCCAAACGGTGCCGAAGAGTCGCGATGCGGCGACAACGCCTACCATCGGCACCCCATTTCCCACGACTGGATTCAAGAACACAGCTACCACAGTCACGAAGACGGCACTCCTGATCCAAAACATGTCTTGACAGACACGAATCCGCCCCGGGTTCTCATCTCAGAACATTTCGCCTACTTCGGAAAGAGCGCCATCGACATCCCCGCCCACATCATGTTCTACGACGAACAGGACCTCTTCTCAGGCTTGCGCAACTACCGATGCAACTTCCCCCCGGTTCTGGAGGGCTACATCGTCGAATGGCTCCAAGACCTAACCCAGTCCCCAGGCATATACGACACCCCCACCCACTGGAACTCCGCCAACAGACCTTCCTGCGCGAAGAACCCCGCAACGCCCTCCCCGGTGAACCCCAAAACGTGCTGAAGGATCCCTGTCCTGTGGTGCCTGGGGCGCGGCCTAGCCGGCGATTTCGCGAAACACGCACTATCCCAGGCTGAAGTACGAGGGTTCCACGCTTCGGGCTTTCTCCCAGATGCACAGGTCCAGCGCCCCGGGCTGGACGTTGCCGTGCGCCGCGTACTGGAGGAATGTTTGTTCAAATCTGTCGTAGTGTCGTTGGACGCGCCACTGCGGCTTGAATATGCCCGCCCAGGTCAAGGCTCGCACTAGCCAAATGCCCACAATCGCCACCTCGGCGCTGCCGGTCAGGTTGCGGACGATGTGGGCGGAGGTCTGCGGGCCGACTCCCCGCAGCCTTCTGAGGTACTGCCTCAAATCGAGCGGGTCCTCGGGAGGGGGTTCTGAGCGGAGCTGGGCCAAGGCTGCGACGATGCGCTGCGACCGCTGCCGCGGGAACCTGTAGCGGCCCAAACCGCCGGGCAGCGGCTTCTGCAGCCGCTCTTCTATTTCCCCTGCTGTCGCCCCAGAGTTCTCAGCAAGGAGATCAAGCACGACGCTTTGGGCTGCGCGAGCCACCTCGGCGGATATCCCCGAACCCCCAAGCAAGCCGAACACGACCACCGACTCGATGTGGCCGCCGGATGCCCTTTCTGCGAGACGCTCCTCGTAGCGCTCCATCGCCGTGCGGTTGACCCAAAACGCCGGAGTGCCGAACACCTCATAGTTGCCCCACTCGACATCCCAAGACTGCCCCCTCACCGTGAAGTCGATGTGGTCATAGGCGCTCCGCCCGCAGTGTGGATCGCAAACTGAGCCCAACGATGCCGCCTGTTCCACGTCCGGGAGACTAGGCCGATCAGGGGGAGATGGTCGCCCTCAGCCTGCTCCCAGAGGCCGGTGCAGGAATCGGAGTCCGCTCCGCAATCCCCCCTGCGAGACCATTCCTAAATCCACTTCTTCATAAGCTGATCAGTAAATTGGCAGGATCTGCTATCGGTTAGTGAAGATGATCTCCCAGGCGGCTTGGGCTGGGGCATCCACTTCGATCAACAGGTCACCGGGTTCGCAGTCAGCAAGATAGTCAGCCCCGACAATCAGCACGACCGATCCAGACCATGAACCTTCGACAGTCTCGTTTGCCAGCAATTCGCATCGGGCGCTGTCGTTTGCCCAAACGCTGATGTGGCCTCTCGGCCCCTCGATGTCGATGTCCACTTGGTAGCGGCCAGCTTCGAGGCTGGCGGTGCGGACGCCGGAGCCAGTGCCGGACACGCCGAGGGTTGGTACCAGTCCAAGCTCTCGGTCGGGGTCGCAGCCGCCCGGTACGAGTTGCATGTCGATGGAGAACAAGCACCTGTAGGTGTTCAGCAAATTCTCTTGTGCACTGATCAGGGCATCTCTGGAAGCAATTTCACCGTCTGTGTCGTGGGCTGACGCGACTGACACCGCGGCAATCACTCCACAGATGATCAGCAGGGCGACAATTGTTGCCCCGATTTTCGACATTCCGCGCATGGCGGCTCCCTTCAGCCCATAGCTGTTTGCAGCACACTCGACCCTAATGAGGCGCTATCTGCCCATCGCTACTCATCATTCTCATCGGCGGGCCAAAATCCACGGGAGCAGGAAAGATCACTGGAGCGTCCTACCAGTGGCCCGAAGGTGGCTGCATCATCAAGTCCGAACCCGAGAGCCAATGTAAGCGTGAGGACCTTCGTTCTGCCTCGTTGTCACTCTTGTCTGGATGATGGAGACCTGTTTTTCATTTCCTCTGATCGGGAGAAGTCCTATGTCAGACTTCAAGCAGATGTTGCTGATCGACCACGACGACACGTCAAAAGCAGCAGCGCTGCTGGAGTCGGAGCAAGAACTGGCAGCTGTTGCATGGGCGATTGTCAGTAATGGCGCTCTCGACAGTCTCACCGTCGCGGAGTCCGAAGCTGTTAATTCCGCAGCAGAGATACCTGCTTCGGACACAGCCGAGTTTGCTTCGAAGATCCTTAAAGGGGGCGACCCCCTAGGGGATGCGTTTGTGCGGTTGCGGTCCCCGAAGCAGAGGCGACCATTTGGGGCGGTGTATACGCCTCCGGGGATCGTGGAGGCGATGGTGGGCTGGATCGCGGCCAAGGAGCAACCTGCTCGGGTTGTCGATCCTGGCGCAGGTTCGGGGCGCTTTCTGCTCCAAGCAGGGCGAGTTTTTCCTGATGCTTCGTTGGTCGCTGTTGAACTGGATCCTTTGGCTGCTCTGTTGTGTCGGGCCAACCTGACCGCGGCGGGGTTTGATGATCGATCTACCGTGATGGTGGGCGACTACCGAGAGGCCGATTTTGGTAGTTGCGATGGGGTGACGGCGTTTGTGGGCAATCCCCCCTATGTGCGCCACCATCAAATTGAGCCTCGGTGGAAGCGGTGGCTGACAGCTACCGCCAAGAGCCGAGATCTGCCGGTCAGCGCGCTTGCAGGGCTTCATGTCCACTTCTTCTTGGCGACGCTTCTCGCAGCCAAGCCGGGAGACATTGGAGCTTTCATCACCTCTGCGGAGTGGTTGGACGTCAATTACGGGAAGTTGCTGCGCGGGATGCTCACCGACGGTTTGGGCGGTGAGTCAGTCCACATCCTTGCTCCGGAGGTATTGCCTTTTGAGGATGCGGTTACTACCGCGTCGGTGACCTGCTTTCAGATCGGTTCGGAGGCCCGCTCTGTCAAGATGCGCCGGGTCGCGAAGGCCAGGGACCTTGCCGATCTCTCCAAGGGACGCCGAGTGAGCAAACAGCGCCTCATGCAAGAGAAGCGGTGGTCGCCGCTGCTGTCCCCTGCAACTTCGCCCCCGGACGGATTTGTCGAGCTAGGTGAACTCTGCCGGGTACACAGGGGCGCGGTCACCGGGGCCAACGCAACCTGGGTCACCACCGCCAACGACCCCGAACTGCCGACAAGGACGCTATTCCCATCGGTTACCAAGGCCCGGGAACTCTTCGATGCCGACGACGGAGTGCTGTCGAGCCTTCGCAGCCTTCGGGCAGTCATCGACCTGCCTGCTGATCTCAGCGAACTCGATGAGGAAGACCGGGCGCTCGTGAAACGATTCTTGCGAAACGCAGAGCGCAACGGTGCTCATTCGTCGTATGTCGCCCGCCACCGGAATCCCTGGTGGTCCGTGGGTCTGCGGTCTCCCGCACCGATCTTGGCTACCTACATGGCCAGACGCCCCCCGGCGTTCGTCCGCAACCTTGCCGGGGCGGGCCACATTAACGTCGCCCACGGGATCTACCCCCGAGACCCACTGTCCGATGACGCTTTGGACACCCTGGCCGCCTCTCTGAGGTCCAGCGCTTCTGTGGCACAGGGACGCACCTACGCCGGCGGACTCACCAAGTTCGAGCCTTCGGAGATGGAACGCATCCCGGTTCCCAATCCCGCTTTGCTAGCTGAGATGTCATCGTGAACCTCACAGACCCGCCTCGTTGGACCAGCGAGGAATTCGACGAGCAACGAGAACTCGCCAGGCAGATCTTCCGCTCCCAGAGGCTGAACGAGTCACAGGGGGTCTACGCCGAGACGTTTGCCCAGTGTCTCGAATACATCAACGAGCTCCTGGACAAGACTGACGACCTCTCGCAACTACAACCACGGGCGAGCGTTACGTCAATCGACCCTGGACTCTTGGAGGTGCTCGGCAACCCCGAATTATTGGAAGCCCTCCGCTACGTTGTCGGGCCTCCTATTTCAGCCGATGATCTGGCCGAGCTTGCCGATACTTCGCTTGCTGCTGGCGTACTGCTTGATGACCTTGACGCTTCGGACCGGGTGGTGGGAACTATCGCCCAGGGCCTTGACCCCAAGCGATTCCCGTGGATCAGCCAAAGGCGCGGAGCCGAAGACAACGAAAGGACTGCCGCTGCAATAGCAACAGCGGCCCTTATGGCCACTCGGCGGGTGGAAACAGTTCGACGTATGCAGTCCAAAGAGCAAGAAGAGTTGGTCAAGGCCTCCCTGCGGGGATCGGGCATGGTCGAGGTTGAACCTCGGACTGTTTCACCCGGCTTCCTGGACGCCCCGGCACCAGGCGAGTTCTGCGGAGAAGCACCGTTCGGACAGCGCAAAGCGGATCTCATTGTCAGGCTTCACGACGGACGGTGCATGCCCATCGAGTGCAAGGTATCGAACTCGTCCACGAACTCGGTGAAACGACTCAACAACGACGCTGCCGCGAAGGCCGCAGCCTGGATCGAAGAATTTGGTAGCGGAGCCACCGTCCCCAGCGCCGTCCTTTCTGGCATCTTCAAAACCCGAAACCTCGAACAGGCCCAGGCCCAGCACCTCACGATCTTCTGGGCCCATGACCTCAATGCCCTGGCGAACTTCATCCGCTCAGCAAGAGAGAGCAGTAGTTGATTCAGGAAGCGGTAACCTCCTCTTCTTGTGCAGGAAGTATGAAGGCGCAGTAGTTCAGGAAAGAGACGGCCCTGAGGCTGTTCTCTTCGATGCCGTAGTTTGTCACTTCGCCGTGAAGAACCTGATGTCGATTAAGCCCGCTGAAGCTCTCGGGCCTTTCTCCTTCCGAGGCTGCTAGCGGCCAATCAGGGCTGCTGAGGGCAAACACCAATTCACGAGAGTTTGCATCCTCAATCTGGTCGGCCAACTCTTGAATAGCCCTTCCAGCGCCACCACTGAACAAGTTGCGCTTGACCCGCTCAAGCCAGATACCGTCGGCTTGAGCCAGCAGGACAGGAATTGAGAGGTTGTACCTGGACTCCCGATGTGCGTAGAACGCATCTTGAATGATCGCTGTACGTGTTGGATGAGCGGCTACCAACTCCGCCTCAATCTCGTCGAGACGCTCTCGAAACACGTTCTTCATGATCTCTTCAACCGCGTCAGGCTCGCTGGCGCTGTATGAGAAGAGCAGGGCCAGCTGGATTGGAGCCATGCGTGGGTCGGGGTACCAGCCCCGCTCTACCAAGACTTGCACGAGTCGATGATCGAGCTGGACGAAGCTAGCGAGCTGATGAGTCCTCAGCTCCTCCAGAGGTACAGTAGCGTTAGCGAGGACTGCCATCACAGTCTCTCCATGCCCCTCAAACCATGTCTCAAGTGCACGCACAGCACTCCCAAATTTCTTCAAACCGAATTGCCACTTAGCTGGAAGCGAGAGTGCAAGAGCTTCGGCGACCGTTGGCATGGCGTTCTCCCCAATCGAGTTGATGCGGCACAGCTTCAGCAGAAGTACAAATAGATTCACTTCATTCCGCTTGCACTAACCGTCTATCCAATCTGTGTAGTCCATTGTGACCCGATGTGACACAATTGGCACGCAACTTAGCGACTAGTACCGCGAAGGATTTGACAGACCGATTTCTGGCTCGTTGCCAACGGATCCAGCACCATACTTTTCCGCAGCTCGTCGTATGACAGATGCGATTCGGCGAACGCTGGGCACACTTACGTCGATAGCATGGCCTGAAGATTTGCTCGTTGGATTTTCAAGATTCAGAAGCTGAGCCGGCGACCGGCCATGAGGAATTGGTTCCGAGATAAAAGGAAGTATCCCGCTAGCATGCAGCAGAGCTGTCCGCTTTGCGATTGCTTGATGGATGTTATGCAATAGCCAGCCATCCAATCGTCCGAGTGCGTTTGAGTCGTCCAGTAAGGGATAGCATGACATGACGCCTGTGAAATGCTGGTAGGGAGCCTCGCTGCGTTGGAAGCTCTTGACTTTCTTCTCAGACAGGTCGCCATAGAGGTATCTTCGGAGTTGTGCTAGCAACGCTATGTAATCGCTATCAAGGTGTTCAGTAATTCTCTCTGGGTTTTGATTTCTATTGAGTGGTTCTCTCAGGAGATTGTTATAGATCAACTTGAGACACTTTTGCTTGATCCTGACTTCAGCGTCATTAGATAGCTCGCAATGTTCGAGCCCCAAGTCATAGCCAAGAAAGCGGACCCTCCTTTTGGTCCTGATCTCCCCGTCGGGTGTCCAAGACCGCGGGACTAACAAGCTTATTCCGGACGATTTCTCTCTATTAAATTCCACACCCATTAGAGCGGCCTCTTCAGTGAGTATTTCCACAGCCTCACAAATGCTGCCGTAGGAATCTCCCCAGATGAGGGTATCATCTGCGTAGCGAACGAATCCTACGCCAATTCTCTCCAGCCTTTGGTCGAGACGACTAGCAGCAAGGTTCGCCAAGACAAGGCTTATGCTGGTCCCCTGAGGAATACCTTTGGATGCACCATTTGATGGGATCGGATCATACGACTCCTCGGGTATGGGAATCGACCGCATAAAGGCAGTCATGATCTGCTTTTCCAAATCCGTGAGAAACAAGCTTCGCTGCTTGATCATCTCGAGGAGATGTGCATGTGAGATATTCGAAAAGAATGACTTGAAATCGTATTCGGCGATGAACACTCTAGTCTTGCCAGCCCACTCTGTGCGCACAAAGTGAATGGCATCATGAGCTGACAAGTCCTTCCTGTAGGCGTAGGCTCTCCCACTTAGTCGTGAGGTGTTTTTGGCAAGAATCTGATCGAATGCGAATCGGGACAAGGCACTATCGGCAATCTGAAACACTGACAGTCCTCTCACGCCACCGCCAGGCTTGTCTATCTCGACTTCAACAGGTGAGCGAGGTTGATAGCGGCCCTCCTTCAATGCCCGCCACATCGCATGCCCAATCACATCCGCTTGGCGACGAACGTGATATGGGTTGAAACCGGGATCAAGTTTCCACCATGAAGGCTCTTGTGTTTGGAGACGCTGCAGGCGGGTCTTGGACCGCCTCTGGCGCCGCTCCCATTCCAGAAAACCTGTGTGCATGTTGCGCTCGTGACGCTTGAGCAGCCTAGTGGCCTCTCTTCTTATGTACTTCGACAGCAGCAACTCAGATTCTCACTCAACGAAAGTGTGGTGGGGGTGTGCACACCCCCACCACATAGCGGCAACGCAGTCCGGACAGGGAAAAACTGGACCGGAGCCCAAGGTGGGTCACCCCACCCCATCAGCTGCGAGGCAGCCGTTTCGGTTGCATTGCCTAGCTGGCTCTTGCCAGTTGGTCGGAGTTTACCCCCAGAAACAACCAATCGGGAATGACTGTGAATAAGGCTGTTCCATCTGGTCCCTGCGCCTGTCAAGGGGTGTGGCACAGATACAGAGGATCTGTCCTTCCAAGGTGTGCTCGCCCATTCTTACTCCAATTGGTCGGCCCGTCCCTCCATCAGCCCGCTCCTCCTGTCGAATGGGGCAGAGCGTTGGTAGGCAGCCTCGTCGTCGCTTCGTTTACATGGCACTAACAAAGGCCTCTCAGGGCGTTCTGGGGCGTCACATGATCACCTCCCGTATCACCTTCCGAACTGCATTGCCGGAAATAATCTCCACGCCGAGCACTAATGGGGGAGATGGGTCTCGCGGCGTTGGGCTTTTCGAACAATGAGGACCACCAGTTAGTTGTCGAGGACTTCGCATATGACCCTGTAGTCGCCAACGCGTAGGCGGCGGTCTCGCAGCGCTTAGTCCGAACTGAGTATGCGGCCATCGACTACGGCGTTTGCACCATCTCTCATGCTCGGGTTGAGCGGCGTTCAATCCGTGCAGAGCAGATCATGTCTGACCTGGTCCCAATCGAGTACCGGGTCGGATGGATCTCGCAGGCGCTCAAGGGCTACATCGAGATCGTCGTAATCTTCCAAATAGTGTTCCAAGGCTTGGCGAATGATGTCGGCCCGGCTGCGCTTCAAGTTCTCGGCGACCGCATCCAGCGCCTCAACAAGCTCATCGGGAACCCAGGCGGTGATCTGGCTCATGCGGGCTCCTTGGTCAGATGATGCCGTCGGATCTGAGGTCGTCTAGCTCGGTGCTGGACAGGCCAAGCACTCCCGACAGCACTTCGTCGGTGTGCTCGCCGAGGCGGGGGGCGCCGGTGGGTGCGGCTGGGGTCTCGCCGAGCATGCGGGGGAAGGGGGCTTGTTGGCGGACCGGTCCGATGATCGGGTCCTGAATGGTGCAGATGTCGCCTCTGGCCTGGACGTGCTCGTCGGCGGCAAAGTCGGCCACGTCGTAGATCTTGCCGGCGGGAACGTCGCGGGCCACGCAGCGGGCCTCTATTTCGTCGGCGTCTTCCTCTGACACCCATTGGGCAACTATCGCGTTGATCTCAGCACGGTTGCGGGCTCGGGCCGCAGGGTTGGCGAAACGCTCGTCGTCAACCAGGTCAGGGCGGTTCATGGCCTGGCACAGCCGTTCGAAAAAGACCTGGCTGCCGCCCACGATGTACACGTAGCGCGAGTCGCGGCTGGCGTAGTTGCCGATCGGCGCCGCGTTGTCGAGGCTGTTGCCTGAGCGGTTGCGGACCAAGTCCAGCCGGTCGTAGGCGGCGATTGTCCACTCCATGATGCGCAGAACCGAGCCGTACATGTACACGTCGATGACCCCGCCGATTCCGGTGCCTCGGGCGTCGCGGTCATAGAGCAGGCTGGTGATCGCCTGAGCCGCGAACAGGCCGGTCAGGTAGCCGGCGATGTTCACTCCCGGCCTTGCCGGAGGCCTATCGGGATCGCCGGTGAGGTGCATCAGCCCGCTGAAGGCCAGCGCATTTCCATTGAGACCCGGCTGGAGCGACTTGGGGCCGTCCTGGCCGAACACGCTGAAGCGGGCCGTAACCAAGCTCGGCTGAAGGCGGGACGGTTCGATGTTCCATCGTTCGAGGGTGCCGGGGCGGAAACTCTCGCACAACACGTCGCTGGAGGCGGCCAGAGAACGGAGGATCTCCTGGCCCTGCGGACGGCGCAGGTCGATGGTCACCGACTTTCGGCCCCGGCCCTCCACCGACCAATAGAGGGAGTACAGCTGATCGTCGTGGTCGACGTAGGGGCCGAGATAGCGCAGGCTGTCGCCTCGCCCGGGATCCTCGATCTTGATTATCTCGGCCCCCTGCTCGCCCAATATCGCCGCGCAGAAAGGCGCCGACACCCGGGAACCGAGGTCGATCACTCGCAATCCTTCCAGGGGGCGTCTCATCACCTACTCCAATCCACAGCTGTATTCGCCATGCTCAGATTACGTTGCGCTCTCTCAGGCCAGCGATCTGGGCTTCTGAGAGTTCCAGCAGGCCCGAGAGCACCTCGTCGGTGTGCTCGCCCAATCGGGGGGCGCCCGCTGGAACCGGAAGCGGGTCGCCGTCAAAGCGGGGGTAAGGAGCCTGCTGGCGGACCGGGCCGATGACGGGATCGTCAACGGTGCACACATCTCCGCGGGCCCGCACCTGGTCGTCGACAACTACATCCGCCACGTCGTAGATGACGCTGACGGGCACGCCGTGGCCAAGGCAGCGCTCTTCGATGGTGGCCGCGTCGAGGCCCGACGCCCGCTCGGCGACGGTCTGGTTGACGACATCCCGGTTGAGACGACGCGCCTTTGGTGTGGCGAAGCGATCGTCGGCCAGCAGCTCGGGCCGGTCCATCGCCTCGCAGAGGCGTTCGAACACTGCTTGGCGCACGGCCACGATGCATACATACCGGTCGTCGCGGCTCTGGAAGTTGTCGAGCGGCGCAGCGTTGTTTGATCGGTTGCCGGTACGGGGGCGCACCGAGTCCAAACGGTCGTAGGCGGCAATCGTCCACTCCATGATCCGCAGCACCGAGCCGTAGAGGTAAGCGTCTATCACGCCACCGGTTCCTGTGCCTTTGGCGTCGCGCTCATAGAGCAGGCTCGTCACGGCCTGAGCTGCGAACACCCCGGTCAAGTAGTCGGAAACGGGAAGGGCGGGCCGTATTGGGGGACCGTCGGGTTGTCCAGTGAGGTGCGTCAGCCCGGCGAACGCGACGGCGTTGTGGTCGAATCCGTTGTAGAGGGATTTGGGTCCCTGCTGGCCGTAAAGGCTGATGCGGGCCGTGACCAGCCTCGGGTCGAGCTGGCTCGGGTCGATGTTCCAGCGCTCCAACGTGCCGGGCCGAAAGTTCTCGCACACCACGTCGGACACCGAAGCCAGGCGCCGAAACAAATCCTGGCCCTCGGAGCTTCGAAGGTCGATGGTCACCGACTTGCGCCCCCGGCCCTCCACCGACCAATAGAGGGAGTAAGCGTTGCCGTCGTCGTCAACGGTGAAGGGCCCGTTCAGACGGGTTTTGTCGCCGCGATCGGGGTCCTCGATCTTGATCACCTCCGCGCCCTGCTCGCCCAGGATCCCGGCGCAGAACGGGGCCGCCACACGGGTACCCATATCGAGCACCCTGATCCCGGCCAGAGGCTGCCTCATTGGGACTGCGATTCGCCGCGCTGGCAGAAGCCCTCCCTCATGACGAGGACTACCAGTTCAATGTCGAGCACTTCGTATATGACCTTATTGTCGCAGACGCGTATCCGGCGTCAGCTGGTGATGGAGCCGCCAGCGAGGGGGATGGTTTGGGCGGTCATCCAGGAGGCTTCCTCAGAGGCGAGGTAGGCGCATAGCGCGGCGACGTCTTCGGGGGTGCCCAACCGCCGGGTGGGAATGGCCCTGGCCAGTTGATCGGTGACGCCAGTGTCGCCGGTGTTGGACATCAGGCCAAGGGCGATGGAGTTCACCGTCACCCCCGTCTGGGCGACCTCCAGCGCCACGGAGCGGAGCAGCCCGGCCGCGCCGCCCTTGCCTGCCGAGTAGGCCGCCACCCCGATGTTCACGCCGACAGTCCCGGCCCCGGAGACGACGGCGATGACCCGGCCCCAGCCCCGCTCGATCATTCCGGGCAGCACCGCGTGGGTGCAGTTCAAGACGCCGCCGAGGTTGACGGCAAGAGGCCCGATCCAATCTGCCGGTTCAGTCTCCGCGAAGGGCTTGACTTGCATCATCTCGGCTCCCCCATTGCCAGCGTTATTGACCAGAATGTCGATGGGCCGCTCGACAATTTCCGCCCGCACCGCTTCGCCATCGGTGACGTCGAACGGCAGCGCCTCGGCCGAGTGGCCTGCTCCCACTATGGCGTCCGCCACTTCCCCGGCGCGGTCGGCAACGATGTCGTTGACCAACACGTGGGCCCCTTGAGACGCCAGCGTGTGGGCCACGCCTGCGCCGACATTCTGCCCTGCGCCGGTGACCAGCGCGGTTTTGCCGTCAAGATTGAACATGGATGTCGCTCCCTTTCTTCCCAGTTATCTGGGGACGTCCTGCCAGGCTATGTCGTGGTAGGGGTCGGGCTCGCGGGGTAGCCCGAGCACCTTCTCACCGATCACGTTCTTGTTGACCTCTGTGGTTCCCCCCTCGATGGTGTTGGCCCGGCTTCGCAGCATGCCCTTTGCCACATAGGGCATGTGAGCGGCCCAAGCTTCGATGGAGTCTCGCCCCTCGGACGGCTCGCCGGGTATCCAGGCCACCGATCCCATACCCGCCAGATCCACAGCGGCCAGTTGGAGTGCCTGGTTGAGCTGGCTTTGCTGCACCTTGCCGATCGAGGCCGCAGGCCCCGGCGTGCCTCCCGCCTTGACCGTGGCCCGAACCCGTTCGTTGGTCCACGCCCGAATCTTCTCCTCGGAATAGAGCCGCATGAGCCGGTCGCGCTCCACCGGGCCGACGCCAGCCTGACGAGCCTGGTTGAGGAGGCTGTCGACTCCCCCGCCGCCTATGCGGTCGACGCCGCCCGAGCCGGCCCCGGCCACCATCTGGCGCTCACCGGCCAGGGTGGCCCCGGCCACCCGCCACCCGTCGCCCGCAGTGCCGACCCGGTGGAAGTCGGGAACCCGCACATCCTCCAGCCATACCTCGTTGAAGTCGATCTCGCCGCCGATGTGGCGCAGGGGGCGCACCTCGACTCCCGGCGACGACAAATCCACCAGGAAGTAGGTGATGCCCCGGCGCTTGGCAACGGTGGGATCGGTGCGGGCCAGGCAGATGGCGAACTCCGACTCGTGGGCCCAGGTGCTCCACACCTTCTGTCCGGTGAGAATCCACTCGTCTCCGTCTCGTTCAGCCCGCATGGCCAGCGATGCCAGATCGGAGCCCGCGCCGGGCTCACTGAACATCTGGCACCACCGCTCCTGGTTGGCCACCATGGGGGGAAGAAAGCGCAGACGCTGCTCCTCTGTGCCGTGGGCGAACAGCGCCGGGGCCGTGTTGTGCAGGCCCAGGGGATTGAGCCGGCCCAGATTGAGCGGGGCTATCACCGTTTCGGCCACTCGGGCCTTGGTCGGTGGGAGATCGAGACCCCCGTATTCGACCGGCCAGGTGGCCACCGCCAGCCCGGATGCGGCAAAGACTGGATACCAGGCCTCGTAGTCGGATCGGGGCCTCACCTCCCGGATGGCCCGGCGCCCCCGAGGCGCGGCGTCGCGCCATGCCTGGGGGACGTGCTCGGCAACCCACTCCGTGACCGCGGCCCTGATCTCCTCGTCGCTGCTCGATGCGTCGATCGACAGCCGCTCGGAGTTCATTCCGCCGACATCGCCTCGAACCGCTCGACGAGCGCATCGAGCGCATCGGCCGCGGTGGTGGCCCCTCCCGGCGGGGTGGGCAACCTAACCGGTCCGTGCTCCCGGCTCGGCAGCAGGATCGTGGCGTGTCCGGGACAAGTGGTCTCGCCCCGCTGGTTCTCGCCGTAGATGTCGAGGTCGACGGCGGGGGCGCCCTCGTCGGTGCGGTACTTGCGGGCCACCGTGCCCCGCATCCAGTGGGTGTCGCCCACATAGTTGAACCGGCGGAACTCCACGTCGAGAGCGGCCAGCCAGGCGTCGTCGCCCATCCAGTCGGTACACAGGTGCACCAGCCATGTTTCCCGCATACGGCCGTAGTCGTATATCGCCGGGTTGCCTGCCCGCCGGGCCCACTCGGGATCCCAGTGGACCCGCTGCTGCACGTCGGGAATGTTGAGATCGTCAGGCCGGAAGAACCCCGGCACCCGCTGGCGCTGCTGCGCACCCAGCCGCAGCGCCTTCACCCCGTAGAGTCCCATGCCCATGCCGGTGTGCCACACCACCATGTCGGTGACCCGCATGGGCCCCTTGACCAGCGGCGGCAGCTCGTCGCCCTCCTCCACGTCTTCCCACCAGCGCGGCTCAGCGCCCCGGCGGCGCTCCGGCTCGGCGCGAACCGCCTCGGTGATCTCGGCAATCTGCTCATCGGTGTAGGGCTCGATCTCGATGTCGCCGTACTTGCCCCTGCCCTCGTCGGCCTTGCGCTCCACCGCCCCCCGGTCAGTTCGGATCATCAGCCGGTACTGGGCCGACAGCACCGCCCCCTGGGTGGCGAACACCTCCGCCGTCCACTCGTGCACGGTGCGGGCCGCAAACTCGCTCTTCTTGTCGTGCACGCCCACCAGGGCATTCCGCCGGGTGACCCGCATCCCGGGGCGAAGCGGCGCCCACCACTCGCGAAAGCTGCCCGAGTAATAGGCGTGGGCCCCCTTGAGCGGATCACCCTTCAGCAGCGCCTTGATGTCGGGGTCGAGCTTCTCAACCTCGTTCTCCCCAATGAGCGTGTCGCCCCCGTTCATGTTGGGCGACGAGATCGGCCCTCCCCACACGGTGCCCGCCCCGTAATCGGGATCGCACCACAGCGGGTTGTCGTCGCCGAATGCCTCCGCCACCTGGCGAAACGCGTCGGTGTTGGGCTCGCGATACCAAGGAGGCTGAGGATGCGGCTGAGCAATCCCGATCCGAGCCCGCAACCGAGCAATAGCCTCGTCGGTTATCGCACCCCCGTCCGACACGCATCGGACTGTACCGGAAGACCTAGTCCGCTTCTCCCCTGAAGACAGGGCCCAGATTCACCTAGTCGGCATCGACGACGGGTTCTAGAGCGTCGGCCATTTCGTGGACGGAGGCGGGGGGGACGGGTGAGAAGGGGTAGAGGATGGCTAGGTCTAGGCCGGCTTCCTTGTATTGCTCGGCTTGAGTGAGGACTTTGTCGATGGGGTCTTCGGCTTGGTAGATGAGGTGGGTGGAGGTGGTGATCTCGGCGGGGTCGCGGCCGATCTCCTCGCAGCACTCGACCAGCCGGGCCTTGACCTCGGAGAACTTGTCTACTTCGCCGCCGGGGAAGTTCCAGTGGTCGGCCCATTTCGCCACCAAGGGCATGGTCCGGCGGGGGCCGGCGCCGCCGATCACGATGGGCGGGGTGGGCTGCTGGGGGCCCTTGGGCTCATTGCGGGCGTTGGTGAGGGTGTAGTGGCGACCCTGGAAGTCGGTGATCGGCTGGCTGAGCAGCGAGACCACGCACTCCAGGTACTCCTCGAACCGGTCGAAGCGCTCGGCGAGGCTGATCCCGTAGGCTCCGGCCTCTACTTCGTTCCAGCCAGCGCCGAGCCCCAGGTCGAGTCGGCCGCCCGACACGATATCCAGAGACGAGGCCATGGCCGCGCAAAGCCCGGGATGCCGGTAGGGGGCGGCATTGACCATCGACCCGATCCGAATGCGCTCGGTGGCCTGGGCCAACGCGCTCAGGGTTACCCATGCCTCCAAACACGGGCCCTCCTCGCCGCCGTAGATGGGATAAAAGTGATCGAAGACCCAGGCCGACTCGTACCGGGGATCAGCGTCGAGCTCCTGCCATGTCTCCAACATGACCGACCACTCGATGTTCTGCGGCATGGTCTTGAACGCGAGCTTCATGTCTTGCCTCCGACGCTTCTATCTTCATCTCTGGGCCCACATAGAGTGAGCGCCGAGTGGAGAAAGGTCAAACCATGACTAATGAGGCTGCGGCACGAGATCGGTTGATGACCGGGGAGGCGTGGAACGACTTCTGCGACACGATGCGAGCCGCCGGCCAGGTGGTGGTCGAACGCACTCCCGACGCCAACGAGCAAGACCGGGTGGAGGGGTTCCGCTACCTGACCCGCATGTCGCTGATGGCCTATATGCGCTGCATCGAGAACCTCCCCCCGATGGAGAAGAGGGCGATTTGGATCATCCCGCCGCCCATGAAGGGCGGCCAGGGGGTCCAGTCGCCCGACCAGGATCACGTGGTGCAGCCCATAGACGCCACCAAGCGGTACCGGGTCACCGGCCAAAGGGGCTCCGCCCCCTACGTCCACATGTCGGCGTGGACCCCGAAGGTGCCCGACTGGGTCGGGGTGGAATCAGTGGGCGACCGGGCCGTCGCCGTGCTGGAGGAGTTCAATCCGAGCTGGTCGCAGACACCGTTCACCGCCCTGCTCGACGAGTTCACCGACGGCGCCGGAAACGTTGATTTCGTGCTGTCGGTGGACGATCCCGGCGTCGACAACTGGATGCCGGTCGCCCCACAGACCCGAGAGCTGATGATGCGAATCGTCTACGACGACCGCGACTCTCAGTCGTCGCCTCGGCTGATGATCGAGCCACTCGAGCCCACCCCGGTGATTGACACGCCGGACGCGGCCGAGATGTCGAAGCGGCTGGCCCTCGCGGCCCAGATGGTGCTGTCGGTGCAGTCCGACTACGCCGACTGGACCGACACGCTGCTCAAGGAAGAGAACCAGCTACAGCTCACCACCGAGCACTATCTCCGGGTGGGCGGCTCCCCCGACGACCGCCACTTCGAGTTCGGCTACTGGCGCATTGGCGAGGGGGAGGCGCTGTTGGTGGAGTTCAAGCCCCCGGTTTGCCGCCATTGGAACTTCCAGCTGTGCAACCACTGGATGGAAAACCTGGCCAACTACTTCACCGGCCAGGGCTACGCATCGTCTCAAGACGTGGAGGCCGACGCCGACGGAGTGGTGCGGCTGGTGGTGGCGGCCGAGAAGCCGGCAACGGGCGTCTGGGTCGATTCCGCGGGCCGCGACCACGGAGTGATGGGGTTGCGCTTCGTGGAGCACGAGTCGGTCCCCGTGATCACCACGAAGCTGGTGCGCTTTTCCGATCTGGGCTGACGCGGCAGCGGCGGCTGATCAGTAGTCGAACACCGAGGGCAGCGCGTCCATGGGACGGGCTTCGGGGTAGTGCTCGGCGATCATGGCCGCGTGGTCGGGGTCGTCGTCGATGCGGTTGGGATCGAAGCGAGCGTCGATCCCCCGCTCCTCAAGGTCGGCATTGAAGCGGGCGGCGATGTCGTCGCGGCTCAGGGGATTGGAGGCCAGCCGGTTCTTGTGGTCGGCGTCGATGTACACATCGGCCTTCCACAGCACGCTGATCCGGACATCGGCCAGCGGCGTGCGGTACACCTCCTCGCCGTGGTCGGTGACAACCCAGTCGCCATCGGGGCTGCCCGTCGGCGCAAACTCCGCCATCGGAGTGACCATGGGCGTGCCGATATCGAAGGGGCCGATGGCGTTGACCTGGTGGAACATGCCGTGGTTGTCGCCCATCAGCGCAGTGTTGGCCATGTTGCCCACATGTTCTTCGGGTGGTTGGTCGGGCCCGTAGGGCCAGTAACGGATCCCGCCACCGTCGACATCGTTGAGCCACCAGATGGCGGTTGCCTGCGGGAACGACAGGTCGTCGAACAGACCCGACCACAGCATGGCCCGCAACAGCCACATGGGCGTGTTAGTGCGGTCGCGTCCGGCGAAGCGGGGGTTGTCGGTGTGGGCCGGCCCCGCTTGCGGAATGGCCATCATCTGGTTCACATACACGCTGTGGGGCTCCACGATCTCGGCGCGGTAGAACGCCTTGGCCGAGTCGATATAGGCCGGGTTGTCCAAGAACACCTCCGACCCCGGCACGGCGATGGTCTCATTCACCCAGTCGTCCCGGAACCACAGCGGACGGGTGCGGGCGTGAGGATCAGCCCCGGGGTTGTACCAACCCCCCAGCGGCACATAGGGGGCCTCTTGGGCCAGCAGCTTGATCGCAGCCCCAACATCGTCCAGCACATCAGTAAGCAGAATCGGCGGGTCAGAAACGTGCATCCCCCTCGACGGTACCAGAGGCCATCACCTTCCATGCCCCTGTAGCCCTAGGTTAACGTCCCATGGGAACGGGGGATCCCAGTCCAGAAGCCAGCACTCTGAGCGACCAGATCCTGGCCGCGGAGGCTGAGCGCCAGGCGGAACTGGCCGCAGAGCCGGTGATTCTGGACGACAGCGAACTCCCCGGCGTCGGCGCCAAGGAAGTCTCGCTGAAAGAGGCCATCTCGATTGGTGGGGTGTCCACCATCGTCCTGCTGGGAGCCCTCGACGCTACCGACGCCCTTGGAATCAGCGCCTTGGGGCTCCTCGGCCCCGACATCCAAGAGTCGCTGGGGGTCAGCGACGCCGTGCTGGGCACCATCACCGCGGGGGGCAACGTGTTCATCGTGGCCGGCGGCCTGTTGCTGTCCCGGATCGCCGACAACGGCAACCGGGCCAGATTGGTGGCTTTGGCCACCATCTTCTGGTCGGCCATGACCTTGTTGCTCGGTTTCGTACAGACCGCGTTCTGGTTCTTCATCGTCAATTGCGCCATCGCGTTCGGCCGATCGCAGACCCATTCGGTGCAGGGCGCCATCATGGCCGACAGCTATCCCGTCGAGGCCCGGGCCCGGGTGTATGCCGCCAAGGATGTGGCCGGAAGATCGGGTGCATTCATCGCGCCGCTGGCCGTCGGCGGGCTGGTCTCGTTGATAGGCGGGGACGACGCCTGGCGCTGGGGGTTCATCGCCGCTTCGGTCCCCACTCTGATCGTCGGCGTGGCCATCTTGTTCCTCACCGACCCGCCGCGGGGCCAGTTCGAACAGCGCTCCGCCATCGGCGAGACGCTCACCGACTTAAGGCCGGGACCCATCTCGCTCGGCGCCGCCTTCCAGCGGCTATTCAAGGTGCGAACGATGAAATGGGCGTTGATGGCCGCAGTGGCCCTTGGCTTCAGCCTGATATCCGACGGCCTCTTCCTCAATCTCTACCTCGACGAGCGCTTCGAACTCGGCCCGTTCGAGCGGGCCCTGGCCAACAGCACCCCCGGCGTGATCGCCCTGTTCATGATCCCCTTCGTGGCCAAGTGGTACGACGGCTTCTACCGCCGCACCCCTCCGCAGGCAATGGCCTTGCTGGGGTCGCTGTTCTTCCCGATGGCGTTCTTCGCCGTGCTCCAACTGCTGATGCCATCACCGGCCACATTCGCGGTGATGACCGGGCTCAAGGCGCTGTTTGCCGCCCCGGCCCTGTCGCTTTTGGGGCCGACTCTGGCCCACATCAACCCCTACCGCATGCGGGCGCTGGGCTCGGCCATCGGGATGTCGCTGGTTTTCGGGGTCGGCGGTCTCGGCGGGGCCATCGTGATGGGCCTCATCTCCGATGCCACATCACCCCGCACCGCCCTGTTGGCCGTTGTTCCCGGTGCCATGATCGTGGGTGGCTTGTTGACCATCAACGGCGCCCGGCACATTCGGGCCGACCTCACCTTGGTGGTAGAGGAGATTCGGGAGGAGAAGGCCGAGCAAGACCGGATGAGGGCTGACCCCAGCGACATTCCGGTGCTTCAGCTCCACAACATCGACTTCTCCTACGGCCCGGTGCAGGTTCTGTTCGACGTGAACCTCGAGGTGGCCCGGGGTGAGACCCTGGCGTTGCTCGGCACCAACGGAGCGGGCAAATCCACAGCTCTGCGGGTGGCCGCCGGTTTGGGCATCCCCTCCCGGGGCGTCGTGCGGCTCAACGGTCGCAACATGACATTGGCGTCGCCCGAACAGCGGGTGAGGGAGGGCATCTTCTTGCTGCCCGGCGGCCAAGGGGTGTTTCCCCACCTCACCGTCCTTGAGAACCTCGAGACTTCGGCGGCGATCATCCGCAGCGACGCCGGATCCAAGCCCGACATCACCGGGCGGCTAGATCGGGCATTTGAGCTGTTCCCGGTGCTCGGGGAGCGGCCCAAGACGTTGGCTCACGACCTCAGCGGCGGGCAGAAGCAGATGCTGGCGCTGGCCCGGGTGATCATGCACGACCCGGAGGTGCTCATCATCGACGAGCTCTCTCTCGGCCTCGCTCCCGTCGTAGTCCAAGACCTCCTGACCGTGGTCGAACGTCTGCGCGACGCCGGTCAGACGATGATCATCGTGGAGCAGTCGCTCAATGTCGCGCTGACATTGGCCGATCGTGCGGTGTTCATGGAGAAGGGCCATGTGCGGTTCACCGGGTCGGCCCAGAGCCTCCTGGAGCGCGACGACTTGGCCCGCGCCGTGTTCCTGGGCCGCGACGCGGCCACCGGCCCTCAGACTGATCTGGACGAGAGCTGATGCTGGCCTTCACCCTCACCAGCCAGATCGTCTATCTGGGAGTGATCGACGGCCTGCTCATAGGCTTGCTGGCCCTCGGCGTCGTGCTGATCTACCGGGCCAGCGGGGTCATCAACTTCGCGGTGGGATCGCTCGGTGTGCTGTCAGCCAGCCTGCTGGCCCTGTTGGTGCTCACCTACGACTGGCCGTTCTGGCCCGCGGCCATCATTTCGGTGGTGGCGGGCGGCCTGATCGCCGCCGCGCTGGAGCTCACCGTGATCACCCGGTTGTTCCGCGCCCCGAGGGTCATTCTCCTGGTGGCCACCATCGGGATCGCCCAGCTCTGCGAACTGCTCCAGATTGCACTGCCCGAAATCGAAGTGTCGATGGCAAACCGATACCCGGTGGCGCTTTCCGGCCAGTGGGAGATTCTCGGGCTCCGAGTGCGAGGCGTCGAGCTGATCGTGATCATCGCGGTTCCCGTTCTCACCGCGGCCCTCACCTACTACCTCCAGCGCACTGCACAAGGGCGGGCAGTTCGGGCCGCGGCCTCCAACCCCGACCTGGCCCGACTCACCGCCATCAGCCCCAAGATCATCTCGACCATCACATGGATCATTGCGGGACTCTTGGCCGCAGTAGCACTGATCCTGGTGGCGGGGATCAACGGCCAGCCCAGTGGATTTCGGTCACTGGGGCCGGCCACCCTGGTCCAGGTTCTGGCCGCGGCCCTGATCGGGCGGCTTCGCAACTTTCCAGTGGCGATGATTGCCGGAGTGGCCCTGGGGCTGCTCCGATCGCTGTTGGTATTCAACTGGCCGACCACCGCGGGGCTCTACGACGGATCACTCTTCCTGATCGTCATCGCCACCACGCTGGTGGCCAGCCGGCGGCTCTCCGGAAGCGACGAGTCGTTCTCGTTCGTGCCCACCACCCGCCCGCTTCCCCACGCGGTGGCCCGCCTCTGGTGGGTCCGCCACTCCTCACGCATCGGCATTGGCCTTCTCATTGCGGGCGCGGCGATCCTCCCCATCCTGATAACCCAGGCATCGCGCCAACTCCTGTACAGCGAAGTGCTGCTATTTGCCCTGATCGGAATCTCGTTGGTGGTGCTCTCCGGGTGGACCGGTCAGATCTCGCTGGGGCAGGCCGCACTGGCCGGCATCGGCGGTCTGACCACCGCGGCACTGGTCGCCGGGCGCGATATCGGGATCGGCCTGGGCGGGGCATCGTTCACTCTGGCCCTACCCGACATCCACTTCCTGTTGGCCTTGCTGGTGGGCGCAGCGGTTACTGGTGCCGTCGCAGTGGTCATCGGGTTGGGCGCCTTGCGGATTCGGGGCTTCCATCTTGCTATCGCCACCTTGGCGTTGGCCTTGTTGGGGCAGCAGTTTCTCTGGCGGCGACCATTTTTCTCAGGCGATTCCTACACCGTTTCACTCCCCCGAGCCACGGGACCTGTCGACCTGACCGAACAGCGCAGCTACTACTTCTTCTCGGTAATCGCCCTGGTGGTGGTGATTGTTCTGGTGGCCAGAATGCGAGCCACCGGGGTTGGGCGTCGATGGCTGGCGGTGCGAGACAACAGTACTGCCGCGTCGGCGTACACGATCTCGCCCTCCAGGGCGGGAATCCAGGCCTTTGTGGTGTCTGGGGTGATCGCCGGGCTCGGCGGTGGACTGTTGGCCGGTCTGTACGTCTCCGTGGGGCTGACCGAGCGATTCCAGCTTCAAGACTCCATAGAGATTGTCGCCATCGCGGTGATCGGCGGCGCCGGAACCGTGGTAGGACCGATCCTCGGCGCCCTGTGGATCGTGGGCCTTCCTGCCGTGTGGCCCGCCAACAACTTGGTGCCGCTCTTGACATCCTCCATCGGGCTGCTGGTTCTCCTGATGTACTTCCCGGGCGGATTCGCCCAAGTAGTGCTCACCGGACGCGACCGCTTCCTGGGCTGGTACGCGGCCCGCCTTCCCGAACCCGAGCCGCCGCCGAGACGCGAGGTGGCCAGCGTTGTATCCCGATCCGACGCTGCCGCCGCCACCGGGCCGGTGCTGGTCGCCGAAGAGGTGACAGTGGCATTCGGAGGCCTGACCGCAGTCGACAACGCCTCGATTCGAGTCCACGCCGAAGAAGTAGTGGGCCTTATCGGAACCAACGGGGCGGGCAAGACCACCCTGATGAACGCCATTAGCGGGTTCGTCCCGTGCTCCGGTCGAATCGAACTGGAAGGCCGTCCCATCCACAAGATGGCCGCCGACCGGCGCGCGGCGCTCGGTTTGGGCCGGGCGTTTCAGCAGTCTCGGCTCTTCCCCGACCTGACCGTGCTCGAGACCCTGGCTGTGGCGGCCGAATCGCGCCAGCGAACCTCGTTCACCGCCGCGGTAGCCCACCTGCCCAACGGCTATCGCCGCGACCGGGCCCAGCGGGCCCACGCCCAAGACGTCGCCGACTTCCTCGGCCTCGGCCCCTATGCCGACAAGTTCACTTCCGAGCTTTCCACCGGCACCCGTCGCATCGTCGAACTTGGCTGCCTCCTGGCTCTGGAGGCCCGCGTACTGTGCCTCGACGAGCCGACTGGTGGGGTGGCCCAGCGCGAGGTCGAGGCGTTCGCCCCCTTGCTGTTGTCGATCAAAGACCAACTGGGCGCTGCTCTGCTGGTGATCGAGCACGACATGCCCATGATCATGCAGATCAGCGACCGGATCTACTGTCTGGAAGCCGGCCGCGTGATCGCGGTGGGCTCGCCGGCTGAGGTTCGCACCGATCCCGCAGTTATCGCGTCCTACCTCGGAACCGACGAGCGGGCCATCCGCCGGTCGGGGGCAACCACCTCAGACGAGGAAGCTCGTTTCGCCGCGCCAACTACTGTTCTCAATGAGGGGGAAACATGAAAAAGCTGCTCGTTTTCTTCGCAGTTTTGGGCCTGCTCGTTGCGGCCTGCGCCGGTGGTGACTCCGGCGATGAGGCCAGCAATAGGGATAGCGCCGCCCCCGACGCGCCACCCCCTACCGAGGCCGCCGAGACCCCAGCGACCGAAGACTCCGGCACGGACGAAGGCACTGGCATCAACGATGACGCCGATGCACCAGAAACCACCGGAGACGACGGGGAGGACGAAGCCCCCGAAGACACCGCCGGCCCAGAGCCATCAAGCGACGCATTGTCCGAAGAGGTACCGGCGGCCATCTCCGATCCCATCTTCCAGCCGACGTGCCAGGGAGAAGGCGAGCTCAGCGCCACCGCCACCGGCGTCACCGCGGACACGATAAAGATCGGTGCTCCTCAGATCGATTATGCGGAGCTGAGCAATCTGGGGCTCGTTCAGCTCGACCGAGGCGACAATGAGGTCATTCTCCAGGCCCTAGCCCAGGAGCTGAACGACAACGGGGGAATCTGCGGTCGCATGGTGGAGACGGTGACCTACAAATTCCTTCCCTTCGGTACCGACACATCGCTGGCCGGTTGCGTCTACTTCACCGAGGACGAGCAGGTCTTCGCAGTCTTGGGCAGTTTCACCAGGGTGCCGGCCGGAAACATCTGTGTGACCGAAACCCACAGCACTGCGCTCCTCGGAGCCCCGTTCAACGCCGAGGATCGGGCCCGGGCCAATGCCCCCTGGGTATACCTGGAAATCGCCACCGACCGAGTGCTGGAGGTGTTCGTGGCCGCGTTGGACAAGGCTGGACTGCTCACCGATCTCGGAAATGTGGCCGTGCACTCCGGTGCCGGACGCCAAGAATTGGTGGACAACGTACTCGTCCCCGCCCTTGAAGCCGCCGGGGTGGAAATCGCCGAGCGGACCGTGATCGATGTGCCGGCGGGAGACACCCAGGCCGGGGCCGCGGTGTGGCGGACGTTTGCGGAGATCTACCGGAACGCCGACATCAACACCGTCTTCATCGATGGCGACAATGTCTTCGGGGTGGAACAGCTCATCCAGAACGGGCTCGACGTCAAGCTGTTCAACGCAGAACTAGGCACGTTCACCTATGGCCTGGGAGGTTCGAGCGACCCGGCCTTTTTCGAGGCTTACACACTCGGCTCGCCATACGCCGGCGATGACAACAACCAGCGGACGGAGAACTGCATAGACGCCTTCGAGCGCCAATCGGGAATCGAGGTGATCCCCAGCGAGCAGCTGCCGGAAGACGAGACCGACTGGTTCACCCCGGTACGCGGTTGGTGCCGGGTATTCGACCTGTTCGTGCAACTAGCCGCCGCGGCCGGCCCGAACCTCACCAACGAAACCCTGCAAGCGGCCATCGACGGCTTTGGACCAATCGAGCTGCCCAATGAGGCGTTCGCCTCGCTGGGAGTCGGGAAATACGACGCCCGAGATGGCGTTGTCCTCATGAAATGGGATCCCGAAGCCGGTGATGACAACGCGGGCGACTTCGTCGTCATCTCCGACTTGATCGACACCGGCGGCTGACAGACGGCCAAACCAAATACCCGGTCCACGGCCACAAGGTCCGGCTTCGTCGACGCCAGACCCAGAAAGTGGTCAGGCGTTCGCCATCATCCCAACCGATCCCAAGGTGAACGCCGGGGAGTAGCTGTCGGTCGGATAGTCCTCAGCCCCTATGGGCCGGGCGACTTCTTCCACCCTGGGGCCGACCTCCGAGGCCAGTGGTGCCAGCGCCTCGAGGTCGAATCCGTAGATGTCGGCGGCGTTGGTGGACACCATCTGGGCCACATCGGCGGCGTCGCGCCCGGCAAAGGCCACCCGCAACGCCTCCATTGAGTGAGGCCACGTGCCCTCGTTGTGGGGATAGTCGTTGCCCCACATGATGTGATGGACCGCGTCATCGCCCAACGATTCGATCTCACCGGCACTGGGGAAGCTGGCGCCAAATCGCACCTGGTCTCGGAAGGTCTGTCGTGTGGTCCGCTCCAGATGATCGGCGCCCGCGGCGTCGTGGTTGAGCTTCACTTGTTTGGCAAACCAGCCGATCATGGGGAGATCAGCTTTGATCCAGCCCACCCCCTGTTCGGTGAGCACCAACTTGAGATCGCGGTAGCGGTCGAAGATGCCGCTGAGCAGGAACTGGGTGAGCGACCGCTTCGTCCAAAATGAGTATTCGGCCAGCTCAATGACGGCCCGGCCAGAACCGGGGGCGTACACCGGCGCGTTTCCGCCGTGGGTTGTGACCGGATATCCCACTTCGGCTGCGGCGGCCCACACTGGTTCCCAATGCTCCTCGTAGAGTTGGGGAAAGGTCCCGTCGGGGGGCGCAACCCGGACCAGCACGCCGCCGGTCATCACCCCGGATGCCGCCATGGCCCGAATTTCGGCGGCCACCTTCTCGGGAAGAAACGGACTGGTCTGTATCAACCCGCGGAGTCGGTCTGGGTCGCTGGCACAATGGTCGGCCATCCAACGGTTGTGAGCCTTGAAGCCTTCCCATTGGAGCTCGACTTCCCGGCGACCGTGCCCCCTCTCGAACACATTGAATGCGAACGGTGTGTCGGTATTGGGCAAAACGACCCCGGCCACCACGCCATCGGCAAACTGTTCGTCTCGGCGCTGATCGTGATCGAAGTTGTTCGGATTGGTCTGGTCGCCATCGGACAGCTTCTCCGCAGCCCATGCGTCGAACTCGTCATACAGCGAAGAAGGTAGGTACGGCCGGTAGTCGGCAAGCCGACCCCCGCCATGGGTGTCAGCGCTCACCACGATGTATCGCCCATTGTCGGTAATGCCGCGTATTGAAGACATGTTGCTCATTGCTCTGCCCCCTTATGGCAAGAGGTTAGTTTCACATTGAGTGAAAACATGATCCGAGACCGTGACACGGTGTAGGAAACGAGGATGAGCACACGCCCCAATGTCTTGTGGGTGTCGTTCGAGGACTGCTCGCCGAGGTTCGGCTGCTACGGCGACCCGGTGGCCCACACCCCCAACCTCGACCGGCTGGCCTCCGAGGGCGGCCTTTGGACCAGGGCCTTCACCACCGCTCCGGTGTGCGCGCCGTCGCGCAGCGCGGTGATCACCGGCATGCACCCGGTGACGCTCGGCACCCACCACATGCGCACCAACAGCGGTCCCCATCACGGCGGGAAGGGCATTCCCCGCTATGAGGCGGTTGTCCCCCACTACGTGCGCTGCTTTCCCGAATACCTGCGGGCGGCCGGCTACTTCTGTACCAACCGCAACAAGACCGACTACCAGTTCATCCCGCCCATCACTGCCTGGGACTTGCCGGGCGGCCACTGGCGCGATCGGCCCGACCCCGACCAGCCGTTCTTCTCGGTGTTCAACCTGGACGAAACCCATGAGATGGCAGGATGGGAGGGGAGCTTCTTCGGCAAAAACGACATAAGCCTCGACTCCATCGAAGTGCCGCCCTACTTCCCCGACACCCCCAAAGTGAGGGAGTCGCTGGCCCAGGTGTACACGGCCATCGAGCACTGCGACCGACTGCTGGGCGACCTCCTCGAAGAGCTCGAAGAGGACGGGCTGGCCGACTCAACCGCGGTGTTCGTGTGGACCGATCACGGCCCCCTGCCCCGGGGCAAGCGGTGGCCCTACGACAGCGGCATCCACAGCCCGCTCATCGTCCGCTGGCCGGGGATGATCGAACCCGGGACCATCAGCGACGAGTTGGTGAGCACCATGGACTTGGGACCAACGGTGCTATCGATTTGCGGCGCCGAAGTGCCCCGACACCTTCACGGCCGCCCGTTCCTCGGTCCAGACGCCCACGGTGGGCGCGACTACGTGTTCGTCTCCCGGGATCGCTACGACGAGATGTACGACACCGTGCGGGCCAGCCGGGACCAACGATTCAAGTACATCCGCCATTACGACCCCGCCCGGCCCTACATGATGTGGAATTCCTTTAGGAACAACCACCCGATCATGCAGGAGATGTGGCGGCTGTACGCGGCCGGCAAGCTCGAAGGCCCGCCGGCGCAGGCCATGGCTGACAAGCGGCCGGCCGAGGAGTTGTTCGACACCGAGGCCGATCCTCACGAAATCAACAATCTGGCCGGCGACCCGGCCTATCGCGAGGTGCTGGAGCGCCACCGGACGGCTCTGGAGCAGTGGCAGCGCGAGGTGGGCGATCTGGGCATGGTGCCCGAGGACATGATGGTGGCCCAGATGTGGCCGGGAGGAGTGCAGCCCACCACCGACACCCCCAAGTTCATCGTGGTGGGCGGCGAACACCACGGCACCGAGGCCAGCCCCGAGGGCGGCACGTTCAAGGGCCCAGCCATCCTCCAGCTGCAAAGCAGCACCCAAGGGGCATCCATCGCCTACACACTCCAAGACGACCCCTTGCCCGACCCCCCGGCCGATCTCGACGCCCAGTTTGCTGCCGCGCTGGGCCACGATCCCCGAGGCGGCGAGCCCCCTCGCCGCCTGCTCTACCACGAACCCCTGCGACTGCCGGTCGGCGAGACCACCGTCAGAGCCGTCGCCCACCGCATCGGCTACCAGCGCAGCGCCGAGTCGGTAGCCACCTTCGTCGTGGAATAAATGGCCCATACTGGAAGCGTCAGGCGAAAGAAGCACCCCTATGCGAATCCTCTACATCGACATCGACACCCTTCGGGCTGATCACCTGGGGTGTGCGGGGTATCACCGCAACACCACCCCGAACATCGACGCGCTGGCCGCCGAGGGGGTGCGGTTTTCCAACGTCTATGCGTCGGACGTGCCCTGCCTGCCGAGCCGCACCGCCTTGATCACCGGTATGTTCGGGATCCGCAACGGGGTGGCCAACCACGGGGGGATGGCCGCCGACCTGCGGCCTCAGGGGGCGGAGCGGAGCTTCTTCTCCTCGATCGCAGCCAACTCCTGGGCCTCTCGCTTCTATTGGTCGGGGTACCACACCGCTTCTATCTCCAGCTTTCCGTTCCGCCACTCGGCAACCTGGTGGAACAGTGGCTTCATGGAGTCGATGAACCTGATGCGGGGCTTCGGCGGCGAGCGGGCCGACCAGGTGCTGCCCGGAGCGCTGCGTTGGCTCAACGACAACTCCGCGCAGGAAGACTGGTTCCTCCACGTACACCTGTGGGATCCCCACACCCCATACAACATCCCCGAAGAGTACGGAAATCCGTTCGAGGGCGATCCGGCCCCGGCATGGCATACCGAGGAGGTGCGGGCCCGCAACTGGCCGCTGGCCGGGCCGCATTCCGCCCAGGAGCCCTGGGGGTTCAAACCCGATGAATGGGGCCCTCCCCCGCCCCGCCACCCCTGGAACCTGTCGAACATGGACGAGGTGAAGCAGACCTTCGACGGCTACGACACCGGGATCCGCTACGCCGACGATGCGGTGGGAACGCTGGTCAACACGCTTGCCGACCAGGGCGTGTTGGACGACACCGCCATCCTGGTCTCCTCCGACCACGGCGAGGCGTTCGGCGAGTTGGGCGTGTACGCCGACCATCAGGCGGCCGATGAGGCCACCTGCCACATCCCCTCGGTGCTGCGCTGGCCGGGGCTGGAACCCCAAGTCCACGAGGGACTGCTCTACCACCTCGACATCGGGGCCACCGTGGTCGACCTGGCCGGCATCGACATCCCCTTCCTCTGGGACGGCCGATCGGTGGCCGAGGAAGTCCGCACCGGCAACCACGGTGGACGGGACTACCTAGTGCTCTCGCAGGGGGCGTGGTCGGTGCAGCGGGGGGTCCGCTGGGGCGACCACCTCTATCTGCGGACCTGGCACGACGGCTACCACGCGGCCTGGAACGAGGAAATGCTGTTCGACATCGCCGCCGACCCCCACGAGACCACCGACCTGGCCGACCAGGCCCCCTCGGTGATGGCCGACGGCCGAGATCAATTGCTGTCGTGGACTGACGACCAGATGACCCGCAGCTACTCCCCCGTCGATCCGCTCAAGATTGTGCTGGCCGAAGGCGGCCCCTTCCACTGCAAGGGGCACCTGCCCGAATATCTGGAGCGCCTCGAAGCCACCGGTCGATCCGATGCGGCGGCAATTCTGCGAGAGCGCCATCCAGGGGACAACACATCCACCGGCCTGTCTGGGATCCCCAATGACGTTCTGGAGCGCCTAGGAGTCGACAACTAGTGCAGGTTTTGCCCGGTCGGGCCATCACCGGGATGTCGGCCATTCTGCTGCCCCATCTCGACTCGGCCGCAGTGGACTGGGCTTCGCTGGAAGCCCATATCGCCCGCACCCAGGAAGCGGGACTCACCCCAGCCGTGAATATGGATACCGGCTACGTCCAGCTGCTTGAACCTGTCAACCGGAAGCGGGTACTCGACAGAGCGGAGGAAGTCGCCGGCAGCGATTTCGTGGCCGGCGCGTTCGTGGCCGACGAGCCAGGGGCGACATTCGACCTTGACGCCTACCGGCGAGCCGCCGAAGAGATCACCGAACGGGGCGGCCTACCGGTGATCTTCCCGTCGCACGGATTGAACGACCACGGCGATGCTGCCTGGCTCGACGCCCACGGCCAGATCGCTTCCCACCTGGAAAGGTTCATCGGGTTCGAGCTCGGCCCCATGTTCGTGCCCTACGGCCGCATCGTGTCACTGGACACCTACCGGGGGCTGCTGGAAATCCCCCAGTGCATCGGGGCCAAGCACTCGTCACTCAACCGGGAGCTGGAGTGGGACCGGCTGGCGCTGCGAAACGAAGTGCGCCCCGACTTCATGGTGCTCACTGGCAACGACCTGGCCATCGACATGGTGATGTACGGCTCCGACTACCTGCTGGGTCTGTCCACGTTCGCCCCCGACAGATTCGCCAAGCGCGATCGCCTGTGGGCCGAGGGCGACCCCGGCTTCTACCAGCTCAATGACGTTCTCCAATACCTGGGCCATTTCACGTTCCGCCCACCCGTACCGGCCTATCGCCACAGCGCGGCCATGTTCTTGCAGATGCGGGGTTGGGCCAGCTGTGACGCCGTCCCCCACGGCGCCCCCACCCGCCCCGACAGCGACCGAGAGATCCTGCGCGACATCGGCGAGCGCCTCGGAGTGCTCTAGCCCATGCCCCGCTGGACCCAAGTGAAGAACTTGACCAGCGTGGCCGCGCTGCGCAGCCATCTCGAGAGCCTGGGCGTTCAAATGCCCCTCGACGACGAGGCGGACCCCACCGGTCCGCTGACCCAATCCCTGGCCATCACCGACGGTTCAGCCGGCACTCACACCACCCCCAACCGCTGGGCGGTTCTGCCCATGGAGGGATGGGACGGTGAGACCGACGGGCGGCCCTCTGATCTGGTTCGCCGCCGCTGGGACCGGTTCGCAGCCAGCGAGGCCGGACTGGTGTGGGGCGAGGCCACCGCGATCCGCCCCGACGGCCGGGCCAACCCTCGCCAACTGGTGCTCAACGAGACCACCGTCGACGACTTCGCCGCCCTGCGAGCCCGGCTCGACCCGTCGCAAGTAGCGCTGCTCCAGCTCACCCACTCCGGCCGCTACGCCCGCCCCACCGCCGCCAGCCCCGCCCCCAAGACGGTGTACCAGCACCCGCTGCTGGATGCCCGGGTCGCATCAGGCGCAGCCGAGGTGCTCACCGACGACGAGCTCGACGAGATGGTGGAGCAGTTCATCCACCGGGCGGTGCTAGCCCACCAGGCCGGGTTCGACTTCGTCGACATCAAGGCTTGCCACGGCTATCTGGGACACGAGTTCCTCTCCGCCATCGACCGCCCCGGTCCCTACGGCGGCAACCTGGAGGGCCGCACCCGCTTCCTGCGATCCATCATCGCCGGCATCCGCGCCAAAGCCCCCACCCTGGGGGTGGCCGTTCGCCTTTCGCTGTTCGACTTCGTCCCCCACACCGCGGGCCGCGAGGGCGTCGGCACTCCCGAAATTTCCGGCCCCTATCCACTGGCCTTCGGGGGCGACGGCTCGGGGGTGGGCATCGACCTAGCCGAGACCCACCAGGTGCTCGACATGCTGGGTGAATTGGGCGTCGGCTTGGTGTGCGCCACCGCGGGCAGCCCGTACTACGTCCCCCACATCCAGCGGCCCGCCTACTTCCCGCCCTCCGACGGCTACCAGCCCCCCGAGGATCCCCTGGAGGGGGTGGCCCGACTGATCGCCAGCACTGCCGAGATAACCCGCCAACACCCGGACACAACAGTGGTGGCCGCCGGCCTGTCCTATCTCCAGGAATGGCTGCCCAATGTCGGCCAAGCTCTCGTCGCCCAGGGCACAGCCCACGCCATCGGCTTGGGCCGCATGATCCTGTCGTACCCCCAAATGCCCGCCGACGTGATGGCCGGTCGCCAACTCGACCGGCGCCTCATCTGCCGCACCTTCTCCGATTGCACTACCGCCCCTCGTAGCGGCCTCATCTCGGGGTGCTATCCGCTCGATGACTTCTACAACCAGCGAGAAGAGCGCATTCAACTCGCCGCGTACAAGAAACAGGCCAAGGCCCAGCTGCGCTGACCGCCTTTACGCGGGGGGAGGCCGCAGAGCCCCCAGACAAAAGCCCCATAGCCCGTCGAACCGGGCGTGAGCTGAACCCACTCGACCAAGTGCAAAGAGATGGGCGGCCAGCGAGACGTCGAAGAAGAGATCGGCCAATTCCTCCACCTCAATGTCCGACCGGATCGACCCGTCGGCCACCCCGTCGGCGATGATGCCAGAAATGAGCTGTCGCAAGGGATCCCAGGCCAGACGCAGGCCATCGGGCCGGGCTACAGCCAGTTGGTTGTGGAGTGCGGCCATGGTGCGGACGGTCTTGGCTGGCGGCGCATCCTGACCTCTAATGAAGTCCCACAAGGTCCGGGAACAAATCTCAAGCCTCTCCAGCGGGGGGGCTCCGGCCTCCACGGTCCCAGGGATGTGCTCAACAAGCTGGATGATCAGCTCCTCGAAGAGGGCCAGAACAAGGTCGTCCTTGGAGGAGAAGAGCTGGTAGAAGCGCCGAAGCGAGCCTCCCGAGCGCTGCACCACATCTTGCACGGTAAATTCAACCGACCCCCCCTCTTCGAGCAGGGCTAATGCAGCGTGGACGAACTCGCCGCTGCGAGCCAAGGCCTGCACTCGAGCGTGGTCTAACGACCGCTCCAGCATGCGCTGCTCCCACGAGCTGAGGGCAGCCAATTCGGTATCTACGTTCTCAAGACCGGTTTCTGCGTTCTCAGCATCGACATTTTTGTTCTCAGTGTCGATATCTATGTTCTCAGGCATGTCTTTCCTGTTCTCATAGTTGATATTCTAGTTCTCGCGTGTAAGAATGATATTCTCACCGAGGAGAAGCGGGTTATGTCTCCCCCCACACTAGCCACAGCGATCGACCTGACCGACATGGACTTGTTCGCGGTGAGCGAGCCCTACGAGCTGTACGACGAACTGCGTGCCCACTCCCCCATCTGGCGCCATCCCGAATCCGCCACCCACGAAGAGCCGTTCTGGCTGGTCACCTCTCACGACCTCATCACCCAAGCCCACCGGATGGGCCCGGTGCTTTCCCATCAGACCGGTCCGGGCCGCAATGGCACCGGCGGGATCATCCTTCCCGACGTCGAGATGGGCCCCGGAATCATGATGGTCATGACCGACCCGCCCGATCACACCCGCTACCGGAAGCTGGTCAGCAGGGGGTTCACCCCTCGGATGGTGCGCAAGCTGGAGCACTGGCTCCGCGCTCGCAGCCACCTCATCATCGACTCGCTCGACGGTCGCACTGAGGGCGACTTCGTGGTCGACCTCGCCTCCGAGCTTCCGTTGATGGTCATTGCCGAGATCGTCGGCGTCCCCCAGGAAGACCGCCACAAGCTGTTCGAGTGGACCAACTCGGCCATCGGGCGCTTCGATCCCGAGTTCCAAGACCATGACGATCCCTACTCGCCGCTAAACGGGCCGATGGACGCCTTCAACATGACCATCTACGCCCAGCAGCTCATCGAGGACAAGCGCCGCTGCCCCGGCGACGACCTGATGACCAAGCTGACACAGGCCAAGGTGACCATGGCCGACGGGATGGAGACTGAGCTCAGCGACCTGGAGATCTCGGTCTTTTTCACCTTGCTCGTCATCGCCGGCAACGAGACCACCCGCAATGCCATCACCCACGGCCTTCTCGCCTTCCAGGAGTTCCCCGACCAGTGGGAACTGCTGCGTCGTCATCCCGAGCTGATGCCCAGCGCGGTAGACGAGATTCTGCGGTACGGCTCGCCGGTCCGGTACTTTCGCCGCACCGCGGCCGAAGACCTCGAACTGGGCGGGGCGCACATAGCCGCCGGAGAGAAGGTAGCTCTGTGGTATTTGGCGGCCAACCGCGACCCCGAGGTGTTCGCCGACCCCCACCGTTTCGACATCACCCGCACCCCAAACCCCCATGTGGCCTTTGGGGCCGGAGGTGCCCACCATTGCTTGGGCGCCAACTTGGCCAAGCTTGAGTTGGAGGTCTTTTTCGAGGCGTTGATTAACCGCCTGCCCGAAATCGAGGTGGTCGGCCCGCCCGAACGGCTGCGCGACATGCTGGTCCACGGCATCAAACACCTACCGGTGCGCTACGGCCCAGTGGCCAGCTCCGAAGCGGCCTAGCCTTCTTCGCTTAGCCCCCCGATACTGTGGGGGCCGAACTCAACAGCGAAAGCAGGCGATCAGTGCCCGATCTCCAGGTAGAAAAGCGCGACCACATTGTGACCGTCACCATCGACCGCCCCCCGGTCAATGCGGTCACCACCACCACCATGGCCGAGATCCGAGACGTGTTCTCCACATTGGGCGACGATCGGGATGTGCGGGTCGCCGTCTTCACCGGGGCCGGTGACAAGTCGTTCGTGGCGGGCGTCGATCTGAAGACCTCCGGGAACGAGCCCCGCGACCAGCGGCCGCCCACCGAGCTGACCGACCCCGGCCTGGTGGCCCGAGAGGCCATGTGGGCCATCATCGACTGCGCCGTGCCGGTGATCGGGGCCATCAACGGCTACGCACTGGGTGCGGGCCTGGCCTATGCCGCCTGCTGCGACATGCTGGTGGCCTCCGAGAATGCCACCTTCAGCACCCCTGAGATAAACGTCGGGCTGTTGGGGGCCAGCGCCCACCTGTCGTTGATGATGGGCCGCCACAAGGCCCGGGAGATGTTCTTCACCGGCGAGCAGATCTCCGCCCAGGAGATGTATCGCATCGGCGCCGTGAGAGAGGTAACCGCCCCTGACAAGCTCATGGCCACCGCGCTGGAGCTGGCCCAGGAGCTGGCCACCAAGAGCCCGATTGCGCTGCGCATGGCCAAGGAGTCGATGAACCGAATCGAGAACATGGAGCTGCGGGAGGGCTACCGAACCGAGCAGGACTACACCACACGCCTGATGCGCTTCGACGACTCCCGAGAGGCCCGCCGCGCCTTTCGGGAGAAGCGCGACCCCGAGTACAAGTGGCAATAAGGACGAGGAGCCTCAGAACAGCTTGCTGTTGTCCCAGTTGAGGATCTTGCCCACCGGGGTCAGCTCGATGGTGGAGTTGAGGTTCTTCTCGTAGTAGTCCCGGGTCTGCTCGGGCATCACTTCTTGGGCGGTCCGATACGCGGCGTACTTCTCATCGAGGGCAACAGCAATCCTCTGGGCCAGCTCGTCGGAGGGCTCAATCACCCGGCCCACGCACTCCACATGCACGGCCCGCAGATCGGCCCACCTCTCGCCTGATTCCACCAAGAACGAGCAGCGCTGGTCGTTGCGGATCCGCACCACCTTCTTGCCCCGAGTGACCATGTAGATCTTCTGATCCAATACCACGTACCACACCGGCAGGGCGATCGGCTGACCGTTGGCCCGCAACGTGGTAAGGGTGCCGTTGACCGAGGTCTCCAACATCTCCCAGCACTCCTCGGGCGACATCCGCACCGTAAGCCTGGCCTTCTTCTCAGCCATCGACCATCTCTCTCAGCTCTCGTCGGAGGATCTTGCCTGAAGCCGATTTGGGAATGGCATCGGTGAACCGCACCTCTCCGAGATGCTTGTAGGTGGCCATGTGGTCGGCGACATGGGTCTTGACCGCCTTCTCATCGAGAGGGGAATCCGGGGCGGCAACCACGAATGCCAGCGGCACCTCGCCGCTCTCGTCGTCGGGGCGGCCGACAACTGCGGCATCGGTGATCTGCGGGTGGTCTAGAAGCAGCGCCTCCAACTCGGCGGGGGCCACCTGGAACCCCTTGACCTTGATGAGCTCCTTCAGCCGATCGACGATGAAGACGTGGCCGTCGGCGTCGATCCGGGCGATGTCCCCGGTGTGAAGCCAGCCGTCCTCGTCGATGGTCTCGGCGGTGGCCGTCGGGTTGTTGAGGTAGCCCTTCATCACCTGGGGGCCGCGGATCCAAAGCTCCCCCTCCACATCGATGGGCTGATCATCCCCGGAGTCGGGAGCGACGATTCGGGCCTCGGTATTGGCCACCGTCAGGCCCACCGACCCCGGCTTGGCATTACCCGGCGGGGTGGCATGAGAGATCGGGCTGAGCTCGGTCATCCCGTAGCCCTGCACCACCTCGCAGCCGATTCGGTCCGATGCCTCCGCGGCCACCTCTGATCCCAGCGGAGCAGCGCCGGACAGCACCTGGCGCAACGACGAAAGATCGAAATCGGCCACCGCGGGGTGCTTGGCCAGCGCCAACACGATGGGGGGAACGGCGAAGAACCGGGTCACTTGGTGACGTTCGATGAGCGAAAGCGCCTGGGCTAAGTCGAAGCGGGGCATTGTCACCAGCGTCGCCCCGTGGTGAAGCTGGTCGTTCATTAGCACCTGCATGCCGTAGATGTGGAAGAACGGCAGCACGGCCAGCACCACATCGCTGCCCTGGGAAGCCACCGACGAGGCGCACTGCTCGATGTTGTTCACCAGGTTGGCGTGGGTGAGCATCACCCCCTTGGGCAATCCGGTGGTGCCCGATGAGTAAGGCAGCACCACCACGTCGGTGTGGGGGTCAACCTCGACCTGCGTGATCGGGTCTCCCATCAGCGACTGCATGGGGACGCCCATGGTCGGGCTGGCGGCGTCGATCACTGTCACATCACCGCCCACCCCGGCCTGGTCCATGGCCTCTTGGGCCTGGGCCGCGAACCCCTCGGCAGCAAAGACCAGCTTCGCCTTCGAGTCGGTGAGCTGGTAGGCGATCTCCTCCGCTCCGTAGGTGGGATTGACCGTGGTTACCGCTCCTCCCGCCACCGCCACCGCGTGGAACACCACCGGATACCACGGGGAATTCGGCGCGATCAGCGCGGCCACATCGCCCCGCTGAAACCCGCTGGCGGCCAGACCCCCGGCCAGAGAGTAAACCGCCTGCTCAAGCTGGCCGAACGTGAGCGACCACTCCCCCGGTCCGTCAATCACCGCCTCCCGGTCGGCCAGCTCCGCGGCCCGTTCCAGCACGAACCCCGACACCGGCCGCGAGCTCAGCGGCTCCTCGGGCAAAGGGCTGGGATGAACCATCACGAGGTGGCTCAGGCGGGCGTGATGCCGTGGAACGGGCTCCCAGCCGCCTGATACTCCTCGAGCAGTTTGAAGAACTCTTCGCCGAAGGGACTCTCACCCCGCAGCGGCATCGCCGCTCGGACAACGGTGAAGTCCAAAGGCGCGAGCTTGGCGGCGGCGTCGAAGTGGCGGGCGGCCCCTTCCTCGTTTCCGGCCCGCCGCAGATGGGCGGCCAGTCGGAAGTGAAGGCGGGCAGCTACCTCATCGTCGCTGAGATCGGCGATCTCGCTGTCGGCGTCATCGGGTACAACACCGTCGTGGACCCAGGCACGAATCTGGTCGAAGTGCCCTTGACATGTTCGACCGGTGAACTCGCTGAACATATCGCTTCCGAATTCGCTGGCGTTGGGGCGGGCGATTCGTCCCTGCTCGTCGATCCACACCACCGCGGGCACGTTGCTGATGGCGTACGTCTCGGTCAGGATGTGGTCGGGGTCCATGAGCACCGGGTAGGTGATGCCATCGGCCAGCACCCGCACATCGTCGACGGCCTCGTCGATGGCCACTGCAATCACCATGAAGCCGTCGTCGGCCATCTCATCGTGCAATTCCTGCCACCCGGGCAGGTCAAAGGCGCATCCTCACCAGTTGGAGAAGGCGACCAAGAGCCGCTTTTTGCCGGCATAGTCCGAAAGGCTTCTCTCTGCGCCGTCGAGATCGACAAGGGTGAAGTCGGGCGCCTGGCGATCTCGCAGAGCCGCCTGGCGAGTGGCGTTGGGCTGGCCCAACACCACAACGCTGGCGCCGGGGTCTACCACGGTGGGCTGGTCCACTGCATTGGCCACCGCGGCCAGATCGAGCTTGTCGCCCACCCGGATCGCCGAGCCGTCTCCCACCAGCACACACTGATCACCGCGGCAAAGCCCCTCCGGTTTCAGCGACCAGCCGACGGCGGCGGAGAGGGCATCGGGCTCGATCAGCGGGCGGCCATCCACCCATTCGCCGGTGGCAGTGGCCACCTCGTCGCCCAGGATGGTGATCGTAGTCATGGCGGGTACTCCTTTGTTTCGGCTACTGCACGGGATCGGTCGGAATCGGTTCGCCGACCGGCAAATAAGTTCTGACTTCGGGGAAGTACTCGTAGCGGCGCACCAAGGAGCCAGCCGAGTGCTTGTCGGGCGAGAGGCTGGCGTTGATCATGGCGGGAAGGTCGAAGGTGCCGAGCCCCTCGGCCGCGGCTTTGAATGTCTCCGGTGTGATGTTGCCGCCGGCTGCCTCCAAGATCTTCACGGTGAGGGCGAAGGCTCGGCAGTGGTTGACCACCCCGTTGACGATGTCGTCGTTGGTGGTATCGAGAGGCTCGTCGCTGGAATGCTCTTCAAATATGGCAAGGCATTGCTGGACACCGGGATCGGCGAGGGCTTCCTCGCTGGTCGGCTTGTTGGTGGTGACGGCAAAGGTACGGGCCATGTATTCGTCTTCAAGGCCTTGATCGTCGGCGATTGTCAAGCGGTCGGCCGCCTGTCCATTGGTGTGGGCAATGCGCACCTCCCAGCCGATTCGCTGCACTGATCCGATGATGCCGTACACGTTGGAGAGGTTGAGGATCAGGTCAACCCCGTCGGCCTCCATTCGCGTGGAGATGTTGTCGGTGTTCTGCTCGTTCTGAACAGTGTCAGTGGTGGGTGCACCTGGGGAGTAGACACCGACGACGTTGATGCCCGCCTCCTCCAACAACGGCTGCACCGCGTCGGCATACTCCTTGTCGGGGGGTGCCTCGTAGTAGATGCCCACGCGGTACCCGTCGAGATCGCCGGCCCGGATCATCTCGGTGGTCCCGCCGACCCGCTGGCGGGTTTGCTTCATCTCAGTGGCGAAGAACAGGCCGTTGGACCGCTCTTGGCGCTCGGTGTTCTCCCCGAAGTGGCCCACATAGGGGTGCCCGTGAAGCTCGGTTATGCACAGGGCGTTGTCTTCGAGGAACTGGCCGATCACCACGAACACCTCTTTGTCCTCGAGTAACTCGGTACACACCCGCTCGCTGTCGGCGGTCCCAATGGGCAGGAAGGAAACCACGTGGACTACGACGTTGCGGCCGTGGATACCACCCCGCTCATTGAGGTCTTCGGACAGAGCGGCGTATAGGTCATGCACCGGGAAGATGCCGATGTCGATGCCGAACATCTCATTGATCTGCACCGGATCGATAGCGGCCACCCCAATAGCGATCTCGCTTTCGGTCACCCCCTGGTAGCTGGCAATGAGCTCCACCGGTGTGGGAGCTGGCGTCGGCTCCGCGGGGGTCTCGGTCGGCTCGTCGGCCGGTTGCTCGGCGGGCTCCTCAGCCGGTTCGTCAGCCGGCTCCTCCGCGGGTGCTTCGGCCGTCTCCTCGGCAGGTTCCTCGGCGGGTTCCTCAGCCGGTGCAGCCGTCTGCTCCTCAGCCGCGGATGGCTCAGCGGTGTCGGCCGCGCCGTCATCGTCGTTGCCACCGCAGGCCGCGGCCACCAATGCCAAAACGGCAATCAGCCACCACAATCTCCTTGCGGTCCGGGAACCCCTGTTCATGCCGGGCATGCTCTTTCTCCAATGCTGTGGCTGGATATGTATAGATGCGTCATTTGAGCCCCAAACGAGCGTATTGCTCATCGGGCGCGTCCACATCGTTGAGCGCGGTGTGGAGCAGATCAACCATCTCTGTAGCAGACGACTCGCTGCTGCGGTTTTCCTGTTCACTGGGGTCGACGTCGAGGTCGAACAGGAAGTGGCGATCATTACAGGCATTCACCGCCACCCACAGCGGCAGCGTGTCGCCCGGCTGGTAGGGCTGGCGGATCACCGGCACCTCTGAGCCCGGCATCTTGTCGAGCCAGGCCCGCTGGTCGGGCGGGGGCAGGCCGGGCATGCCGATGTCGCCGAACGGCATGGTGGACCACCGGTTGGACCACATGGAGATTGGGAAGTTATCGCCCTCGGCTCCCCGGGCGTACTTGTGCTGGCCATCGGTCACCTGCACCCAGCCGCCGAACACCCCACCCAGCGCCCACTCTCGGATGGAGTCGGCCTCACCGCTCAGCAGCGGGGCCATAGAGCGGCCGTGGGTGGTCTGCTTCACCTCGGCATCGAAGACATCGGCCACCGTGGCGAAGATGTCCACGTTGGTAGTCAGCGCCTCACAAGTTCCCCCGCCGGGTTTGCCGGGCCACGAAATCAACAGCGGCGTGTGGCCCAGCGGCTCGTATTGAGGCACGCCCGGCTTGCCCCAGATGTCGCGGCCCTCCCGCTCGTCGCCCAAGTAGTGGCCGTGGTCGGTACACACGATCAGCGCAGTGTCTTCCCACAGATTCTGTTCGTCGAAACGATTGAGGATCTGGCCGAACCAATGGTCGATCATCGACAGCTTGGCCCCGTAGTTGGCCCGCACGTGGCGACCTTCTTTCTCCGAGAAGTGGCCCGAGGCGATGCCCCCGTCGATGTAAGGGGGCCAGATGATCCACTCCTCGTTCCCCCACGGCTCGTCGTGATAGCGGCCGGCCCACGGAGCCGGGGTGTCGAACGGCTCGTGGGGATCGAACTCATCCACAAACATGAACCATCGGTCGTGGTGCGGCGTGTCCTCAGCCAAGAACCGGGCGGCCGAGCTCATGGTCATCGGTCCGGGGTAATCCTCCTCGGCCCGGAAGAACGTGCGGGAGCGGTCGTAGGCCCGATCCATCTCCTCGAGCCCCCACATCTTCGACCACCACCAGCCGCCCTTTCGGGCCGGCATCGTCGGTGAGCCAGCCCAAGAGGGGTCGTAGTAGGTGCGCCACGGATCGCCCTCGTGGCCCCGCAGGTAGTCCCAGCAGTGGAAGTCGGTGTGGTAGTTCTCGCCGCCGGTCTCGAAAAGGTGGGGGTGATCGGTAACCAGCGCGGTGGTCACGCCTTGGTGGCGCAGCACTCGGGTGATGGGCTCCTCCCACAGCTCGATCGAGCCCCACGGCTTCCACAGAAAGTCCAGCGCCCCGCACAAGATGTCGTGGCGGGCCGGCATACAAGGAAGCGACCCTGTCACGTGGCGGGTGAACCGGGTGGCCTGCTCAGCCGCGAATCGGTCCAGATTCGGCGTTTCGAATTCGGTGCCGCCGTAGCTCCCCAGCATGTGCCTGTTCAGCGAATCCAGCAGTATGACCGCCACATTGGAGGGTGTGCCCATGGTGTCCCTTTGCTCTTCCCCTACTATGCAGCCACTCAAACTACCCTGCACGGGCAAGGGCGCGCCGACCGCTGACGCCGAACGACCTCGACGAGTTGGCGGGTCCCGTTAGCCCTGGCCGACTAGCTCAGCCCCAGCCGGGTGAATTGGTCGTCGGGGGCTTGCAACTCGCTGAGCGCAGTATGGAGCAGTTCGACCATCTCCCGGTCTCCCGATTCGCTGCTCCGGTTCTCCTGCTCATCGGGGTCGATGTCGAGGTCGAACAGGAAATGGCGGTCGTTGCAGTTGTTCACCGTCACCCATAGCGGGAGGGTGTCGCCCGGCTGGTAGGGCTGGCGGATCACCGGCACCTCCGAGCCTGGCATCGTGTCGAGCCAGGCCCGGTGGTCGGGAACCGGGAGGCCGGGAAAGCCCATCTCGCCGAACGGCACGGTGGACCATCGGTTGGACCACATGGAGATTGGGAAGTTCTCGCCCTCGGCTCCCCGGGCGTACTTGTGCTGGCCGTCGGTCACCTGCACCCAGCCGCCGTAGACGCCTCCCAACGCCCATTCCCTGATGGAGTTGGCCTCGCCGGTAACCAGCGGGGCCATGGAGCGGCCGTGGGTGGTCTGCTTCACCTCGGCGTCAAACACGTCGGCCACGGTGGCGAAGATGTCCACGTTGGTGGTCAGCGCCTCGCAAGTTCCCCCGCCCGGTTTGCCGGGCCACGACATCAACAGCGGCGTGTGGCCCATCGGCTCGTATTGAGGCACCCCGGGCTTGCCCCAGACGTCACGGCCCTCCCGCTCCTCGCCCAGATAGTGGCCGTGGTCGGTACAGACGATCAGAGCGGTGTCGTCCCACAGGTTCTGCTCGTCGAATCGATCGAGGATCTGACCGAACCAGTGGTCGATCATCGACAGCTTGGCCCCGTAGTTGCCCCGCACGTGGCGAGCTTCCCGCTCGGACAGGTTTCCCACGCTGATGGCCCCGTCGGCGTAGGGGGGCCAGATGATCCACTCGTCGTCCCACACCTCATCGTGGTAGCGACCGGCCCACGGCGCGGGCGTGTCGAACGGCTCGTGGGGGTCAAACTCGTCCACGAACAAGAACCACCGGTCGTGGTGCGGGGCGGCCTCAGCCAAGAACCGGGCCGCCGCGCTCATAGTCATCGGCCCGGGATAGTCCTCCTCGGCCCGGAAGAAGGTGCGGGCCCGGTCGTAGCCCCGATCCATCTCCTCCATGCCCCATGTCTTGGTCCACCACCAGCCGCCCTTTTTGGCCGGCATGGCCGGAGCCCCCACCCAGGTGGGGTCGTAGTAGGTGCGCCACGGGTCAGTGGTATGGCCTCGGAGGTAGTCCCAGCAGTGGAAGTCGGTGTGGTAGTTCTCCCCGCCGGTCTCAAACAGGTGGGGATGATCGGTGACCAGCGCGGTGGTCACGCCTTGGTGGCGCAGCACCCGGGTGATGGGCTCCTCCCACAGCTCGATCGACCCCCACGGCTTCCACAGAAAGTCCAACGCCCCGCACAAAATGTCATGGCGGGCCGGCATGCACGGCAGCGACCCGGTCACATGGCGGGTGAACCGGGTGGCCCGCTCAGCCGCGAACCGGTCAAAGTTCGGCGTCTCAAACTCGGTGCCCCCGTAGCACCCCAGCATGTGCCGGTTCAGCGAATCCAGCAGAACTACCGCAACGTTGGATGGTGCCCTCATCAAATCCCTCGGCTTGGCTCTGGCATCGGCTTGATCTGGTCACGCTAGTCTCATGGGCCATCTAAGCCTGCTCAATTCGGGGGGACAGTTGGCCGAGGAACATGCCCAGGGCGAGTCGATAGACGCTCTGGCGACAACGGTGCTCGAGGGCGAGGCTGCCCGGCGCGATGCCCAGAAAGCCGACGTCTTGTTCCCCGACGATTTGCTGCCCGGTGTGGGCGGCGAGCAGACCACCCTCAAGGAGGGCCTGCGCAAAGGCGGATTCCAGACCTTCGTCGTGCTTTTGGCGCTGAACAGCCTCGACGAACTGGAGAACAGTGCGGTGGCCATCTTGGGGCCCGACATCGGCGAGAGCTTCGGGGTGAGCGACGGGGCCATCACCGCCATCAGCACCGCCTCGCTCATGTTCTTTGTGCTGGGTGCCGGCCCGATGGGGTGGCTGGCCGACCGCTTCCGCCGCGGTCCCATCGTGGGCATCGCCAGCGGGGCCTTCGCCGCGTTCAGCGCCCTGTCGGGGGCGGCGGTGAATGCCCTGATGTTTTTCTTCATGCGGTTCTTCGCCGGCATGTCCAAGGCCAACACCATCACCGTGCATCCCAGCATGCTGGCCGACACCTACCCGCTTCAGACCCGGGGCCGCATGTACGCCACCAACGCCGGGGTGGGCCGGGTGTTCTCCGCCATCAGCCCGATCCTGGCCGGGGGCATCGCGGTGTGGATCGGCGGCGACGACGGCTGGCGGTGGGCGTTCTACCTGCTCGGGCTGCCCACCGCGGCGTTGGCGTTCTTGGCCTTCTTCCTGCGGGAGCCGCCCCGGGGCCAGTGGGAGCAGAAGCACGTTCTGGGTGCCGGGCTCAAGCAGGACAACAAGATGCCCATCTCGGTGGAGGCCGCCTTCACCCGCATCTGGAACATCGACACCATCCGCAACATGACCATTGCCTTTGCGGCCATGGGATTCGCCCTCTTCCCGGCCGGCTCGATCCAGTCGTTCTTCTTGGAAGAGGAGTTCGGCCTCGACGCCTTGGAGCGCGGCTTGGCGGTGGCCCCCGCTGGCATTGGGCTGATCATGTTCTTGCCGTTCGTCGGACGCCGGTTCGACGCCACGTTTCGCAAGGACCCCGACCGGGCCATCCGGCTCATCGGCATCCTCCTCCTGCCCATCGGCGTGCTGGTTCCTATCCAATACGCCATGCCCAACCTCGCTTTGTTCATGATTCTGTCCGCCATCAACTCCACCTTCTTGGGCGGAGCTTTCGCCATGGTGCAGCCCGCCATCCAAGCGGTGTTCCCCTACCGGCTGCGGGGCATGGGCACTGCGTTTCTGACGTTCTTCATGGTCATGGTCGGCGGTGTGGGAGGCAGCATCATCGCCGGCTTCCTCCAAAATGAGCTAGGCGAGCAAACCGCCATCACCATCATCACCGCCACAGCCATGCCGATCGGGGCCTACTTCGTGCTACGAGGGGCCAACCGGCTGCGCCGCGACCTCTCGTTGGTAGTCAGCGAGCTGCGGGAAGAACAGAACGAGGAGCGCCGCCAAGCCGAGACCGACCCTGACGACATCCCAGCTATCCAGGTGACCGATGTCGATTTCAGCTACGGGCAAGTGCAGGTGCTGTTCGACCTCGGGTTTGAAGTACGCAAGCACGAGACGTTGGCCCTATTGGGCACCAACGGCGCGGGGAAGTCCACCGCGCTCAAGGTGATCACCGGCCTAGTGACCCCAGAGCGAGGAGTGGTGCGTCTGCACGGCCAGACCGTTACCTTCGCCACTCCTGAGCAGCGGGCGGCCATGGGGCTGCACATGCTGCCCGGCGGAGCCGGAGTGTGGAGCGACCTGTCGATCCGCGACAACTTGCTCATGGGGGCTTACGCCTATCGCAGGGATCCCAGCGACCGGGACCGTCGCATCGAGAAGGTGTTTGAGATGTTCCCCGACCTGGCCCATCGGCCTAAAGAGCGGGCGGGCAACCTATCGGGCGGCCAGCAGCAGATGCTGGCGCTGGCCCGGGTGATGCTGCACGAGCCCGAGGTGCTGATGATCGACGAGTTGTCGCTGGGTCTTGCCCCGGTTGTGGTGCAGTCGCTACTGGAGACCATCGAGGAGCTCAAGGACCAGGGCCAGACCATGATCATCGTGGAGCAGTCGTTGAACGTGGCGCTGGCCATCTCCGACCGGGTCGTATTCCTGGAGAAGGGCCAGGTGCGCTTTGAGGGCCCGGCCCAGGAGCTAGCCGAACGAGACGATCTGGCTAGAGCGGTTTTCCTGGGCACCGAGGGCGGCTGATGGAAATCGCCTCCGCCTCTGTGGTCGGGACCTGGATCACCCAGCAGTTGGCCTTCAACGGGGTAGTCAACGGCCTGGTGACCGGGCTGGTTGCCTTGGGGATCGTGTTGATCTACCGGTCCACCCGGGTAATCAACTTCGCGGTGGGCAACATGGGCATCATCTCCGCTTCGATGATGGCGCTGCTGGTGCTGAACTACGGCTGGGGGTTCTGGCTGGCGCTCGCGCTATCGCTGGCGCTGGGGGTCTTGTTCGCCGCCGCAGTGGAGCTGACGGTGATCCGCCGGCTGTTCAACTCTCCCCGGGTGATTGTGCTGGTGGCCACGGTCGGTATCGCCCAGCTGGCCCAGCTGGTGATCTCCCAGCTTCCCGACATCGAGGCCGCCGGCCAGAAGTATCCGGTGGTGGTCGGTAGAGTCTGGGAAGACGTTTGGTTTACCGAAATCCGGGTACGCGGTCCCCAGCTCATCATTCTCATCGCGGTGCCGGTTTTGGCCCTGCTATTGGGCTGGTTGATGAACCGAACCTCATTCGGCAAGTCGGTATCCGCGTCGGCCAACAACCCCGACCTCTCTCGGCTGTCGGGGATCAATCCCAAGACGGTGTCCACCTTCGTATGGGTGATGGCCGGGCTGTTGGCCTCGCTGTCGATGATCATGCTCTCCGGGTCAACCGGACAGATAGCCGGCTTGGCCAACCTGGGACCACAGACGCTGGGCAAGGCCATGGTGGCTGCCGTGCTGGCCTCGATGGTCTCCTTTCCGCGGGCCATGGTGGCCGGGATGTTGATCGGTTTTCTCGACGCCCTGTTCCGGTTCAACTTCTTTACCGAAACCGGACTCATAGACTTCGTCATCTTCTTGGCAGTGCTGGTGGCTGTGTATTTCCAAAGCCGCAGCCAGGGCGAGACCGGGGTGTTCTCATTCGCACCCAAGGTGCGCGCCATTCCTGAGCGACTGCGCCAGGTGTGGTGGCTGCGACACCTGTCCAAAATCGCTTTGGGGGCGCTTGCGGTGCTCGGCATCGTGCTGGTTCAGCTCCCCGGTATTGCCGACCTGCCGTCCCGCCAGCTGCTGTACGCCACCGTGCTGTGCTTTGCGGTGTGCGGGCTGTCGGTCACCATCATCACGGGCTGGGCCGGCCAGCTCTCCCTGGCCCAAATGACCTTCGCCGGCATGGGGGCGCTATTCGCCGCGAGCCTCAAACGGGGGCTGTCCATGGACTTCACCGTGGGAACCGGGTTCTTGCCCGGCGACGCGTTGTCGTACGACTTCTTCGACGTCCAATTTGAGACCGGCGGCATCCCGTTCATGGTGGCCATTCCGGTGACCGCGCTGTTCTCTGCGCTGGTGGCGGCCGTGATCGGGGTCGGATCACTTCGAGTTCGCGGCCTCTATCTGGCGGTTACCACCTTTGTGTTCGCGCTGGCCGCCCAGCAGTACCTCTATCGGAGGCCGTTCTTCACCGGGGGCAACACCTCGTCGGTGTCGTTCCGCCGGGGCGAGCTGTTCGGCCTCGACCTCAAGTCGCAGAAGACCTACTACTACGTGTGTCTGGCCTTGTTGCTGATTGCGGTGATCATTGTCAGCCGACTCCGTCGATCAGGTGTTGGCCGCACCATCATCGCAGTGCGCGACAACGCCGACTCCGCCTCGGGCTACACGATTGGGCCGGTGCGCTCCAAGCTGTCTTCGTTCGCTTTAGCCGGGGGCATCGCCGGATTGGGCGGAGCAATGCTGGCCGGCCTGGTGCAGAACGTCCCGATCAGCGAGCGGTTCTTCCAGGTGGAGGACTCATTGCAGCTTGTGGGCATGGTGGTGATCGGGGGTCTCGGCTCGTCGGTCGGCGCGGTGCTGGGGGCGATTTGGGTCTACGGCCTCCCGAATCTGTTCAACAATGCGGAAACCGTTGCACTGTTCTCTTCCAGCATCGGGCTCCTGCTGGTGCTGATGTACTTTCCGGGCGGGCTCATCCAGATCGGCTACAGCGCACGAAACGCCCTCATCGGCCTAGCCGAGCGACGACTCGGACCCGATCCCGGCGGCAAGACCATCCAAGCCGCTCCCACCAGCCTGACCCGGGTTGACGATCCCCGGCCAGCCACCGATCCCATGCTGGCCGGGCACGACATCAGTGTGCGGTTCGGCGGCGTGAATGCGGTTTCGGAGGCCACCGTGGTGGTCCATCCCGACGAGATCGTGGGCCTCATCGGCACCAACGGCGCCGGAAAGTCCACGTTCATGAATGCGGTGGGAGGCTACGTGCCGTCCAGCGGCCGAGTGGAACTGCTCGGCACCGACATCACCCGGCTTTCTGCTTCCCGTCGGGCTCGAGCCGGGTTGGGACGCACCTTCCAAACCGCGTCGCTGTTCCCGGAGCTGACGGTTCGAGAAACGGTGCAGGTGGCCTTGGAAGCCCGGGGCCGCACGCCACTCCTGAGCACGGCCCTGCACCTCCCCCACACATTTGCCTTGGAGCGGCGGCGGCGGGCCGAGGCCGACGAGCTCATCGACTACTTGGGGTTGGGGCGCTACGCGGATTCCTATATCAGCGACTTGTCCACCGGGACCCGCCGCATCGTGGAGATCACTGGGCTGCTGGCCCTGGGCACCCGGGTGCTTTGCCTCGATGAGCCCACGGCTGGGGTGGCCCAGCGGGAGACCGAGGCATTCGGACCGCTCATCGTCAACATCCGCCGGGAGCTGGGGGCGGCCATGCTGATCATCGAGCACGACATGCCCCTCATCATGAGCATCAGCGACCGGGTGTATTGCCTGGAAGCCGGCAAGGTCATTGCTGAGGGCTCCCCCTCCGAGGTCCGCAACGACCCCCTCGTGATCGCCAGCTACCTCGGCACCGACGAGCGCGCCATCGCCATCAGCGACGGCTGACCTTCCGAGACCGCTGTTCAGTAGCGGGGGCTGCGGGGACCGAAGAACAGGCGGTCGGCGTTGGCGTAGAGGTATTTGTCGAGCACGCCATCTCGCAGGTCGAGGTCCCAGGCCTCGGTGATGCAGCGCCGCATGTCGAGGGCCGGATGGTCGGAGGCGAAGATCACTTTGTCCTGTCCCCGGGTGTTCATGAAATGGACGAACTCGTCCGGGAGCCGCTTGGGGCTGTACGCCGAGGTCATCAGATGCAGGTTCTTGTACTTGATCATCAGGCGCATGGCCACCCCCCACCACGGGTCGGCACCATGGGCCATGCACAGCTTCAGATCGGGGAAGCGCAGGCAGATCCGGTCGAGCAGCATCGGGTCTTGGCCCTCGCCGGGCATGGGCGGGCCGGGAATGCCGGTATTGATTGACAGAGGCAGATCCAGCTCCGTGCACTTGGCGTAGAGCGGGTAGTACACCGGGTCGCTGGGCGGCACATCCACCCCGAATGGCACCACACGGGCCAGCGCCACCGGATACTGCTTGACCATGTCCTCCAGCTTCCACAGCACCGGCATCATTCCCCGGGGGTCGAGATGGAGAGCCAGCGCGAACCGCTCGGGGTAGCGCTCCACAAAGTCGAAGGCACGGGGGTTGTCCTCGCCGACCGTCGCTTGAATGATCGCCCTTTCCACCCCCAGCTCGTCCATGAGCGGCAGCAGCTCTTCGGGGGTGAAGCTGCGGAAAAAGTCCGCTCCGCCATGGAGATAGTCCTCTTTGACCCGAATCAGGTACTCGGGGGGCTCGTAGTCGCCCATGTTCACGTTCACCCAGCAATCAATTGCTCTCGGCGGCATGGCCCGACGCTATCCCGGCTGGGTGCCCCGGCTGGACTTGACGGCAATTCTGATAGGTGACTCGCATCGCCAGGCACCAGAATGAGGACCAGAAAGGAACCCATGAAGATTGACCCCACCCGCAGTTGGGCCGCAGTCGAAGAGCGTTTGGCCGCCACCGACAATCCCCGGCACCGCCAACTCCTTCAGGTGCTGTTGGACCACCTCCAAGCCGAGGCGACTAGGGACTTCGACCGGCTGGTGTCCACTCTGTCGGACGATCCCCAGTACCACTTCTGGATCCCCGACGCCGGTTTCGACGCCGGCCCCAAGGGCTACGAGGCGGTAACCGCCCACTACACCCAGCTCTACGAAGAAGGCCGAAACGTTGTGCAGTACGACATCGAGCGGATCGTGGTGGACGACTACTGCATCGTGACCGAGGGGGTCTTCCACCAGGTGTACCCCGGCCGGGTGCTTGCGGACCGAGGCATGGATGTGGATGATCCCGACGGCCCCTATGCCCTCACCATGCGCCTCGTGCTGTTCTGGCCCTACGACGAAAACGGAAAGCTCACCGGAGAAGACAGCTACTCCGACGGGCTGATGTTCACCCCCGAGCGCATCACCAAACTCGCTCCCGAAGACCTCCCCGCCACCCATGCGGGCTAGGAGCATCCAAGGCACCAGTAGGAAGCCATGACCACCGCGTTGGAGGGGTTGCGTGTTTTGGAGCTCGGCTCCGGAGCGGCTGCTGGTATCGCCGGAATGGTTCTGGCCGAGAACGGGGCGGACGTGGTCAAGATCGAACCGCCCCAGGGTGACCGCGACCGGGGCAGGCCGGGTTTTGCCGTGTGGCATCGGGGAAAGAAAAGCGCAGTCCTCGATTTGGCCGATGCCAGCGACCGGGACAGATTCTTCGAGTTGGCCCGGGTGGCCGACGGGGTGATCGAGGCGTTCCGCCCATCGACCGCCGTAAGGCTCGGAGTTGACTACGAGAGCCTGCACCGGCTGAACGATCAGCTGGTGTACGCCGCCATCACCGGTTTCGGCGAATCTGGGCAGTGGCGAGACATTCCCGGCTACGAGCAGATCGTGGCGGCCAAGAGCGGGCGCATGACCACCTACGACGGGGTGCGCCCCGGCCCGGTGTTCACCCCGGTGCCTATCGCCTCCTACGGGGCGGGGATGCTGGCTGCGGTGGGGTTGATGGCCGGGATTTGGGTCCGCCCCCGCTTGGGCCAGGGGCAGCGAGTCCACACCAGCCTGCTGCACGCTCTGAGCGTGTACGACATGACCAGCGGGCACGGCAACCGCACCAACATGCCGCCCGAGCCGGGAAAGGTCTACGGGATCATGCGGGTGCCGTTCATGACCGCGCCCACCAAGGACGGCCGTTTCATCCAGATGTGTAGTCGCCAAGCCCACCACTACCGCCGGTGGCTCTCCGAACTAGGGCTTGAGGGACTGCTGGACGACCCCGAGCTGCCCAACGCGCCCGACCTGTGGCCCAGCGAAGAGCGGCTGGCCGATGTCATCAAGTCCATCAGAAATGGCATGGAACAGCGGACTGCCGAGGAGTGGGTGGAGACCTTCTCTGCCCGCGACATCGGGGGAGATCCGTTCCTAGCCCCGCAGGAATTCCTCGACCATCCCCAGTGCACTGAGAACGGACGCCGCCAAGAGGTAGTTGATCCAGAGATGGGCCCCACGGTGCAGATCGGCCCGCTCGGTTTGTATTCCAACACGCCATCGGTAGTCGGCCCGCCCGCACCCCGACTGGGAGAGCACACCGGTGAGGTGTTGGCCGGATGGCCTTCTACAACCTCCGCTTCTCCCTCGGCTAGTGGGAATGATCCCGCTTCCGGCCTGCCCCTGGCTGATATCACCATCTTGGATGTCGGGTACTTCTACGCCTGTCCGTTCGCGGCCACGCTGCTGGCGGAGGCCGGAGCCCGGGTGATCAAAGTAGAGCCGCCCACCGGCGATCCCGGGCGGCGCAACTGGACAACCGACTACGTGAAATCCCAGGTGGGCAAGGAGTCCATCGTCTTGGACTTGAAGACTCCTGAGGGACTCGAAATCTTGTACCGGCTGGTCGATCGGGCCGACGTGTTCCTGCATAATTTTCGGCCGGGGACTCCCGAGCGGCTGGGCATTGACGCGGAGACAGTGATGGCCCGCAATCCCGGGCTGTTGTACGTGTACGCCTCGTGCTTCGGCAGCCAAGGGCCGTGGGCCCACAAGGCCGGGTTCCACTCATCGCCCAACGCCATTGCTGGAGCTGGAGTGGTGGAGTCGGGTGATCAGAACCCGCCCCGCAACCGCACTTATGGCGACCCCACCGCCGCCCTGGCCACCGCGGCGGCCATCATGGCGGGCGTTCTGGCCTGTCGCAGCACTGGCCGGGGCCAGAAGCTGGAGACCACCATGCTCACGGCCACCGCTTACGCCGTGGCCGAGTGGGGCATTCAACACTCGGGTCCTGAAGCACATGCCGTGGACTTTGGGCAATTCGGATACCACGCCTACCAGCGGCTATATGAGACCGCCAATGGCTGGCTGGTGCTGGATGTGCATCGAGACCGCGAGCGTCAAGCACTTGGCGAGGTGCTCGGCGTCGAGCTTCCCGAGCAGCCCTCCCCGGAGCTCGCAACCCAGTTGACAAGAGCGTTCAGTGCGGACTCGGCTGAGGCTTGGGAAAGCCGGCTGCTGGCCGCCGGAGTGCCCGCGGCCCAAGCTGATCGGGGTGACTTCTTACACAACATGCTCAATGAGATTCACATGCGGGAAAGCGGAGTGGCCGTCGAAGCCGAACAAGACGGTCTGGGCTCGTACTGGAGGGCCGCGCCGACCATGCAATTCTCGTCTGCCCCCACACCGCTGGCCCCTACACTCCCCCTCGGTTGGGCCACAATGGAGATATTGGGTGAACTTGGTATCGATCATGAGGAAATCACCCGACTTCACGATGCCGGGGTGACCAAGCCCATCGGACACGGCCTACCCACCTAAAAGACCAATGAGCGAATCTTCTGAACTTCGGACATCCGTGTTGGCCTGCATGGATCACCGATTGGACCCTGTCGCCATCCTGGGGATCAGTCCCCACGAGGCCCACGTTGTCCGCAACGCTGGGGGCTATGTGACAGAAGACGCCATCCGCTCCATTTGCCTGTCGCAGCAACTGGTCGGAACCAACCGAATTGTGGTGCTCCACCATACGGATTGCGCGGCCTCCACACATTCTGCCGAGGGCTACCGGCAATTGGTGGAAGCCGGTACCGGCGTTTCACCGACCTGGAATGTGGAACCGGTCAGAGACCCCCGCGAGCGGGTTCTGGCCGCGATGGAGCAGCTTCGGACATCGCCCCTGCTAGACACGGCCAACTTGGAAGGCTACGTCTACGACGTGGATGACGGCAGCCTGACCCCAGTGCAGTAGCCGTCTACCTCGATGACATTGGGAGCATCTCGTCACCGGCGATGCCCGCCGACGATTCGCTCATCGACGACACGATGGCCCCACGGTTGTGGGGGGTGAGAATGAACTCACTGGCGGCCCGGTTGTGCTCGCCTACCACATATGTCGGTCCGTTGTGGAGGTTGGCCAGGGCTTCATCGGCGACATCTGTGGCCTCCATTGGGCTGTGTGCGCTCAAGTCGGCTCCCATCCGGCGGTGAGAAGGGGTGTCGGTGGCCCCTATCACCATGGCGATGGCGTCCACGCCGTAGATTCCGAGCTCTCTCCACAGCCCTTCGGCAAATACCCAGTCATAGGCCTTTGAGGCGTTGTACACCGACTGGTGGGTCGAGCCGGCAAATCCGGCCACCGAGCCGACCAAGACAAAGCCGCCCCGTCCCCGCTGGATCAGCCGAGGGGCAAACCGGTGGGCGAACAGCGTTGTGCTCCGGCAATTCATATTCACCAGGGCAAGCAGGTCTTCTTCGGTCCAGTCAGTGAAGTAGCTGAACCGGATCGTGGCTCCGGCGTTGAAGATCACCAGGCCGATGTCGAGGTCATCGGTCAACTCGGCCGCCGTGGCGGCCGCCTCGGCGTCACCCAGGTCCACCGAGGCGGTACGAACCTCCACGCTGTGCTCGGCTTGGATATCGGCGGCCAGCGCATCTAGCGGAGCCTGGCGACGAGCCAGTAGCACCAAGTTGATCCCCTCGCGGGCGAGACGTCGTGCAAAAGCCTCCCCGGTGCCCTCCGACCCTCCCGCAATAAGAGCCCACGGGCCGTAGCGGTCGGAGAAATCAGCCGGGAGTTCCCAATTCATGGCCGCAGACTACTCATTCGGTGATTCCGACCTGGCAGCCTGAATGAACACGGCGCATCTAACTCGACCAAGGGCCACTAACCTCGCCCCGTGGATTTAGGAATCAGCGGACGACGGGCGCTGGTGGCTGCCTCATCAGCCGGACTGGGTCTGGCCACCGCAGTGGCGCTGGCTGAAGAGGGGTGTCGGGTGGTGATGAACGGGCGCGACTCCGATCGCCTCAACGACGCGGCTAACGGTGTGCCCGGCGCCATCCCCATCGTGGCCGACGTGTCCGACGCGGCTGGCGCAACTGCACTGGTAGACGCGGCCGCCGAGGCCTTGGGCGGCATCGACATCTTGGTCACCAACGCCGGCGGACCGCCGGGCGGCAACTGGGCCGACACCGACACCAGCCTTTACGCGGCCGCTCTCGAGTTGAACCTCATTTCGGTGGTGGCCATGACCAAGACGGCGGTGCCCGCCATGCAGGCCCAGGGCTGGGGTCGGGTGCTAGCCATCACCTCAGTGTCGGTACGCCAGCCGCTGAACATGCTCATCTTGTCCAACACGGCTCGGGCCGGAGTCACCGGCTACCTCAAGACCATGGCCAACCAGGTGGCCGCCGACGGTGTGACCGTCAACTCCCTCCAGCCCGGCTACCACACCACCGACCGGCTCCGGCAGCTGTTCGGGGATCGGATGTCCGATCTGGAGTCGAGTGCCGCCTCCCATTCGGTAGGCGACCCATCGGACTTCGGCCGGGTGGCCGCCTTCTTGTGCTCTGAGCACGCCCGGTTCATCACCGGTGCCGCCCTCCCGGTGGATGGCGGCCTCTACGCAGGCCTGCAATAGGCAAAAGGAGAAAACATGATCCGCCACGTTGTGATGTTCAAATTCCGAGAGGACGCCGACGAGGCCCAGCGCCAGGCGGTGCATGACGCCATCGCCACCATGCCCGAGGCCACGGGGGTGACCGAGGCCTACACCATCGGACCGGATCTCGGGTTGGCCGAGGGCAACTTCGACTTCGCCGTCGTCGGGGATTTCGCCGACCAAGAGGCCTACTTGACCTACCGCGACCACCCCGAGCACCAGCGAATCGTCTTCGACATCATTCGCCCTGCCATCACCGACCGAGCCGCTATTCAATTCGAGGTTTCCTGAACAGGAGGAGGAAGTGCTGTGACTGCCACCGAATCCGCAATGTCTGCCGACACCGCCCGCGACTCGGAGGCCGCCGCGGACACCATCGCCGCCCTGGCCTCTCCCGACGGGCCGCTGCGGCTGTATGAGCACTACCACCGCCTGAGGACTGCCGATCCCATCCATCAGAGCCAGCACGAGTCGTTCCCCGACTGCTGGTTCATCAGCCGCCACGAGGACGTGTACAAGATTTTGCGGGACCGGCGGTTCGTGCAAGACGCCCGCAACGCGGAGGTGTTCGCCGGCACCGAGGGGGCGTTTGCCGACATGTGCAGTCGGATGCTTATCTTCCTGCCTCCCGGCCCCCACGAGCGCACTCGCGGCATCATCTACCGGGCCTTCACCCCACAGGCGGTGGCCCGGTGGGAACCCCGCATTGAGGCGGTGATCCATGAGCTCATCGAGTCGGCCATTGCCAAGGGTGAATGCGAGCTGCTCCACGAGGTTTTGTATTCACTCCCCATGACGGTGATCTCCGAGCTGCTGGGCGCCACCCCCGACGAGAGAGCCGAGTTCGACCGGCTCTTCGGCGGACAGGGCCACGAGATGTCGGATGTGGGTCGGGCCAGCGACGACCAGCGCAGCGCGGCCGACCGGATGGTGGAGGAGTTCACCGAGCTGGTGGCCGCCATGATCAAGAACCAGCGCGATCCCAACACCGTGTTGGCCACGCTGATCGAGGCCACCGAGGACGGTGATCGGCTGAGTACCGACGAGGTGATCGCCGCGGTGTACATCCTGATCGGAGCCGGCCACGAGACCACCGCCAACCTGCTGGGCAACGGCCTCAGCTATCTGCTGGGACCGGACCGGGACCAGTGGGACCGGCTGGTGGCCGATCCCTCCCTGGTGCCCAGCGCAGTGGAGGAGCTGATGCGCTACGACACCTCGGTGCAGTTCAACCAGCGGGTGGCCAACGAAGACGTGGTGTACGAGAGTGCGGAGGGGCCGGTTCGCATCGACGAAAACCAGCGCATCATTGTGCTGTTGGGAGCGGCCAACCGGGATCCCGCAGTCTTCGACAATCCCGACGTGCTGGACGTCGGCCGCGATCCCAACCCCCACCTGGCCTTCGGGGCGGGGATGTACTACTGCCTGGGCGCCAACCTGGCCCGTCTGGAGATGAACATCGCCCTCGATGCCCTGGTGAGCCGGGTGCCGAACATGGAGCTGGCCGGCGACCCCGAGTTCCGCCGCACCTGGATGATGCGAGGGGTCAACGACCTCGCGGTGCGATTCTGAGCTAGACGGGCATGATCCCCGGTGAGGGGTATCCGGCGGTGAAACCGCCGTCGGACACGAACTCCGACCCGGTGGAATACGAGCTCTCATCGGAGGCCAAGAACAGGGCCAGCCGGGAGATGTCCTCGGGAACTCCGGCCCGGCCCATGGGAGCCATCCGAGCCGAATAGGCCTTTAGGTTCTCGTGCACCTCCTCAGGGGTTCTCTCCTCGGTGGATCCCATGTGGGTGAGGATGAAACCGGGGTGGATGGAATTCACCCGGATGCCCACCGAGGCCAGTTCCATGGCCGCGGTCTTGGTCATCCCTCGCACAGCCCACTTGCTGGCGATATAGGAGGTGAGGTTGTTCATGCCGATCAGCCCGTCGATTGACGAGATGTTGATGATCGACCCGCCCCCGGAATCGGTCATCGGCTTCACCGCGGCCCGCATCCCCAAGAACACGCCGGTCTGGTTCACCTCGGTGACTCGCCGGTAGCTGTCCAGCGTCATCTCGGCCAATGGGGCCACCTCGGCAATCCCGGCGTTGTTGACGAGCACGTCGAGGCGCCCGAAGTTCTCCATCACCGCATCCATGGCCACGGCCCAGTCTTCTTCTCGGGTCACGTCAAGGTGCTGGTACACCGCATTCGAGCCGATGTCGGCAGCCACTGCGGCACCCTCGCCATCAAGGATGTCGGCCACCATCACCTCGGCCCCCTCGGCGGCGAACAGCCGGCAGTGGGATTGGCCCATACCACGAGCACCACCCGAGACCAGCGCAACCTTGTTGTCCAAGCGTCCCATGCTTCTCTCCGTTTTCTAACGACAGCGGCCATGAGGGTAGCGTTTCCCGAGCGATATGACGGCAACCGCAAGCGACCCACTACTTTCTCCCTTTCCCGAGGGCTGGTACTTCGTCACCAGCCGCCAGTCCCTCGAGAAGGCCAAGCTCATCAAGAAGACCTGGATGGGCGAGGACATCGTTGTTTGGAGCGACGACAGCGGGAGGGTCTGCGTCGCCGAGGCCTATTGCCCGCACTTGGGGGCCGATCTGGGGCCCGACGCCGGGGGGTGTGTACGCGATGGCCAACTCGTCTGCCCGTTCCATGGTTTCGAGTACGACACCACCGGCCAGTGCGTCGCCAATCCTCTCGGTCCTCCGCCGAAGGCGGCGCGGCTGCGGGTATTCGAGACCCGGGACATCGCCGGGTTGATCTTCGCCTGGTGGGGGTTCGGAGGAAGGCCACCGCAATGGCACCTGCCCGCGGAGGCGCCGGACCAAACTCGCTGGAGCAACTTCCGTGTCTGGACGACTCACTTTCCCGGCCATCCTCAGGAGACCACAGAAAATTCGGTGGATCTGGCCCATCTGAGCCACGTCCACGGCTATGACAGCGTGAGGAGGGCCGACCCGTTGGAGGTGGACGGGGCCTTCCTTCGGAGCTGCTTCGATTTCACCACCACTCGAAGGATCGCCAAGGTGGGGCGCCTTCGGTTCGACGTCACCGCCAACGCCCTGATCTACGGCCTCGGCTACTCCTTCGTGGAGGTGCGGCTGCACAACATCGGCTTCGACACGCGCCTCTGGATACTGGCGACGCCCGTCGACGGCACTCACATCAACCTGACTCTGGTGTCGCAAGCCAGACCGATTCGCGGTGCAAAGCGCCGGATTGCCGGTCTGGGCTTTCTCCCGCAGAGACTGCGCGCCTCTGTCATGAACAAGTTCGTGATCCATTTCGAGAAGCAAGACGTGCGACAAGATGTGCCGATTTGGAGCGGCAAACAGTATCGATCTCACCCACGCCTGTCCCGCGCCGATGGTGAGATCATGAAATTCCGCGCCTACTGCAAGCAGTTCTATCCCGGTCCACTGACAGTGGTAGAAAACCAGGAGAAGGTTGCCAGATAGCCGGCAGCGCACAACGGACAGGGGAAGCAGACCGTGGCAACCAAGAACTCACCCGCATCACCGCGCAAGATCGCCATCGTCGGCGGCGGCATTTCGGGACTCGGCGCCGCGTGGGGGCTGCACCATCAGCCGGACCGCTTCGACTTTCGACTGTACGAGGCACAGGAACAGCTCGGCGGCAACGCCATCACCGCTCAGATGCCCCAAGAAGACGGCAGCTCGATTCCCTTCGACATGTCGGTCACCGCCTGCATCCCGTCGGTGTACGACCACATCCTGCTGCTGATGAAGCAGTTCGACATCGAGCTACTCGACACGAAGTTCAACTACAGCGTGAAGTACGGCGGGCAGATCTACGCCCACGATTTCGATTCCGACATCAGACAGCAGCTGCAACCTGAGATTGCCAAGTTCCAACGCCTCCTGCGGCGCCTGCACCGCTTCGGATGGCTCACCCATACCCAGTCGAAGGCGTTGAGCCTTCTGAATCCGTACAACTACGTGAGCATGGGCACGCTTTTGAATCTGGGCGGGTTCTCCGGCGACTTCAGGTACAAAGTCCTCAAGCCGATGTTCGTCAACTTCCTCATGGCCACGAACGTGTTCGATATGCCGGCCTCCCTGTTCGCCCGATATCTGGAGTTCTTCGACATCGAGTCGGCGACGCCCATGCAGACGTGGGACCAGGGAACGCAACGCATCTACCAGCATCTGTCGGCCGACTTCCAAGACAAGATCTACCTGAGCCGGCCGGTGCAAAAGGTGTACCGGTCGAAGTCCGGTGTGGTGGTAGTGGACGCGGCCGGTGCTCGGGAGGAATTCGACGAGGTGATTTTCGCGTGCAACGCGAACCAGACGTTCATGATGCTGGACAAGCCCACAGCCCTCGAGCGCTATCTGCTGTCGTCGATTCGCTACGAGAGCGAACTCCACAACCACGCCGTCGTCCACTACGACTCCTCAGTGCTCCCCGACAACGAGGTGAAGCCGCTGACCACGCGCAGCAACCACATAGAGCAGTACGGTGCGAGACCGGACAACTACGAGATCACCTACATCATGCACAACCAGCAGCCGTGGGCGAACCGGTCGGACAAGCCCTGCCTGGTGACCTATAACGCGATCAGTCCCATCGACGAGGAGAAGGTCATCAAGAAGTGGTGGTTCCAGCACATCGTCCACGATGTGCGCCACGTTGCCTGGCTGGTCAACTTGTTCCGCTTCGTCCAGGGCAAGCGGCGCACCTGGCATTGCGGGGCCCACACCCTGATCAACAGCCAGGAGACCTGCTTCATCACCGGGCTCGCCGCGGCAAGGCAGCTTGGCGCCGACTACCCCTTCAACGATCCCGCCGCGAGGCGCTCGTTCAACTTCTACGGGAGCCTGATGTACGGCTGGCGCTTCAAGAAGGCGAAGCGCTAGGGCGGCGTCAGCCAGCCAGCTCGTGCCTCCGCCCGGCGATGCGGAACTTCAGCTTCTTGTTCGGAGACATCGACGCGAACGGGGCGATCTTAAGCTTGTAGTTCTTCGGGGCGACTTCGAGGTCGAAGTAGTGGACCATCATCAGCAGATCGATCAACATCAGAAACTCCGCCATCCGCGAGCCCATGCATGTGTGGGTGCCCAAACCGTACGGGGCATAGGTGGAGCCGAGGTGTTCCCGGCGCGGCGCCTTGTAGCGGTCGATGTCGAAGGTGAACGGATCGGGGAAGACGTCGTTCATGTAGTGGGTTGCCGTCGTGGAGATCAAGACCCGCACCCCCTCCTCGAGTTCGTATCCCTCGACCACGCACGCATTCATCACGTTGCGAACCGACATTGCGAGGGTCGGCCACATGCGCAAGCACTCCATGATGAAGCGGCGAGTGACGTCGGCCCCCGGTCCGGTGAGCGCCTCGACGTCGGGGTCGCCGTCGGCGAACAGTGCATCGGCCTCTGCCCGGATCTGTTCATGGAACTCCGGTTTTGACAACATGGCGTAGACGACGAAACTCAGCTCGTCGCCTACGTACATGCTGGCCAGCAGCGGCGTGGAAAGCAGGAATCGCAGATTCGACTCCGGGAGGAACTGCTTGTCGCTCGTGTGCATGCTCAGCATGTCGTCGACTAGTTCCCGGGGGCATCCAGCCCGCTGGGCGGGGGTGTGGACCTTCTGGACCCTGTCCACCACCTCGTCGACCAACTTCCCCCGACGCCTCATGCCCGGGGTCTTCAGCATGAACTTGGGCAGGGACTTGGCAACATGGGTCTGGAGCCCCCGCTCCTTGAACCGTTGCAGATCTTCGATGATGTCTTGCGATTCAATGCTGGCCAGCAGCGGTGATGTCTGAGCGTTGACAAAATTCCGGCACATTGTGACCCCAGGCAGGGTTTCTCCGACGCCCCACGTCGCCATCTCTCGTCGCGCGTATGAGTAGACCACGTCGAGCGACTCCTCCATCCTCGTGCGGGAATACCCAGGCTGGATGGACTTTCGATAGCGGAAGTGGTCGGCACCGTCGAGGGCGGGCAGCAATCCCACCGCGCCGTAGACCTTCTCAAAATCTTCGAAATAGTCCCGGGCCCTCAAGTACATGCGCCCGTTGCGGTGGACCCAGTGATTCGTCTCCCGACCGCCGAGAAAAATTGTGCGTTCCTGGAAGGGCAGGCGGATCTCGAACACCGGGCCATACTCTTCGTGAAGCTCCGCGAACAGCGCCGGTATGTTCCCGGAACGCACATGCCGGCTGCGCAACACCTTGCGCAGCTTGACTTTGGGGATCGGCTTGGTGAGGGTGGATCGCCGTAACAGCGGGCTTGCGATGTTCTCGCTGACCGCCTCGGCTATGGCGCGGCCGATCAAGTCCATCTTCAGGATCTGCTCCACGCGCTGCTCCGACTCCTCATCGAGCTCGAATATGTAGCGCAACACGTCGCAGGTATCGATGAGACAGACGATGACCACGTCTCTCGGACTCGGAATCTCGTTGTAGAAGAGCGCCTTGCTGATGCGGGTCTTGACGAACTCGACGGCCGTGCCCACCTCCGAACTTGTGTGGAATCCCGACATCCACGCCCCACGGGCCAGCGACCAGAAATCGCCATCGTGGTGCTGGAGAATCCTCAGGTTGACCAAGCGATCCAAGGTCAAATCGACGATCGACTCCGCTTTGGGAGCGAGCCGCTCGATCCAATACTGGGCGTTGGGCTGCCTTGGCTCGGACGCGATTTCACCGAGGATGGGGTCGAGACAGGGGTCGCCCGTCACCTTCGTGTCCAGAAGGATCAGGGATTCCATATCGGTGTCGATGCGATAGAGGAACGACAGCTCGGCGAGCGCGGCCCCGACGACAGCGCAGTTCAGAGTCCAGCCCGGCACCTGGCGGAAGTAACCGCTCTCCTCATTCAAGAGCGTCAAGACGAGTTCGTCGAGCAGACTCAGCGGCGTAGCGTTGGGCTCTACCTCGGTTTCGACCTGCGTCATGAGTTCTCGTTCTCGAATAGCACCTTATGGACTTTACTCATTGGCACCTTGAACAACAGCCTCACAGCATAATTCACAGGCCCGTCAAAGAACCTTAAGGTCTCTCCGTTTTCTAACGGCAGCGGCCACGGGGGTAGCGTTTTCCGAGCCACTCAGAGAGGTAGACATGAGCACGCAGCAAGCAGAGGCAATCAGCGGCAACGGGGACCGGGACCTGCGAATCGCCATCATCGGCGCCGGACCGGGTGGCTTGTGCGCCGCCATCCGGCTCCGCCAGTCGGGGTTCGAGAACTTCACCGTGCTGGAGAAAGGCAGCGGCGTGGGCGGTACCTGGTATCACAACCGCTACCCCGGCTGCGCCTGTGACATCCAGTCGGAGCTCTACTCGTTCTCCTTCGAAGTGAACACCACCTGGACCCGACCCTATGCCCGTCAGCCCGAGATCCTGAGCTACATGGAGCACTGCGCTGAGAAGTACGAGGTGCTCCCGCACTGCCGGTTCAATGACGCCGTGACCTCGGCCCGATGGGACGACGAAAGCGCCACTTGGACGCTGACCACCGAGTCGGGCGCCGAGGTCACCGCCGATGTGGTGATCAGCGCACTGGGCATGTTCAACGATGTGCCCCTGCCCGACATCGAGGGCTTGGGCGACTTCGAGGGCAAGACCATCCACTCGGCCCGGTGGGACTGGGATCACGACCTCACCGGCGAGACTGTCGGCGTGATCGGCTCGGCGGCCAGCGCGGTGCAGCTCGTCCCCGAGATCGCCCTCGAGGTGGGCCAACTCCAAGTATTCCAGCGCACCGCCAACTGGGTACTGCCCAAAGAGGACGACCCCTACACCGACGAGGAGATGGCGGCCCGCCAGGCCGATCCCAGCATCGTGGCGGCCCGCCGCGACGAGCTGTTCGAGCAGGTGGACACCGGCATGGCCTTCAAAGATCCTGTGAGGCAGGCCGAGATGGAAGACATCGGCCGCCGAGCCCTCGAAGCGGTGACCGATCCCGAGCTGCGGGCCAAGCTCACCCCCACCCACATGTGGGGCTGCAAGCGCCCGCTGTTCCACAACGAGTACTTCACCACCTACAACCGCCCGAATGTGGAGCTGGTGACCGACGCCATCGAGCGCATCACCCCCAAGGGGGTGCTCACCGTGGACGGCACCGAGCGGGTGATGGACACCATGGTGCTGGCCACCGGGTTCTCCACCACCAAATACCTGTCGGCCATCGAGGTGACCGGCCGGGGAGGCCTGGACATCGAGGACGCCTGGAACGACGGCGCCACCGCCTACATGGGCATCACCACCGCCGGGTTCCCCAACCTGTTCATGCTGTACGGCCCCAACACCAACAACGGATCGATCATCACCATGATCGAGTACCAGGTGGACTACGCCCTGGCCCACATCCAGCGTCTGGCCGCAGAGCGCCTGGCCTGGGTGGATGTCAAAGCCGACACCATGGCCGATTACAACGAGTGGGTACAGGAGGGAATCTCCGAGATCAGGCCCTGGAATGCCAGCTGCAACGGCTACTACCGCAGCCCCAGCGGCCGCATCGTTACCCAGTGGCCCCACAACATGACCACCTTCAAGGACCAGACCGCCGCCATCGACGAGGATGCCTTCGAAGTGGCATCACTGCCAGCGGACTGAGTCGCCGTCGGAGCGCAACCAGAAACCACCTAAATCGACAAGGGGCGAAGCGAATGACCGGAAGACTTGAAGGCAAGGTGGCGCTCATTTCTGGCAGCGCTCGGGGCCAAGGCGAGGCGGAGGCCCGTCGATTCACAGCCGAGGGGGCCAAGGTGGCCATCACCGACCTGCGGGACGTTCTGGGCGAGCAACTGGCCGCCGAGCTGGGGCCCGACACCTTCTACCAGCAGCTCGACGTCACGCGGGAGGACGACTGGGACGCCGCGGTGGCCGCCACCGTGGAGCGGTTCGGCAAGCTCGACATTTTGGTGAACAACGCCGGCATCGGGGCGTTCGGCACGCTGGAAGGGCTCGACCTCAAGACCCATCACGAGATGACCGACATCAACCTCCACGGCGTGTACCTGGGGATGCGGGCGGCCAAGGCTGCCCTGGTGGCCACCGGCAACGGGGCCATCGTGAACATCTCCTCCATCGACGGCATCGTGGGCGTATTGGGCATGACCAGCTACTCCGGCACCAAGTTCGCGGTCACCGGCATGACCCGCTCAGCCGCCATCGAGCTCGGGCCGCTCGGAGTGCGGGTCAACTCCATCCACCCCGGGGTGATCAACAGCCCCATGGTGCAGGAGGCCCCGCCCGAGACCCTGGCCCGGCTCAACCGGCTCATGGACATGCAGCCCATCAAGCGCATGGGCGAGCCCGACGAGATCGCCTCGCTGGCCCTGTTCCTGGCCAGCGACGAGGCCAGCTACATCACTGGTGCCCAGTTCGTGATCGACGGCGGGCACCTGGCCGGGCCATGGCGGGAATCGTTCGAGGAGTAGGGGAAGGCGAAGCCATGACCGACACCCTGCCCGCTTTTGACCCCCACAACCCCGACTATTTCGTAACTGGCCTGCCCTTCGACCTGCTGGCCGAGCTCCGCCAGCAAGGACCGGTGGCCAAGACCCCGCTTGGCTACTACCTGACCCGCCGCCAAGAGGCCGACGAACTTCTGTACGCGGTGGACACTTACGGCTCAGACATGACGCCGGGCACCGGGCTCACCGGCGTGGAGGAAGTGCCCGAGGAGCAGTTGTTCCTCCCCGAGATCGACGAGCCGGTACACGGGCAGATCCGCCGGCTTTATAACTCTGCGCTAGGACCCCACCGCACCATGAGGATCCAGCCGTTCGTGCGCGAGACCTGCGAGAACCTGCTGGACGCGCTTGTGGATGAAGAAGTCTCGGACCTGCACGCCGACTACGCCGTGCCCATCCCCTGCGAGGTGATCGCCCACATCATCGGCCTGCCCGAGGGCGGCGCCGACAAGCTGAAGGTGTGGTCATCGGACGGCTCGGTCATGTTCCGGGCGGTATGCCCGCAGTACGCCCCCGATGGCCCGCCCATCACCGGCTACTTGAAAGACTTGGTGGCCCAAGAGCGACAAGCTGACGAGCCCAGCTCGCACACCTACAAGGTGTTTCTGGATGCGGAGATCGAGGGCGAATCCCTCAGCGACACCGTGATCGCCCACCAGCTTCAGACAATGGTGCTGGGCGGGGTGCACACCACCCGGGGCTTGTTGGCCCACTCCATGCACAGGCTCATAGTGGAGCCCGACACCTGGGCCGCTCTGGAAGCCGACCGGGAGCTGATCCCGGTGTTCGTGGAGGAGTCGCTGCGCCACGACTCCCCCGCCCCCCGAGTGGCCCGGCGATGCCTGAAGGACACCCACTTGGGCGGGGTGGATATGCAACAAGGCGACTGGGTGGAGGTGGGCCTGGCCTCAGCCAACCGTGACGAAGCCCAGTACGAAGAGCCCGAGGACTTCCGCCTCGACCGCCCCGAGCCCTTGAACCACGTTGCCTTCGGCGCCGGCGCCCACGTCTGCCCCGGCGCCAGCCTGGCCCGCCTCGAAGGAGTCACCGCCATCGAGACCCTTCTCGACCGAGTCGCCGCCCTCACCCCGGTGGCGGGCTTCGAATACCCACCCCTCCCCGCCAACCTCGCCTACAGCGACCTCCCCGCCCACATCACCTGGCGCTAGTCCCGGCCATCCGCCTCAAGTGGGACACCTACTGCTGTTGCATAACCACTTGCCTCTGGTTTATTTCTAGATAAACTAAAAGTTGCTGGAGGTGTCCAATGACGATTGCCGACTCGAAGCGTTCTGCTGATTTCGAGACAGTCGAAGACGTACTCGACGGGTTCGATCTCACTCTCACCGAACGAACTCGAATCGAGGCCAAGACCTCTGAACTGCTTTCCCTGGATGCCTGCCTCAAGGAACTCCGAGTCGCCGCTGGCATCAGGCAAAAGGACGTGGCGCAGGCCATGGGAGTGACCAAGTCTTCGGTCGCCCAACTTGAAGCCCGCGGCCTAGCCGATGCCAAACTCAGCACTCTCGCCCGGTACTTTGCCGGACTCGGATACAGACTCGACTTCGCACTCACCCCAATCGAAGCCTGAACCCACGTTGTGGCTGCATCGCCTGGGCATGCCCAGGTACTACTCCCAGTCGGGGTTCCAGTGGTTGTAGGCGGTTACTTCGGCTGCGGGGTGGCGGAGGGCGGGGCGGAAGTCGGTGCCGATGGTGTAGGCGACGGGGAAGAGGCCGGCTTGGATGTGGGTGTCGTAGGGGATGCCTAGAAGGTCGGCCATCTCTTGTTCGCGGTGAAGGTGAATGGTGGTCCAGGCGCTGCCCATGCCTCGGCTGCGGAGGGCCAGCATGAAGCTCCACACCGAGGGGATGATCGACCCCCACTGGCTGGCGTGGTGGAATGTCTGGGCCTGCTCGCCGCGCAGAACTCCGAACCGGTCGGCCAGCACCGGAATGAGAAGCGCTGGCACCCGGTGCATGTTGTCGCGCAGGTAGGCCACCGACTCTGACATCTGCTCGGCTCGCACGGTCTGGCGCTCGTAGTGCTCTCGACCCGCGGCTATGTCGGCTGAGTACTGAGCCATGGCCGCCCGGTAGATGTCTGCCGCTTGGCCGATCACCTCGGGGTCGTCGAGCACGATCCAGTGCCACTGCTGCTGGTTCGATCCCGTCGGGGCCTGCAACGCCAGATCCAGGCACTCTTCAATCACGGCCCGCTCGACGGGCCGATTCAGATCGAGCCGCTTCCGCACGGCCCGAGTCGTGGTCAGCACTTCATCAATGGTCAGCGTCATGGGGGCATCGTACGATCATCGCCATGAGCGATGCGGTGCGGGCAATGGTGCAGGTGGGGGCGGAGCGGTTGGAGATGCGGGAGTTTGAGCGGCCACGGGTGGGTGATGATGATGCTTTGTTGAGGATTGAGGCTTGTGGGATTTGCGGGACCGATGTGGAGACCTACTCGGGGAACTCGCCGCTGGCCTATCCGGTGATTCCGGGGCATGAGCCGGTCGGGGTGATCGAGGAGGTGGGCGAGCGGTACGCGGCTCGCTGGGGCTTGAAGCCCGGTGACCGGGTGGTGGCCGAAGCTGCCTACGGGTGCGGGCGCTGTCTGGCCTGCCTCGACCAGCAGATGTGCCGAGTGGCGCCGGGCAACCACGGCTTCACCCCCACTGGTCGAGCGCCAGCGCTGTGGGGCGGGTACGCCGAGATGATGTACCTGGCCCCGGGATCGGTCCCCCACAAGATCGACAATTCGATACCCCCTCGCATCGCGGCGCTGTACAACCCGCTGGGGGCGGGCTTCGCTTGGGCGGTGTCGGCCCCCAACCTGCGCTACGGCGACACCGTGACCGTGCTCGGCCCCGGCCAGCGGGGGTTGGCCTGCGTGATTGCGGCGGCGGCCGCGGGGGCGTCGGCCATCTTCGTCACCGGTTTGGGATCACAAGACGTCCACAAGCTGGCCCTGGCCGCGGAATTCGGCGCCGACGTGACCATCGACGTGGAGTCGGAGGATGCAGTGGAGCGAGTGCTGGCCGAAACCAACGGGCGGGGCACCGACATCGTGGTGGACACCACCCCGCACGCCACCCAACCGGTGGTCGATGCGGTATCCATGGCCCGCCTCGGCGGCACCATCGTCTTGGCCGGCCTCAAGGGCCACGGGGTGGACGGCTTCCCCTCCGACGATGTGGCCATGCGCTACCAGACCGTGATCGGGGTGCGCACGGTTGATTTCCACAGCTACCGGCAGGCAGTGCGGCTCATCGAGTCGGGGACGCTGCCGGTGGAGCGCCTTCACACCCACCATTTCCCGCTGGAGCAGGCCGCGGATGCTGTGCAGACCCTCGTCCAAGCAGGCATGGCCAAAGCCGTCTCCATTACCGTTGAGCCCTAGACACCCCCCGAATCACCACAGAGGAACACCGTGAACCCCGACGACCTCATTCTGATCAGCGTTGACGACCACATCGCCGAGCCGGCGGACATGTTCGAGGCCCATGTGCCCGAGAAGTACAAGGAGCACGCCCCCAAGGTGGTCACCGATGAGAACGGGCGGGAGCAGTGGTACTACGGCAAGCTGCCCGGCCGGAACCTCGGGTTGAACGCGGTAGCGGGCAAGCCCCGGGAGCACTACAACATCGACGCCAGCCGCTACGACGAGATGCGACCCGGCTGCTACGACGTACACGAGCGGGTGCGGGACATGAACGCCGGCGGTCAGTTGGCCGGGCTGAACTTCCCCAACTGGACCGGGTTCTCCGGTCAAGTGCTCAACGAGGGGCCCGATCCCGACCTCAACGAGATCATGATCAAGGCCTACAACGACTGGCACGTCGACGAGTGGGTGGGTGCCTACCCGGACCGGTTCATCCCCTGCGGCATCCTGCCCCTGTTCGACGTCGACCGGGCGGTGGCCGAGGTGAAGCGCCTGGCCAGCAAGGGCTGCCACGCGGTGACCTTCTCGGAAAACCCGGCGATGCTGGGCATGCCTTCGATCCACTCCGGGGAATGGGACCCGCTGTTCGCGGCGTGCAGCGACCTCGGCACCGTGCTGTGCTGCCACCTGGGTTCGTCGTCTCGCTCGGTGGGCGCCTCGGCTGACGCTCCTCCCAGCGTGCCCATGACCCTTTCGTCGGCGCTCACCATCTCCACGCTGGTGGAGCTGGTGTGGGCTGAGTTCTGGGACCGCTTCCCCGACCTAAAGTTCTCGCTCACCGAGGGCGACATCGGCTGGATCCCCTACTTCCTGTGGCGGGCCGAGCATGTGCAAGACCGCCACTCGGGCTGGACCAAGCACGAGTTCGGCATCGACGGCAGCCCCACCGGCGTGTTCCGCAACCACATCCTGTGCTGCTTCATCAACGACCGCATCGGCGTGAAGCTGCTGGACGAGTTCAACGTGGACAACCTGTGCTGGGAGTCGGACTACCCCCACTCTGATGGCACCTGGCCCCAGGCTCCTGAATACGTGGCCAAGCTGATGGGCGAACTGCCCCAAGACGTGGTGGCCAAGATCACCCACCAAAACGCCATGCGCCACTACCGGTTCGACCCCTTCGCCCACCGGCCGCCAGAGAAGTGCACCGCCGCCGCGCTGCGGGCCGAGTCCCCTGATGTGGACGTGGTAACCCATGTGGGCCGCCCGGCCGATGAGCGCGACGCCGCATTCTGGAACCAGATTCAAACCGGCGGCTGGAAACGCGAGTAGTCGAACCGCTAACCGCCGCGGCGGTAATTGGCGATGATCACCGCGGCGGCAAAGCGCCGATGGCACTGCGTCTGGATGTAGCGGGCTGCAGCAGAATTCGGTGAACGGGCCGCCCGGCGGGCCATTTGATCGAACACGTCGGCCTCGGTGCGGATGGCCTCGTCGGTAGGAGGGGTGCCAACCCGGTCGGCGAGGCTCCGCAAGCGATCAGCTTGGGTGCGGATGAATTTCCTGGTGCAAGTGCCTGTGCTGTGAGCTGCCTGTATGGCTTCCCACAATCCTCGGTAGGTGTTGGCGATGTCGTCGAGTTCTTCGGGACCCAGGTTCGGGGGAAAGGCTTGCAGGTCGAACTCCTGCCTTGGCGTGCTCAGGCCAGCGGAAGGGCGAAGAAGGCGATGGCCACGTAGTGGACGGCCACCGCGGCCACCACTAGCAGATGGAAGACCTCGTGGTAGCCGAACCAACGGGGCCACGGGTCGGGACGGTGGGTGGCATAGATGAGCGCACCCAGCGTGTACAGGCCGCCACCCACGAACAGCAAGGTGCTACCGGCGATTCCCATGCCGCGCCAGACATCTCCGATGACCAAAAGAGCGGCCCAGCCGACAATCGGGTAGGGGGCGATGAGCACCCACCGGGGTGCGTTGAGCCACATGATCCTCCCGATTGCCCCCAGCAATGCGCCAGACCACACCACACTCAGAACCAGCTTGGCGGCACCGGGTTCCAGCGCGAAGAAGCCCACCGGGGTGTAGGTGGCGGCAATGAACACGAAGATCATCGAGTGGTCGAGGCGGCGGATCATCGCCTTGATTCGAGGCGTCCAGTCGAACCGGTGGTAGGCCGCGCTCACTCCGAACACGCCCACCACCGCGATGGCGTAGACCGCCACAACCGCCCGATCAGCCCCGCCCGGCCCCAAGGCAATGACGATGGGCGCGAGGACCGTGGCGGCAAGCGCGGCCACTGCGTGGGACCAGCCCCGGAGTACCGGCGTGGGAAGAATTAAGGGGCCAGCGACCGTCAGGCAGACCACCCTACACGGGTGGTGGAGAAGATCGCGAGGGGGACCTAACCGCCTAGTTCAGCCGCTTCGTACTCCAGGAGACGGCCGAACAGGTCACGCAACTCCGAGCGCCGAGAGCGGTCGTTGGCCAGGTTGACCAGCTCATGGGGGTCGTCGGCCAGGGAGTACCACTCGTGGTCGTGATCGTCGAAGTCGGCATCAGTGTCGAACAGCTTTGGCTCGGGGGCGGGGTTGCCGGTGCGATCGATCCCCCCGCCCACGCCGTAGTACCGGGCGTACTTGGTCTCGCCGTCGAAGAAGCCCCGCACCGCATAGCGGCTGTGGCGCAGCAGCTCCGACTGGGCGCTGTCCTGGCTGAACAGCACGTAGTCGCGCACCGATGTCGACGGGTCGGCCAGCGACGGGGTGAGATCCTTGCCCGACAGGGTGGGCGAGCTGTCGACGTCCACGCCGCCGAGCGCGGCAATGGTGGCGGCCAGATCCACGTGGGTGGCCAGCGCATCGGTGGACGCGCCCTGCGGGGTGAGTCCGGGGGCCTTCACGATGAGCGGCACCCCCATGACCTCCTCGTACACACAGGGCAGCTTGGCCCGCAGCCCGTGCGAGCCGCAGGCATCGCCGTGGTCGGAGGTGTAGATGACCACGGTGTCGTCGTAAGCCCCGATGTCGTCGAGGGCCCCCAGAATCGAGGTGATGCTGTGGTCGAGCAGTTCGTGAAGCCAGGCGTAGTAGTCCAACTGGCGAAGCCAGGAGTCGACATCGTCGAGGGCCATGTGGCCCACCATGTGCTCGCGGTTGCGGACATGGCGCCAGGCCCGCTGGACCTCGGGCTTGGTATGGAGGTCGTCGTCGAAGTTGTCGGGCAGTTGGGTGAAGTAGCGGGGGTAGATCTCCTCCAACGGCTCAAGGTCCACCTTGCCGCCCAGCATGTGTTCGTGGAGGAAGTTGAACACGCCCATCAGATCGGGGTTTTCCTCCTGGAAGGACGGATGATCGAGGGGGTACCACATCACGTCGTGGGGGTTCACCAGCGCCACGGTGAGGAACCACGGGCCGACAGAAGGGTCGGTGCCGTGGGTTCGCAGCCAGTCCACCGCCTGATCGGCGATCACCGGGTCGAAATGCCGGCCGGTCCACGGCCCGCCGATGTAGTGGCGGTCGTCGCCCTGCCAGCCGCTGTAGCCGAAGGCTTCCATGTCGGGCATCGGCTCATGGGTGAGGTGGTATTTGCCCAGGTAGGCCGATTCGTAGCCCACCTCTCGCATCAGCCGTCCCACGGTGGGAATGGCGGGGTCGAGCGCCGTGTGGGCCGGGAAGCTCACGTTGTCCACCACGCCGTGCTCGGCCAGGTAGCTGCCGGTATACAGGCTGGCCCTCGACGGCGAGCACGGCGACGAGTGGGTGTAGTAGCGGTTGAAGTCCAGGCCGTCGCGGCGCAGCCGGTCGTGGGCGGGCATGTCGACCACCCCGTCCAGCCACGGGTTGCGGCGCTCCTCGTCGGACACGATCAACAAGATGTTGGGCTGCGTAGTTGACATGTCAGTCACCCTCCGTAGGTTTCCCGGAGCTCCTTCTTGAGCACCTTGCCCACCGGATTGCGGGGCAGTTCGTCGACGATCTCGAGTTGCTCGGGGATCTTCTGGTTCATCAGCCCAACGTCTTTACAGTGCTCGACCATTTCGCCGAAGCCGAATGACTGACCGGCCATGGGCGCCACCACCGCGCAGCACCGCTCCCCCGACACCGCGTCGGGCAGGCCGATGACGGCCACATCGGCCACACTGGGATGGGAGAACAGCACGTCCTCCACCTCTTTGGCCGAGATGTTCTCCCCTTTGCGGATGATCACATCCTTCTTGCGCCCGACGATGGTCACGAATCCCTCGTCGTCCACCTCGGCCAGGTCGCCGGTAAAGAAGAACCCGTCGTCGTCGAAGGCGGTCTCGTTCAGCGCCTCGTCCAGATAGCCCCGGCACAGCGTCGGGCCCTTCAATAGAAGCTCCCCGTCGATCAGCTTCCAGTCGGTGTCGTCCAGGATCCGACCCTCGGTGCTGGCCAGCTTGTCGTCGGGATCATCGAGGAAGCAGTAGGTGACGATGGGGCACTCGGTGAGGCCGTAGCTGGAGATGATCCCCACACCGCCCATCTCGTTCTTGACCTCCATGTGGAGCCCGGCCGGTTTGGGGGCGCCCCCGCCGATGGCCGCCCGCATCTTGGGGAATATGGGCTGGTCGGGGGTCTTGCGCTGCTCGGCCAGAAAGGCGATGAAGAACGGCGTGCCCGATCCGGCCAGGGTCAGCCCGTGCTCCCGGAAGAAGCGGGTGTCGGCTTCGGGGTTGAAGCTCTCCACCATCAACATGGGAGTGCCGCACACCAGGGTGGCGATGAGCAGGCTGATCCCGCCTATGTGGGTATAGGGAAAGGCCAAAGGCCACACGTCGTCGGCCCGCAGCTCCAGATTTTCCCACACGTGTCGGGCGGCGGCGATCACCGAGTCGTCGCCGTGCTTGGCCCCTTTGGGGTCGGCGGTGGTGCCCGAGGTGTAGTAGATCCACCGCACCGGGAGCCGTCCCTCGTCGTCCAAAGGCGCCTCGAACGGGGCCAGCGTGGCGGGGTCACCTTCGGGGAGGTCGCCGTCGCACACCAGCACGTCGCAGTCCTCGGTGGTGGCCACCACGGTGTTGGCCATGGCCTGGTAGTCGAAGCCCCGCCACACCGACGGCACCACCAGGAGCCGGGCCCCGGTTTGGCGGACCACAAAGCCCACCTCCCGCTCCCGGTAGATCGGGATGATCGGGTTCTGGACAGCCCCCAACCGGGCCAACGCGGCCGACAAGATGAGCGACGCCCGCCCGTTGGGAAGCTGCCACGACACTCTGGTGTCGGTGGTAATGCCCAGGGCAGCTAGCCCGGCGGCGGCCCTTTCTGCGGAATCCCGGAACCCGGCGAATGTCATCACCGTGCCGTCGTGCTCGATGGTGAGCGGGGAGTCGGGGGTGGCGGCGGCCCGGGCCTCGATCGCCTCCCAATAGGTTCTGGGGTTTCCTATCACCGGGTCATTCTCCCAGGTCGGTGGTCGGGGTCTCGAAGCCCACCAGCAGTTCCACCAGCTGTCCGGCGGGGGTGCGAATCATCACCGCTACGTCCCATAGGCGGGTGTCTTCCAGCACCTCTCCGCCGTGGGCCTTCACTCGCTCGAGGGCAGCATCCATGCTGGAAACGTTCAGTGAGAGGTGGGTGAGACCTGGCTCGTTCACCACCCGGTCCGGTCGATCCACCAACCCGGCCCCGCGAAAATTCAGAAGTTCGAGCACGAATTCGCCCTTGCGCAGATACACCGCCCGCAACCCTGGTCTCTCCATCCGCAAGAGCTGTCCGGTCGACGCATCGTCGGCATCCAGAGCCCCTACTCGCTCAAAGTCCAGCGCCCCAGTCCAGAAGTCAACTTCGGCTTCCAAGTCGGCCACTGCCAACCCCACGTGGTTGACCTTCTCGCTCATCGAGGCTCACCCCCCATCGGCCATGCAGCGTAGGCTGCCGCCATGTCGGCTGCCGAAGCGCCCCGCCCGGAGGAGTACAACCCGTTCGACCCTGCCCATGTCGATGACCATTTCGCCACGTTGGCTGCCCTGCGGGAGTCGGTGCGAGTCCACCAGCCGATGCCCGGCGTTTACTACGTGCCTCGGTATGACGACATCGTGGAGGTGTGCCGCCGCCCAGAGGAGTTCGGCCAGGGGGGATTCGAGCCGTTGGAAGCCGACTCCCGCCCGCCCGAGCTGATCCAGTTGGGCGAATCCGACCCGCCTGAGCACACCAAAGTGCGCCGCATCCTCGCCGCCGCGCTGTCACCGCCCCGGATGCGGGCCTACGAGCCGATCGTCCACGAGATCTGCGCCGAAATCGTGGATCGATTCGCGGGCCGGGGCCAGGCCGACTTGATCGAGGACTTGGGGGCACCGCTGCCCGCCCAGGTCATCGGCCGCCTGGCTGGGATCCCTGCCGAGATGCGGCATCGACTGCGGCCCTATTCCGACGATTTGATCGGTGCTCGGGCGCAACCCGACCCCGATGAGGCCCGCCGCTGTCAACAGCGGGTGAACGCCTTTGACGAGGAACTGCGGACGGTGATCGCCGACCGCCAGCAGTCAAGCCATCGCCCCGACGATCTGATGACCCAGTTGATCGAGTACCGGGACGAAGACGGCCAATCGCTGCACGACGAGAAGATCCTGACCACGCTGTCCAAGGACGTGATCGTGGGCGGCATCGAGACCACCACTCACATGATCGGCAACCTGTTCTACCTGCTGCTGTCCGAATCCGGCCTGTATGAGCGAGTGCGGGCTGACCGCAGCCTGGTCCCGACGGCGGTTGAGGAGACGCTGCGCCACCACAACCCGGTTCAGGTGCTTTTCCGCCGGGCCCGTGTCGACGTCGACTTGTTCGGTACTCCGGTATCGGCGGGAGAGGTGGTGTGCCTGGGCTACTCGGCTGCCAACCGCGACCCCCGGGCTTTCGACGATCCGGAATCGTTCCGGCTCAACCGCCCCGACCCCCGCCGCCATCTCGGTTTCGGCTGGGGCATCCACCTGTGCGTGGGCGCACCTCTGGCCCGCCTGGAGGCAACCGCCGGGCTCAACGCCGTGCTCGACCGGATCGCCCACATGGAACTAGCCCCAGGAGCCGGCTATCAGCGTGTCCTGTTCTTCATGATGCGGGGACCCACCCGCATGGACGTCGTCTTCGACCAGGCGGAGGAGACCCGCTAGTCGCGGTCGAGGCCGTAGGCGGCGGCGGAGACCCGCTCGTACTGGTACGGGCCCCACTGGGTGGTGTCGAACGCAGGCTCGGGGTTGTCGCCCAGGATGGTGACTCGGCTGATGGCCCGGTTGCCGTCGAAGTCGTTCACTGCGAAGTGCTGGGTGGCCCGGTTGTCCCAGATGCCGATGGTGCCCTCGCTCCAGCTGTAGCGACAGGTGAAGTCGGTCTTGCAGGCGTGAGCGGTGAGCAGGTCAAGCAGCGACTCCGACTCGTCCCGGCTGAGTTGCGGGATGCGCCGGGTGAACTGCTTGTTCACGTATAGCGACGGGCGGCCGGTGCGGGGGTGGCGGCGCACCACCGGGTGTTCGGCCTTGTGGTCGGGCTGGCCGTAGTTGGCCGCGGTGTGGATGGCGGTGAGCCCGTTGATCATCTGCTTCATGGGCTCGGCCAGGGTCTCATAGGCCTTGTACATGTTCGACCACATGGTGTCGCCGCCCGCGGGGGGCATGACCATGGCGTTGAGCACCGAGCAGATGGGCGGAGAGTCCTCGAACGTGCAGTCGGTGTGCCACACGTCGGCCACATAGCCCGACTCGCCCTTGAGCACCACGATCTCCGGGTGATCTTCATCCAGCTTGGGGATGTAGGGGTGGATCTCCGGCTCGCCGAATCGGATGGCGAACGCCCGGTGCTCGTCGGGGCTGAGGTGCTGGTCGGGGAAGAACAGCACCAAGTGCTCGTCCAGCAACTCTTGGATGAGGGCAAACTCGGCATCGGATACCGAGGCCAGCGATAGCCCCCGCACCTCGGCACCCAGCGCGCCCGCTACCCGGCGCACGTCCAGATCAACAGCATCGATGACAGCCATGGCCGCAGCCTACTCTAGAGAAATGTCTGATCGAGATGCCCTGGCCGACCTCGCCGCCGACTACGCCCGCTGTGTGGACCGAGGCGATCCCGCTGGGGTGGCGGCCTGTTTCGCCCCCGACGGGGTGCTGCGCCGAGTGGACTTGGCCGCCGGGGGAAAGCTGCTCAGCGAGCGCACGGGCCGTGAGGAGATCGCCAAGGCCATCTCCCGGATGACCTACAACGCCACCTTTCACTTTGTGGGCCAGCAGCAGGCCGAGGTCGACGGCGACACCGCCACTGGGGAGACCTACTGCCTGGCCCACCACCTGACGGTGCCCGACGACGGCAGCCCGGCCACTGACTTCATCATGTTCATCCGCTACCAGGACCAGTTTGTCCGCCTCGACGAGGGCTGGCGCTTCGCCGCTCGGGAGCTGCACATCGACTGGACCGAGAACCGCCTGGCCGAAGGCGTCTAGCGGGCGATGGATGACGTAACCCGCCTGTTGGCCTACGAAGAGATCCGGCAGCTGGCCGCCCGCTACGCGGTGGCAATCGACCGTCGAGACGTGGACACCTTGGTATCGCTGTTCATCGACGACGTACGAGTGGGACGAGACAGCTATGGCCGGGACGCTTTACGGGCCAACTTCGAGGAGTCGCTCGGGGCCATCGGCCCGTCGATCCTGAACATCGGCACCCATCAGATCGACTTGATCGACGAGCACCACGCCACTGGCCATGTGTACTGCAAAGGCGAGATTGCCGACGGCGACCGGTGGATCCATCAGGCCATCCGCTACGACGACACTTACGAGCGCCGCGACGGCCGCTGGTACTTCGTGCGCCGCCTCCACAAGCTGTTCTACGGCGCCGAGGTGGGAGTAAACCCGCTGGACCTTCCGCCGGCCAACTGGCCCGAGAACCCCGACGGCCTCGGCACCCTCCCCTACGAAGAGCCCACCTGGCAGGCCTTCAACGACGGCTAGCCCGCGGGGCGGAATCCCAGCAGCGTGGTGTCGTCCACATCTTCGTAGGCAGCCTCTACGGCCATGCCGACGGTGATGTCTCCGACGTCGCAGTCCACCATGTTGCCCACTAGGCGGGGCCCTTCGTCGAGATCCACCAGAGCGATGGCGAAGGGGATGCGGCTGGCCAGGGCAGGATCGTGGCCGGCTCGGTCAACGGTGAAGGAGTACACCGTGCCCTGGCCGCTCAACTCTCCCCACTCCCAGTCGTCTCCCAGGCAAACTGGGCACCGGCCGCGGGGGTAGAAGAAGTATCCGTGGCGGGGACAGCGCTGGAGCACTAGCCGCCGCTCCCGCAGGCCGTCGAAAAACGGAGCGGTGATAGGGGTGGGGGTGGGCAGGGGGCGGCCGTCGGAGGAGAAGTGAACCATTAGGCCCCCTCCAAGATGAGGGCCACCTGCTCGGCCAACATTCCCCCGGTGCCATTGGCATAGGCGATGTTGCAGTCGGGCACTTGGCGCTCGCCGGCCCGGCCCTGCACCTGGCGCACGGCCTCGGTGATGTGGCTCATGCCGCCGCCCAAGCCAGCCTGACCCATGCCCAGCTGGCCGCCGTGGGTGTTGAGCGGCCAGTCGCCGTCGTAGCGCAGGCTGTGCTCGTCAATGAACCGACCGCCCTGGCCCTTGGCGCAGAACCCGGCGTCTTCGATGGTCAACAGCACGGTGATGGTGTAGCAGTCGTACATGGAGGCCATGTCCACGGCGTCGCGCGACACCCCAGCCATCTCGAACGCCCGGTCAGCGGCCAGCCGGATGGGGGTGTCGACGATGTCGGGGGCGTAGGTAATGCTCTTGTGGGTGAGGTGCTCGCCATAGCCGCTCACATACACCGGCCGGTGAGGGCCCCGGGCAGCCCGCTCGGCGGTGGTCACCAGCACTGCGGAGCCGCCGTAGCACGGCATGACTATTTCCAGCAGCTTCAGGGGATCGGCCACGTAGCGGGAGCTCATCACGTCGTCGACGGTGATGGGCTTGCCGTAGAACACGGCCATGGGATTTGCCTGAGCGTTGTAGCGGGAGTCCACCGCCACCTTGGCCAGCGTCTCCTCGCTCACTCCGTAGGCGGCCATGTACCGGCTGGCGGCCATGGCGAAGCTGGGGGTGGCTGCCACCAAACCGGCGGGAATCTCGAACTGCCCCTGGGGGGAGCCCCAGACCTCGCCGCCCATGTACGCACCCATCTTCATCTTCATCGGGCCACCGTTGGCTCCCGGCTGGGGCGGGGCGGGCACCGATGGGGTGAACACCAGCACCGTCTCGCAAATCCCCACTTCAATGGCGGCTGCGGCCCGCCACACCATGCCCGCCGGAGTGGCTCCGCCGAGGTCGACCACTTCGTTGAAGTTGCTGCGGACGCCCAGGAACTCGGCCAGCGCCGACGGCGCGAACAACGGCGATTCCCGCAGGCCGTTGATTACCAGCCCGTCCACTTCGCCTTTGTCCACTTCGGCATCGGCCAGCACCTCAGCTGCTAGCCGGGCACACGCCTCCATGGTGAACATGGGCTCGTCCCACACCCGTTTCGGCGCCCACTCCGTGAGCCCCACAATCGCCGCCGCTCGCTTTCCCATTCGGCTCACACTAGGCGGGTGGGCGGCGGGCATCACCGTTGGCACTGCCTGGTCAGTTACACAAGGGCTCGAAACGGAATCCGCGGCTGGTCAGTTCTTGGAGAGCCATATCCAGGGCGAGAACGGTTTGGGTGCGGGTGCCGCCGCCATCGTGAAGCAGAAGAATCGCCCCATTTCGGGCGTGATCCAAGAGGCCTTGGGCTATTTCCGCGGCCGGGGGTTGGAGCCAGTCTTCGGGGCTGTAGTCCCAAGTCTGGACTACCAATCCGTGTTCTGCGGCCCATTCCCGGGTGAAGGCATCCAGCGATCCATAAGGAGGCCTCAAACAGTTTGTGGCCCGGGAACCGAGGACGGCTTGAGTCCTACCCACCGTGTCGTCGAACTCCGCACGGGGGAGGCCAGCCAAATTCTCGTGGTTCCATGTGTGATTGGCGAGAGTGTGTCCCTCTTCGACAATGCGTTGAGTCGTGCGCGGAAGGGTCTCAACCAGCGAGCCGACTACGAAAAATGTGGCGCGGGCGTTGTACTTGGCAAGCACGTCAAGGACCTGGGGGGTGTAGACGGGATGGGGACCGTCGTCGAATGTGAAGTACACAACCGGGGCAGTGCTGGGTGGCAGGATGAGATCGGGCGATTCACTCTCTGGAGGTGAAATCGTCGGGTACACGTCTGGGTAATTTTCCGACCCCACCGGCAGGGCCTCGATACCCAGCTTGTAATCGGCGACGCCGGCATGAGCAGAGACCACTGTTATCTGCCATGGGCCGGTGGCCGGCAGCAGAGCTTGCACAAATTGGGACCGCTCGGTAGCCGAGGCCACGACATGGTCTCCCAGCCGCACATCCAGCCACATCCCTAGAGGAGCGTCGAGGTTTGCCTGAAACCACTGTCCAGCAGAGATGTGGGCGGAGTATGTCTGGCGCTGACGGAAGTCGATTGATCCGGCCACGATGGCACCTATCGCACCGGGATCGAAGCGAATGGTGACTTCCGGCAGGTCGGGGCTAGGAACCGGAAGGGCCTCTAGGGGCTGCGAGTCGATCACCGACACAACGGGTTCTGGCCCGGAATGATCGATCTCCAACTTCTGGCGCCGGGAGATCACCGTGAAGGGCTCATCGAGCTCCCGATCGTAGAGCGTCACCTCCACCAATCCATCTAGGACTTCAATGCTCTCCATCACGATGCGATCACCCACAAAGGCTGGCCGTTGAGCTTCCCCACCCAGTCCGTTGTCGATCACCGGCACCACTAGATGGAAGGTGCCCGATCCCGCGGTGACCATGGCGATGTGTGCAACCACGTCGTCGTAGCCGTCTCCGTTCAGATCTCCCTGGCCCACCCGGTTTTGAAGGGTGTAGCGGTCTTCTGACGCCCCTCCATAGGAAACGACCGCTTGCCCGTCCTCGAGTTGGATGATCTCCCCGTCGAACTCGAACATGAGATTCTCGAGGTCTTCCCATTCCACGCCCCTCCGCTCTACGACCTCTGGAGTGGACTCAGGTACGGGAATCGTCGCGGTCGGCGATGCTTCGGGCATGGCGAGCGCCGGTGTTGGGGGCGGCGGAGCTGAGGGTGATGGGGAGTCAGTCGGAGTGGGGGTGGGAGCAGCGGTCGGGCCATCTGTGGCTGGCGGCGTGCCGCTGTCTTGGCTGCATCCGGCGAGAATTAGTGCCAAGACAAGTGCTGATGCCCAGAACCAAAACCGGCGCGGGCAAGCGGCACAAGCGTCAGCCATTCACCAATGCTACGGCTGCTCTTGCCGAATTATTGGTCAGTCAACCTCAGCAGTAGGGGGGATCTGGCGCTCCAGCAAGGCGTCGTAGCGGACTTGGAGTTGGTTGGTGTAGCTGGGCTTGGTGGGGATGAGGAAATCGCCGGCCCGGATCCCGGCCATAACCGGCCCGACCACGTCGGTCGGAGAGATGCCGGACGCGGTCATCTTCGACAGCGATTCCACCACGAAGGCGTTGTCCTCTGTGTCGTCGGTGCCGTAGCGGTCGCTTCGCACCCGGGCGGTGTGGGCAATTGCAGTATCGATGGCGCTGGGGGTGAGCACCGAGGCCTTGACCTTGGACCCCACTGCGGCCAGGTCCAGAGCGAGGCACTCGGTGAGCGAGAAGGCAGCGCACTTGGATACCACGTAAGGGCTGGAGAATCCGCCGGCCACGAACGCGGCCACCGACGCGGTGTTGACGATGTGGCCCTCGGTGTCCTGGGCGATCATCCGAGGCACGAAGGCAGCAACCCCGTTGATGATGCCGTACACGTTGACCCCGAATACCCAGTCCCAGTCGGCCTGAGTGCGTTCCCACATGAGCCCGGCCTGGAACACGCCGGCATTGTTGAAAAGCAGGTCTACCTGTCCGAAGGCGTCCCAGGCTGCATCAGCCAGAGCTTCGACCGATGACCGGTCAGCAACATCTACTTCGACTGCCATCGCATTGTCTCCGATGGCGTCGGCGGTGGCAGTGGCACCCGCGAGATCGATGTCTGCGGCTACTACCTTTGCACCCTCGGCGCTGAAGCCAGCCGCCAACGCCGCTCCGATCCCGCTGGCCGCCCCGGTTATCACCGCCACTTTGCTGTCAAAGTCCTGCATACTCCCATGCTGGCACGGCTCAGCCGCAGATGTCGGAGCGGAGATGCCTAAGACTGAGCGCTGGTTCCTGCTTCAGGCCAGATCTCGGGGTCGTGAACACCGTCGCCTTCCCGCCCGCAGAAGTGATCACGATCGTCGGCCACAAAGGCATAGATCCGGCAGGCGGCCAGCGACACCCATTGATTCGTCAGGTCAAAGAACTCCCCCCGAGCGCTCATGATTGCCATTGCAAACCAGCTGTCGTCAGGAAGCACGATGACTCCGGCATCGATCATCTGCCGATATTCCGCCGGACAGCAGTTCGGTCGAAGCCAACCCGCCTTGTGAAGCGATGCTTCCGCCACTTCCAGAGGCAGCCGATCCAGCAAGACCCCATCAATGTCCCTCGGGGAATTCAGCGAATGCGAAGTATCCAGCAGCCACTGCTGAAGGGCGGCATTCTCATCGGGACCTAGAAGCTCGCCTTTGTAGAGGCGGGCGAAGAAGAGGGCCAGGTCGGCCATTGTGGTGCGGTTGCCCAAGGGGTTTTCAGGCCGGAAATTCTCAGCTACCCGATTGGGATCTTGGAAACGCCACGCCTCCAGCCGGGTGTCGTCAAGCCTGGCCACATTCCAGGTCCAGGCGTTCACCGCGTCTACTCCCCCGGCCAGATCTATCAATCTTCCGCCAGCAAGGTTGTCGGACAGGATCAAGGCCGAATAGGCAAAGGGCCTCACTGCCTCCACTCCGGCCGCTTCGAGGGCGGCTGCCGCCCACAGCGGCTTGACCGCGCTGGCCGAGATCCGAGACTCCAGATCTTCGTACCCGTGAACTGTCTCATCGGGAAGCACCACCGCTATCGAGATCTGCGCGTCCGGGTTCCATTCTTCGGAGATCTCGGCCAAGAACTCGAACTCCTCGGCCAGCACGAAGTGGAACTCGTCGGCCAGGGAAGCCAAAAACTCCTCAGCAGAGCGATCAGGAGTAGGAGTCGGCTCAGGTGTCGCTTGGGGCGCTCCTGTCGCTGGCACACCGATAGTCGGACTCGGAGTTGGGGACGGCGTATGAGATGGCTGCGCGGGCACGGCGGTGGGCACCTGGGTCGGTGCCGCGGTAGGCGTGGATTCGAGCTCTACCGAGCTCACTTCCAGCGCCGTTTCTACGCCGCCACCACAGCCCGCAGCCCCGGAAAGCAGCCCGAAAAACAACAAAGCAGCGGCCAACCGCATCACTGGCTCAGGCGCCTTCAGCCGCACTCGATGTCTCCAGAAGGCACAGACAGGTCGATGAGGTAGGCATCCACTACATCATCCACACATTGGTGAAGGCCATAGCTAGTGTGGCCCGTGCCGTTGTAGGTCAGTAGCACCCCGGTCTCCAGCGACTCGGCTACCGATACCGCCCATTCATAGGGAGTGGCGTTGTCGCCCCGGTTGCCGATGACCAGCACTGATGCCGCATCCGGGGCCCGGATCGGCTCATTTGGGCGCGTCTCGGTGTCAGGCCAGTACGCACACATACGGGCCTCGGCCGCCGCAGCTCGGCCAAATTCGCCAGCCTCCTCGACCATTCGCTCGATAAGCCGATCTAGGTCGTCCTCGCTCATCCGACCTCCGTCGGTGCAGCTGATGCTGAAAAACGAGCCGAGATCTGTGGCCCCCAAGTAGCTTTGGGCCAGGTCGTGCATCTGCTGGCCGTCGCCTTCCCAAGCCCGGGCGAAAGCCTCATGGAACAACCACCAACGCTCAGCAGGTAGATAGGTGACGATCACCAGAGCAAGCTGGACCTCCCCCGGTCCCACCAACACATTGCCCTGGGCGTCGAGCAGTGGGTCGGCCTCGACACTGGCCAACAACTGGAGGTAGGCCGACCTGGGATTGCCGACAATCGGGCACGCCGCATCTTGTAGGCAACTGTCGAACACCTCGTCGATAACTCGGGCGAAGCCCCTGATCTGCTCCACCAGAACGTCCTCGTGGGTCAACGACGCGTCCAGCACCCCGTCGATCACCACTGCCCGGGCATTGGTTCCGTACCGATCGGCGTAAAACTGACCCAGCACCGTTCCATAGCTGTAACCGAGGAAGCTGATCTGCTCCTCGCCCAAGGCCTGGCGGATCAAATCCATGTCGTGCACCGTCTGCACCGTGCTGATGAGATCGGCTCGACCGTTCAAGCCAGCCAAACAGGCTTCGGCGGTTTGCCGAGCCACCTCCGAGATCACTGCCTCGTTCTCGGGGGTGTCTGATAGCGCGCCGATCACCTGGAGGTCCGCGGCCTCGTCATCACAGTCGGGGTACAAGCTGGCCGATACTCCTCGAGGGTTCCACCCCACCACATCGAAACGGGCCAGTAGTCGACCGGAAAGCCCGGCACCGCCGGACAAGAATCCCTCGAAACCCCCACCGGGACCGCCGGGATTCACCAGCAGTGCACCGATGCGGTTATCCGGGTCGGTTGCCGGCAGCATCCCGAGTTCAAGCGTGATCGTTCCTGCGCCCGGATCGTTGTGATCGGCAGGAACTTCCAGCTCAGCGCAGAGATAGACCTGCCCGCAGTCCTGAAAGGCAAAGGCCTCAGGTGCCAGTCGAATGGCAGTGGGCGCAGGCTCTTCGGTGGGCGTCTCGGGCACGACCGCAGCGGGGGTTGCCTCTTGGGTAGGCGCAGGCACCGTAGCCTCCGGCACCTTCTCTGTTGCAGATGTGGAGATCTCCGTGGGCTCGGCATTCGATACCGAAGGCGCATCGGTGCCGTCTGAGCAGCCTGCTGCGATCAGAGCCGCAGCCAACAGCAGCGTCGCCACGCGATGAAGCACACTGCAAACTAACCGCTTTGGCACAGAATCCGTGGGCACCCCTGGCTCGCTCAGCGATAATCGCCCACCCAGGTCATGTTGGTGCTCTCGCCGGCTTCGAGCAGGGGGCCGTCATAGTTGGGGGAGGTCATGACCGAGGCGTCGCGGCGGTAGTTGATGAAATGGACGCCGTCGTCGCCGCTGTAGAGCTTGTAGCGGCGGTCGGCGGCCACCCAAAGGGTGTCGCCCTCGCTGACGACTCGACGCCCCACTCGGATCTCGCCTCGCAGCACATGGATCAGCTCGTCTTGGGAGTGGCTGTGAGCTGACGACTCGAAGTACTGAGGGCGGTCGGTGGCCAACAGCCACAGCCGATTGGTGGGTGCTGAGGCGTCAGAAAAGAACCGGGTGCGCTGGGTTTCATCCACCGTGGCCCATATCCCATCGGGGCCGACTATCCGCACACTTCGGCCCTCAGTGTCGGCCGGACCCCTCAGCCCTTTCGTCGGTGGAGCGGGGTCGGTCGGTCCCACGTGGACGATGGTGGTATCAGACTCCGCAACCGCGGTGGCAGCCACCCCTGCTTCCACCACCATCGCCCCATCGGCGGAACAGGCCCGCCCGTCAATAACCAGGCTGCCGGAGCGCACATACACCGCCTCGTCACCGTGCTCGGTTCCCCACCGCATTTCGGTGCCCGCGGCCAGTTCCGCGGCCACAAGCCACAGCGTCGCCCCGTCGGGGCTCACGAGCTGAGCCGAACAGCCGCCGGTAAGCGCGACCGTGGGCCCGGGATAACCGGCCGCTGCCTCAGCCTTGGCCGCGTGAGTAACTTCAACTGCGCTCACTGCACCTCATCATCGCGCTTGGAACGTCGGCGGCGACGGGTGCGGCGGGTTGACGCCAACTCCACGGCCTCGTCCATAGCCGTTTGCATGGCTTCTCGCAGGCGGACGGTGAATTCGCTGCGCTGGTGGGACGACAACCGACCGTTCTCGGTGTCGGGAGGCAGGAGTGGTTCACCGATCACGATGGACACCGGCACCCTCCGTAGGAACTTGGCCTTGGGCGGCATGGCCTCCTCCGTGCCAGCAATGCCCACCGGGAGGATCGGCACTCCGGTTCGAGCAGCCAAAAAGGCAGCGCCCCCGAAAATCTCCCCCACCTGCCGACCCGAATGGCGAGTGCCCTCAGGGAACACCAGCAACGGCTCGCCCCGTCGCAGCAGTCCCACGGCCGCTTGCAGCGACCGGCGGTCTCCCGCCCCCCGGTGCACGGGGAATGATCCGATCATGGCACTGATCCAGGTGCCTACCTTCCCTTTGAACATCTCGATCTTGGCCAGCGATCGCACCTTTCGGGGGCATCGGGAGTTCACCAATGGACCGTCAAGATTCGACCGGTGTACTGGGGCGATGATAAACGCCCCTTCGATTCTCAGCCGCTCGGCGCCGACCATTCTGGTCCGCAGATAGAAGCGCCCCACTAACCGGATAATCGCCCGCAACAACCAGTAGAGAGCCTGGGCCCGACGGGTCTGCCAGATGGCCAGCACCCGCTCTTCCAAATGCTGTTCAGACATGGTCCTGCATGGCCTTCCACACTCGTTGAGGTGACAACGGCATGTCCAGATGACGGACGCCATAGGGAGCGAGGGCATCGATCACCGCATTCTGCACTGCGGCGGTCGCCCCGACGGTGCCCGCTTCGCCGATGCCCTTGGCCCCCAGCAGGTTCCGATCGGTGGGAGTTTCGGAACTGATCAGCTCGAAACTAGGGAGCTCGGCCGCCGAGATCACCGGGTAATCGGCAAAATTGGTGGTGAGCGGGTTGGCATCAGCGTCGTAGGCCACCTCCTCCATGAGGGCCTGGGCAACACCCCCGGCGATTCCCCCGTGAATCTGACCCTCAAAGATGAGCGGGTTCAACACAGTGCCGGCGTCGTCCACGGCCACCAGCCGCACCAACTCTGTCCGGCCGGTCTCAGCGTCGACTTCCACCACAGCCACATGGGCGCCGAACGGGAAGGTCTGGCCCCCGGACTCGAAATCCGACTCCACGGTCAGAGGGGCGTCCAGTGCGGCGGCCACCGCCCCCCATCCCACTGAAACCACCGGGGTTCCGGCCACATGAAAACACCCGCCATCGCGATCGTGAACCACATCGCTAACCGCGGCCTCCAACAGATCGGCAGCCGTCGGCAGTACCTGCTCCACCAGCTTCTGGGAGGCGTCAGCCAGCATCGACCCCACGATCTGGGCCGAGCGCGACCCGCCGGTGACCTGTCCCCGGGGAGTGCAGTCGGTATTGCCGCCCACCGCCATCACTCGATCCAATTCGAGGCCCAGCACATCGGCCACGATCATCGGCCACACCGTCTCGTGGCCTTGGCCGTGGGGCGTGGAACTGGTCACCGCCTTCACCGTGCCATCGGTATCCAGTTCCACCGAGGCGAAATCCCCCGCCCCAGTTGTGGCGGTGACCTCCACATATGTGGACAAGCCGATTCCCATGAGCGTTCCCGAGCCGTTGACCCGACGAGCAGCCTGCTCAGCCCGCAGATCGTCGTAGCCAGCCGTCTCAAGCGCAAGATCCAAGGCCCGGCCGTAGTCGCCAGAGTCGTGGCTCATACCCGACACAGTGGTGTGGGGAAACGCCTCCGGGTCGATGAAGTTGCGGCGGCGCACCTCGGCGGGGTCCATCTCGACCTCCGCGGCGAACAGGTCCACCGCCCGTTCGATAGCCGAGGTCGCTTCAGGCCGACCGGCCCCTCGGAAGGCTCCATTGGGTGTGGTGGAGGTGGGCACTGAAACCGCTTGGTATCCGGCACTGGCGATGTCGTAGACCCCGGTGAACATGGCCATGGTCATACGGGGCAAGAACCCGGCAATGAGCGGATAAGCCCCGCTGTCTTGGATCACCTCGATCTGCAAGGCGGTAATCCGCCCGTACCGGCTACCGCCCACCACCACATCCTGGATCTGGCCCCGGCCACTGCCCAGCCCGGTCATCGACTGAGTGCGGGTCTCCGCCCAAGCACACGGGCGGCTCAAGCGACGGGCCAGCCAGCCGAGAAGGGCCTCCTCGGGGTAGCAGCGGAACTTGGCGCCGAAGCTGCCACCCACATCGGGGGTAATCACCAGCACCTGGTCGGGATCCAAGCGGTAGATGCCCATCAACGCCGTCTTCACGTTGTGGCTGCCCTGGGTGGCGGTGTGGTGGATCAGCTGGTCGCCCTCCCAGTAGGAGAAGCCCGTTCGGGCCTCAATGGGCGCCGCCGACACTCGCTGGTTGAGGAACCGGGCCCGCACCACCACCTCGCACGCTTCAAAGTCGGGCGCCTGGCCCGCCCCACACCGATACACCGTCTGATCATCAATGCCCTCGAACAGCACCACATCGCCCCGCAGCGAGGCCTCTAGATCGACCAGCGGGGGCCGCGGCTCGTAGTCCACCGTCACCATGTCAGCCGCGTCGGCGGCAAGCTCCGGCTCATCGGCCACCACCGCAGCCACCGGCTCACCCACGTAGCGGACCACCTCGCCAGCCAGCATGGTCCGGGCCATCTGATCGTTCATGCCGGGAAACGGCGGGGGGTACACCACCACGTCGGGGTCGATGTCAGCAGCAGTGAACACCCCGAGCACTCCAGGAGCGGCTACGGCGGCCTCTACATCCACCGACCGCAGCCGGGCATGGGGCTCTGTCGATGTCACATACACGACATGGGCGGCTTCGGGTGGCACCAGATTGGCCACGAACGCGCCCTGGCCGGTGAGGAAGCGGGGATCTTCCCTTCGCAGAACCGGGTGACCGAGAATCGAGGGCATGAGTCTCAATTGGTCCGAGTGAGGACCTCCATCACTCGAATAAGGCGACGTCGGTGAACTCGATGAGGTTCCCATCGGGATCACGGGCGAAGGCCGATCGCACTGCCACGCCGAAGTCATCCCGCTCGTTTGGCTCGATGAAGAACTCCACACCCCGCTCGGCCAACTCGGCCATGGTGGCGTCGAATTCGTCGGCAGGAATGAAGAGAGCGAAGTGGGACATGACCCCGGCGCTGTCAGGCATTTCGTCCACCTTGCTCAGGTGTAGCTGGGAGGGACCCAACCGCAGCCACGACCCATCGAACCCTCCGAAGTCGGGCCGGGGGAGCTTCTCCAGCCCCAGCTTCTCGATGTAGAAGGCATCGGCGGCTTCCACATCGGTCACCGGGATATTCACGTGGGCGTAGGCAACCAGACCCTTGACAGCAGTGCTCATCCCCTTGACTTTATTTCAACACGAGGGCCGGCATGCCCCTGGGCTGGGTGCAACGCACTCCCAGCACCGCAGTCACCGCGCCCCCGGCAGCCAGCATGATATAGCTGGTGCCGAGGTTGCCGATCTGGCCATCCGCCAGCGTGGCGCCGATGACGGTCACCGCGATGGCAACGCCGAAGGCGTTTCCCACCCGCATCATGGTCTGAGACACGCTGGATCCTGATGCCAGGAAATCGCTGGGCAGATCAGCCACCATCACCGCGAACAGCGATCCCCACACCAAGCCCGGTCCGATTCCCGCCAGCGTCACGCTGAGCACCCAGGCCACAAGATCCTCCTCGCCCCCCAGCGTGACCCACTGCCACACCATTCCCCCCGTCCACATGAGGCTCCCAGCGACAACGAATCTGGCCGGTCCCCACCGGTCGGCCCACCGGCCCGACAGGGCCGATAGCAGGCCGGTGAACACGAACACCGGGGTCAGCAGCATTCCGGCCTCGAATATGGTCAGCTCCCAGACGATGGTGAGGTAGTTCACCCCCACAAACTGGTGCCCGAAGAATGCGATGGAGAACACCAGCATCCCGTAGTTCCCCAGCCGAAAGCTCTTGAATGCGAACAGGCTGGGGTCGATAACGGGCAATCGGTGACGCATCGATCTCCAGGCCAGCAGCACAAGCACCAGAGGCCCTCCGATCAAGGCCGCCAGCACCACCGGATCGGCCCATGACCACTCCCGGCTCTGCACCAGGGCGAACACCACCCCGCCGACGCCGGCCAACACCATGAGCGCTCCCAGGCGATCGGGCAGCTCTGGGGTCTGCGGATTGCGGTGCTCTTGGATGACCTTCCCGATAAAGGCCAGCGCGATCACCCCGAAGGGCACGTTGAGCCAGAATGCCCACCGCCAGTCGCCCACATGCACCAGCAAGGCGCCCACCGATGGTCCCATGGCCGCGGCCACCGCGCCGTTGGCCGACCACGCGCCCACGCCGGTTCCCCGGCGGGCTACCGGGAATGCCTCGATCACGATGGCCGCCCCCATGGGCAGGCTCAGCGACGTTCCGAACCCCTGGAGAGCCCGGGCCACGATGAGCACGCCGGTGCTGGGCGCCAGTGCAGCCCCCGCCGATGCCAGGGTGAACACGGCGATGCCGGCCATCAAAGTTCTTCGCCGTCCCCACCGCTCGCCCAGGACCCCGCAGATAACCAGAGTGGCCGCTCCGACGATGGTGAAGGAGTTGATAACCCAAGACAGCTCGGCCTCGCTGGCGTGGGGAAAGGACTCCTTCAGGTCGGCATAGACCACGAAGATGATCGACAGCGCCATGGCCGTCTGGAAGCTGGCCAAGCTCACCACCACCAGCACCAGCCAGGCCCGGCGCATCACCGCCGGGTCCACGGCTGCTTGCTGCATCACCGAACGACTGTAACCCTCTGGCATCCCGTCAAACGGATGGCAGCATGGGCGGAGGCGATAGCTAGCCTTCTGGCGTGGTCTCGTTCTATGACACTCGGCTTCGGGAGATCGTGCCGTTCGAGCCGCTGGTTGATGGTCGGGTGTCGATGTATGTGTGCGGGCCTACGGTGTACGACGACCCCCACGTGGGCCACGCCCGCACCGCGTTCACATTCGACATGATCCGCCGCTACCTCCAGTGGCGGGGTTTCGAGGTTGTGTTCGTGTCGAATATCACCGACATCGACGACAAGATCATCGCCCGCGCCGCTGAGACCGGGACCACCGAAACCGAGCTGGCGACCCGGTACGAGCAGGTCTATACCGAGCAGATGGACCGGTTTGGCATCGCTCGGCCCGACCACCAGCCCCACGCCACCCAATATGTAACCGAGATGCTCGAGTTCATCAGCGATCTGGTGGATCGGGGCGCGGCCTACGCCATCGAGGGCAAGGGCGTGTACTTCTCGGTGGCCGCCCACGACCGCTACGGCGATCTGATCGCGCGCACCCCCGAGGAGCTGCGGGAGGGTGCCGGCGCCCGGGTGGAGGTGGACGTCGAAAAGGCCGATCCCTTGGACTTCGCCCTCTGGAAGGCGGCCAAGCCGGGCGAGCCAGTGTGGGACTCCCCATGGGGACCGGGCCGACCCGGCTGGCACATTGAATGCGTGGCCATGGCCACTGACCTTCTGGGCGAGACGTTCGACATCCATGGCGGGGGCGACGATCTGGCTTTCCCCCATCATCAGAACGAGGTGGCCGAGGCCGAAGGGGCAGAGCTGGACTTCGCCCGCCATTGGATCCATGGAGCCATGCTCAACGTGAACGGCGAGAAGATGGCCAAGTCGCTGGGCAACTTCACCACCATGTCCGACCTGCTCGATGCCTATGAGCCCCAGGTGCTGCGGCTGTTGATGCTGCAAACCCATTACCGCACGGTCATGGAACTGAGCGACGATGCCCTGGCCGGCGCTTCAGGGGCGCTCGACCGGCTCCGAGCCTGGCACCGCCGGGCCACCGCCGCAGGCCTGGATCAAGGGGCAACGCCTGATCCCGATGCGGTTGCCCGGTTCACCGCGGCAATGGACGACGACTTTGGCACTCCCGCCGGTCTGGCGGTGGTGTTCGACTTGGTCCGGGAGGCGAACGCCGCGCTGGATGCCGGAGACACCGACCGGGCGGCTGCGGACCACGCAACGGTGGTCGACCTGACTGGTGCCTTGGGCCTCACCTTGGCGAGCAACAACCAAGCGGGCGACGACGCTTTGGCCGCAGAGGTGGAGAAGCTGCTGGCCGAACGGGACGAGGCCCGCAGTGCCAAGGATTTCGCCACTGCCGACCGCATCCGCGACGAGCTCACCGCCCGGGGAATCGTGTTGGAGGACACCCCCGGCGGCACGATCTGGAGAAAGTCCTGAGGAAACTCAAGAGCCAGCTGCTCGGTCGACCGGTAGAGGGGATCGAGATCCTCAACTCCCAGTCGGGCACCACGCGAAGAACCCGGGCTTGGGTGTACTTGGCCGGTGGCAAAGAGTTGGCTGTGTTCGTCAAGCAACCATCCCGCTCGCTGGTCGCTCGGGCTTTTGTCGCCATACCTCGGCTGAGTCGGGCCGAAGTCAGGTTCTACACCGAATTACGCGACCAGGTTCCCATCGCCACTCCCCGCTGCTACGGCGCCGACCACTTCCGGAGTGGCTTCATCGTGATCCTGGAGGATTTGGTTGACGCCGGCGCGACCCTGCGGAATTCCGCCGACACCCTCGGCGCCGATGAGGCCGCGTCGCTACTGGAGTCTTTGGCCGACATGCACCGAGAATGGTGGGGGCGCACTGAGTCGCATCCGTGGCTGGCTCGCAATCCTCGACGAGAATTGTTGCTGGGGGCGTTGCTCAGCCCCTCGCTCTGCCGCATTGGGCTCTGGCGAGTTGCCTCGGCGGTACCGGAGACGCTGCACCAGTCCATCGCCCGCTATGCCCGCGACCGGCGGGCGGCTCAGGAGGCAATGTCGGCCGGACCGACCACCCTGATCCATAACGACTGCCACCCGGGGAACCAATTTGTCACCACCGACGGCCGCCCCGGACTTGTCGATTGGCAGCTGTGCCGGGCGGGGCCTTGGGCCCGAGACGTGGCCTATCTGCTGGCCACTTCGCTCGACCCCGACACTCGTCGGACCGTCGAGAGGGATCTGCTAGCCGGCTATCTGCGCCAACTCGGCTCGGTCGCTCCGGACTTCGACAGTGCCTGGCTGGCCTATCGCCGCAATGTGGTCTACGCGGTTGAGGCCATGCTGGTGACCGCCGCAGTGGGCGTGATGATGCCCAAATCCACCTCACTGGTCCTGGTCAACCGCACCGCGACGGCTGCGGCCGACCTAGATTCATTCGGCGCGCTATGACCGAGTCGTTCCCCCGCCAGCACGCCCGCACCCGGGGATTCACCCTGGGGGCACCCCGCAGCTTCACCGTCTCTGACAATGGAGGCCGGGTGGCCTTTCTACGCAGTGAGTCAGGTGACGATCCAGTGAACCGGCTCTGGCTGCTGGACACCGCTACCGGCGAGGAACGTGTGGCGGCCGATCCGGTCGAACTCTTGGCCGACCCCGGCGAGGAGAACCTGCCGCCAGCGGAGCGGGCCCGCCGAGAGCGAGCCCGGGAGAGCGGCGGGGGGATCGTGGCCTACGCCGGCGATCCAAGCCTGACCAAGATCGCCTTCACCTTGGACGGCCGGGTGTTCCTAGCCGATGCAGCCGAAGGGACCGTCGATTCGCTCCCTGTCGAGCCTGGTGCATTCGATCCCCGCCCCTCACCTGATGGGCAGCGGGTGGCCTATGTGTCCGGCTCAGGCTTGCGAGTGGTGGATGCCGCGGCCGACGGGCTCGACCGGGAGGTCATCGACGAGCCGGGCGACACCGTGAGCTGGGGGTCGGCCGAGTTCATCGCCGCCGAGGAGATGGGCCGGAGCCGGGGATTCTGGTGGTCTCCCGACAGCCAGCGCTTGCTGGTGGCCCGAGTGGACACCGCCGAAGTTCCTATCTGGTACATCCCCTCCCCCGCTGATCCGGCGGCGACTCCGGTGCCCATGGCCTATCCCGCCGCGGGCACAGTCAACGCCGACGTCTCCTTGGCCGTCATCGGGCTCGACGGCAGCCGGGTCGACGTGACCTGGGATCGGGATGGCTATGAATACCTGGCTCGGGCCGCGTGGGCACCCCGGTCGAACCCGGTCATCACCGTGCAGAGCCGCGACCAGCGCACGGTGGTGATCTTGGAGGTCGACCCTGACACTGGTGCCACCACCGAATTTGCCCACCTGAGAGACGAGCATTGGGTGGAGCTGGTGCCCGGTACCCCCGAGTGGATGGGTGAGCGGCTGGTGACCGTTGAGGACCGGGGCTCGGCCCGGCGCCTGGTGATCGACGGCGTCGAGGCCACACCCGACAACCTGCAAGTCCGCAGCGTGGTGGCCGCCGATGAACACTGGGTGGTGTTCACCGCGTCGGACGACCCCACCGAAGTCCATGTTTGGCAGCTCAACGGTGAAGGCGAACTCAAACAGCTCAGCGACCAGCTGGGCGTGTACAGCGCAGCCACTGGAGGCGAGACCGTCGTGATGGCACGGGCCGCGGGGACCGACCGGGAGGCGGCGGTAGAAGTGATCACCCCCACTGAGCGCATCCCCATCACCTCTAGTGCTGTCACGCCGTCGTTGACTACGGCACCCCGGTTCTCTGTCGTCGGCAGTCGAGAATTGCGCGCCGCGGTGCTGTATCCGTCGGACGACAGCAGAACCGAGGGCCATCCGCTGCCGGTGCTCCTCGACCCCTACGGCGGCCCCCACGCCCAGCGCGTGCTCAAAGCCCGCTCACCGTTCCACGTGTCGCAGTGGTTCGCTAACCAGGGGTTCGCGGTGGTCATCACCGATGGCCGGGGCACCCCCGCCCGCGGCCCGGCTTGGGAGCGGGCGGTGGCCGGCGACCTGGCCCATCCGGTGCTCGAAGACCAGATCGACGCCCTCGACGCCTTGGCCCAGAGCCACCCCCGCCTCGACTTGAGCCGGGTGGCCGTTCGGGGCTGGTCGTTCGGCGGCTACCTGGCCGCTTTGGCCGTATTGGCCCGGCCCGACCGGTTCCACGCCGCCATCGCCGGAGCACCGGTGACCGACTGGCGGCTCTACGACACCCACTACACCGAGCGCTACCTGGGCCACCCCGACCACAGCCCCGAGGCCTACACCCGCACCAGCCTGCTGGAATTGGCCGGCGACCTCACCCGCCCGCTGCTGTTGATCTGCGGTTTGGCCGACGACAACGTGTTCGCGGCCCACACCCTCCAACTCTCCCAGACCCTGTTCGAGGCCGGCCGCCCCCACCAGGTGCTGCCGTTGCCCGGTGTCACCCACATGACCCCTCAAGAACAGGTGGCCGAGAACCTCCTGCTGCTCCAACGAGCCTTCCTCTTCGACAGCCTCGGCCTTCACCCACCAGGCAATCCCAAGCATCGGAGTGCTGATTGATGTCTGAGTGTGAGAAATCCACCTCAAACCAACCACAATGACCCCATGGCGCGCATAACTGCCGACGGCGAGATCCTCTTCGGGATCCAGTTGCCGATCCAGACCCTCAACGAGCGGATCTGCCAGCCGTGGGAGCCCGGCGCCACCGTGGGCGATCTGTTGGCCATCACCCAAGCCGCCGAGGCCGCCGGACTCGGGTTCGTGGGAGTGTGCGACCACATCGCCATCCCCAACAACGAATACGCCGCCCACATGTCCACCACGTGGTACGACCCGATCGCCACGCTCAGCTTCCTGGGAGCGGCCACCAGCACCATCCGGCTGCTGTCGGAGGTGTACGTCCTTCCCTATCGCCATCCGCTGACCACTGCGAACTCGTTCTGCACCCTCGACCATCTCACCGGCGGACGGGCATTGATGGGGGTGGGTGCCGGCCACGTGGAAGCCGAATTCGAAGCCCTGGGATTGAACTTCTCCGACCGGGGCCGCATGACCGACGAGGCCATCGACGCCGTTCGGGTGGCGGTGGAGGCCAAAGGTGGGTTCTGCGAGTTCAGCGGAGAGTTCTACGACTTCAAAGACGTGGGAGTGGGCCCCGCCGCCGCGCAGGACACCATTCCTGTCTGGATCGGGGGCAGCACCCGCCCGGCCCTGCGCCGGGTGGTGGAGCGGGGGGACGGCTGGATCCCCCAGGGCACGCCCCGAGAGGCCATGGCCGAGCAGATCGACTTCATGCGGGCCCATGCCGACGTGGTGGGCCGCGACCTCGATGAAGTGGACCTCGGCTGGTTGGCCGGGACCATCTACATCGGCGACCCGCCGGAGGGGCTCTTCCCGCCGGGATGGCCGTATATCGGCGGCTCTCCCGACCAGGTTGCCGAGTCGCTCCGTTACGCCCACGAGTTGGGGACCTCGGTGGTGTTTCTCTTTTTCCGGTCCCGCGACGCAGCCGAATACGTCGACCAAGTCGCTCGCTTCGGCACCGATGTCCTGCCCCTGCTGGACTCCTGATCATGGGTGGCGTGCTGGCGGGAATGCGGGTGGTGGAGGGGTCGGCGTTTGTGGCCTGCCCTTCAGGGGGGATGACGCTGGCGCAGCACGGGGCCGACGTGATCCGCTTCGACGCCATCGGCGGCGGCATCGACTACCAGAGGTGGCCGCTCACCCCGGATGGTCAGTCGCTGTATTGGCAGGGCCTCAACAAGGGGAAGCGGTCGATCCAGGTCGACCTCCGCTCCCCCGAAGGCCAAGAGCTGATCACCGCCCTGGCCACCGCGCCCGGCCCTGATGCCGGCATTTTCACCACCAACTTTCCCGCCGTCGGCTGGCTGTCGTACGACAGCCTCCGCCAACACCGCGACGATCTCATCATGGTGGCCATCACCGGCAACCACGATGGCTCCACCGCGGTGGACTACACCGTGAACTGCGCCATGGGCTACCCCTGGGTCACCGGCGATGACGGCACCATCAACCACGTGCTGCCCGCCTGGGACATCATCTGCGGCCAAACCGCCGCCGTGGGAGTGCTGGCCGCCGAGCGGCAGCGTTCCCGCACCGGTGAGGGCAGCCTGGTGAACTTGGCCCTGTCCGATGTGGCGCTGGCCTCGGTGTCGATGCTGGGCCATGTGGCCCAGGCCCAGCTCCTGGGCACCCAGCGACCCCGGATCGGCAACAACGTCTACGGTGCCTTCGGCCGGGATTTCGAGTTGGCCGACGGCGAGCGCATCTATATCGCGGGGGTGAGCGGCCGAGAGTGGCAGGGCGTGGTGGCCGCCTGCGGCATCGCCGATGAGGTGGCTGCGCTGGAGTCGGAAACCGGCCTGGACTTCACCCGGGTGGACGGAGACCGTTATTTGGCCCAGGATCGCCTCAATCCACTGGTGGCCCAGTGGTGCGCAAGCCACACCCTGGCTGAGGCGTCGGCCGCCCTCGACGCCCAAGGGGTGTGCTGGGGCCGTTACCAGTCCATGCTGGAGCTGGTAGCCGACGACCCCCGCTGCTCCACCAAGAACCCGCTGTTCGCCGAGGTGGACCACCCCGAGACTGGGCAATATCTCACCTCCGGCCCACCGCTCCGGTTCTCAGAGGAGCATCTGGTGGATCCCGGACCCGCCCCCCGGCTGGGCCAGCACACCGACGAGGTGCTGGCCGACGTGCTCGGCTTGTCGGGCAGCGAGATCGCCCGGCTCCACGACAGCCAGATCGTCGCCTGACCATCTCAAAGGCTGGCGGCGGAAGCTACTTTGCTTCCCATGAGCATGGACATAGGCCGCGTCGGCGTCTGGACCCGCACCGACAGCTTCTCAACCACCGAGGCCATCGAATTCGCCCAGCGGGTCGAGGAGTTGGGCTACGGCGCCCTGTGGATCCCCGATGCTTTCGGGCGCGACCCGTTCGCCCACGCCTCCCTGCTGCTCAACCACACCTCCACGTTGGTGCTGGCCACCGGCGTGGTGAACATCCACCTGCGGGAGGCCCAGGCCACCTCCTGCGCCCAGAAGGAATTACACGACCAGTCGGGCGGCCGTTTTCTGCTCGGACTCGGGGTGTCCCACCAAGCTCCAGTTGAGCGGTTGCAGGGCAAGCCCTATCCCAAGCCGATCCCGTCGATGCGGGAGTACCTCGACAAGATGGAAAGCGCCATGTGGTGGGGACCGCAACTCGACGGCGAGCCGCCCATGGTGCTGGCCGCCCTCGGCCCGCTCATGTTGAAGCTGGCCGCCGAGCGCACCATGGGGGCCCACCCCTACTTCGCGCCGCCGGAGAACTCTCGGCGGTCCCGGGAGATCATGGGTCCCGACGCGTGGATCTGCCCGGAGCAGAAGGTGATGCTGGAAACCGATTCAGTGCGGGCCAGGGAGCGGGCCCGAGCATCCATGGCCGGGCCGATAACCATGCCCAACTACCGGAACAACCTCATGCGCTGCGGCTTCGAGGAGAGCGCCCTCGACGACGGCGGCAGCGACGAGGTGGTGGACGCGGTGGTGGCCTGGGGCGATGAGAACGCCCTGGCCGAACGGGTGCGCCAGCATCACGAAGCCGGCGCCACCCATGTGTGCATCCAACCGCTCGACCCGGTGGACAAGACCCGCCCCAGCCTCGAAACCCTCGAGACTCTCGCCCCCCTTCTGAACGGAGCGTGACCTGCCATGCCCAGTGAATTCCAAGACCGAGTCGCCCTGGTCACCGGCGCCGCAGACAGAATCGGCCTGGGATTCGCCCACGCCAGCTACCTGGCCGAGCGCGGCGCCAAGATCGTGCTCAACGACCTCGGCAGCGGCACCCTGGGCCTGGTCGAACAGGGCTTCAATCCCGACATAGCAGAGGAGGCCGCGCAACGCATCCGCGACGCCGGTGGCGAGGCCATCGCCAACAACGGCGACGTGGCCGAGGAGGCCACCGCTCAAGCGATGGTGGCCAGCGCAATGGATGCGTGGGGCCGGGTGGACATCCTCATCAACAACGCCGGGGTCGCCAGTTCGGCGTTTTTCCCCGACATCGACGCCGACGAGATGCACCGCCACGTGGGGGTGACCCTGCTGGGATGCCTCAACACCGCCAAGGCGGCGTGGCCCCACATGGTGGAGCGAGGCTACGGACGAATCATCAACACCGGCTCCCCGGCCTGCTTCGGCAACCCCATCGCCTCCTATGCGTCCACCAAGTCGGGGCTGTTCGGCTTCACCCGCACCGAGGCCATGTTCGGCCAGGCCCACAACATCACCGCCAACCTGCTGCTGCCCGCGGCCATCTCCCGCCTGACCGAGGGTCTGCCCGAGTCGCCCTTCAAATCGCACCTGCGGGATCACTTCGGCGCCGAGAAGGTGGCCCCGGTGGTGGCCCATCTGGTGAGCGACCAATGCACGGTGACCGGCGAGGCCTTCACCGCCGGCGGCGGCAAGTTTGCCCGCATCGTCTACGCCGCCTCCCCGGCCCAGGAGGTCGACCTGACCATGGAGTCAGTAGCCTCGGGCATGGCCCACGTCATGGACACTTCCGACTGGACCCCCCAGGGCTCCACCGCCGAAAGCATGGTCCACCTCGGCATGCCCCCTGACCTGGAACAAATGTAAGGATTGTCGCTATGGGACTGGTGAGCGACAAAGAGATTGAAGCTTTCTGGCGCGACGGGGTGGTGGTGATCCGGGGAGTGCTCTCCGACGAAACCCTGGCCTCCATGGCCAAGCCGGTAGACCGGGCTCTGGGGTCGGAGGAAATGAACAACATGACCGAGATGGGCACCATGGTGGTACCGCCCAGCGGCGGCACCGTGCTCAACGACCCCGCAGCGGCTAAGACAGGCGCCCCCCGCGGCCAGTTCCATGGCGGCACCGACCACTGGTGGACCGACCCCGACTTCGAGCACTTCGCCACCCAGTCGCCCCTGCCGCAGGTGGCCGCTGAGCTAATGCAAAGCCAAGAGCTGTGGTTCTACGAAGACAGCGTGCTGGTGAAGGAGCCGCACACCGAGGAGCCCACCTCCATCCACCAAGACATGGCCTATTTCCAACTCGAGGGCGACAAGGTGTGTACCACCTGGTGCCCGCTCGATCCCATCTCCAAGGCCACCGGGGCCACTGTCTACGTGAAGGGCTCGCACCGCTGGGAGCGGAACTTCCGGCCCAACTGGTTCGTGAGCCAGCTCTCGATGCCTGATACCGACGGTGAGGAGGTCCCCCACTACGACCGGGACGATTCCGAGCACCTGCTCTGCTTCGACATGGCACCCGGGGACGTTGCCGTCCACCACGCCATGACCCTCCACGGCGCCCACGCCAACGTGACCGATCAATGGCGCCGGGCCATCTCGGTGCGCTACTGCGGCGACGGCACCGTCTACCGCTTCAAGCGGGGCACTCCCCTAAAGCCCCACCACGCCGAAGTCGCCGAAGGCGACCCCGTAAATCACCCCCGCTGCCCCCAAGTCTGGCCCCGCTAGCCCAACTCGGGGCCGAGGATGGAGACGAAGGAGACCATTTCGCCGGGGTAGCCGCCGAGGTTGTGGACGAGGCCGAGGTTGCGGGTGGACAGGTCGATCTGGCGATCTTCGCCGGCTTTGTTTCGGAGTTGGAGCCAGCACTCGTAGTGCATGCGAAGGCCGGAGGCCCCCACGGGGTGGCCGAATGCTTTGAGGCCGCCGTCGGTGTTGATGGGCATGTCGCCGGTGCGCTCGAAGGTTCCGGCCAGCACCTCTTTCCACGCCGTGCCCCGCTCGCAGAAACCGAGGTCTTCCATGAGGACCATCTCGGTGGGGGTGAAGCAGTCGTGGACCTCGGCCATGGCCAGCGCGGAGCGGGGATCGTCGATCCCGGCTTGGCGGTAGGCGTCGGCTCCGGCCATTTCGCACTCCGGGAACGTGGTGTAGTCGTAGTCGGGATCGATGAGTCCGCCGCCGGTGCCCGACACGAACGACAGCGCCTTTATGTACAGCGGGTCGTCGCAGTACTTGTGGGCGTCTTCAGCCCGCACCACGATGGCCGCCGCTGAGCCGTCGGCCACGCCCGAGCAGTCGAACACCGACAGCCGCCCGGCCACCGAGGCCATCTCGCAGATCTTCTCGGCCGGCATCTCCCGGCGGAACTGGGCCAGGGGGTTGAGCACCCCGTTGCGGTGGTTCTTCTCGGCGACCTTGGCCACCACCATGCGCAGCTCGTCCTCGTCCACCCCGTATCGAGCGGAGTATGCAGGCAGGACCAGGCTGTACATGGCCGCGGCGGTCAGGTTCCGCTTGGTGCCGTCATGGGGGGCGGGCGCGGCGTTCAGCCCTTGGTAACCGGAGTCCTTGATCTTTTCCACCCCGATGGCCATGGCCATGTCGTAGGCACCGCTGGCCACCGCGTAAGAGGCTTGGCGAAGCGCCTCGGAGCCGGTGGCGCAGAAGTTCTCCACCCGGGTGACCGGCTTGCCCTCCAGCTTCAGCGGCTGGCTCAGCGTCAAACCGCTCATCCCGCTAGACGCCGTGCCCAGCCAGAAGGCGTCAACGTCGTCTTTGCTCACTCCCGCGGAGTCGAACGCGGCAGTGGCCGAGTCGATCAGCAGGTCGTCGACTCCCTTGTCCCAGTGCTCCCGGAACTGGGTACACCCCATTCCGATGATCGCTACCTGGTCTTTGATGCCATGACTGGCCATCGGTCGCCTCCTATTGCCCCGACCGCGCCGGGCGGGCCTTCCAGAAATAGTTGTTGATGCCCTCGGCCTCGTACAGCCGCCGGAAGGTCATCTCCACCCGTTGGCCAATGCGGACCGCGTCGGGTTCTACGTCGGTCAGCTCCACCGGGAGCCGGCCGCCTCCGTCGAAATCCACCACTGCGAACACCACCGGTGGGCTCACCGAGTACACCAACCGGTCGATGGTGAAGGTCACCACCGTGGCCCCGATGTCGGCCATAGGCGCGGGGTCCATGGCATCGAGCTCGTCCTCGGGGCGGATGGACACCCGGGCCGGCGGCAAGTGGAGCGTCCCGCTCTCGGTGCCCCGGCTGCCCACGAAGCCGTACTTCCAGTCTTGGGCTCGGGCCGCGGCCGACGAGGACGGGCGGGTTGGTTCGGGCCGATTGGGGGGCTGGACTTGAATCATCTCCCGCCACTGCAAGAACGTGGCGTAGCTCACCTCAGCGCCATCGGCAATCTGATCGGCCACCGGCGATCCCGGTGTAAATTCGGCCAGCGCCTCGGTGGTCCGCAGGATCAGCACTTCCACCCCATCAGCCAGCATCACCACCCCGATGGTCTGACCGGGCTCGGCCTGCTCCAGCTCGTTGGCCAGCACCAAACCGGGGTGAGCGGTGCCCGTGTTACCCACTTCTGCAGCCAAGTCGTCGGCCACTCGAGCCACCCCGAGTTGGCCCGCCACCCGCTTGACTGCTCGACCATGAGTCCCGGTGACCACCGCCACATCCACATCGGCCGCTTCGACCCCGGCCGTGCCCAGCGCCTCTTTCCAAGCCTGGGTCGTCAGCGGGCCGTAGCGGGTCTCGCCGAACCGCTCCTCCCATTGGCCGGTGCTGGGCGACCCCGGCTGGCGCCAGCGATCCACGAATTCCTCAGTGGCCGACGCCGACCCCAGCAACTCGGCCACCACCGGCCCGTCGTCCTCTGTGCCGATCAAGAATGCGGCAGCACCGTCACCACCCGCGGCTTCGTCAGCGCCGGTGGGCAGACCGCCCCTGATGTCGGCGGTCACCACCATTGTGGGCCCTTTCGCATCCAGGGCAGTTCGCAGCGCCCCGATACCCGAGCGCACCGCTCCCCCAAAGTCCAGCGCGCCCACCGAGGTATCCAGCCGCAGAGCAGCATGAATGGCGGTGGCGTTGGTCTTCTCCAGATAGGCAGGGTCGGCAGTGGCGAACCACAGCGCCCGGGGCTCAGCATCAACCGGGCGCAGGGCCAACCGGGCCGCTTCCACCCCCATCGTGGTGGTGTCCTCGTCGTAGGAAGCCACCGATCGGGTACCCCGGCCGCCGCCTTTGCCCATCACCGCCGCAATGGCCGAGCGGTCCAGGCGCCGGTACGGCACATAGCCCCCGAAGCTGATGATGCCTCGCATGATTCCGAAGTGTACGCCTGACACCGCAATTCACTGGGGTCGTAGTGTGTCCCCCATGAGCTTTGAGCCCAGCGCCGAGGTGCGGCGCATCCGAGACGCCATCGACCACCCCATCATCGACTCCGACGGCCACATCATCGAGTTCCTGCCTGAGGTTCACGACATCATGGCCACCGTCGGCGGGCCGGAACTGGTGGACAAGTTCAAGGTTGTCGAATACGGGGCCCGGAAGTCCATCGACCTGTCGCTGGAGCAGCGCCGGGCCGCCGGGATGATGCGCTCGGCGTGGTGGGGGCTCCCGGCCCGCAACACCCTCGACCGGGCCACCGCCCTGCTGCCCAAGCTGCTGTACGAGCGCCTGGACGAGATCGGAATCGACCTGGCCGTGCTCTACCCCACCTACGGGCTCACCTGCATGGGCCTCGAAGACGAGGATCTGCGCCTCGGCGCAGCCAGGGCGTTCAACCTCTACTTCCACCAGGCCTACGAGCCCTACTCCGACCGCCTCATGCCGGTGGCCATCATCCCGATGTTCACCCCCGATGAGGCCATTGCCGAGCTGGACTTCGCGGTGGGTGAGCTGGGTATGCGCCCGGTGATGATGACCGGGCTGGTGCCTCGGCCGGTGGACCCGGAGAACACCAGCCACCGCCATGCCCGCCGCATGGACACCCTGGGCATGGACTCCCCCCATGACTACGACCCGGTGTGGCGGCGCTGCACCGAGCTGGGCGTGTCGCCCACCTTCCACTCCGCGGGCATGGGCTGGGGCAGCCGCACCTCGGAGACCAACTACGTGTACAACCATCTGGGCAACTTCGCCGCCGCGGGCGAGGCCCTGTGCCGGGCGGTGTTCATGGGCGGGGTGGCTCACCGCTTCCCCGAGCTGCGCTGGGCCTTCCTGGAGGGGGGCGTGGCCTGGGGTGTGAACCTGCTTTCGGATGTGATCGGCCACTGGGAGAAGCGCAACCGCGACGCCATCGGCCACTACGACCCCGCCGCGGTGGACATGGACGAGCTGGGCCGGCTGTTCGAGGCCTACGGCACGCCGGTGGCCAACAGCCATCGGGACCGCCTCCAAGAGGCGCTGCACATGTTGAGCGAACCCGATGAAGACCCGGCCACCATCGACGAGTTCGCCCTCAGCGGGGTGGACACCGTGGACGACATCCTGGCCATCTGGGACCGCTTCCACTTCGGCTGCGAGGCCGACGACCCCATGACCGCCATCGGGTTCAACCGGTCGGTGACCCCGAAGGGCCAGGTGGTGAAGGGCATCTTCGCCTCCGACGTGGGCCACTGGGACGTCCCCGACGTGCGCGAGGTACTGCCCGAGGCCTACGAGCTGGTGGACGACGGCATCCTCGACGAGGCTGACTTCCGGGCCTTCACCTTCGAGCATCCGATGTCGCTGTGGGCCGGCACCAACACTGACTTCTTCAAGGGAACTGTGATCGAAGAAGCCCTGTAGTGAGCACCTGGGAAGGTCGAATCGAGGATTTCGACCTGCTAACCGGTCAAGCTCGCTTTGGCGGCGATCTCAATGTTGAGGGCGTTCTCTGGTTGGGGTTCGTTCGATCCCCGATAGCCCGAGCGACCATTGCCAGTATCGACACATCCGAGGCCGAGGCCCTCGACGGAGTTGTCGGGGTGTTCACTGCCGGCGACCTTGACTTGATCACCCAGGCAGGCTTGGAGGGGGTCTCTCCCGCCAACATCAGCCGCCCACCGCTGGCCGAAGGATCGGTGGCTTACGTCGGCGAAACAGTTGCTGCGGTGGTCGCAGTCAGTGAGCCAGTGGTTGTCGATGCCTGCGAATTGGTGGCCGTGGACTATCAGGCTCTGCCCCCGGTTCCCGACCAAGCCAGCGCCATCGCCGAAGACGCCCCACTCCTCCACCCGGCGCATGGCTCGAACACCGTACTCACCGTCCCATCGGGTGATGCGAGCGCTGCTGCGGAGGCACTTGGGCGCGCTGATGTGACCGTCGCCCTCTCCCAGCACTATCCCCGAGTGGCCTGCTCTCCCATCGAGGGGGTCGCTGGTTTGGTTGTTCCCGACGGCGGCCGGGTGACCATTCACATCAATGCCCAAATGCCCTCGCTGACCCACGACGAACTGGCTGGCACCCTGGCCACAGACGATGACCGGATCAGCCTGGTGGTTCCCCCCATCGGCGGCGGCTTCGGGGGCAAATGCGACGGTGAGAATGGCTTGTTTGCAGTAGCCGCCCGCCTGGCCCTGCGCTTGAACCGCCCCCTTCGTCTGGCCCAGTCTCGCCCCGAGAATCTGCTGTCGATGCAAGCCCGCGACCAAGACCAGCGCATCACGTTGGCCGCTGATCGAGACGGTAACGTCACCGCCCTCGAGGCCGTGGTGAGCGCGGATGTGGGCGGCTACGCCGGGATGGGGGCTTTCGAGCCCCTCCAAACCCAGCGGCTCATCCCCGGCCCCTACCGGATCGACCAAGTAGCGGTCACCGCCTCCGCGGTGATGACCAACACCGTCCCCACCGGCCCTTATAGGGGACCAGGTCGGGCCGAAGCCATTGGCCTAGTAGAACGGGCCATGGATACCCTGGCCCGCGCACTGGATCTGGACCCCGCTGAGATCCGCCGCCGCAACCTGCTGCGGCCCGCGGATTTTCCTCGGCAGATGCCTGGTGGACTAGTCATGGACGAGGCTGACCATTTGGGCGCTCTGGAACAAGCCCTGTCGGAGATCGGTTACCGGCAACTGCGAGAAGAACAAGCCGACCGCCGTGCTGCCGGGGATCAAAGGCTGCTCGGCATCGGCTTGAGTTGCTGGGCCGACTTCACCGGCCGCCATGAGCCCTGCCAACCGGCCGCGGCCCGAGTTACCGACGACGGCCGAATCGAGATCGACGCCGGCATTGCCCCAATTGGGCAGGGCATGCAGACCGTCGTCACACACCTGGCGGCTGAAGCGCTCGGCCTCGACCCGGCCCACGTCAGCGCAGTTACCCCTGATACCGGCCGCTTCCGGTCCGCACTGGGGAGCTTTGGCTCCCGATCGGCGTCACTGACCAGCAGTTCTGCTGTCCAAGTATCGGAACGCCTTCTAGAAGAGCTCAAGGAACGAGCCGCGGACTTGTTAGAGGCCGCGTTAGACGACATCGAACTCCGCCCCGACGCCACCCTGGGCGTGCGCGGCACCCCTTCGGCCGCTATACCGCTGGCCGACCTGGCCGGAACCGAGGCGGCCGCCGCCTTTGACCAAGGCCAACCAACCTTTCCCGGCGGCACCCATATTGCCGTCGTCGAGGTCGACACCGAAACTGGCCAGGTCAACCTGCTTCGCCACGTTGCTGTCACCGACTGCGGCCGGTTGCTCAACGAGGTCCAGGCCTCAGGCCAAGTGCAGGGCGGAGCCGTACAGGGAGTCGGCGTCGCCTTATTCGAAGAGATGCGCTACGACGCCGACGCCAACCCGCTCACCACCAGCCTGGCCGATTACCTCGTACCCGCGGCCAGCGATGTGCCAGAGGTAGAGACCCACTTCATCGAGACCCCCACCGACCGCAACCCCGTCGGTGCCAAAGGAGTTGGCGAAAGCGGCACCGTCGCCGCCCCCGCTGCCGTGCAAAACGCCATCATCGACGCCCTCGCCCCCCTAGGAGTCACCCACATCGACATGCCCTGCACCCCAGAAAGGGTGTGGCAGGCCATCAAGAACGGCGAGTAGGCGGCTCTAAACGGTCAGCCCGTAAAGCTCGGCGCAGTTGTCGCGGAGGACGCGGTCGATTTGGTGGTCGGTCATGTGGGTGGTCTGCTCGGTGAGCATCTCCTGTGACCAGGGCCAGGTGGCGTCGGAGTGGGGGTGGTCGTTGGCCCACATCACCCGGTTCACGTTCATCAGGTCGAGCAGCTTGAACGCCACCCAGTCGTCTTGGAACGTGAGGTACACGTTCTCCCGGAAGTAGTCGCTGGGCTTCTTGGACAACTCGGCGCTCTCCAGCCAATTGCGGTGCCGGTTGTAGGCGTGGTCGGCCCGGTACATCCAGTGGGGCGCCCAGCCAGCGTCGGCCTCCACGCACACCACCTGAAGGTCGGGATGGCGCTCGAACACGCCGCCGAAGATAAGCGTGCCGATGATGTCCTGATTCCCCCGGATTATCCCCAGGAATGAGTTGATCTTCGGCCCCCGGAACTGGGCGGCCATGGGATGGTCGTTGCCCGAGGTGAGGATGTGGAACGACAGTGGCATGCCCATCGACACCGACGCCTCCCAGAAGGCGTCGAACTCGGGAGCGTCGTAGTCGATCCCCGAAGACGGATAGCCAGGGAGCATGACCCCTTTGAGCCCGAGGGCCTTCATGGCCTCCAAGTCGGCGATGGCCTCATCCACCGAACGAACCGCGGTCTGGCCCAAGCCGATCAACCGCTCCGGAGCATGGGAATTGAACTCGGCAATCCACCGGTTGTAGGCGTCGAAGCACGCCTTCTTGTAGTCGGCGTCGGGGTGGTTGCAGATGGTCATGCCCACTGAGGGGTAGATCACCTCGGCCACCACCCCATCGCGGTCCTGCTCGTCGAGGCGGGCCACCGGGTCGTACCCGCCGGGGTGCAGATCCTCCCAACGGGTGCCGCTAGAGAGGCTGATCTCGTGCCAGCTCTTGCCCGCGGCGGCGATCATTCCATAGGGCATCCGATTGCGGCCGTTGTCGATGGACATGAACGCCCCCATGCTGTCGTCCCAATCCACTCGGGGGGCCCGATCCCGGAACTTGGGATCGATGTAGTCGATGTAGGTGTTGTCGGGTTCGGTGACGTGCGAGTCAGCCGAGATGCAAGGACGTACGGGTGCGACGGTGCTCATGATTTGAACCTTCTCAATCGGGTGTCACTGAGACAAGCACTTACGGTAGTAGCTAGCGTTACCGCCATGAGCAGCCAGCGATCCGCCGCCGACATCCGAGCCGATCTCGGCCATCCCATCATCGACGCCGACGGGCACGTGTTCGAGCACTACCCGGCCCTCCACCAGTACTGCCTCGACGAGGGGCTTGAGGGCGGGCTGTACCCCCAGATGGCCAACTGCTCGTTCAACGGAGAGCCCAACTGGTCGGGTCTCTCCCCTGATGAGCGCCTGGCCCGGCGATCCTTCCGGGGGCCGTGGTGGGCGCTGCCGCTGGGCAACACCCGGGACTTCGCTACCGCGGTGTCTCCGGCGATGTTCCACGACCGCATCGAGGAGCTGGGCATGGATTTCGCGGTGTGCTACCCCAGCATCGGCCTCAACTTCCCGGCCTACCGCGACGACGAAATCCGCAACAAGCTCTGCCGGGCGCTCAACCGCTACCTGGCTGACAGCTACCAGGGCCTGCAAGACCGCCTCACACCGGTGGCGGCCATTCCCACCCAAACCCCCGATGAGGCCGTCGAGCAGCTCGACTTCGCCGTTACCGAGCTGGGCTTCAAGGCAGTGATGATCGGCGGATTCGCTCTCCGCCAGGTGCCGGCCGGCGGCGAGATGGCCACGTGGATCGACTCTCTGGGCCTCGACTCCGCCTACGACTACGACCCGCTGTGGCAGCGGCTGGTCGAGCTGCAAACCCCGGCCAGCCTCCACTCCGGATCGATGGGCTGGGACGGGCGGCGCTCAATCAGCAACTTCACCTACAACCACATGGGTAACTTCGGCACCGCCAGCGAGACCGCCGCCAAGTCGATCTTCTTCGGCGGGGTCACCCATCGCTTCCCCGACCTGCGCCTCGGCTTCCTGGAAGGCGGGGTCACCTGGGGCGCCCAGATGGTGTGCGACCTCCTCAGCCACTGGGAAAAGCGCGGCCCCGAGGGACTCAAGGCCTACGACCCGGCCCTCTTCGAGCCCGATTACTTCGAATCGTTGCTGGCCGAGGCCAACGACCCCATCGATCTGCCCTCCGGCTTCGGCAAAGTGATGCAGAAGGGCATCAGCTCTGATCAGGTCGTTCACGACTTTGAGGCCGCGGGCATCACCTGCCCCGAAGACATCCTCGAGCAGATCGACCGCTCCTACTGGTTCGGCTGCGAAGCCGACGACCCGCTGGTGCGACTGGCCTTCGACGGCGCCCTGCCCGAAGGGGCCACCCTCAACGCCATCTTCTCCTCCGACGTGGGCCACTGGGACGTGCCCGACATGTCCGAGGTGCTCCCCGAGGTGTGGGAGCAGGTGGAGCACGGCTGGCTCAACGAAGACCAGTTCCGGGCCTTCACCTTCGACAACGCCCACCGCTTCTTTTCCGAAGCCCGCCCCGACTTCTTCAAGAACACGGTTTTGGAGAGTGCCACCGTCTAGAACTAAGGGGCCATGACCGTCCCCGCCCAAGCACCTCCTAAGTTCACCCTTCTGGCCCAGCTCGGGATCTACTGCGACCCCATCGCCCAGCCCGGCTACGGGAAGCTCCGGGTGTTCGACGAACAGTGCCACGGCGGCCAGGTACGGGCCTCAGTGCTGATGCTGATCGCCGACATCACCGGCGGCATGATCGGCGAGAAGGAAGATCCTGAGTGCTGGCACTTCACCACTGATTTTCAGCTCCGCACCGCAGACTTCCCCCTGCCTGACCAGATCGACGTTTACGCCGAGGTGCTGAGGGCCGGGGCCAGCACCCTGACCTGCGAGTGCCGCTTCAGCACCCCCGACGGCACCGAGGTGGGCTACGCCCAGATCGGCTTCGGACGCCACCACCAACGTCCCGGCGATCCGGCCAAGCCCATCCACGACCCTCCTCGGCCCGATCTCATGGGGCTTCCCGACATCGACCGGCCCCTGGCCGAAGTGGCCGGCATCGAGGTGGTGGACGCCTCCGTCGGCCATGTGGAGGTGGAGCTCACCCCCCAGCTGCTCAACCCCGCGGGCATCATGCAAGGCGCAATGGTCACCCTGGTCGGCGAGGTGGGAGCCGAGACCTTTGCCGAGCATGAATTCGGCTTTCCCCACGCGGTGGCCGACATGGACATCCGCTATCTGCTCGGGGGAAAGATCGGCCCGGTGTACAGCACATGCCGCTGGATGGGTGACCCTTCGTCAGGCTGGGTTGTGGCCGATATCAGGGATCTGGGCAAAGGCGACCGCTTGATGGCCACGATGATGATGCGAGTCCGCCCGGCTCGCTGAGGGGCTGCGTCCATCTGCCGGAGTAGGTTGGCGGAATGAACCGCCAGTGGATCTACGCCACCAGGCCTGACGGACCGGTAGGCGTGGACAACTTCGAATATCGGGAAACCGATATCCCCGAGCCCGGCAACGGTCAGGCACTGGCCCGTCTGTGCTATCTCAGCTTCGAGCCGGCTATGCGCACGTGGTTGGAGGACTTCATCACCTACATGCCACCTGTGCCTTTGGGCACACCCATGCTGGCGCCCGGCGTTTCCCAGGTGGTTGCCTCCAACACCCCAGCACTGAATGAGGGCGACCTGGTCAGCGGCATGATGAGCTGGCAGGACTACGAGGTGGTGGGTGAGCAGACCAGAGTGGTGCCTCCCGGCACGCCCATCCCGGTGATGCTGGGTCCGCTGGGGGGAACCGGGCTGACCGCCTATATCGGCCTGCTCGACATCGGCCGCACCCAATCGGGCGAGACCGTGTTGACATCGGGGGCGGCCGGGGCCACCGGGTCGGTGGCCGCCCAAATCGCCCGCATCAAGGGCTGTCGGTCGGTGGGCATCGCCGGCGGAGCCGACAAGTGCCGGTGGCTCCTAGAGGAGGCCCGGCTGGACGCGGCCATCGACTACAAGAACGAGGATGTGGGCGCCCGCCTGGCCGAGCTCTGCCCCGATGGCGTGGACGTGTACTTCGACAACGTGGGCGGCGACATGCTGGAGACGGTCATGAACCACATGGGCCAAGGGGGACGCATAGCCAGCTGCGGTGCCATCTCCACCTATAACCAGGGCATGCGCCGGTCGGGACCCTCCAACATGTTCCAGATCATTGAGAAGCGGCTTACCATCCAAGGCTTTGTCATGTTCGACCACATGGACCGGGTGCCCGCAGCCATCGAGGATCTCGGTCGATGGGTGGCTGAAGGGGAGATTGCCTTCCAAACCGACATCCAGGAGGGGTTCGAGAACATCCCCACCACGTTCCTGCGGTTGTTTTCCGGAGCCAACCAAGGAAAACAGCTGCTCAAGGTCAGAGAACCCGAATAGGAAGCGGTGCGATGAGCCTGGCGATTTACGAAGCTGAGGGCCGAGTTGCGGTCATCACGATGAACCGGCCCGAGTCTCGCAATGCCATGAGCCCGGAGCTGTCCGCGGCCCTGGGCGAGGCATTCGACCAATTCGACGCCGATGATGAGGTGTGGGTGGCCATCTTGGCCGGCAACGGCCGGGTGTTCTGCGCCGGTGCCGATCTGAAGGCGATTTCCGAGGGGCGAACCGCGGGAATCATGCACCCGGAGCACGGCTTCGGCCACTTCTCTCGCCGACAGCGCGCCAAGCCGGTCATTGCCGCGGTGGATCGTCCTGCGGTGGCCGGGGGCTTTGAGATGGTACTGGCCTGCGACCTGGTGGTGGCGTCCACCGAAGCCGTCTTCGGCATTCCCGAGGTCAAGCGATCGCTGATTGCCTCCGAGGGGGGCGTCAGCCGGCTCCCGCGCCGAATCCCCGTGAACATCGCCATGGAAATGGCGCTGATCGGTGACACCATCGACGTCCACCGGGCCCATTCCCTGGGCCTGGTGAACGTGGTGTGCGAACCCGGCCAAGCACTGGCCGAAGCCCGGACGCTGGCCGAGCGCATCATCGCCAACCCGCCATTGGCGGTCAGGGGTGCTCGCCAGGCCCTTCTCGACGGACTGGAAACCACAGAAGCCGAGGCACTCAAGATCGCCACCCGAGCCGGCCAAGCGCTGTTCGGGACCGAGGATTTCAAAGAGGGTCCTCTGGCCTTCGTAGAAAAACGGCCTCCAAACTGGAAGGGAAGATGAGTCCTTCAACCACCGGAGAGAGGGAGCTGATGCTCACTGGGGTCGGCGGCCAGGGTGTGCAGTTGGCCGCCCAGGTAATCGCCCAGGGGGCGACTGCTGACGGCAAGGAGGTGCTGGTGTTCGGCAGCTACGGCGGCATGATGCGAGGCGGCCACACCGACAGCACGGTGGTGATCAGCGACCGGCCGATCGAGGCGCCGCCGGTGCTTTCGACCACCTGGTCGGCCATCTTGATGCACCACCAGTTCTGGGCCCCGCTGCGGGAGCGCATCCGCGACGGAGGCTTGGTGCTGGTAAACACGTCAGTGTTCGAGGATGAGTTGGATCGGGACCGCTACCAAGTGGTCGAGGTTGCCGCCACCGATGTGGCCACCGATCTGGGCAATCCGCTGCTGGCTGCCATGGTCATGGCCGGGGTGTACGGGCGGAGGTCCGGGCTGGTGAGCTTGGACGGCCTGGTGGAAGGCATGCGCCGCTCGGTGCCGCCCTATCGCAGCCAGCTCATCGAGGCCAACGAGGGGGCGCTGGCCGCCGGCTGGGAGTTGGCGGCATGAGCCCAAGCACTCCGAGAAATACCGTCACCGTCCGGGGCACGGTGGTTATCGACGTCGAGGCCTGCAAGGGCTGCGACCTCTGCATCGACGCCTGCCCGCCCCGGGTGCTGGAAATGACCACCCGCGAGGCCAACGCCAAGGGATACCGGTACCCCCGACTGCTGGCCGGCTGCACTGGCTGCCAGGCCTGCGCCCAGATCTGCCCCGACTTCGTGTTCCAGGTGTACAAGTACGACACTCCCCTGGAGCTGCCTCTCGACGATGAGGGCGGGCAATGAGCGACCGGGCGCTGCTAGAGGGATCGGAGGCCATGGCCCGGGCCGCGGTGGCTGCCGGCTGTCGGTTCTTCACGGGATACCCGATGACCCCATTCACCGAGTTGCTTGAGCACATGGCCGCGCTGCTGCCCCAGGTGGACGGCGTGTGCATGAACGCTGAAAGCGAGCTGGAGGCGGTGGGCATGGCCTGGGGGGCAGCCACCACCGGTCACCTGGCCGCCACTGGATCCACCGGTCAAGGCCTGTCGCTGATGCAGGAGTCGCTGTCGGAGATCACCAACGCCCGACTGCCGCTGGTGGTGTTCAACATGGCCCGGGGCCAGGGCGATTACTTCCAAGCCACCCGCGGCGGCGGCCACGGCGACTATCGCCACATCGTGCTGGCCCCCATGGACGTGCCCGAGGCGGTGGAGCTGACCCGGCTAGCGTTCGATCTGGCTGGGCAGTGGCGCACTCCGGTCATGGTGTTGGGCGACTACTTCCTGGCCCACACCTACCAAGCGGTGTCGGTGCCCTCCATCGACGGAGCCGCTCCCAAGGTTCCCGACTGGGCCCTGAACGGGTCCACCGGAGGCTCGGGCGCAGCCAAAATCATCTCGCCGCTGGGCAGCGGCACCGAGGGGGAGGAGGGGTTTGACCTAGGGGCCCACTTTGCCGACTGCGCCGCCCACATTCAGGCACTGGAGGCTGGCGTGGAACCGCTGGTCGACGTCGGGTTCTGCGACGACGCCGAGTTGGTGGTGGCCGCCTACGGCTCGGTGGGCAAGTTCGTGCGCTACGCCTGTCTGCAATTGCGCGACTCAGGGCACCGGGTGGGCTACATCCGGCCCATCACGCTGTGGCCGTTCCCGTCGCAGGCAGTGCAAGATGCGGCCGCCGGTTCGGCCAAGGTGGCGGTGTACGAGCAGAACATGGGCCAGATGATCGACGATGTACGGCTTGCTACACTGGGGGCGGTGCCGGTGGAGTTCATCGGAGGCCCGAGTTGGGATCACTCCGGTTTCGGTATTGGACCCGACATCAACGTCCCCGACATCTCCGAGCGCATCCTGGAGGCCATGCCATGAGGGAAAACGGGCCATGAGCGACGATCGGATCTTCATCTCCACCGACGAGCCGCCCGCCGAGTCCGCCGCGCTGGTGGACGACTTCACCCCCTCGCTCATCACCCAGGCCAATCACCACCTCTGCCCGGGTTGCGGGGAGCCCATCGCCATTCGGGCTGCGGTGGAGGCGATTGAAGAGCTGGAGTTGGCTGAACGCACCATCGCGGTGTTCGGCATCGGGTGCTACACCGCCTTTGCCCACAACCTCGATGTGGAGGTGGTGCAGGCCCTGCACGGCCGGGCCCCGTCGGTGGCCACCGGGGTAAAGCGGATGCTGCCCGAAGGGTTCGTCATGACCATCCAAGGCGACGGCGACATGGTGAACGAAGGCCTCCAAGAAGTGCTGCACGCCGCCGCCCGAGGCGAGAACATCACCTGTCTGCTGCTGAACAACGGGGTGTTCGGCGAGACCGGCGGTCAGATGACGACAACCACCACCCTCGGCCAGCGCACCAAGACCTCGATTGAAGGGCGCGACCCCCACCAGCACGGCCACCCCATCCTGCTCTCCGATCTCGCCGCCACCATGGACGGCGCGGCCTATGTCGCCCGGTGCGCCGTGAACAACGCCGGCAACGTGGCCCGCACCAAGCGCTACATAACCCGGGCCTACGAGTCCCAGATGGCCGGGGCCGGATTCAGCCTGGTGGAGATCCTCACCATGTGCCCCACCGGCTGGTTCGTCGACACCCTGGAGGGCCCCGACTACCTCCAAGACACTCTCGCCCCCGTCCACAACATCGGCGAACTGAGAACTCCCTAATCCAGCAGCAGCTCTCGCAAGGCCTGCCGATGGCCGTTGTCAAGGCCTAGGCCGTCGGACCAGTACTGGTCGAAGCCGCCCCACGAGTCCGCCAGCACTTGCATCTGATCGGCGAAATAGTCCTCGTGTACGGACATAAGTGGCATCATCAAGTCACCATATCGGCCGGGAACCACGTGCTGGTTGGTCTCCATGTAGTGGTCCACCACTTGCTGCTCAGGAACCCCCACGGCCAATAGCAGCAGGCTGGCCGCCCAGCCGGTGCGGTCCTTGCCAGCGCTGCAATTGAACAGCACAGGAACCGCTCCCGGCGCCAGCAGACCTCGTACGAACTCGCCGAATTGGCCTGTCCGCACTGGGTCGCTCACCGACCTACCCGACGCCTCCTTCATCCACTGGAAGGCCTTTCCATTGCCGAAACGCTCTTCTAGCTCCTCGGCGCTCAGCTTGGAATAGTCGGTCCGAAGCCCTGACTGGTTCGCCGGGTCGACCATCGGCAGCGAGATCTGCGCCACCCCATCGGGCAGTCGGTTGGGACCCTCCACGGCAAGGTCGCCCTGGTTTCGGAAATCAAAGACCGTGCGAATACCCAGCTCCACCAATGCCTCTACGTCTGAGTCCGAGGCTTCGGCCAGGTGGCCCGATCGGTAGACCAGGCCCGACCGAACCCGTCCTCCCTCAGCGGTGGTCTGGCCTCCTAATGAGCGGAAATTACGGATCGACTGCACATCGCGCACCCTATCGGCAGCCCCTCAAATCCCCTGCACCGGAGACAAGAGTTGGAATAAATGACACGAACGAAGCAAGAGGCTAAAGTCTCGCTCAATATCCGAGTAGGGGCCGGCCGACCATTGGCTTGGTCCAAGGAGACACAACTATGACCAAGACCAAGTTGATTTTCGTTGGGCTGGCAGTGGCGCTGGTCGGTTTCTTGTTCGCCGGGTCCGCCTCGGCTCAGGACCAGACGCTGACCGCTGATCCAGCTTCCGTACCTGAGGCTGGCACCTACGACATCACGTTGACGCCTGATGGATTCACCGCGGCGGGCACAAACCTCGCCGTCTGCGGCACGGGCGATCCCGATGTTGAGTGGGGACAGGCAACATTGATGCAGCACTGTGGCGGTTTCGGTAGCTCGCAAGACGCTACCAGTGGCGCCTTCACAGTAGAGGGTGTCGAGATCACCGATGCTGGTGTCACCTTCATCATCTTTGAGTTGGTCCCAGACGGTCAGTCCGCTCTCGTTCAAGTAAACATCGGCGAAGCGATGGATGACGACATGCTGGCTGACACTGGCGTGGAAACGTCGCTGTTGGTGATCATCGGTGCGGGCATCGCCCTCGCCGGTGTGATGGTGTTCGGTCTCAGCCGCCGGCTGCGCACCCTGTAACACCACCTCCTGAACTGAACACTCGGTGCCCCGGGCCTTCGGGTCCGGGGCACCGGTCGTTTCTGACCGCAATTGAAGTGCAACTGTCAGATAGATGACACAATCGAGATGTCGCGCTAGGGTTTCGTAACTTATCGGAGTAGGGGTCCGGACTGGTGTCGGCTCGGCCCAAGGAGCTATGTCATGACTAAGACCAAGTTGGTATTCATCGGGATGGCATTGGCGCTTGTTGCCTGGATAGGCGCAAGCGCCGCCTCAGCACAGGATGGGCCTACCGCGACTGCCGATCCGGCATCCGTTGAGGCGGCCGGAACTTACTCAATTACGCTGACCGGTTCCGGCTTCATGGAGTCGACGACTGTGAGTGCGGCGGCCTGCAGTACTGGCGATCCTGAAGCAATCACCGCGACTACCTTCGTCAGCCTGTGCCCCCTTTCCGGTGATCCGGCTACCGACAATGGAGATGGCACCTTCAGCATCACTATGGAGGACGTAGAAATCGGCGAAGACGGAATCGTCTTCTGGATGGGCAACCCAATTCAGCGCGACGTAGTCACAGTTGCCGTGGCCGTCGGTGAAATGGAGGAGCCCGCCGAGGAAGAGCCCATGGACGACGAGGAGCCCATGGACGACGACATGGCTGATGACATGGACGACGACATGGCTGATGACATGGACGACGACATGCTGGCTGATACCGGCTCGAACACCCCGCTGTTAGCCATCGTTGCTCTTGCAGTGGTGCTCGCCGGTGCGATGGTGCTCGGCCTTAGCCGCCGGCTACGCACCCAGTAGCCCTACCCCCTGAACTGAACACTCGGTGCCCCGGGCCTTCGGGTCCGGGGCACCGGTCGTTATAGGGTCAGGTCATGTCCTACGAGCTGATCCTGATCGATGATCCTGCGCCGCATGTCCGGCGCATCACGCTGAACCGGCCGGAGAAGCGAAACGCCATCAGCACCCCCATGCGGAAAGAGCTGTTGGCTGCACTGCAAGACGCCGATGTCGACGACAGCGTGCGGGTGTCGATCATCCGGGGAGCAGGTCCGTGTTTCTCGTCTGGTTACGACCTGTCCGACTCGCTCATGGATGATCCGCCCCACTACACGGCGGGCGGCGATGGGCAGTGGTCTCGCCATGTAACCGACAGCTGGCTGGCCATCTGGGAGTTGGCCAAGCCAGTCATCGCCCAAATCCATGGCTACGCCTTGGCCGGAGCATCGGAGCTGGCCGCCGCCTGCGACTTGGTCTATGTGGCCGACAACGCCGACATAGGCCACCCGGTAGTGCGGGTGCTGAGTCCGCCCGACTTCAACTACCACCCCTGGCTGGTGGGGTTCCGCAACGCCATGGAGATGATGCTCACCGGCGACTCCTACTCCGGTACCGAGGCGGCGGCCATGGGATTCGCCAACCGGTCCTATCCCGAGGCCGAACTGGAAGAGCAGGTGCTGGAGATGGCCCAGCGGGTGGCCCGGGTCCCGTCCGATCTTCAACAGATCAACAAGCGCAGTGTGCATCGGGGCATGGAGGCGATGGGCACTCGCAACGCCATCCGCACCATGTCGGAGTACCAGGCCCTGGCCGGCAATGTGCCGTCGGTGCAAGATTTCAAACAGCGGGCCTTGGAGAGCATCAAGTCGGTGGTGGACCGCCCCGCCGCGGCCGGTTCAAGTGCCGACACCAAGGGAAGCTGATGCGGATTTGGCGACAACATGAGCTGGGCGACCCGGTCGAGTTTCTCCAGCTAGAGCAAGTCGACCCCCCGGAGTCAGCCCCCGGCCAAGTCGTGGTGGATGTTGAAGCCGTGGGGCTGACGTTTGTGGACTGTCTCATGGCTCGGGGCCTCTACCAAATGGAGACCAAGCTGCCGTGGTCGCCGTGTACCGAGGTGGTGGGCCGGATACGGGAACTCGGCGACGGGGTTGACCACTTGGCCGTCGGTGACCGAGTGGTGGGTATCGGCGGTGGGTCACTCGCCGAGCAGACTGCGCTGCGGGCCAGCGGCGTTCACAAGCTGGCCGAAGGGATAACGGCCGGAGCAGCCGCCGCGGCGCTAGTGAACTACGGCACCTCGTGGTTCGCCCTCCACGACCGGGGACGCCTGGCCGAAGGCGAGACGCTGTTGGTTCATGCCGGAATGGGTGGTGTGGGCTCGGCTGCCGTGCAGCTTGGCCAGATTGCGGGCGCCAGGATCATCGCCACCGCTGGTGGGGCCGAGAAAACCGCCCTGCTCAAAGAGATGGGAGTGGAACTGGCCATCGACTACCGGGAAACCCCCGATTTCGTCGACTTGGTGCGGGCTCACACCGATGGCCGAGGAGTGGACGTGTGCTTCGACCCGGTGGGGGGCGACGTGTTCGACCGGTCCCGCCGGTGCATGGCCTGGAACGGCCGGCTACTGGTGATTGGCTTCACCAGCGGGCGAATCGCCGATGCCCCCACCAATCACATCTTGTTGAAGAACTACTCCGTGGTCGGCGTCCATTGGGGTGCTTCGGTGGGTCGCAATCCCGAGCCGTCAGAACGAGCCCGACAGGAGATATTCGCCCTCCTCGAAGAAGGGAGTCTCGATCCCCCGGTATTTCCCCCCTATGGCTTTGAGGATGTCCCCACCGCCCTCGACGCCATCTACCAGCGCCGCACTTGGGGCAAGGCCATCGTGGAGCTGTAGGCGGACTCTGAAAGAAGCGGTGGCTGAGTACGGTCTACGTCGGCAGGTCGGGGCGGACGATCACCACGGGGCAGCTGCCGTGCTGGGCGATCTGCTGGCTGACCGAACCCAGCAGCAGGCCCCGGAAACCACCCCGGCCCCGTGAGCCCACAACGAGCATGGCCGCATTGACCGATTCAGCGATCAGCGTGTCGGCCGCCCGACCCCGAAGCATGCGGCGCCTGATCTCCACCCCTTGGGCGTCCACCTCAGCCAATACCTCGTCGATGATGCTGTCCTGCATCCGCTTGACCTCAACCTCCAAGTCGATGGGGTCCAGCGGTACGTAGTTGAAGTCGGGCGAAGCAGGCACGTAGGTAGTGGAATAGGCCGTCACCACATCAACGAAGGCGTTGCGGTGACGAGCCTCCTTGATGGCCCAACGGAGGGCGGCCCGGGCCCCGCCCGAACCCTCCACTCCGACAACGATCCGATTCTCGGGCTCGCTCACGTCATCCGCCATAGACACAGTGTATCTATCCCGTATCTACATGGGGTCGTAAGGGAAGTCGGCATCTACGCCCCCGTCGACCACCAAGGTGCGACCGGAAATGAAACCCGAGATGGGCGCCGAGAGGAAGAGCACTGCCCCCGCGATGTCCGACGGCACTCCCATGTGCCCCAACGGCACTGCGGCGTTATTGATCGCCTTTCGCTCCTCGTCGAATAACGCCTCCATGCGGGGGGTCAGGATCGTTCCGGGGGCCACGCAGTTGGCCCGGATCCCATGGGGGGCCAACTCGATGGCCACCGACTGCATCCACGCCATCAGCCCGGCCTTGGCCGCCCCGTAGTGGGCATGGTTGGGGGCCGCAGTCAGCCCGCTCACCGAGGCGATGAACACCATCGTGCCACCGCCGGTCTCCTTCATGGCCCGACCGGCGATCTGAGAGATGAGATAGGCATGGCGCAGCACCATGTCGAATTGCCAGTCCCATTCGGCATCATCGATGTCCAGCACCCCGGACCATCCGGAAACGCCCACGATGTCCACGATTCCGTCGATCGATCCCATGGCCTGACCGGCTTCGTCCACCAAGCCCTGTACGTCGTCGCGCTTGGTGATGTCGGCCACCCTGGCAATTCCGTCCACCTCGTTGGCCACCTGCTCAGCCCGATCCTGCTCAAGGTCTACGCAGAACACCTTCGCCCCCATCTGGGCCAGCGCATGGGATGACTGGCGACCCATTCCCTGCCCGGCACCGAGCACAATGAAGCCTTTGCCGTCGAGCCTCATGAGCTGGGCGTAGTCGGGGACGGGTGAGGTATCGGACATTGTCAAGCCTCCAGTTCAGATTGCTGTTCGGACTGCGACGCCGCCACTTTACGGAGATGTCGAACCACATCGGCAAAGTCGGAATAGCCCCATTGCTCGGTGATCTTGCCATCGGCCAGGCGCACCATTTCGATCATGCCCCACTGGACTGCTTCGCCAGTGGGTTCGATTCCCAGCAGAGGACCGTTGTGGGTGCCTTGGGCTGTGATCTTGAGCACCACCAAGTCGCCTTCAGCCACGATCTCGTCAATGTGGTCTTGCCAATCGGGAAATGCCGTGCGCCATGTAGCAATCAGACGGCGCATCCCATCAGGGCCCGCAGGCCCCGGTCCCACTCCGTGGGCTACGAAGTCAGCGGCCAGCACTTCGTCGAGCAGGTCCACTTGCCCGCCGTTCACGATGTCGCGCACCAACCGCTCCACCACGGCTTTATTGGCCGCCGGATTATCGGCGGCCCCAGCGTCATCAGCTCTTGTCGCTGTGGTTGAGATTTCGGTCATGCCCATCGGGCCACAATGTCGTCCACGGTGACCATGGTGGTGAGAAAGGCCATGGTGTTGTCCATCACCGCGTCGCCGTAGTCGGCTGGGATGCCGGCTACTGCATCGCCGGCCAGCACCACCTGATAGCCAAGGTCAACGGCGTTGATCACGAGGCCCATCACCCCTACGTTGAGTGACACCCCGGCGGCCACCACCGTGGTGACCCCGAGATTGCGCAGGGTTTGGTCGAGCGAGGTCCCCATGAACGGCGACATCCCGTGCCAGCGGGCGATCTCGATGTCGGATGGTTGCGGGTCGAACTCCTGGATGACTTGGGCCGACTCCGACCCGATCAAAAGTCCGCCGGTCTGCTCGCTCATCTTGGCCGAAGCGGCCAGCATCCGGCAGTTGGCCACGCTCCCCGCTCGATCTTCCCGGAAATGGGCCAGGCAGTGCACCACCGGCACCTCGGCGGCTCGGGCACCGGCGCACAATCGGGCCCCGGCGTCGATGGCGCCCCGGTCGAGCATCACATCCCGCAAGCCCCCCATGGAGGCCATATCGCCGATCACTCCCCGCTGGCATTCCATAGTGACCACTGCGGTGTGCATTGGTGACAGAAGCTCGTCCAAGTCCACAGGCATCGAATGAGACTAGCCCCTGGGGTCGTCCCTAGAGAGTCCGACAGGGCGGGGTCGGGAGTGGCTCTCGGTTGATCTGGGCTAGGAACTCGGCGATCTCAACCACATCGAGGGCGTAGCCCTGGTCGCGCTCTCCCCGGGCGACGGCGAACACCATTCCCCACACCTGGCCGTCCACGTTCACCAGCGCGGCCCCCGAATCTCCCGCAGCCAACAGAGAGCGAACTTCGAGTACTCGGCGGTTCTCTGCTTCTTGCCCGTAGAAGTCGCGTCCCTTGGCCCAGATCCTGCGTTTTACCGTGAAGGGAACGAACTCCAAGCCATCGTCGCGATCAACGGTGGCGGCATCACCCACATCGGCCTCAGCGGCAACCATCGGCGCCAGCACAATCGGTGAGACATCCAGACCCGCCACGGAGATCGCGGCAATGTCCCGGCCAGCGTCGAATCCCACCAGCTCTCCGACTACTGCCTCGCCGTCAGACCCGGTCACAGTGATCTCCTCAACCCCGGCAACCACATGGGCGTTGGTGAGCACCAAGCCGGTTTCGGCGACAAACCCGCTTCCTTCACTGAACTGGCCGCAGGCCGTGCCTTTGATGTGAACCGCGGCGGATCGGATCTGCTCGCGCTCAGCCAGCACCGGCCGCTGCGGTGCATCCAGCGCCCATGTGAGACTCCAACCCAGCAGCAGCCCGAGCGCAGCCAGCCACAGCAGCCACCGCCGCCATTTCTTCAACTGGTCAAACAGCACGCAGATCGTCGAGCGAGTAGTACGCCCGCAGCGAGGCCAGCAGGCCGTCGTCGTTGAACACGGCCACATCCACCACATCGAGTTCGTAGTCCACCCCATCGAAGCAGACCTGGGCCACCATCGGTACCGCTGCCTCATTGCCCGCCACCCGAACCGGCCCGGTCAACACCAGGGTCTCGGCCAGCTCGTTACCCTCATAGAAGGCCCGTACGGCGTCGATGCCCTGGTGTACCGGCCCGCCCACCGGCACTTGGCACGAGCCGTCGGGGGCATAGAACGACACAATGGCCTCCTTGTCACCGGCACTCACGGCGGCGGCGTACCGCTCCATCACTTGGCGCATGTGCTGGGCTTCAACCATCGGGCACTCTCATTCTTTAAATGGCATTCCTTTGCTGGCATTCTTTTGCTGGCTTTCAGCTACCGGCTTTCAGTTGCGGGGAATCTCGCTCCACGGGGTGTTCTTGTCCACTCCGGGTTCCTTGGGCAAGCCCAGCACCCGCTCGCCCAGGATGTTGCGCATCACCTCCGACGTGCCCCCCTCGATGGTGTTGGCCCGCGATCGCAGGAAGCCCTTGACTGGCGATGGATCGCGATAGAAAGCGCTACCTGACTGATCGGGTCTTGACATCGGATAGCCCTGCGGGAACAGCATGGCTTCCGACCCCATCACGTCGATCAGGCACTCATAGATCCGCTGATTCAACTCGGCCGACACTGCCTTGCCCACCGATCCCTCCGGACCGGGCGTGCCCGCCGACGACAAGGTGCGAGCACGCCAGTTGGTCAACCGCAAGACCTCGGCCTCGGTCCACAATCGCACCACTCGATCCCGCAGCACCTGGCGACTGGCAGGATCCCGGCCATCGGCTTCGTCCCTCAGGCGCTCCCAAGCCGACACCAAGATGCCGATGAGCCCGCTACCCCGCTCGGGAACCCCGCCGCCGAGCGCCACTCTCTCGTTCATAAGGGTGGTAATGGCCACATTCCACCCCTGGCCCCGCTCTCCCAGCCGCATGGAGTCGGGAATGCGAACCTCGTTCAGGAAAATCTCGTTGAATTCGGCCTCGCCGGTGATCTGGTAAAGAGGACGAACCTCCACTCCCGGTAGCGTCATGTCGAGCACGAAATAAGTGAGGCCCCGGTGTTTGGGAGCGTCGGGGTCGGTGCGAGCCACCAGCATCCCCCATCGGGAACGATGGGCCAGCGAGGTCCACACCTTTTGGCCATTCACCACCCATTCATCTCCGTCGAGCTCGGCCCGGGAGGCCAAACCAGCCACATCGGAGCCCGCGCCCGGCTCGCTGAACATCTGGCACCAGATCTCCTCACCGGTGTAGAGCGGCCGCAGCAGGCGGTGGTGCATCTCCTCGGTGCCGTGGGCCAACACGGTGGGAGCACCCATGCCAATGCCGATGGGGTTGACGTTCAGATCGTGCCAATACCGGCTGCCCTTGCGCAGCTCCTCGTCCACCACGGTCTGGGCCTTGGGCGACAGGCCGAGCCCGCCTTTGCCTTCAGGAAAGTCAACCCGGGAGAGGCCCCGGTCGAATTGAGCACCCCGAAACTCGTATTGCGTGGCCGCCGCGGGGTCGACGTCGGCTAGGAGGTCTCGCACCTTCTGGCGAAGCTGATCCTCAGATATCTCGGCCACCGCTTGTCCTCTCAGGAATACCGATCGCGCAACTGGCGGGCGATCACCATCTTTTGGATTTCGCTGGTTCCCTCTCCGATGATCATGAGGGGGGTGTCCCGGAAGTAGCGCTCCACCGGATACTCCTCGGTGTAGCCGTTTCCCCCGTGGATGCGCAGCGCGTCGGAGGCGATCTCAAAAGCAGCCTCAGAAGCGAACAGCTTGGCCATTCCCGCTTCCAAGTCGATGCGCTCTCCAGAGTCATAGCGGCGGGCGGCGTCGTAGGTCATGAGTCGGGCCGCGTGGAGCTTGGTGGCCATCTCGGCCAACTTGAATCCGATGGCCTGGTGGTCGTAGATGGGTCGCCCGAACGTCTCCCGCTCCTGGGCGTACTTCATGGCCGCTTCCAGGGCGGCTTGCGCCACCCCAACCGCCCGAGCAGCGATGTTGATCCGTCCCAGCTCCAAGGCCGACAAGGCATAGCCCAGCCCGTGGCCCACGCCGTCGGGGCCGCCGAGTACGTTGGCGTCGGGAACCCGGAAGTCGGAGTAGGCCATCTCCACGGTCTCTACACCCTTGTATCCCAGCTTGGGGATGGTGCGCGACACGGTGAGGCCGTCGGCACTCGGTCCCGGCTCTTTCTCCACGATGAAGCAGGTGATGCGCTCGTCGGGGGTTCGGGCCAAAAGCATCACCATCTGGGCTCGCATGCCGTTGGTCACCCACATTTTGGTGCCGTTGATGATCCACTCTTCGCCGTCGGGCACCGCCCGGCAGCGGATGTTGCGGGTGTCGCTGCCCGCGTCGGGCTCTGACAGCGAGAAGGCCGATCGCACCGATCCATCGCACATGCGGGGCAAGAAGCGATCCCGCTGCTCGTCGGTGCCGTAGCGCCCGATCATGGTGGCCGCGATCTTGTGGGTATTGAGGATGCCGGCCAGCGACATCCATCCCCGGGAGAGCTCCTCGATGATCCGGGCATAGGTGGTGGCGTCCAGTCCCAAGCCGCCGTAGGACTCATCGATGGTGGCCCCGAACAGGCCGAACTCGCACATCTGGGCGAACATCGCCTCGGGAAACTCGTCGGCGTGCTCGAGATCAGAAGCGTTGGGGATGACCTCCCGATCCACCCAGGTTCGGATCGCGCCGACCAACTCGTCGGCCAAGCCGGGGTCGGTGGGCATCAGAGCCTTTCGATGAGAGTTCCGGTGCCCAGGCCGCCTCCGCAGCACATGGTGATGAGCCCCCACTGGCCGTCGGTGCGCTCCAGCTCGTGCAGCGCCTTGGTCACCAGGATGGAACCGGTTCCGCCCAGCGGGTGGCCCAAAGCGATGGCCCCGCCGTTGGGGTTCACCCTCTCCATATCGGGCTCGTGCTCGGCAGCCCAGCACAGCACCACCGAGGCGAATGCCTCGTTGATCTCCACCACGTCGATGTCGTCCATGGCAAGCCCGCTTCGCTCAAGCAGTCGGTGGGTGGCCGGGATCGGCCCTTCCAGCATCAACACCGGATCACACCCCACCAAGCAAGTCTCGGCCACCCGGGCCCTGGGGGTAAGCCCGAGCTGCTCGGCCCGATCTGCGGTCATCATGAGCACTGCGCCAGCTCCGTCGGAAATCTGCGACGACGACCCCGCGGTGTGGACGCCTTCGGGTCGGGCTACTGGCTTGAGGCCGGCCAGACCTTCCAGGGTGGTCTCCCGCAGGCCCTCGTCCACGCTCACAGTGGCTGTTTCATCGGTCTTCTTGCCGTCCTCATCCAGCACCGGGGCCTCAATGGGCACGATCTGGGTCTCAAATCGGCCCTCGTCCCAGGCCCGGGCGGCCCGCTGCTGGGAGGACAGCCCGAAGCGATCGCAGTCCTCTCGGGTAACGCCCCACTTGTCGGCCATCCGCTCGGCCCCCTCGAACTGGGAGGTGAACTCGTAGTGGGCAAAGTAGTCGCGGGTCACCGGTCGGCCCACCCCGTCGGCCGACGCGTTCGACCCGATGGGCACAATGCTCATGCTCTCTACGCCGCAGGCCAGCACTGCGTCTTCCACGCCCGACTTCACCAGGCTGTAAGCCAAGTTCACCGCATGCTGCGAGGAGCCACACTGGGAGTCCACCGTGCTGCACGCCGTTTCCTCGGGCAACCCGGCGGTGAGCCACGCGGTGCGGGTCACATTCATGGCTTGGGCCCCGATCTGGTCCACGCAGCCACCCACCACCTGGCCAATGGCGGTGGGGTCTATGCCCGATCGCTCAACCGCGGCCGACTGCACCTGGCTGAGCAAAGAAGTGGGATGGACGGAAGACAAACCGCCGTTTCGCTTGCCCACCGGGGAGCGAACGGCCTCAACAATCACGACTTCGGTCATGGACCCACGATAGAGCCTCAGGCCCTTATTCAACCCGTCGAAGTCGGTCGAACACCAGCAAGTGGTTAGGGTCTTGGGCCGTGGGTGTTCGAGACGACGTGATTCAAGAGCTGACTGGACCGGAGGGGTTGTTCGAGCTGACCACCGAGGAGGTCCTGGGACAGCCGGCGGCGGTTTTCGCCAGCCGGATGCGCTCGCTGCGGGAGATGGTGGCTAACACCGCCAACTTCGGCGACCGGGAGTTCTTGGTGCTGGAAGATCAGCGGCACACATTCGAAGACTTCATCGCCCAGGTGGCCGCCGCAGCCACAGCGCTTCAGCAACGGGGCATCAGCCACGGCGACCGGGTGGCTATCTTCGCGGCCAACTGCCCGGAGTGGGTGGTCTCGTTCTTCGCGGCGACCAGCATCGGCGCCGTCGTGTCGGCCTACAACGGCTGGTGGACCGCCGACGAGGTGGACTACGCCACCTCGCTCAGCGATCCCGCCCTGATCATCGCCGACCGCCCCCGCCTCAAGCGCTCCGGCAAGGGGGGCACCGATACCCCGTGCCTAGTGGTCGAAGACGATTGGGTCGAATTTATGGATGCTGGTGCCGGAGCAGCTCTTGACGACATCGATGTCCCACTAGCCGAGGACGATCCGGCGGTGATCCTGTTCACCAGCGGCACCACCGGTCGCCCGAAGGGGGCGGTGGCGTCGCATCGAGGGCTGATCGGGTTTGTGCAGTCCACGATGATGAACGGTGCGGTGCGGGTATTCACCGAGAAGCGAACCAACCCACCGGCCGACGAGAGTACCGCGCCCAGCCCGCCAACCCAGTCGGTGACCTTGGGCACATCGCCGCTGTTCCACGTTTCGGGGCTCTACGGCACCGCGCTCATCAGCATGGTCACCGGGGGCAAGATCGTGTACCGCCGAGGCCGCTTCGACCCCGAGGCGGTGCTCCAACTCATCCAAGACGAGGGGGTCACCACCTTCGCCGCGCTGGGCAGCATCGGCCCCCGAATTGTGAACCACCCTCGGTTCGAAGAGTTCGATACCTCCAGCGTGATCAACGTGGGCTTCGGCGGGGCCCCAGCCAGCCCCGCGGTGCAAGACCTGCTGCGCCAGGCCTTCCCCAACGCCGCGCACTCGGTGGGCATGGGCTACGGCTCGTCGGAGTCGGTGGCGGTCATCGCCGGCATCGGCGGTGCCGAGTATCGGGAGCGGCCCACGTCGTGCGGCCAGGTGGCAATCGGGTTCGAAGCCGAGGTCCGCGGCCCCGACGGCCAGGCGCTGCCCACCGGGCAAGAGGGCGACATCTGGTGCCGCAGCGCCTACACCATGCTCGAGTACTGGAACGACCCCGAGGCCACTGCGGCGACCATCGATGAGGACCGATGGCTCAACACCGGCGACATCGGATGCTTCGACGACGACGGCTACCTCTACATCAACTCCCGAGCCCGGGACATGATCCTGCGCAACGCCGAGAACATCTACCCCATCGAGATCGAGTACCGCCTCGACGCCCACCCGTCGGTCTCGGAGTCAGCGGTGTACGGCGTTGAGCATCCCGAGATGGGCCAAGAGGTGAAAGCCGTAGTGGTTCCCACCCACGGGGCTGCGGTGAACCCTGAAGACCTCGCCCAATGGTGCGAAGAAGTACTGGCCCCCTACAAGATCCCCACCCTTTGGGAGATCCGTCCCGACCCTCTCCCCCGGAACGCCGCCGGCAAGGTGTTAAAGCGGGAGTTGTACGCCTAGGCGCAACCCCTCCTACCAAATGGGAAACTTGGCCTTGTCGGGAAGGCCCGAGCGCGCCACGACGGCTTCTCCGGCTTGCTGGCAGCGGTTGTAGAAGGATTCCTCGTCGATGGTGGTCATGCGGCCACCCTCCACCACTTTCTGCCCGTCCACGAACACGGTGTGAACGCCTCGGCCGTCGGCCGACCACACCAGCTGGTTCATCACGTTCAACAGCGGTCGCCATTCGGGACGGTCCGTGTCGTGCAGGACCACATCGGCCAGCTTGCCCGGCTCCAACGAGCCGATCTCGTCTTGCATCAGAATGGTGCGAGCCCCGTCCAACGTCGCCATCTCGTAGGCCTTCTCGGCTGGGAACATCTGAGGATCCATGCGGGCGTCTTTGAACAGCCCGGCCACCAGGTAGGTGGCCCGCATCAGGTCGGAGTAGTTGGAGGCGTTGTTGCCGTCGGTACCCAGGCTCACGTTCGCCCCGGCGGTGACCATCTCGGGCATCTTGCCGATCTGGGTCACGCCGTAGCTCACCTTCAGCGCGGTGGTGGGACAGTGGACCACCGACGTTCCGGCCTCGGCCAGCAGCGCGATCTCCTGGTCGTCGACGTGGACGCAGTGGGTGATGGCGGTGTCGTCGCCCAGCACGCCCAGTTCTCCCAGGTGCACCATCGGGCGCTGACCGAATGCCGCAATGAAGGTGTCGGGATCCAATGCGGCCGGGGACATGTGGAAGCTGAGCCCCACGCCGTACTCGTCGGCAGTGGCCCGAGCGGCCTGCCACAAGGGGTCGGAGCAGGTGGTGTGGCCCACCACCATCGACCACGCCCCCAACCGCCCGCCGGCGGTGCCCTGGAACCGCTCGACGGTGTCGCGCAGGTTGGCGATGGCCTCATCAGTGTCTTGGCGATACACGCTGGGTTCAGGCGGCAGATCCCACACCCACTTGCCGATCCGGCCCCGGATGCCGGACTCGACCAAGCCGTCCATCACTTCGTCGACGAACCGAATAGTGCCCGCCTCCAAGAAACAGGTAGTGCCCGACTTCAGCATCTCCACCGCGGCCAACTGCCCCGACAGGCGCTCCTCCTCGGCGGTGTAGACCGAATAAAGCGGGCACAGCCATTGGAACACGTTCTCCTCGAACGGGGTGTCGTCGGGCACATAGCCCCGAGTGAGAGGCTCGCCCGTGATGTGAATGTGAGTGTTGACCAGGCCTGGGGTAACCACGAAACGATCGCCGCCCACTGTTTCGGCTGCCTGATAGCGGGCTTCAAGGTCGGACGCTTTGCCCACGTCGACGATCTGGTTGCCTCTGATGGCGACTGCGCCTTGGTGAATGATGTCGCGGGTCGGGTTCATGGTGACGACGTACCAGCCCTTGATGAGGGTGTCGATCTGTTCGGTCATTGCTCTCCTCCTGGTGAATTTCGAGGCTTAGGGGCCGCGCGGATAGGTGACCATCCACCGGTCGTTGTGTTGTCCCGGCTTTGATGTCGGGTAGCACCAACCCAACGACTCGGTGGAGGTATCTGTCATTATGCGCGCGCTGGAACCGGAGGTGGTAGATGCTGTG
>JAJDUJ010000012.1 GCA_022826705.1 Acidimicrobiia bacterium | reverse complement strand
TCTGCTCCGCAGTCAGCACCCTCTTCGGTTTCCGGTCCTGCAAGCCCATAGGCCACAGCCTCCTGTCCTGGGACCGCCAACCCCGCACCATGCTGCTTGAAAAAACCCAGAACCTGTCGCGCGAAGTCAGACGCAACACATCCCAGGACAGGTGTTGTTTAGGTTCCCTACTCCGACTCGGAGGTCCCCATGTCGTTCTCGCTGTTCCGCAAGTTCGTCGCGCCCGCTCTCGCCCTCATCGTGCTCACTGCCGGTCTGGCATTCGTCTCGGCCAGTGCCAGCGCCCAAGAGAGCGGTGCCGAACTGCGGATCTCAGCCCGGCGGCTCGATGACGGTCGGTTGGAATTCGCCCTTCGGCAGCGAGAAGACGGCACCTGGGGCGAGCGCCTGAGGCCCGACCAACACCACTTCCCCGCTGATGCCGCTACCGGACAGTGGCTGGACAGCTCAGCGCTGACCATTGACTCGATCGGCTCGGTGCGGATCTCAGCCCGACTGGGCACAGACGGGCGGGTGGAGTTCACCCTCCAACAGCAGTTGGCCGATAGCTCTTGGGGCGAGCACCTCCTGCCTCAGCAGCGCTTCTTCCCCGCAGACTCTGCGGTGGGCAATTGGCTGACTACCTCTCCGTTCACCATCACCACCCCCTCCTCCCCTACTCCCGAACCAGAGGCCGACAGCCAAGCCGAAGCGCCAGCCGAAGAAATGGCGTGCCTCGCGGAAGAAGGCGACGACGCATGGGCCGTCGCCGGCTCCGATGAGTCGCCATTCGAGCACCGTGCGCTGAACGGCGGGGGCAACAACCTCGCCAATCCATCTTGGGGCATGGCGGGCACAGCCCTCTTGAAGCTGGCACCAGGGTCCTATGAAGACGGCATTTCCACGCCGCCGAGCTCGCGCCCCAACGCCCGCGCCATCAGCAACCTGGTCTTTCCCCAGGATGGCTTGGTGCCCAACTCCTCGGGAGCAAGCGACATCACCTGGCAGTGGGGCCAGTTCATAGACCACGACATCACCCTCAGCCTCGACAATCTCGACGAGCCGTTCCCGATCCCCGTCCCACGAGGTGATTCGGTGTTTGATCCCCGCGGGACAGGCACCGCGGAGATCCACCTCGATCGCTCCGTGTCCGATCCCGACACCGGCACCGACCCGGATAACCCTCGCCGACAGGTCAACGCCATCACCGCGTTCATCGACGGCTCCCAGGTATACGGCTCTGATGAAGACCGAGCCCTGGCCCTTCGCACCAACGACGGTACCGGCCGCCTGAAGACGTCCCACGAAGGCCGATTCCTGCCCTACAACACCGAGGGACTCGAGAACGAGGGGGGCAGCGATCTCACGAACCTGTTCATTGCCGGCGACTTGCGGTTCAACGAACAGATCGGGCTCATCTCCGTTCACACGCTCTTCGTCCGTGAGCACAACCGGCTGGCCGACCTGATCGCCAACCGGCACCCCGATTTGAGCGGCGATGAGATCTACCAGTTGGCCCGCAAGCTCGTCGGCGCCCAAATCCAAGCCATCACCTTCAACGAGTTCCTGCCCCTCTTGCTCGGCCCCGATGCAATCGGCCCGTACTCCGGCTACGACCCCGCAGTGAACCCGACCATCGCCAGTGAGTTCTCCGCCGCGGCCTACCGGGTGGGCCACACCCTGCTCTCCCCCAACCTGCTGTTGGTGGACGCCAACGGGGAGACCGACCAGATCAGCCTGGCCCGAGCCTTCTTCAACCCATCCGCCGTCGAAGACCTCGGAATCTCGGCGATACTGCTCGGCCTCGCTTCCCAATCGGCCCAACAGGTTGACTCGCTGGTCATCGACGAAATCCGCAACATGCTCATTCGGGGACCGGGGGGACCGGTGTTCGATTTGGCCGCCCTAAACATCCAGCGAGGCCGCGACCACGGTTTGGGCGACTACAACACCGTGCGCCAAGCGTTCGGACTGTCCGCAGCGGAGAGCTTTGCCGATATCTCCTCCGACCCCGCCGTACAGCAGACACTGATAGAGGCGTATGGAAGCGTGGACGATCTGGACCTCTGGGTCGCGGCCCTGGCCGAAGACCACGTGGCCGGGGCGTCGGTAGGCGAGACCCTTCAGACCATCATCTCCAATCAGTTCCGCCGCTTGCGGGCCGGAGACCGCTTCTGGTTTGAGCGAGACCCGTTCTTCTCGGCCAACCCTGGGCTTCTCGAAGACCTCAGCAGCATCACGCTGGCCAACGTCATCCGCTGCAACACGTACCTGGAAAGCGAGATCCAAGACAACGCCTTCATCGTCAAAGAGGGCTGAACGCGCTGCCCCGATCAGTCGCTGAGGTGCACCTGGGCGGCGTGGACGAGATCGGCGCTGGAGCGGGCGGTCCACACGGTGTAAGTGCCGGGATCGACGTACCAGCCGGGATCGGTGCGCTTGTTGGATTCCCCGGCGGGAACCGGGTTGCCGATGTCCAAGCCCGGCGGAGACTGGTCGCCGGGGTCGTAGTAGGCGAAGGCCCGGCGGTTGAGCACGATTCGGGCCGTGGTGCGCTCACCGGGGGCCAGATGGACCTTGGCGAACCCCTTGAGTTCCCGCACCGGGCGGTGCAGCAGCGACGGCGGCGGCTCCACATACACCTGCACCACATCGCTGCCCGAGCGGTCTCCGGTGTTGACTACGTCCACCTCCACTACCACCGGGTCGGCCACCTCGGTGTCGCCCCCGCCCGACACCCGGGGCTCTGACCACTCAAAGGTGGCATACGACAGGCCGTGGCCGAACGGCACGGCCGGCTCGATGGCCCGGGCGTCAAACCAGCGGTGGCCGATGTACGGGCCTTCCCCGTAGCGCACCACCCCGTTTTCGCCGGGATAGTTCAGATACGCCGGGCTGTGCTCATAGCGAGCCGGCACGGTCATCGTCATGCGCCCGCCAGGGTCGGCTGCACCGAACAGCACGTCGGCCACTGCGTAGCCCATCTCCTGGCCCCCGAACCCGGCCACCAGCACCCCGGCGGCCTCCTCCGCCCAGTCCAGGTTGCACGCTCCCCCAGTGTTCACCACCACCACGGTGTTCGGGTTGGCCGCCGCCACCCGGCGGATCAGCTCGGGCTGGTCGCCGGGCAAGTCGAACCAGTCCCGATCGCGCCCCTCGGTCTCCCAATCGGCATTGGTGCCCACCACCACCACGGCCACGTCGGCGGCGGCCGCGGCCTGCTCAGCTTCGGCGATCAGATCCCGTTCCACCTGCGACTTCACGCCCACCCGAGCTCCGCACAGCATGAAGCTGTCGCGGCTGGAGTACTCGATGACGATCGGCGTCTCCTGGCCCGCGGTGAGCTGCACCGAGGCGGAGATCACCTCTGAGCCCATTCCGAAGAAGTCGTCGCCCCGGTCGTAGTCGCCCTCGGTGGCGTCCAGCACCACCTCGCCGTCGAGCAATACCCGGCAGCGTCCGAGCTGAACCAGCCCCACGGTGTGCTGGCCGCTGTCCTCGGCCACCAACACTCCCGATGCCCGCACCGAGAACGCCTCGGGGTTCACCCCCGGTCCCGGCTCGCCGAAGAACACCAACTCCGCTGAACCCGACTCATTGGTGTGCACCACCGGCCCCGACCATTCGTGGCCGTTGAAGTACTCAAGCTGGAGCTTGCCCTTCAGCATCGGGGCCGACAGCGCGATCAGCGAGCGCTCGATGTCGCAGCCTTGGGCATAGCGGACGTCGAGATTGGGGTACTCGTCGCCCAGCGCGTCCATCAAGCTCACATTGCGATACGCCCGCACGGTGGCCGATCCCCCGCCCATGATCTGAGCCTTCCGGGCGTTGGGGCCGATCACTGCCATCGACCCCGCTGTGGTTGGGTCTAGCGGCAGCACCCCGTTGTTGGCCACCAGCACCGTTCCCGCCGCGGCCGCTCCCCGCAACAGCGCTCGATCCTCGGGGCGATCCAACTCCTGCTCCTGACCGGGCTCACAGCCATCCGGTCCGTCCAACGCCCCGGTGCGCTCCAGCAGCCGCAGCACATCGCCGGCAATCCGGTCGAGATGGTCCTCGTCCATTTCTCCTGCGGTCAGCGCTTCGCCGATCGGGCCGCGGTTGTACCACTGGCCCGGCCCGGGCATCTCCAGGCTCAGCCCGGCTCGGGCCGAGCCCGCGGTGGACCGGGCCGCGAACCAGTCGGAGATCACGAAACCGTCGAACCCCCACTCATCCCGCAGTACCTGGGTGAGCAGCCATTCGTTTTCCGAACAGAAGGTGCCGTTGAGCCGGTTGTAAGCGCTCATCAGCCCCCAAGTGCCGCCTTCGAGCACGGCATACTCGAACGGCACCAAATACAGCTCCCGCAGCGTGCGCTCGTCCACCTGGGAGTCGATGGTGTTGCGCTCGAATTCGGAGTCGTTGGCCACGAAGTGCTTGGGCGTGGTGGCCACCCCTCGAGCCTGCACCCCGCGTACGAACGCGGCGGCCACCAACCCAGACAGGATCGGATCCTCGCTGTAGCACTCGAAGTTCCGTCCCCCCAGAGGGTTGCGGTGCAGGTTGATGGTGGGGGCCAACAGCACTCGGCACCCCTTGGCCCGGGCCTCGTCGCCCAGCACCCCGCCCAGCCGCTCCACCAGCTCAGGATCCCAGGTAGCGCCCAGCACCGCCCCGGCCGGGATGCAGGCCGTGGCCGTCCCGGTACCCAGCAGCCCGCCGCCCCGGGCCCCATTGGGGCCATCGGTCACCCCGATGCCGGGAATACCCGCCTCCGGGAAGCTCTTGGTGGTCCAGATGGCCTCCCCGGCCACCAGGTCGGCCTTCTCCTCGATGCTCAGTGCAGCCAGCCGCGTCTCGACAGTTTCCGACATGGCCTTAGCGTCTCACACTGGATTGGCCGCCCCGCAGTCCACCCCGAAGGAGAGCAGTGCCGGAAGGGAAGGCAACCATGATCACCACCGCCGAGGCCGCGTAGGTGGCGATGACCCAGATCCAGGCTCGCTGGAATCCGCCCAACGGGTCGCCGCTGGGCGCGGAGTTGAACAGGGCGATCACCACCGCGATGCCCAGGGCGAAGCACACCTGTTGAACGGTGCGGGTGGTGGCGTTGGCGATGGCGAAGCGGGGCGGCGGAACATCGCTCATGGCCGCGCTGACGAACGTGGCGATGGACAGTCCCACGCCGATGCCCAAGATCAGGTTGGCGGGAAGGAATACCGAGAAATAGGCCGACGACTCCCCAGCCCAAGCCAGCAGTATCACGTAGGACAGCCCGCACAGCACCACCCCTGAGGTCAGCAGCCATCGGTGCCCCCAGCGGTCGGCCATTCGCCCGATGGGAATCGACAGCGCCGAAGCCATAATCGGCCCCGGCGTGAGCCCGAGTCCGGCCTCCAGCACCGTGAGGCCCCACAGGTCTTGCAACAGCAGCGAGCTCATCAAGAACCCGGGCACAAACCCCAGCGCGTACAGGCCGAAGGAGGCAGTGGCCGCCGAGAACGAGCGATAGTTGAACAAGCTCAAATCGAGCAGCGGATTGGGGTGCGAGCGCGACCGCCAGACCACGAACGGCAGCAGAACCACTCCCACCACGGCGAAAACGATGATGCGGTAATCGTCGTAGCCCCACCCCTCGCCTTGGACTATGGCCACCATCACCAGCGCCAGGGCCAAGGTGCCCACCGGCACTCCCACCACGTCGAGACGGCCCTCGGTGTCCTCGTCGCGTGACTCCCGCACCAGCCGGGCGGTGGCCAAGAAAACCAGGGCGGCGATGGGCAGGTTGACGTAGAAGATCCACCGCCAGCCCAGGCCGTTGATCAAGAGCGCCCCGATAGTCGGGCCGAATGCCGCTCCCAGCGCGCCCATCGCCCCCCACATCCCGATAGCCGCCGAGCGGCGGGACACCGGGAACTCGGGCAGCACCATGGCCAACGACGACGGCATGATCAGCGACCCGCCCAACGCCTGCACCACCCGGGCCGCGATCAACACCTCCACTTGGGGCGCTATCCCGCAGAACAGCGAGCCGACGGCAAAGATGGCCAACCCGAGATTGAACATCTTGCGCCGGCCCTGTCGGTCGGCCAAGCGCCCCGAGAGCAGTAAAAACGACCCCACTGTGATGGAGTAGCCGCTCACGATCCACGACAGTGCGGCGCTGGACGCATTCAGGGACTTCTGGATGGAGGGAAAGGCCACGTTGACGATGGAGACGTCCACCACCACCATGAACGCCGCCGCAGTGGCCGCCCCCAGCGCCAGCCAGGAGCGGCGCTCAACCGGCTCTACCACAGGCTGCCTTCCATCGGGGCCACGCTAGTGGCCCATCTGCAAATGGACGGGGTGTCAAAATCATCGGTGTCTCGCCCCTTCACTATGCTGAGCATCACCGCACACCCAGGGGGACGAGATGACGACGTACGACACGATCATTGCCGGTGGAATGGTGATCGACGGGACCCGGGCTCAGCGGTTGCGGGCCGATGTGGGCATCAAGGACGGCAAGATCGCCAAGATCGGCCGGCTGCGGGCCTCCGATGCCGAAGAGGTGCTGGATGCCGATGGGATGATCGTGGCCCCCGGCCACATCGACCTCCACACTCACTACGACGCCCAGCTGTTCTGGGATCCGTACTGCACGCTGTCGGGCTGGCATGGAGTGACCTCGATCGTCATCGGCAACTGCGGTTTCGGATTCGCCCCCGTTGCCCCCGAAGACCGGGAGCGGGCCATGCTGACCATGACCCGCACCGAGGCCATTCCCTTCGACGCCATGGCCGCGGGAATGCCTTGGGACTGGGTCACCTATCCCGAGTTCCTGGATGCGGTGGACCGCACCCCCAAGGCGGTCAACATGCGGAGTTTCTTCCCCCTGAATCCCGCGCTCAACTGGGTGCTGGGCTACGAGCGGGCCAAGGCCGGCGAGATGCCCACCGATGAGGAGCACGCCCAGCTCAGGGCGCTGCTGCACGAGGCCATGGACGTCGGTGCCGGCGGCTGGTCAGTGCAGCGGCTGCGGGACTCCAACGTGCAGCGCGACCACGACGGCAACCCCATGAACACCGACGTGATGCCCAACGAGACGCTGTTCCAACTGGCTGAGGTTCTGGCCGAGCGCAATCAGGGGTTCATCCAGGCCACCTTCGCCCCCGACCCCGCCGACGAGACCCGCACCGAGCACCGCCGCACCTATGAGCGCCTGGCCGACATCAGCGGCCGCCCGGTGCTGTTCAACGTGATCACCCCCAACGCTCAGCGCCCCGAGCAGCACCTCAAGCAGATCGAGTGGGTGGAGAACTGCCGGCTGCGGGGCCTGCCGATCTACGGCCAGGCTGTGACCACTGACGTGGGACTGGCCTTCACCTTCGAGGAATGGAATCTCTGGGACGACATGGAGGCGTGGCGGGAGGCCACGCTGGGCACGGTTGAGGAGCGCCGGGCCAAGCTGGCCGACCCCGCCCGCCGTCCGGCGTTGCGGGAATCCGAGTCGATTGCCGTCACCTGCCCGATCGCCGACATCGTGCTATTGGAGACCGCCAACCCGCAGTACCAGCGCTACGCCGAGACCCGGGTGGGCGACATCGCCGCCGATCTGGGAGTCCACCCGGTGGACGCCATGCTTGACGTCGCGGTGGCCGACGACCTGGCCGCCACGTTCTACGCCTCAGGCTCGTTCAACAACCCCGACCACCTGGTGGACCTGTTGAACTACCAGTGGGCGCTGCCCGGCGTGTCCGACGGCGGGGCCCATACCCGCTTCCTCACCGCGGGCCGGTGGCCCACCGAGCTGCTCATCAACGGGGTGCGCGACCGGGAGATCATCTCGCTGGAGGACGCACACTGGCGCATGGCCGGGCTTCCCGCCCAGTGCGCCGGGTTCACCGACCGGGGAACCTTGACCGCGGGCCAGGCGGCCGATGTGATCGTGTACGACCTCGACAGCCTGGCCATCGGCCCGAGCGAGAAGGTCCACGACATGCCCGCCGGCGAGTGGCGCCGGGTGCAGCGGGCCTCGGGCTACCAGTATGTGCTGGTCAACGGCGAAGTCACCATCCAAGAGGACAAGGAAACCGGCACCTCCCCAGGCCGCCTCCTACGGGAAACGCTCTGACCACCGCCGGGCTGGGGACCCGTGACCACTGTATCGGGTTGCCCCTACGACGGCAACGGATTAGGCGTCAGGGTGGGACAGTCTTTCCAGAGGAGGTCGAGGGCGTAGTAGTCGCGGGCTGAGACGGTGAAAATGTGGACCACGAAGTCGCCGTAGTCCATCAGCACCCACTCGTAGTCCGACAGCCCCTCGATACAGATGGGCTTGGGGCCGCCGCCGAGATCCACTGCTTCTTCGATCCGCTCGGCCAGCGCCCGCACGGCCCGGGTGTTGGCACCGCTAGTGATCACGAAGTGATCGGTGATTACCAGTACGTCGCCCACATCAATGATGACTGTGTCAGCGCCGGGACCTTCTTCCGCCGCGGCCGCTGCGGCCTTTACCCAATCCCACACGACCGCTTTGTCAGCGGTGCTGACGCTCATGTGGCGATCACGTCATTGTCCGCAATTGTCGTGGGGCGGGCTTTGCGCTCATGCAGGCATCACGCTCTCACTCTAACCATCTCCCGTCAGCAGATGGGAGAAATCTGCGCCGAAGGTCACCGTGATATCAGCGGAGGCATTGGGCAGCTCTTCGGCGATGACCGAACCGGCGCCCAAGGCGTCTCGGTAAGCCTCGGCGTAGGCGGCGAAGCCAACATCGTGATAGGCGACTTTGGTGGTCTCCCATCCGAACTCCGCGGCATTTCCGATCCGCGTGATCTGCGCACCGGCCCGGCTGAGCTCTCGAGCCGCAGTTTTGGTGAGCTCAAGGTCTCCAACGCCGTTGAGCAACCGAACTCTGGGCAAGCTCCCGCTCGAAGCCGAGATGGGAAACGGGATGACCTCCCTCACCTGCCTGCCAACCCGCTCCGGATTCACTACCACTGCCCCACTGTCATCGACCCCCCCGATGATCGTGCTCATGAACACCTCACCCGCAGCGAGGGCCCGCCCGAATCGGCCCATCCCTCGGTCAGTCTCGCCAGGAATGACGTTGGGCGCGGTCGACTCCCCTACCTGCCTCAGCCAACCCCCCCAGAACGACAGGTGACGAGACAAGGCATCGAACGGCGACTCGCCCGGGCTGCGCCCTGCCAAATAAGGCCCGACATCGGCCGCGGCCAAGTTCACCAGACCGGCCCCGAACCGGGTCTCCCCATCAGGCCCAACGAGCGGAACAGCACTGATGAAGGCAATAGGCTCCACCGCCGACACCAACGCCGCCCAGCTGCCATCGTCCACCACCTGCGTCTCGCCGGGGCGGATATCCAACAACTCGGCAATCGAGTCGGCTACTCCCGCGCTGGCCGACTCGACCCAGCGTTCGCTAATCGACCCTCCAGAGGTCAACGTCTCAGGGGGAATGAACAGAACCGCCCCTTCGACTCTGGGGTCAGTCAGCGCCAGCAGTGTGACCCCGTGGAGAAGTTCGCCGTTGGCATGGATCAATAGCAGCGTGGGCGTGGGGTCTACAAAAGCCTCGTATCCGGGGGCGGCGGGATCGACCGGGGTATTCACCTCCGTGCCGTCGCTGCTGCTGGAAATGGCCGACCACCCCAGCCACACCAGCAGCGGCACCGCGGCGGCTAGACCCAACACCAGCAGCGGCCAGCCCCAGCGCCACCAGCGTGGCGACCCCTTCCTCGGCGCCGCGCCACCGGCGCCTGGCGTGGAATCACCCATACAGCCTCTTTTGGCGGCAGTAGGCCAGCGCCGCGGGAGGGACCAGGCCGTCGAGCGGCTGGCCGGCGTCAGCCCACGCCCGCACCTGAGTGCTGGACAAGTCGACCAGCGGACAGTCCACCACCCGGTGGGCTACCGGCGGGCGCTCCCCCATAGCACCAGGCCGGTCCACTACCACCACTTCGGCCATCTCGGCCATCTCCTCATAACGGTGCCAAGTGTCCAGGCCTCCGGCGGCGTCGCTGCCCAGAATGAGGAACAGGGAGCCATCGGGGTCGGCGGCCCGGTAGGCCTCCAGAGTGTCCACTGTGTAGGTAAGCCCACCCCGGTCGATCTCCACCGATGAGGCCGCCACCCCGTCAATGCCCTCAACCGCAGCCTCCACCATGGCCAGTCGATCCTGAGCCGGACTGAGCTGGGGTCGGTCCAGCTTTTGCCACGGCTCGTGAGCTACCACCAGATCAACCCGATCGAGCTCTAGCGCTGCCCGCACCCGAACGGCAACCGCGATGTGACCGACATGTACGGGGTCGAACGTGCCCCCGAAAATCCCGATGTGGCTCACAGTTTGCAGTGTACGAAACCTAGGGCCAGTTCCTTGTTACCCCCCGAGCAGCCGCGAGCCGAATAATTCGTGCGGGCATCAGTGCAACCCAACGGTAATTTCGCGAGTCAATAGTGAAAGGCAACCGGGAACAAATGAGGGGGCAAATCGGTTGCAGTTCATGAAGACAACAAGACAGGAAAAAATGGACGATTCAACAGGCCAATACCTCAACGCAATCGGCTTGGTGCCGCTCCTCACCAAAGAAGACGAAGTAAGGCTTGCCCAAACAATCGAGCAGGGCCGCGAGGCTCAGGCTCGATTGGACGCCGGAGAAAGCAATCCCCGGCTGCACACCCAAGTGCGGGAAGCAGCCAAGGCCAAGGAACGCTTCATTCGAGCCAACCTTCGCTTGGTGGTGAGCGTGGCCAAGAAATACCCCCTGCCCACCGGCATGGAGCTGCTCGACCTGGTCCAGGAGGGAAACCTGGGCCTAGACCGGGCAGTGGAGAAATTCGACTGGCGCAAGGGGTTCAAGTTCTCCACCTACGCCACGTTCTGGATCCGCCAGTCCATCGGCCGGGCCCTCGATCAGAAGGCCAATCTGATCCGGCTGCCCGGAGAGCGGGCCGCCAGCCTGCGGGCTGCGGTGCGCCAAGCCACTGGGGGTGGTGAAGAGCTGGACTCAGAGCACGCCCTGCTCCATCGGCTCACCTCGCTCACATCGTTGAACACAACGGTGGGCGACGACAACAACAGCGAACTTATGGACCTTCAGCCCGATGGCGGTCCAGGCCCCGAAGACCTAGTGCTGGCCGCTGACCGGACCGAAACCCTGTCTGAGCTGCTCGGCACACTGGACGACCGGTCTCGCTTCGCCCTGGAAATGCGCTACGGGCTCATCGACGGCCAAAGGCACAGCTACCGGGAGATCGGCGAGGTCCTCGGACTCACCTCGGAGGCGATACGCCGCATCATCGGGCGATCGCTGGACATGGTGCGGGACCGAGCCGAGCTATTGGACATCGACGCCGCTTAGGGGTCCGTCTGTCTAATTGGTTTTGCCCCATGGGCGGCGACAGGCGACGATTTTGCTATGAGTTCGGCCCCAGTCGAGGCGGCAGGCATGCCTAGGACCGCTTGGCATCCCGCGTCCTGGCGCGACCGACCCGCGGCCCAACAGCCGCAGTGGCCCGACCAGGCCTCGTTGGACCAGGTTCGCAAGACCCTTGCCGGCCTGCCCCCTCTGGTCTTCGCCGGAGAGGCCCGCCAGCTCCAAGCCCAACTCGCAGAGGCCGCCGCGGGCCGGGCATTCGTGCTCCAGGCTGGGGACTGCGCCGAGTCGTTCGACGACATGAGCGCCGACAACATCCGCGACAAGCTGAAGGTCATCTTGCAGATGGCGGTGGTGCTGGCCTTCTCCGCCGGCGTGCCCACGGTGAAAATCGGCCGGATCGCCGGCCAGTTCGCCAAGCCCCGTTCGTCTTCCACCGAGGTGGTGGACGACGTGGAGCTGCCCTCCTTCCGAGGGCACATGGTGAACGATGCCAGCTTCTCCGAGGATTCTCGCGCTGCTGACGCCGAGCGCCTGGTGAGGGCCTACCACCAGTCGGCCTCCACACTCAATCTGTTGCGGGCGTTCACCAAGGGGGGTTACGCCGATCTCCGCCAGGTACACGTGTGGAATCAGGAGTTCATTGCCGCCAGCCCTGAAGGGCGGCGCTACGAGCGGGTGGCCGACGGCATCGACTCCGCCCTGCGATTCATGGCCGCCTGCGGGGTATCCACCGATGCGCCGGAGCTGCACCAGGTTGACTTCTACACCAGCCACGAGGCGCTGGTGCTGGACTACGAGGAGGCCCTCACCCGGGAAGACTCCATCACCGGCCAGTGGTACGACTGCTCGGCCCACATGCTGTGGATCGGCGAGCGGACTCGCCAGCTCGACGGCGCCCATGTGGAGTTCATGCGGGGCATCAAGAACCCGCTGGGTTGCAAGCTCGGGCCCACCACATCGCCGGCTGAGGTTCTCGAGCTGTGCGAGGTTCTCAACCCGGATCGCATACCCGGCCGACTCACCCTCATCAGCCGCATGGGCGCCAAAAAGGTGTCCGATGTGCTGCCTCCGCTGTTGGCTGCGGTGCGCGATGCCGGCCACCCGGTGCTATGGGAATGCGATCCCATGCACGGCAACACCTACACCACCGCCGGCGGGCGCAAGACCCGTCACTTCGAGGACGTGATGGCCGAGATCGACCGCTACTTCACCGCCCATGCCGAGGCTGGCACCTGGCCGGGTGGCATCCATGTGGAGATCACCGGGGATGACGTGACCGAATGCGTGGGCGGGGCCGAGGCCATCAGCGACGACGACTTGGAACTCCGTTACGAGACCATGTGCGATCCCCGGCTCAACGGCCCTCAGAGCCTCGAATTGGCCTTCCGACTGGCCGAGCGGCTCAGCGACTGACGCGGCGACAATTTCCTTTTTCGGATAAATCAGATCAAATCACTCGGGATTTGATTTCAGGCCGCTACCCTGATAAACAACTAATCGGATCAAAGTAGTCCGATTTAGTTCCCCGCCTGAACCCCACCCAAATCCCATACACCGAAGAAGAGAGCCCGATGGTCACGGTCCAGATCGACAACACCGCGGTAATCGACCCCGCTCAGCAAGCCGACATCGACAAGTTTGAGCGGATGCTGGCCCGCTACAAGGCCGGGGAGATCCCTGAAGACGTGATGCGGGTGTTCCGCCTGAACAACGGCATCTACGGCCAGCGCCAGGGCGGGACCAACCAGATGGTGCGGGTCAAGATCCCCGCTGGCATCGCCCACCCTGAGCACTTCGAAGCCCTGGCCCACATCGCCCGCACCTACTCCCGGGGATGGGGCCACATCACCACCCGCCAGAACATCCAATTCCACTACGTGCAGATCGACGACGTTCCCGACGTGATGCAGGTGCTGGCCTCGGTGGGGCTCACCACCCGGGAGGCCTGCGGCGACACTGTTCGCAATGTGCAGGGCTGCCACCTGGCCGGCGCCTGCCCCCACGAGGTACTCGACATCACCGCCTGGGCCCGGGCCACCGCGCTGCACTTCCTTCGCCACCCCTACGCCCAGCGCCTGCCCCGCAAGTTCAAGATCAACTTCTCGGGCTGCGCCACCGACTGCGGCCAGGCCATGTTCAACGACGTGGGCATCATTGCCGCCACCCGGGAGGTGGATGGCGGCGTGGAGGCCGGGTTCCGGGTGTTCGTGGCCGGCGGCCTGGGGGCCAACCCCCACCCCGCGCTGGCTCTGGAAGACTTCACCTCCCGAGAAGATCTGCTTCCCACCATCGAAGCCTGCCTGCGGGTGTTCGACCACGACGGCTACCGCGATAACAAGCTGCGGGCCCGCATGAAGTGGCTGGTGGAGAAACTGGGCTTCGAGGAGCTTCAGCGCCGCATCTTCCGGGAGCGCAAGTTCCTGCTGGCCTCCTCAAGTTGGCCCGGCGGCATCCCCGACCTGGTGAAGGTCCACGGCGACGCCCCCGCCGGGCGCCATGCCGAGGTGGAGGCCACCCCGGTGGGCCAAGGGGTTCCGGTGTCCATCGGCGGCCGGGCACCCTACGAGAAGTGGGAGCAGGCCAATGTGGTGCGGGGCGCGGCCAAGGGCACGGTGTCGGCTTATGCCTGGGCTCGGCTGGGCGACATCACCGCCGACCAATTCGACTCCCTGGCCGACATCCAGCGGGAGCTAGGTGCAGAGTGCCGGGTGACCAATCGCCAGAACATCGTCTTCCGCGACTTGAGCGAGCACCAGCTGCCCCGGCTCTTCGAGGCGCTGTCGGCCATCGGCATGGCCGAGGCCGGTGCCGAGCTGCTGCGAGACGTGGTGGCCTGCCCCGGCGCCGACACCTGCAACCTGGCCGTCACCCAATCGCGGGGGTTGGCCGATGCCATCGGCAATCGCCTAGACGAAGAGGGTTTGGCCGAGGTGGGCGGTTTGCGGATCAACATCTCCGGCTGCACCAACTCGTGCGGCCAGCACCACGCCTCCGACATCGGATTCTTCGGGGCCGAACGCCGGGCTCACGGCCGCTCTGCGCCGGGCTACCAGATGCTGCTCGGCGGCTATGTGGGCGACTCGCAGATCCACTTCGGCACCAAGGCCCTGCGTCTTCCCGCCCGCAATGCTCCCGAAGCGGTGGTGCGGGTGGTGCGCCAATTCACCGCCGAGAGGGAAGCCGGGGAAGAGTTCCGCCACTGGCTGGAGCGCAAGGGCGGATCCCGTGAGGTGGGCAAGACGCTGACCGACTTGGACGAGTTCCCCTTGCCCGACGACGGACCCGAGTTCTACGTCGATTACGACGAGACTGGCCCCTACGAAGCGGTGATCGGCGACTCGGAATGCGCCACCTGAGCTCTTCCGCAACCTGCACCCCGATTGGCGACTCTGAATGCCCAACCTGACTGTTCCGTCGTTTACCGACGCAGAACTAGCTGCTCTCAACGAGGAGTTCGAGCACTTGCCTGCGGAAAAGGTCATCCAGTGGGGGGTGGACAACTTCTCTCCCCACTTGGCGCTGGCCGCGTCGATGACTGATGCCGTGCTGATCGATTTGGCCGTGAAAGTGGACCCGGCCATCGAGGTGGTGTTCATCGACACCGGCTTCCATTTCCCCGAGACGCTGGAGACGGTCGAGCGGGTGCGGCGCCACTACGGCCTGAACCTGCGGCTCATGACCGTGGCCCGCCATGACCCCGATCTCTGGAACATGGACCCAGAGAACTGCTGCTCCGCGGTCAAGGCCGGCCAACTCGACCGGGCGCTCGCCGGCAAGGCGGCCTGGATGAGCGGCCTTCGCCGGGTGGAGGCCGTCACCCGGGCATCGGCCCCCATCGTGGTGCGCGACCTGCGGGGTCTGGTGAAGCTGAACCCCATCGCCACCTGGACCGACGAGCAGGTGAACGACTACATGGCCGAGCACCGGGTTCCGTTCAATCCTCTGTTGGAGCGGGGCTATCCCTCAATCGGCTGCATGCCCTGCACCAAACCAGTGGCCCCCGGCAACGACCCCCGCTCCGGCCGCTGGGCTGGCACCGACAAAACCGAGTGCGGCCTGCACGATTAGGCGCTTTCGGCCTCTCGATTGAAGTCATCTTCATCCCGGCCACCGCGTAGGGTGTCCGCCATGTCTGCTTTGGATATGTCGCCGAATACCGGGGTCGTGGTCACTGGTGGGGGGTCCGGAATAGGTCGAGCCTGTGCTCGCGCCCTTGCCGAGGTTGGACGACCGGTGTCGCTGTGGGACCTCAACGGCGAGGGGGCGGCCGAAGCGGCGGCCTCCATCTCCGCCGACTGCGGGGTGGCAACCCACTCGGTTGGCTTGGACGTGACCGACAGCACGGCGGTGGCCGTCGCGGTGACCTCCGCCCGGGAGGCGCTGGGCAGCATCGGAGGCCTGGTCCATGCTGCGGGCATCGTGACCGCCATGGACATCGACCATCTCACTGAAGAGATCTGGGACTCGGTGCTAGGGGTGAACTTGCGGGCCGAGGTGTTCGTGGCCAAGGCCCTGTTGGGCGACCTGCGCAGCCATGAGGGGTCGGCCATTGTGGGAATCGGCTCCATCATGTCGGTGGTGGGCAGCCCGACAATTCCGTCCTACACCGCCTCCAAGCACGGCGTGGTGGGGGTAACCAAGTCGCTGGCCAACCACCTCGGCCCCGACGGCATCCGGGTGAACGCGGTGTGCCCTGGCTACATCGAAACGCCGATGACGGCCCAGATGATGGCTGACGCCCCGACCAAGGCCGCCTGCGTGGAAAAGTCCCCGCTGGGCCGGGTGGGCATCCCCGAAGACATCGCCAAGGCAGTCCGCTTCCTGATGTCCGATGAGGCCGGCTTCGTAACCGGCACCACCCTCATCGTTGACGGGGGCGTCATCAGCCACGACTGAGACTGCGTCCCCAATGGAAAGGGCAATGCTGTCATCGGCTCTGGGGCCGACTGATATACCGCTGTTGGAGGAGACCATCTCGGCCAACTTGGCCCGCACCGTGGCAGAGCACGGCGACCATGAAGCGCTGGTGTCGGTTGAGCAGGGGCTGCGCTACACCTACCGAGAGTTCGCCGACGCGGTCGACGAGGTGGCCGCCGGGCTGATGGCCGTGGGCGTGCAGGTGGGCGACCGGGTGGGGATCTGGAGCCCGAACTCGGCCGAGTGGGTACTGGTGCAATACGCCACCGCCCGCATTGGGGCCATCTTGGTAACCATCAATCCGGCGTATCGAGTGGCCGAGCTGGAGTATGTGCTCAACCAATCGGGCATCAGTGTGCTGGTGACGGCGGAGTCGTTCTCCCACAGCGACTACCGGCGCATGATCGAGGAGGTGTGGGATCGGGTGCCCACTCAGCAGGTGGTTTATCTCCAGACCTCTGATTGGGAGAATCTGCTGGCTGCTGGCACCGTGATATCCGCCGACCAGCTTGAGGAGCGCGCCGCGGGCCTTCGCCCAGACGACGCCATCAACATCCAGTACACCAGCGGGACCACAGGTTTTCCCAAAGGGGCCACGCTGAGCCATCGCAACATTTTGAACAATGGCTTCTTCGTGGGCGAGGCCTGTGGTTATACCCCCGCCGACCGGGTGTGCATTCCGGTGCCCTTCTACCACTGCTTCGGCATGGTGCTGGGCAACCTGGCCTGCACCACCCACGGGGCGGCCATGGTGGTGCCCGCGGCCGGATTCGACGCCTCAGCCGTGCTGCGGGCCTGCGAGGCGGAGCGCTGCACCAGCTTGTACGGGGTGCCGACCATGTTCATCGCCGAACTGGGCGAGCCCGACCTGGATGACTACGACCTGTCGTCGCTGCGCACCGGGATCATGGCCGGCTCGCCGTGCCCGGTGGAGGTGATGAAGCAGGTGGTGGACCGGATGAATATGGCCGAGGTGACCATCGCCTACGGCATGACCGAGACGTCGCCGGTTTCCACCCAAACGTCGGTCGACGACTCACTGGACAAGCGGGTGGCCACCGTGGGCCGGGCGCACCCCCACGTGGAGGTCCGCATCGTCGACCCCGACACCGGCGAGACCGTTCCTCGGGGTGCGGCTGGCGAGTTCATGACCCGGGGCTATTCGGTGATGCTGGGCTACTGGGACGACAAGGCCCGCACCACCGAGGCAGTCGACGACGAGGGCTGGATGCACACCGGCGACCTCGCGGTAATGGACGACGACGGGTATATCAACATCGTGGGGCGCATCAAGGACATGATCATCCGGGGTGGAGAGAACGTGTACCCCCGGGAAATCGAGGAGTACCTCTACCGCCACCCCGACGTGGTCGAAGTGCAGGTGATCGGCGTGCCCGACGCCCGATACGGCGAGGAGATCATGGCCTGGGTGCAACTACGGGACGGGATCTCGTTGGACGCCGACGACATCAAAGAGTTCTGCCGGGGCCAGATCGCCCACTACAAAGTCCCCCGCTACGTGAAGTTCACCGACGAGTTCCCGATGACCATCACCGGCAAGATCCAGAAGTACCTCATGCGGGAGAGGTTGGTGGAAGAGCTCGGTTTGGGAGAGGCGGCCAAGGAGCGGCACGCTTGACGGTGTGGGCAAGCAAGAAGGCACAGCCATAGAACCAGCCGGCCACCTAGGGCGCCCGGACTGGGTACGGCGGATGAACCTGTTTGGCACCGCGGTGGGCGATCCGGCTCGCCTGGTGAGCCTGGATGCCGACGAGATGCTGGCGGTGGCGGTTGAATCGGTCGGGCTTTCGGACTTCGGCGACGAGCCGGGTTGGGAGGCCGGTTACCGGGCATTGTGCGGTGCGCTTGATGAGAATGCCCACCTGAATGTGGTGGGGCGGCTCAGCGCCCGGGGAGAGATCATTCGCAACCTGCAAAACCGGCTTCGTCTCGTGCACTACTGGCAGGCGAATCCCGAAACCCTGAAGGCCGAGATCGCCAGGCCGGTGTTCATCTCCGGGCCGCCCCGAACCGGCACCACCATCCTGTTGGAGCTGTTGGCGCTGGACCCCAGATTGCGGGGGGTGCGGGGCTACGAGGCCCATTTCCCGCTGGGCACGCTTCCAGACACGGGGGCTGACGCGCTGGCGTGCAGCGAGCCTGAACAGGAGTTCTGGGCCGACATCCAGCCCGAGTTCATGACCATGCACGAGCTGCGCGGCGACCTTCCGGTGGAATGCATCCACTTCTGCCAACCCGAGTTCCGCAGTTGGCACTGGCCGATGATGCATTCCATCGGCGATCTTGCCGAACGGGGAGTGCCCGCTGACTTTGACGCGGTGTACCGGTGGCACAAGAACTTCCTGCAAACCTTGCAGCACGTCGACGGCGCTCCGGCTCAGTTCCTGTTGAAGTCGCCCGCCCACATGGGAACGCTCCCGGACCTGTTTGCCGCCTACCCCAATGCTCGGGTGATCCTCACCCACCGCGACCCGGTCAGATTCGTTGGGTCGGTGGCCAACATCACCACCACCATGCATTGGATGCGAAGCGACGCGGTGACCCCAAGCGAGAACGGGCCGATCATGTTGTTCGTCTACCAGATGATGATGGGCATGGTGATGGGCCAGCGGGCTTCGGGGGAGGTCCCCGACGACCAGATCGCCGATCTGCTATTCCGCGACCTGATGAGCGACCCGGTTGCCGCGGTTCGGGTCGTGTACGACCGCTTGGGCTTGGAGTTCTCCAACGTGTTGGCCGATGCCATCCCCGCCTACTTGGCCGAAAAGCCCAAGGACAAGTTCGGAAAACACGTCTACGACCCGGTCGCGCTCGGCCTCGACGAGTCCACTATCCGCGCCGGGTTCGCCGACTACATCGCCCACCACAACATTCCCCTCGAAGACTGAAGCGAGCATGGAATCACTAGTCAGGTCGGTTACCCATGTGCAGGTGGCGATCCCGGTGGGGGGTGAGGACGAGGCTCGAGCGTTTTATGGCGGCCTGTTGGGGTTGGTTGAAGTCGCCAAGCCGCCGGAGCTGGCCAAAAGGGGCGGGTGCTGGTTCGAGTTGCCCGAAGGGACTTGCGGGCAGCTGCACTTAGGGGTTGACCCGGACTTTCGGCCGGCTAAGAAGGCCCATGTGGCCTTTGTTGTCTCGGATGTGACGAAGCTCGCCGAGACGGCTCGACCTCAGGGTTACGAAGTGCTCGAGGTTCAGGACGACGAAACCGAACAGGTCTACATCTATGACCCGTTTGGGAACCGCCTAGAGTTCCGCGCCGATGATTGATGCCGCGCCGCTGGACAACCCGGACACGTTTGTCGCTGGGCTGCCGCTGGAGTTGTTGGCCCAGCTTCGAGAGGAAGACCCGGTGCACTGGCTCCCCCACCGCCGGGGCGGGGGGCGCTATGTGGTGACCAGCTATCGGTATGTGCGGGAGTTCAATCGGGACTGGCAGCAGTTCTCCTCTTCGCAGCTGGCTGTTTCCGGGGGCGAGGGCGAACACCGCGGTCAGGGTGCCATCACCTTGTTGGAGTTCGACCCCCCCGACCACACCGCGTTGCGGCTGTTGGTGAACCGGGGGTTCACGCCTCGGGCCATCCGCCGGCTGGAAGACAGCGCCCACCGCATTGCCGGGGAGTTAGTTGATGGTTTCTTGGCCAACGGCGGAGGCGACGCCGCCGAGATGCTGGCCGCACAGTTGCCCCTGCATGTGACCGGGGAGATGCTGGGCATCCCAATGTCAGACCGGGCCGACATCTTGTCTTGGACCAACACCACCATCGGGGCATTCGATCCCGAGATGTGCCCGACGATGGACGATGCCCGGGCGGCCATGGCCAACTTCGCCGCCTACGGCCAGGCCCATATCGCCCGTCGGAAGGCCGAGCCCGGCGACGACGTGTTCAGCAGCCTCGTCCACGCCGAACACGAGGAGCGCCGGCTGACCGACGAGGAGCTGGGCGGATGGTGGCAGCTGCTGGTCACCGGCAGCACTGAGACCACCCGCAACCTGCTGAGCAGCGGTTTGATGCTGCTGTTGGACCACCCTGACCAAGCCGCGGCGCTGGCGGCCGACGAGTCGCTGCTCGACGGGGCCATCGACGAGATGCTGCGGGTGGTGACCCCGGTCATGCACCACCAGCGCCGGGTGACGTCTCGGATGGAGCATGAGAGCGGAGCCAGCTTCGAGCCCGGCCAGATCGTGGACCTGTGGATGACAGCGGCCAACCGCGACCCCGAAATATTCGACAACCCCGACGCCTTCGACATCCGCCGCGACGCCAGCGGCCAACTGTCGCTGGGCTCCGGAGGCCCCCACTACTGCCTGGGCGCCAATCTGGCCCGAACCGAGGCCCGAGCCTACTTCTCCGCGCTGGCCCCTCACCTTCAGCGATTGGAGCGGTCCGGCCCGGAGGCGAGGCTTCGCACCACCCACTTCAACAGCCTCAAGCACCTGCCGGTGGCGGTGAAATAGAAAAGCCGCCCCCTGGGTTGCACCTCTTGAGATGGCGGCTGATTTCGCCGGGCTATGACATGATCTTCGAAAGGGAGTTGTCATGAGATTGCAGCTTGCGCTGAACGTGTCCGATCTGGAGGAGGCGGTGGGGTTCTACTCCCGCCTCTTCGGCGTAGAGCCAGCCCGGCGGCGTCCGGGATACGCCAACTTCGCCATCGACCAACCGCCCCTCAAACTGGTGTTGTTCGAGGCTGGCCACGGAGCGACCGACGAAGAGGGATGCTGCAACGGCGTTGGCGGCACAATCAACCACCTAGGGGTGGAGGTTGAGACCACCGAGGAAGTCCTAGACGCCGAACGCCGCCTAAGCGGGTCGGGCCTGGCCACCACCGGAGTGGACGACACCCAGTGCTGTTTCGCCGAGAAGACCGAAACCTGGGTCACCGACCCCGACGGCACCGCCTGGGAGTGGTACGTCCGCACCGGCGACAGCGAAGTCCTAGAGAACGTGGTGATCGCCACTCGGGGCTGATCGCCAGTCGGGGGCCATTGCGGCATGAAGGACAAGCAATGAAGAAAGAGATGAAACCCAACCCCCGGATGGGACTAAGCATCGCTCTCGGCGTCGGGATCGGTGCGGGCATAGGAGCGGCACTTGGCGACGTCGGAATCGGCGTGGCAATAGGAGCCGGCGTGGGAGTAGCCCTAGGTGCCGCATTCGTCACACGACCCAAAAGGGGCTAGGTGTCATACCGGTAGACAGTGAGCCTGGTCCTGATCCATAGGTTCCTTGCCGCGTGGGATGGGATCAGCACCAATGCCGGGAGGCATCCGCCCTTGCTGGCGGCAGTCTCCACAGGCACCTTCTGAGTGGGTGCCACAAGACCGATGAGCTTCTCGTTGGCGGGAGGATGCCGGGTCGCCTCATTGATATACGCCTCAATTTCAGGCAATTCAGAAGGGTCGCTGCGGACCATCATCTCTAGGTTTGTGTAGAGGCCTGTGTGCGTAAGATTCGCCGACCCCACCAGGGCGGCAATTGCTCTTCCCTCGCGGAGAGCAACAACTGCCTTCCCATGGGCAATCTTCTTCTCCGGCTTCGTCCGATACCAGTTGTGCACTTTCACGTTTGGCCGGCGGAGGAAAGAAGCCGCTGCTCCCCGATCGCCCTCGCTTGCTTTGGAGAAGTTCGGACCCAGCATGTCACCGATGACAATGGTCACCCTTTGGCTGCTGTCTGTCTGGTCCGCCAGCCAAGCCAGTCCCCGGACTGACGTATTCCCAGTGCAGACAACGAGATCGACATCCCGGTGATCTCTAATGAACGCCCTGATCTTCTCCGCAGGTTGAGTCAATTTCCCATTCGGCACGGTTGTCGAAACTAGGGACCCAATGCCGCCCTTGCCAAAATGCGAACGTGAATCCACATCTCAGAGCCATCAACTATGTCCGAGTGGCAACCCCGGTGGTGGGCGACTCCGACCCCCACTCTTGGGCCGATGTGGAAGCTATCTGGCCAATTTTGGCTTGATACCTGAACTAGTTCAGATATCCTGCCTTCATGCAGGTTATCGAGCGCACATTCTCCGAGTTTCTCCGACAGCCCAAGGAGGTAGTGGCCAACCTCGCCCAGCATGATGTGGTGCTGCGCCGGCGCAACGCCCCTGACCTTTACCTCAGCCTCGCTGCCAGCGACCTCAGCCGGGCCAAGACCATCGAGTGTTTGGCCCGCCTTCTCTGCAAGATTTCCGCCGACTCCCCTGAGGCAATGGATGACGCCATCGAGGCCGCCTTCCCCTGGGTCGAATTCCTCTCGCCCGATGGACGTCGTGAATTTGCCGAGGCTCTGACTCGTACCATTCTGGCCTCAGCCAGCGTCGAGAGCTTCGATCGAGTCGAACTCCTCATCGACTCCTGGCAGAACACCGCCGAGATTCTCAGCGACCCCGAACTCACTGCCCTACTCTCCGGCCCCTTCACAATCACACATGGCGGACGTGTTCCCTGCCCTCCTGCCGTTGACTAATGCCCCGTCGTCGGGATCGAGTCGCCCCTCCACCGCGCAAGGACGGCTGGGACTGCCGATTCGCCAACAACACCGCCGCCAAGTCTTGGGTGCAGCTCAGCGCCACTGCACCTAACAACATCCGAACGGCATGGGAGCACATCACAGAAGATCCTCGACGCTGGGATAAACGCCAGAAGCCACTTCAGCATGAATTGGCCACAGCAATCGCCGACGGTGCGGAATTACCCCAGTGGCAATACGAGGTCACCTCCAGCGGCCGCATCTGGTACTGCATCGACGACGACAAGAAGACCGTGTGGCTGACCGCCGTTCACATCGGCCACCCCAAAGCCACCGAGTAGAAGCCTTAGCTAGGAACAAGCCGTCATACCTCACAAGTAGAGTGCTCGGCGTGGCTGATCAGGTAGAAACGAACCCAGACTCCTCAGGCGGCAACCCCGTCTTCCGTCTTGACCTCTCTGGCTGTAGCGGCACTGGCGTTCTGCTCCCCGGCGGACGCTTCCGAGTCCATGAAGGAGCAATTGGGCGTGCCGAGACGACACCTTCGTTCAAGAAGTATGCCAACCCATCCAGGCAACGGCTTCGCGAGCAGCTGGTTGAGGATGGCACTTTGCTCATTGAGGGCGACCATGCGGTTTTGATCCGCGACTATGAATTCAACTCACCAAGTGCGGCAGGCGGGGTACTGGTAGGGAGCCATGACAGCTGGCTTGAAAGGTGGAAGGACGACAACGGCCTGGAACTCAGAAGCTACAGGCCAGTAGCGGGACGGGGGCCGGGGTTGGTTTCAGGCCCCCAACAGGAAGTCTCTCTAGTTGAGCAGGAATTTCGCCAACGGTGGTACGAGGCGCATGTCGAGCGATTTGTTGCTGATGAGGACCACTACCGAGAGGCAAGGGCTGCTACCGACGGGTTTGAGGCAAGCGCCGAAGAAGCGCTTGCGTTGCTTGCCAACCTCAGTCGGACCGGGGACCTCAATTCGTTTCACAAGCAGATGAAGGCGTGGGCAGTGAAGCCGGGGACGTTGGCCTTCAACGGATTTAGCGGTCAAATGATGTTGAATCAACTCGTCAATCGGACCGAAGACCCTCGACAACTTGCCATGCTGTTAGCAGAGTCGCTGACTGCTCCGGTGTCCGACGACGATGCCGTTTCCAAGATTCAGTCGGTCGTCGACTACGTGGAGAGCATCCGAGTAGGTGCGCATCCCGGACCGGGGCATGTGCCGTTTCTACTGTCGTATTTCTGGGCACTGGCCGACTGGGATCGCTGGCCAGTCTTATGGGCAAGCGCTGCGGCCTTCATTGAGCTTTCTGCTGGGGAGAGTCTTCCCAGTGAACCGCCCGAACGCTACCGGGCCTTTGCTGAGCGGGTTCGAGAGCTCGCCAACGACAACCGCGAATTTGAGACAACCGCTGCGTGGTGGCAGAGGCAAAGGCCGGTGTTCCTCGATGAGGTGTTGTCGGATCGTGCAGTGTTTGGGCTCGATGATGACGGCGCAACGCACGACGAACGGGAGGCCAACGCCCGGGCTATGACAGGTATCGCTGATCACTGGGGACACCTGCTCAAAGACGAACTCAAGAAGGCGATAGGTCGAGATTTGGTCGTCCGAAAGCCATCGGCAAACTGGACGCCCACCTATCCTCGGGCTGACTTGTGGGTGGACTGGCGAATCAAGGAGGCATCCGAACATGGCCTCGGCATGAGGGTATGGGTTAACCACCAGGGAGCAGCGGTTGCCTTGCGCCCAGGGGCAACTCCTAAGGGGTGGTGGGACAAAGTTGTGCCGGTGCTTTCATCCGCCGACTACGTCGACTGTCGAGTTCTCGGCGGTTCGAGTTCCCAAATCGGCGACGATGTCGGACTCTATGGGTCACACGGCGCAGAGTTCGTCTATGGGCGTTGGTTCGACCGGGAGGAGTTCGCCGACATCGACTTGAGAGCCACTGTGATCGAAACGGCCAAACAACTCAAACCCCTGTTCGACGAGCTGTTGGCCAAGGCAACGGAAGAACCGCCAGAGCCACCTGTGGGCGAAGATGAACCTGGCAGCATCGAGACCAAGGCCGAGATCCTCGATGGTCTGGCTGAGGAATTGCTGGTCGACCGCGGCTTCTTAGACGACATCATCGAATTGTTGGAAGACAAAGGGCAGGTGGTCTTCTACGGGCCGCCGGGTACGGGCAAGACTTATCTGGCCCGGAAGCTGGCCGAAGCACTCGCCCCCGATCACAACCGCCGGGCGTTGGTGCAGTTCCACCCTTCGACTTCCTATGAGGACTTCTTCGAGGGCTACCGGCCGGAAGCAGACAGCGGCGACATGACCTATCAGCTCACGCCTGGTCCCCTGATGCGCATGGCGGCACGGGCCGCTGATGCGCCGAGCCAGCAACATGTGATGATTATCGACGAGATCAACCGGGCGAACTTGCCCAAGGTGTTCGGCGAACTTCTGTTCCTGTTGGAGTACAGGGACGAGAGCGTGCGCACCCTCCACCGCCCCGACGATTCGTTTGAGCTTCCCCGAAACCTGTGGTTCATCGGCACCATGAACACCGCCGATCGCTCCATTGCCCTCGTTGATGCCGCGTTGCGGCGAAGGTTCCACTTCATTCCATTTTTCCCCAACCAATGGCCTATGGAGGGACTGCTCGAGCGCTGGCTGGCCGCGAACCATGAACCGGAATGGGTTGGCGAACTCGTCGCCCAGGTCAACGACGAACTCGACAGGGAATTGGGCGGGCCTCACCTGCTGCTGGGACCAAGCCACTTCATGAAGCATGGCCTCGATGAGGACGCGATGCGCCGCATTTGGAAGTACAACATCGAGCCGTTCATTGAAGACCAGTTCTTCGGCGACCGCGACCAGATCGAGTACTTCCGCTTCGACCAGGTTCACAAGCGCTATCTCGACCAGTCGGGTAGGGCCGAAATGGCTGAGCAAGAGGCTGCTCTCCAAGAAGCGATGGCCAATCCCGGGGTTATCGCGGAGGGGAATCCAGATTTGTGAGCGACGTGATCGAACTCATCGAGTACGAGACGACCACCGTCGAACTCGCTCAGGGCCAAGCACAACGCCTCGCCGCCAGAGGACGAGGAATCATCACGGTACAGCCCGCAGGTGACACTGACAGCTACTCGATCACCGCCCAGAATATGGTGGGAACTCTGGTTGTCGATGATCTCCGGGTGCTGATCCGCCCGAAGATCCGCCCTGAGAATCTCTTTCTGCTGCTGGAGGTGGGGCTTGACGAAAGCGCATGGAGGCAGGAGGCGTTCGACTATGCAAACAAGGCAGACCTCCTGCCCTCGATAGTCGCGTTCTATACCCGGACTCTGGAGACCACCCTGGCCCGCGGGCTGCTGCGGTCATACCGGCACCAAGAAGACCGGCTCGTCGCGCTGCGGGGCCGCATCGACATGGCGGCCCAGTTCCGCCAAGCGGGGATCGCTTTGCCCGTGGCCTGCCGATATGACGAGTACACACCGGACATCACCGAGAACCGCTACCTAAAGGCTGCAACGCGGCTGGCGTTGCGTGTGCCCCGAGTCGATCCAGAGGACCGGCGCCGGCTGCTCCAACAAGTGGTTTCCTTGGAAGATGTGGCCGACGAATTCATGCGGGCCGACTACCTCGACCGAATACCGATAACCCGCCTGAATGCCCACTACCAGCCGGCTCTCCAACTAGCCCGACTACTGCTGGAGAATCTGACCCTGGCCGATCAGCGTGGTCAACACGCCGCGTCATCGTTCGTTGTGGACATGAACCGGCTGTTCGAAAACTTCGTCACCCAACGGCTGCGCCGCGCCTTGAGAGGGCACCTCGAAGTGCGGAGCCAGTCCAACCGCCACTTAGACACCCGCCAACAGGTGCCGATCCGCCCCGACCTGGTGTTCCGCAAGCAAGGCCACGAGGTCTATGTGGCCGACATCAAGTACAAGCTCACCGACGACGCCCGGGCCCGGACAAGCGACTACTACCAGCTACTGGCCTACACCACTGCACTGGATCTCCCCGAGGGCGTGCTGATCTACTGCCTCGACGACGGTGGCGTTCCCGAGCGTACGATCACCGTCCGCCACGCCGGCAAGCTCCTCCACACTCTGGCCATCGACCTCAGCGGTTCACCCACAGAAGTCACCGCAGCAATCACCGAGGCCGCCACCTGGATCAGACAGCGAGTCCGGTCAATCCGTCCTTTGGTTGCCCCTGCTCAACAGGAGCCAGCACGTTCACCGGCCCTCCTGTGACCACCCTCTACAACTAGCGGGTCTCCAATTGAGCAATTTGGTCGATCCGCGCTTGATGGCGTCCTCCGTCAAATGGCGTCTCCAACCAGAGTTCCATGATCTCGACAGCAAGTTCTGCAGCGACGATCCGTGCACCAACGGCGAGGACGTTTGCATCATTGTGTGAGCGCGATAAGCGGGCCGTCGCTAAACAGTTGCATAGTGCCGCACGAATGGAGGGGATCTTGTTGGCTGCTATCTGTTCACCTTGTCCAGAGCCGCCGAGCACAATTCCCCGGTCAGCCCGTCCCGCCGCTACGTCTCGCGCCACGCTTGCGCAGAATTCTGGATAGTCGACCGGCTGGGTATCTACCGTGCCGCGATCAACAACCTCGTGACCGTGTCGTTGAAGCGCTTCAACCAGAGTCCCCTTCAGTTGGAAGCCAGCGTGATCAGCACCAATCGAGATCCTCATGACAACGAAACGCTACCCCTAGCGAGACAGCCCCAAGAGTCTTCTGGGATTGCAACAATCGCCACTCGGGACTGGGTCTGGTCTGCGCCCATTAGGGTCCGGTCTGATGTATTGCATGCATTGTGGCCATGCACTGGCCAAACTTCCACCTACGTGTTGCCCAGCGTGCAATGAGTCTCACTGGCTTAACCCCAAGCCGAGCGCCTCAGCGCTGGTGGTCTGTGACAGCACAGTTCTCCTTGTGAAGCGGGCCAGTGAGCCATGGAGGGGCGCGTGGGACATTCCCGGCGGATTCTGCGACCCCGCCGAGCATCCCGAAGCAACCGCGATTCGTGAGGTGCGCGAAGAAGTGGGTCTCGACATCACGATCACTGGATTTCTAGGGATTTGGATGGATGTGTATCCCGATCAGCCAGGGACTGCCGGGGAGCGGCCAGTCGAGTCAACGCTGAACATCTACTACACGGCCCGAGCAACTCATCCCGGTCATCTTGATATCAACCCTTCCGAGGTGAGTGAGGCACGCTACTTCCAGAGCTGGGAGCTGCCAGACACACTGGCGTTTCCCAGCCATATCGGCCCGGTGCTCGAAGCCTGGAAGACTGCTGCTGCCGAAAGAGACTCAACGATTGTTGAACCCAACACGGCCAATTGATGTCTTAGCCAGAACCGAATCGGGAAGCTTCTAGAGCACCTCCGCGAGGCGCGACGCAAGAATCATGCCGGAAGATGCGTTCAACTCGACTGCGGTCAGACGAGGGTCAGTCATCAGCGCCTTTCGGACAGCCTCAACCGTTGAGCGATCGTGTGAGGAGTCATAGTGCGAGATGTCCATATCATCGACAAGAAGCAGGGCCCGTGGTGCAAGGGCTGAAATTGTGAGTTCAAGGCCGGTCCACTTTCCCGCTTCAGCATCTGCGAAGATCAGGTCGAACTGACCCAGTGTTGGAAGCAAAGCCTCTATGTCGCCCTCAACTATTGATGCGTGGGCAGGGAGGTCGACTTCAGCAAGCGACGCGACCCGCTCGACATCCCGCTCTATGGTCACGATCTCGACGTCGGTCCGTGAGCCGAGCCCAGACAAAATCCACGCCAGTCCCACACCAAACCCCGTCCCGAGTTCAAGAATGCGACCGCCGGGCGGAGTAGTAGTGGCCAGGAATGAAAGCAATTCCCCCACGCCCCGTTGGCACGAGTGACCGAAGTCGTGTTCGACAGCCCTCATCTCAGCTGCGGCGACAAGCGGCGGCACCGCCTTCACAATTCGACCCCGCTTCCCGACAAGGACATCCAGCATAAGTGGGTTGATTCAAGGGTCCGGAGCGAATTCACGTTGAAGACAAGTGGAGGTGCTGCAGCAGGCAAAGGTGATTCGGATTCGGCACTGGGATCGAACTGGTCCAATTCAAGTCGGACCCCTGCTCTGACAAGCTGTCACTGGTCGTAGGTATTGTACCTGGCATGGCAAATAAGGCTGTGACCAGGGATTTTGAGGTCACTTTAGAAATTCCGGAGACAGACCCGGCGGGTATGTCGGAGGCGCAGAGAAGGGCCGCTATGGCCTCGGTGCGACGCGCTGAGGCCCGACTTGCCGGGTGGAGGGTACGCCTCATCAATGCTGAGCGCGACCAGCTTGGTCAGGGTGCTGCGGAGATGGCGGCGCGGGACGAACTTCAGGTTTCCAAGCGGGAGGCCAAGCGGGAGGTGGAGACCGCTGCCAGTTTGACTGGGTTGGCTCAGACTTGGACAGCGTTGGAGTCCGGCGAGATACCGCAGAAGCATGCATGGCTGATCGCCAAGGCTTCATCGGAGGGACCCATTGATGAAGCTGTGCTGGTCGAGGCGGCCAAGCATGAGCCCTACGACCAGTTTGCCCGCACAGTGCGCAAAGAACAGCGAGAGCACTCCGAAGACGACAGGCAGTCGATCCTCGACAAGCAGCGCAAGAACCGCAACGGCCGGTTCTTTGAGAGCCGGGAAGACGGCATGTTTGTTCTGTCCGGCGAATTCGACCCGATCACCGGGAACCGGCTTGCCCTGGCCATTTCCGACAAGGAGCGGGAGCTGTGGCGGAAGGAAGACCCCAAGAGGCGCCGTACCCCACAACAGCGAATGGCCGACGCCTTGGCCGAGTTGATCTTGGAGCCGAAGTCGGGCCAGCGGCCACGAACGGCACTGTTGGTCATTGCCGACTACGACGTTGTCCAACAGGAGTTGGTCAACGCCCGTCTGTGCGACGGAACACCAATTCCGATGGGCGAACTGCGCCGGATGGCCTGCGACGCAGACATCCTGCCCGGTGTGTTTCGGGCCAAGACTCAAGAGCTCTGGCTGGGTCGCAAGCGGCGAATCGCCACCGAGGCCCAGCGTGCGGCCTTGGCATTGCGAGACAAGGGGTGCATCGGCTGCGACGCAAATCCAGCCTGGTGCCAGGCCCACCACATTCAGCCTTGGTCCTGGGGTGGGCCGACAAACCTCGACAACTTGGTGCTGGTCTGCGCCCGCTGCCATCACAACATCCACGACGACGGCTGGCAGGTCATCAAGTGCTCTGATTCCGGACGCTTTGAGCTTCACCAACCACCGGACCCCTTCCCCGATGAAGGCGTGGACACTCATAGGCCGCCCCAGCGCAATCCCGTGCTGCTCAGCTGAGCACCGACCGACCACAGGGCAACCCGGCAATGCCCGCGGCCACATCTCTCGCGACTCTTTGCCAGGGGACCAAGGACGACCAACCCGGAATTCGCACCTTGACAACTGAATGTGCGCTGACCCATGGGCTTCCTCAGACAGCACTAGTTCGGGGACTCCTCGGTTATGGAACCAACCCGTGAATTCCCGTCTATGGAGGCGATTCAGGAATTTGTAGGTTTGTTCAGTATGGGAACCGAGGGATCCAACGGCAGTAGGGCATTGCCGAGTTGCCGCGGGTCGTTTCGTCGGGTTTGGCGCCATCTGGGGGAAGCGATGCTGATTCTGGCTGCCGGTTCCGCAGTTGCGGCCGGTCTCGCTGGGTGTGAAGAACCTCCCAATCGGGAAACTGGCATCCCGACGATGGTTGCCGAAGAAGATGGGGCTGCACAGCTGATGTTGGAGGCAACCGGAATCCGGTATACAGCGGTGACGACCGGTGGAAGCCATAGGCGGAACTTCTCGTGCGGATTACGCACTGATGGAACTGCCCAGTGCTGGGGCAGACGCTCAAATGAGGAGACACAGGCACCTGAGGGCCAGTTCACCGCCGTCTCTGCCGGCTACGAACACTTCTGCGGACTGTACACCGACGGAACCGCCGATTGCTGGGGCTACGTGGCTGGCGCTCCCGAAGGCCAGTTCACTGCCATCTCTGCCGGAGGAGACCACTCATGTGGACTCAGAGCTGACGGAACCATTGAATGCTGGGGCAAGAACTGGGGTGGTCAAACCGATGCTCCCGAAGGCCATTTCACCGCTGTCTCCGCCGGGTCATCCCATTCGTGCGGGCTAACGACCGACAGGGTCATCGAATGCTGGGGGTTCGCCGACAGCGGACGGATTGATACTCCCGAAGGGCAATTCACCGCGATCTCAGCTGGCGGAGTCAATTCCTGCGGGCTCAGAATCGACGCGACAATCCAATGCTGGGACGACAACGATGCTCCCGAGGGTCAGTTCACTGCCATCTCAGTCGGAGAGAGGCACTCGTGTGGGCTTAGAACCGACGGGACAATCCAATGCTGGGGCGACAACGATTTTGGACAGTCGGATGCTCCCAATGGCCAATTCTTCGCCCTCTCAGCTGATTGGATGCACTCATGCGGAGTACGCGCCAACGGGGCCGTCACATGTTGGGGTGACAACCGCAACGGGCAACTGGACGTACCGTCAAGCTAGGGATCGGCCGGGCTGGTGACCCCAGTTGAGGAGGTCACACGAGGTTCTCTACGAAGCCTTCTAGTTGGCGGAGGTTGCGGACTTCGAAGACTCCGTCGCAGTGGACGCCGTATTCGGAGACGATGGAATCGCCGGTGTCCCAGTAGGCGCCGGGTTCGGGGTTTAGCCAGAAGACTTTGCGGGCCCGGTGCTCGATCTCTTTGAGGATCCAGGCCTGGGAGGCGTGGTAGTTGTTGCGGGCGTCGCCCAGGATCATCACCGTGGTCTTGGGGCCGACGTCTTTCCCGTAGCGCTCCCAGAACACCTCGAAGGCGTGGCCGTAGTCGGAGTGGCCGTCTACCCACACCACATCGGCTTCGGCGTTCACCCGGTGGACGGCCTCGCCGATGTCGTCCACCCCCTCGAAGAAGCTGGTCACCTCGTCGAGGCCGTCGATGAACACGAATGAGCGGACCTTGGAGAACTGGTTGCTGATGGCGTACACCAGATGGAGGGTGAATCGGGCGAAGGCGGCCACCGACCCGCTCACGTCGGCCACCACCATGATCTCGGGCTTGGCCGGACGGGGATAGCGGAACTTGGGCTCGGCGGGCACGCCACCGTAGGAGAGCGAGTGGCGCATGGTGTTGCGGAAGTCCAGCGGACCCTTGCGACCATGACGGCGCTTGCGGGCCAGCCGCACGGCCAGCTTGCGGGTGAGCGGGTAGATGGCCCGGCGCAGGGCCATCATCTCCTCCCTGCTGGCGTGCATGAAGTCCACGTCTTCGGGCAGAGGCTTCCGGAGGGTCTTGGCCATGGCCTCCACTCCCCGATCGGCCACCAGCCGGCGGCGGATCTCGGCCTCAACCTCCTTGCGGAGCTGGTCTACGCGAGCCTCGAACTCGTCACGCTCGAGCCGCTCCTCGAGCGGGGTGAGGTCACCGGGGGCGTCCTGGCGGGCCTGGTCCATCAGGCGCTCCAGCACGCCGTCGAGGTCGAGGTTCCGCAGCGTGCGGTACAGGTAGTAGGTGCCTCCTACCGGCCGGCCGGGCTCCATGCCGGCGTAGCGCTGCACCGCTTGGCGGGCAATGGCCCGCATGAGGGCGTCGTCGCCCCGCATCAGCGCCTGAAAGAGCATCTCGGCCAGCTGCTCGGCCGACATGGCCTCGCCGCCTCCCCCGCCCTGGCGGCGCTGCTGGCCGTCCATGCCGTCGACGAAGTCGGACAGGTCCATGCCTTCGGGCCACTCGCCATCGATGAGGTCGTATTCGGCCCCCCGCAGCGAGAAGTACACCTCGAACACCGTCTCGAAGGCCCGCCAGTGGGCATGGTTCTTCACCAGGGTGGCGGCCAACGCGTACTTGAACGCATCCCGGTCTTCAATGGGGATGTGCTGGATTGCCTCCATGGCGTCCAGGTTCTCGGTGAGGCTGACCGGCAGCCCCGCGGCCCGCAGTTCGGAGATGAACCCGGCCAGAAGCGCCAGCAGCGGGGAGGTGGCGGGCTCGACCTTCATGGCAGGCTCAGGGCTGAACCGTAAAGGGCTTGCCAGTGAGGCCAGTGACCTTGCGTCTGACCAGGAGGGTCACGAGGTTGCGACCGGGGCGGCAAAATCCTCGTCGGAGGAGGCGAACTCCTTGAGCGCCTTTTCGATGTCGCTGCGGTACTTGAGCAGGATGTTCACCGTCTCGGCCGCGGTGTCGGCGTCGATGTGCTCCACTCCCAGCAGTACCAGAGTGCGGGCCCAGTCCAGGGTCTCGGACACCGACGGGGCTTTCTTCAGCTCGATCTGGCGAACCGAGCGCACGATGCGGGCCACCTGGTCGGCCAGGCTCTCGCCCACGCCGGGCACCTTGGCCAGCACGATCTCCTTCTCCCGGTCGAGATCGGGATAGTCGATGTGCAGGAACAGGCACCGCCGCTTGAGGGCCTCCGACAGCTCCCGGGTGTTGTTGGAGGTGAGGAATACCAACGGGATCTGGCTGGCAGCCACCGTGCCCAACTCGGGGATGGACACCTGGTAGTCGGACAGGATCTCCAGCAACAGCGCCTCGGTCTCGATCTCCACCCGGTCGACCTCGTCGATGAGCAGCACCACCGGCTCAGCGGCGCGGATGGCCTCCAACAGCGGTCGGGTGAGCAGGAACTCCTCAGAGAACAGGTCGTCCTCGATCTGCTGCCACATGCCCTCGCCCTCGGGATCCTCTCCCTGGCGCTCGGCCTGGATGCGCAGGAGCTGCTTCTTGTAGTTCCACTCATACAGAGCCTTGGACTCGTCGAGACCCTCGTAGCACTGGAGGCGGATGAGCCGGGCGCCAGTGGCCTCGGCCACGCTCTTGGCCAACTGGGTCTTACCAGTGCCGGCTGGACCCTCCACCAGCACCGGCTTCTGCAAGCGCTCGGCCAGATAAACCACCCCGGCGATGCCCTCATCGGCCAGATACTGCACATCGCTCAGGCCCTTGCGCACTGAGTCGACGTCAGCGAAGGAGAAACTCATGGCTGAAGGCTACGTCTCGCTCGATCTAGCCCCGAAATCAGTAAGGGCCTAGCCCCGAATTTGGCCCTCGCCCCGGACCACATACTTGGTGGTGGTGAGCTGGCGCAGCCCCATCGGGCCCCGAGCATGCAGCTTCTGGGTGCTGATGCCGATCTCCGCGCCGAAGCCGAACTCTTCGCCGTCCACAAACCGGGTGGAGGCGTTGACCAGCACCGCGGCGGCGTCCACCTCGGTGCAGAACAGGTCGGCAGCGTCGAGATCGGCGGTGATGATGGCCTCGCTGTGACCGCTGCCGGTGTCGTTCACGTGGGCGATGGCCTCATCCAGGCTGTCCACCACCTTCACCGACAGCTTCAGGTCCAAGAACTCGGTGAAGTAATCGGCCTCGGTGGCCTCGCCGATGCGATCCGGCCCCAAGATGGCCCGGGCGGCCTCGTCGCCTACCAGCTCGACACCGGCCAGGTCGTCGGCCAGCGGGGGCAGCAGCTCGTCGGCCACCGACTGGTGTACCACCAGGGACTCGGCCGCGTTGCACACCGAGGGGCGCTGGGTCTTGGCGTTGACCACGATGCGACGAGCCATGTCCAAGTCGGCCGAGGCGTCCACGTACACGTGGCAGTTGCCGTCGCCGTCGATCACATAGGGCACGGTGGCGTTTTCCAGAATGGAGGCGATCAGTCCGGGACCGCCTCGGGGGATGAGGCAGTCGATGCTGTCCCGCAGCTGCATGAACTCGGCCGCCGCGGAATGGCTGGTATCGCTCACCAGTACCAGGGCATCGCTGGGCAACCCGGCCTTCTCGTACGCGTCCCGCATCACCCCGGCGATGGCCAGGTTGGAGCCCAGCGCGCTGGACGATCCCCGCAAGAAGGCGGCATTGCCCGACTTGAGGCACAGGCCAGCGGCATCGCTGGTCACGTTGGGGCGGCTCTCATACACGATGGCCACCACGCCCAGCGGCACTCGCACCTGGCTGATTCGCAGGCCGGAGGGCACCACCCAGCCGCCCACGATCTCCCCCACCGGGTCGGCGAGGCCGGCGACCTTACGCAAACCGCCGGCCATTCCCTCCAACCGGGAGTCTGTCAGCCGAAGCCGGTCCACCAGCGTGGCGCTCATCCCCGACGCGGTGGCCGCCTCCACGTCGGCCTGGTTGGCCTCCAACAGATCGTCTCGGGCCTGCTCCAGTTGGTCGGCGGCCAATAGCAGGGCGTGGTTTTTGGTCTCGGTATCGGCAGTGGCCAAGACCCGGGCTGCGGCCTTGGCCCGGTCGGCCAACTCGGCCATGGGTATATCGGCGCTCACGGCGCGAGCGTACCCGACTGCACCCGCTGCTCCGGTAGCGTGTTTTGGCATTCCACCGGTTGAACAACGACTCAACGGCCCGAACAACGCTCCGCGGTCTGGCAGCAAAGGGGCGATCCAGAGGCAAGACAATGGCTGACACACCGACCTCCGAGCGCCCCAGCGGCAAGGGAGCAGCCCTGGTGGGTGCGGGGATTTTCCTGTCCCGCGTTTCGGGTATCGGCCGGGAGGTGGCGGTGGCCGCGTTTATCGGCGCGGGCCGCATCGGCGATGCCTACCGGGCCGCTTTGACCATTCCCCGCCTGCTGCAAAACCTGCTGGGCGAAGGGGTGCTGTCGGCCTCCTTCATCCCCATCTACACGCAGTTGGTGGAGCAGGGGCGGCGCAAGGACGCGGGGCGTCTGGCCGGAGCAGTGTTCGGGCTGTTGGCGGTGGTCACCGGGCTATTGGTGCTGGCCGGGTGGATGTTGGCCGAGCCGGTGGTGTCGCTGTTGTTGTGGCGGCTGTCCGACGACACCGCTGATCTAACCGTCGAACTGGTACGAGTGATGTTCGCCGGGATCGGGTTCATCGTGCTGGCCGCGTGGACCCTGGGGGTGCTGAGCGCCCACCGCCGGTTCTTCTTGTCCTTTGCCGCCCCGGTGACCTGGAACGCCGCCCAGGTGGCGTTCATGGTGGGGGCTTGGCTGGTGTGGCACGACGTGGACCCCTCCACCCGGGCCTCCGACGTGGCCAAGATGGCGGCTTGGGGGGTCGTGGTGGGCGGCGCCCTCCAATTCTTGGTGCAGGTACCGCTGGTGCTGCGGCTCGTCCCGTCGCTTCGGCTCAGCCTGAACTGGCGGCGCCCGGATGTGCGCACGGTGCTCAACCGGTTCGGGCCGGCGTTCATCGGCCGGGGGGTGGTTCAGGTGTCGGCCTACGTGGACTTGATCCTGGCCGGGCTGCTCGCCGGCGGGGCCATCGCCGCGTTGGGGTTCGCCCAGGTGATCTATTTCCTGCCCATCAGCCTGTTCGCCATGAGCGTGGCGGCCAGCGACCTGCCGGAGATGGCCCGGGAGCAAGGCGATCCCGAAGCACTGGTGCGGAGGCTCCAAGCCGGCCTCGACCGGATCGGGTTCTACGTTCTGTACTCGGCGGTGGCGTTCATCACCCTGGGCGGGTTGATCGTTGGAGCGCTGCTGGAGCGGGGGCAGTTCAACGGCGACCAGACCGTGCAGGTGTGGTGGATCCTGGCCGCTTACTCCTTGGGGCTGGTGGCCTCGGCGTCGTCTCGCCTGCTTCAGAACGCCTGCTTCGCGGCAGGCGATGCCAAAGGCCCGGCCCGGGTGGCGGTGGTGCGAGTGGTGCTGGCCGCCGGGGTCGGGATTCTGCTCATGTTCAGCTTCGACTCCTATGGGGTGGTCAACGGCAGCGTGGAGCGGCTGGGCGACTTCCAGGTGCTGTCACCGCTGTCGGACGCCGAGCGGGCCGAGGGCGCCGTGCGGCTGGGAGCGGTGGGCCTGGCCCTGGGCAGCACGGTGGCAGCCTGGGTGGAGTACGGCATCCTGCGCCATCGGATCCGCTATCTGCTGCGCCGCCGCCAGCCGGTGCGGGGTCCGATGAGACGCCTGGCGGTTGCCGCTCTGTCGGCCGCGGTGCTGGGCGGAGTGCTGGCCTGGGGCTTTGAGCCCCTGCCGCTGTTGGTGGCCGCGCCGGTGGCTTTGCTGGTAACCGGAGGGGTGTATGTGATCCTCGGGCGGGGCTCCGGAGTGGCCGCGGCTGAGGAAGCCGCCACCCTGATGGAACAGGCCATGGCCCGGATCAGGGCTACATTTGTCAGGCGGTAACTAGGGCCGATCAGGGCAGCACGGTCAAAGAGTCGCGGTGGATGACCTCGTCGGGCGCTCCGGGGGGCATCTCGTCGGAGCGCAGGCCGACTACCGAGTCCATGTCGTCGGATGAGACCTCCATCAAGCCGCGGGCGAACACCTCATCGTCCGGCCCCCGGATATCCACCGCATCACCCTGCTGGAACACGCCTTCAAAGCCGGTAATGCCGATGGCCAGGAGCGAGGCTCCCCGCTCCACCATGGCTCGGCGGGCGCCAGCATCCACCCGCACAGTGCCAGAGGGCACCATGGCGAATCCGATCCACAGCTTGCGGGCGCTCAACCGCTGGGGCTGGGCCGCTACCGTCGTGCCGGCCCCCGGCGCGCCGGCCAGCGCGTGGGCCACTATTTGGTCGCGTTCGGCGGCTCCGATCACAGTCCGGACCCCCGACAAGCTGGCGATACGGGCCGCGGCCAGCTTTGAGGCCATGCCCCCGCTGCCCCGGTCGGTGCCTGCCCCGCCGGCGGCGGCGGCCAGATCTTCGAGCAAGCTCAAGTCGGTGATCTCCTCGATGATCTGAGCGTGGGCGTCGGAGCGGGGATCGGCGGTGTGGACCCCCTCAGTGTCGGTCAGCAGCACCAGGAGCCCAGCGCCCACCATGTGAGCCACCAGGGCCGAAATGCGGTCGTTGTCCCCCCAGCGGATGGCGTCATCGGCCACTGCGTCGTTCTCGTTCACAATGGGAACGACGCCCAGCTTCAACAGCCGGTTGAGCGTGCGCTGGGCGTGCAGGTATTGAGGGCGCTCTAAGAAATCCCGAGGGGCCAACAGCACTTGGCCGCAGATCAGGCCATAGCCGGCCAGGCGCTCCTGGTACAGGGCCATCAACCTGCTCTGGCCCACCGCGGAGAGCGCTTGCAAGGTGACCGAGTCGCGGGGACGGCCCTGGTCGAAGCCAAGCACGGGCAGCCCGGCGCCGATCGCCCCGGAACTGACCACCACGGCCTGATGGCCATCGGCCACCGCGGCGGCCACCTCGCCGCTCAGCTTGGCTATCGCCTCGGCTCTGATGGTGCCATCGGCCTCGGTGATCGACGATGTCCCGATCTTGACTACCACGATCACGGCGATGCCTCCTCGCTGAAGTATTCATCGTCGTCGTAGTACTCGAATTCGAAAGCGCCGATCCGGGCGGTGTCGCCCGACTTGATGCCGGCCCGGGCCAGAGCCCGATCCACCCCCAGCCTCTCCAGTCGGCGGCGGGCGAAGTCCCAGGCACCAGGGGCATCCAGGTCGGACAAGGCCACGGTGCGCTCGGCAGCCCGGCCCACCACTACATAGGCACCGTCATCGGCCCGTTCCACTCTTATTCCCTCGGGCACCGGCCGGTGGATCACCACATCGTCGGAGTGCTTGGCGCGCAAACCCAGGCTTTCCTGAGCCCGGGCTTCGCGAACCGCGTCGGCCATCGACCTGATCAACTCGGGGAGGCCAGCACCGGTCACCGCGGAAACAAGCAAGGCCCCCGGCGGAGGATCCAGATGGCCGACATCGGCTTTCGACCCCACCAATACCCTGGGCCGCTCCAGCAGCTCGGGCCGGTAGGCACCCAGTTCCTCCAGCAACACCCGCTGCTGCTCGGAAGGCGAGACCTCCTCCACCGAGGCCAGATCAACCATCACCACCATGACCCGGGCCCGCTCGGTGTGGCGCAAGAAACGGTGACCAAGGCCGCGCCCGTCGCTCGCCCCGGCGATGAGGCCGGGGATGTCGGCCACCACCATCTCGAAGTCGTCGCCAGTGTTGTCGCCAGTACGCACCACGCCCAGATTGGGCTCAAGAGTGGTGAACGGGTAGTCGGCGATCTTGGGGCGGGCCGCGGAGATCCGGGAGATCAGCGTGCTCTTGCCCGCATTGGGGAATCCGATCAACGCCACGTCGGCCAGCAGCTTCAGCTCCAGCCTGAGCCAGCGCTGCTCCCCCGCCTCGCCCTGCTCCGCGAACGCCGGGGCGCGGTTCTGATGGGTGGAGAACCGGGTGTTGCCCTGGCCGCCTTGGCCACCAGCGGCCGCCAGCCAGCGGACTCCGTCGGCCGCAAGGTCGGCCAGCGGCTCTCCATCTTGGGACTTGACCGTGGTTCCCACTGGGACCCGGACGATAGCGTCCTCACCCGATGCGCCGTGGCGACGCTTGCCCTGGCCGTGGCGACCGCTGTCGGCCCGGCGATGGGGGTGGTCTTTGAACGCGATCAGCGAGGCCACATTGTGGTCGGCTACCAGCCAAACGCTGCCGCCGTCGCCGCCGTCGCCGCCGTCGGGACCCCCCTTGGCCACGTGGGCCTCACGGCGAAACGACACACATCCCGCGCCGCCGTCGCCACCTCGCACATTCAGGCCGCACTCGTCAACGAACTGGGACATCGTCTGTCTTTCCGCAACCGCCTGAGTCAAGCGGCCGACAGCCGCAAGGAGGGCGATCAGCCGGGAATGACGTCGACGAGCTTGCGGCGCCGCCGACGGCCAAACTTGACCCGCCCGTCAGCGGTGGCAAACAGGGTGTCATCGCGGCCGCGCTGAACGTTCTCGCCGGGATGGATGCGGGTGCCCCGCTGGCGCACGATGATCGAGCCGGCGGTCACCTCCGTGCCGTCGAACACCTTCACCCCGAGGCGCTTGGGGTTGGAGTCGCGGCCGTTCCGGGTTGAGCCGCCGCCTTTTGTCTTGGACATCGTTCGCTCCTCTACGCCTTGATCGCCGTGATCTGAATGCGGGACTTGCGCTGGCGATGGCCCCACCGCCGACGCTGGTTGCTCTTGTTCTTGTAAGTGAAACCGTTGATCTTGCGGTCTTTGACCAAGTCCACCACTGTGGCGGTGACCTTGGCCTTGCCGAGCTGATCGGGGGCGGCGGTCACCGAGTCGCCGTCCACCAACAACAGCGGGATCAGCTCGACCTCAGCCCCGGGTTCGCCCAGCAGCTCCACATCGAGGATCTGGCCCTCTTCAACCTTGTACTGCTTTCCGCCGGTGCGGATAACGGCATACACCTGTCCAAGGCTACCTGTCTCGACGGGTTCTTACTAGCTGTCGGTCGAGCTCCAGGCCCCGCCCCTCGCAGGTGGGGCAGACCGAAGAGCACGACTCCAGCAGGCCCTCGCCAATGCGCTTTCGGGTCATCTCCACCAAGCCCAATTCGGAGATGTCCAGCACCTGTGTGCGGGTCTTGTCCCAAGCCAGGGACTCCCGGAATACCTTCATGAGCTCTTCGCGGTTGCCCCGCTTCTCCATGTCCACGAAGTCGATCACGATGATCCCACCGATGTCGCGCAACCGAAGCTGCCGGGGAATCTCCTGAGCCGCCTCCAGGTTGTTGCGGAACACGGTCTCCTCCAGGTTGGAGTCGCCGACGTTCTTGCCGGTGTTCACGTCGATGACGGTGAGCGCTTCAGTGCTCTCGATGATCAGCGATCCGCCACCCGGGAGCCACACCTTCTTGTCCAGAGCCTTGACGAACTGCTCGTGTACGTGATGGCGCTCCAACAAGCTGAGATGCTCGCTCTCGGCGTCGTAATACTCGAGCCGCTCCACCAGTTCGGGGGCCACGCTGGACACGTAGTCGTGTACCTCGTCGAACAGGCGGCGATCATCGATGTGGACCGAACGGAAGTCCTGATTGAACTCCTCCCGGATGACCCGAACCGCCATCTCGGGCTCCCGGTAGAGCAGCCCGGGCACCTTCGCCTTCTTGGTCAGGGCCTCGATCTCCTCCCATTGCGATACCAGCCGCTTCACGTCGCGCTCCAGTTCCTCAGCGGTGATCTTCTCGGCTGCGGTGCGCACGATGATCCCGTGCTCTTCCGGCTTGCACCGGTCGAGCACCTTCCGCAGCCGCTTGCGCTCCTTGTCGGGAAGCCGCTTGGAGATGCCGTAGGTCTTGGAGTTGGGCACCAGCACCACGAACCGGCCGGGCAGCGACACCTCCTGGGTCAGCCGGGCCCCCTTGTGGGCGATGGGATTCTTGGTGACCTGGCACATGATGGTCTGGCGGGCCTCCAAGAGGTTCTCGATTCGGGGCGAACCGTTCGAGGTCTCCACATCGTCGGGGTCGAACACCACATCGCCCCGGTACAACACCGCATTCTTGGGAGTGCCGATGTCCACGAAGGCGGCCTCCATGCCGGGCAGCACGTTTTGGACCCGACCCAGATAGATGTTGCCGTGGATCTCCCCGACGTCGTCGGCCGGACGGGACACGTAGTGCTCGATCAGCGCCCGGCCCTCCAACACCGCGATCTGGGTGACTTCCGGGCGGACCTGGACCAGCATCATGTAGCGGCCCACCGGCCGGCCCTTGCGACGGCGGCCCCGACGGCGCTCCAGAGTCTTCTCGTCCAGCTCTACCGGACCGTCCGACACTCGGTGCTCCACCGGCTGCACCGGACGGCTGCCTCCTCCGCGGCCCCGCCCGCCTCGACGGCGACGGCGCTTGCGACCCGATCCGGAACCGCCTCCGCCCGAGCCCCCGTCTGAACCCGATCCATTCCCGCTCGGCGCGGGTCGGGAATCGCCAATCTTGGGACGGCTGTCAGAAGGCGGTGGAGCGGGGCGAGTATCGCCGATCTTTGGCTTACCGCCAGAAGAAGCAGGCGCGGGGCGAGTATCGCCGATCTTTGGGCGACTTTCGGTCATCTCTGTAGTCCTTTCTCATTGCACACCAACCGGGGTGTGCTGAGCAGGGGCTGCGCCGACCATTAGCGGCTCTAGGCGGGCGCCATCCTGCTCAATCCATTGACGAGTGCGCTGAATCAGCACCGGGCGGTACTGCGGTTCAAAAACAGTCAAGAGCTCCGACGGTCGAGCTGCCCGCGGCTGGGTGCCCAGAGTGGCCAAAAGGCGAACCCCCCGACTCGTCGATTCACCGACCTCCAATGCCCGTATCTGAGGGGCGAGGTCGTCGGTGATCTGCTGTCCCTTGCGTTCTCGCGTAATCACTATCGTAGCCGCACCGCGCACCCGATCTACCCATTCGGCAAGATCGTCGGCGGTCACGTCGATCAGCTCGATGTCCCAGTCGCAGCTGGTCACCGCCTGCTGCAACGACATCGCGCCGGGCAATAGCACCGATCCCCCGGTGGCGGCGATCCCGTCGGGCAACACGCTGACCAGGGCATCCAGCACGTCTGGCGCCGCGACATCGGCACACTTGAAGTCGACGTCCAGATACTCGGCCTCGGACTCATAGCCGGTGGCCAACGCCAGTCCGAAATGCAGCTTGGCCCGGGGCGAGAACCCCTCGGTCTGAGCCACCGGCAGCCCAGTTCGCCGCAGTGAGCGCTCCCAGATCCTGGCCACATCCCGATGGCTGGTGAACCGGATACGCCCGGCTTTGCTGTAACGCAGCCGAATCCGAGTGCGAGGTGCTTGATTCGGGTTCACGATGAGGCCCTCTCCCCAACGCCAGAAAGATGCACCTCCACCGCCCGGGGGGGCTGGTAGCCAGTGGGAACTTGACCGGTCCCCTGGCTGCCCCCGGCCGGGGGCACCGCAGAGGCCACAATGTGCTCGATGCTGTAGCCGGTGCAGGCCCCGCAGTCGTAGCACGGGGTCCACCGGCAGTCCTCCAAGCCCACCTCGTTGAGGGCATCCCGCCAGTCCTGCCACAAGAAGTCTTTGTGCAATCCCGCCGACAGTTGATCCCAGGGCAGAACCTCGTCCTCGGTGCGGTGTCGATGCACATACCAGTCCACCGACAGGCCGTGTCGGTCCATGGCCTGCGTCCAGCGGTCGTAGTCGAAGTGCTCGGACCACTCCTGGAACGTGCCCCCCTTTCGCCACACCTCCTCGATGACCCGCCCGATGCGGCGGTCGCCGCGGCTGGCGATGCCCTCCACCAGGCTGGCCTTGGGGTCGTGCCACTTCATCTGCACACCCCGGTTCCGCTTGATGTCGTCGCGCAGCAAGAAGATCTTGCGTTGCAGCTCGGCCACCGTGTTCTGGCCGAACCACTGGAAGGGGGTGAACGGCTTGGGCACGAACCCGCCCAGCGACACCGTCACCGAGGGGTTCTTGGTGTGGGCCCGGCCCAACTCAACGCAGTTGCGGGCCAGCTCTCCGATGGCCAGAGTGTCCACGTCGGTCTCGGTGGGAAGCCCGGTGAGGAAGTAGAGCTTCATGCGCCGCCACCCCTGGGAGAAGGCCGACTCCACCGCACCGTAGAGGTCACGCTCGTCGATGAGCTTGTTGATCACCTGGCGCATCCGCCACGACCCGGCCTCGGGAGCGAAGGTCAAGCCAGTGCGCCGGGCCCGCTGGATCTGAGCAGCCAGCCCCACGGTGAAGGCGTCCACCCGCAGACTGGGCAGCGACACCGACACCTCACCGGCACCGCAGTCCATGGTGGCGGACACCACCTCGGTGATCCCGCTGAAATCGGCGGTGGACAGCGAGGTGAGCGCCACCTCGTCATAGCCGGATCGGGCCAGTCCGTCGGCCACCATGGTGCGGACCTGCTCGGCGGGCCGCTCCCGCACCGGACGGGTGATCATCCCTGCCTGGCAGAACCGGCATCCCCGGGTGCAGCCTCGGAACACCTCCACGTTGAGCCGATCGTGAACCACCTCGGTAAGCGGCACCAGTTGCCGCTTGGGGTAGGGCCAGGCGGCCAGATCGGCCACGGTGCGCTTCTCCACCACCGCGGGCACATCGGCGAACCGAGGGGTGATCGATACCAGTGCGGGGCCGTCGTAGACCACGTCGTAGAGCGAAGGCACGTATACGCCCTCCACCGCGGCCAAAGCCCGCAGCACCGACTGGCGAGACCTCTTGCCCGCCCGCTTCCAGTCGCTGACCGCGGCGTTGATCTCGGAGACCACCTCCTCGCCATCGCCCAGCACGAAGAAGTCGACGAAATCGGCCAGCGGCTCGGGGTTGTAGGTGCAATGCCCGCCCGCGCCAATCAGTAGGTCGTCGTCGGCCCGCTGATCGGCCCGCACCGGGGCCCCCGCCAGGTCGATGCAGTTGAGCAGGTTGGTGTACACCAACTCAGCCGACAGGTTGAACGCCAGCACGTCGAATTCCCCGGCCCGGCGATGGGTGTCCACCGAGAACAGCGGCAGGCCCGCCGCCCGCATCTCGGCCTCCATGTCCACCCAGGGGGCGTAGGCCCGCTCAGCCACCGCGTCGTCCCGTTCGTTGAGGATCTCGTAGAGAATCTGGAGGCCCTGATTGGGCAGTCCTATCTCATAGGTGTCGGGATAGGCCAGAAGCCAGGCCACCCTGGACGGATGGTGCTCCGGTTCCACCATGCCGCCTTCGCCGCCGATGTAGCGCGCCGGCTTCGACACTTCGGGCAGCACTAGCTCCAATTCAGGCCAAAGGGACATCAGTACCAATCTACCGCCGGCCCCCTGCCTACCAGAACCAGTTCAGACGAATCGCCGGATAGCCACCAGGCCAGACCACCTCAGGTAAACCGCCGCATGGCCACCAGACCAGATCACCTTAGGTAAACCGCCGCATGCGGACGTTGAGCACCAAGCCGAGGCCAATCAGGGTGGCAATGGCCGAAGAACCCCCGTAAGATACCAAAGGCAGTGGAATTCCGGTGATGGGGGTGATGCCCAGCGTCATGCCCACCGCCTCGAACATCTGAAACAGGATCATGGCGAAGATCCCCGAGCAGATGAGCGCGCCGAACCGGTCTTTGGCCAGCCGGGCGGCCTGGAGTATCCGCAGCAGCAAGATGGCATATAGCCCCAAGGTGGTGGCCGAGCCGACGAAGCCGAACTCTTCGCCGATCACGGTGAATATGAAGTCGGTGTGCTGCTGGGGCACCAATCCGCTGAGCGTCTGGGAGCCCTCGCCGTAGCCCTTGCCGCTCACCCCGCCGTTGCCGATGGCGATCTGGGCCTGGCGCTGCTGGAAGCCGGCCTCGGTGATGCCGGTGGTGGGATCCACGAAGGTTCGGAGCCGGTTGGTCTGATACTCCTCCAACATGTTGGAGTTCACCATCAGGGTCACCACCGTGACAGCGATCAGCGCAATGCCGAGCACCTGGCGAAAGCGGATGCCGCCGATGAGTAGCAACACGAACCCGATGAACACGTAGATGAGTGCGGTGCCCACATCGGGCTGGAGCAGAACCAAGAGTCCGGGCCACGCCACAATGCCCACGGCAAAGAACACCCGAGGCACGGTCATGTGGTCCTCATATCGGGACAAGAAGGCCGCCACCGCCACGATCACGGCGAGCTTCTGGAACTCGGAGGGCTGTAGCTGGAAATCGCCGAACCGGTACCACGATCGAGCACCGTTGACCTCCTCGCCCAGGGGGCTCAACACCACGATCAGGGCCAAGAGCCCTGCCACATAGATGGCCATCGCGAACTTGGACAGCTCCTGATACGGGAACCACGCCGCGAACACCATGAACAACGCGCCAGCCACCGCGAACAGCGTCTGGCGCTCCAAGAAGAAGGAGTCGAAGTTCTCCGGGTCGCGGCCCCGAGTGGTGCTGTAGATGGCCGCGATCCCGATGGCGGCCAGGCCGGCCGCAGCCAGCACCAGCAGCACATCAATGTGCATCCACGGTGCATACGGACGGCTGCGGGGGTTCAGCTCCCGTTCCCGCAGGCGGCGCTCCTCCAAGGAGATAACTGCCATCAGGCCGCACCCCCCGATTCTGCGGCGTCGACTTCGTCTTCGGCCTCGTCTTCACCGATCGTTCCGCCCAGCTCGGCGAGATCGTCGATGGTACGCACCGCCGGAACCGAGTTGGTGGCGATTGGCTCCAGAACCCGGCGAACGGCGGGGGCAGCCACCGATGCCCCGAATCCCGACTCCTCCATGATTGCCACCACCACATACTCGGGATTCGGATTGGGGCCAAAGGCTACAAACAGCGAGTTGTCCGCTTGGCCCACTACCTCGGCCGTGCCCGTCTTTCCCGCCACCGGCCACTCCTCATGGGGGAAGCCGTAGAAAGCCGAATGGGCAGTACCTTCCAGCTCTGCGGTAACCCCGAGTAGCCCTTCGAGGATCGGCACTCGGATGGCGCCTGGCAGATAAATCTGGCTGAGCACCCGATCGGCAAACCCCTGGATCACCTCTCCGGTAACCGGGTTCTCCACCCTGTCCACCATCTTGGGGGCATACAGTGTGCCGCCGTTGGCGAACGCGGCGTAGCCGTTGGCCAGCTGCAACGGGGTGGCCCCCAGCACGCCCTGACCGATGGCCAAAACGATGGAATCGCCGGTTCGCCAGGGCTCTCCTGCGGCCTCGGCCGCCGACGGGGAGGGCACCCTGCCCACGCCTTCGCCGGGCAGCGCGATGCCCGACGGCGCTCCGAACCCGAATAGCTGGGCGGTTCTCTGGATTCCCTCCCGGTCGAAGCGATCGGCCCGGTCCATGGTGTCGGCCAAGTAGTAGAAGTACACGTCGGATGACACGATGATGGCCCGGATCAGGTCAACCGGCCCGTAGATGGCCTCTTCGGCGTTTTGGAAGGTGCACGAGGCGATCACGTCCTCCTCGCAAGACGGCACCACATACGTGCCGGTGTCCTCGTAGAGGGTGCGAACGTCCAACACTCCCCGCGAACCGATTACCCCGCTGTTCATCGCGGCATAGGCGGTGAAGAGCTTGAATGTGGACCCCGGTGGATAGATGCCGGCCAAGGCCCGGTTGTGCAGCGGTTGGTGGTTGGCCGGGTCTTGGAGTTGAGCCCACCGGGACTCGGAGAAGCCGCTCACGAACTCGCTGGGCGAGTACGTAGGAAATGACGCCATGGCCAAGACCTCGGCGCCGTTGGGGTCCAACACCACCAAGGCACCGCCGGGGGCCTTGAACGGAGGATCATTGGGGTCGTCGGTCTCCTGCTGACGAGCTTCGGCTAGGCCGGCCAAGAGCTCTTTCTCGGCCAGCGCCTGGACGTCGATGTCCAAAGTGAGGTGGACGTCGGCGCCGGCAACGGGATCCACCTGCTCCAACACCTGCACTGGATCGCCCACGTTGTCCACTTCCAACCTCTTGAAGCCGGGCGTGCCTCGGAGTACCGACTCGAAGGACGCCTCGATTCCAGTCTGGCCGATCTCGTCATTGCGCCGATAGGTCTTGGGATCATCGGCTACCAACTCGTATTGCTCCTCGCTGAGCAAGGAGACATAGCCGAGAATGTGAGCGGCCAGGTCGCCGTAGGGGTAAGTGCGGACGCTGCGGACAACGGTGCCCACACCGGGGAACTCGTCGGCCCGCTCAGCCAGAACGATCTCGAAGTCTTCGGTAACGTCATCGGCCACCGGCACAGAATCGAGGGGGCCATATCTGGGGTCGTCAAGCGCGTCGTTGATCTCGAATATCTTGGTGAGCTGCCCGGCTCGGCTGATTTCGGTGGCCAGGCGCAGCACCAGCTCTTCTTGTCCTTCCTCGTCGAATTCGGTGTCGTAGGTGAACCGGTCCACCGTCACTACCAGCGACTCCCGGTTGTCCACCAGCACATTGCCGCTGCGGTCGAAGACGCGCCCCCGGGGAGCGGGCTCATAAATCACCCGGACGGTGTTGGATTGGGCCTGGGCCTCAAACTCCTCAGAACTCAACACCTGAAGGAACCACAGGCGGGCCACCAGCGCACCGAAAGCCAGCAGGGCCAACAAGGCCAAGAAGCTCAACCGCAAGCGAAGAGACTCGGGGCTCAACGCTCTTCACCTAGCAGCCTGGGCCACGACCAGTGCCACAAACCCAGCAATGGCAAGCTCAGCACCAAGTTGTAGGCCGCAGCCACGCCCATAACCGTGTAGAGGCGGTCGGTGTACAGATTGACCTCGCCCAACAACTCCCCGAGCACGGCGTAAACCAACAGCCCGCCCGCGGTGGCCGCCGCAGTGACCAAAACGTTGATCCACCAGGCGCTGCGGAAGATCCGCTCCTCCAACAGGCCCACTGTGTAGCCCCAGACGGTGTAGATGAGCGCAGACAGCCCGAACAGCGTGGGGAGATAGAGATCGATGCCCAACCCGATGGCGAATCCGGCGATCGCTCCCCGCTCTGGTCCGCCGACCAGTCCGGCGGTGACTGCTATGGCCAGAGGCACTTCGGGAGCAACCCCCAGCACCCGGAGATCGGAGAACAGCGCCAAATGGAGCACCAGCGCGGTCAACAGGAACAGTCCGCTGCGAACGTATGCGCTGGCTGTGGTCATGAGCCGGCCCTCAACCCGCTGCGAACGTACGCGCCGGCCATGGTCATCAGCCATCCTCCAGCGGGTCGTAGAGCAGCACGGTGACGAAGCTCAGGCTGTCGGTGTTGGCCGAGGGCTCCACGGTTAGCAGTTGGAGCAGTCGTGCTTCGTCGAAGTCGATATCGGTAACGGTGCCTATGGGAATTCCCGGGGGATAGCGGCTGCGATCCACGCCGCTGGTGACCACCTCATCCCCAATAGCCACCTCGGTATCGATTTCCAGCCCCTTCGTCACCATTAGAGGCTCGCCGTGACCGCCCCCCGAGGCCAGGGCCACATCTTCGGTGCCCACTACCAATACCCCCACCTCGAAGCTGGGGTCGGTGAGCAGCGTGACCCGGGAATGCCCTCGGCCCGGATCGCCGTCGATCCTCCCGATCAGACCACCCCTGGTAACCACCGGCATCCCGTTGCGGATCCCGTCTTCAGCCCCGCGGTTGATCTGTACCGAGTACCGGTCGAAGTTCCCCACGTTGGCGGTGACTACCTCGCCCACCACGTTGGGGATGTCTTGCACGTAGGGCAAGCCCAGCACATCGAGCAGCGACTCCAGGCGGATGGCTGCGTCGGAGTCCAAGATCTGCTGGCCCTCCAGCTTTTGCAGTTCTTGGCGCAGCGCCTCGTTCTCGGATTCCAACTCGTCGTAGCCGGTTACACCGGCCCAGGCATCGCCCACCGGTTCGAACACCCGATCGGCGCCCGACCGCAGCGGCGAGATCAGATCGGAGAGGGTTTCCTCGGTTCGCTGGAGAGGCTCGAAATCACGGGCATCCAGGGTGAGCAGCGTCGCGGAGGTGAGCAGCAGGAAGATGAGCGTGAATCGCGACCGCCCTGTGCGGGTGCCCGTTGCCACGGGGCCGAACCGAGCGATCAGTCGTACGACGACGAGAAGAGGAGCCCCTCAAGCGCGTCGAACTCCTCCAGCGATTGGCCCGAGCCAATGGCAACTGCGTGGAGGGGGTTGGGCGCCAACCGGACCGGCATTCCCGTCTCTTCCTCGATCCGGGGGGGCAGGCCGTTCAGCAGGGCCCCGCCGCCGGCCAGAACAATCCCCGCCTCCATGATGTCGGCGGCCAACTCGGGCGGAGTCTCATCCAGAGTCACTTTGACCGCATCGACGATGGAGCGCACCACCTCGGAGATGGCCTCGCGGATCTCAGCAGTGGAGGTCACCACCGTCTTGGGCAGGCCGGTGATCATGTCTTGGCCTCGGACCTCGGCATAGCGGTTGTCGCTACCCGCCCACGCCGTGCCCAACACCATCTTCACTTCTTCGGCCGTGCGGCTGCCGATAGTGAGGCTGTGCTCCTTCTTCAGGTAGGCAATGATGTCTTCGTCCATCCGATCGCCGCCCATGCGGATCGACTGACCGGTGACCACCCCGCCCAGCGAGATCATGGCCACCTCGGTGGTACCGCCGCCGATGTCCACGATCATGCTGCCCGAGGCCTCCTGAACCGGCAGACCGGCACCGATGGCCGCGGCCATGGGCTCTTCGATGATGTAGACCGGCTTCTTCGCTCCGGCGGAGATCGCCGCCTCCTGCACGGCCCGCTGCTCCACGGGAGTGATGCCAGAGGGAACGCAGATCACCATTCGGGGTCGGATGAACCTCCCCGGAGACACTCTTTGTATGAAGTACCGCAGCATCTTCTCGCAAATGTCGAAGTTGGCGATAACCCCGTCTTTGAGCGGGCGGATGGCCTGGATGTGAGCCGGAGTTCGCCCCAGCATCCGCTTGGCCTCAGAGCCCACCGCCAGAGGCACGCCCTCGTTGGTGACCGCCACGACCGAGGGCTCGTTGATCAGGATGCCCTCACCGCGGACATACACCAGCGTGTTGGCGGTGCCCAGGTCGATTGCGACATCGCGGCCAACCAGACCGCTACTGGAAGAGAACCGCCGTTTCACCATGGGGCAAGGTTAGAACAGCCGATCCCGGTTCGCACACCGGCACAGGCGCGGGCCGGGAAGCAATTCGCACACCGGCGTGAGTCGCAGGTCGGGAAGGAATTCGCACACCAGCGAGGTTGCGGACGAGTTTCACAGTTCGGGGAAGAAGATGCCGATCTCGCGCTCGGCCGAGGCATTGCTGTCGGAGCCGTGGACCAGGTTCTCGGTGACCTCAAGCCCATAGTCGCCCCGGATGGTGCCGGGGGGAGATTCCAGGGGGTTGGTGGCCCCCATCATAGAGCGGACGACGGCATAGACGTCCTCAGGCCCTTCGACCACCAGAGCCACTGACGGTGAGCGGCCAATGAATGCCACCAAGTCGGGATAGAACGGACGGTCCACATGCTCGGCGTAATGGCGGGCGGCCAGATCGGCGTCGATAGTGACCATGCGCATGGCCGCGATCCGCAACCCCCGGGCCTCGAAACGGGACACGATGGCCCCCACCAGACCACGCTCCACCGCATCGGGTTTGCACAAGACCAGCGTCCGATTCACCGCCAGAACCCTACCGATCTCAACCCGCCATTCAACACCGCCAGAACCCTAATGACCCCGAACCCTACTGATCTTGTGATGCCATGTGAAGGCGGGCCGCACCTGCGGTGTAGAGGGAGCCGGTGACTACCACCGCGTCTTCCTCGGTGGACAGGGCCAGCGCCCGGTCCACCGCCTCGCTCACAGTGCCGGCCACCTCGGCTTCGATCCCCCGATTTCGGGCCGCGGCGGCCAGATCGGCAGCGGGCAGGGCCCTCGGCCAATCAGGAGCGCAGCACACCACCAGATCGCAGCGGGCACCGGAGCCGTCAATGGCGGCCAGCATGGCGTCGGGGTCCTTGTCGCTCATCATGCCCACCACCCAGGTGACTGCGCCCAACACCGTGAACTGGTCGGCCAGCGTGTCCGCCGCCGCCGCCAAACCGTCGGGATTGTGGGCCCCGTCGATCACCACCAAGGGCTGGCGGGCCACCACCTCGAACCGGGCTGGCACCCTCACATCGCCCAAGGCGTCCAGGAGCGGCTCATCCAGCGCCTGACCTACGAGGGCTTCGAACCCGGCGATAGCCAGCGCCGAGTTCTGCCCTTGGTGGGCACCGAACAGACTGACGTAAACCTGCTCGTAGCGGCTATGGGGGGTGCGCACCGAGACCAATCGCCCGCCCACCGCCGGCTGATTCTCCAGCAACTCGAAGTGCTGGCCGGCTGCCAGCAATTCTCCGGGGTTCTCCTGGGCGGCAATAGCCACCAGCTCGGGGGCCATGGGCCCCAGCACCGCGGTGGCGCCAGGAAGGATGATGCCTGCCTTCTCTCCCATCACCTCCCGCTCCCAGCCAGGGCGGCCGTCGGTGTGGTCGCGGCCGATGTTGGTGATCACCGCCACCTCACTGTTCACCACATTGGTGGCGTCGTAGCGGCCCAGCTTCCCCACCTCCACCACCGCCAAGTCCACGGCCACGTCGGCGAACCAGCGCAGGGCCGCCGAGGTGACCAGCTCAAACCACGAGGGGGCTGCGCCCGCTGACTCTGCCGCCAGATGGTTCTCCACCAGCCGCAAGTGCCCGAGGAGATCGGCCAACTCGGAATCGCCGATGGGGTCGCCGCCCACGGCCATGCGCTCATTGATGCGCTCGACATGGGGGCTGGTGTAAGTCCCGACGGTCATCCCCCACGCCCCGGCCAGCGCGGCGATGAGCGCGGCCACCGAGCCCTTCCCGTTGGTACCGGTTATGTGGACTGCCGGGTAGTCGGCTTGGGGGTCACCCAGCGCCTCGAGCAGTTGGCGCATCGGGTCCAGCGACAGGCCGTCGGTATCGCCAGCCGTAGCTTCCAGATTGACGTGGCTGTCCAGCCACGCCTGGAGGTCAGCTAGCTTGGCGCCGGGACCGGTCGGTTGAACGGGCCTTGGCCGCATTGAGCAGCTGGGGGGTTTCCTCGCCGCGGACGGTTGCCGCGCTGACCACACACTGAACCACGTCGTCGCGGCTGGGCAGCTCGTACATCACGTCGAGCAGCACCTCTTCCAAGATCGCCCGCAGCCCCCGGGCCCCGGTATTGCGGCTGAGGGCCAACTCGGCCACCTCGGCCAGCGCATCGTCGCTGATCACCAGCTCTACGTTCTCGAACTCGAAGAACTTGCAATACTGCTTTACCAGGGCGTTCTTGGGCTCTACCAGGATTCGCACCAGCATGTCCCGCTCCAGATGCGAGACCACCCCGACCACCGGCAGGCGGCCGATGAACTCGGGTATGAGGCCGAACTTGATCAGATCCTCGGGCTGGACTTGGTTGAAGAGCTGGCCGTGGTCGCGCTCCGCATCAGAGCGGATCTCGGCCCCGAAGCCGACGCCGACATTTCCCACCCGGTTTTCGATGATCTGTTCCAATCCGGCGAATGCGCCGCCGACGATGAACAGCACGTTGGTGGTGTCGATCTGGATGAACTCCTGATGGGGATGCTTGCGCCCACCCTGGGGCGGCACCGATGCGGTGGTGCCCTCCAGGATTTTCAACAAGGCCTGCTGGACGCCCTCTCCGGAGACGTCCCGGGTGATCGACGGGTTCTCGCTCTTGCGGGAGATTTTGTCGATCTCATCGATGTAGATGATGCCGGTCTCCGCCTTCTTGACGTCGTAGTCCGCAGCCTGGATCAGCTTGAGCAGGATGTTCTCCACGTCCTCGCCCACATACCCGGCTTCGGTCAGCGCGGTGGCATCCGCGATGGCGAACGGCACGTTCAGCATCCGGGCCAGGGTCTGAGCCATCAGCGTCTTGCCGCATCCCGTGGGTCCGAGCAGCAAGATGTTCGACTTGGACAGCTCCACCTCCGGGTCGGAAGAACCCATCTGGACCCGCTTGTAGTGGTTGTACACCGCCACCGACAAGATCCGCTTGGCGTGCTCTTGGCCGATGATGTAGTCGTTCAAGAAGGAGTAGATCTCCTGGGGTTTGGGCAACTCCTTGAATCCGACGTCGGTGCCTTCGGCCAACTCCTCCTCGATGATCTCGTTGCAGAGGTCGATGCACTCGTCGCATATGTAGACGCCGGGGCCGGCAATCATCTTCTTGACCTGCTTCTGGGTCTTACCGCAGAAGCTGCACTTCAAGAGTTCGCCGCCCTCTCCGAACTTAGCCACGGTTCCTGTCCCCCTACCGGATGGCCGTTATGGGGCCGGCGGTCTCGACGGCGTCACGCGACGAGATGACCTCGTCGATGAGCCCGTACTCCTTGGCGTCCTCGGCCGTCATCACGTAGTCGCGGTCGGTGTCCTGCTTGACCTTCTCGAGATCCTGGCCGGTATGGCGGGCCAGGAGTTGCTCTAGCTGGTCTTTGAGCCGCTGGATCTCCCGCGAGGCGATCTCGATATCGGAAACCTGCCCGGACGCCCCGGCGTAGGGCTGGTGGATCAGCATCCGGGAGTGGGGCAGCGCCAGGCGCTTGCCGGGGGCGCCCGCGGCCAAGAGCACCGCGGCTGCCGAGGCCGCTTGCCCGAAGCAGATAGTGGTGATGTCGGGCTTCAGGTACTGCATGGTGTCGTAGATGGCGAACATGGCGTTGATGTCGCCGCCCGGACTGTTGATGTAGAGGTTGATGTCTTTGTCGGGGTTCTCCGACTCCAAGTGCAGAAGCTGGGCGCAGATGAGGTTGGCCACCGTGTCGTCGATCGGAGTGCCCAAGAAGATGATGTTCTCCTTGAGCAGGCGGGAGTAGAGGTCGAACGAGCGCTCACCCCGGTTGGTCTGCTCGACCACGACTGGCACCATGTAGTTCTGAGGGTTCATGTGGTTTGGCTCTCGACGGTGTTGGGGGGAAGGTCAGACTCGTTGTCGGGGTTCAGGCTAGACCGCTGAATGGGGTTTCCGTCGGGATCTTTTATCTCAACCCGCTCCAACACCCATTCCCGGGTCTTGCGCATCTTTGCGTCCAATCGTACCCCCTTGAGACTGCTTTCATCGGCAGCAAATACCGATGACTTGAGCTCGTCCACGGTCTGGCCCACTTGCGCAGCCAGCATGGCCAGCTCGAAATCCACGTCCTCATCGGTGGCTTCGATGGACTCCGCGGCGGCCACCGCCCGCAGAGCCAGATCGGTTTTTGCCTCCTGAAGGGCGGGTTCGCGCAGCGCTTCGGCCATCTCCTCGGCGGTCTGGCCAATGGCCTCCAAATAGGCGTCCATCTCGATTCCCTGGCTGCCCAGACGCATTTGGAGGGTCCGCAGGCGATGCTGGACTTCTGAGTCCACTAGTGCGTCGGGGATGTCGTCGGTCACCAGTTCGGCGAGCTGTTCTCCCACCTGGGTGCCCAAGGAAGCCAAGGCGTTGGCCCGCTTGGCCCGGGCGATGTTGTCGCTGATGTCGGTCCGCAGTTCTTCAGCGGTGTCGAACTCCGAGGCCTCCTGGGCGAATTCGTCGTCGAAGTCGGGCAGAACCGTCTCCTGCACCTCTTTGACCAGGATGCGGAACCTCAACAGCCCGTCTTCGTCGGGATCGGGATGCTGGGCGTTGAACTCCAAGATTTCGCCCGCTTTAGAACCTCGGAGCTCTTCGTCGATCTCCGGCACCACGGCGCCTTGGCCCACTTCGTAGGCGTAGTCGTCCACGGTGAGGCCCTCGACTTCCTCGCCGTTGTAGGTCCCGTAGATGTCCATGGTCACGGTGTCGCCGTCGATTGCCGGGCGGGTGACCGGGCCCAGCTCCCCGAACTGCTTGCGGAGCTGGTCCACCTGCTGGTCGATTTCCTCGTCGGTGGGTACCGGGCTGGGCACCTCGGCTTTGAGCTGGTCGTATCCGGTGATGGTGATCAGGGGGCGAACCTCCACCACGGCGTCGAAGCTGACCGGCCCCTCCTCGGCCCCGCCAGTGATGTCGATCTCCGGCGGGGAGATCACGTCTACGTCGTGGTCGTTCACCGCCTGGGCGTAATACTCGGGAACGGCGTCGCTGAGGGCCTCTCCTCGAGCCGCCTGAGGGCCCAGCCGGGCCTCCAACACCCGGCGGGGGGCTTTGCCGGGGCGGAACCCGGGCAGGCGCACTTGGCGGGCGAGTTTGCGGAAGGCCTCGTCTAGCTTCTGCTCGAATTCCTCGGCATCGATGTCCACCGACACCTTGACCCGGTTGTCGTCCAAGACCTCGACTGTGCTCCTCACAGGAGTGGCAGTTTACCGGCGACCCCCCAATTCCTCGTGTCGTAGCCGGTTGCCAGAACGGGTAGATATCATGAACGACCAGCCCTGCGGGTGTAGTTCAGTGGTAGAACCCCAGCCTTCCAAGCTGATGACGCGAGTTCGATTCTCGTCACCCGCTCTCTTCGAAGTCCCACCTCTCCCGGGCCACCTCCACGACCTTCTCTGCTACCCAGGCCGACCCCGTGCGATTGAAATGGACTCCGTCTTCTTGTCGCACCCGAACCGGGTCGCCTCCCCATGGCGGAGGGAGGCTCTCCTGATAGGGGCCGTCGCCGCCGAACAGGTCCCAGACATCCACCATGGTCACACTGGGGCGGACCAGGGTCACCGGCCATGAGATCTCGTTGATCAGTGGATTTCCGATGCTGAACGGCTCGGTCCGGGCCGGGGGCAGGCCAACCCACACCACATGACGGTGGGAGGCAACAAGGGTGTCGAAAGTGATGTGCATGCGCCAGGTCCACTCAGACCGCCATGCGTCGGACCCTGGGTTCAGCACCACTCCATCGGCTGACTGCATGGCCTGCCAGTCGTTTCCTCCCATGATCAGCACAACCAGCTCGGGGTCGTGTTCGGCCACGATTTCGAGGAACTCGGCTGGCCAGTTGAAGAAATCAGGCCGGGCCAGTCCGGTGCCGTTGCGCGAGTCCACAGTCACATCGAGCATCCCGCCGTCAACTGCCCCGGCCAATGCGTGACCGGGGTAGAAGGCCTGGCTATCGCCAGCCACGTATACCCGCAATGGATCTTCAGGGGTGACGGCGCGGATCTTTGGAGACAGCAGCAGCTCGGGGTTGGCAGGGGGAAGAGGTGGCAGGGGCTCACCCGCATCGTCGAAGCCGAGCTGAAGATCGGGGGATGCTCCGGTCAGCTCGGACTCTCCGTTCGGGATGTCGCCACTCGTGGGCGTCGGGCTCCCGTCTGGGTCTGAGCTGACAACCGGAGTCGGGTCCCCGTCCGGAGCGGGACCTCCAGCTAGAGCCGGTGTCCCGGACTGGTCCGAAGGGCTGGCGTCTTTGTCTGCTTCGGGAATCGAGGGCTGGTCGTTCTGCGTCGGCAATTCCGTTTGTGCCGGGGCGCTGGTAGCCGCGGGAACCGTAGAAGTGGCTGTCGGAGGCGCAAGGGTTGCCGTCGGCGCCGCAACCGACGACGACCTCCGCTCCCGAGCCAAGTTGTCGGCCACCGCTTGGATGCTGTCCACCTTTTCGCCAGCGTCGGTGCCCACTCCACGGATGTCGGTGATGAGGTCATAGGGCCGGTTCAACGCCAAGAAGTTGGCCACCCGGTCGACTCCTTCGGCTACGTCTAGCCACCGGTCCCGGCTATCGCCCAGCGGCTGGCGCTCGGCGATCTCCACCAGCTTGCCGCTCACCAAGAACACCGCCAGCAGCAGGCAGCCCACAACTCCTGCTGTCATCCTCGTCACGCTGGAGGTGCCGCGTCCAAGTCCGGGGCCACCCATGTCAGTGCTGGTAGCAGCGATGTCGGAGCGGGGAGTATTCATGTCAGAACTGGAAGTAGATGTAGTCGGCCACCCCTTCGGGGCCGAGGGCGACAACCACCATGGTCCACATCGAGAAACCCACCGCGGTCAAGCCGAGCGGAGTTCTCTCCAGTGCCTCCAATCCCTTCTCGGTCCAAGACCGGGGGAAGAACTGAGCGGCGAGGGCAGCCACGATGGCCAGGGCCACCAGTGGGTTCAACAGTTCAGGGCCGGTGCCCCACCCGGTGAACAGCCGTAAAAGCACGTCGCCGGCGCGGCCCAGCGTCTCGCTGTTGAACAGTACCCAGCCCAGGCACACGAAATGGAAGACCCAGAACCGCCGCACCCACAGCCGGGTGGTGTCCGACGGGGTCCAGCGCCAGCCCAACAGAGCTAGTTCCCGCGGTTTTGGGCCATGGCCGGTTCCGCTCCGCCATCGCTCCACCGCCAAGCCCGCCCCGTGGTAGACGCCCCAGACGATGAACACTCCGGCCGCGCCGTGCCACAGGCCCCCCAGGGCCATGGTGATGAGCAGGTTCCGGTAAGTGGCGAGGCGCCCCCGGCGATTGCCCCCCAGAGGAATGTAGAGGTAATCCCGCAGCCAGCGAGACAGGGTCATGTGCCATCGTCGCCAGAAGTCCTGAATGGAGTCGGACACGTAGGGGGCATCAAAGTTCTGGGGGAAGCGGAACCCCATCAGCAAGGCGATGCCGATGGCCATGTCGGTGTAGCCGGAGAAGTCGGCGTAGATCTGCACGGCATAGCCGTAGATCCCGGCGAGAATGTCCAGGGCGCCGTGCTCGCCGGGAGATTCAAAGGCGTCTTTCACCACTGCTCGGGCCAGGAAGTCGGCGATGACCACCTTCTTGAACATGCCCCGTCCGATGAGCCTCACGGCGTGGGCCACCTCTGCCCGGTCAGGGCGGGCTTCGGAGCGCAGCTGGGGCATGAACTCGGTGGCCCGCACGATCGGGCCGGCCACCAGCTGGGGGAAGAACGACAAGTAGACCGCGAAGTCGAGCAGCATTGCCTCCTCGGTGCGGCCCCGGTGAACATCAACCACATAGCTGATGGCCTGGAAGGTGAAGAACGACACCCCCACCGGCAGCACGATGTCGAGAGCGGGACTGGAGATTCCCAGGTTGCGGTCAAGGCTGTCGGTGAAGAAGTCGTAGTACTTGAAAAAGGCCAGAACCCCGAGCGAAAGCGTCACCCCGCTGGCCACCGCAAGCTTACGAACCCGTTCGCTGTTGGCGCGCACGTTGATTGCGGCAGCAATCGCATTTCCCAAGGTCATGCCCACCAGCAGCAGTACGAAGCGAGCGTCCCAAGCGGCGTAGAACCAGTATGAGGCCCCCAGCAGAAACAGCTTCCACGGCACCGGCCACCGCCGCAGTGCCCATGCCACAGGCAGCACCACAGCAAAGAACGCAGCAAAGCTGAAAGTGGGAAAAAGCACCTTCGCCAACCTATAGCCAGCTAATGCCGGGCTACACAGCGCACCCCGGGCGTCATAGGTGTTGTCAACGTTGGGGCTCCCCCCGCGCAGAGCCTTCTGCGGGGAAAGCAGGTGGCTAGTTTAGTGGGCCTCTTGGCGCCAGCGGTGGTAGGCGGCCCAGATGACCAGCATCGGGGGCAGCACCACTACTGCGGCGATGAGCGAGTAGATGACGGTGATGGCAGTGAGCAGACCGAACTGGCCCATCGGCGCGATGGGGCTGAACATCAGCACCATGAACCCCAGCGCCGTAGTGAGCGCCGAGCCGATGAGCGCCCCACCGGTGGTGCTCATCGTGGTGTTGATGGCCTCGCTGATCGATTTGCCGTGGTCCACCTCTTCGATGAAGCGGTGGGTGACGTGGATGGTGTAGTCCACGCCGATGCCGATGGACAGCGCGGTGATTAGAGCAGTTATCACGTTGTAGCTGTAGCCCAGGAGCACCATGGTGCCCAGCACCCACACCAGCACCAGCAGGATGGGCAGCACCGACAAGATGGCCAGCATGGGCCGGAACTCGGTGATCCAGAAGAACAGGATCAGCACCGCCAAGGCGGCCAGGATGGTCAACATGATGGAGGTGGCCTGGCTCTCGGTGAGGCTGTCGGTAACCTCCAGTGAGGTGATCTCATTGGCCACCGGGGTGATGTCGTCGTCGCTGCCAAACCACAGCCCGTCCACGTCGGCGAACAGCTCGCGGGTGCGGTCGGCGTCGCCGGTGAGCGCGTTGAACTGCAAGATGGTGCGGTCGTCGCTGCCTGCCGCCCCCAGCGCCACTACCGAGTCGAAGCGATCTGGATCGTGGCTGCGCATCAACTCGAGCACGCGGTCGATGGTGTCGCTGTCGATGACGAGCGGGCTTGAATCGTCGGGCGTCAACTCACCTTGGATTTGGGCCTGCAATTCCGTGGGCAGGTCGGCGAAGTAGGTGCCCAGCGAGTTGGTGATAGCGCTGCTCACCGCCTCGGGCCGCTGAGAGGGGTCTTCGATGGCCGCAGAGAAGTCCAGCAGGTTGCGCAACGTGCGGTCGTCGGACAGATCGGATTCCACCAGTACGGTCACCGGCTCGGTGTTGCCGCCCAGGTTCTCGGTCATGAACACAGCGTCTTCTTTGCTCTCGGTGCCGTCGGGGATGAAGTCGGTGGAGTTGAACTCGGTGCCGAGCTGAGTGGTGAGCGCCATGAAGACCACGGTGACGATGCCGGTGGCCGCCAAGATGACCGAGGGGCGGCGCACCGTGGCGCCGCCGATGGACTGCACCAGCTTGCCGGCGCCGGGGATGGCCTGGTCGATGGGCCGGATCTGGGGTGTTTTGCCCTTGGCCTCGCCTCGGCGGTCCAACAGCGAGCGCGCCGCAGGAACCGCGGTCAAGAACACGGTCAGGCCGCTGAACACGCCCACCGCGGCCACCACGCCGAAGTCGGCCAGCCCCGAGATATCGCCGAACAGGTTGGTGAGGAAGCTGACGATAGTGGTCACCCCGGCCAATCCCAGGGGCAGCATCACCCCGGCCACCGACTTGGAGATGCCCTCGGTGGTATCGGCCCCTCCGGAGCGCACCTCGCGATAGCGGGAGGTGACCTGTATGCCGTAGTCCACGCACAGCCCGATGAGCATCACCGGCACCATCTGGGCCAGCACGCTGGGGGCTCCGATCAGGCCGAGTCCATCGGGGCCGAGCAGCCCTTGGAAGCCGAGCGCCCACACGATGGTGAGGATCAACCCGCCCATCGACAACAACACGTCGGATAGCTGCCGGTAGAACAGCACCAGCAGTACGGCGATCACCAGAAACGCCACCAGCATGAGGTTGCGGGTGGAACTCTGGCTGGAGTCGTCGGACTCCTTGTCGCTCTTGCCCTGAGAGGCGGCGCGGGCCGATTCCAGCTCGGCCAGCGGCACCTGCTTCACCGCCTCGTCCACCGTTAGCTGCGCCTCGGCCAGCCCGTCGGGGTCGCCGTAGGCGTTCACCGTGACGATGCCGATGCCGCCGATTACTCGGCCCGCATCGTCGCGGGCCACGATCTCGTCCAGGAACACGGCCAGCGCGGCGTTGGACTCGTCGGCGATGGCGGCGTCGATCTCCCCCTGCGGGACCGATGCCAGATCCATGCTGCGGGGGTCCCCACCGGGACCGGCGAGCATCTTGGCCAGCACATGGCCGGGCGATGTGGCCGGCCGGTCTTGGAACAGGTAGCCGGCCAGTTCCGGGTGGGCGGCGGCGGTGTTGGTGGCCGCGGCGGCATCGGCCGCGCCCGCGGGGCTCAGAACATCGCCCCGCAGCACCACCTGCATCACCTCGAGCTCAGCGGAGTCGGGAAAGCTCTCGGCCAAGTTGTCGATGGCCTCCACCAGCTCGCTGCCCTCGGGCAGGAACGCATCCTCCACGTCCGCGGTGTCGGAGGTTCTGGTGAAGCCAACCACCGCTATCACGGTCACCACCAGCATTGCCACCAGCGCCGTCCACGGACGGAGCCCAACCCAACGACCGTAAACCTGGAACAACTTGCTCATGCCTGCCCGCCTGTTATCGCCTTGAGTGGCTGTTTCCAACCCTCGTGAAGGTTACAGGACAACGGTGTCAATTTCGGACACAAGCCCAAGGCTTCGATCCGAGTCCAACCGCGCGCCAACAACAGATTCGGCGGCGTGTGCAAGAGCCTAGAACTCAACCACCGTGAGGTCGTCGCCCACGATTATCTCACCCTCGAAGTGCTCGGCGGCCAGCGCCCGCCACTCATCCTCTTGGCCCGCGGGCAGCGACGGGATGTAGTGGGTCAGCACCAACCGGGCCACCCCGGCCCGCGCCGCGGTCCGCGCCGCGTCCTGCACCGTTGAGTGGTAGTCCAAGATGTCGAGGAACCGCTCGGAGGGAACGAGCCGCACTAAGTCGTCGCGCATCACGGTCTGCACATAAGCGTCGGCCCCATCGCACAGCTCGTCGAGCTCGTCGCAGGGAACTCCGTCGCCGCCCAGCACTGCCACAACGCCCTCATGCTCCACCCGGAATGCCACTGACGGCTCCACCGGTGCATGGTTGGTCCGCCCCACTATGACCGCGGCTTCGCCCACCTCAAAATGGTCTCCCGCCAACACCTCTTCCACCTCCACAATGGGTTCCCAGGTGAGATCGTCGTGGTGGGCCAGGCGGAAGCTGATGTCGGGGCCGAGCATGGCCAACAGGCCGTCTGCCATCTCCTTGGTGCGGACCGGGCCGTACACTTTCAGCGGCGTGGGCTCGCTGCTCATCGTCCAGTGCATCGAGACCACGTCGTTGAGTGAGCAGATGTGGTCGGAGTGCAGGTGGGTGAGCAGAACGGCATCCAGCCCCAGCGGCAGCACCCCGGCCGCCACCAGCCGCATCAGCGCCCCCCGCCCCGCGTCCACCATCAGCGTCGTGGTGCCGGCCTCAACCAGCGTTGCCGGCCCGGCCCGGTTTGGATCGGGCAGCGGCGTTCCCGTACCGCAAAGTGTCACCTTCATAGCTTGAGCCGATCCTAGGCCAAAGACTCTGCATTCTGCCCCCACCCGGTAGCCAAACCCGAGCCACACCCGCACAATACCCGCCGACACCGAACACCCCCGAGGCCCTGGGCGCTCTCTCGGCCGCTGTGGCGGCTATGGCGGCGCTGTGGGCGCTGCGGGGTAGCTTGGCCTCATGGCAAAACTCACCTCCCTGCCCGCAGCCGCTACGGCTCAGGGGAATCGAGCCGAACGCCGCCGCTGCTCTCGGGGTTCTTTTTGCTCAAGTACCGCGTCGCCTGGAAACAGGCGACCGCTACGAGCAAGCCGGCCGCTACACCGCCATCGCCGCCGGCCAGAGCCATTCGTGCGCCATCGACACTGCGGGGTGACATCAAGTGCTGGGGCTTGAACGACGACGGCCAGGCCGATGCGCCGGAAGGGGGCGGCTACACCGCCATCTCAGCCGGCTCTGGCTTGTTTTCGTGCGCCATCGCAGCCGACCAGACCATCGCCTGCTGGGGCGACAACGCGGTTATCGTAACCGATGCGCCGGAGGGCCGCTACACCGACATCTCAGCTGGCTCTGGCTTGTTTTGTGCGCCATCGACACCGCGGGCGCCATCAAGTGCTGGGGCGCAAACGAAGACGGCCAAACCGATGGGCCGCAAGCACCAGCGGCAACCACCCCGGCTAGCGGCGCTGTTCTCATAGAGGTTCCCGCCGACGCCCCGGAGGGAAGGTGCGCTGAGCAAGCCTCGCGGGGCGGCTACGCCTGGGAGAATTGCGCTTGGGAGCCGTACCGGGACAACCCAGATCACAACCGGGCATTGTCCGATGCCGACGCCGATGCTTTGATCGGGGTGATTTGGGAGGAAGTCGAAGTGGAGGGCAAACCGGCCGACCCGCCGACAAGCGCCCTGGTTCCGGCGAACGCCGCCACCGCCTGCGCTCTCGGCGGCGTTGTCTTGGGCTGCTACGACTTCGAGGCCCACCACATCACCCGCTCAGACGCTTTCACCGAGACGCTGTTGCACGAAGTGGCCCACGCCTTGATGAGAGACCACCCCTCAATAGCAGAGTGCGACCAGGCCGCCTTCGACAGGGAGCTTCAAAGGTGCTTCCACAACGACGTTTTCCGCTGCGTGGCCGACCACCTTTTCACCGAGTATGCGGGCATCCCCACAGCGGGAGTTTGCGGCACGCAGGAAAGCTCAGACGATCCGGCCTGCCTGCCGTTCCTTGAATTTGAGGACCTCGTTACCTTGTGCTTGGTGGAAGGCACGTCTTGGGTCCGGCTCGAAAGCCTCGTTCCGGGGTTTCTGTATGTCCACAGCTTCCTCCTCTCAGAGAGCAACACTTTCGACCACCCCTACGACGACGACACCCCGACGCTCAATATCCTTTGCGAGGACGGTTCGCTCAGCGTTTTCGTTGACTTCGACGGCCAACGCATAAGCGGCCAACAAGCGCTCAGCGGCAAAATCCCCGTCTACTACGAACGCGACGGCTCGCCCCCGCACCCGCTGGAAAACGTGCTGTGGGAGGAATCCGAAAACAACGAACACGCACTCGCCCCCAACCCCATAGAGTTCGCCGATTGGCTGACCGCAACCCAAGAACTCACCTTCACAGCATGGAACCACGATGAGTCTCTGATCGGCACAATCGTTTTCGACACCACCGGCGCCGCCAGAGAAATCAACCGGGTTCTAAACGCCTGCGGAATGAGCTTCCAGCGGCCGCCCAACCCGACCCCCGCAGCGCTGGCGGCCCCTGGGCGGTAACAGGGCTGTGGGGGTCTTACGAGAGAACTACAAAAAGATGCCCTGGTATGGATACCCGCCCATCGTCTGCGGGGCGATGACCGGCGAAATCAGAGATGGGCTGGCCGGTCTGGGCCTCTCCCCCCTCTACCTGGTGCTCTGCACTTTCAGCATCGTGATTTTTGGCTCCTATCTGGTTTTCCGCGCCGGAAAATGGTTGAGCCATCGCTTCCGCACGCTCGAAAGCGACCGCGATGACATCGACATTTTCGGCCGCCCCGACCCCTAGGCCAGCCAGTGGCCCCGGCCCGCCCGCTCCCCTACAGTGGGGGCATGGCCCGAAGCGTTGTGAACCGCGCAGCCAAGCTGGCAGAAGTGGTGATAGGAGAGAGCGGCCCTGAAATCTCAAGCCCAGGCGCTCGAGCTTGGGAGCGCTGGTGGGGGTGAGGGCGTGAGCGATCATGCCCCGCCCCACCGCAGCGGTCCGGCCGATACCGCCGAGCAGCCGGCTAAGAATCTGGCCCTCTCGGAGCCGGGGGCGCGGGCAGGGGTTCAATCCGTTCTCCTAGCCCTGGCGCGTCTCCGGGCTATGGCGCGGGGAGACTTCACGAACGTCTCAGGGCTCTCGGGCTCGATCCCAAAATCGGAGAACCGCTGCAACTGCCGCAGGGCCGCCTTTTTGCTCATGGCCATCATGCTCACAAACGACCCCACAAAAGCACCGCCGAAGGCCCCAAGATCAGACCAGCCCATCGGCGTATATACAACCAGAGCCCAAATGCCGTTCATCATTACCCCGTAACCGCAGAACAACAGCAGCAAAACCGAGCGCCGCCACTCCCGCAGCCAGCTTTTAGGGACGCTGGTAACAGCCATGCGGACACAGTATCGAATGACGCCGGGCTGCCCGGCGGCCAGAAAAGAGCTGTGAGGCCTCCAGCTCCGGGGGATCGGGCGCGACGCCCTCAGGGCTCGATTCTAGGGCCGTCAAGGCCTCCCAGGGCCTCCCGGCGCTGCCTCCGGGCCTGCGGCGCTCTAAGGCCGTTTTCACACCTTGATTACATGGTTTCCGCTTCCCCCGAGCTCCAGGATCGGCCGATAGTCATTTGGGACGATGAGCCGCTGATGGATCAGCTAGAGGCCGTTTTGGCCCGAATGCGAGACGTGGGCGAGATGATGGCCCAATGGTCGGAGCTGGCTAGCTAGCTCATGGCCGAGCTGGCCCCGCAAACCGGAATCCTGTTCCTCTCAGAGCAATCCGGGCTCACCCGCCAAGCCACCCATAAGCGGATCGACCGCGTGGCCCCCAAAACCGGCGCTGAGAGCGCCCCGCACCGCCACAGCGGCCCGTTACGGCCCCAGCCCGGTACCCGAGCACCCCCAAAGCCCCCAAACACCGCCACCGCCCACCAGGCCGAGCCGGAGGCCCCAGCGGATCGAGGGCCACGCCCAGGCCCCCGACGTCCACCAGGGGCCGCCACAGCCGAGCTGGAGGGCCTCGGGGATCGACGCCGGCGCTCGGCTCCGGGGGTGGGTTTCGGGGGTGGGGTGTAACACCGGAGGGGGCCGGGGGGCGCTGCGCTGGGGCTGGGGGCGGTTTATGGGTCCGGCGGGCGGCGCGGGCGGGGGCCTCGGGGCCGCCGCAGCGGGAGCTGGGAGCGCCCACAGCGCCGCTGGAGGCCCCGAGGGGCGGGCCGATCACCACAGCGCCAGGAGAGCGCCCCAGCGGGCCTCAGCGCCACCACAGCGCCGGGAGAGCGCCCCAGCGGGTTTTGCCGGTCTCGGGTTTTGCGGTCTCGGGTTTTGCGGGGGTGCGGTTCTATCGGCAGCGCACCGGCTCGCTGTCGCCTACTTTTTTGTTTCCGGCGATCTTGGCTTGCATTCCGACTTGGTACCAACCGGCGTTCGGCACGTCGAACGTCGTCGAGGTGCCCGCGACCGCGCGTTGGAATCCGCGGTGGCCGCGGTTTTTCGCCTCGTTCGCCCAGATGTCCGGTTTGAGGGTTTCGGGGGTTTTGCTCCAAGAAACCGAGATGACCCAGCCCGAGCCCGACGACTCGCACGAAACAGAGTCGAACGCCAAAGAGGGCTTCGGATTCGGCTTGGGGGCTGCGGGGGTGGTCTGGCCGGTGATCCAGTCTGAGACGCCATCAGCGTTGAACGCGGCCACCCGCACGTCGTAGGCCGAGCCGTTCACAAGCCCGGTGATCGTGTGCGATGTGGCCAAATCCGAGCCGTGGTCCAAGTCCTCGGACCCCACAGCGGCGTCACCCCACGCCTGGGTCACAAGCTTCCACTGCACCCGATAGCCGAACCCGGCGGCGGGAGTGGTGGCCGACGCCGACCACGAGACCGCGATCTGCTTATCGCCCGCTGTAACCGACAGGCCCGACGCCGGATCGGGAGCTGAGGCCGGGGCGGTGGGGGTGGCGGTGGCGTCGATCCAGGTCGATAGGCCCTGTTTGTTGAACGCGGCCACGCGCACGTCATAGGCCGAGCCGTTCACAAGCCCGGTGATCTCATGGCGGGTGCCGGTGACCGAGTGGAACTGGTTGGCCGACACCGCCTGATCCCACGTCTGAGCGCCCGTCTTCCACTGCACCCGGTAGCCCAGCAGGCCCTCGGTGGTGGGCGACGCCGACCACGAGACCGCGATCTGCTTATCGCCCGCCACAACCGACAGGGCCGACGCCGGATCGGGAGCCGACACCGCCGGGGCTGTGGGGGTGGCCTGGCCGGAAACCCAATCAGAGAACCCATCGGCGTTGAACGCCGCCACCCTCACGTCATAGGCCGACCCGCCCGAAAGCCCGGTGATCGTGTACGAGGTCGCCAAATCCGAACCGTGCTTCAAATCCTCAAACTGGTCCGCAGCCTCAGACTCAGCCCACGTCTGAGAACCCGACAACCACTGAACCCGATAACCGAAACCAGCCGCGGGAACCGTCGCCGACGCGGACCAGGCAACCACTATCCGCCCGGCCCCGGCGCTCGCAGACAAACCAGAAGCAGGCTCCGGAGCCGAATCGTTGTAGGGATTAGACGTGAACCCGTCGGTGCAATAAGCAACAATTGCTATCCCTATCCCTATTCCTATAGCTGTTCCGATGCCGGGTGGCGTTGCGAGGCTCACAGTCGCAGCGATTCTGGCTATAGTTGCCGTCTTTCCGGCGAAATGACCCGCGGTTCCAGCCGCTATCGTTGTTACTCCTGCACCAGTAGCGGAGCAAAGCGTTGTTTTGAGGTATCTGTCGGTTGCTTCGAGGGCTGTTATAGCTGAGTCTGCCGCCGCTTTGGCCGCTGTTTCTGCTGCTGAGAGCACATGGTCCTCTGCTACTTCAAGGACTAGTTTTCCGTTTCTGACAATAAATTCTGCCCCGTTTATAACGGTTTTCCCACCGATGACTGCGTACTTCACGCCGTCGAGAACGAATCCCGATACGCCGTCCCAAACACCGTCCCAAACGTCGCCCAACGTCAATTTGCTGTTGGTGCGCAGCAGAACTTGGTAGCAGTTGGGGTTGTCGTCGAGCGCCTTCCAAACAGGCTCCCATACGACATAGGAACCAGCCGGATATCCGCGTTCGTAATCGGATTGGAGCCTGATTACCTCTTCAGCGTCGATATAGAAAACCGCGCGCTGCGGAAGCGGCTGCTCAAAGGTGTGCGCCGGGCATGTCGGCTTGGGAGTCGGGGCTGGGGTAGAGGAAGGGCCAGGCTTCGGGGCTGGGCTTACGCAGGTGTCGTGTCCTTGCAGCACCGCCGGGGGGGGTACAGGTGTGGGGAGTGTGGACTCTGCGGGTTCCGGTTCTGGTCTCCGTGACCGTGTAGGTCTCGATCTTCGTGCCGGTCTGCACCCGGAACGGCTCGCCGGTCTTGTAGTTGTAAACGGGAACCGTCTTGGTGCCCACCTGCACAATTCCCGGCACCCCGTAACAGACGTGCTGTTCGTTGATGGTCACACACTCAGTGACAGTTCCCGGCCCGTACACCGGCACCGTCTTGGTGAACGGCGCGACACGGACGCGGAGCGAAACCCACGTGTAGACCGGGACCTCTTTAGTCTTGGGGACATCGACCTCATAGTTGTAGGTCTCAGACCGCGGAGAATGGGCCTGGACAGCGGCGGGCAACAACGCCGCGGCCAAACACAACGCGACGAACAGAACAACGGAACGGCGGAACACGAGGTGGCCCCCTTCGGAAGGTCGGGATTTGCACCTAGCGAAAGCCCGCGGCCAAATCCGAAGGGGGCCAAGACCCAGAATTCCTTGAGGGGGAAATACGGCTCCCGACCCACTACACATCTGACCGCAGGGAAACCCCACGGGCTTTCACTAGGTGGCTGACAACCTACAACAACCAGAGCACAACAGGCAACATCGGGCAACAATCGCCATGCTGACCGCCAAGCGCATGGCGTAGGATCGGGAGCGAGCGTGGCGGCGGCCACATGAGTAGAAGTCAAGTGGCCGCCGCCACGCCAATGTTGAGCGCTCCCCAGCGAGCGGCTACCTTGGTGGCATGACTTCTGCTCATGCTTCGGAGACCGCCAAGGCCAGCAACCCCCAGCGGCCACGCCGCCAACGTGTCAGGTGGGGGAAAACGGTGATGTTGGTAATGCCTGCCCTTGGTTGTGGGGGGGTGGTCTATTCGCCCTATCTGCTGGATCTGCTCGATCTGCCGCTTTTTCCTGCGGTTCCGCTGATAGCAGTAGGTATGGCGGTTGTGGCGATCCTGCTTACAAACGCTCTAGAGAAGCGTTTCCCCCGATCCCACATGGGAACGGCGGCGGCGCACCCTGACTCGTCGCACCCCACGGTTTAACCCACCAAGGCGCGGGCGGCCGCTGGAAAGAATCAGGCTTGATCGCGCAGCACTGGCGCAGAGCGCGCCCTGACACGTCTAGTGATTGATGGAGACACGATCATCAAGACGCCTATCAAGGCGAAGGCGGCCGCGCTCACCAGCATCGTGGTGGTGGGGTCGGTGTTCAACACGCCCGCAACCCACGGGCCGAACACTATGAAGACGAGGAGATATACCAGGCCACCGCCCACGGCGTGAACGAGAAAGGCCAAGATCGCGGTGGTGAGCCGACTGATTCGCGGGGTGTCCGGGGCTGTATCGTCGCCGGGGTGTGGTGGGGGGTTCGGGGGCGGCTGTGGTGGTGGGCCATCCCATGTCGCGGCGTATTCGGTCGGCCCACTTGTGGGCATCGGCAACCTGCCAGGGGGCGGGCATCCGGGCGCGGACGCCGCTGCCGTTATGCCCAAAAGGCTCTGGTAGGGCTTGGGCTGGGGAACTCTCATCGCGAGCGCTGTGTCCATACGGCCGAACGGGTGGCAGCCCCATAGCGAGCTTTGTTGAAGCGGTGAATCACCGCAGCCGACGGCAGCCCCACGCCCACCCAAACAATCCAATCCAACCGCTCAGACACAGAGAACAGCCAAATGGCTCCCTGCACCAATGCAAGGGCAGCAACAGCTTGAACGATGATAACGAGCCACGGAGGCCCGAGAGGGCAGCTTTCTCCACTGCTTTTAGATGATGCCATACCCGTACTATTCCACAACCGAGCCGCACAAACTCACACGCGGTGATTCACCCTGGGTTTTGCGCAGGCTGAATGTTTTGGTTTTCTGTTCTTGTTTGGCCGGTCTTGGCGGCAGTGTAGGCCGTTTCGAACTGGTCGGGTGATTGGTCGTTGAGGTAGCCGTGGATGCGGTCGGTGTTGTACCAGTGCACCCAGCCGAGGGTGGCCAGTTCCACGTCGTCGATGGTGCGCCATGGTCCTTGGCCGGGGCCTCTGATCAGCTCGGTCTTGGACAGGGGGTTCACGGCTTCGGCGGGCGCGTTGTCGTGGGAGTCGCCGACCGATCCGATCGACGGGGTAGCGCCGATCTCGTCGAGGCGCTCGCTGTAGCGGATGCTGGTGAACTGGCTGCCGGCGTCGGCGTGGGCGATGAGCCCTTCGAGGCGGGCGCCGCGGGTCCAGCGTGCCATCTCCAAGGCGTCGAGGACCATCTGGGTGCGCATGTTCGACGCGACCCGCCAGCCCACGATGCGGCGGCTGAACGCGTCGGTGATGAAACACGCATAGGCGGCCCCCGACCAGGTGGCGACATGGGTCAGGTCCGCGGCCCACAGCTGGTTGGGCCGCTCGGCGGTGAAGTCCCGCTCGACGAGATCGGCGGGCCGGCCGGCTTTGGGGTCCGCCCGGGTGGTTCGCACCTTCTTCGCCCGCTTGACGCCCCGGATCCCGAGCTGTCCCATGAGCCGGGCGACCTGGCCGCGGCCGACGTCGCAGCCGGCTCGCCGGGCGGCTATCCACAGCTTGCGCGCCCCATACACCGAGTAGTCGGCCTGCCACAGCGCCAACAGCACCGGCACCAGCGCAGCGCCGCTCACAGCCCGCGCCGACAGCGGCCGGCGCTTGGAGGTCCAATACGTGGACGGAGCCACCTGCAACGCACAGCAGACGGGCTCGACTCCGAACTCCTCGCGGTTCTGGTCAATGAACTCCACGGTCATCGCTGTCGGCGGTCGAGCTCCGCCCCGAAAAAAGTCGCCGCCCGCTGCAGGATGTCGTTCGCCCGCCGCAGCTCGCGGTTCTCCCGGCGCAACCGCTTGAGTTCCCGGCTCTCCGCCGAGGCCACCCCCGCACGGGCACCGGCGTCGATCTCGGCCTGGGCCACCCACTTGCGCACCGACTCCACCCCATAGCCCAGCTGACGAGCCACACGCGCCACCGCCCCCGCCGTGGCGCCCAACTCCTCTCGCAGCGCCAGCACCAACCGCACCGCTTGCTCCTCCTGCTCAGGCGAATACCGCCTCGACATCGCCGCCGGACGAAACTCTGCATCCATGGACCCCATGCTTGCTCCAATCTCTAGAGCCTGCGCAAAACCCAGGGTGAATCACGGCACCGGCGGGAATCCGTCAATATGGCATCATCATCGGACTCCCGCCGGTCGGCAATGATTCTCTAGAACATCGCCGACCACCAGTTTAATCGTGGGCGTTGTCGCCAGCCACAGCGGGCCTCGGGGGAGCTGAGAGCCCAGCATCGGCCGCCAGCGCCGCCGGGATCGAGCTGGCCCGCACCGCCCACAGCTCGGGGGATCGAGCGGGCCGGGATCGAGCGCTTCTGGCTGGTTTGGGGTTATGCGGTGGGGTGTATGGGGGGTTGGGGGGGGTTGGGGTTGGGTTCCGGGGGGTGTTTGTGCTGGTGGGGGGTGGTTTTGGGATTTTGGTTTACATAACTGGCGTTCTCTTACAGCGTCGGCGTTCCCCCAGGCCGGCGGGCCGGGAGGGCGGCGGGGTCGTGCTCGGGCAGGCACGCCCCGAGGCTGAGCGCCAGGGCCACTACCGCGGCCACCGGGCCGGTCATCGGCGGCGGTGCTCAATGTCGGCGGCTATGGCGGTGAGGGAGATTCCGGCGGCTTGCAGCCCCGCCGCGGTCGATCCGGCAGCGATCCAGGCGGCTTGAGCCTGTTCGTCGGCGTCGCGCATCTCGGCGGCGGTCGGCATGGCGGCGACACTGCCGGACAAGTCCGCCCAGCGGTCGGCCACCTGCTCGGCGGCGGCGGTGAGCCACCCGTGGATGCCGTCCACAGTGGTGTCGGGGTCGGCCCACAGTGCTGCCATCGTCTGGGCAATCACGTCGGCTATTGAGTGAGCTTGATAGTCACCTCTTTTTTGCCGCCGGCCAGCGCGTCAGCGGCTTGGGCGAGAACGTGGGCCGCGGCTTCGTGCAGCTTCAAGATGCCGAGCGATTTGGCGACAGGCTCGAAGGGGTCGGCCACCTCGCCGCTGATCGAGGCCATCCACTTGTTGCCCTGCTTTCGCCCGAACTCGGTTCTCGGCGGCTCGTCCTTGGCAGCGGGGGGTCCAAATCCCTTCTTCGATCAGCACCTTGTGAACGGCCTTCTCGCTGATCCCCAGCATCTGGGCCATGCCCTTGGAGGTTTCCTTGGGCCTGGCCCGTTGTAGGCGCATCACCCGCTGATGGTCGGTGAGGTGCCGCCGGTAGTCGTTGCACTGATTGCTGAGCTTGATGGCCTCGGCGTCGTCCACGTCACGGTAAGCGACTTCCCTTGAGACCCGCCCCAATCGGCAGCGGTGTATATTGGGCGGTATATCCAGCAGGGGACTCAGCTTTATGACTGCCATCGAATCCCAACCAGGAGTGTCGGATTATTCGCAACTGCGGGATGTCTACTCAGAGCCGCTGCCGCGGGCCTCGCAGAAGGTGCTCGACCATTTGGACGCCCACTGCCGCAGGTTCATCGAGATGTCGCCGTTTTGTGTCATCAGCTCCACCGGCGCAGACGGCCGAGCCGACGCCTCGCCCCGGGGCGACCCGCCCGGGTTCGTGAAGGTCGTCGACAGGCACACCCTGTTGTTGCCCGACCGGCCCGGCAACAACCAAGTAGACACCATGCAGAACATCTTGAACCACCCTGTTGTGGGGCTGCTGTTCCTCGTACCCGGCATGAACGAGACGCTGCGGGTATGCGGCTCAGCGGAGATCGTCACCGACGAGCAGGACTTGGCCCCGCTCTCGGTAAGCAGCCGAGCGCCGAAATCAGGGCTCAAAATAACCGTCAAGGACGCGTTCTTGCACTGCGGACGAGCGCTGCTCCGCTCCCGGCTATGGGACCCCGAGGTCCAGATCGACCGCTCCAGCTATCCCACCTATGGCCAAGTGCTGGCCGAGCAGATCGCCGGAGCCGACGCCGAGGCCATCGACCGCGACGAACAAAAGGCCAACCGAGAAAAGCTCTACTGACGGAGCGCCTAGTCGAATAAAACAGATGAGGCCGCATTGGCGGGCTCGGTTGAGGGTGACTTCGAAGAGGCGGGTGGTGGCGACGATCATCATGCCCTTGTAGTTGGCCGCGCCCCAGCCCTGGGCCTCGGCTTGGACGACGGGGCGGGCTTGTCATTGGGGGAGGCATTGCAGGCCGACGAGTTCTTCGGACACCTGCCAGAGCCGTGTGGCCGTTTCCCGGTTCTTCGCGGCTGCCGAGGGCTTCACTCGGGTCGGGTGGCCGCGCAGTTGTCCCCAGCGGTTGGGGCCGTAGTAGCCGCCGGGCTCGGCGTCGGGGGAAGTGGCCGCGAACAGGGTGGTCAGCGCTCCCTGCGAGACTGGCATGGCGAACAGCGGGTTCCAGATCTTGAGGACTCGGCTGTGGCGCAGGATGCCGGTGCGGGTGAAGCCGGGATGCGATGCCACCGACAGCATCTCGATGCCGGCGTCATCGATGCGCCGTTGCAGCTCGAAGCAGAACAACAGGTTCGCCAGCTTGCTCTGGGCGTAGGCCGCCGCAGCCCGGTAGGGGCGCGATTCCCAGTGGAGGTCGTCGAAGCAGACCTCGCCCATGCGGTGGGCGTGGCTGGACACGGTGACCACCCGGCTGTCGGCAGTGGCTCGCAGCAGGCCCATCAGCCGGGCTGTGAGCGCGAAGTGCCCGAGGTGGTTGGTGCCGAACTGAAGCTCGAAGCCATCCGCAGTGCTCGACGCCGGGGGCACCATGACGCCCGCGTTGTTAACGAGCAGGTCTAGCCGCTCAAAGCGGCCACAGCACCATTCCGAGAATTGGCGCACCGAGTCCAAGTCGCCCAGGTCCAGCCCGGCGACCTCCACATCGCCACGACCGCTCTCAGCGCCGATGGCCTCGGCGGCGGCGGCGCCGCGCCGAAGGTCGCGACAGGCCACCACCACCAGCGCACCCCGCCGGGCAAGCTGCAACGCCGTCTCGAAGCCCAGACCCGAGCTCGCGCCGGTCACAACCGCCACCTTGCCCCCCTGCCCAGGCATATCGACCGCCGTCCACCTGCGCCTGCCCAAAGCCCCCTACCCCTTGACTCGCCCCCACCCTAGACGACCCCGGAAACCACACACCGCGAACCGCCGCCTGCCAAGAGGGCGGGCAGCGTGCTCCGGTATGGAACTTCCCACTGATCTATCCTGTTGCTTTGTCCCTACACGGGAGGCGATGTCTGTCGTGACGACGGAGCGATTCGAAGTGCCGCCAGCAGCGGTTCCGGCCCGGCGCACCCCTAGTTTCACAGCAGAATCCATGCCGCCCGCGCTCGGTCGTTCCCACCTCACCTCGGTGTGGGCCGAGTTGGTAGTGGAGGAAGGCTCGGTGCAGTTCACCGAAGAGGCGTCGCGCAACGTAAACGTAACAGCAGGACAGCGCACCGCCATACCCCCCGACATCCACCACCACATCGAGCCAGCACAAGACGCGGTGTTCCATATCCAGTTCTACCGCTGAAGTCACACCCGCACAGTGTCGATATCATGCTCCACAAGGCGCTCGACATATCCGTCTAGCTGTGCTCGCCCCAGCCGGTCCGGCAGCGCTCTGATCGCGGGAAAGCCCGACCGGGCTATTTCTCTGGCCCCCTGTGCGGGAATCGAAGCCGGTTGATTGGCTAGGGCTTCATTCCCAAGATCGCAGGCCCGACAGACCCGGGGCCGGTCAGGCCGGTGGCACTCCGGTCAAATTGCATGCGGAAATGAGGCCGCCGTCGATGACGATGGCCTGGCCGGTGGTCGCATCGCGTCCTGCACTGCCGCCAAGCGGCCCTCGCTGGCTGTCTTGTCGAAGACCACTGCATCGTCGAATCCCATGGCGGCCAGCCGGTGGAGCCGCTCGACGGTCGGTCCAACATCGGCGCTGATCCGTACGTTTGTGATGATAGCGCGTCGCCCGCCAGCCTTTCGGAAGCGGGCCAAGCCATCGGCGAGCTCCTCGTCGTCGGCATAGGCGGCGGAGGCGATCCAGCCTGTCGCCTCCGCTGCGGCCCGCTCGATCCACGGCCCTCGCCAGCCGGCCAACAGCAGCTCTGGCCGATTGATCACTTGAGGCCAAGCACAGAGGTCGCGCCCTTGTGCCCGACCTTCCCGCACGAACATCCGCAGTTCCTGCCACTGCTGCTCGAACTGGGCGAAACGGGTGTCGAACTCGCGGCCGAGCACCTCGAAATCCGCCCGGGTCGAACCCGGTCCGACTCCGAACCGCACACGGCCTGGGGCCACCAGCTCGAGGGTGAACAGCCGGTGAGCCATCTCGGCGACATTGCGAATCGGGAGCTGCATAATCCCGGTTCCCAACTCGACTGCTCGAGTGGCCCCAGCCGACACGGTGAGCGCCATCAGCGGATCGGGCAGCATGAAGCCCCGCCCGACAGCGTCAAAAGCCCACACCGACGAATAGCCCAGCCGCTCCATGGCCCCCGCCGCATCGGCAAGGCTGTCGGGCTCCAGCGGGCCACCGGAGCGGCCAAAAACCGGAAGCGCTGCGCCGAGTCTCATCTCCGCCCAATCCTCCCACACCCAACCCTGGGCCGGCAGCAGCCCATCAGCTCTCCCCGACCCTAGAGCTCAGATGGCAGAACCAGTAGGGCTTCCTGTTCGCTCGCACCGAATTCAGCGATTATGTCCCGATGCTGCTGGAGAACACTGAATATCTTGAGCGTTGTGGCGTTGCCGATCCTCAACCAGATGACCTTGGGGGGCGGACCCAACAGGAATGCGAGCTGGCGGAAATCAGAGTCCTTCGAAACGATGGCAAAGCCATGATCACGCGCGTGCTCCCAGATGGTGCGGTCCGTTGCGGTATCGAGCCCGACTTCGACAACGTGGCAGCTACCGGGATACTCGGCCACCAGCATTCCCACAAGGCGACGCGACAGGTTCTGGTCGAGCAGCAGCCTCACGCAGGAGTCGCCAGACGCCGCTCGCGCAGCGCAGCAAACTCAACAGCAGCTAGGACATGCTGCTCGCTCAACTCGGGGAAATCACCAGCTATCTCCAACGGCGTCATCCCCGCTGCCAGATAGTCCAGCACATCGTAGACCGCTATCCGCGTGCCAATGAAGCAGGGCTTGCCGCAGCGGACACCAGCCCTCGTCTCAATCATCGTGGTGAGCTCCACAGAAAGAAGCATACCCAACAGGCCAAGAGTGACGAAACAACATCCCCTGAGACCAATATTCGCGGAGGGGACAAGTCAAACCCAAACCCCACCAGCCCCCGCGATGAAGCGTTGGTGAAGCAAGGGGAATTCATACCTGATTACCCGCGTGGTGGGGGTTAGCAGGGTCGGTTGTGGTTTGGTCTGTGTCGGCGGTGTGGCCTTTCCGGCAGGAAGCAGGAGCGGTTTCGCGGCTAGTGGTCGAGCACCCCCTTGAACGAGTCAGATGAGGCCGCATTGGCGGGCTCGGTTGAGGGTGACTTCGAAGAGGCGGGTGGTGGCGGCGTCGATCATCAGGCCCTTGTAGTTGGCCGCGCCTAGTCCCTGAGCCTCGGCTTGGGCGACGGCGTCGATCACCCCTTGGGCCTCGGCGATCTCCTCGGGGGTTGGGGCGAACACACGGTTGGCCACCTCGATCTGGCTGGGGTGGATGCACCACTTGCCCACGCCGCCGAGCATCGAGAACGTGGCTGCGCTTTTCTCATAGCCATCCGGGTTGGCGAAGTTGGCGTACGGCCCGTCGATGGCGTCGATGCCCGCGGCCCGGCAGGCCACGACCATGCGGTTGCGGGCGTAGTGCCACACATCGCCCGGATAGCGCAAGGCGGCGTCGCTGTCGGTCACCCCGATGTGGCCCAGGCGCATTCCCTGGCTGGCCGACAAATCGCCCACCCCCAGCGTGAGAGCCTCCAGGCGAGGGCTGCACCGGGCGATCTCGTCCACCGTCTGAATCGCCTCCACCTCCTCCACCAGGCACTCGATGCCGATCCGACCCACCTCGAGGCCCAGCTTGAGCTCGAGCTGGGTCAACATGTCGTCCACAAACCACACCTCGCGGGGGCCCTTGATCTTGGGCACCATGATCACGTCGATGTTGGCTCCGGCGCCGGTGACCACCTCGGCGATGTCGTCGTGGCACCACTCGGTGTCGACGCCGTTAATGCGGTAGGAGCGGATCTTGGCGCCCCAGTCCAGCTCGTTGAGCCCGGCGATGATGTTCTGGCGGGCGTCCACCTTGGCCGACGGGGCCACCGCGTCCTCGAGATCCAAGAACACCATGTCCGCATCGCTCTGCGCCGCCTTGGCGATCATCTTCTCGGAGTGCCCCGGAGTGGACAGCTCCGAGCGCCGCACCCGCACCGGCATCTGGCGTTCATAACTGCTCATTGGACCTCCCTGGTCTCGGTTTCGGTTTCGGGAATGGCCGCCCCCCAGTGGCTGCGGCGCTTGATGAGCACAAGGCGCTCCAACTCGCACACCACCTCGCCGTGCTGGTTGCACCCCCAGTGCTTGAACCGCACGATACCGGCGTCGTCGCGGTCGGGGGCATCGGCGGTATCCAACACCTCGGTGTAGGCGGTGATGGTGTCGCCGTGGTGTACCGGTTTGGAGAACCGCACCGCGTCGAGCCCGAGCTCGCCCAAGGCGTTCTCGGCGGTGTCCTGGCTGGCGAGCCCCACCGTCATCGACCCGGTGATGAGCCCGAACACGAGTCGGCCGTCGCCCAGGGGGGAGCCAGCCAATATCTCTTCGTTCCAATGCGTCTGCGCGGTGTTCATCACCTGCTTGGAGATGTAGTTGTTCTCCACCTCGTCGATGGTGGCCGAGCGGGCGTGGCGCATCCGCTGGCCCACCGCGAAGTCCTCGAAGTAGTTGTTGGAGCCGGTCAGGGCAAACAGATCGCTCATCGTCTTGTTCTAGCGCAGCGGCGAGGGGGGCAGCAGGTGGTCGGAGATGATGCGCTGCATGATCTCGCTGGTTCCCTCGAAGATCTTGGTGAGCCGGGCGTCGCGCCAGTAGCGCTCGATGGGGAAATCGGTGGTGTAGCCCGCGCCGCCGTGGATCTGGAGCGCCTCTGAGGTGACCTTCTCCGACATCTCGGCGGCCAGATACTTCACCATCGCCCCGCCCATGTCGGACTTCTCTCCCGCGTCGGCATTGGCGGCAATCTGGTACATCAGTGCCCGGCAGGCCTCGACCTCCGAGGCCATTTTGGCGATCTTGAAGCGGGTCACCTGGAAGTCGCCGATGGGTCGGCCGAACTGCTCTCTCTGCTGGGCATAAGCAATCGAGTCCTCCAGCGCGCCCCGGGCCAGGCCGATCGACCGGGCCGCAGTGTGGATGCGGGGCGTGGTCATGGCCGCTGCGGTCTGCCTGAAGCCGATGTCGTCGGCCGTTTCGGCCTTCTGATAGCCGATGAGGCAGTCGTCGGGCACAAAGCAGTCGTCGAACGACAGCTCGAAGGTGCGCCAGCCGTGGTAGCCGATCTTCCTGATGGGGCTGCCCGACACCCCTTCGGGGAATGCTCCCGGCACCTTGTGGACAGCGAACTGGCGGATCCCGGAGTGGCGGTTGTCGGGGTCGTAGGGCTTGTTGCGGGCCACCACCAGGATGCAGTCGGCCTGGTCGGCGAAGGTACACCACATCTTCTGGCCGTTGAGCAGCCAACCGCCCTCGGTTTTGTCGGCCCGGGTGCGGATCGAGGCGATGTCGGAGCCGGCACCGGGCTCCGACATGGCGAAACAGCCCAGCCATTCGCCCTTGGCGGCCAGCGGGAGGTACTGCTCCCGCTGGGCTGGGTCGAGCGAGAGGGCGATCCCGGCGCGGGCGATGATGCTGGCCACGCTCATCCAGGCTCGGGAAAGCTCCTCGGTGATCAGGGCATACTCGAACACGCCGAGGCCGAGGCCCCCGTAGGGCTCCGGCACCATGACCCCGAAGAACCCCAGTTCGCCCATCTCGGCGCGCAGCTCGTCGGGGATGAGACCGTGCTCGGGGTCGAGGCGGTTGGCGATGGGCAGCACCCGGCTCATGGCGAAGTCGCGGGCCATCTCCTGGATCGCTGTCCGCTCGTCGGTGCGGTAGGGCGCCGGGATCGGGGGACGCGGGTCCACCAGGGCGCGGGGCATCTTCAGTCGCCCTTTGGAGGGCGCTTTTTGGCCACCAGGTTGGTGCGCTGGTAGTCAACCACCAGCTCGCCGTGTTGGTTGTGGCCCTCGGTGTGCCAGGTGACGATCCCGGTGTGGGGTCGGGTCTTCGACTCGCGGGCCTCGACCACCTTGGAGGAGGCCGTGAGCGTGTCGCCCGGATGCACCGGGCGGTGGAATCTCACGTTCTCCATTCCCAGAAAGGGGCCGCCGATCTCGCTCAGGTCTTCCACCGACAAGCCCACCACCGTACACAGCACCAGCATCGGGTTGACCACCACATCGGGATGGCTGTGCGCCTTGGCGAACTCGGAGTTCAAATGCATCGGATTCCAGTTGCACGTAGCCGTGGAGAACAGGGCGTTGTCGCCGGCGGTGATCGTGCGGCCCCAGTGGTGGGCGAACTCCCGCCCCTCGGGAAAGTCCTCGAACTGGTGGCCGTGGACAACTACCGGAAAGCTGTCGAAATCAGGCTCGCCCATCACCGCCCGACGCTAACAACCAAGCCCCTCCACAACAAGCAGCCACCATGAACCTCGCCGCCCATCCTCTTGACAGGGGGTGATTCGCGGTCAAGCATGGGCCGGTGACCGTTGAGGGTGTTGCCGCGCTAGGAGCTTTTCACAGCAGGATCGTCGAGGTGGCCCGAACCTTCTCGGATGCCGAGTGGATAGCTCCTTCGGCCTGTCCGGGCTGGCGGGTGCGGGATGTGATTGCCCACATCGGAGCGGGTGCCCGCAGCGTGATCGACCCGCTGCCGGTGCCCGAGGACAGGCAGCCGCTGCCCGCCAATCGGGAGCGGGAGCACGATGTGCATGTGGACATCCGCCGAAGCTGGACGGTCGCCGAGGTGATGGAAGAGTTCGAGCAGTTCGGCGCCGAGCGGCTGGAGCGACTGCCGGGGCTTCAAGAGGAGCCGCTCGCCTCCACCGAGATCGAGATACCCGGGCTGGGCACCTACCCGATGCACGCCGCAGCCAACGGGCTGGCCTTCGACTGCTTCTGTCACCTCTACCACGACATCACCACTCCGGCCGGCCCTATCCAGCGGGAATTGCCGGCGCCGACCCACGAGGAGATGCTGCCGGTGGTGCAGTGGATGATGTGGGGGCTGCCCCAGATGCAGGGCCCCGAGCTGGACGACTCCCTGCTGGCGCCCGTCACCATTCGCCTGACCGGTCCCGGCGAGAGCGAGTGGACGGTGCGCCGCCCTGATGCAGCGGGCGGGCTGTTTGTGGAATCCGGCGGGGGCGCAGAGGTGGTGGCGGCCTCGACGGCAGTAGACTTCGTGTCGTGGGGCACGGGTCGCTCTGCGTGGCACACCGCATGCGAGGTGGAGGGCGACATGGCGGTGGCCACCGCGTTCTTGTCCACCCTGGACATTGTGTGACAGGGCCATCGCTTGACAAAGCCCTGGAAAACTCCTAATTCACAAAACTATGACTGTTACCGCTCCCGACCCCGTTGAATTTGACGATGACCGTCACCGCCCCTGACCCGGTTGAATTCGCGGCGGCTTGTGCCGCAGACGGCGAGATGCGCTTGGCGGTCCGCCACTGGACAGGCGGGCTGCGTTTGGGCATCGGCGAGTCGTGGACCGGCTTTTCCGTGGTCGCCGGCGAGATCAGCGCTGGTGTGCCTGTCGAGGGCGACGGGGTGATCACCATCACGGGACCGGCGGAGCTGTGGGCGCCGCTGATGGAGGCCGTGCCGCCCCGGTTCGCCCAGATCTCGGTGCTGCTGGCCCTCGGCGAGATGGGCTTTCAGCGGGGCCAAACCAATCCGCTGCTGCTGTGGCAGTACCTGCCTGCGGTGGAGCGGGCCAGCGAGCTGTTGCGGGCGCCCGGCACCGACCGGCCGACAGAGGTCAACGAGAGCGGCCCCGTGCCCCGCCACGACAGCCCCGTGGGCCGCTACATCCACCTTGAGATCGACGGGATCGACCACCGCGTCTACTACGAGGAGGCGGGGTCGGGCATCTCCCTGCTCTGCCAGCACACCGCCGGGGCCGACAGCATCCAGTACCGGCACCTGTTTGAGGTGGCCGAGATCACCGACCGCTTCCGCCTGGTGGCCTACGACCTGCCCTTCCACGGCAAATCGGTGCCGCCGGTGCAAAAGCCCTGGTGGGAGCAACGCTACGAGTTGCGCGGGGAGTTCTTGCGACAGGTGCCCCTGGCCCTGGCCAAGGCGCTGGGTCTGGAGCGGCCGGTGTTCATGGGCTGCTCTGTGGGCGGGTTGTTGGCCTTGGATTTGGCGCTTCGCCATCCCGGCGAGTTCCAAGCGGTCATCGCCCTCGAGGGGGCGCTGCACATCGGCGGCAGCCGGGACGAATTCTTCGGCTTCTGGCACCCGCAGGTGAGCAACCACTCCAAGGCCCGGATGATGGAGGGCCTGTGCTCGCCCACTTCGCCCCTGCCCTATGTGAAGGAGGTGTCGCAGGTGTACTCCTCCGGCTGGCCGCCCGCGTTCTTGGGCGACCTCTTCTACTACATGGAGGACTACGACATCCGCGACCGGGCCGGCGATATCGACACCAGCGCCACCGCGGTACACATCATGAACGGCGAGTACGACTACACCGGAACCGTCGAGGCGGGCCGGGAGGCGCATCTGGCCATCGCCGGATCCACCCACACCGAGATGGCCGACGTGGGGCACTTCCCGATGCAGGAGAACCCCGAGGCATTCGTGCGGTACCTGCTGCCGGTACTGGATCAGATCGAAGCCCGGGCCGCTCGACCCAATTGACACAAGCAGAACAGGAGAGGGCTTTGGGAGCGAAAATCAAGGGAAGGCCGGTGGTGGTCACCGGCGGCGGCAGCGGCATCGGAGCGGCGCTGGCCCTGGAAGCCGCAAACCGCGGCGCCGGCCACATCACGGTCTCAGATGTAGACCTCGAAGACGCCCAGACCGTGGCCGAGAGCATCGCCGCCCAGAGCGGTGCCGCGGCGGCCCGCCAGTGCGACGTGACCGACGCGGCGGCCGTGGAAGAGTTGGCCCAGGCCGTCGCCGCCGAACACGGCGTCCCCGCTCTGGTCTGCGCCAATGCCGGGGTGATGTCGGCGATGGCGCCGCTGCTTCACACCGCTTCAAGCGACACCGAGTGGGTGGTCAGGGTCAACGTGCTGGGCACCATCAACACGCTCCAGAGCTTCGGCCGGCTCATGGCCGACGGCCAACAACAGGGCTGGCTCATGGCCACCGGCTCGGAGCACTCCGTGGGCGTTCCCCACGCCAACTCCGGCGCCTACACCGCATCCAAGCACGCGGTGCTGGGCATGTGCGACGTGCTGCGAGCCGAGCTGCCCGACCACGTTGGGATCAGTGTGGTCTGCCCCGGCCTCACCGTGAGCAAGCTGTGGAACGCCTCCCGCCAGCGCCCCCAGCAATACGGCGGCAACGCCGACAGCGACCCGGGCGCAGGGGTGTTCATGGAGCAGATGGGCATGAGCGCCGAAACCGTCGCCCAGCGGGCCTTCGACGCAATAGCGGAGGGCCATTTCTTGATCCCCACCCACTACCACGCCCGCGCCTACGCCCAGCAGCGAGCCGACGACATGGCCGAGGCCTACGACCGCCTCGCCAAAATCGACACCGCCGACTACGACCTCAACAGAACCGTCGCCGCATTCCTGACAGCAGCGACAGAAGAACAAGAAGCCAGATAGGAGAAGCCAATGACCCTCAAGCCCGGTGACATCAACCTCGCCAGCAGCGGCGACATGGTGAAGGCAGGAGGCGTGCCCTTCGAGTACCTCGCGGTGCTTCGTCGGGAGGCGCCGGTTTTCTGGAACCCGCCCCCGGTGGACGGTGCCGTCCTGCGAGACGTGGAGGACTACAAGCCCTGCGGCTTCTGGGTGCTGAGCAAGTACGACGATGTTGCGGCGGTGTCCAAGGACACCGAGCGCTTCTCGTGTTGGGAGAACGCCATCTTGTGGATCGACGTCAAGCAGAGCCCGATGGCCCTTGCCGCCCAGCGAGCGGGCCTGATGGGCATGGACCCGCCCCTGCACACCCAGTTCCGGCGACTGGTCCAGCCGGGGTTCACCCCCCGGTCGGTGGCGGCGATGGAGCCCCACATCCGCGAGGAGGCCGCGAAGGTGGTCGGCGAGCTGGCCGAGCGCGACCGGGCGGAATTCGTGTTCGAGGTGGCCGCAGAGCTGCCCATGATCCTGCTATGCGAGTTGATGGGCGTGCCCCAAGACCGACGCAATGAGTACCTCGAGTTGGGCAACGCCACCGCCAGCTTCGAGTTCAACGAGAACTTCGTCGAGGATCAGATCAACCTGTTCCTTTTGCTCGACGACATCGTCAAGACCCGCAAAGACGCTCCAGACGACACGCTGGTCTCGAAGTACGTCCACGGGGAGGTGGACGGCCGCAAGCTCGCCGAGGGGGAGATAACCCAGTTCTTCCAGACCCTGTCGATTGCGGGCCACGAGACCACCCGCAACACCACCGCCCACTTCGTTAGGCTCATGGACGAGCACCCGGACCAGAAGGCGCTGCTGCTCGAAGACCTCGAGGGCCGGCTCCCGAACGCCATCGAAGAGGTGCTCCGGTTCTCGCCTCCGGTCATGCAGTTCTGCCGCACGGCCACCGAAGACGTGACCCTCCGCGGCGCCGACATCGCCAAGGGTGACAAGGTCTACATGTCCTACATATCCGCCAACCGCGACGAAGACGTGTTCGAAGACCCGGAGCGGTTCGACATCCTGCGCCCGAACGCCGACAAGCACCTCGCCTTCGGCACGGGCGCCCACTTCTGCCTGGGCGCCAGCCTGGCGCGGCTCCAACTCCGCTGCATCCTCAACGAGCTCTACACCCGCCTGCCCGACATCGCGCTGGCCGAAGCGCCAACGCCGATGTACAGCGCCTGGTTCAACGCGATCACCGAGATGCCGGTGCTCACCTGCCCTGCCGCCTCCGGCTGAGGCGGGCGACCACCGCCCTGTGACGCCCATGGATAGCGATATCCCCGACTTCGACCGGTCGTTCCTTCCCTACCTGAACGACGCCTTCCGCACCCACGCTGATCAGATCTGCGCGGTCCATGGAGACCAACAGCTCACCTATGCCGAGCTCGACGCTCTATCCGCCCGGGTGGCCAATGCGCTGCGGCGCGGCGGATTCGCCCCAGGCGACCTCGGCGGGGTCTACAGCGCCAACAGCATCACCGCGTTCGCCGCTGCCCTCGGCATCGTGCGGGCCGGGGGGGTCTGGGTTCCCATCAACCCGCGCCACTCGCCGGCCGCCAACATCGAGATCCTGTCGCACTTCGGGTGCCGTGTGCTGTTCCACCAGCCGGCCTTCGCCAACGCGGCGGCCAGCGCAGCCGAAGCGATCGGCGATGCGACCCTCGTCCCCATAGACCGCGCCGACATCCCGCCCGGCAACATCGGATGGGTGGAAGCGATCGGCGATGCGACCCTCGTCCCCATAGACGACTTCCCCACCAACTCGCTCGAAACCTGGCTCGGCGACGTGTCTCCGGCCGCGCCGCTCGTGGAGCGCAACGGGCGTGACACCCTTGCGCTGCCCCAAACCGGCGGCACCACCGGGACCCCGAAGGGGGTGATGCTCAGCCACCGGAACTTCGTTGCCTTGGCGTGGGCCGGGCGCCGGCGCTGGGACGGCGAGCCCCGTGTGATGCTGTGCGCCGCGCCGATGACCCACGTGGGCGGGCGCGCCGCGCTCATCTCGCTCGGCATCGGCGTCCGGCTGGTGATCTTGGGCGCCCCCCACCCGGCCTCCATCCTCGAAGCTATCCAACGCGAGCGCGTCACCGACCTGTTCCTCCCGCCGACCGCCATCTACAGCCTGCTCGACCACCCGGCCACGCCGACCACCGACTTCAGCTCCTTGCGCCGCTTCGCTTACGGATCGGCACCGATGTCGATCCCCCGCCTGCGCCAGGCATTCGACGTGTTCGGCCCGGTCATGGTGGGCGGGTTCGGGCAGACCGAGAGCCCTATCTATATCGCGCAGCGAGAGACCGCCGACCATTTCGTCGACGGCGACATCCACGGCGAGCTCCTCGACGACGACGCCCTGCGCTCGGTGGGCCGGGAGACGGTCCTGTCGACCGTCGCCATCGTCGACGAAGACGCCAACCCGGTCCCAGACGGAACCCGCGGCGAGATCGCGGTCAAAGGACCGATGGTGTCGGAGGGTTACTACCGGAATCCAGAGGAAACGGCGAAGGTCAGGCGCAACGGCTGGCACCTCACCGGCGACATCGGCGTGGTGGACGAAAGCGGCCGAATCTATGTGATCGACCGCAAAAAAGACATGATCATCACCGGCGGATTCAACGTCTACTCCGGCGAAGTCGAACAGGCCCTCCTCAACATCGACGGCATCGCCGAAGCCGCGGTCATCGGAGTGCCCAGCGACCGCTGGGGCGAAGAAGTGAAGGCCATAGTCCGCCTCCACCCCGGCACCGACCTCACCGAAGCCCACATCATCGCCCGCTCAAAGCAGGCGATCGGGTCGGTCATGTCCCCCAAGACAGTAGACCTCGTCGACGAGCTGCCCCGCACGCCCATCGGCAAGATCGACAAGAAAGCGCTCCGCTCCCACCACTGGAACGACGCGGGCCGCTCCATCTGAACCTGGCCGCTGTGCCGGATCCAGTCTCGCTTGCGAGCTGCAACCGGCGAATGAACCAAGTGTCCAGACAACAGGGGAAACTCCACACATATTATGCTCGTTCCTAAGGTTTATTGTGTAAATCCTAGGTTTTATGCGCGATACTCAGATTTAGTGCGCTAAAGTGTCGGCATGAACGGGGAATCGTCGCTGGGCACGCCCGCCACGAGCCCGTTCTCCCCCCATTTCGGGAGAACGCCGTGGTCTCTTGTGGGTAGGGACGATCTGTTGGCTGATCTCGGCAACGGGCTGGCAACGGGGCCTGCTGATGCCCGCTATACCAGCGTCTTGATGGGAGTGCGCGGGTCGGGCAAGACCGTTTTGCTCAACGAGATAGAGGACAGGGCCGCCGCGGACGGGTGGGTGGTGCTCTCCTTGGACGCGGGAACCCCCGGTCTTGTCGACCGGATCGTGAATGCGGTCTGTTATGCGGACGACACCTACGATGCCCTCGATGCGGCGGGGGTTGGGAGAACCCGGTCGGTGGAGAAGGGCGTCGGGCTCAGACTGGGCTTGGTGGAGGGGACAGTCGCCACGAGGGAGTACCGAGACCGCATGGCTAACATGGGGTTGAGGGAGCACCTCTCCTACCTGTCGCGGGCGGCAGGCAAGTGCGGAACCTCGGTGCTGCTCACGGTCGATGAGTTGCACGGTATCGACAGGGTGGAGGGCCGCCGGCTTTCCAACGATCTCCAACACATCACCAAGCGCGCCGGCATGCCGCTGGCTTTTTTGGGGGCGGGGCTGCTGGAGATGAAGACAACCCTGCTGAGGGACCGGAAGATGACCTTCTTCCACCGGTGCGAGCATTTCGAGATGCCCCCTCTGGAGACAGGCGATGCCATGGTCGGGCTGGCCAGGCCCATCAGAGAGGCGGGGGGTGAGATCTCCGGTGAGGCACTCAGGCTGGCCTCCCAAGCCGTGGGCAGCTCTCCTTACCGGTTGCAGGTAATAGGCGATCTGGCCTGGAAGCTCGCAGGAGCACCGGAGAACCCCATCGGCGTCCGTTCGGTGGACACCGCGATAGACGCGGCAGGCGAAGTGGTGAGAAAGAAGGTGAGCATCCCCGCTTGGCACGACCTCTCAAGCAGCGAGCGTTCGATTCTGGCCGCAGTGGCCGCCGCAGGAGGCGCGGCCACACCGGCTGGAGTCGCGTCTGGAACCCGCATCAGCAGCGGCTACGCGAACGAGACGCTCGGCAGGCTGAAGGACGCCGGCTATCTCGACCAGCCCCGCCACGGCGCATACCGGCTGACCGAGTTGGTCCCAGCCGAGGTAGTCGCCAGCGAGAGCGGGCTCCAAGATCTCGGTGACGCGCAGCCCTCCCACCTGAATTTGGAGAAATGCCGGAAATGGATGCCTCGGGCGAGAACGCACTGCGTGCTCAACGCAGGCCACTCAGGAGGATGCCGGTCGAAATAACCCCTTTCCGGTCTGGCGCGGTTGTAGGCGAGAATCTGGGGACGGGTCTGTAGAGCTGGCTGGACTGAGTATTTCCCCTTTGGCCGGTCACCTCGATTAGGGGGTAACCAGGTGACCGGGTGAACCTCAGCCATGTCAGCGGGCCTCGTGGGTTGCTTTGATATGCGGTGTGTTAGTCGTTGTCGGTGATGGTGCCGGTTGCTTCGCCGTCGGTGATTTTTGCTTGGGCTGGGGTGTACAGGACGAGTTTGAATGTCTCGTCTCCCTCTGGTGTGTTGTCGTCGACTAGTGCCACGGTGATGGTTTTGGTTGTGTCGCCGGGTTCGAAGGTGAGCATTCCGTATGTTTGGGCGAAGTCCGCGAAGGTCGCTGTCGCCGCGGCCCCGAATGCGGGCCGCGCGTAGTAGTGCACCCACGCGTAGCGGCTGCTGGAGGGGCTGAGCGTCACGGTGAACGTCAGGGTCCCGCCCTCGGCGCCCGACGCGTCGCTGACCGACAACGACGGGGTCGCGTTCACCGAAGGCGGCGGGGGCGGATCGTCGTCGTCGGCCACCGCCACAGACGCCGATCCCGCGGTCGCGGAGACGGTGTAGCCGGTGCCGGCGCCGACCGTCGCGGTGACCGACCCGTCCGCCTCGTCTGTGGTGTCGCCCGTGGTGGCGATGGTGAGGGTGGTGCTGCCTGTCGTAGGGATGGTGACGGTGCGCGAACCGGTGGCGGCACCGTAGTCGCCGGTCTGGGAGACCGACACGGTGACCGTCAGCGGTGTCGCTGGCGCGGGGCCGGCGGTGACGGTGAACACCGCGTCGCCGCCCTCGGTTATCCCGGCGCCCGCGGCGATGCTCACCTCGGGATCGGGCGGCGGCGGTGCCGGGTCGTCGTCGTCTGAGACCGCGACAGAGGCTGTGCCGGCGGTCGCGGACACCGTGTAGCCGGTGCCGGTGTTGATGGTGGTGGTGACCGACCCGTCGGCCTCGTCAGCGCTGTCGCCGGTGGTGGCCACCGTCAGCGTGACACTGCCCGACGTCGGTACCGTGACCGGTTGCGAACCGCGAGAAACACCGAAATCGCCGGTCTGGGAGACCGACACGGTGACCGTCAGCGGTGTTGCGGGCGCGGGGTCGGCGGTGACCGTGAAGATCGCGTCGCCGCCCTCTGTGATACTCGCGCCCGCAGAGATGCTCACCTCGGGATCGGGCGGCGGGGGCGCGGGCGGCGGGTCGTCGCATTTGCCGAGGGCTTGGAGGGTGCGCACGGTGCGGTCCCAGCGGGAGTTGTCGAACCGCGACTTGATCGTCTGAGCGTCGGCGACTGTCATCGCGGTCTCGCCGGTGTCCACCCCCAAAACGGCCAACACCCGATCCCAGCGCTGCTGGTGCTCGGCATGGGAGTACTCATTACGCCAGCCGGTCACCTCGGACACCGTCACCGCATCCGACGGCAAAGACGGCACACAAACCGGCACCGGGTCGTCATCGTCTGAGACCGCCACAGACGCCGAACCGCTGCTGGCCGAGACCGTGTAACCGACCCCGGCGCCGACCGTCGCGGTGACCGACCCGTCCGCCTCGTCCGCGGAGTCGTCGGTGGTGGCCACGGTAAGCGTCACGGTGCCAGACACAGGGATCGTGACGGTGTGCGAGCCCGGCGACACGCCGAAATCGCCGGTCTGGGTGATCGCCACGGCCACGTCCAAGGCCGCTGCGGGCGCCGGAACAGCAGCCACCGTGAACACCGCAACACCGCCCTCGTCGATATCGGCGCCCGAGGCGATGCTGATCTCGGGTGTCTTGGGCGGTGTCGTCGGGGTGTGGCATGTCATAGCGGCGTTGATGGACACCCAGCCGGGCCATGTCCTGCCGTCGCTGAACGTCCTCACCGCTTCGGGGGTTGTCGAGGCCGGGATGATGCCACCAGGAGGTGCAGGCATCGAGTCGGCACCGAGGTAAGCGAGGATCTGCCAGAACAGAGTCTCGCTGCCGCCGTTGTTGTCGGTGTGCCACGCGAACGCAGCGCGTGCCCGCACGATGGCATCCGCGGTGTCACACGGCGGATCGTCATCATCGGCCACCGCTACAGACGCGGACCCGCTGCCGGCCGACACCGTGTAACCGCTGCCGGCGCCGACCGTTGCAGTGACCGACCCGTCGGACTCATCGGCGGTGTCGTTGGTCGTCGACACGGTGAGCGCAACGGTACCCGAGGTCGGGACCGTGACCGTATGAGAGCCCGGCGAAACACCGAAATCGCCCGACTGCGTGATTGCCACGGTCACATCCAGCGAAGCTGAAGGCGCCGGGTCGGCAGTCACAGTGAACGTCGCGTCGCCGCCCTCAGTGACCCCGCCCCCGGCCGCGATGCTGACCTCCGGTTCTTGCGTCTTGGTGCGGGCCACTGAGACGGCAACGGCCATTTGGGATGAAGAAGTGCCGTTGTCGGCTTTAACTGCCGCGTGGTAAACGTTGTCGGCGTCGGCGTCTGTCGACGCATGGAACTGGGGTGGGGTGCGGAAGTGCATCTCGCCGTTGGCGGTAATGCGGAACGCTGATGCGTCTTGGCCATCCAGCGTCCAGTTCACGGATCCGTCGAGGTTGTGCGAGGTGAAGGTTGCCACCGGCGACGTGTCCCCCTCGCGATATTCGACGGTGGACGGCCCGCTCAATCGCGGCGACGAAGGGCCGTAGACTTGGAGCACATGGTCGGTGCCGGAGCCGTTGGATGTGGTGACGTACAGTGCGCCGTCGGGTCCGAGCACGGGGGAGCGCAGCCGGCCGTAGACCTGATCGAGTTCCGGCACTAGTATCTCGCTGAGCAGCGTGCCGTCAGCGGTGAACTCGAACACCTTGAGTTCCTGTTGCTTCAGCTTCGCCACGGCCAGACGGCCGTTCCACTCGCCCCAGCCCGAGCCATCCAAGAACGCGGCGCCGCTGGTGGCGACAGCCGGAAACCCCGAATGCCATTTGGCCTCGATGGCATCGGGGAATGCCTCGAGGTCGGTCATCGGGACGTTCTCGTCGTATCCCGGGCCGGCGGGATCCCAGCCGTAGTTGCCCCCGCTGGCTAGAAGGTTGATCTCGTCGTCGTGGGAGGGACCATGCTCTACTGTCCACACCTGATTGGTGCCCGGGCGGAAGGCGAGGCCCTGAGGATTGCGGTGCCCGTAGGTGTAGACGCGGCTGTTGAACGGGTTGTCGGGCGCGCCCAGCCCGGTTTGGGAGTCAACGCGCAGCACTTTGCCGTTGAGCGAGTTGAGGTTCTGCGCTGCGGTGTGGCTGTCGCCGTCGCCTGTGGTTATCCACAGGTATCCGTCGGGGCCGAAGCGCACTCGACAGCCGCCGTGCCGCGGAAACTGTGAGAAGCCAATACCACCGACCAGCGGGTCGGCGACGCGCGTGGCGGTGCTGTAGTCATCGGCCATGGTCCAGGCGATCACCTCAACCCAGACACCAATATGGGCTTGGCAGGTGTAGAAGCGCCGATTGGTCTCAAAATCGGGATCGACGGCAAGGCCCATCAGCCCGACATAGATATTGCTGTAGATATCGCGGAAGTCTGCGCTGACCTCCTGCACCCTCCCGTCGGGGAACCGGCTCAACAACCGTCCGCCTCGCTCGGTGACCAGCATCGTGCCGTCCGGTGTGAAGGCGACGTCCCAAGGGACGGTGAGTCCCGACAGCACAGGTTGCACCGTCAGCGCCGGCGGGGTTGATCCCGATACGATCCTGGTACCGGAGATCCATTCTGCCGATTTATCCAGGCTTTCGCTGTTTGGGCTGCGGCGGTCGGCGTAGACAGCCCGCACCCTGAGGAACTTCCCGGCGTGCTCGGCGGCCGGTGTGAAGGCCGCCGCCTCCGACCCCTTACCCGGGACCTCTCCAGAGAAGCCCGCGGCCACTTGAGTAAAGTTCACACCGTCATCTGAGACAGCCCAACGCCAGATAACCCAGTTGGGGTCCACCCCGCCGTCCGGGTCGGTCAACCTGGCCCGAATTATCGTCCCGGCCCGAAGTGAGGCCGGGCCTGCGGACATCTCCCCCGGCTCCTCTAAATCGGTGACGTTGATCCACACCTCGAGTTCAGCGGAGCCATTGTCGTCAGTGGCAGTTACGGTCACTTCGTACCTGCGCTGCTCCTCGAAATCCAGCAGCCCGTTGGTGCGAAGCTGGCCGCTGGCGCTGTCGATGCTGAAGCTGTCGGCATCGGAACCGCCGAGCTCGTAGGTCACAGCGCCGACAAGGCCGGTCAGGGTAACCGGACTGCCCACAAGGGTTCCGGCGGGTTGGTTCTCCGCCACGACTCGCCCCACACGGTTGCCAAGATCGGTTTGCGCTTGGGAGGGCACAGGAACCACCCCAACACCGACCGCGCCCACGACGACGATGACCAGCAGAAAAAGGCGAGCGGCTCTAGTCACAAGGGGGGGTAGGAACCCCGCGGCTGCTCTCGACAACGTCATACTTCAAGCCCTCCCGCCATGTTCGACTCGGGTCGATTACCTGTATTGCAACGCGAAAGAACCCTCTGGCTACGGGACTCTGGGGTCGCCAAACCTCATCAGACTCCGTGCCAAGGGGCCCCTACGGCGAATTAACCTAGCAGTTCACTCCAGACGGGAAAACTGGGCACCCGCCCAAAACCTTGACCTACCGCCTCGTCGAAAGCACAAGAGCGATATCAGCTTGCACGGTTGGGCAGGTACTCCGAGAACTCCGACATGTCGGGCGGGCCGCCGGAGCCTTCCTGGCACCAGGCGATGATCCCGTCGGGCCTAACCAGGGTTACAGCGTCGGCTTCGTACGGGCGTAGGGGGACATCGTGTGGAAGCTGGTGTACTGCGACCGGCACGCCTTCCGGCGGCATCTCCGCGACGGCGGCCTCCCATGCGGGTCGGGAGCACTCCGGGCCGAGCAGCAGCACGTATGAGGTTCCGAACCAATCGAGCACCGACTCGGTCTGATCGGCATCGACCCACACGTGGGGGGCGCGGCGGCCCGACCGGACCAGTGGGACGAAACCGTCGCCTTGATCCTTGAGGTGCGGGGCGGGTTCGGGGTTCGGCGCGATGAGCTCCGACGACATCTCGAAGCCGAGCAGGAGGTGGTCGTAGTCGGCGTACTGGTGGGTGGCCTGGATGTGCTCGGAGACATCGTCGCCTCGCCGGTGGCCCAGCATCATCCGGGTCATGTGATCGGTGGTGCTGACCCCAAAGGCGATCCGCTCAACGGCGATGGGCCGATGCTCGGTTTCGTAGGTCTCTAGGATCGACGCGGGCGCCAGGCCCCGCACCACATAAGCCAGCTTCCACGCCAGGTTTCGGATGCCGGCGAACCCGGTGTTGTTGCCCATGCCCCCGGTGGGAACCGAGACGTGCGCGGCGTCGCCGGCCAAGAAGATGCGCCCTGAGGAGAACCGGGTCACGCATCCCGGAGTGGGCTGCCACATGCGCATGCTGAGGATCGCGAACTCCACATCGTCATCGGTGCCGAGAGCCACCCGGATCCGCCGGCTGACCGCTTCCTCGGAGATCAGGTTCTCATCGCCCACGACCACCTGGCAGCGCCACCGCCTGCGCCCGTCGAGCGGCTGGAAGATGACGATGCCCTCGGGGGTGGTGGTGTACAGCAGCGATCCCTTGCGATCCCCCACATACGCCTCGAGATCGGCGTGGAAGATCACATCCTGGGAGTACACCGGCCGCGGCTCAGCCTCCAGATGGGTGCCGATCACCTGGCGAGTTTCGCTGCCGGGCCCGTCGGCGCCGAGGGTGTACCGCGCTGTCACCGGCTGGCGCTCATCGGTGTTGGTGTCGCGCAGCCAAAGATGGGTGGCGTCATCGGTCTGGGTCACGTCGATGGCCTCGGTGTCGAACCGGACCGTGATCATGGGGTCGGCGGCGACTCTGGTCATCAGCGCGGCCTCGACCTCGTCTTGCACCGTCATCACGGGGATGCACGGGCTGTTCGGCCCCGCAACGCTGTAGAAGGTGGGGCTCGGGATGTTGGCGTAAGGCTCGGCGGCCAGGCTGTCGGACCACCGGTTGTAGGCGGTCCACGCGGGCCCGAGGCCGGTGGCCTCAACCGCCTTCTCGATGCCGAACTCGCGGAACAGCTCCATGGTGTTGGTGTCGACGAAGCGGGATCGGGGATGGGTGTTGAGCTCGCTTCGCCGCTCTACCAGAAGCGACGGCACGCCATGGCGCGACAGCAGCAGCGCCCCGGTGAGCCCGATCGGCCCGCAGCCGATGATGCAGACAGGAACCTCGGTCATCTTCCTCCCCCACTCCAACGCCTCATTGCACGACCTCATGTAAAGATACAATCGCCGATTAGTGGTTGCACCCCGCGCTGAATAGGAGTAGCCATGTCGCCTTCTGCCCCCTTGACCGGCGCTCAGGCGCTTGTTCGCACCCTGGCCGATCACGGTGTCACCGCGTGCTTCGCCAACCCGGGCACATCCGAGATGCACGCCGTGACGGCTCTCGACGGCGAACCCAGGGTTCGCTCAATCCTCGGGCTGTTCGAAGGCGTCGTGACCGGCGCGGCCGACGGCTACGCCCGCGTGAGCGGCAACCCGGCGATGACGCTGCTGCACCTGGGCAGCGGCTACCTCAACGGCGGCGCCAACATCCACAACGCCCGGCGGGCCCGGTCGCCGATGGTCAACGTGATCGGCGATCACGCCACCTACCACCTCGGCAATGATGCGCCGCTTACCTCCGACATCCGGGCGATGGCCGAGCCGAACTCGAAGTGGCTGCGAACCGCAGCAGCCCCCGAGGACGCGGGGCGGCTCGCAGCCGAGGCATGGCACGCCAGCCTCCAAGCCCCCACCGGACCGGTCTCGCTAGTGCTGCCTGCCGATGTGGCCTGGCTGCCGGGCGCGTCGATCCCCGAGCGGCTCGCCGCACCGGAGCGGACGGGCCCGGACGCCGACGCGGTTGAGCACGCGGCTCGCGCCTTGCGCGCCGCCCGAAATCCCACGCTCTTGATGACCGGCCCGGCCCTGACCGAACCCGGCCTGCGGGCCGCCCGCCGCCTCGCTGGCGCAGGGGTGCGGGTGCTGTTCGAGTTCTTCTTTCCCCGGCTCCAGCGCGGCGCAGGCCGCTACGCCCCCGAGCGCATGGAGTACTTCGCCGAACGCGTCGTTCAGAGCCTGGATGGAACCGACGTGATCGTCCTCGCCGAGGCCCGGCCGCCGGTCGCGTTCTTCGCCTACCCGAACCAGCCCTGCGAATTGACCCCCGATCGCTGCGAGGTGATCTCGCTCGGTGGCCCTGAAATCGACAGCGCCGAGTCCGTCGTCCAGCTCGCCGACGCTCTCGGCACCACCGGCACCGACGGTGTGCCCGTCTCCGAGCTTGCGATGCCGGACACGCCGCAGGGCGAGCTCAGCGTGCAGACCATCGGGCTGTCGATCGCCCGCCACCTCCCGGAGGGCGCGTTCGTGTCCGACGAAGCCGGCACCAGCGGTGGCCCGACCTGGGCGGCAACCGCATCTGCCGCGCCGCACGACTGGTTGCCGCTGACCGGAGGGGCACTCGGCCAGGGACTCCCCGTCGCCTTGGGGGCTGCCATCGCCGCACCCGAGCGCAAGGGTCTGTGCCTCGTTGGAGACGGCGCCGCCATGTACACCAACCAGGCGTTGTGGACGATGGCGCGCGAGGGAACTGACATCGTCACGGTCGTGTTCGTCAACCGGTCCTACCGGATCCTCAACATCGAACTCGCCCGCACCGGCGCCGGCGCACCCGGGCCAACCGCACAGCACCTTCTGTCTTTGAGCGACCCGCCGATCGACTTCGCCAGCCTTGCCCGCTCAATGGGAGTGCCGTCGACCACCGCAACCACCGCCGAGGGATTCGACCGTGCGCTGGCCGCGGCCTTCGCCAACGACGGACCACACCTGATCGCCGCAGAGATCGCCTAGGAAGACGGCGAGCCCTATTGCCTCCCAATCGAGGTGACCAGACAAGAGGGGATGCTCGAAGTACGTTCTCGTTGTGGAAGCGCTGTCAGGTGAGGGCCAAGGTGAGGCCTCGGCCAAAGCCCGACATGGTCGCCGGAAGGCGATTGCCGCCGTCGCGGCGCTCGTCCTGGTCGCTGGCGGTATCGGCGTTTGGCGGATATTGGAGCGCAACGGGCCTGACAACGATGTTCACGTCACCGGCCCAGGGCTCGTCTCCACTGGGCCAGCGCTTGAATGGGTCGAGTTCGACCCGGGCTTAGATGAGGCTGCGCTTTCGGGGATTCTCATTTCCCTCGGCGACGGCCGGATCCTTGTCGGCGCTTCTGGCGAGGAGGATGATGGCGCGGTGCCTGGCCTCAGGTTCCTGGTCACCGAGAACGGAGTCGACTGGTCTGAGGTGCCGATGCCGCCGGGCATCTGGCCGCTCTCCCATGACTTGACCGGTGAACGCTGGCTGGTTGCGGGATATGACCTCGCCGGCGAGTCCCTCCTGTCTGCCATGGAAACAAAAGGCATCTGTAGCCGGGCCCTTTCCGTGCTTCGGGCATTCTTCTCCGATGACCAGGGGGCGAACTGGGCTGAGTTGGAATTCGACTTCTCCTCAAGCTCCATTCAAGTGCCCCCTGCTTGCGAATTTCCTCCTTTCTTCATCTCCGAGGCATTGACTTCGGGGGAGCATATGGTGATCGTGCTCTGGGGCGAGGAAGTGGGCGCGAGTACAGTGCCCGACTCCGGCAGTGGGGTGTTCAGCGGGTCGGAGGACGACACCGGGGAGAATCACAAATCCTGGATATTTGCCAGCGATGGCGGGACCTTTGAACAAGTTGCCGATTACGACGGCTCGATCTACGGCGGCTTCTTCGGCTGGAGCTTCGGCACCCCTGCGGGCTTTTCTCTTTTCTATGTTGAGGACGGAACCGGACATCAACCTGCTCGGCCATCCACTCTGACTTCCCCCGATGGCCGCATCTGGAGCCAGAGCGAGTCTGCTGGCCGCTATGTCTCAACGGCGTTCGGCCCCGACGGGTCGCTATGGCGGACAACCTGGCTGGGTGCCGGTTACGGCCTGCACCGATACGATCGGGAGGGGGTTCAGACAACCAAGGTTGCTCTCGATAACTCGCTCCCGATCCTCGTGTACGCGGGGCCGTCCGGGGTCGCGGTCAACGTGATGACCATTCCCGGCACCGACCTCTTCACACTCCCCGACCAGCGAATTGCCAAGGAGGGCTACGAATTACGGCTCAACGAGCCCGAGGGAGGCTTCAGTCTCTGGGATCTGGCGACAGGCACCGCGGTCTACGAGTGCGGGCAGGAGGTTCTCTGGGCGCAGGGACGGGCCTTTGCTGAGGGTGCCTGCGAGTTTGTGTATCCGATAACCGACAACGCAGACATGGACTCAGTGGTGCTGGTGTTCGAAGACCAGCAGACTGGGGCCGAACTGGCGTCGTTCACTCGTGGC
>JAJDUJ010000016.1 GCA_022826705.1 Acidimicrobiia bacterium | reverse complement strand
CGCACAACCTTGTTGTCCACATCAACGACGTAATCATCGCCAACCAGCTCATACATCGCACCATGCTCAGACTCCGGGAACCAATCCGTCTGAACCACCAACGGCGACGGACACACACCCGACAAATCAACCGCCACCGTCATAGGCGCAGCGTCGATGTCGGCATACGGGAGGCTGATGTTGGGGTCGATGAACTCGTTGGTGAACAACTGGTCCGCGGTCAGGCTCGGATCGATGTCCATGCCCGCAGCCCGCATGTCGTCGAGCACCTTGGCGATGCGCTCAGGCACCATGTTGCCCACGATGTCGTCGGGGCCGTTGCCGATGAGCCCGAAGGCGCGCTTGGCCGAATGCGAGAACTCAGCCAGATCAGGCGGATACACCCAGAAGTCCTCATACTTGAGCACCGCGTCCACGATGATCGCATTGGCCCTAGAGGGGTCGGCGTCGAAGTCGACCACGGCCTGCTGGATGATCGGCACCAGCTTCTCCAGACACGGCCTCAGACCCTCCAGATCCCCGGGGCGCACCCCGATCGTCTGGGAGTAGATCTGGAAACCGGCGTCATGGAGCAGCTGGAACGCCACCGGCTTGCCCCACTGCTCATAGACATGCTCATAGGTGTACACCTCCGACGACGCGAAGCCCTGCTGAGCGATCGAGCCGCCAGCACCAACGAACCGCGACGGGTTGCCCTCATAGGACGGATCAACCTGATCAGCCGACCAGATCCCCTGGGCCACGAACACCTCAGAGAACGTCCCACCACCGAACACGTTGATGGTGATCCCCTGCTCGCCCAAGTCAGCGATACCGGTCACGTCGGGATAGGTCTCGGGATCCCACATGATCATCTGCGGGTTGCGCTCCAGCGGAGCCACCACCGACATCAAAGGAGCCACATCCCAGTGGTTCACCTGCTGATCCGTGGAGGCGTAGCCCAGATGGATGCCCTCATCGACAGCCATGTGCTGAGACACCGGCGAGAACCCAATAGCGGGACCGCCCGTGCGGACCTCCCACTCGATGCCAAGGTCGGTGCCGCCGAGCACCATCGAGCCCCGGACAACCTTGTTGTCCACGTCAACGATGTAGTCGTCGCCGACCAGCTCATACATGGCCCCATGCTCAGACTCCGGGAACCAGTCCGTCTGAACCACCATCGGCGATGGGCAGATGCCGGCCAACTCGCCCTCGACCACGGGCACGGCCGTGGTCGTCGGCGCCGGCGCCTCGTCCTCATCAACCGCAGGCGCGTCCGGCTCGTCCACCGCGGCGGCGTCATCGTCGGACGGAGCGGCCGTCGTTGCCGGCGCGGCGGCCGTGTCAGGGGCTGCCTCCTCGTCGTCGCCGCAGGCCGCGGCCACCAGCCCGAAGGCCAGCACCACCGCGCAGAGGCGTATCCAGGTTCGCTTGTTCACTTTGCAATCCTCCTTAGGGGACATGGACGGCTTGGGCCGCGCGCGGCACCAATCCGGGAGGAATTTATAGAAGCTGCTGGGCGGTATACAAAGCCGGGGCCGACCCGCCGGATCGTCAGCCGAGAACCTCGGTCTCGTGCCACTTGCCGATCACCAGCTTCTGGATCCAGCCGAAGGTCCAGAACACCACCACGCCCAGAGCCGAAGACATGATGACGGAGGTGAGCAACTCCTCTCCGTCCAGCTGGCTGGCGTAGCGGCGCAGGAGCTGGCCGATGCCGGCCTCGCCCTGGCCGAAGAAGAAGTCGCCGACGATGGCGCCGATGACCGACAGCCCGGCCGAGATACGCAGGCCGGCGAACACGGCCGGCAGGGCGGCCGGGAACATCAACTTCCGGAGCCGGGTCAGGCGGTTGGCGTGGTGAAGCGTGAACAGGTCGTGCATTCCCCGCTCGGCTGACTGCAGCCCGAAGAGGGTGTTCATGATGATCGGGAACAGCGAGATGATGATGCACACGATCACCCGCGCCGTGGTGCCGTAGCCGAACCAGAAGCCGATCATCGGCACGATGGCCAGGATGGGGATGGCCTGCAGGGTCACCGCGAACGGGAAGACGGCCCGCTCCACCATCTTGGCCTGGCTCATGATGGTGGCCAGGAAGAAGCCGATGCTGATGGCGATGCCCAAGCCGATCAACGCCACCTGGGTGCTGTTCCACAGCGCCCTGAGGATCCGGGAGTAGGCGTCCCAGTCGAGGAAGCCGTTGTCCAGCACCTGGTGGGGCGGCTGAAGCAGGAACCGGCGATGCGGCTCCAATATCACGTAGGAGATCACGTACCACAGGCCGATCAGGGCCGACCCGAGCACCAACGGCGGGACGGCCGCCCGGAGCGCGGTCCTGGGCCGGGAGGCACCCGGCGGCGGTCCGGGGGCGTGGACCAGGGCGTCGGCCTCCAGCGAGACATCCGGGGCCGAGCCGGGATGGCCGTCAGTGTCTTCTGGCCCGGGGCGGGTCACGTCGGGGATCGTGGTCATTATGTCGAACCTCGCAGGGCTAGGGATACCTCGCCGCTGAGCAGGGCGAACTCCGGGTCGAACCGCAGTTGGGGCTGGCGCGGGTAGCCGAACGGCACGTCGAAGCTGGCCACGATCCGTCCCGGCCGGTTCGACATGACGAGCACCTTGGTGCTCATGAACACCGCTTCGCTGATGGAGTGGGTGATGAACAGTCCGGCGAAGCCCTCCGACTGGAAGAGCCGCTGGGTCTCTTCGTTGAGGTGCTCGCGGGTGATCTCGTCGACCGCGCCGAAGGGCTCGTCGAACAGGAACACGGGCGGCTTCAAGGTGAGGGTGCGGGCCAGCGAGGTCCGCATCTTCATGCCGCCCGACAGCGACTTCGGGTAGTGGTTCTCGAAGCCCTGAAGACCGACCAGGTCGATCGCCGCGGTTGAGAGTCGCTTGCGCTCGGCGGTGTCGAAGCCGTGCAACTCGGCCAGGAGTTCCACGTTCTGGCGCACCGTCCGCCAGGGCAGCAGTGTGGCGTCCTGGAACACGTAACCGAGACGGTCGCGGTCGACCTCCACGCTGCCCGCGGTGGGCTCGAGCAGGCCGGAGGCGATCCGCAGCAGGGTCGACTTGCCGCAACCCGAGGGACCGACAACGGTGATGAACTCGCCCCTGTCGATCGAGAACGTGATTTCCTGAAGCGCCTCGGTGCCGTCGGGAAAGATCATGCCGATCCCGTCGAAAGACAGCGCTCCGTTGGTGTTCGAAGTCATCACCAGATCGGTCTCCCCCTTCACGGCGGACAATGCGGGCGGTTGCCAATGGCAGCGGCGACCATACAGTACCGCGACCAGACGGTGACCAGACCGGTGAGGCATGCAAGTCCTACTGCTCGACGGCTACGACCCTTCAGACGACGACCGCCGTGTGGTGGTCGAGGCGGTCGACGAACTCGAGGCCGGTGGCCACGAGGTGGACCTGCTGGCGGTCCACGGGTTCAACGCGGTGATGTCCGCGGCCGAGCGGGCCGCCTACCACAGCGACCAGCCGGTGATCTCCGACGATGTGCGCGACTCCGCCGCCAGGCTGCAGGCCGCCGACGCTCTGCTGTTCTGCTACCCCACCGTGGCGTTCAACGTGCCAGCCTCGCTGAAGGGCTGGCTGGAGCGGGTGATGGTGCCCGGCGTGGCCTTCGTGTTCGACGACCAGCACCGTGTGAGGCCCGGCATGCAGAACATCCGCCGGATAGGGGCGGTCACCACCAGCCCTCACAGCCGGTGGGCCCGGTTCCGCGCCCGCGACGCCGGCAAGCGAACCACGGCCCGGACGCTGCGGCTCAGCGCCCACAAACGCTGCCGCACCACCTTCGTCTCAGTACCCACGCCCGCCGACGACGAAGGCGTCGCCAGGATCCGCAAGGCCCTGCGCCGCTGGTAATCCTCCCGCCGAGGGGACACGATCCGTCAGGCCGGGGGGTGGCACGGGGGCAAGCAATGGCGGCGCTTGCGCCGCCAGGGCGCGCCCGTGACAGGACCCGCCGGCCGGGGGAACGCGAACCGCCAGGCCGGGGGTGGCGGCGAGGAACGGACGACCGACAATGGGGCGAAGCCCCGTCGGTCGAACGGCCTCGACGACAGGACCCGCCGGCCGGAAGGCCCTACTCAGGAACCCGGCAGCAGGGGCAGGACGTCCTCGGAGATGCGGTGGAGTTGCTCCTCGACCTTCTCATAGGGGTCGCCGGGCATGGCCGGGAACAGCAGCAGGTTCTCGAGTCCGATCTCCTCGTCGTAGGAGTTGATGAACTCGGCCACCTGCTCGCCGGTGCCCACCACACAGGTCCTCTGGTCGATGGACTCCTCCAGGGTGGGGATCAGCCCCGGCTTGGCCGGACGGCCGTCGGGCCCCATGTAGCCCTTGCTCCAGCCGTAGGGGCCTAGGAACTTCCAGAACTCGTCGTGGCCGTCGCGGAACGACGCCTCGGCCGCCTCGTAGGTGTCGTCCACCCTCACGTTCATCACCAGCAGGCGGTGCTCGCCCCGCTCGAGCTCGCGGCCGTGGTGGGCCGCGTAGATCTCGGCGAACTTCTCCCAGCGCATCTTCACGAAGGAGTGGTGGTTGTTCCAGAACACGCCGCCCCAGCCCCAACGGGGCACCTGCTCGAGGGTGGGCGGCGAGGTGATCGCCTGCCAGATCTCGTAGGGGTAGAGGGGTCGGGGCACCAGCGAGAGCTCGGACACGAAGCCGCCCCGGTCGGGGATGCCCGGCGGCGGGAAGTCGTAGACGTCGCCGTGGAAGCTGAAGGACTCGTTGTCCAGTGCCAGCCGGATCACCTGCATGGCCTCGTCGAACTGCTTGCGGTTGAGCTCGTCGGCGGCGGCCTTGTCGGGATTGTCGAAGCTGCCGATCTTGGTGCCCAGCGTCTCGGCCTCACGCGGCACCGTTCCCCGGCCCACTCCGAGGATGCCCCGGCCCCCGGAGATGTTGTGCATGGTGGCGAAGTCCTCGGCCAGCCGCAGAGGGTGCCACTGGGGCACGATGTTGAAGGCCATGCCGATCCGGATGTTCTCGGTGCGCTCGGCCAGGATCGTGCCCACCAGGATCCCGTTGGGGACCACTTCGTAGCCCTCGTACTGGAAGTGGTGCTCGGTCAGCCAGTAAGAGTCGAACCCCAGCCGGTCGCACACCACGCCCATGTCGATGATGCGCTCGGTGGCCCGCCACGTCTCCTTGTGGTTGAAGCGCCGGTCGGTGGGGACAGGAGGCCCGCCGCCCGCGTCCGGGAACTCGACCCCGCCGAACAGGAACACACCGGTGCGCATAGCTTCCACTGTAGGCGCGCGCCTCGCCTGCCCAAATCTGCACGGGTTAACCCAGATCTTTCAGTAGGGCTGTTGGGGGGCGGCTTGGGGGTTGGGTTGGGTCTGGTTGTGGGTGTGGGCGGTCGGTGGGCGTGTGGGGGCGTGGCGGGGCCTGTGGGGGGTGTGGGTGCGGTTGGCCGGGTGGGGTTTGTGCTGGCGCTCCCGGTGCGTCGCCGCGGGGTGTGTTCAGATGAGCAGAGTGAGGTTGTGGATCCGGTCGAACGCCGCGATGAGGTCGGGGGTCCAGGGCCAGTCGTCGGCGAGTTTGGCGATGTGTCGGCGGCCGGTGCGGGTGAGCCGGGCTGCGGTGTGCAGCAGGCAGTGGCGGAGCCGTTTGGGTT
>JAJDUJ010000004.1 GCA_022826705.1 Acidimicrobiia bacterium | reverse complement strand
CCAGATACACTGCCCACAGAAAGTGCCTCCTCACACGGCGAAAATGCCCGGCGACTACACCGGCATTCTCCCATGTCAGGAGGCCTTTCCAACGGACCCCCAACCACCACAACCCCACCCAACCAGTGGATTCAGGCTTAGTGTTCGATGCCAAGACCGGTGAGGTCAGGTCGGTCAACCGGGAGGTGGGGAAGTTGCTCGGCGACCTGGGCATGACGAGCGACTCCCTCGATCAGCTCACCAGCACTGGAACATACCGGCGTGCCGACGGAAGGGTGATCTCGCAGCAGGGAATTTCCCTCGAGCAGGTGATGATGTCGGGGGAGACCGTGCGAGATGAGGAAATGATCATCGAGTTCCTGGATGGTCAGGACTTTGTCCTCAACGTCAACGCCACCCCGATTTACGCTGTCGACGGCTCGGTGGAGTCGGTGATTGTGACTGCGCAGGACATGGCGCCGCTGGCCGAGATGGATCGGCTGCGTACCGAGTTCTTGGGCATGATTGGCCACGAACTCCGTTCGCCCCTCACTGCCATCAAGGGATCCACCGCCACGTTGCTGGAGGGCCAGTCAACGCTCGACCCGGCCGAGATGATCGAGTACCACCGCATCATCGATGAGCAGGCCGACTACATGCGTGATCTGATCAACGACCTCACCGACATAGTTCGGATTGAGTCTGGAACTCTGTCGGTCGACCCGGCCTCCTTGGAGCTGGCCCCGTTAGTAGACGAGGCCCGCAACGTCTTCTTGAATTCCGGCGGCCGGCACAACATCCGCATCAACATCCCATCTGATTTGCCCTTGGTGCTGGCTGATCGTCGACGCATCGTCCAGGTGATCCTCAATCTGCTTACCAACGCTTCCCGCAATTCCAACGAGAAGTCGACTATACGGCTCGATGTCAAGGTTGAGGACATCCATGTCGCCATCTCCGTGGCTGACAACGGCCGTGGCATCCCGGCCGAGCGGATGCCGCACCTGTTCGCAAAATTCTCTCAGCAAGATGGTCCCGACCAGAACCGCGATCTCGGTCTGGGCTTGGCCATTTGCAAGGGGATCGTGGAGGCCCACGGCGGACGTATCTGGGCGGAGAGCGACGGCCCCGGCCTTGGCAGCAGGTTCACATTCACCGTTCCCGCGTCCGAGGAGAGCACCCCATGGGCCGGCCCCCCACGGGTCAGGGCCAGTTCCCGCCCGCGTCGGACGGTCAGCAGCGAGCTGACTCAAGTTCTCGCCGTGGACGATGACCCCAGGACGCTGAAGCTCGTTCGCGACTCGCTGGTCGGAGCGGGCTATGAGCCGGTGGTAACCGGAGACCCCGACGAGGTGAGGTCGCTCATCGAAGAGACCGACCCGCAGGTCGTGCTGCTCGATTTGATGCTGCCGGGCAAGGGCGGCATCGAGCTGATGGAGGACATCCTTTCCGATCGGGACATACCGGTTATCTTCCTGTCGGGCTATGACCAAGATGAGTTGATCTCCAAGGCCTTTGAGATGGGCGCGGTCGACTACATGGTCAAGCCCTTCTCTCCCACAGAGCTGGCCGCTCGGGTTCGGGCCGCCCTGCGCAAGAAGCCGGAACAGCCGGCGGCCTTCGAACTGGGCGATTTGGCCATCAACTTCGCCGAGCGGTCCGTGGCCGTGGCGGGCCAACCCGTCGATCTGACCCCTACCGAGTTCCGCCTGCTAGCCGAACTCTCAGCCAAAGCCGGCACGGCGATGGACCACGACTACCTGTTGCAAAGGGTGTGGGGTCCCGACCAACCCGGCGATGCTCGTCGGATGCGCACCGTGGTCAAGAACCTCCGGCAAAAGCTCGGCGATGACGCCCGCAATCCCCGATATATCGCCACTGTGCCCCACGTCGGCTACCGCATGCCGAAGCCGTCGTAGTGGTCAGTCGGCTTCTTCGCGTTCTGCGATAAGGGCAGCGGCCTGGGTGGGCCACTTCCACTTGCTGATCCGGCCGGGGATCTCCAGGGCGGTTTCGAGTTCCTGCACTGCGTTGTCATCGAGAGCGGCGAGGTCTTCGTAGGTCACGATGCCGTGATCGGGCAGCGCTCGGGCCAAGGCAGGGTCGGTTCCCATGATTCGGGTGAAATCGTCTGGCCTCTTGGATGGGTCTGGAGCGGGCCTCTCTGCGGGGGCTGGTGCTGGTGGCTCTGGCTCGGCTTTCGGAGTCGATGACTCTTCTGGTTCGGATGCTTCGACTTCGGCTGGCACCTCGGGTTCAGCCTCTGGCTCGGATGCTTCGACTTCGACGGCCTGCTCGGGCTCGGCCGATGGCGGAGCCTCGACGGCCACCGCAGCCTGCGGCTCGGCCACCGCGACCGCTGCTGCTTCGGCCGCCCGAGTGCGGATGGTGAGCAGTTCAGATTGGCGAGCTTCCTCCTCGGCGGCGTCGCGGTTCTCCAGCGCTTCCAGCAGGTGCATGGAGATGTCGCCCACCACCACGTCGTCGTCGGCCCCCTCGGCCTTGATGCCGTCGTCGATCATGATGTAGCAGAACGGGCAGGCGGTGGCGATCCGGTCGGCCCCGGTGGCCAGCAGCTCTTGCGACCGCTCCACATTCACCTGCTTGCCGATGGTCTCCTCCATCCACATGCGGGCCCCGCCTGCACCGCAGCACATGCCCTTGGTCCCGTTGCGCCCGGCTTCCACCACCTCGACGCCGCCCAGCGATCCCACTACTCGGCGGGGGGCCAAGTACAAGTCGTTGTGGCGGCCCAGGTAGCAGGAGTCGTGATACACCACCCGCTCGTCGAGGCGGGCACCGGTCATGTCCAGGCGCCCGTCGTCGATCAGCGCCTCCAGGAACTGGGTGTGGTGGACCACTTCGTAGTGCCCGCCCAACTGGGGGTACTCGTTGGCCAGGGTGTTGAAGCAGTGGGGGCACTGGGTGACGATCTTCTTGACCCCCATCTCATTGAGGGTCTCGATGTTCTGCATGGCGAGCATCTGGAAGATGTACTCGTTGCCCGAGCGCCGGGCCGGGTCGCCGGTGCAGTTCTCGGCCGGCCCCAAGATGGAGAAGCTGATCTCGGCTCGCTGGAGCAGCTTGGCCACTGCCTGGGTCACCTTGCGGTTCTTGTCGTCGAACGATCCGGCACAGCCCACCCAGTAGAGGTACTCGGATTCCAGCGGGTCGCCGCCGTCGAGCACCGCGATGCCCTCGAACTCGGTGGCCCAGGCGCCGCGGTCGCCCTGGGACATGCCCCACGGGTTCCCCGAGTTCTCCATCGACCGGTAGGCCTGACCCAGCTCGGTGGGGAAGTCGGACTCCATCAGCGACAGGTAGCGGCGCATATCGAGGATCTTGTCGAGGATCTCGATGTTCACCGGGCAGATCTCGTCGCAGGCCTTGCAGGAGGTGCACGCCCAGATCTCCTCGCCGGTTATCCGCTCGAACAGCGAGTTGGCCTCCACTTTGATCTCCGGCACCGTGCCCAGGGGCGGCGTGGTGGCCGGCTCGCCGGTGGCCGCCATGACCTCCCCGGTCTTGAGCACGATCTCCCGCGGGTCGAGGGGCTTGCCGGTGGCGTGGGCCGGACACACCGAGGTGCATCGACCGCACATGGTGCAGGCGTCGGTGTCCAGCAGCTGCTTCCAGGTGAAGTCCTCCACGGTGGCTGCCCCGAACGACTCCAGGTCGGTCTCCATCAGGTTGGGCATGGGCTTCATGGCCCCCTTGGGCCGGTCTTTGTCCCGCAGGTACATGTTCAGCGGGGAGGTGACCATGTGGCGCAGCATGGTGATGGGCAGCAGCACCAAGAAGGCCACGAAAGCGATCACGTGTCCCGCCCACCAGAACTGGTGCCAGTGGTCAAGGCCCTCGAGGCCCCGCATCTGGGTGGCCACCTGGTAGCCGAGCACCGACCACTTCTCGAAGTCGGGCACGCCGTGGTCGGCGATGCGGAACACCTCGGCGCCGAATCCGGTGACGCCGATGGCGAAGAACGTGCCCAAGATCACCGCGTGCTCGGGCCGCGACTTGATACGGATGCGATAGGGACGCAGTCGTCGGGGGCCGTAGCGGCGCACGATGGCCCACATCACCCCGACCAGGAAGATGGCCCCGGCGATGTCGCCCACCGCGGAGTACACCTGGTACACCCGGCCGTGGAGGAACTTGGCCCCATCGGGGAGCTGCTCGTCGATCTCCAGGGTGGTGGTCACGCCCAACAAGATGATGAACCCCACGTAGATCATGGTGTGCATGACGCCGGCGCCGGGCTCCCGCAGCAAGGTGCGCATGTACATGCCCCGCCGGAGGTCTTCGAGCCGGGTCTTGGCATTGGAAAGGGTGGTGCGCCGGTTGTCGGGGCCGCCCCGCTCCCAGTTCTTCACCCGCTTGGCGAACTCCCAAGAAGCCCACACCAAGAAGATGGGGATGATGGTGTAGAAGGCGGCCTTCCACCCGCTGGGGATGTTCTCCCAGGGGTGACGGGTGATCTCGGCCGGGTTCTTGAACTCGGTGATGGCCGAGGCGATGCCCGAAGCAATGGTGAAGGCGGCGAAGCCCAGCCCGAGGCCGAGGACTATGTGGAAGGGACGCAGGCGCTTTGGGTCCATGGCGACTCCAAACCTAGTTGTTGACATCCCCCGGTTCCGTACTCAAGCAGGCAGTACGAGTTCCGCCCAGTCCCGTACTCAAGCAGGCAGTTCGAGAGCACCGCCGTCTGCTTGAAATTCACAGCGCAGAAACAATTGTGAAACCTGGCCTTCCTACCTTGTTCCCGACTGCGACGGCGCTGCAGTGGCGCGGGCGCAGAAACGGCGAAGGAGGGCCGGTCATATGAAAAGGAAATTCGGAATTGGAGCGCTGATTGCCGCCGGAACAGTGCTCATTGGGGCTGTTCCGGCAATGGCCCAAGACGGCGGCGCCGAAGCAGTGCAAGTGGTGATGGACAACCTGTGGGTGTTCATCGCCGGCATTTTGGTGTTCTTGATGCAGGCCGGCTTCGGCATGGTCGAGGCGGGCATGACCCGAGCTAAGAACGTGGGCAACATCATGGCCAAGAACCTGGCCGACATGTGCATTGGCGCGCTGGCCTTCTTCGCGTTCGGCTACGGCATTGCTTTTGGCACCGACGGCGGATCGCTGATCGGCACCGACGGGTTCTTCCTGAGCGGCACGTTCACCACCTTTGGCGACGGGCTAAGCACCCCCACGTTCTTCTTCTTCCAGGTGGTGTTCGCGGCCACCGCAGTGACGATCGCCTCGGGGGCCATGGCCGAGCGGACCAAGTTCTCCGCGTACTTGGTGTTCAGCTTCTTCATGACCGCGCTGATCTATCCGGTGGTGGTCCACTCCTTCTGGCACGGCGACGGCCTGCTGTCGGATCTGAAGATCGGCGACGCCCGGTTCGGCGACTTCGCCGGTTCCACCATCGTGCACAGCACCGGCGGCTGGGCCGCCCTGATGGGCGCCATATTCCTCGGGCCCCGCATCGGCAAGTACGACGAGAACGGCAACCCTCGGGCTATGCCCGGACACAACATCGCCTTCGTGGTGCTGGGCGTGTTCATCCTGTGGTTCGGCTGGTTCGGGTTCAATCCCGGCTCGGAGCTGGCTGCGGATGACTTCGTGATGCGTGCTGCGGTAACCACCCTGTTGGCCGCGGCTGCCGGTGGACTGACCGCCGGGGCGGTCATCTGGCGCAAGGCCGGCTCGCTGGATGTGGCCATGACCGGCAACGGCGTACTGGCTGGTCTAGTGGGTATAACCGCTGGCACCGGAACCATGAACCCACTGGGCGCAGTAGTGACCGGCGCTATCGCCGGAGTCATCGTGGTGTACTCGGTGCTGTTCTTCGACCGGGTCCGAATCGACGACCCGGTGGGTGCCATTTCCGTTCACGGTGTGTGCGGCGTGTGGGGGACGCTGGCCGTGGGCCTGTTCTCCCGCTATGACGATGCGTTTGTGGGCCAAGACAACGCCGGACTCTTCTACGGCGGAGGAATCGACCAGTTGGTGGTGCAGCTCATCGGCGTGGTGCTGGTGTTCGCCTGGGTGACCATCACAACCGGCATCTTGTTCGCGGTCATGAAGAAGACGATGGGTCTACGGGTGTCTCGTGAGGAAGAGATTGGTGGCCTCGACCTCCACGAGCACGGAGTGCCCGGCTACGGCCCGGACACCTCCACCTCTGTGGGCTGACACTCCTACAGCCTGACAGGCGCTTAGCCCGCTTGTTTGGCCACTGCTGTGGCGGCTTCGGCCGCCGCAGCGGGGTCGAGCGAGCGGGCGAGCGTCGTTTTGGCCTCCAAGGGCATCATGTCGGGCCCGAGTTCGTAGACCAGCGGCATCCCGGTGGGGATGTTGAGCCCGGCGATGCCATCCTCGCTGATTTGGTCGAGGTGCTTGGCCAGGGCCCGCAGGCTGTTGCCGTGGGCCGAGATCAACACCAACTGCCCCGCTTGCAGATCAGGGACCACCTCGTCATTCCAATAGGGCATCAGCCGCGCCACCACATCGGCTAGGCACTCGCTCTTGGGCAACAGCTCCGGGGGAATGTGGGCGTAGCGGGGGTCGCCGTTGGGATTCCACGGGTTGTCATCGGCAATGGGGGGTGGTGGGGTGCGGTAGCCCCGGCGCCAGGCGTTGAGCTGCTCATCGCCATAGCGCTGTCGGGTCTCGGACTTGTCCAACCCGGTGAGGTCGCCGTAGTGGCGTTCGTTCAGCCGCCAATGCTGCTTGATCGGCACTGATGCTCGACCCATCTCGGCCAGGGCCAGTTCCGCAGTGCGAATGGCCCGAGTCTGCACTGAGGTGTGTACGACATCGGGCAGCAGTTCGGCCTCAGCCAGCGCCTGCCCGCCGGCTCGAGCCTCGGCCTCTCCTTGTTCCGTGAGGTCGCAGTCGAACCAGCCGGTGAACTGGTTGGAGGCGTTCCACCGGCTTTGCCCGTGGCGAAGCAGGATCAGCGTTGCTGGACTCACCCTGGGCAGCGTAGCGGCTCTAACCCTTAGTGATCCGCACTCAAGTTTTGGGATATGACAATTTGAGGGGTATCCTGAGGGTCGAAGATAATCCTCGAAACCAAACTTCAACCCCAAACCAAACTTCAAAAGGAGTCGAACAAAATGGCCAGAGTTGTCGGCATCGATTTGGGCACCACCAACAGCGTGGTTGCAGTGCTCGAAGGCGGTGAGCCCACGGTCATCGCCAATACTGAGGGCTCTCGCACCACCCCGTCGGTGGTGGCCTTCTCCAAGGAGGGAGAGGTGCTGGTGGGGGAGGTGGCCAAGCGTCAAGCCATCACCAACCCCGATCGCACCATCCGCTCGGTCAAGCGCCACGTGGGCACCGACTGGTCGGAGAGCATCGACGGCAAGGCTTACAGCAGCCAGGAGATCTCGGCCCGGGTTCTGCAAAAGCTCAAGCGGGACGCCGAGACCTATCTGGGCACCGAGGTCACCGAGGCGGTCATCACCGTCCCGGCCTACTTCGACGACGCCCAGCGCACCGCCACCAAAGAGGCCGGCACCATCGCCGGCCTCGAGGTGCTGCGGATCATCAACGAACCCACCGCGGCCGCACTGGCCTACGGCCTCGACAAGGGCGACACCGACCAGACCATTCTGGTTTTCGACCTGGGCGGGGGCACCTTCGACGTCTCCATCCTGGAGATTGGCGACGGGGTGTTCGAGGTCAAGTCCACCAGCGGCGACACCGCCCTGGGCGGCGACGACTGGGACGACCGGGTGATCGGCTGGCTGGTGGACTCGTTCCGCAACGACCACGGCGTAGACCTGAGCAAGGACAACATGGCCATGCAGCGGCTCAAGGAGGGCGCGGAGCGGGCCAAGATCGAGTTGTCGCAAACCCAGAGCACCAATGTGAACCTGCCCTTCATCACCGCCACCGACGCAGGGCCACTCCACATGGACTACGAGCTGAGCCGGGCCAAGTTCCAGGATCTCACCAGCGACCTGCTGGACCGGTGCCGCAAGCCCTTCGAGCAGGCCCTTTCTGACGCCGGCCTGTCGGCGGGCGACATGGACCACGTGATCCTGGTGGGCGGCTCAACCCGGATGCCCGCGGTGGTGGACCTGGTTACCGGGATGACCGGGACCCAGCCCCACCAGGGAGTCAACCCCGACGAGGTGGTGGCCGTGGGCGCGGCGGTGCAGGCCGGCGTGCTCAAAGGCGAGGTCAAGGACGTGCTGCTGTTGGATGTGACCCCGCTGTCGCTGGGCATCGAGACCAAAGGCGGCGTGATGACTCGCCTCATCGAGCGCAACACCACCATCCCCACCCGCCGCACCGAGGTTTTCACCACCGCGGATGACAACCAGCCCACGGTGGAGATCCATGTGCTTCAGGGCGAGCGGGAGATGGCCGCGTATAACAAGACTCTGGGCAAGTTCCAGCTGGTAGACCTGCCGCCCGCGCCACGGGGCGTGCCTCAGATCGAGGTCACCTTCGACATCGACGCCAACGGCATTGTCCACGTGTCGGCCAAAGACCGGGCCACGGGCAAAGAGCAGTCCATCACCATCACCGGCCAGACCTCGCTGGACAAGAGCGCCATCGATCAGATGATCGCCGATGCCGAGGCCCATGCCGCCGAGGATGCCCGTCGTCGGGAAGAGGCTGAGGCCGTCAACAACGCCGACAGCCTGGTGTACCAGGTGGAGAAGTTGCTGGCCGAGGCCGGCGAGTCGGTGGACGCCGACCAGCGCAGCGAGGTTGAGGCCAAGCTGGGCGAGCTGAAGTCGGCCATCGACGAGAAGGACCTCGACCGCATCCGCTCGGCCACCGAGGAGCTGTCGGCCATCAGCCAGCAGATCGGGGCGGCCATGTACGAGCAGGCGGCCGCCGCAGCTGGCGATGCCCCCGGCGATTTCGATGCCCCGGGCGACTTTGATGCTGGCGGTGCCTCAGACGATGAGAACATCGTCGACGCCGAGATCATCGAAGACGAAGAAGACGGAAGCTCCCAGTGAGCGAGGAGGCTGCGGCTGATCTGGCCAATGACGGGCTGGATGGCGACGAAGTCGCTGATGAGCAGACTGTTCACGAGCAATCCGCCGACGGGCGGCTTCAGGAAGTGGGCGACGTCGAAGAGCCGGAGACCTCGGTGGAGGAGCTTTTGGCCCAGCGGGATGGATATCTCAACGACCTTCAGCGGGTGACCGCTGAATTTGCCAACTACCGCCGCAAGGCGGCCGAGCGCCAGCAGGAGACGGTGGCCATGGCCGCGGCCGACATCGTGGAGAAGGTGCTGCCCGTGCTGGACGCCTGTGATGCTGCCGTGGCCCAAGGCGCTGAAGACGTCGTCCCCATTCGAGACGCGCTGTTCGCGGCGCTGGAGAAGGAGGGCTTGGCCAAGCTCGACGATCCGGGCGCGCCGTTCGACCCCACGTGCCATGAGGCCGTCGTCCATGAGCCGGGTGAGGGAGAGGCGGTGATCGCCGAAGTGTTGCGGGCTGGCTACGAGTGGAACAGCCGTGTGTTGCGGCCCGCCATGGTGAAGGTCCGGGGGTAGGACGGAGGCGATCGAGGCATGGACGTGAAACGGGAATGGCTGGAGACCGACTATTACAAGGCCTTGGGCGTCTCCCCTTCGGCGTCTGACAAGGAGATCACCAAGGCCTATCGCAAGCTGGCCCGCAAGCTGCACCCCGACGCCAACCCCGACGACGCCAAGGCCGAGGAGCGGTTCAAAGAGGTGTCGGCCGCCTACGACGTGCTAGGCGACGGTGAGCGCCGGGCCCAATACGACCAAGTGCGCCACATGGGGCCTATGAACTTTCAGGCCGGACCGGGCGGCTTCACCATGGAGGGCGACCTGGCCGACATCTTCTCGACGTTCATGGGCGGCGGCCGTTTCGACCGCGGTGGCCCCCCGTTCAGCGGCCAGACCCGCCCGGTTCGAGGCCATGATCTCAACGCCCACCTGACCCTGGACTTCGCCGAGGCGGTGCGGGGCACCACCACCGACTTGACCCTGAGCGGCGACACCGCCCGGGCCGGACGCTCCATATCCGTGCGCATCCCCGCCGGGGTGGGCAACGGCGCGAAGATCAAATTGGCGGGCAAGGGGGAGCCGGGGGTCAACGGCGGTCCGCCCGGCGACCTGTATGTAACGGTCAAGGTCAAATCTCACCCGGTGTTCGGCCGCCAGGGCAAGAACCTCACGGTTTCTGTGCCGGTGACGTTCGCCCAGGCGGCACTGGGAGCGGAGATCGCGGTGCCCACCTTTGAGGGCGACCCAGTGACACTGCGCCTGCCTCCCGGCAGCCAGCCCGGAAGGGTCTTGCGGGTTCGGGGACGAGGCGTGGAAACCGCCAAGGGAACCGGCGATCTGCTGGTGACAGTGGACCTGGAGGTTCCCACTGAGCTGAGCGATGAGCAGCGCCAGGCTTTGGAAGCATTCGCCGAGAAGATGGAGGCATCACCATGATCGATCCCCGAGGCCGTGATCGGGCGGTGTATGTCATATCGGTGGCTGCTGAATTGGCCGGTATCCACCCCCAGACCCTGCGGATCTACGACCGCCGGGGTCTGGTGCAACCGGCCAGAACTGGCGGGGGGAGCCGGCGCTACAGCGACGCCGACATTGAGAAGCTGCGACGTGTCCACGAGCTGACCAGCGAGGGCATGAACCTCGACGGAGTGGAGCGGGTGCTCGCCCTCGAGGCCGAGGTGGCTCGGCTCAGGGCCCAGGTGGCGCGCCTCACCCGAGAGCTGGAGTCAAAGCGGGCCGACATCGTTCTGTATCGAAGAGGCTGAGTGCTGCCTTCGGCGGTTAGAGTTCAAGCCCTGCCAATCCTGTGACCGTAACCCTCGCCTCCGACCTCTCCGACCTCTTGGTGGGCTACCAAACCGTCCGGTCTTACACCGACGCGCTCGCAACTCCGTTGAGCAATGAGGACCAGTGCATCCAGTCGATGCCCGACGTGAGCCCCACCAAGTGGCATCGAGCCCACGTGACCTGGTTCTTCGAGACCTTCCTGCTCAAGACCCGTCTCGACGGCTATCGCGAGTTCCACCCGGCGTTCGGCTTCCTGTTCAACTCGTATTATGAGGCGGTTGGGGATCGCCACCCTCGGCCCGAGCGGGGCAACCTCTCCCGACCATCGTGCGATGAGGTGGCCGCCTACCGGGCCCATGTCGATGGGGCCATGGCCGAGCTGCTGGCTCGCCCGCTGGACGATGCCACCGCCGATCTGGTGCTGTTGGGCCTTCACCATGAGCAGCAGCACCAAGAGCTGTTGCTCATGGACATCAAACATGTGCTGTCGACCAATCGGGCGCTGTGGCCTGCCTATCACGACCTCCCCTCGCCACCCTCCGGGATGTCGAGCAACGGACAGCCATCCGCCGGCTGGACCAGTTTCGACGGCGGCGAAGTGTGGGTGGGTCACGACGGCAACGGCTTCGCCTTCGACAACGAGAGCCCTCGCCACCGGACCATCCTGCCTCCGTATCGGCTGGCCAACCGACTGGTGACCTGCGGCCAGTGGTTGGAGTTCATGGCCGACGGCGGCTACGACTCTCCCACTCTGTGGTTGTCGGATGGCTGGTACCAGCAACAGGAGCACGGCTGGGAGGCGCCTTCGTACTGGGACTTCCACCCCGAGGACGGTTGGCGGGTATTCACCCTCCACGGCCTCCAACCGCTTTTGCCCGACGAGCCGGTGTGCCACTTGTCGTACTACGAGGCCGATGCCTTCGCCCGCTGGGCGGGGGCCCGACTCCCCACTGAGGGCGAGTGGGAGCACGCTGCCGCCACTCAGAAACCGGGGGGCAACCTCGGCGACCAAGGCCGATGGCATCCCGCCCCCGCCCCGGGCGACGACGGCCTGCACCAGCTCTTCGGAGACGTGTGGGAGTGGACGTCCAGCTCCTATGGCCCCTATCCCGGGTTCCGGCCCGCGCCAGGTGCAGTGGGGGAGTACAACGGCAAATTCATGGTCAACCAATTTGTGCTTAGGGGTGGCGCCTGCGTGACCCCTCCCGGCCATATCCGGGCTACCTACCGCAATTTCTTCCATCCCCACACCCGCTGGCACTTCTCCGGGATGCGCCTGGCCCAGGACGCGTAATGCCAGAACGCGTAGTTCCAGGAAGCGCGATTGTGGAGCCGGTGGTCGATATCCATCTGGATCCCGCCTGGATTGATCGAGCGCTCCGGGCCGACGTGGCCGAAGGTCTCACCTCCCAGCCCAAGGAGCTTCCCCCCAAGTGGTTCTACGACGACCGGGGCAGCGAGCTCTTCGACCAGATCACCCGGCTGCCCGGCTACTACCCCACTCGAAGGGAGCGGGAGATCCTGGAGCGAGAGGTCGACGTGATCGCCGAGCGGTCGGGTGCCGACACCGTGGTGGAACTGGGGTCGGGCACCTCGGAGAAGACCCGAATCGTGCTGGACGCTCTGGCCGCCACCGGACGGCTCCGCCGCTACGTCCCGTTCGACAACAGCGAGGCCACCCTGCGAAACGCGGCTGCGGAGTTGGCTGAGGCCTATGAGGGCCTGGCTGTCCACGGAGTGGTGGGCGACTTCGAGCACCACTTAGGCCACATACCTGATGGCGGCTGTCGGCTGATGATGCTCCTGGGCGGCACCATCGGGAACTTTCCCCCCGCGCCACGGAAGGACTTTCTGGCCAGCGTGGCCGCCACCATGGTGCCGGGCGACACCTTCTTGCTGGGTTTCGACTTGGTGAAGGATCACGAACGGCTGATTGCCGCCTACGACGACCCCGAGGGCGTGACCGCAGCGTTCAACCGCAACGTGCTGTCGGTGATCAACCACCGTCTCGATGCCGACTTCGACCTCGACCAATTCGAGCACGAAGCCCGCTTCGACCCCGACGAGGAGTGGATCGAGATGTGGCTGCGCTCCCGCTGCGCCCAGCAGGTGACCATCCGCGGGTTGGGCATGACCGTCGACTTCGCCCAAAACGAGCGCATGCGGACCGAGATCAGTGCCAAGTTCCGTCCCGAGAACATCGGCCCCGAGCTCGCTGGTGTCGGCCTGGCCATGGAGCGTCTGTGGACCGACGCCCGGGGGGACTACGCCCTGACCCTGTCCCGCATGGTGGAAGGGCGCTAAGCCGCCCCGCTTTGCAGATTCGAATCCCCTTTATTGCTCGTCAATCTCGGGGTGGGCGCGAGTAGTGTCAGTTCGTAAGCCACGCTGATGGGGTAGCGCTTTGCCAGCAACCGTGGTCGTCGGGACGCAATGGGGTGACGAGGGCAAGGGCAAGTTCACCGACCTCCTAGCCCGCGACATGGACATGGTGGTGCGCTACCAGGGCGGCCACAACGCTGGTCACACCCTGGTGGTGGAGGGTCAGACGTTCAAGCTCCAGCTCGTTCCCAGCGGGGTTCTCTATTCCCACGTGACTCCGATGATCGGCAACGGGGTGGTGATCGACCCCAAAGTGCTCATCGACGAGATGGATCGGCTCACTGCGGCTGGGGTCGACTGCGGCAAGCTGAAGGTGAGCGGCAACGCCCACCTCATCCTGCCCTATCACCAGACGCTGGACGTGGTGGCCGAGCGCCATCTGGGGCGCAACAAGCTGGGAACCACCAAGCGGGGCATCGGCCCCGCCTACGCCGACAAGGCGGCCCGGGTGGGGCTGCGGGTGCAAGACCTGCTCGACCCCAAGATTTTCCGGGAGAAGCTGGGCGTGGTGCTGCACGAGAAGAACCCGTTGCTGGCCAAGGTGTACAACCGGCTGCCCTTCGAGCTCGAGACGGTGGCCGAGCAGTACCTAGAGGAGTGTCGTCCTCGCCTTGAGCCCCACATTGCCGACACGGTGGGGCTGGTTCACGATGCATTGGAGACCAGCCAGAACGTGCTGTTCGAAGGGGCCCAGGCCATGTTCCTCGACCTCGATCACGGCACCTACCCGTTCGTCACCTCCTCCAACCCGGTGGCCGGTGGGGTGTGCGTAGGGGCGGGCGTCGGTCCTCGGCACATCGATCGAGTGATCGGGGTCACCAAGGCGTATATCAGCCGGGTGGGGTCGGGGCCGTTCCCCTGCGAGCTGACCGACGACATCGGCGACCACTTGGTGGATGTGGGCCGCGAATACGGGACCAATACCAAGCGCCGCCGCCGGTGTGGCTGGCTGGACACGGTGATGCTGCGCCACGCAGTGCGGGTGAACTCCTTGTCGGACCTGGCCATCACCAAGCTTGATGTGCTGGACGCCCTCGACCCCATCAAGGTATGCGTGGCCTACGAGGTGGACGGGGAGCGCTGCAACTCGATGCCCTACCACCAATCAGAGATCCACCGGGCGGTGCCGATCTACGAGGAGCTGCCTGGCTGGCGCACCGACCTGAGCGAAGTCGGCGATCGCTCGGAGCTGCCCCAAGAGGCCGAAGACTATTTGCGGTTCATTGAAGAGCAGGCAGGCGTGCCCGCCTCCTTGGTTGGTGTGGGTCCGGGCCGGGATCAGTTCATCACGTTCAGCGCAGTGTCGTGAGAGTCTGCGTCGTTGGCAGTGGGGGACGTGAGCATGCTCTTGCCCACGTGTTGGGCCGGTCGTGCGACGTCGTGGTCACTCCCGGAAACCCCGGCATTCCTGGTTCGGTTGCTGTACCAGCAACCGAGATTGAAGCCGATCTGTATGTGATTGGCCCCGAGGTCCGGTTGGTGGAAGGTCTAGCCGACGAATTGAGAGCAGCAGGTCGGCTGGTGTTTGGCCCTGGAGCCGACGGGGCCCTCTTGGAGGGCTCCAAGGCGTGGATGAAGGAACTGTTGGTGGCCGCTGGGGTGCCCACCGCCGGCCACGGCTCGTTCACCGAGCTCGAGCCGGCTCTCCGCTACTTGGACACCATGAGCGATCTTTTTGTGATCAAGACCGACGGCCTGGCCGCGGGCAAGGGGGTGCTGGTTACCGAGGATCGGGCCGAAGCGGAGGAAGCGGTGCGGGCCTATCTCTCGGGGGAGGCCTTCGGCGACGCCGGACTCCGGGTGGTGATCGAAGAGGGCCTTACCGGCCCCGAGCTGTCGGTGTTGGCGGTGTGCGATGGCCATCGGGCGGTGCCATTGGCTCCGGCCCAGGACTTCAAGCGCATCGGTGAGGGCGACGTCGGGCCTAATACCGGGGGCATGGGGGCCTACTCCCCGGTGCCGGTGGCCGGAGATGATGTGGTTGATGCAGTGATGGATCGAGCGGTGCTGCCCACGTTGGGAGAGCTACAGCGACGGGGCATCGACTATCGGGGTGTGCTGTATGCCGGGCTGATGCTCACCCCCCAGGGAATTAAGGTGCTGGAGTACAACGTGCGCTTCGGCGACCCCGAGGCCCAGGTGGTGCTGCCCCGGCTGAGGTCCGACTTGGCCGACCTGCTGGCCGCCGCGGCGGCCGGATCACTGGAGGACGACCCGGTGTTCGGCGATGACGCCGCGGTGACGGTGGTGTGCGCCTCGGAGGGCTATCCCGCCTCCCCCCGGACCGGCGATCCAATTGCCGGCATTGAGGCGGCCAACGCGGTGGAGGGCGTGATGGTGTTCTGCGCTGGAGTGGCATCAGCTGCTGAAGGCGGAGTTGGTGCTATTTCTGCTGGTCAGAACGGTAAAGAGCTGGTCACGGCGGGCGGCCGGGTGCTCAACGTGACCGGGCAGGGGCCCGACTTGGCCACCGCCCGAGAGCGGGCTTATGCCGGGGTCACCCACATTGATTGGCCGGGCCGCTACGTTCGCTTTGACATCGCCGCCGCGGCGGTAGAGGGCGCTTCACAGAGGGAATCGGCATGAGCTTGAAAGTCGCTGTCATCATGGGATCGTCGAGTGACGAGGACACCATGGCCCCGGCCCGCACCACGCTGGAACAGTTCGGCGTGGAGTGCCACTGGGAGGTTATGTCGGCCCACCGCACGCCGGAGAAGGTCCGCCAGTTTGTGTCCGGCGCTCGCGATGCTGGGTTTGGGGCCATCATCTGCGGTGCGGGCATGGCCGCTCACCTGGCCGGTGCCACTGCGGCCCAGACAACCCTGCCGGTGATCGGCGTGCCTTTGGCCGGCGGGGCGCTGAACGGGGTGGACTCCCTGTATTCCACCGTGCAGATGCCCAAGGGGATCCCGGTGGCCACCGTGGCCATCAACGGCGCCATGAACGCGGCTTTGCTGGCCATTCAGATTCTGGCGGTGACCGACTCGGGGCTGGCCGAAAGGCTGGCCGCCCATCGCGCTGAGATGGCCGGTGGCTGAAAAGGACCTGATTCCCGACGTTCTGGCCGACCGCTATGCCAGCGCGGCGATGGTCGGCATCTGGTCGCCGGAGGGCAAGGTCAAAGCCGAGCGCCGCCTTTGGGTGGCGGTACTAGAGGCCCAGAAGGGTCTCGGCATCGAGGTGCCCGACGGGGTGGTGGAGGCCTATCGAGATGCCATCGACCAGGTGAACCTGGACTCCATCCGGGAGCGGGAGCGAGTCACCCGCCACGACGTGAAGGCTCGCATCGAAGAGTTCTGCGCGCTGGCTGGCCACGAGCACATCCACAAGGGAATGACGTCGCGCGACCTCACCGAGAACATCGAGCAGCTTCAGATCCGCGATTCGCTGCGATTGGTGCGCGACAAGCTGGTGGCGGCGGTGTGCGCTCTCGGGGCACAGGCCGACACCCATTCCGAGTTGGTGATGGTGGGCCGCTCCCACAACGTGCCCGCCCAGGCCACCACCCTGGGAAAGCGCTTCGCCAACTACGGCGAGGAGGCGCTGGCTGCCTTGGGTCGGATCGACGACCTGCTGGACCGTTACCGCCTGCGGGGGCTCAAGGGCCCGGTGGGTACCCAGCAAGACCAGATCGATCTGTTCCTCGGCGAGGCTGACAAGGCCGCTGAACTCGAAGACCGAGTGGCCGCCAGCCTCGGATTTGCAAAAACGATGGGCAGCGTGGGTCAGGTGTACCCAAGGTCGCTGGACTACGACGTGGTTACCGCGCTGGTACAGGCATCATCGGCCCCGGCCAATTTGGCCCGGACCATCCGGCTCATGGCCGGCCATGGCTTGATTACCGAGGGCTTTCAGGCTGGACAAGTGGGCTCGTCGGCCATGCCCGGCAAGCGCAACGCCCGCACCTCCGAGCGCATCTGCGGGTTCTCGGCGGTGGTGCAGGGCTACGCCAACATGGTGGGAGCCCTGGTGGGCGATCAATGGAACGAGGGCGACGTGAGCTGTTCGGTGGTGCGCCGGGTGGCCCTGCCCGGCGCGTTCCTGGCTCTCGACGGCCAGCTTGAGGCAGTACTGGTGGTGCTCAATGAGCTCGCAGTGTTCGAGGACGCGATCGCAGCCGAGCTGACCGCCAACCTGCCGGCGCTTACCGCCACCCGAGTACTGATGGCCTCGGTGGCCGCCGGTGCGGGCCGGGAAGAAGCCCATCGCATCATCTCTGAGCATGTCCCCAAGGGAGACGGGTTCTTCTCGGCTGTTGCCGATGACGAGAGGTTGCCGATTACTTCTGTCGACGTCGAACAGATCAAGAGCCAACACTTGGCGCTGACCGGGGCGGCCGCTGGCCAAGCCCGAGCCTTTGCCGCCAGTGCCCAAGAGCTGGGCACCCAGAATCCCAACGCTGCCGCCTACCAACCGGAGCCCATCCTATGAGCACCAAGAACATCAACCTGCCCCCAGTTCATTCCGGCAAGGTCCGCGACATCTTCGACGCCGGTGACGGCCGGCTGTTGATGATCGCGTCCGACCGCATCTCAGCCTTCGACGTGGTGATGGACGAGCCCGTACCCGAGAAAGGGCGGGTGCTGACCGCCATGTCGGCCTATTGGTTCGAGACTCTGGCCGATGTGCTGCCCAGCCACCTCATCTCCACCGACGTGGCCGACTTCCCACCCGAGGCCCAGGCCAACGGGGTGGCCGGTCGAACCATGCTGTGTCATCGGGCTGAAATGCTGCCCATCGAGTGCATCGTGCGGGGGTATCTGAGCGGCTCGGCCTGGAAGGAGTACAAGGCCCAGGGCACCATGCACGGCCAGGCACTCCCTGAAGGGCTCCGGGAATCCGACAAGCTGCCCGAGCCGGTGTTCACACCCTCGACCAAAGCCGAGTCGGGCCACGACGAGAACATCTCCTACGACCAGGCGGTAGAGCTGGTAGGACCGGAACTGGCCGAACAGGCCCAGGCGGCCTCGCTGGAGCTTTATCGACGGGCGTCGGAGGCGGCGGCCGAGAAGGGCATCATCATTGCCGACACCAAGTTTGAGATGGGCATGGTGGACGGAACCCTGGTGGTGGCCGACGAAGTGCTCACTCCCGACTCCTCCCGCTTCTGGCCGGTGGACGGCTGGGTGCCGGGGGCAACCCCGCCGTCATACGACAAACAGCCGGTGCGCGATTACCTGAGCACGTTGGATTGGGACAAGCAGTACCCCCCGCCGCCGTTGCCCGACGAGGTGGTGACGGCCAGCGCGGCCCGCTACGTGAGCGCCTACGAGATCATCACCGGCCGCAGCTTCGCCGACTGGCCCGGAGGCTCATGAGTACAGCATTTGATGTGGCAGTTGAGGTGAGCCTCCGGGACGGGATAGCCGACCCGGAGGGTCTGACCATCGAGCGGGCGCTGCCCGCGCTTGGATTCAGCGGCGTGAGCGGCGTTCGGGTTGGAAAGAGCCTGCGCTTTGTGGTGGAAGCCTCAGACGAAGACGAGGCCCGTACACAAGTAGAGGCCATGTGCGAGCGGTTCTTGGCCAATCCGGTTATTGAAGATGTGGACATCTCTCTGAGTCCGGCGTCATGACAATTCCGGTTGATTGCTCCGTTTGGGGGCGAGGATGACCACCAAGGTGGGCGTCGTCGTGTTTCCCGGCTCCAACTGCGAGCAGGATGTGGTGGAAGCGGTGAACACCGTTGGGGGTTCTGGCGAGCTTCTGTGGCATAAGGACACTTGCCTTGGAGATGTCGACGCAGTGGTATTGCCCGGAGGCTTTGCCCATGGCGACTATCTGCGCACCGGGGCGATGGCCCGTTTCTCCCCCATCATGGGCGCGGTTGAGCGCTTTGCCCGCGATGGCGGGCCAGTGGTTGGTATCTGCAATGGATTCCAAATTCTCACCGAAGCTCAATTGTTGCCCGGAGCCCTCTACAAGAATCGGGGACTCAAATTCCTGTGTCAGCCCGCGGTGCTGCGGGTGGAATCAATGGACTCGGTATTGACTCGGGGCCTATCCATTGGCGACGAGCTCAAGATCCCCATAAATCACTTCGAAGGCAACTTCATTTGCTCAGAACAAGTACTGGAACAATTGCGCGACAAAAATCAGATCGTGTTCACGTATCGGGACAACCCCAATGGGGCCACTGCTGATATTGCGGGGATTTGCAACGAAAACGGCAACGTGGTGGGGATGATGCCCTCCCCGAGCGTGCCGCTCACCCGATACTGGGTAGCACCGACGGTGCTTTACTGCTGAAAGGACTGATCAGCGGTGATTAGTCAGTGGAACGTGTGCGGGCAACTCCGGCTGCTTTCAGCACACTCGCCGGAACTCCGACCTCACGCCATGCCGCATAGGAAATGCCCTTGCGGCCACTGTACTCGGCGGCGATAGCAATGAATTCGCTCTCAATGCCGCTGATGTCAATCGTTTCCTCTTCTTTTTCGAGCTCGGCTTCCAAGTCCATGAGCTCTTGGATCAGATGAACTCGCTTCAACGGCTTGGCCTGGGCGATCTCACCAGGGAGCTCAGCAACCCGAGCCTGCATTCTTTCCGGAGAGCGCTGGCGTCCCCGCTTGGGCTTGCTCTGGTCAAGCGCATTCAGATAACGGCTGACTGTGCGCCCCTGAGCCTGTCCGAGGGCCCGCGCCGATTTGGCTTCTTCAGATACCATCATCGCTCCTTGATCTGTTTGATCAGCTTGTTGATTGCCAATATAGAACTATATTCGGCGCGCTTGTTCAAACTGTGTGTCTCATCTGACGAAACTTCTGGATTTTCCTCCCTAAAACCAATTCGGATGATCTGAGATGAATGAGCCACTACACCGGTCATTAGGGTTGACGGACGAAGAGGCCGAAGCGATCGAGAAGATCTTGAACCGCCCGCCTAATCATCTCGAATTGGCGATGTATGCGGTGATGTGGTCTGAGCATTGCTCTTACAAGTCCTCCCGCTTGCATTTGCGCCGACTGCCCACCGAAGCCCCCTGGGTATTGGTTGGTCCCGGCGAGAATGCCGGGGTGGTGGATGTGGGCGACGGCATTGCTGCTGCGATCCGGATTGAGAGCCACAACCACCCTTCGGCCATTGAGCCCTATCAGGGAGCCGCCACCGGAGTGGGCGGCATTCTGCGGGACATCTTCACCATGGGGGCCCGCCCGATTGCGGTAATGGACTCACTGAGGTTTGGCCGTCCCGACGATCCCCGCAGTCGTTGGATCGCCGAAGGGGTGGTATCGGGCATCTCCGGGTATGGCAACGCGGTTGGGGTGCCAACCGTGGGGGGCGAAACCGTTTTCGATGAGACGTATTCCGGCAATCCACTGGTGAATGTTTTGTGCCTTGGGTTGATGCCGGCTGATCGACTGGTGCTGGGGCAGGCCAGCGGCGAAGGCAACCTGGCGGTGCTGTTGGGTGCGTCGACGGGGCGTGATGGGATCGGCGGGGTGAGTGTGCTGGCGTCGGCTTCCTTCGGCGACGAGGAAGAGGAGGCCGAAAAGCGCCCCAGCGTGCAGGTGGGCGATCCGTTTGAGGAAAAGCGGCTCATCGAGGCCTGTCTGGCCCTTTTGGACGCTGGGCTAGTGGTGGGGATCCAAGATCTCGGGGGCGCAGGACTCACCTGCGCCACCAGCGAGACCGCATCGCGGGGCGGGGTGGGCATGGATGTGGACGTGGCCTCCGTCCCCCGCCGTGAGCCGGGCATGGAGCCCTTCGAAGTGCTCACCAGCGAGTCGCAGGAGCGGATGCTGGCCATCGTCTCCCCCGACGGGCTCGACGATGTTTTGGCCATTTGCGATCGCTGGGACGTGCAGGCCTCGGTAGTGGGGCGGGTGACTGAAGGCGGCCTGCTTCGGGTGCGCGACGGCGTCGACGGTCCGGTGTTGGCCGAGCTGCCGGCGGCTTCCCTCCACGAAGACGCCCCGCTGTATGACCGTCCTCGGCGTCCTCCCCCAGACTGGGAAGACTTGAAGGCCGACACCGCCGACCAGTTGCCACCGCCCGAGAACGTGGGTGCCGACCTGTTGGCCATGCTGACCGATCCATCGTGGGTCTATCACCAGTACGACCACATGCTGTTCTGCAATACCGTGGTTGGTCCTGGCGGCGACGCCACCGTGCTGCGGCTCAAGCATCCTGCCGCTGGTGCCGATACCGGTCGGGGTTTGGCCCTGACCGCCGACGGCAACCACCGCTGGTGCGCGGTGGACCCCCGAGCCGGAACCGCCATGACGGTGGCCGAGGCAGTGCTCAACCTGGCCTGCGTGGGTGCCCGACCGCTGGCCCTGGTCAATTGCCTGAATTTCGGCAATCCCGAGCACCCCGAGGTGATGTGGCAGTTCTCCGAGGCGGTGGACGGGATGGCCGAGGCCTGTGACGCATTCGGCATCCCAGTGGTGGGCGGCAATGTGAGCCTCTACAACGAGTCCAACGGCCACAACATCGACCCCACTCCGGTGATCGGTCTGCTCGGGGTGATCGACAGCTTGACTCACATTCCACCCGGGTTGGCGTGGAGTGAAGGCGATCGGGTGATCGTGCTGGGAGAGGGGAGCGCCGAGCTGTCGGGCTCGCTGTGGGCTGCTTCCACTGCCGGGCACAAACGGGGCCGGCTTCCCAGCTTGGAATACGAACAGCATCGGCGGGTGGCCGGCTTGGTGGCCGGCTTGGTGGCCGACGACCGGCTGTCAGCAATCCACGACGTATCCAGCGGGGGTTTGGGCGTGGCTCTGGCCGAGATGGCCGCCGTCTCCGGGGTTGGCTTCCGTGGTGCTCGCATCCACAACCACGGGGAACTGTTCGGCGAGGCCCCTTCCAGGGCAGTGGCCGCGGTGGACCCCGAATTGTTGCCCGAGGTGGAGGCGGCGGCCGCGGCAACCGGCGTGTCCGTCGCCCGAATCGGATTGGCTGCCGGCGACCGCTTCTCCATCAAAGGTCTGCTGGACTTGGATATGTCGTCGATAACTGACCGCTGGCGCTCGGCCATGTCAGACTTAAGCAGTGGCTGACCCCATGGACGACTCTCCCAGGGAGGCCTGCGGGGTTGTTGGCATCTATGCCCCTCATGATCCCGTCGCCCATCTGAACTATCTGGCCCTGTACGCGTTGCAGCACCGAGGCCAGGAGTCGGCTGGCATCGCGGTGAGCGACGGAGAGAACATCACCGTGGTCAAGGACATGGGCTTGGTAGCCACCGTGTTCGACGACCGCACCCTGGCCACCCTTGAGGGCCGTCTGGGCATCGGCCACACCCGCTATTCCACCGCGGGATCGAGTTCGTGGCGCAACGCCCAGCCCGTTTACCGCAGTACCGGCGACCACCAGTTTGTGCTGGGCCACAACGGCAACCTCACCAACACCGCGAAATTGGCCGAGGAGACTTCGATCCTGCCCGGCATGGTTGGTTCCGACAGCGATCTGATTGCAGAGCTGCTGGCCATCGAGATCTCCGCGATGCCCCCCTCGAGCCGATCCGAGGGCAAAGTTCTCGAACGGGCATTGGAAAGAGTGCTGCCCCGGCTCGAGGGGGCCTTCTCGCTGGTTCTGGCCGACGAGAAGCGGGTGATCGGCGTGCGCGACCCCAATGGATTCCGCCCTTTGTGCCTGGGCCGTCTGGATCGAGGCTGGGTGCTGGCGTCGGAGACACCCGCCCTCGACATCGTTGGGGCCCACTTCTTGCGGGAGCTTGCCCCCGGGGAGATGGTGGTGATCAACGGCGAGGGCGTGCGGTCGGTGCGCCCCTTCCCTGAGGAGCGGGTAGATCCCCGGTTGTGCATCTTCGAGTTCGTGTACTTCTCCCGCCCCGACTCGGTGATCTATGGCCAAAGCGTGCATCACGCCCGGGTGCGCATGGGGGAGATGCTGGCCAAACAGTCCCCGGTGGACGCCGACTTGGTGATGGGAGTGCCCGAATCGGGACTGCCCGCCGCAGAGGGATTCTCACGGGCCAGCGGCATCCCCTACGGCCAGGGGCTGGTGAAGAACCGCTACATCGGCCGCACTTTCATCGCCCCCAGCCAGCAGATGAGGTCGATGGGGGTGCGCATGAAGCTCAACCCCCTGCGAGACAGCATCGAGGGCAACCGCCTAGTGGTGGTGGACGACTCGATCGTGCGGGGGACCACAACGAGGGCTTTGGTCACCATGCTGCGGGAGGCGGGTGCCGCCGAGGTTCACCTCCGCATCAGCTCGCCTCCCTATCGCTGGCCCTGCTATTTCGGCATGGACACCGGTGACCGCACGGAATTGTTGGCGGCCCACCTCAGTGTGGCCGAGATGTGCGATTACGTGGGGGCCGACACGCTGGCGTTCATCGACATGGAGGGTTTGACCGAGGCCACTGGGGCGGTGGGGGCCGGATTCTGCAATGCCTGCCTCACCGGTGAATATCCGGTGGAGGTACCGGTGGCGCCGCCCGGCTCGATCTCCTATCAGCGCAGTGCCGCGCAGTTCGCCGACGCCGACGAGGAGTCCGCGCCGTCGCTCTGGGCCACCGGCGGCGGCTGAGCTTTCGACGGAGGGGGTGGCATCCACTGATGGTTGAGACCTACGAGTCGTCAGGGGTGGATATCGCCGCGGGCGAAGAGGCGGTGCAGCGCATCAAAGAGCATGTGCGCTCAACGTTTCGACCGGAGGCGATCGGCGAGATCGGCGGGTTCGGAGGGCTGTTCGACTTCGCCCGTCACGGCTATAAGAAGCCGGTTTTGGTGTCGACTACCGATGGGGTGGGGACAAAGGCGTATGTGGCTTCGGCGGCTGGCCGGTACAACACGATCGGCATCGATCTGGTGGCCATGTGCGTGGACGACCTGGTGTGCCAGGGGGCCGAGCCGCTGTTCATGTTGGACTACATATCGGTACACAAGCTTGACCCAGATCGGATCGAGCAACTGGTAGTGGGGGTGGTGGAGGGCTGCCGCCAAGCGGGCTGCGCGCTCATCGGGGGCGAAATGGCGGAGCACCCTGCCAGGGAAGACGAGTTAGACAATCAGTTTGAACTGGTGGGGTTTGCCGTGGGGGTGGTGGAGCGGTCGCTGCTGATCACCGGGGCCGACGTGCGCCCCGGCGACACGCTCATCGGGCTGCCGTCGCCCGGCTTGCGGAGCAACGGCTATTCCTTGGCCCGCCGCCTCTATTTCGAGGTGGCCGAGAGAGGACTGGACGATCCTGCCTGGGAGGGAAGCTCCCATTCGGTGGCCGATGAGCTGTTGCTGCCGTCGGTGATCTACGCCCCCGCGGTGCGAGACATGCTGGCCAAGGTGGAGGCCCGGGCCATCACCCATGTGACTGGCGGAGGCATTCCCGGCAATTTGGCCCGTGTGCTGCCCGACAAGGTCGATGCGGTGGTCGATCGAAGCAGTTGGGAGCAGCCGCCGGTGTTCGCTGAGTTGCAGCGCATCGGCGAGGTGCCCGACGAGGAGATGGCCAAGGTGTTCAACCTCGGTTTGGGCATGATCGTGGCCGTGAGGGACAAAGACGCCACCAAGGCTATCGACATTCTTCGAACTAGCGGGCATAGGGCGACTGTGATCGGGGAGATTGAAAGGGGCGACGGCCAGGTGTATTTGGTTGGAACGCCCGAGCCAGCCGAGAGCTTGCCTTAGGCGGGAATCAGCGGTCCCGCAAAACGACCGTGCACGGCTCTGCGGAGCGGGCGACTCCGCCGATTTGGTCGGGGCGCGGTCTGGCATCATCGAACAGCGCCTCGAGGTCGAAGGCGTCGAAGAGCCGCTCGATCACCCGGGACATGGCCGTCACTGAGAAGGGCCGAGCCGGGCAGGTGTGAGGGCCATGGCCGAAAGTGGTGACCAATTCGGCGGGCAGCCCGGGAGGTGACACCAAACGGGGGCCCTGCCACCGGTCGGGGTCATAGCGGTCCAATCCGGGGCCGGCGTCCATGTTGGTGAGGGGGAGGAATGTGGCCAAAGTGGCGCCGGGCGACACTTCGTAGGTGTGGGAGCCGTCGTCGATGGACACGGGCTGGAGCACGGTGCGAAGCATGATGGAGCGCTGGCCGATTCGGGTGGATTCCAACACGCAGCGAGTTACCAGGTCTTGGTCGGCGTCTTCGCTGGTCCGCACCCGAGCGAGCACATCGGGATGCTGAACCAGATGCACCAGCGACCATCCCAGCGCGGCGAACAGGTTCGACATCGACCCGATATGGACCAAGATCACGTCTCGGGCCACTCCGGTCAGCCGTTCGGCATCGGAGGCGTCGGCCCATCGCTCCAGGATCATGTCGAGCAGGTCGCCGACTGGACTGTGCCGGTCGGCAATGGAGTCGGACAGGATCTGCTCGGCTTTGGCCAATGCGGCGCATTCGGCGGCTTTGCCCGACTGGGCCACCTCTCGCATCCGAGTGGGGGCCACGAAGGCCTCTGAGCCGTCGAGCGCATCCAGTGCCTCCACCAGCTCTTCGAAGCGGGCCGAGCGCAGAATCTCCCGCCCGCCCCAACTGGCCAGGCCCATGCGGTGGCCGAGACGGCGGGTGAAGGCGAACAGATCGACCTCGGCGCCGGGGCTCAGTTCTGCGAGCTGGAGCGAGATTGCCTCTTCCAGCGCATCGAGGTAGCCGGACACGTTGGGCCGGGTGAATAGCTCATGGGGCAGGGTGCGCCTTCCGTCGAACAGCTCGTCGGGCAGTTTGCGGACCAGCATCTTCCAGTCGGCAATGCCCTTGCTGGCCTGCTGCTCCGGAACGGCATAGAAACTTTGCAGCCCGACGGGCGAGAACAGGAACAGGTAGCGGTCGTCGCCGCTGTCGATCACGAACGTATCGCCGCAGGAGGAACGAGCGGCGCCAATGGCCGTCACGGTATCGCTGACCGGTCCGTCCCAGGGCAGCACGCAGTCGGCGACCTTGGGCATTGGGGTGATGAGAGGCAGATCGGCCATGGGGGTAATTTCTATTCGCTTCGGGCCTGTTTTCCTACCCTTCGAGCCCAAAGCCTATTGTCGTCCCCGATGCCACTTAGCACCTCCGACGAATACCTCCACGCTCCGCCACCTGGTTCTGATGCCCTGTGGAGCGACAACTTCTGGTTCTCGGTGTGCGACCGGGACGCCGATGTGTTCGGCATCAACCACATCCACGCCAGTCTGTCCCACGGCTACTTGCGAGCCAGCGCGTACTACGTCATCGACGGCGTCCCGGTGCAGTGGGCCTCTCGTCAGCCTCTTGGGGACGAGCTGGAGTTCTCCGTGCTGGGCGACGGCCGGGTGTCCTACTCCGTGGAGGAGCCTTTTGTGCGTTATCGCTGGCAACTCGACGCTCCCCGTTTCGGCTTCGATCTGACCTTCGAAGACCGCTTCGGCGTATTCGATTACAACGACTGCTTCGGGGGGAACCCCTTGGGAGCCTACGAGGGCTATGGCGGGCACTACGAGCAGGCGCTGGTGTGCCGGGGCGAGTTCGAAGCTCGGGGTGGGCCCCGGGCGGGGGAGCGGCGAACGATTGATTGTTGGTCTCACCGGGATCACTCCTGGACCCACAGGTTCGAGCGGCCCGGCCCTTGGGATGTGCGCCATCGCCGCACCCAGGCGGAATCGTGGGGGCACTTCTGGCCCTCGGTGCAGCTGCCTGACCGGCACTTGAACTCCTTTGGCTGGATGAGTCCGACCCAGCCGCTGCCCGGTGACACCCCTTCGGTGGGCGGGTGGATCGGCGACGCCGACGGCACCCGTGCGCTGCGATCGGCTACGTGCGTACCCCGGCTGGAGGAGGATCAGCGCACCGCCATGGCATTCGATATGACCTTCGAGACGACTGACGGCGAAGTGCTCACCGTGCGCACCGGCCGCAAGCACGCCCACACTCGCAACGGGCTCATGCGGGATGAGAACGACGCCGAGGTTCGCTTGGACTGCCACGAGCCGTTTTTCGACTTCGAAGTCTTGGAGACCGGTGAGCGGGGCTACGGGGTGGTAGAGTATTCGATCCATCCGCCCTGGCCGCGGTATCGGTACTGAGCAAGCCATGGACGCGGCCTTGATCAGAGCGGCAGCAAGCAAATGAGATGGGGCATCCACCTGCCCCAGCTCGGGCGGGCTGCTTCTCTAGAGCTTCTGGTGGAAATTGCCCAGCAAGCCGAGGCCGCTGGCTTTGACGACGTGTGGACCGCCGACCACGTGGCCGTGCCCATCGACCTGGAGGGGATGCCGTCGTTCTTCCCCGAGCCGGTGCCGTTGCTGTCGGCAGTGGTGGCCCACACCCAGCGGGTGGGTTTGGGCACATCGGTGCTGATCCCCGCCTACCGAAACCCCATGCAGTTCGCCAAGCAATGGGCCACCCTCGACTGGCTGGCCCCCGGCCGCACCATCCTCGGGGTGGGAGCCGGATGGCTGGAGCCTGAATTCGAAGCCTGCGGCGTGCCCATGGTGCACCGGGCCCAGCGGCTCGACAACTACATCGACGGCTGGCGAGCCGCCTGGGCGGGAGCCACTGAGTTTCAGAGCGAGTTCTTCAGCTTCTCCGGCGTGCGGATCAACCCCCAGCCCGCGGTGCCGATCCCAATATGGATCGGCGGATCATCCCCCGGAGCCCTCCGCCGAGCTGCAAGGTGCGACGGCTGGATGGGCACCTGGGCCCCACCCGAAGTCTTCGCCGAACGCCTTGGTGTATTGCGGGCCGAACAGAGCCGATTAGGTCGCGCTCCAGAGGACACCACAATCTCCATCCACATGGAGCTAAGAATCGGCGACCCGCTCGACAGCGCTGGCCGCTGGTCAGTAGTAGGCGACGGCTACGGCGACCGTGAAATGGTAATTGGCGATGTCGACCACGTAGCCGAAACCCTGGCCCCTTACATAGAAGCCGGCCTAGAGCACGTCCTACTCGTCCCCCTAGCCCTCTCCCCCGAAGAATGGCACCACCACGTCGATGCCCTCGCTGGTTTGATCACCGAAAACGCGTAATGCCGCTTACTCCGAGCGCCACGCCGCCGTCCGGACCCACTTCAGAAGGCTCGCTGAATGACTGCCTTCTATCTCAGGTGCCTATCGACTACTCCGAGAGACCCATCTAGGAACCCCATAAGGTCAGCCAGTGAGATGTCGGGCTCGTTGGCTGGTCGCCCGGACGCTCTTGCTCTTCGCCCAATCTTCCCGGCCTTTTCCTTTCTGGTGACTGGGGGGCTGGCTCCATCGTTAGAGCGGAGGTCTCGCACCCGCCAAGGAGAACCGTCGAACAGCAACTCGGCGTCGCCGGTCCACAGTTCGGCACCATGATGCAGGGCCGTGGCTGCTGCGAAGCCGTCTCCCAGGGCGAGGTAATAGAACGACTTGAGGTGGGCGGCCTGCATAATCCGCTCGTAGTCGGGCAATTCGAGTTCGACTACCTGTCGGAGAAGCCCAATTGTGTCTCGGGCCTCCATCACTCCTTGAACTATGAGGACGGCACTGTAGACCTCGGCGTAGTTCACCGCGCTCATCACCGGAGTCTGTTCAGAGATCAGGGAACCAATTTCAGAGATGGCGTGTCGAGATCCAGTGGCAGCCTCGACAACCGGCCAAGAGTCGAGAACCACCTTTTTCGTTGCGGTCATTCCATGGGATGCGTGTGTTCGGGTACCCATCCTCCGCCGTGCCGCTCGGCCTCAAGAACCTCAACGAGGTCAGGTCCGTCGTGCTCGATCTCAGCCAGTTTGTTGAGCAGGTCGACAAAGTCAGTGGCGCTGTCGAGAGCCTCTCGAAAAGTGGAGGGGGAGTCGCTCGGCGGGGTCCCGGGTTCGGCCATGACTGCCAGCATAGCGGCGGTCGCGGCCCTGTCAACCGTTTTATTTTATTTCAGTAAGTTTCCATCATCGACAGCACTGAACTGGCATGACCGCAGTTGAGAAGCCGGAGCTGGCCGTTAACCGAGGCCAGGACACGGTAGCGGGGCTACAAAGGGACTAGGGCAGAAGCCTGTCGGTAAGGGCGAAGGGCTCGACGCGTTCACTTCCGGTGACGACGATTGTGCGGTGGTCAATGTGAGCTCGGTGGGACCTACGGTTGGTTACATGGGCGACTTCACCGACAGAGAGGAAGGCGTACAGGACAACGCAGCTGGTGAAGGTGGGTGGCGATCGAGGGCGAAGAGGGTAATTGGTAAAGCAGCGAAGGGTAGTCGGCGGGGGTTGGCGAAGGTTGCTGGGGTGGGGATGGTGGCGGCTTGGAGGGTTCGGGTTGGGGGTAGGGCGGCGATTGATGGGACGAAGGAGGGGGTTGGGCAGGTTATGTCGGCGGCTCAGGCTTTGATGGCTAGTGATTTGTCGGGGGATCTCAACCGGTTGGTGGCCGTGGCGGTCAAGGGAACTCCGACGGTCTACGACAAGGCGATGGATGCCAAATACCTGGACCCCGCGCTGCGCTCTGGCCTAGGCGGCAGCTATCACCGGCTGTTTGATGGGGGCCATACCATCGCCGGGGCGGTTCGGGCTGCCAGGGGGGTGTCGGCTGACGACACCGTGGTGCAGGAGGCGCTGGGAACGATCAAGGCGCTGCTGCGAGATGCGTCCACGCCTCGAGGCCTGCCGCTGGCGACCTGGGACAAGTCCACGTTCGATTCTGTGGCTGCGGCGTTGGAGTCGAATTTCAGGATTCCCAAGGCCTGGTTCTACGAACTGAACACCTACGACGCAGCCGACCTCCTTGGCGGCGCCATAGCGGTGGTGTCGGTGATCTATCGGTGGAACCGCGCCGACACCGAAGAATTCGCCAGGCTCGCCTCGGTCATCGGGACATCGGCTGCAGTCAGCGCCAACCCCCTGCTAGTGGTGGTCTCAATAGTGGCCATGGCCCGGGCCTACAACAAGGCGAGTAGCGCTGATGAATTTGCTGAGATGATCGATGGGGGGTTCAAGGGCGCGGCGACATCCGGAGCCAGCCTGGCCGCCATCGCAGTGGCGGGCTCAGCGGGTGCCTCAGCCGGAGTAGCGCTCCTGGTCGGCGTTACCGCCGGCATTCTCGCCTACAAGGTCAGCGACAAAGTGAGCCTGATCGCCGTGGCACGCTTCGCCAAAGACCAGGCAACTGTGATCTTCGCAAATGCCAAGGAAGCGACACGCCGGGTCTGACGGTCAAGCCTTCAGAGGCTCAATCACCCGTGAAATGCGTCAGTTCACTGGCTATTCCGTTTGGCATCGTGGTGGTCGGTAGGAGGAGCCGTATGGAAATCGGATCTGCCTTAGGTATTGCTGACATCGCCAGAGTGGCTGAAGGTCTTGGGGCGGCCGCCAGGATCGGCATCGATGGGCCGGGGGCTTCGGGGAAGAGCACGCTTGCTGCTGGGCTGGCGGAGACCTTGCCTAGGGCGGTTCTCGTCGAGGGGGATGACTTCTACCGGCCTGAGTCGGATGCGGATCGGTCGGGTTCCGCAGTTGGCGGACTATTCGATCTTCCGCGACTTGTTTCTCAGGTCCTACTCCCTCATTCACAGGGTGAAGAAATCTGCTATCAGCGCTTCAACTGGGACACCGGAGTTCTTGGCGGTTGGATTAGCAGGCCTGGTGGCACGCCGCTCATTGTTGACGGCGTCTACTCAACTCATGAGGCGTTACGAGACTTCTATGACCTGAGGATATGGGTGAGCGCACCACGAGCAATCCGACTGGCTCGAGGGGTTCAGCGTGACGGGGAAGAGGCAAGAAGCAGGTGGGTCGACGTCTGGATGCCGGCCGAAGACCGCTACATCGCGGACCAAGCCCCCCAAAACCATGCCCACCTCGTTCTCGACGGCAGCGGCGATGTGGTTGACGAGTCAGATGAGACCCAGTTCACGGTGGTGGGAGGGACTTTTTTCAAGGACCGGTAGTTCAGAAGGCCCCTCCGTTGCAGGCAACGCCTCAGCTGAGGAGAAGGGGCACTGTGGCCCAGCCGGATTTTTCGGGGGGAGGGATGGTGTGGTGGGGGGTGGTGGCTTGGCTGGCGTGGCTGTTGGCGATGGCGATGCTGATGGAGGCGGCTTCTAGTAGTTCTAGGTCGTTTACTCCGTCGCCGATGGCGGCGAAGTCGAACTTGTGTCCTTTCCATTGGCAGAAGGCCTCTACTCCGGAGACCTTGGATACTCCGGGGGGTGACACTGTCAGGCGGCTTCCTCCGTAGAGGGGGTCGGGTTCGTCGACGCGGGCGATTCCTAGCGACCTTGAATGGACCTCCTTGGCTGCCAGGTGAGCGAGGTCTGAGGTCATGCCGGTCAACACCAACTCCAGCACGTCGGACTCGACGTCGGCGGGGTTGAGGGCGTGGTTGATGTCTTCTTCGAGGAACTCCAAGTGGGTGGGTTCGCTGGTGGGGTACTTCGGCAGCACTACGTCGCCGCCGGGCTCGCCCCGGTCGTCTATGTATAGACAGGGGCGGATGCCGTGGGTGTCGAGGGTGGCCAGCAGCTCCCAAAGGGCAGTGGGGTCGAACGCGATGCGGTGGAATCGCTCCTGGGTGGCGAAATCCATCCCGATCGATCCGTCGAGCGCCACTGCGGGCAACTGGAGTCTGTTCAAGTCGAACAGGCGGCCGATGTTCCGCAACCGACGACCGGTGGCCGCCAGTACGACATGCCCGGCCGCCTCAAGCTCGGCCAATGCCTCCAAATGTGCAGTGGGGGCAACGCAATCCAGCCCCCAAAACGTTCGATCCAGGTCAGTCACAACCAGCATTGTTCGTGGCTTGGGCGGGGCTAGTCGCCGGGGTTGAAACGGCGCAGGATGCCAGAGCGGACGCGCCACCGGGAGAGCTGGCGGACCAGGGCGGGTGGCATGTTCGACTGGGTGCCCGGTGTCGGGCCCGCCGTGATGATCCCGGCGCGGCCCTGGTAGGGCTGATCGTCTTCGCTGTGGCCCGACCAGACCACTACCTGTGGGAAGGCGATGGTTATGTCCGCGGCGGCGAAGCTCTGGTGCACCGACAAGATCACATCGTGGCGGGCGGCCAACTCCGTCGGTACATCGCTCTCGTGCCAGTAGTAAAGCGTGAAGTCGATGCTGGACGATCCGAAGCGGGTTAGCAGCGCCTGTGCGGGCGGCTCAGCGCTCACCCGTTCTACCTGCTCGAGCGCCTCGGTCAGGCACTGCGTGGCTGCTTGCAGGTTGGTGTCGTAGGCCACGCCCACTTCCAACTCGCTGCGTCGCAACGGCTCGTTGGTGAGGTTGACGATGGGCCCGGCGGCCACCTCGCTGTTGGGAACGCGCACCGCCGATCCATCGAGCCCGCGCAGCACGGTGGTCCTGGAGTCGATGTCGGTGGCGACTCCTAGGTGGTCTCCGAGCAGCACCGTATCGCCCACCCTGAAGGGCCTCCGAGCCTGAAGGATCAACCCGGAAAAGAAGTTCTCCACCAGTTTCTGCAAGGCCAGCGCCAAGACCAAGCCGCCCAGGCCGATGGCACCGATTAGCGGTCCGACCTGCACACCCAGGCTGGTGAGCGCGTAGAACAGCCCGATCAGGAAAAGGAGATAGCCGACAAGCCGTGCGGTCACGATCGCCGCAAAGCCCGGTCCCACCACGTGGATCAGCACCCTTCGTACGAGGCGGGCGACGATCACGGACACCACGATTGAGGCGGCCACGATGATTCCGGCTTGCACCCAGTCGGACACTGTCAGGGCCTCGTCGATGATGGCGTCGTCTGACGACTGCGCCAGTAGGTCGGCTGCGGCCAGGGTTGTCATCGGGGTGCTATTCGCAAGTCGGTGGTCACGGTCTCGTCATGCTAGTGACGCCCTACCGGTTCAGCAGCAGGCTGGCGGCTTGGGGGCAGGGCATGCCGACCTCCACTCCGGCGCCAGCGGCAAGGGCGTTGGCCGCGGAGATGATGCCGTCGTGATAGTGGGACAGGCCGCTGCCCATGCGGGCTCGGCGGGCATCCACGGTGGCGCCAGCCAGGCCGTCGGCCTCCACGATGGTGAGCCCGGCCATGCCGGAGTCGTCCATGCCCCGCCCGCCGTCGGAGCAGATGAATCCGAACGGGCGGCAGCGGCGCAGGTAGGGCACCGCTGAGCGGCCGGTGTGGCCGGCGGTGACCAGCACGTTGCGGTCGGTGTCCTCGCTGGTGCCAAAGGCGATGGAGTCGGCCGCCACCACGCAGCGCCCGTCGGGAGCGGTCTCCATCACCGTGCGGTTGGTGATTTCCGATGCCGCGGCGGCCACCGGGTCGTTGTCCAGCAGCGCGGCGGCAGCATCGCGCACCGACATGCCTGCGGTCACCCCGCAGTCCAAGGCCAGCTGGTTGACGAAGCTGACCACCCCGTGTTCATAGAGATGCACCCCGTCGCCCAGATGGGCGGTCATCACGTCGGCCACCGCGGCGGGGATGCCCAGGGCCTCCAGGTACCACAGCCCGGCGATGGCGGAGCCCTCCGGCCCGATCCCACAGTCCATGCCGATGGCCGCTCGGGGCCGGTGCTCGGCGATGAACCGAGCGGGCAGCACCCCGCAATACGACGAGTTGACGCACACATCCCGGTCCCGGTTGGTCTCGTCCACGTCGTAGGCCGAGTCCATGCACATCACCCGGCCCCGGACCGAGGCCAGCACCTCGGTCTGCTTTTCGGTCTCCGTGCTCATCGGGCGGTTCTCGGCGGGAACTCCGGGCGGCGCTTCTCCATGAAGGCGGTGGCCCCCTCGATCATGTCGGGCGACCCGATGGCCTGGGCCAGCATCCCCAGCCCCGAGGCCATGTTGTCCCGCAGTTGGTTCCAATACACGTTGGAGCTGATCTTGGCCGCCTCCAGGTAGCGGGGGCTCATCTTCAGCAGTTCTTCACACCAGCGCCCCACTTCGTTTTCCAGCTCATCATCGGGCACCACCGCGTTGATCCACCCCATTTCACAGGCCTGCTCCGCGGTGTACTTGCGGCACAGAAAAGCCACCTCTTTGGCCCGTTTCTCCCCGATGGTCATGGCCAACAGGTTGGTGCCTCCGAGCACCGGCGCACTGCCCACCTTGACCCCGGTCTGGCCCAGCTCGGCCGATTCTGCGGCAATGGCGAAGTCGCACGCCACCACCAGCTCGTTGCCGCCCCCGAACGCCGGGCCGTTCACTGCGGCGATCACCGGCATGGGGGCGTTGCGGATGGCGTCGAACAGCTCCAGCGAGCCGTAGAACATCGACCGCAGCTCATAGAAGTTCGCCTCGGCCAGATTGGCCAGATAACCCCCGGCGCAGAACGCCCGGCCTTGTCCGGTGATCACCACCACCCCGGCGTCGACGTGCTCCCGGAAGGCGGCGATGATCTCGTCGATGGTGTTGCGGTCGTAGGAGTTCAGCCGCTCGGGCCGGTTCAGCCGCAGCCAGACAACTCGGTCGTTTCGCTCAACGATGATGTCGCTCACGGTGGTGTCCTTTCCCCGTACCGCATACTGTCCAGCATCGTATGGCGTTCGAGCTTGGCCCTGACATCCTGGCCATCCAGCAGGAGGCCCGGGCGGTGGCCCGCCTGGTTGAGGGGTTCGCCGCGGAGGCCGATGAGTGCAGCCGCGTCCACCAGCCCACCCTCGACGTGCTGCGCAGCAGCGACCTGTGCTCGTTGATGGTGCCGGCGGCCTACGGCGGTCGCCACGAGCGGGTGGACCCGTTGGCGGTGTGCGTGGCCCGGGAGGCCCTCATGCGGGCCTCCTCGCACTTGGACTCGCTGTTCGCCCTCCAGGGCATCGGCAGCTACGCCATCGCGGTGGCCGGCACCGACGAGCAGCGGGAGGAGTGGCTGCCCAAAGTGGCCAATGCCGAGGTGCTGGCCGCCTTGGCCCTCACCGAGCCGGTGGCCGGATCCGACCTGCGGGGCATTGAGACCACGCTGGTGGGAAACGGCGATGAGGTGGAGCTGAACGGAACCAAGTCGTTCATCTCCAACGGGGGAGCGGCCGGCTTCTACACCACCATGGCCAAAGAAGAGGACCGGTTCTCGCTGGTGCTGGTGCCCGCTGATGCCCCCGGCGTGTCGATCGAGCCCTCCCCGGAGATCATCGCCCCCCATGTGCTGGGCGAAGTGACCTTCGACCGGGTGCGCCTGCCCGCTTCAGCCCGCCTGGGAGAGCCCGGCGCGGGATTCCGACATGTGCTGGCCACCCTGTCGGTGTTCCGCATCTCGGTGGCCGGAGCCGCTGTCGGCCTCATGGACGGGGCGTTGACCTGCGCCGCCAACCACGCCGCCACACGCGAGCAGTTCGGACGGCCGCTGGTGCGGCTGGGGCCGGTGGCGGGGCTGCTGGCCGACTCCTGGGCCGAACTGGAGTCCACCCGGCTGCTGGCCTACGCCACCGCCGAGGCTGCCCGCGAGGATCCATCGGCCCACCTCGACCGGTCGTCGCTGGCCAAGCTGGCCGCCACCGAGGCCGCCAGTCGGGTGGTGGACCGCTGCGTGCAGGTGATGGGCCGATGGGGGCTCATCAGGGGTTCCGATATAGAGCGCTACTACCGACAAGCCCGGCCTATGCGGATCTACGAGGGGGCCTCTGAGGTGCTGCGGCTGGGCATCGCCACCCGGCTGTGCGACGAAGTGGCCGATCGGGCGGACGAGGAGTAGAGGCATGGCGGTGGACTGGGGCTTGGACGGCCATGTGACGGTGGTGACCGGGGCCAGCCGGGGGCTGGGGGAGGCCGCGGTGCGTGCCATGGTGGCCGAGGGCGCCCGAGTGGTGGCCGCAGCCCGCTCAGCTGACGCTCTGGAAGCGCTGGCCGGCGAGCTGGGCGACAGCGTGGCCGCGGTGCCGTGCGACATGCGGGATCGGGCGGCGGTGGCCGGCCTGGTGGACGAGGCCATTGCGCGGTTCGGCCGCCTCGACTCGGTGGTAAACAACGCGGGTATCGCCCCCGCAGCCAAGTTTGTCGACCAGCCCGACGACGTGTTCGACGAAGTGCTGGCCGTGAATCTGGCCGCTCCGGCTGCGCTGGCCCGACGGGCCGCTTCCCACTGGATCGACGCCGGCCAGCCCGGCTCGGTCATCAACGTGGCCTCCACATCGGGGCTCAAGGGCAAGCCAACGCTGGCCGCCTACTCGGCCTCCAAGGGCGGGCTGCTGCGGCTCACCGAGGCCTTGGCCGGAGAGTGGGCCCGCTACGACATCCGGGTGAACGTGATCGCCCCCGGTGCGTTCGAAACCGACGCCCAGGCCGCGGTGCTGGGCGATCCCGACACCCTGGCCGCCAGGCTGCGCAAGATCCCGGTACGTCGCATGGGCCAGCCCGATGAGCTCGGACCGCTGGTCTGTTACCTAGCATCGGAGGCGTCGGGGTTCGTTACTGGATCGTGCTTCGTTATCGACGGGGGCGAGGTGTCCAAACTCTGACGATGAGACTCTGACCATGAAGACGGCCAAGAGAGGCGATAGATGACCATGCAAGCCACGACCAACAACGCGGTCCACAGCGACCTGGGCAGCCCCGCGCTGTCGAGCGGCGAACTGGCCGCGATCTCGCCCAAGTTCGCCGAGGGCTATGCCCGGATTCGCGACGTGACCGACCGCGACGGCGCCTGTCCGGCTTGGGCCAAGGCGCTGTACATGGCGTGTGCGGCGTCGGTGAGGGTCCAGCCTGAACTGGCCCTTCGCGAGCTGACCCGATCCCGCGAGTTGGGCCTCACCCTGAGCGACGCCCGAGGCGCGTCGCTGGCCGTGCTTATCTCCCGAGGGGAGGCCACCTACAACGCCTTTGCCCGGGCCGTCGACGAGGCATTCGACATCCCCGCCGATCAGTCCACTGAGCCGATCCCCGATTTCTCCCTCGACCGCCAGGCCGCGCTCGACTACTTCCAGAGCTACTTCGGCTTCGTACCCGACTACATCGAGGTGATGGCCGACAACGCTCCCCGGGCGCTGGAGGGCTACGTACTCATGCGGCAGTGGTCGCTGGCCGAGAACAAGCTCGACGCTAAGCACGTGGAGTTGCTGCTTTGCACCATCAACGCCGCCGAGTTCTCCAGTCGGTTTGTGAACATCCACTGCAACGGCGCCCGCAACGCCGGGGCCACCGAGGCTGAGATCACCGAGGCAGTGGTGTGCGCCATTCCCATCTCCGGCGTGGCCTCCTGGCTGCCCGGTGCCGACGGAATCATGGAAGGCCGTTGATGGGGTCATCCGCCGCATCCCGGCGGACCGACGCAAGCTAGGCAGCATGGCCGGGCTCATAGACGTCCACGCCCACATCGTGCTGGAGGGCACGATGGGAGCGGCCGGACCGTGCGGCCCCGAGATCGGCGCCCACGACGACGGCACCCCCTGGTTCCGAGTAGGCGGCTACCAGCTCGACGGGGTGGCCTACCGGGGATCGCTGTTCATCGAGCTGGACATGCGCCTGGAGGCCATGGACGCCCAGGGCATCTCAGTGCAGGCCCTGTCGCCCAACCCGCTCACCTACCTCCATTTCATTGAGCCGCAGCTGGCCATCGACTTCTGCCGTCGCCACAACGACGACCTGGCCGCCGCGGTGGCCCTGCACCCCGATCGCTTCGTCGGATTGGCCGCGCTCCCCATGCAAGACGTCGACGCGGCCTGCGCGGAGTTAGAACGGGCGGTGGGGGAGCTGGGCCTTCTGGCCGGCTACACCGGCACCGATTTCGGCACCCCGCTGGACGATCCGGCCCTAGACCAGCTCTGGTCGCTGTGCACCGAGCTCAACGTGCCCCACTTCTTGCACCCCACCCAGTCGGGCATCGACGGCCCGCTGCTAGATCCCCGGCTGCGCCGCTGGGACCTCGACCTGGTGCTGGAGTACTCCTACGAGGAGACGGTGGCGGTGGCCACCCTGGTGTTCGGCGGCGTCACCGAACGCCACCCCGACCTCGACCTGTGCCTGTCCCACGGCGGCGGCACCACGCCGGTAATCTTGTCCAAGCTCCGCAAACTGGCCGAGCGCCGCCCCGCCACCCCCGATTGGATCAAAGAACCCGGCGCCTTCGACCGGGCCCTCAACCGCCTGTGGTTCGACTGCCACATCACCGGCGACGCCGAACTCACCCTGGCTCTAGAGCAATACGGCACCGACCGCCTGGTCTACGGCACCAACTTCGGCGGCTGGGACCGAGGCACCGGCCCCGACGTCACCCACCTAGCCCAAACCCTAAACACCAACGCCACCCGCCTACTCCGCCTCTGAATCAGAGACAGGGAACCAGATGGGGCCAGGAAGCGTCTATTGCTCCAAAGGGGGGCACTAGGTGCACGTTCGCTGGATTGGGTTCATTCTGGTCATGGCTTTGGTTGCCACTGCCTGTTCGAGTGGCAGCAAACAAGAGGACGGCAGCCCACCTGGAGCCAGTGAGGCGACTGCGGTCGCACCACCCACCACAGCTTTGCCGACAACGCCGTCGCCAACGACCGAGGTTGTCACAGCTCCGACGCCGACTGCATCTACCGCCCCTGCTCCTGAACGTCCTCTGGCGCCCACACCAACAGCAACTTCGGCTCCGACACCGACCACGGCTCCGACAGCAGCTCCGACGACGGCTCCAACAGCGGTAATCCCCGATGCCGAACCCTCTCCCACTCCTGCATCCGCTCCGGTTCCCATCCGCGTCACAATGATCGACGAGGACGCCCATTCTTGGACAACTATCTTCGACGACCCATGGGCGGCAGTCTCGGCTGGATCGGGGTATAGCTGCGGTTTGCGAACGAATGGGACGGTCGAGTGCTGGGCCAACTGGGGAATTGGTGACGACGACCCCTACGGCAGGCTGGATGCCCCGGGGGGCGAGTTCTCCGCTATCTCGGCGGGCCAAACCCATGCGTGCGGATTGCGTCTCGACATGACGATCGAGTGTTGGGGCGATTCGTTTTATGGCCGATCGGATGCGCCTAGCGGCGAGTTCACGGCCGTCTCTGTGGGTGAGGTGCACTCCTGTGGGCTGCGGGTTGGCGGGGCCATTGAGTGCTGGGGTCACTACCGCTCCAGGGTTGTTCTGGATGTGCCAGACGGCGAGTTCTCAGCGCTGTCGGTCGGCAGTCATCGGGCGTGCGGGCTGCGGTTCGACCAAACGGTGGTGTGCTGGGGGGCCATTTCCGAGGATGAGGCATCGGATGTGCCGGACGGCGAGTTCTCAGCGGTATCGGTCGGTTCGTCTGTGGCGTGTGGGCTGCGGGTTGACAGGGGCATCGAGTGTTGGGGTTATCTGTATGGCGGGCACAGAATTTCGGGTGGGCCAGACGGCGAGTTCATGGCGGTGTCGGCTGGTGGCGGTCGAATATGCGGGGTGCGTATCGATGGGGCGCTGAAGTGTCTGGGCAGAAGGTGGGTCTGGGGGCTGGATCCCGTGAGTGGCGAGCCGGTGGATGGCGAGTCGATAGTGCCTGATGGTGAGTTCGTATCGATCACGGTCGGCTGGACCCATACGTGCGGCGTCCGCACAGATGGTGGCGTCGAGTGCTGGGGCTACTACACACCGGCTGAATCGGGCCTCGACCACTTTTCCATCGAATACGTTGACTATTGGCCGTCTTACCAGAACGTGGCAACGGGTACTTGGACCGCAGTTGCCGCAGGAAGGCACCACACTTGCGGATTGCGACCGGGCGGGGAAGCGGAGTGTTGGGGCAACGATGCCTACGGACAATTCCACATACCCAGTAGCAGGTACGTTGCTGTCACAGCCGGAGGAGATTGGAGGAGAACCGAAGAGGAAGAGGTCTTGTTCCAGTCTCATTCCTGCGGCTTACGTGCTGATGGCAAGGCGGAATGCTGGGGCGATAACGAATTCGGCCAAGTGGATGTGCCGGCTGGCGAGTTCTCGGCGATTTCAGCGGGTGGATTGCATTCGTGTGGATTGCAGGTCGACGGAAGAGTTGCCTGCTGGGGCGATAACGAATTCGGCCAAGTGGATGTGCCGGCTGGCGAGTTCTCGGCGATCTCAGCAGGGGTGTCACACTCATGCTGACTGCTCGCTGATGGAAGCGCGGCTTGTTGGGGCGACAATGAGTCTGGACAAACAGACGCCCCTGAGGGTGAGTTTACGACTATTTCCGCAGGTGGTCATCACTCTTGCGGGCTGCGTAAAGACAGGAGTGCGGAGTGTTGGGGCTACCTCGGTGCCAGCGGAACCCCTTTTGGCGAATTCAAGGCAATTTCCACGGGTTGGAGGCACGCATGCTGGGTGAACCTCGACGAGAGTGTCGAATGCTGGGGTTTCTATCCATTTCTAAGTAACGGGTTTAATCCAGAGCTCAAGCCTCCTGGGGGAGCGTTCGCCGCGGTGTCAGCCGGAGAAGACCACAGCTGCGGAATACGTCCCGATGGGATTCTCGAGTGTTGGGGTTCGAGGGCCCTTTTGGACATGCCCTAAAGGGTCATCCTTTGCTTCAGAAATGCTGCCCAATCGGGTTGGTTCATCGTTCAACCCCAAATTTCTATAGGGCGGAGAGAATCTCGATGTCTGCCTCTGCGATCTCCAGCCATTTTGTGTCGCAGGTCACGACTGCGCAGCTCCGTTCTAAGCCCAGGGCGACCACGGCGGCGTCCACCATCGGGAAGTTTCGGTTGCCGTGCACCGCACGCAGTTCCCTGGCCCGGTCGGCAACGGCGTTGTCGAGCACTTCGACTTCAAACCCAAGTTGATCGAGTACCGCGGTCGCCTCGTCGAGTTTTCCTTGCCGACTGGGATAGATGAGTGCTTCGGCGTGAGTGATGTTCAAGATGGCAATTCCCTCCGATTCGAGGCAGCGCCGAACCGCGGCTCGGTGGAAGGAGTGCTGGGGGTCGAGAACGGCGATGGCGATGTTCGCGTCGACAACGACTGTCATCGCTCCCCGGCTTCTGACCGCTGCTCATCTAAGTAATCTCTGGGCCAGTCGATTCCCAGCTCACGAGACCGGGCAGAAATGGCATCAATACGGGCTGCGAGGGCGGTTTCTTGGTGCTCGGCCACAAAGTCCCTGATCGCCTGCTGAGTCAGCCGAGAAAGATTGAGCCCGACACGGCGGCTGATCTCGTCAAGCTCCTCGGGCAGATAGATCGTCCGATTCGGCATACGTATATTATAGTATCAGATATACGTATAGAATGGCGGGGTCCTAACCACCATCCTGTTGGCGGGCGGCCCAGCGGGTTTGGGAGAGGGTTTCCACTTCGGGGTTGCCGTCTAGGAAGGTCTGCTCTAGGAGGCGGTGGGCGATGCGCCAGCCGTCGGGGGTGCGGACCATCTGGTCGATGTACTTGCCGCCGACGATGAAGGTGTCGCCGCCGGGGACATCCGCGATGTACTTGGTGGCGATGAAGTAGCACCCGGCGATGGCCTTGTCGCCGTCGATCTGGGCCCAGTGGCAGCCGTTGAGGTGCTGGCTGGCGTCGGCTGGCTCCAGCGATGAGGCGCACTTGGCCACGATGGCCTCAAGCCCCTCGAACCGCTCGCCCCGGTAGTCGGCCACCGCGTCGGGCAAGAAGATCTCCTTGAGCGCCTCCCAGTTGTGGTTGTCCAGGCTCCAGGCGTAGCGAATCTGGATGTGCCGAATGGCGTCGCGGTCCAAGAGGTCTTGGATTCGATCCACGTCGAGGGCCTGGGTGTCTTCTGATCTGGTCTCCATAGGCCGCTCAGGTTACGGTGCCGGGCGCAGTCGATTCACAGGAGGCAACGATGAGCGGACGACTTGACGGACGGGTGGCGGCCATCACGGGGGCGTCCAGCGGTATCGGCCGGGCCGCGGCCGAGCGATTCGCCGAAGAGGGCGCCAAGGTGGCCATCGGTGATATCCAAGACGACGCCGGTCGGCAACTGGCCGAGTCTCTAGGCGGCGCCGCAATCTACGTCCATTGCGACGTAACCTCCGAAGACGACGTGTCCGGGCTGGTAGACGCCGCGGTGGCCGAGTTCGGGCAGCTCGACGTGATGTACAACAACGCTGGCATCGTCGGAGCGGTGGGGCCCGTCGACACCACCCCGGCCGACGAGTGGCACGCCAGCATCGATGTCCTGCTCCACGGGGTGTTCTACGGCGTCAAGCACGCCGCCCGGGTGATGAAGCCCCGGATGACGGGCTCGATCATCTCCATGTCGAGCACCGCCGGAGTGATGGGCGGCCTCGGCCCCCACGCCTACGCCGCCGCCAAGCACGCCGTGGTCGGGCTCACCAAGAACGCCGCTGCCGAGCTGTGCCGCTTCGGCATCCGGGTGAATTGCATCGCTCCTGCGTCCATGGCCACCCCGATGGTGGCCTTCGCCCACACCGGCGACCACACCAACATGGACGGTGCCTTGGCTGAGCTCACCGCCAGTTCCCCGCTGATCGGTCGCCCCGGCCTGGCCACCGACGTGGCCAACGCCGCCCTGTGGCTGGCCTCCGACGAGTCGGGCTACACCAGCGGCCACACCCTGGCCACCGACGCCGGATTCACCACAGGGGCCCGGCCCGATGCCCCCGGTTTCGCCGACTACGCCCCCATGATCCGCGAAGCCGGCCGCACCGGTCTGTAGAAAATCAAGAAACAAACCAAGGAGTAACGTCGAGCCGTGCCTGAGGAAGCCCCACTGCTGGCCAACGAAGAAGACCACCCCCAAGAGGTGGTGTTCACCGACGGCGACCGCCGGATCGTGACCATGGACTCGGCCCGGTACGTGGACGCCCGCAACCGGGACAACGACGTGGTGGTGCCGTCTTCGTATCTCGGAGTGCTGCCCGCCCGGCTCATGGCCCCCCATCGGCCGAAGGGGGTCATCGGCCACGACGGCTGTATCGGAAAAGACGGCGCGGGCATCTCCGGGCTCTGGTTCTTGGAGGCTCTCGGCATACCGGCAGCCACCGCCGACGGGATGAGTGCGGAACTGGGCAACGGCCTCGATCTTTACGAGACCGGGGTCATCTCCCGGCTCAACATCTACGCCGAGCGCTGCGGGGTGGCCGAGGGCATGGCAGTGTCAGAGGCGGCCAAGCTGCTGTTGAACAACGATCCCGGCGAGGTGGACGAGGGAACCAAGATCCGCCGCGAGGTCAAGGCCACTACCGACAGCGGACGTCAGATCGTGGTTACCGACTCCATTGTGTTCGCCTTGCCTGAAGACTCCCGCAACGTGCTGGTCACCGCGGGCCACACCGGGCGCAGCGGGGCGGATTTCCTGCTGGAGGTGAGCCCCCATGGCTTCATCTGCTCCGATGGAGGCCGCAGCAAGAACGACGCCGGCATCGCCGGGTTGGCTATCACCGAGGCCCACGGACTGGCCGGTGCCTGCTGCGATGCGTGGAGTGCTCCGGTGGGGGATGCCTTCAAGGCGTACGATGAGGGGATCATCAGCGCGTGCAACCAGCCGGCCCGCGAACGTGGCGTTGAGGTGGGCATGTCCGTCAAGGACGCCGCCGCGGCCCTGCTGGGGGACTGAAAGGGGCTGAGTCAGATGACCGAACCGACGCCCATCCTGATCACCGGGGGAACGGTGATCGACGGCACCGGTTCCCCACCCCAACCTGACACCTCGGTGCTGCTGGAAGGCGACCGCATTGCCGCGGTCGGCCCCGATGCGGGAGCCGATCAGTCCGGCGCCACCGTCATCGATGCCGCCGGATGCACCGTCATGCCCGGTCTGATCGACGCCCATGTCCACTGCACCTTTGACGACGTGCAGTCCAACGATGAGCTCTTCTTCCACCGCGACCACACCCTGGCCGCGCTGATCGCCGCCCAGAACCTCCAGAAGCTGCTGTTGGCCGGGGTGACCGGATTCTGCGACCCCGACACCCTTTTCTCCATGGGCCCATCGCTGCGCGATGCGGTGGACGCCGGGGTGATGGAGGGCCCCCGCATGGTCACCGGGGTGCAGGCCCTGGTCACGGCGGTGGGCGGCACCGCCGGGCGGCTCATTCCGGACAACGGGGTGGTGGGCTACGCCCAGGTGGTGACCACGGTCGATGAGATGATCCAGATGACTCGCCGCCACATCAAGTACGGCGCAGACTGGATCAAGATCCACGCAACTGGGTCCATCCCCCGCCACAAGGGCGAGCTTTTGGCCTGGAAGCCCGAGGAGTTGAAGGCGGTGTGCGACACCGCCCACGAGCTGGAGACCCCGGTGATGGCCCATGCCCGCTCGGCGGGCAGCACCCAAGCTTGTGCCGAGGCCGGCGTCGATCTCATCCTGCACGCATCGTTTATGGACGACGCCGGGCTCGAAGCGGTGATCGACGCCGGGGCTGCCCTCATGCCCACCTTCACGTTCCTGGCCAACCTGGCCGACTACGGCCACCTGGTGGGCGCCGGGGCCGGCATGCAGGACGTGTTCCGGGGCGAGATCGAGGCCACTGCCAAGATGATGGCCAAGGCCCACGACGCCGGGGTGCCGCTGTTGTGCGGCTCGGAATCGGGGTTCGCCCTCACTCCCTACGGCCACTGGCACGCCCGGGAGCTGGAAGTGCTGGTGGAATCGGTCGGGCTGAGCCCGCTTCAGGCCATCGCCTGCGCCACCGCCAACGGCGCCATCGCAATGCGAATGGAGGGCGAGGTGGGCACCCTGGCCCCCGGAATGGCTGCCGACGTGCTGGTGGTGGACGGAAACCCGGCCGCCGACGTCACCGTGCTGGCCAACAGGGCCAACCTCCGCAGCGTGATCAGCCGCGGCGAACTCGTCGATCTAGATCGCCCCTGGCCCACCCGCTCCCCCATCCCCGGCGAGAAAGTGGCCAACTGGGCCGCCCGGATCCTCACCAGCGACTTGGTCAACTAAGCCGCAAACACCACCGGGTAGCGGCCGAAGTAGGGGCGGGTGGTGGAGGCGTCCATTTCCGGCGGGTCTTCGGGGTCGGGGCGGCAGCCGTGGTCGAACAGGGTCTGCACCGCTGCTGGCACTAGCCCGAACAGATGGGCGTCGACGTCGTCGCCGTCCATGAACGTGACTCCGGCGGCCAAGTCTTGGCCGATGCAGGCGTGCATGCCCTGACCGAAGCTCAGCCCCCACGGGGCAATTCCCTCTGGGAGAGTGCGGTCGGGATTGAAGTCGGCGGCGTCGTCGCCGAACACCGAGGTATCCCGGTTCACCGACAGGAGATCGAGCGTTACCCGGTCGCCTTTGGCGATGTGGACGCCACTCGACAGGTCTATGTCGGCCAGGGCCCAGCGCATGCCGGTGTGGCTGGAGGGCTGAAGCCGGATGGTCTCGTGGGTGCAGCGCTGCATGAACAAGCGGTCTTCGCGCACCCTGTTCTCGTCTTCAGGGTGATCGGCCAGCCAGCCGAAGATGTTGTGTACTACCCGATTGAAGGCGGTGGCCGAGGTGTGGGCCCCGGCCAGCATGTAGAAGGCGATCTCCCGTCGGATGGTCTCATGGCTCAGATCCAGGCGGTCCTGGTTGTGCATCAGCACCATCAGCACGTCCTTGGGCAGCTCGTCGGCGTCGATCTCTCCTGCCTCTAGCTGGTCGAGCAGCGCCTGGCGCCGGTCCATGCCCGGAGTGAGGAACTCGGCGTCGAACGCCTCAAGCGCAGCCTCGATCTCGACGACCTTGGCCTCCTTGTCGCCGGTGTAGTGAGCCAGAGTGGCCCCTTCAATGAACTTGGTCAGGTAGTCGTACAGCCGGAAGGTCTCCTCCGGCGTGCCTTGGGGCCGGTCCACCCCGGCGGTGAATGCGGCCAGGTTCATCATGAGCTGGTGGCCGAGTTTCACCAGCTCGGCCTTGCCCTCGGCCAAGTGGGGGGCCAGCGTCGACTCGATGATGGGCGGGAATAGATCCTGCTCGTAGAGCGTGAACGTGTCTCGGCGGAAGAGGCGGTTCTCCAGTCGGCGGCGATCCCGGTGCTCATCGCCGTGGAGATTCACCACCACATCGCTCATGATCACCTCGCCCGCGTCGTATAGGGCCTGACGGAGGTTCTTATTTCGATAGCACTCGCGGGCTTCGGCGAACGTGGTCACGGTGATCTCTGCCATCCCCGGCATTTTGTCACAGAAAAATCTCTGTTAGAGTCCCGAACTTGTGTACGTCCGATCAGTGCACGTCCAACGAAACGGAGGGGATTCCATGTCCAAGCTCTTGAAGGTTCTGGCGCTGCTGTTCGCAGTGGCTCTGGTAGCAGCCGCATGCGGCAACGACGATGACGACGACGGCGGCGCTGCGCCCGCCCCTGCGGCCACTGAAGCTCCCGCTCCGGCGGCGGAAGATGACGATCACGAAGAAGACGACGATCACGATCACGAAGAAGACGATGACCACGACCACGAAGAAGATGAAGAAATGGCCGACGAGATGCCAGGCGTGGTCGACGAAGAAGAAGACGACATGGCCGAAGATGACATGGCCGAAGAAGAGATGGTCGACACCTGTGGCGCCAACACCGACGGCGAGGTCCGTGGCGTTGACACGGAGAACGGCGTGATCACCATCGGCACATCCCAGCCGTTCACCGGCCGGGCCGCGGTGGCTGGCGAGGGCCTGCTGGGCGGCCTGCAGATGGCGGTTGACGAGGTCAACGCCGCAGGCGGGATCGACGGCTGCACCTTCGAGCTGGCCTGGGAGGATGACCGCTTCGAGATCGAGCAGATGGTTACCAACGTCCGCAAGATGATCGAGCAGGACAACGTGTGGGCGTTTGTGGGCACCGCTGGCTCGCAGGCCATCCCGTCCACCTATCCCGACATCGAGGCCGCTGGCACCCCGCTGTGGGGTCCGGTGTCGCCCGCCGACCAGGACATCCAAGAGGTGTACCTCACCAACCCGACCCGCACCGAGCAGGGTCGCATCTGCATCGACTACTTCGCCGAGCAGGGAGTGACCAAGGTGGCCGCCATTGGCCAGGACAACGAGTTGGGCGAGGAGGCGTTCAACGCCATCGACGCTCAGGCGCCGGTCAACGGCATGGAGATCGTGGCCAAGGAAGAGGTCGAGGTTCTCTCCGACGTGGTTGGCCCTGCCGTGCTGGCCGTGATCGACTCTGGTGCTGAGGCGGTGCTGACCGCACTGGACAACGCCCAGAACGGTCTGGTGCTGGACCAGTTCCATGAGGCTGGCTTCGATGCCCTGGTTTGCTCGGATGCCGGATCTTCTGGCGCTGGCGGAAAGAACACCGTCAGCTTGGCTAACCCTGAAGCTGCTGCCGGATACCTCGGTGCCCTCCAGGTGGCGCTGCCCGACGGCGACCATGAGTTCGTGCAGCACTGGCGTGCGCTGTGGGACGCCTACGACGGCCCCGGCAAAGAAGGAGGAGCCCCCAACTTCAGCCTTCAGACTTATTCCATCGCCATTGCGTTCTTCGAGCTGTTCGACCGGCTAGACGGCGACTACTCCTATGAGAACTTCCACGCCACCGCCGAGTCATTGGCAGGCGATCCCATCTTGGTGCCTTCTATCCCGCCAGTGGCCTGCGGACCGCTGCCCAGTGGACATAGCTGTGCATCCGGTGCGGGTATCGCCCGGTTTGAGGGATACGACGAGGCCAACGACAAGTGGGTTTGGACTCAGATCCGAGCCTTCCAGGCGCCGGCCAGCTAAATCGATGGTTGGTCCGGGGCTGGTGAGCGCCAGCCCCGGACCGATCCAATTGGGGGGATAACAGGTGGATCAACTCCTCCAGCAGATCGTGGTTGGCTTGGAGGCTGGCTCGAGCTACGGCCTCATTGGCCTGGCCATCGTGGTCATCATGAAGTCGACCGACGTGCCCAATTTCGCTACCGCGGAAATGGGGCTGGTGGCCGCCTACATGGGTTGGTTCCTGTCTGCCGACCCCGCTCGAGGCGGAGTGGGATGGCCATTCTGGTTGGCCATTGTGATCGCCCTGGCCTTTGCCGGAGTGTTTGGGGCCATTACCCAGTTCTTCCTGGTTCGACCCTTGACCGGTCTGTCAACTCAGCCATTGGCGACGTTCTCTGCTCTCGGGCTGGGCTATATCAGCATTGACTTCCTGAACAATGAGGGGCTTCCTACTTTCTTGGACTGGTTCCCGGTCACCAGCGAGGGATTCCCCTTAGCGGTAGCGGTGATCTTGGCCATCATCACTGCGGTATTGACCTACCTGATGATGCGCTACTGGGTGAAGCCCCTCAGCAAAGTGGACCACTTCCCACTGCTGCTGCTCACCATCGGCCTGACGTTCGCGCTGGGTTCATTGATCGAAAACCTGTGGGGAGCTACCCCGCAGCGCTTCGACGCCCCTTGGTCTGGAGAAACCTTCGACATTGGCAGCACACGGATCGGCTGGGATCAGGTCGTCACTATCGTGGTGGGATTGGCCATCGTGGTGGGATTGGGGCTGTTCTTCCGATCCAAGTGGGGCGTGCGGATGAGGGCCATCGCCGAAGACGGTCCCACCGCCCGCATGCTAGGGATCAACGCCGGATCAGTTTCACTCATTGCCTGGGCCATCGGAATCTTCGTGGCTGGGGCGGCCATGATCCTTAACACCAGCTCCACTGTCTTGGAGTTGGGCAGCGCAGAGGGCCTAATTCTCAAGGGCTTCATCGCCGCGGTGCTGGGCGGCTTCGTGTCGATGGGCGGAACATTCGCCGGCGGTCTGCTTGTTGGATTGGGGGAGGCCTTGGCTGGCGGCCAGATCTCCACCAGCTTGCAGCCCACCATCGCGTTGTTAGTGGTAGTGGTGGTGCTGTTGGTAGCACCCGGCGGGTTCAGTCGAACTGCCCGGACTCGGGAGGTGTAGCTGATGACGGTTGCCACCGCTTCTTCCCGTCCTCTTTACCCCCCCAAGCCCCCAGGTCTTCGCCGGTATCGGGAGCAGCTCACCACTTTCGGGGTGTTTGTATTCCTGGCGTTTTTGCCATGGATTCCCATTCTCGGCTGGACCGACATCTTCGACAGTGGCAATAACTTCGGTCGGGGCAACCTGGCATTCGTCTTCGCGTACGGCGCGGCTGCGGTGGGCTTCAACCTGTTGGTGGGTTATTCGGGCACATTGGGCCTTGCGGTAGCTGGCCTCTTTGCCTTGGGGGCCTATGGAACAGCGGTGCTGTCCGCCCCCAGCGATGCGCGAGAAGCACTGGCTGGGTACGACTGGCCCTTCTTCTTGGCTCTGCCGGTGGTGTGCATCGCCGCGGCCATCATCGGCGTGCTGGTGGGCTTCCCCGCCGCTCGGCTGAAGGGCTTCTTCTTGGCCATCGCCACATTGGCCCTCGGTGAGCTGATCGTCACCATCATCCGGCTTGACGACGACGTGTGGAGCGGGCTGAAGACCAACGGTGGCACCGGAAAGCAGGTTCCCCAGTTCCTCATCCCCGGGCTCGACCGCATCCTCAGCGTTTACATGCTGTCGCTGGGCGCACTGGTGCTGATGATGCTGGCCTACATTGTGCTGACCAACCGGCGGCTGGGCCGCACCCTCAAAGCGGTACGCGACATCGACATTGCCACCGGTCCCTTGGGCATCTCCTCCACCTACTACAAGCTGGTTGCCTTCGGGCTGTCGGCCTTCGCCGCGGCGCTGGCCGGGGCTATGTGGGCCCAGAACAGCTCGTTTGCCAACCCGCAGACCTTCCGCACGCGGTTGCTGGTGTTCTTGCTGGTGGTTCTGATCGTCGGCGGGCTGGGCCGCAAGTGGGGTCCACTGATCGGCGCGGTGTTCTTCGTGTTCCTGCGCCAGAAACTTCAGGACACTCAGAAGCTGCTGTTCTTGATATTGGGCATCGCATTGATTCTGGCTGTGCTCGTGCTGCCCAATGGGATTGCGGTCTTGCCCAAGCAAATTCGTGACAGCCGTTGGGTGAAAGACCTCCAGCGAAGACTGGAGTCGCTATTGGACTTCTCGCCATGAGCGTCGTGGAAGCCAACGCGTCGGGGGCCAATTCCACTGATGGCGTCGCTTCGCTTGCGGTTGACGACCTGCACGTGGCCTTCGGCGGAAACCGGGTGCTCTTGGGAGTCGACCTGCAATTCGCCCCCGGTTTCAACGGGCTTATCGGGCCCAACGGTGCGGGCAAGACCACGGTGTTCAACGTCGTCTCCGGCTACGTTCGCAGCAACCAAGGCGGGGTTCGCCTGCACGGCGAGGATGTGCTGCACATGTCCCGCACCCAACGTGTGAAGGCGGGAATCGGGCGCACTTTCCAGGCGCCTCGGCTGATTCTCGACGCCACCGTGATGGAGAACACCCTGTTGGGCCGTCACCATCTGTTCCGCTGGGGGCACTTTGCCGAGTTGTTGCTGTTGCCCCAGCAGCGCCGGGAGGAGACCGAGGCCCGCCAGATCTGCATGGATATGCTCGACCGCTTCGGTTTGGCCGACTTGGCCCATGAGGAGGCCGGAGCGCTTTCGCTGGGCTCCCAGAAGCTGGTGGAAGTGGCCCGGGCCCTCGTGGCTTTTCCCACTGTCGTACTGCTCGATGAACCCGCCGCTGGTCTGGGGGCCGACGACGTGACCGTGTTGCTGCGGGGTTTGCGGGAGATCCAAGCCGAGCGCGACCTGTGCGTGATCATCATCGAGCACGACCTGCAACTGGTGACCAGCCTTTGCCCCAAGATCAGCGTGTTGCACTTCGGCGAGATCATCTCCGAGGGCAGCCCCGAGCATGTCACCTCCGATCCCGCGGTGATCGAGGCCTACTTGGGCCATGGCTTCGAGGCCGAGGAAGGCGGCGAGATTCACGAGGTGGAGAGTCCGCTGTCGGAGCACCACCACATCGACCACGTCGAAGAGGAGAGCACCCTGGAAGAGGTGTGGACCGAAGACGACGGCCCCGAGAAGGGGGAGTCGTCCTAATGCTGCTCGAGATCAATGATCTGGTTTCGGGCTACGGCCGTCTCGAAGTGCTGCACGGCGTCTCGCTATCGGTGGAAGAGGGCGAAATCGTGTCGGTGTTGGGGGCCAACGGGGCGGGCAAAACCACCCTGCTGCGGGCCATCTCCGGAGTGCTGGACACCTGGTCGGGATCGGTGGTGCTCGACGGAGAGAACTTGGGCAGCCTGGCCATCGAGCGCCGGGCCATGCGGGGCCTCGGCCACCTGCCCGAAGGCCGGGGCATTTTCCAGAACCTGTCAGTCAAAGAGAACATGGAGTTGGGCCTGGGGCTGCGCTCGGACGGCGCGGCGGCAATTCGCCGCGACCGCGACCGCCTCTTAGACCTGCTGCCCGCGCTGGCCGAGAAGATCGGCGAGCAGGCATCCTCGCTGTCGGGTGGACAGCAGCAGATGCTGGCTTTGGCCCGGGCCATGATCACTCGGCCCAAGCTTCTGATGATCGACGAGCTTTCTTTCGGCTTGGCCCCCAACCTGGTGGACCAGTTGTTCGAGTTGGTGGTGGACCTGCGGGACGAGGGTGGCACCACCTTCCTGCTGGTGGAGCAGAACGCCGGGGTGCTGGAGGTTTCCGACCGCACCTACGTGCTGCGCACCGGCAACAACGACATCAGCGGGCCGTCGGCCGAATTGCGGGCCTCCCACGACTTGGTGCGTTCGTATCTCGGCCACTGATGCCGGGTCGGGTGCTGGTAACCGGCGGAGCTTCGGGCATCGGAGCGGCGACATGTCAAACACTGGCTGACGCTGACTGGGATGTTGTGGCCGCCGATGTGACGGCCGCCAGCGGCGTGGTACTCCTCGACGTGACCGACGAGGCCGCCTGGGATCAGGTTTTGGAGGATGCCGGTCCGCTGGCGGGGTTGGTGAACTGTGCCGGCATCCGCAGCCGCAGCTCGATTGTCGACACCGATTTGGATGATTTTGAACGCCATTTGCAGGTCAACGTGGTGGGCACCTGGCTGGGCATTCGGGGGTTCTTGCGCCGCCACCAGCCCGGCACTGCGGGGGCCATCGTCAACGTGTCTTCAGTGAACGCCGAGATCGCGGTGCCTGATCAGGCCCACTACGTAGCGTCCAAGGGGGCGGTGTCGGCGCTTACCCGGGCGGCCGCAGTGGAAGCTGCGCCGCTGGGAGTGCGGGTCAACGCGGTGGCGCCGGGGCCGGTACGGACCCCCATGACCGCAGAGCGGCTCGGCGACCCCGAGCAGGCGGCCTGGCTGGATGCCCGGGTGCCGATGGGCCGGGTGGCCGAGCCTGCCGAGATCGCCGAGGTGATCTCGTTTTTGCTCAGCGACAAAGCGTCTTACGTAACTGGCGAAGTTCTATTCACCGATGGAGGGTGGCACGGAAATGCCTGATTCAACTTCCCAATCGCTGACGGGGCTGGTGCCCCTCGACGACTTCTACCACTTCGGCGTCGTGGTCACCGATCTCGATGCGGCTATGGCCGAGTGGACCGCCATCCACGGATTTGAATGGGGCCCAGTCCAGAACCGAGAGTTCATGGTTCGCCAGCCCAATGGGGTGGTGCTGGCCGAGTTCCAGTTCACCTACTCCGTCGCCGGGCCGCCCCACATCGAGCTCATCACCGGCACGCCGGGCACCGTGTGGGATCCCTGCACTGCTGGCGGAGTCCATCACCTGGGCTACTGGAGCCACGACCTGGTTGCCGACGCCCAACGGCTGGCTGACGCCGGCTATGAGCCCCTGGCCTCCTATGAGGCTTCCGACGGGCGCCCGCTGGGCTTTACGTACCACTGGCTTCCAACCACCGGCCTGCGAGTGGAGCTGGTGGACGCAAACCGCCGTCGAGACTTCCTGAATTGGCTGGCTGGCGCCGACTTTCCCGCCGCCACCGACCGTTAATCGGCGAACCGCCGATAGCCTCAAAGGTGCAATGGAAACCTTCGATGTAGTCATCGTAGGAGGGGGACCGGGAGGCTCGGCGGCCGCCCTAGCCGCCGCCCGGAGCGGCGCCTCGGTGGTGCTATTGGAGGCCGACAAGCAGCTCGGCGGCAACGCCGCCCGCTCCACCGGCTATGTGGCTTTCGCCGACTTCGACATGCAAGGCGACATCGGAGCTGACGACAGCCCCGAGCAGTACTTGGCCGATATGCAGGCCGAGATCGACCGCCAAAAGCACCGCTACGGGCTGATCTTCGACGTGGACTTGGCCCAGCGCTACGCCGAGGACTCGGCCGCCACCTACCAGGAGCTCGTTGAGCTGGGCTTCCGATTCGACCGGTTCCTGCCCCGGCCCGTCCAGCACACCGTGGACCGAATGGTGAGCGTGGCCGACACCGCCATGTTCACCGCGTGCTTCGAGTCGGCCCTGGCCGACGCCGGAGTGGACGTTCGCTACAAGACTCGGGCCGTGCGCTTGCTGCAAGACGACGACCGGATCTCAGGAGTGGTCTCCGATACCTGTCGGCGCTTCGGGGCGGCCAACGGGGTCATCCTGGCCGCAGGCGGGTACCAGGCCAACCCCGACCTACGGTCCCGGTTCCAACCCGAGGCCAAGGCGTCCACCCCCTACCTGGGCACCGAATTCTGCCGAGGCGACGGCCATCTCATGGGCCTGGCGGTGGGGGGCGACTTGATCAACATGACCATGATCCCTCCGCTGGTAATGGTGGGATCCGCTCTGGTTGAAGATGCGATCGCCGTCAACCGGCACGGCCGCCGCTTTCACGATGAGGCCGGCCCCTACGACGACCGAGTGGCGGCATTGGAAGCCCAGTCCGACCAGCAGGCCTGGTACGTGTTCGACAACCGAATCGCCCAAGAAAAGGCCCAGCTCGTGGATGAGATGCCCGAGCCGGCGGTGTCAGGAACCGACGCCGCAGAGCTTGCGGCGGCAATAGGGTGCGATGCCAATAGTTTGTCCCAAACGCTGGGCCGCTGGAATCAGACGGCGCAGTCAGGCACTAACCGCGACCCCGAATTCGGCCGGGTGATCTTCGGTGAGCCGCGAACCGGCATCGTCGAGCCGCCGCTGTGGGCTGCTCCCATGGTGGTGGGCATCAACTTCCCCGCCGGAGGCTTCCGGGTAAGCGCCGACATGCAGGTGCTCGATGTGTTCGGAGATGCCATTCCCGGCCTCTACGCCGTGGGCGATTGCGTGGGCGGAGTCAGCCCGGCCATCGGCCTCGGCGGGGTGAAGATCACCGCCGCCCTCACCCTGGGCCGCATCGCCGGCCGGGCCGTCGCCAACGGGCAGCAGTGATCAGCGGCTGAGGGCGTGTTCGACGGCGATCTGGCCGAAGCAGAGGGCTTCGGACAGGTTTGATCCGTCACTGGGGTAGAGCAACCCGGAGGCTTGGCCCAATTCCCCTGCCCCGTACAGGCCGGCAATAGGGTCGCCGAAGGCGTCAAGGATGCGGCCGTGGCGATCGCGGCGGGGACCTCCGGTGGTGTTCGATCCTCCGGGCCACAGAACCACGCAGTAGTAGGGCGGCTTCTCGATGGGGATCATGGTGTCGGACGGGCGGCCCCACGGGTCGGGATCGCCGTTGCGACACAGTTGGTTGTAGGCGTCCACAGTGGCGGCCGCCTGCTGGGCGGCGTCCTCGGTCATGCCCGCGGCCACAGCCGCCTCTGCGATGGTGGCTCCCGGGGCGATCCAACCCTGCTCGATCTCGGCGGTGTTGTCGTCGCTCCAGTCGTAGAGTCCCACGGCCACCGCGCCGAAGTGGGTGTAGGTGAGCGGCCCGGCCTGACGTCGGGACTCGTCGAAGAACCAATAGCAGGGCACCCGGGGGTAGGTGTTGGTGGCCGGGTCGTAGGCCAGCAGGTCGTAGTAGAAGTCGTGGCGCAACAGCGCTTGATTGTGCTCGTTGGCGAATCGGTTCCCGGCCTGGTCGCAGATCACATAGCCGGGAGGGTCAATGCCGATGATGAAGTTCAGCGGCTGTCCGTTGTGGTCGAAGTGGCCGATGGCCCGGCCGATCATTTGGTTCATATGCCACATAGAGGCCCCGACCCCGGCGGCCATCCGCACTCCGTCGCCGGTGTTGTTGGGGTTGCCGTAGAAGTGGACCGGATAGGTCCGCAGGTGGTCCCGCTTGAGATCTTCGTCAAACTCATAGCCGCCGCAGGCCAGCACAACGCCGCGCCGAGCGCCCAGAGCAATTGTTTGACCGTCGCTGGTCACAGTCAACCCGGTCACCCGGCCATCGGCATCCTGGATCAGCCGAGACGCCGCAGTGTCCCACCGGATGGGGATGTCCCGTCGAGCGACAGCGGCAGCCAGCCCATCGAAGAACCGGGGACCGCCCCCGGCCGCGGCGGCCAACCGCTCGGCCACCCCGCCGGGCTGCACGGCCACAATCGCCTCCGCCCCCTCGAAATCAGGATGCTCGGCCCCCGCTGAGGCCACCATGTCCAGGCCGCCGATGACGTCCTCAAACCACTGCGGCAGACTCGCAGCCCGTTCCGACCAGGCATGGGTCACGTCGAAGGGCACCATGCCCGAGGCGCAGGCATCCAGATAGCGGGCCCCGGCGTCCACATCGGTCACCGTCATCACCATGCCCCCCGACATCCGGGTCGACGGGGTGTGGCGGTGCTCGGGGCTCTTCTCCACCAGCACCACCGAGGCGCCGGCATCGCAAGCGGTTATGGCCGCGGCCGTGCCCGCCGCGCCGAATCCCACCACCACCACGTCGTAGGTCTCGTCGAATGACTCGGTTGCCATCAGAAATCCCCGCCGTCGAGAGTCACCGTCTGGCGGACGATCATGCCGCCGGCCACCTCAAAGCGATCCGTGCCCGAGGTCCCGTCGCCGGGTCCGCCCCTCAACGTCCAGGCCACCGCCACCAATGCCCCTTCCAGTCGGGGCTCAGCGAACTCCACCCGACCGTCGCCCAGCCGCTCGGGCACGGTGGTGAAGTAGTCGGTGATGGCGTCGCGGCCGTGGTAAGTCACATCCCGCACCAGCACCGCATCGACGGCATAGTCGGCGGCCATGGACTCCGGGTCGCCGGAGTGGACCGCGGCCAGATGGTCCTCAACCACAGTCAAGGAATCACGCATGGGCCATTTCTGCGACGCACCACTAGGCGTTGGTAACACCGAGGCTGAGCCCGCCATCCACGGTGAGCACCGAGCCGGTGGCCCATTCGGCCCCGATCAGGTACTCGAACGCCTCGGCGATCTCGGCAACGGTGCCGATGCGGCCCAAGGCATGAGCCGGCCCCAGCCCCTCCAGCCGGGCCTTGGCCTCCTCGTCGCCCATCAGCCCGGCCCGCTGGTTGATCTCGGTGAACACGGCGCCAGGCCGCACGCAGCCCACCCGCACCCCCTGCGGTCCCAGTTCGGCGGCCAGTACCCCAGTGAGCGCCTCCAGCGCCCCCTTGGTGGCGGCGTATGGGGCCACGCCGGGAAAGGCCCGCTGAGTGTGGACCGACCCGACGAACAGGACGCACCCTTGGCGCTCCCGCAGGTGGGGCAGCGCCTCGCCCACCAGCATCATGCCCGCCACCACGTTGGTATGGAACACGTCGAGCAGGGCTTGTTCGTCCAGTTCGTCCACCGGACCCCGGTACATGTTGGCTGCATTGCTGATCAGGGCGTCCAAACCGCCGCCGTGGTCCACCGCTGCCTCGATCATGGCGGTGCGGTCGCCTGCCTCGGTTACGTCTCCAGCCACCGCCCGACACCGGTCACCCACCCCAGCCGCCACCGCTTCCACCTTGTCCTGACGACGGCCGGTGATGGTCACCCGCGCCCCTCGGCCAGCCAAGTGCCCCGCCGCTCCCGCGCCGATGCCCGAACCGCCCCCGGTGATCAACACGGACATGCCGTCGATTGGCTTCATCGACTTGCGACCTTACTGGGCAGCCGTCAGACCATCAGGGTCAGGAGATGGCTAGGGTCATGCCATGGCCTATTGGGTGGAGATCGACCAGGACGAGTGCATGAGCTCAGGGCGATGCGTGGCCGACTACCCCGCGGCATTCGCCTTTGACGACGACGAATTGGCCACAGTTCTGCCCACCTCGGGCAACCTCACCGACCAGCAGCTCCTCCGAGCCGCCCGGAATTGCCCCTCCCGAGCCATCCAGATCTTCGACACCGACGGCACCCTCCTGGAGTAGCTTCGCCCACCGCTGTTGCCGCCCGCCCCCGCTGATTTGCAGGCGGACCATTTAGGGGCTGAGCGGATAGGCGGTTGGTCAGGGGTTCCATCGGTTTTTGTGGTCGATGAGTTTGGCGGTGATCAAGATGGTGGTGGCGAGGCATATGGCGGCGTGGCGGCAGCCGGGTTTTCGGTCGGTGTTGCGGCGGAGTTGCCCGTAGTTGGAGGGCCGGGAGTTGGTGTACTCGATGATCCAGCGGAGTCCGAGCCCGTTGGGGCGCCGCTGGCCTGTGCTTGGCGCTCGCCGCTGGATGCATGCGTCTTGGATTCCGATGCCGGCGAGTTGTCGCCGCACGGCGGGGTAGTCGTAGCCGCGGTCGAGGTGCAGGGTCTCGACGTCGCGGAGCAGCCCGGCGTTGTCGACGGCTTTGAGGGTGGGTTGCAGAAGGCGGACGTCGTGGCGGTTGGCCCCTTCGATGGCCCAGCCGACTGGGACGCCGTTGCGGTCTGCGGCCACCGAATGCTTCCACCCGAGTTTGCCCCGGTCAACAGGGCTTTTGCCGGTTGCGCCGCCGCCGCGCTCTGCGGCGCCTGCCCGATCCCCGCCTCATCAGGGGTCACCAACCGGCATCGGCTCTCGCGAGCCGGACACCGCCACGCCAACGCCGCCCTCTACCGGACCGTCATCGTGCGCATGCGCTTCCACCAGCCCACCATCGA
>JAJDUJ010000026.1 GCA_022826705.1 Acidimicrobiia bacterium | reverse complement strand
TACACCCCAGCCCAAGCAAAAATCACCGACGGCGAAGCAACCGGCACCATCACCGACAACGACTAAAGCGAACACCAAAAACCACGCGACACCCGCTGACATAGACAACTTCAGCGGCAACTGGCCCACAGTTCCTGCTTGACCGCCAACCAGGACTCCGGGGCCGTCAGCCGGTGGATAGTGTTTTGGTGTTATGATGTAGCGTCATGCGTACTCAGATCGCGCTGGAGGCAGAGCAGCATGCGCTGGTGAAGCAGAAGGCGGCATCGCTGGGGATCACCATGGCCGAGTACATCCGGCGCTTGGTTGACCAGGATCTAGCGGGCGGGAGAACCGGTGCCGATGTCTCGGCGATTATCGGCATCGGCTGCTCGGGCGGAAGCGACATCGCAGCTGAGGGCCAAGCGGCGGTCTCTGAGGCGGTCGCCGCGCTCCGCGACGCGCGGTGACCGTTTTCGTAGACACCTCGGCCTGGTACGCCGCGGCCGACGTTGACGACGCCGGGCACGAGCGGGCGGCGCGGCAGTTACAGGAGTTCGCGGGCGGCTTGCTCACCAGCGACCACGTCCTCGTAGAGACGTGGTTCTTGGCCGCGCGGCGCCTCGGGACCGAGACCGCCGAGCAGCTTGTGAACGGGATCCGCGTGGGCATCGCCCGCGTCGAGCCGGCGATTGTCGCCGACCTTGAGGTGGCGGCGCGCATCGGCGAGGACTTCGCCGATCAGGTTTTTTCGCTGGTGGACCGCACGAGCTGGTCGATCATGCAGCGGCTAGGCGTACACGAGGCGATCTCGCTCGATGCCGACTTCTCGGTCTTCCGCTTCGGCCGAGACAGGAAACAGGCTTTCACCGTATACAGCTGAGTCCTCCGATTCGCTACAGCACTCCGGCGGCCACACTGGGTGTCCCTGGGTTTCGCGCAGGTGTGATGTTGGATTCACGCTCCTTCGACCATCCAACGCGAAGTTGGTGTGCCATAACATCGCCGCAATGAGCGGTGATCGGGTGCCGGTGCTGGTGGGCGTGGCCCAGTATGTGGGAAGGGAAACCGATCCGACGGCCGCACCTGACCCGTTGACCATGATGGCCGACGTGGCCTCCCGGGCCGCCTATGACTCTGGCGTGGGCAATTCCCTGTTTGCCCACGTTGACGCCTTCTTTCACATCCCATCGGCCTACTGGACTCCGGCGAACGGCGCCGGGCTGGTAGCCGAGAGGCTGGGCATCGACCACCGAGCCCGGATCCAGAACACCGGAGGCGGTGGGGAGATGGGCATTTTGGCCGCCAACCACCTGGCTGCGGAGATCATGGCCGGACGCACCGAGATGGCGGTGATGACCGGCGGTCAGGCATGGAAGACGGCCGAGCGGGCTGAGGCAGCCGGGGTGGAGCTGAACTGGCCCGTCGGGGGCGGCCCCGACGGCGCCCATGCAAGATTCGCCCCCACCACCAAGCCCATGGTGTCGGAACTAGAGGAGCGCCATCGCCTCACCCGCCCCATCCAAGCCTATCCCCTGTTCGAGAACGCCCTGCGGGCTGCCCAGGGAATGACCCTAGCCGAGCATGCCCAGCGATTGGGCCAGATGATGACCGAGTTCACCGCGGTGGCCGCCGCCAACCCCTACGCCTGGTTCCCCACCGAGCGGAGCGCCGAAGAGCTGTACACCCCCACTGCGGAGAACCGAATGATCGGCTTTCCCTACACCAAGTACCTGAACTCAGTGCTCAACACCGACCAGGCCGGAGCCTACGTGATGACCTCGGCGGCCAAGGCCCGCGAGCTGGGAATCCCCGAGGATCGCTGGGTGTACTGGTGGGGTGGCCACAGCGCCGCCGAAGAGGCCTGGTTCGCCAGCACTCGGCCTAACTTCGCTGAATGTCCGTCAATGAAGGATTCATCGCTGGGCGCACTGGACCAAGCCGGCGTCGGCGTGGACGACATCGCCCTGTTCGACTTCTACTCCTGCTTCCCCGTGGCGGTTCGTATGGCCTGCGCCATGCTGGGCATCGACGAGCTGGACCCCCGTCCGTTCACCGTCACCGGCGGCCTGCCCTACGCCGGCGGCCCAGGCTCGGCCTACAACATGAACTCGATAGCGGCCATGGTCGAGCAACTGCGCGAAGACGACCGCTCGATCGGGATGGTCACCGGCAACGGCTTCTTTATGACCAAGCACGCCGCCGCAGTGCTCTCGGCCCGGCCCAAGCAGGGCGGCTGGGACCGGCCCGTCGGCCCGCCCCCATCGGAATCCATGGCCACCGCCCCCGCCATCCCCGACGAGTCAGCCACCGGCCGGGGCCGAATCGAGGCCTACACCGTCATGCATGATCGCGACGGCCAGCCAACCATGGGCTACGTCTGCGGACGCCTCAACGAAAACGGCGGCAATGGCCGGCGCTTTTTGGCCAACCTCCCCGAAGACCCCGACCTGCTCCACGACCTGCTGGCCTCCGAAGCCGTCGGCCGTAACGGCCAAGTGCACATCGACGACACCACCGGCCGCTGCATCTTCACCCCCGCTTAATCCATTCGCTCCATGGACTGAAGCCGAATTGTCACGCCTTCAGGGCAGGGTGAGTTTGATCCCGCCGATGGCGGCGTCGTCGGGGTCTCGCAGGGCGTTGGTGGCCTCCAGTTGGCCCTCGGTGGCGGCCCGGTCTTCCCAAGGCATGGCCGCGGTCCAGCGCCATGCGAATCCCATCACCCTCATCAGCGCCGACACTTCTGCTCCCTCAGAGGCCGAGGTGCTTCGCAGGCCGGCGATGTACTCGTTGCGGTAGACGCTGGGAATGACGATGCGGGCCGCCTCAACGGCCGACAGCTCGGCGTTCACCATCACGCGGGCCACTCTGCCGTTCCCATCGGCGAAGGGATGGACCTCAGTTATGACCACCATGGCGAACAGCGCCCGGCGAAAGCCAGCCGGAACAGAGCAGGCCAGCTCCAGGCTCTTGTGCAGGGTGCCCTCAACGAGATTGGGGGCGACGAACTGGTACGCCCCAAACTGGTTGGGCGCCTTCTTCCACTGTCCCGGCCCCATCTCCGGGCGACCTCCGAGGATCATCTTGTGGCGATCACAGAGATAACCCATCAGACTCTGGGGGGATTCCGATACCGCCTTGCGCCCCACGGCGTCGACTACGCATCGGTAGGTACCCAATATGTCATGGCCGTCGGCGGAGCGGGATGCCGGTGGCTGCTGGGTCTCGATGATGTGGCGGGCCTCTTCCACCGTGAACACGGTGCCTTCGATGTAATTGGAGAAGTAGCTCTCGAAGAACGGCAGTTCTGTGTCGTACTGCCCAGCCGGCAGAAATTCCGCCACATCAGGGTCGGAATGCTCCGACAACCCGCTGGCCACTCGCTTGAACATCTCAACTCGCTGCTCATCCCAGCCCTTGCCGCCGACAACGGCTTGGAACAGCGCCCCGGAGTCGGGGCGCAGCGGCTCAGAGCCTGCTAGGCGTTGGAACAAGCCGTCGATCTCGTTCACCTGGGTGGAGGCGCCGATGGCCTCAGCCATCTCAACTGCTTCCTCCCGCAGTCGGGATATGCGCCCCTCGTCCCAAACCACGGCCTTGCCAGCCAGCCAGTCTTCCAGTTCCGCCGTAGACAGGGTTCGGGCAGCTCGCCCTTCTCTGCTCCGGGATAAAGCCAAGTTGTCCACCAGGATGCGGGCTGGCCGGGACATGCGCAGACCGTGCGGCCATGGCAGGTCGTCGGCAATTTCGTCGTTCATGTGGCTGGGGCGAATCCGGACTTCCAGTCCCGGCAGCTTCAAGGGTGTTCGACGCTCCTCGCTGGCCACGTACAGAACGCCGTCAACCGCCTTACCGCCCTCGGCCGCAGAGCGGTCCACAATGACCGCTCCAGGCAACAATCGGCCCAGGATGTACCAGCGATTCTCTGTCACAATCTGAGCCGGGTCGCTGACGAGATCAGCAGTGTACAGCCGGGGGGCCAAACGGCGGATGTGACCCTCGGCCACCGCCCGCCCCAGAGTCTGTGCCGAAGCCACTCCTTCTTCGTCGTCGAAGAAGGCAGTTCGCGGCCCTGTCGGCCAATAGGAAGCAGTTACCCGGGCCACTCGGCAATCCTAACTATCAGGTATAAGCTTATTCAAGATTTTTTTCCACAATAAGCCACTAGGCAATACTTTTTCTTAAATTAGCTGAAAACTATATGAAAACTCATAGATAACCGGAGCCAACCCCGCCAAACCGCAGTCGCGCTATCGCCTACAACGCGATACAATGTAGGTATGAGTGTGATGTCGCTTCGCTTCCCCAGTGAGTCAATCCCCGATCGGCTACGAGAACACGCTCGCAGGCGTGACTCGTCAATGTCGTCTTTGGCAACCCGTTTCATCGAAGAAGGGCTCCGCATGGATGCACACCCCGCCATCTGCTTTCGTGACGGACCCGCTGGCAGGCGTCCAGTTCTCATCGGAGGGCCAGAGGTGGCCGATGTGGTGTCAGCCCTCACAGGTGGAGACGTGCCAGTCGAACAGCGCCGAGCCAGGGTTGCGGAGATGATGTGCCTTCACGAATCCCTTGTTGACGCCGCGATGGCGTACTACGCCGATCACACCTCGGAGATTGATAACGAGATTGCCGCTCAAGAGGAGGCCGCCGAACGGCATCAGGCGCTTTGGGAGCGCCAACAGACATTGCTCGCCCAGTGAGGCTGCTGCTCGACGAGATGCACAGCCCGACAGTCGCCCGGGTCTTGCAGGAAGCCGGTCACGATGTCCATGCGGTATCAAGCGATCCACTACTGCGAGGTATGGCTGATGAGAATCTCCTCCAATTCGCAGCTGAGACAAACCGAACCATTGTCACTGAGAACGTGCGCGACTTTGCCATATTGATCTCACGGTGGGCGACCCGCGACACCCACCACCCCAATGTGATCTTCACCGATCGAAACCGATTCAACCGTCGCAGTGTCGCCTACCCCACCAATGTCATCGCCGCCCTTGCCCACTTCCTGCAACATCCACCCATCGAGGGAACCAGCTGGGTGTGGTGGCTCCAGCCACCGCCTTAGTCAGTCGGTGGCGATGCCCACGGGGCAGGAGACCCCGGTGCCGCCTAGGCCGCAGTAGCCGTTGGGGACTTTGGCCAGGTACTGCTGGTGGTAGTCCTCGGCGTAGTAGAAGGGCGGGGCGGCGATGATCTCGGTGGTGATCTCTCCGTAGCCGGCATCGGCCAGCCGGGCGCCGAACATTTCCCGAGACGCCTCGGCAGCCACCTTCTGGTCGTCGTCAAAGTAGTAGATGCCCGACCGGTACTGGGTACCCACGTCGTTGCCCTGGCGCATTCCCTGGGTAGGATCGTGGTTCTCCCAGAACAGCGCCAGCATCTGTTCGTAGCTGGTGACCTCAGGGTCGAATACGGCTAGCACCACTTCATTGTGGCCGGTGAGGCCGGAGCAGACCTCCTGATAGGAGGGGTTGGGGGTGAAACCCGCGCCGTAGCCCACGGCGGTGGTGAACACACCCGGCGCCTGCCAGAACACTCGCTCTGCTCCCCAGAAGCAGCCCATTCCCACCATGATCTGCTCCATGCCATCGGGGAACGGCGGCTTCAACGGATTGCCGTTCACGAAGTGGGCCTCCGGCACCGGCATCTCCTCTTCTCGCCCCGGCAGCGCATCGGCTGGGTCCACCATCATCGACTTCTTCATCCCGAACAAGGCCATGCCCCGAAGTGTAGAGGCTGCCGCAGGCAATCCCCTCCGGTTGCCGAACCGGCCTGCATGAAGACCCAACCAGTATGAACAAGCTGCTGAGGTCGTTTGGCTGCCTTGATACTGAATAGTCTTGCCGTCGCGTCTCAAACGAAGACATTCGACTACGGCGACTGGCTGATGGGGAGTACGGGGTGAAACGAGCAAAGAGGACAAAGCGTACGGCGGCAACCGCTGGGGTGGCTGTCGCCTTGTTGGCCGGGGTGCTGGCCTTTGGCGGGGCTGGAGCGGCCTCGGCCCAAGAGCCAGCGCTGATCAGCGAAGACGAGGTGACCACTCAAGAGGAACCAAGCTGCGAGATTGTCGATTTGGGAGCGCTGGGCAATGCTCCGGGCAGCTCGCTGGAAGCGAGCGGTCGCTGGAGCACCGAGGACTGCGATTCGCGTTTCCGCCTCGACAGCGATGCCCACACCTATCGGTTCGAGATTGCCGACACTGGGCGAATCAGGGTCGACTTGAACTCCTCTGAAGGCGACCCCTACCTCTATCTGCTGGACGAGGACGGCAACCGGATTACCGAGAATGATGACGGCGGCGTGGGCGCCCTCGACGCTCGCATCGAGCGCGAGCTCCAGGCGGGCGTCTATCTGATAGAGGCCACCACCACCCCGGGCCGGGTGAGGGGAGCGGCTGACTTCACGGTGGCGGTTACCCAGGTAGCCACCTGCGCCCCGCAGGCGTTGGGCGAGTTGACGCCCGATCAAGACATCGAGGTAACGGGCTTCTGGACCCCCGAATCCTGCCAGTCGATCTTCCTTACCGGACACCCGTCCAACTACTTCGTGTTCACCCTGCCCGAGGGCGCCCGGGTGCGGGTCGACCTGACTTCGGAGATCGGCGATACGGTGCTGATTGTGGCCCCCATCGTGGCCTTGCGTTCGGTGGTACCCGGCCAGGTCGCCCACAACGACGACGCCGGCGGGACCCGCAACTCCCGGGTCGAGCAGTACTTGCCAGCCGATGTCTACGGGATAGAGGCAACCACCTACCGTACCAGAGACCTTCAGGGTCCCCGGATCGACTTCACCCTCACCCTCACCATCGTGGAAGAAGAGGCCAGCCAGCGCAGCCCCTTGTTGAAAATCGAAGAAATCGACATCCCCACCGAGGTGGTGGCCGGTGACCCGCTGACCATCAACTACCGCATCGGCAACGCGGGCGGCGACGAATTCCCCGACCAGGAAAGCCACGCCATCTTGTACGCGATCGGACCCCGGGTGTTCGACCGCATCGGCCCTGTGCTCTCGAACCTCTGGCCCGCCGGCGCCTCGTACCACACCAACGAGGCAACGGCGAGCGCAACGAGCACGACGACGGAGCAGGTAGCCCCACACTCGGTGACATTCGACAGAACCGGCCCCACCTGGGTGTTCACCGCGGTAATTGCCCGCGACGGCAACGAGGACGAACTCGGATTCCACGGCCTCTGGCACGACCTGATGGTGCTGAGCAATCCAACCTACGGCCCGGTGCTGGTGGAAGTCGACGGCCAGGTCTATTCGGTCTCAGCGGAACTCGACGAAGACGTGGAAGGTGAGGATGAAGAAGGGACGGTGGTCACCACGGTGTCCTCCGTGGACGACCCCGAAGCCGAAATCGACGCCGAGACTCAGGAGAAGGCCCAGTACGCCGCCGGGGTGCGCACGCAGCTGCTCGAGGGCATCTTCCACCGGCCGGCGATTGCGAATCTGCCGGAATCCGAATCACCCGCAGAAGTCGCGGTGGACAGCCCTTCGTCGAGCGCGGTACGCAATGTGGCCGCTGCTCAATATGCGGCAGTGGTCCAAGCTTCAGGACTGCCCGAGACGTTGGCCGCCGGCGAGGCAATCAGCCCGGTAGCCGTCGAGGATCTGGTGCTCGAGCTGGCCGACGGAGCGTCAGCAACCTACGCGCATCTGGCAGATTCTTGGCACGCGCTCTTGGAGCGGATTGACAGCGGCGAAGCCTTGACCTTCGAAGAGGCATCGGACGTCCAGGCCCAGCTCGCCTACGCCGAACACGTCACCGCGCCAATAGCCTCGGCTGGTGAGATTGTGGCATCGGCACGAGCTGCTGAGCTGGGCTGGGACGATCCTGAAGTCCAGGCGATGCTGTCTGCCCAACCGATCTGCGACACCGGCGAAAGCCCGCTCAGCGAGCCGCTGGCGCTGGCCGGCATCGAAGGCGCCGAGGCCCTGGGACAACTCGACGCCGAGATGAGGGCGGCCCTTTTGGCCTACATCGTGGCCATCGACAACGTGCTCTGCGCGGTTGAGAACGTGGATGCGGCCAATTCCCGGTTCCTCGAGCGACTCGGCCTCGACCAGAGCGAGCAGCTCCTCGAGTTGATCGAACCAGAGACCCTTCCCGAGCCCGAGGAAGAGCCCGAGCCCGATCCGCCGATTGGCCTGCGTGTCATGGCCCGACTCGGCGAAGACGGTCGCATCGAGCATGGCGTGGAGCTGTCCAGCGGCTTCGAGATCCTGCCCGAGCGGCGCTACCTGCCCGCTGACACGCAATTCGGCACGTGGTACTCCACTTTGGATGTGGAGTTGGACGACACGTCGATCGGCCAGATCCGCGCCCGCCGCTTGGCCGACGGGCGGGTCCAACTGGGCTTCAGCGATTTCCGCGGCCACACCTACATCCCCGACATTGCCTACCTGCCCGCCGACCTCGACGAGGGCGTGTGGTACCGCAGCAGCCTCATCGAAGTCTCCAGGCCCCCCAAGCCAGATATGGAAGACGAATCCGCCGACGAAGACGGCTAGCGACTCCAGTGGGAACCCACTCGCGATGGGCGGTAGGCTCAGCGGCCTACCGCGGTATGAACCCATAGTCCATAGGGGGAAATTGATGGCTGTCGCACCGGAGAAGATCCGCAACGTCGCGCTGGTGGGGTCGCAGGGATCGGGAAAGACCACGCTGGCTGAGGCGCTGCTGTACCGGGCCGGGGTCATCGACCGCACGGGTCGGGTGGAGGAAGGCACCACGGTTTGCGACTTCAGCCCTGAGGAGAAGGCCGCCACCCACAGCCAATCGCTGGCTCTGGCCAGCTTCGACTGGCACGGCCACAAGATCAACCTGATCGACACGCCGGGCGCTCCCGACTACGCCGGCGAGCTGCACGCCGCTCTCCAGGTGGCCGATCTTCTGGTGTTCGTGATCGACGCATCCAGCGGGGTGGACCACCGGGCCACCGCCATCTGGCGCCAAGCTGCCGACGCCGGCCTGCCCCGCATCGTGTTCGTGAACAAGCTCGACCGGGAGCACGCCAGCTTCGAGAACGTCCTCACCGAACTGCAAGACGCCTTCGGCGCCGGAGTCGCCCCATTGGAGTTGCCTATCGGCGCGGGTCCCAGCTTCCACGGCATCGCCGACCTGCTCACCGACAAGGCCTACATCTACGACAGCGGTTCCGCCGAAGAGACCCAGATTCCCGAGGAGATGGAGGATCAGGAGGCCGAGGTCCACGAGCAGCTCGTGGAGGGCATCGTGGTGGCCGACGACGACATGTTGGAGCAGTACCTCGACGGCAATGTCCCCAGCCCGGCCGAGCTTGAGGTGGTGCTCGGGCGGGGCGTGGCCGACGGCTCGGTGTTCCCCGTGGTGTGCGGCTCGGCTACCGGGCCGATTGCGGTGGATCGATTGGCCAACTTCCTGGTGGAGATCGGCCCCGCGCCCGCCTCTCGGGCCATGACCGTCACCATGAGCGACATCGACTCCGAGCCGGCCTGCGATCCCAGCGGTGACCAGCTCGCCTGCGTGTTCAAAACCATCAGCGACGACTACGTGGGCCAGATATCCCTGTTCCGAGTGCTGTCGGGCACCATCAACCGGGACGACAACCTCACCAACTCCACTTCTGGCGACAGCGAGAGGCTGCGGGGTTTGGTCAGCCTGGTGGGAGGCTCGCAGCAGGACGTCGACGGCATCTCCGCGGGAGACATCGGTGGGGTCACCAAGCTCCAGCAGACCCGCACCGGCGACACCCTCACCAACGCAGGACGGGCCGTCGTCCAGATGGAGCCCTGGCCTGAGCCGGTGCTGGCCTACGGGCTGGTTCCCAAGACCCGGGCCGCCGAGGACAAGTTGGGCACCGGGCTGCGGCGGCTCACCGATGAAGACCCGTCGCTGCTTCTGGAGCGCAGCGAGGAGACCCATCAAACCCTGCTATGGGGGTTGGGCGAGGCCCATCTCCGGCTGGCCATTGCCCGTCTCGACCGGATGGGCATAGAGGTGGAGACCGAAGACCTGCGGGTCCCCTATCGCCAAACCGTCACCGGCAACGGGGACGCCGAGGGCAAGCACAAGAAGCAGTCCGGCGGGCACGGGCAGTTCGGGGTGGCCTATGTGCGCATCGAGCCGCTGCCCCGAGGCAGCGGCTTCGAGTTCGTGGACGCCATAACCGGGGGCTCGATTCCCCGGTCGTACATTCCCGCCGTGGAGGCCGGCATCCGCGACGCCATGGCCGACGGGGGCGATCTGGGATTCCCCATTGTGGACGTGAAGGCTACGCTGTACGACGGCAAGCACCACTCGGTGGACTCATCCGAGTTCAGCTTCAACATGGCCGGCAAGCTGGCGTTCAGCGCGGCCTTCACCCAGGCCAACCCGGTGGTGCTGGAGCCCATGGCCCAGGTGGAGATCACCGTTGCCCCGGAGTATCAGGGCGACGTGATGGGCGACCTGTCGTCCCGCCGGGGCCAGGTGCAGGGCACTGACGCGGGACCGTGGGGCGAACAGGTGATCCACGCCATCGTCCCCGAGGCGGAGCTGGTGCGCTATGCCATCGAGCTGCGCTCGCTCACCGGCGGCCGGGCCCGGTTCAAGGCCGAGCGGGTGGCCTACGAGATCCTCAGTGGCGCCCTCCCCGAAGCAGCCACTGCCTGATTCAGTGGTCTATCGGTAGACTGGACAGATGCCCGAGCCGGAGGAAGCCGAGGATCTGGCAACCGGGGAACCGGCCAGGAAACGTGATGGCGAAGCCGAGGATTTGGAGTTCCAGTGGTCTGATCCGCGGGACTACGAGCCGCCCGAAGGGGTGATGCAAAAGGTCACCGGCTCTGCGGGCGGCTCGGCCATCGGCGCGGCCATGGTGGCCTTGGGCGAGATTCTGGAGCCGGAGAAGGTTCGGGTGGAGATCCAGCAGGAAGACGACGAGCCCGAGCCCGATATGCCCTTCACCATCGACTTCGGCGACCTGCCCCCGCTGACCTAGCGGTTCCCAGTCCAGGCGACCACCGGGCCGAGAAGGCCGACGCCGAGGCGATGGCCGCCGCCAATAGGAAGATGGCGAAGAACCGCTCCGAGGAGTCACTCGGACCCAACACGGTGATCATGATGGTGATGCCGGTAGCCGCTCCGATGTGGCCGATCATCTGCAACGATCCCGTGGCCACACCCAGATCGGCGTCGTCCACAGAGTTGGCCACCCCGGCCACCGCGGGGGTCCGGATGGCCCCTTGACCAACGCCGGCCACAAACAGCAGCACGATCACCCCAGCCAGCCAGCCGGCCAAGACGGAAGCCCCGGTTGCGGCTAGCGCTGTTGACATGGTGAGCGCGCCGACGATCATGATCGTCCTCCCGCCTACCCGCGACTCCACCCGTCCGGCGTACCACGCTCCCACGCTGAACCCCACCGGCCGGGCGATGAGCGCCGCCGATATCCGGCTCACCTCGGTGATCCCAAACGACCGCTCCAACATGAAGGGCGCCACCACCAGCGTGCCCATATACGCCATGTGGCCCAAGAATGTGACCAGGTTGGGGATCACGAACCCGCGCCGGGCCAGGAACTCCAATGGAAAAAGCGGGTCGGCGGTCTGGCGCTCGACGGCGGCGAACACTGCAAGGGCCACTGGACTGACCGCCAATCCAGCCACGACGAGCGGGTGGCCCCAGCCCCATTCCGGGCCTCGGTTGATAGCCATGAGCAGGCCGGTCACCGCCACACCCAAGCTGACCGCTCCGCCCACATCGAAGCGCACCTCGGGCTTTCGGGCAGTGTCGGGCAGCAGGGGGATGGCGGCCAATAGCGCGATCAGCGAGGGCACTGCTTGGATGTAGAAGATGGTCCTCCAGCCGAAGGCGTCCACCATGAACCCGCCAAACGCCACTCCAATGGCCGGGGACATGGCAGTGACCGCCGACCAATAGCCCAAGGCCAACGCCCGCTCCCGACGGGCGAACACCGTCATGATGATGGCCATGGACGCGGGCAGCGTGGCCGCCCCTATCAGCGAACCGAGAGTGCGCATCGCCACCAGCGCGCCCACGTTCCACGCTATGGCAGTCAACACCGTGAATCCGGTGGCGAAGGCGTACCCCCACAGGTACAGCCGACGGTGGCCGTACAGATCGCCGAACTTGCCTGCGATGGGGGTGCCCACCGCCATTGCGATCAACGGCGCGGTCTGCACCCAGCTCACCGCGCTCTCCGACGTCTGGAGATCGTTGGCGATCTCGGGCAACGACGCCGACAGCACGGTGATCGGGAAACTGGTGGAGGCGATCCCGGCCATGGTGAGCCCCAGCACCGCCCAGCGGTAGTGGGGCCAATCCTGAAACCGCCGCCGCCGGTCACTCCATTGCGACTTGGTGCTCACCCCCCGATGCCGGTCGGTTCGCGGTGGTTCGGTGCTCACCCCCCGGCGGCAGGGCCGGCATCGGGCCCGAGCTTGGCCCGCAGATCGTCTTCGACGGCCTTGATCAACTCCCCGGCGTGCTGGTCGCGCAGCTCGGCCAATGTCGGCGCTCCGGCGGCCGCCTCGGCGTCCCACTCGTCGGCGAAACGGCCTGAGGTGATGTCCTCCACCAGCTCCTTCATGGTGGTGGCCACGTCCACATGGTCAAACCGACCCCGCCGCGAGAGCTGGCCGTACTGGCTGGCCGGGGAGTGGTGCTCGAGTTGGGCCACGAAACCCTCCTCCCGCAACAGCCGGTAGTTGCGCTCCACCTCCCCGGAGTAGAACAACTCGGTGGTGATGGCCTCCAGCGGGATGCCCAGCTCCAGCATCACCAGCACGAAGTTGGTGTTCACATGGGTCAGCACCGGCGACAGCAACTGCTCCACCGCCAAGTCGAGCGCCGCCTCTTGGTGGGGCGTCATGGCGATAGCGCCCTGGCGGAGTCCGCCGATGCCCTTGGCCACCGCCAGCATTCGGGCCTCAGCGGTGCCGGTGGCGTCGCGGTGTACGCCCACCGCGGTGATGAACCCGACCCCTTCCTCGTAGCAGCGCCGCACCTCGGGGCCCAGCATCCGAGGGGCAACCATGGCGAGATCGCCGTCGGGAGTGAACCGGTCGAAGGCCAGGGTGTAGCCGCTGGCCACGATGGTGAGCGCTTCGGGCCGAGGGGCGAGGCCCAAACTGGGGATGGAATCGTCGGGAGTCAGCACGCAGATCACATCGGCCGACGAGGCGTCGGCTATGTCTCCGGCGTCGAACCCGTCGGCGATAGCCTGCTCGCGGGTCTCGTCGGCTCGCACGTGGACCGACACCGACAGCCCCGAATCGCGCAGATTGAGCGCCCACGGCCTTCCCTGGTTGCCGTAGCCCACCACGGCCACCTGCTGGCCGTTCAAGGCGGCGAGATCAGCGTCTTTCTCGTAGAAGAAATCGGTCATCGCCCTACTCTCCCAAATCGGCGGTGGATCAGCCGAGGCGGGCCGCCGCCTTCACAGGACTTGTGCCAGTATTTGGCATGAACGCTGCTGCGTCTTCGGTCGTTCCGCTGGAGCCTCGGACGATCATCGATCCTCAGGTTTGGGCCAATCCCTATCCGCTCTACGAACGACTGCGCCGGGAGCATCCGGTGTGGTTGGTGCCGGGGCTCGACATGGCCTTTGTGGCCACCCACGAGCTCATTGTGGACGCCCTCCGTCGGATCGACGACTTCTCCAACCACCTCGACGTGTTGCTGGCCACCGGCGACGACGGCAATCCCGTGCTGTTCCGCACCGACGAGTTCGGCGAGGGCACCACCACCCTGGCCACCGCCGATCCTCCTGAGCACACCGTTCATCGGAGCGTGGTGTTTCCCGAGCTGGTGGCTCGCCGTATGGAAGCCATGCGAGCTGAGATCGAGACTTTCATCGACGAGCAGTTCGCGGCGGCCCATTCGCAGGGGACCAGGGTTGAGTGGGCCAACACCGTGGCCCATCCCGTTCCCGCTCGGGTTATAGGGCGGCTGATCGGACTGCCCGATGAAAGCTGGCCCGATGTGATGGATTGGGCCCTCCAGGGTGGGCGGCTGTTGGCCGGCTTCCACACGCGAGAAACCATGAACGCCATCTCCCAGGACAACTCCAGCTCGAGCCGCTTCTTGTACGCCAAGCTCGCCGAAGCCGGCAACAACCCGGGTGACGATCTGCTCGGAGTCTGCGCCAAGGCAATGGCCAACGGTGACATCAGCAGGGGCGAAGCCATAGGCACACTCACGGTGCTCCTCGGCGCAGGCGGGGAGTCCACAGCATCGCTCATCGGCAACGCGGTGCGAATGCTGGCCGATGATCCCGCCCTCCAAGAACAGATCCGGGCTGACCACAGCCTTTTGGAGAACTTCATCGAGGAGGCCGTGAGGCTGGAGTCGCCGTTTAGGGGCCACTATCGCCAGGTCAAGCGCGATTGCGAACTAGGTGGCGTGACCCTCAAGGCCGGCACCACCGTCTTTCTGCTGTGGTCGTCGGCCAATCGGGACCCTGCCGAGTTCGACCGACCCGGCGAGGTGGTGTTGGACCGCCGGATCCCCCGCAGCCACCTGTCCTTCGGCCGGGGCATTCACCACTGCGTGGGCGCTCCGCTGGCCCGACTGGAGACCCTCTGCTCGCTAGAGCGTCTGCTGCAAGACACTTCGTGGTTCAGTGTGGCCGACGACGACTCACCTCGTTGGGAGAAGAGCATGTTCGTGCGCCGCCACGAATACCTGCCCTTAGACGTGACCTGGAATTAGTGAGCGGCTAATAGCGCGATCAAAGCGCCGCTCAAAGGGGTTTGCGGGCTAAAAAGCAGTACAGGGGCGAAAAGATGCCGGTTTTGCCTCCCGCGACATAGGCATTGGCGGTGCGGTCCATACGCCTGACTACCTCCGCGGTGCCCTTGGGAAAGATCCTGACCAATTCAGCCGTTTTGGTTAATCCGACCAGCGTCTTTCGGCCCAGTGGTGTCCTGCGCAGGGCGTTGCCAAGAGTATTGCGTTGACTGGCCATCGGCTGATACCACGGAGTGGTCAGACCATCCTCACCAACGGCGTGGTCCCTTGCCTCAAGTATCTCAAATCCCACTGCTTCGAGGGCTCTGTCTACCTCGCCCATGGTCGCGATCTCATTGAGCGCGATGCCGTGCCTCAGTTCTTCCTTGATCCCCTGGTGCCGGTCGTTGTCAGGATCGAACTCGTCAGTCATGCACATTTCCTGACCCCACAGGAGGGCTCCGGGCTTCAGCACACGGAAGATCTCAGCAAATGCGCCCTCTTTGTCGGGTGCATGGCACGTCGACTCAATGGCGTATCCCCGGTCGAAGGTGCCATCGGCGATGGCGCCCATGTCCATGAAGCTGCACGATAGGTACTCAACCATGTGGTCGAGCCCGGCCGCAGCATTCAACGACTTCGCCTTGTTTAGCTGGTACTCGCTGCTGTTGACTCCGACAACCTTGACTCCGGCGTCGCGGATGACCTGGCGCATCGGACCGCCGACCCCACAGCCGACATCGATCACCTTCATGCCTTCTTGCAACTCCAGCTTGGAGATCATCAGGCGTTGATGACGGAGCTTTGACTGCTCCAGGCTCTCCTGGGGAGACAGCGGCGCAAAGTGAAGTGATTCACCCCAACCGAACACCATGACCTCGGTGAAAAGGTCGTAGTACTCCCTGACGGTATCGGCGTGGTCGTAGTCTGTCGTGTCTGCATCACCCGATGACGCTCTGCCCGTCCATCCGTCGAATTGCTGTATCCGGCTGCGGGCGTCTGTACCTGAGTACGCGTCCTTCAACCCGACGGACAGCTTGTGGAACTGCCTCAACTGCTTGGTTATCGGGTCCTGCATTCCCTACCCAACTAGAAACTCGTAGGCTGAGCGTGGCACTGCAATCAGCGCGCTTCGTCGGGTCACCGTAGCCGAACAAGCCGACTGCTCCCCAAGCGCAGCGCCAGCGGGGATGACCAGTAGTGTTCCGTGTGTGAGCGATCTCTCCGGCCGGACCGGCGGTGCGCTGGTCACCGGGGGCAGCGGCGGCATCGGCGCGGCCATCTGCGAGATGCTGGCCCAGCGGGGCTGTTCGGTGGCGTTCACCTATCGAACGAACTCTGAGGCGGCCGAGGCAGTGGCGGCTTCGGTAAGGGAGGCCGGCGTGGATGCCCACATCGGGAACCCGGCCCTGGAAGACCCCGATGAGCTCCGGGCATTCGCCGACGAGGCTGCCGATCGGCTCGACGGGCTGCACACGGTGGTGAGCGCAGCCGGTCCCCATGTGCCTCAGATGTACTTGTCGCAGACCGACCCCGACCTGTTCGCCCGCCAGATCGACGCCGACGTGGTGGGCGCATTCAACCTGACGGTGGCCGTGCTCCCCCATTTGCGGGCAGTCGGCGGCAACATCGTGTACGTGACCACCGCGGCCACCACCGTGTTCCCCAAACGCGACGCCCTGTCGTCGATCCCCAAGGGCGCAGTGGAGTCTTTGATGCGGGCGGTGGCCGTGGAGGAGGGTCGATTCGGGGTGCGGGCCAACTGCGTGGGGCCGGGAATGCTGGAAGACGGCATGGCCGCCCGGCTCATGGCCGATGGTGACTTGGACGACCGAGCCTTGGAGGTGGCCCGCACCAACATCCCCCTGGGCCGATTCGGCAAGGCGGTGGACATCGCCGAGGCCGCCTGCTTTTTGGCCTCTGACGCGGCCAACTACATCAGCGGCCAAAAGCTCGACATCGACGGCGCGTTCACCATCTGATACCTCGCGCCTAGTCCCACTCCTCCACCGTGACCCGGTGCATAAGGCGGCGTTCCGCGTAGTCGGGGACGGCGAAGTGCTGGACGGCGCGATTGTCCCAGAAGGCGATGGAATCGGCAGCCCAGCGGAAGCGGCACTGGAACTCGGGGGAGCGCACATGGTTCAACAAGAACGGCAGCAGCACATGGCTCTCCGCCTCGGTCACCCCCACCAGGCGGGTGGTGAAATTGCTGTTCACAAACAAGGCCCGCCGCCCCGTTTCGGGGTGGACACGCACCACCGGCCGGATGAGCTCGGGATACTGGGCCTGCATGGTGTCCAAGTGCTCTTTGGCCAACCCCTCGTCGATGGCCCGGGTGAGGGTGTAGGTGAGGTCGTGGGCTGCGTCCAGCCCGTCGACCAGCGCCCGAATGGGCTCCGACAGTTCGTCGTAGGCCTTGTACATATTGGCGAAGCAGGTGTCACCGCCCACGTCGGGCATCTCCACCGCTCGGAGCACGGAGCCGAGCGGCGGGTTGGGCATGTAGGTGTTGTCGCTGTGCCAGCGGGCGGCCAGCCCGCCCACAGGGGCGATCTGGTCGAGCACGGTTATCGCGGGGTGGGTATCGAGCTTGGGGCCAAACGGCGCCACGTTGATGGGGCCGAATCGCTGGGCGAAGGCCAAATGCTGGTCGGGGGTGATGGGTTGGTCGCGAAAGAACACCACCAGATGGTCGAGCAGCGCCTGGCGGATGGCGGCCACCGTGGGGTCGTCGACTTCTTCCCGCAAATCCACCCCGAAGATCTCGGCCCCGATGTCAGAGGTAAGCGGGCGGATGTCCAGGGTGGCCACCGGATTACTCGGCTTGCTCGGCGAAATCTCCGGCGTCTTTTCGGAGGGTGCGGATGGCATTGTCCAACGCGCCCAAGGTTTGAGCCGACAGGCCGGCCAGGCCGAACTCGATGTCGGCCAAAGCGTCGGCCGCCTTGGCCACCACCCGGCGTCCCTCGTCGGAAATCTCGGCCAGCACGGTGCGACGGTCGTCGGCGTGGGGTACCCGTCGAACCAGGCCGTCGCGCTCAAGGCGGTCGATGGCGTTGGTGACGCTGGTGGGGTGGACCATCAGTCGATTGCCCATCTTCCCCAGCGGAAGTGAGCCGCGCCGAGAGAAATGGAGCAGGGCCAGCGCCTCGAATCGGGAGAAGGTCAGGTCGAACGGGGCCAGGGCTTCATTGATCCGCCCGATCACCAGCTGGTTGGCCCGAGTGATCGACGTGGCTGCCGACATGGCGTCGATAGCCCGCCATTCGTTGGCTTCCCAGTTTCGCCGGGCCTCGCTGATGGGGTCGAAAGGCAGCATCCCACCGTCACTCTAGGTGACGACCGCTCGGCCCATCTTGGTCGGCGGGCGATCCATCCACCAGCCTCCCCAATGATTACTCTGTAGCCGCTCGCCCCACCGTGAGGAGACCCCATGATCGTTGTCGCCGGATCTGTTTCCGTCCCTGCTGAGAACTCTGAGGCGTTCATGTCTGCCGCTGCCGACGTCTCTGCCGCGTCGCGCACCCTGGACGGCAACATCGACTACTGCATCTCGATGCAGTCGCCTGGCGTTTTTCGGTTCTTGGAGATATGGGATACCGAGGAAGCCATGATGGCTCAATTCGCCGCCCCCCCTTTCGGTGCGTTCCAGACCGCAGTCAGCGAGCTGGGCATGGCCGGAATGGACGGCAAGAAATACGAAATCTCCTCAGTCGGCCCGCTGTTCGGATAGCGCAGCCCGACCCCGTGCCCCAGTCGTCCGGTGGCTACGCTGTGAGCGCTCATAACCACTCTGAGGAGATCCCATGATTGTCATTGCCGGCACCGGCTCACTTCCCCCCGAGAACACCGATGCGTTTATGGCGGCCGCCAATGAGATGGCCGCGGCGTCTCGAGCTGAAGACGGCAACATCGAGTACTGCTTCTCGGTGGAGGCACCGGGCAAGATCCGCTTCTTCGAAATCTGGGAGAGCGAAGAAGCGCTGGGCGCCCACTTCACCGCCCCCCACATCGCGGCATTCGGCGCAGCCATCAACGAGTTGGGCATCACCGGTATGGACGGCAAGAAGTACGAGGTTTCCTCGGTCAGCCCGCTGTTCGGATAGCCGGTTCGCCCACCCGCCGCCTTCGGCGGGGCCAGAACGGGCAAACTGAACACGGTGGAGGACTATTTCCAGCAGTTGGTGCGCTCTTGGCGCAGCGTCACCTCCCGAACGGTGCGCGAGGCCGTGGCCGTTTTGTTGCTGCTTATCGTGGTGTTCGGAGCGGGGTTCTCCGCTCTCTCCACCTACGCCAATCTGGTGGTGTTCAACGAGGATCGCTTTGCTGAGGAGCTCGCCGACATCTTCGACGACGAAGATGTCCACAAGGTGGTGGCGACATCTTTCACCGCCACGGCAATAGAGATGGCCGACCTGCCGGTGACACCGGCGGGCTCCGCCGGGGCCCAGCAGGTGATCCAGCAGGAGATCCCGGCAGTGGTGAGCGAGCTGCTCACCGAGGAGGCCAACGACGGCCTGCTGGATCGGGCGGTGCGCCAGGCCCATGGCGATGTGCTGGCCGTTGAGGGAGGCACCTTGGTGGCCAATCCGCCGATTCGGAGCGTTGAAGTGGATTTGGGGCCGATCTTCAATCAAGCGCTGGACGAGATCGTGGCCAACGAAGAGCTGGCCTTTCTGGGCACCGTGACACCCCCTCACGATGCCGGGGTGGTGACCGTTCTTCAGCGGGCCCAGCCGGGCGATCGGTTCTGGGAGTTCCTCGGCCAGCTCCAAGACCGGCGGTCCTCCACCATCACCCTGATCCTGCTGTGCGGCATCGGGGCGCTGTTGATAGCGCCGTCTCGCACTCGGGTGGTGTGGAGCATCGGCACCGGCATCGTGGCCATGGCCGGCATCTTGGGCGTGGGGATCTACGGCTCCCGGGCGCTGCTGGCCGTGCTTATCGACAACACCGACACCGTACGAGCGGCCCAGTCGATCCACGAGGCCCTGCTGGACGACTTGGGAGGCCGGCTAGTGGGCATGGGCCTCATAGGCGTGCTGATGATCGTGATTGGCGCCGTCGCCGGCTGGCTCTGGCGCCGCTTCGGCCCCACTCCCCCCGAGGAGAAGGCCTTGGCTGTGTCGGAGGCTGGCCCGGTGGTGTGACTCCGAGCAGCTATGACCCGCTGAACACCGCCTTGCCGGGGCCGTTTTCTAGGAAGCTGGCCACGCCGGTGTGGGCGTCGTCGGTGTCGAAGCAGGAGGCGAAGGCTTCCACTTCTATCTCCAGGGCTTCATCGAGGGGTAGGAAGTAGCCGTCGAGGATTGCTTTTTTGGCCAGGGTTATCGCCGCGGGGCCTGCGGCGTAGCGGGCGGCTAGCTTCACGGCCTCGTCGTACACCTCTTCGTCGGGGTAGACGGCTGAGGCCAGTCCGATGGCCACCGCTTCGTCGGCTCGCACGTTTCGCCCGCTGTAAATCAGCTCCTTAGCTTTAGTAATACCCACCAGGCGACTCAGGCGCTGGGTGCCTCCCCCGCCGGGAACAAGCCCCAGCAGGATCTCCGGCTGGCCCAGCACTGCTCCTTCCCCTACGAGTCGGAACTCGGCCGCCATTGCCAGTTCGCATCCCCCGCCGAGGGCGTAGCCGTTGACCGCGCAGATGGTGATCTGAGGTAGCTCCTCCAGCGCCCGGAAGGCATCGTTGATCCTCTGGCTCAGTTCCCGGCCTCCGTTGGCGTCCATTCCCGAGAACTCGTTGATGTCGGCGCCGGCGGCGAACACCTTGGGTCCGCCCCATATCACCACCGCTCGGATGTCGGTGCGCCCGACTAGCTCGTCGGCAGCCTGGTGCAACTCGGCCACTACCTGGGCATTCAAAGCGTTAACCTTGGGACGGTCCAGTCGCAGAGTGGCCACCCCTTCTGCCGCACCGGTCTCAATCCGCACAAATTCGCCCATGACCACGCTCCTTGCTGTTCGGACTCGCCAACCGTATTCCCCCCACAACGCAGGTACTCAGTTGTCCTGAAATGGCACACTCGGGAGATGTGGGCCGAAACCATCAGGGCGTCGGGGAAGCGGTTTTCTGACCGTCCGGCCCTGGTGGCAGAGGAGGGTTGGTCGGTCAGCTTTGCCGGGTTCGACCGCCTGACCGACGAGGTGGCCGTCGGTCTGGCCCGCCGAGGCATTGAGCACGGCCAGGTGGTGGCCCTGCTGGTGCCTTCGTCGGTGGACTACATCGTGCTGTACGGGGCACTGGCCAAATTGGGGGCCATCACCGCCGGGGTGAGCAGCCGTCTGCCCGGCCCGGAGCGCACTCTGTTGGCGAACGATGTGGCCGAGGCTGACCGGGCCATTGCCACCGCGGCCATGGCTGATGGCATGGCCCTCGACATCGATGTGATCGAAGTTGCGCTGGCCGACGGGCCCGGGTCGGTGTGTGCTGATCTTCGGGTACGGGACGAGGCCCCATCATCGCTGCCACCTGACGGCGACCGGCCGGTGGCGGTGGTGTTCACGTCGGGCACCACCGGCGTGCCCAAGGGGGCCACGTTCACCGATCGGATCTTGGCCGACATCGCCATTGTGGACACCGGCAACGGCTGGGGGGAGGGCGGCCCCATCACCTCCAACACCCAAATGGCCCACATAGGGGTGATGGGCAAGATCCCCGCTCAGTTCGCGGTGGGCACCACGCTGCATGTGATCGACAAGTGGAGTGCCACCGCGGTGCTCGACGCCGTGTCCCGCTACCGGATGCCCGCGATAGGCGGAGTGGCCCCCCAGATTGCCCTCATGCTTCGCCATCCAGACTTCGACCAATACGACTTCTCCTCGGTCAAGCTCGTAGTCACCGGCGGGGCGCCCTCGCCCCCCAATGTGATCAAGGAGGCCCGCCAGCGGTTCGAGGCCGACTGGACCCAGCGCTACGCCTGCACCGAGGTAGGCGGAATAGGAACCTTCACCTGGATCGACGCCCCCATGGAGGAGATGCTCTACACCGTGGGGCGGCCCCGGCCCGGCATCAAGGTTGAGGTGCGCGATCCCGATGCCAACCGGGAAGTTCCCTCAGGAACAGTCGGAGAGGTCTGCTTTCAGTCCCCCACGGTGATGGCGGGGTACTGGCGCAACCCGGAGGCCACCGCGGAGGCGCTAAGGGGCGGCTGGCTCTACACCGGTGACCAGGGCTGGATCGACGACACTGGCTGCCTGCGCTTGGTAGGCCGTAGGGGGGAGGGCTTCCATCGAGGCGGCTATGTGGTGTTCCCGGTGGAGGCCGAGAAGGTGCTGGCCTGGCACCCCAAGGTGACCGGCGTCTGCGTGGTGCCCCGGCCCGACGAGGTGATGGGCGCAGTGGGGGTGGCGGTGGTCATCCCCGCCGATCCCGCCGACCCGCCCACCCTGGAAGAACTGCGATCCTTCGGCCAGCAGCACATCGCCGACTACAAACTCCCCGAACACCTCCGCCTCACCAACGCCTTCCCCCTAACCCCCATGTCCAAAATCGACCGCCAAGCCCTCGAATTCCAACAAGGAGAAGAGGGCGCAACATAGGCGGGCTGGGGGGTGGCCCGGCTCAGGGCGCCCGCCGCCCGCAGCTCTGCGAGGACGGCGGGCTGGGCCGGGACAGGACCCGCCAACCCGCCGGTGGATGGTAAACCCAGTCAGCGCGGCTCCCTGGGCAAGCCTAAGACCCCTTCTCCAACGGCATTCTTCATGACCTCATCAGTGCCGCCGCCGATGCGCATGGCGCAGGCACCGAGCAGCAGTTGCTTCCAGGCGTAGGTGCCCCATTCTCCCGTGTCGGCGCAGATGCGGGGGCCCAGTAAGCGGGCGATTATCGACGCGGCCCAGTTCACGTGCCGGGCGGTGGCGTACTTGGTGGCGGCTGGGGCCAGTGGGGGCTGCCGGTTGGTGTTCCATTCCACCAGCCGGTATCCGGTGTAGAGGCGGGCCAGGTCTTGGCGCACCACCGGGTCGTCGGCCAGTCCGAAGTGCTGGGCCAGCTGGACGACTTTCTCGGGGTCTGCCAGCCCTACCAACCCGCTGCCGCCGTAGCCTGCCCCCCTTGAGCCGATCGAGGCCCGCTCCGATTGCAGCGAGGTGCGAAACACCGACCATCCGGCGTTGGTGTCGCCCACCCGGAGGCGGTCGCTTATGCGGGCGTCGTCGAAGAAGACCTCGTTGAACTCCGATCCGCCGGTCATCTGCCGCAAAGGACGCACGTCGGTCCCTGGGGTGTCCATCGGATAGATGAAGGCAGTGATGCCCTTGTGTTTGGGTGCGTCGGTGTCGGTGCGGGCTAGAAGCAACCCGATGTCCGAGAAATGGGCCCGGGAACTCCACACCTTTTGTCCATTGATCACCCATTCGCCGCCATCGGCGGTGGCCCGGGTGCTGAGGGAGGCCAAATCCGACCCGGCCCCCGGCTCACTCAGAAGCTGGCAGGCCAAGATCTCCCCCTGGAACAACCGAGCCAGGTAGCGATCTTTCAGCCAGTCGGAGCCGTGGGCCAGGATTGTGGGGGCCACCACTCCCAGGGAACTGCCGAACATGGTCTGCGACGGCACCCGATAGCCGGCCTCCAAGTCGAGATAGGCCCGCTCGTACTCCGGACCGAGGCCCCGGCCGCCGTACTCGGACGGTCCGGTGATCCAGCCGAACCCCGCCTCCCACATATTGGCCCGCCACTGCTGGGCGGCCCTGACCGCCGCTTCCTCCTCGGCTGGGCTCTTCTCCGCGTACACGGTGATCTCATCGGAGCCCATTCCCCAGGTGAACTCGTCCCGCACAGCCCGCTCGGCATTGGCTTCCAAAAACGCCCGAGCTTCGGCGGCGAACTCTGCCAGGGCGGGCGTCACACCACGAGTCTGGCCGTTGCATTTGCCTCAGGAAAAGGCCAGACTCCGGCGAACAGTCCCACAATCAGCATCCTCGCCCCCTAACGAAATTAGATCTAGTTTCATAGCATGTAATATGAAGTGGGAACCGGCTCCTATGAACCGGGCAGAAGAAATCGGAGGTATGGCACGTTGTCATCATTAACTGCGTTACAGCGCGGAGGCGTTTACATCTTGTTCGGGGGGGTGGTATCCGCCGTCGGCAGGGCACTCAAGCCGGGAGTTCTCATTGACAGTGTGGACTGGAACAACGTCGACGGCATAGTGCAAGCCATGGCTGACAACGAGGTCCTCACCCATACCTCAGCGGTTTTGTACGCCTTCGGTCTGATGTTCGTCCTCACCGGCCTAAACAGTGTGAGGAACTTTGTGACCGACCAAGGCCTGGTGGGGGACATGGTACGCGGCGGGACGCTGCTGGGCATGCTGTCCCTCCTCGTCGTCGGTGTGATCGAGGGGTTCGACCACATGGCAGTCAGGGTGCTGGACGACGGCATCGGCGGAAGCAGCAGCATGGACATCGCAGTATCCATGCAGTCGGCCAAGCTCGGAATCATCCTGATCGCCTGGCCCGTGCTCTACGCATCAATCGGAGTTGCCGGACTAGGCGGCATCCGCCTTCTTCCCGAAGGGATTCACCGAGCAATACAGGGGATCGCCTCCCTCGTCATGCTGGCAACCGCACTGCTTCTTCTCATGGCCGCAGCAATTGACTCCAACGGCTTCTGGAACGCCGTCAGCCTCATCACCGCCATCGTGCTGGCACTCTGGATCATCGCTCTGAGCCATGCGTCCTACAGCGGCAAGGTTTCCGCTTCGACTTCCTAGTCCGTTAGCCACCTAGGCCGAATCCCGTCAGTGACGGTCGCTTCCGGGTTCTTCTTCCCCGAGGCGCCCCGCTGGCGGGACGGCCAGCTGTGGTTCTCCGACGTCTTCGGCGGCTTGGTCTATTCGTGGGATCCTGAATCCGGCGATCTCGCCGAACAGGCCCAGGTGCCAGGTCGCCCGTCAGGGCTGGGCTGGACCCACGAAGGCGAGCTGCTGGTGGTATCCACCACCGACCGCACACTGCGCCGGGTCGACGGAACCGTCGTCGCCGATCTCAATCCGGTGTCGGATTCCAAGATCAACGACATGGTGGTGGATATGGACGGCACCGCCTATATCGGCAACGACGGGTTCGACCTGGAGGCTCGGGCCCCCGAGCAGCCCGCCCAGATCCTGCGGGTGAGCCCCGACGGCCAGGTGTCGGTGGCTGCCGACGGTTTGCGATTCGCCAACGGCATGGTCATCACCCCCAAACGGCGGCTGATCGTGGCCGAGACATGGGGCCGACGGTTGAGCTGGTTTGCGGTGGGCGAAGACGGCTCGCTAGGCGACCGGCGGGTGTTCGCCGAGTTGGACGCAGGGTCGCCCGATGGAATCTGCTTGGCTCCCGACGGCCGGGTATGGGTGGCCGACCCCATGGGCCGCCGGGTGCTGCTCGTTGGCGAGGGCGGCGCGGTGGACCACGTCATCGAGTTCCCTGGTTGCCGCCCCACCGCCTGCGTGCTCGACGATGCCAGCACCCGTCTGTTTGTGTGTACCGCCCCCAGCATCGATCCGGCAAAGGTCCAGGCCCATCCCGGTGGCGAGATCACAGTCGTCAACCTGGAGTGATGAACCCTGTGTCATGACCTTGCGCTCGGCCAGCCTCATCCACCGACCTTGTCGTCCGTGTCACGTCGACAATTGCAACCAACTCTTCGGTCTCTGAGTCATCGGAGGCTCTGATCGGCTAAGCAAGGCCCCATGACACCGCTGATCTCCATCAACCTCCGCACGTTCGCCGCCGCCGACCCGGGCCCGGGGGGCTGGCAGCCCGTACTGGATCTGGCCAAAGCGGCCGACGCCGCCGGGGTGGACAAAGTGGTGGTGAGCGATCACGTGGTGTTCGGCGAGAATCTGGAAGCCTACGGCCAGGCCGAGCTGGGGGGCATGGCCGGCGGTCGCCAGCCCACCGGCCCCGACGGCCACTGGCTGGAGCCCACCACCGTGTTGACGGCGCTGGGGGCCATCACCAGCAACCTCCGGCTGGGCAACAACATCTTGTTGGCTGCGCTGCGCCGCCCGGTGATCCTGGCCAAGTCGCTGGCCACCCTCGACGTGCTCACCGGCGGCCGGGTGGACCTCGGCGTGGGAGTGGGATGGCAGGCCGAGGAGTATGAGGCTGCCGGCCTCGACTTCGCCGACCGGGGCCGCCAGCTCGACCACACCCTCGCGGTGTGCCAGGCCCTGTGGAGTTCCTGCCCGGCAGACTTCAGCGACGACCAGCTCGAGTTCTCCCGCATCTACATGCAACCCCAGCCGGTGCAGCCCGGCGGGGTGCCCATCTGGGTGAGCGGCACGGTTAACCCCCGGGCCATGCGCCGCCTGGCCCGGTTCGGCTCGGGATGGATCCCCTGGGGCGACGCCATGGCCGGCGACATGGAATCCCACATCGGCCAGATGCGCGAGGCGGTGGCTGGCTATGACCGCGACCCGTCGAACCTAGGCGTGGTCGGCACCCTGCCAATCGTGCGCACCGACGACGGCGTAGACCTGGCCGCCACCATGGACAGCGTTCCCGCCCTCGTCGAAGCCGGAGTTACCGACTTCCGAGCCCACCTCCCCATCCCCTCCGACGCCGCCGAGGCCCACGACTACCTAGCCGAAGTAGTAGCCGCCTTCCGCCCCGCCGCCGGCCGCTAACTGGACGGAAACAACCTCCGCCCCCGGTAGCCTCCATTCGGCTGCCTAAGGGCAGCTACCGCGGCCCTCTGGTCGCCCTCACTTCCCCCCACAAAGACGTAACCCCGGCCGTTTGCCGAAGCAGGGACGGTTCCGGGGTCTAGATAAGTGAGGGTACCGGCCGATGTCCAACCCGTCAACGTTCGATCCCACTGTGATCTTGGATCGCTTGAGCTATGACCGCCTGCGGTCGTACCTAGAGGATTGCGACAACGACCTAAACCGAGCACTCTACCTCTATGCCTGGAACGCCCAAATCGCCGCCGCCTTCCTCGAAGACCTCGGTCGGCTAGAAGTCGTACTCCGCAACCGCTTCGACGAAGCCCTGACCGCTCTCATCGCTTCAATGGGTGCGCCTCATCCTTGGTTCGACCACAGAGCCCTGTTCCCCGGTCGAAATAGCAGACATATACTCAAGGTGATCGCGAGGGCAAAGCGACGGTCTACGAGAAACGGGAAGGTGCCCTTAGAACAGAGCAAAGTGATCGTTGAACTGGGGTTTGGGTTCTGGCGATTCTTGTGTGCCGAGCGATTTTTGACGTCCCTATGGGGTCCGGCTTTAGCCGCACAGTTCCCACACCACCCCACCCCTGGTGATGCCATCCAGATTCGGGCTGACGTTGAATCACGAATGGGGCGACTTCACTTCCTCAGAAACCGGATAGCCCATCACAGGCCGATACACCGAAGAGTGCTCGAGGACGACCTCGTCAGGACCTTGGAGCTCGTGCAATGGATGTGCCCCGACACCCACGTTTGGATGTCCGAGCTGTCCCGCGTCTCCGCTGTGTTAGCCGCCAGACCTTCTTGAAGACCGCAGCGGCGGGAGGCAAGACCCCCTGGATACGGCAATCAGAAGAAAAACCATTGATGGTCGGCGCAACACTCAGTAGGGTTGGCACCCTAAACCCCGGAACCGTCACTGCTTCGGCAAACGGCCGGGGTTACGCCTTTCTGGGACATTGCAATTGCTGCTCGTTACCCTGACGCCACTCTGAACCAGGGGTCGCGGTCTATGAGTTTGCTGACTGTGGTTACGAGGATGAGGAGGGCGGCGGATAGGGCGGCGCCGGTCCATAGGACTAGGCGGGTGTCGCCTATGGCCAGGAGGCCGGCGACGGCGGCGGGGCCGCCGACTTGGCCGATGCGGATGGCGGTGCCCCAGGCGGCCACCATCACGGCCCGGTGCTCATTGGGGGCCAGCGAGGCGGCTCGGCTTTGCAGTGGGACCACCACCATTTGATCGGCGGCACCGAGCACGAGCACCGGGGCGATGATCACTGCCAGCGAAGGCGACGCCGCCATCCCTGCCAGGCAGATAACGAAGCCGACGTAGCCGGCCCGCACGATCACTGAGGTTGAGTAGCGACCGGCGATACGACCCATGCTTAGCGCCACCAGCCCGGCCGACACTGCGGGCAGCGACTGGATCAGCCCCCGAATCCCGACCGAAGTGCTGAACTCATTTTCCAGGTGGATGGGCATGGTGGTGATCCCGACCGCGAAGAAGATAAGGAATGTGAACGGGGCCACCAGCAGCAACACCCCCACCTCGGGGCGCATCAGATGGGGGCGAGCTTGGCGAAGCTGGTGGCGCAGCGGTTCAGGAGTCCGCCGCTCGTCAGGAGGCAACAAGGTGGCGGCAAACAGGGCCAGCACTATGGTGGCGGCGTGCATGGCGAACGGCCCCCGCCAGCCGAACAGCTCGGTGAGCAGGCCACCGGCCGCAGGCAGCGCGGCCACACTCAGGTTCATGGCCAGGGCGTTCTGGCCAATGATCCGGGTGCGCTCCACCCCCTCGTAGTTGTCCCCGATGATGACCAGCGCCAAGCTTAGGAATCCCGATGAGCCCAGCCCCTGGATGAACCGGAACGTCAACAGCATGGCCAAGTTGGTCGACGCCATGATCACCAGGCCGGCCAACCCGAACAACAGCAAACAGGGCACGATGATCCGGCGCCGTCCATAGCGGTCGGCGGCCACCCCGATCACCGAGGCCATGAACAGGCCGGGGGCGTGGGCGGTCATCAAAATGAACACCGAGGTCTGGTCGGAGATGCCGAATGCATCGGCAATTTCGGGGATGGCCGGGGCAATGGAGGCGTTGGGCAGGATGACCGCCGCACCGATCAGCCACACCACCACGAGCTGCGACCGCCGAAGTCCCACGTCTCGACGGTATTGCCCCACCGCGTTGGGTGGCATGATCTGAGCGTGGAGCGCCACCGGGAGCATTACCGGATCGACCGGGAGATCGACGCATCCCCCGAAGCGGTGTTCGCCGCATTGCTGGCGCTGATCGGCGGTTCAGAGGATGCCCCCACCTATGTCCGTTTAGGCGATCCTCCTCCCCACGGACCGGGCGCGCTGGTGGTGTTCCAACTCCAGGAGTACGAGCTCCACGAGGTATGCGTGGAGCTGGAGGTCCCCCGCAAACGGCGCTACCGAATGGTGTCAGGCGCGCCGGTGGACCATTACGAGGCGCTAACCGAAGTGGCTCCTCAAGGCGACGGCACACTGCTGACATGGCAGGGATGGACCGAACATCCCGATCCCGAGGTTGCCGCCGCCTGGAACCACTTGGCCCGCGAATCCATCGGTCGTGCGGTGGAGATGGTGGCAACCCGGGCCGAAGAGTCATGAGCTTCCGGCGGATCGCTATATTGCTGGCGGTGGTGCTGCTCGCTGCCGGCTGTACCACCAAGACCAGGGAGCTTCCCCAAGGGCCGCCCCGGGAGATCCGCATCATCAACAACGTGGAGGTGGCCGACGACGACCGCATCCTCACCGTCCGCTACTGGGGCACCGAGTGCGAGGAGTTCAGCGATTCCGAGGTCGAATACGGCATCACCCAGATCAAGATCACCATCTATGCCCTGGTCACCACTGACGAGTGTGAGCGCTCCGGCCTCCAGCAGACCGCTGACATCGCCCTCGACCAACCCCTGGACAACCGCATCATCATCGACGCAAACACCGACACCGTGGTCTGGGAGCCCTAACGGCCCTCCCTGGCGACTGCGGGGCTGTGAGGTGGGAGGGGGCAGCAACCGTCAGCAATCGTCGGTAGATCAGCAATATCGCGGTCAAAAAGGGCGGGCGTGATGGCGCCGTGAACTTGTGGGGGGCCTGGGAGGGCAGCAGCGACACTTAGGGCAGCGTGATGGCCAATGGCCGAGTCGAAGTAGTTGGTAATGATGACTTTGCGGCCTTCGTTGATCCAGCGGCGGGCAGCAACGTAGGCAGTGCGGGGACCTCCGAGGGCCATGGGCTTAACCACCACGACGGAGATTGACTCGGGAACCTGGGCCTCAACAGAGCCGAGGCTGTCGTCTATCGCGACGGGGATTGAGGATTGCTCGGCCACCTGAGTCAGGGCTTCGATTCCCGCAACCGGCTCCTCGACGTACTCGATTTCGAATTGCTTCAATCGAGACAGCGCAGACACTGCTTGATCCACGGTCCATGCTCCGTTGGCGTCGAGCCGAAGGCGACAACTATCCCCTATGGAATCTCGCACGGCGGCTACCGCAGCTACGTCGACCTCGATATCGGACGCGCCCACCTTCAGCTTGGCCGTGCCATAGCCGTCAGCCATCGCGGCGACCGCGTCTTCGGTGTCGGCTACAAGGGCGTTGAGCTCCACTGCATCAGCTACTGGCCCGCCCTCGGAGAGCACCTCAGCCTGGGTTTGACCACTCTGCTGAGCTTCCAAATCGAGCAAGGCCAACTCGACCGCACCGTGGGCAAACCGTTCGAGGGGCAGGTTTCCAGGATCGGGATCAGCCGCCCACGCTTCCAATTCCGTCCGTGTGGCCGACGGATCAGCACCAGGCCAGCCGGGCAGGGGCATAGCCTCTCCCCAGCCGCTGACGCCACCGTCGGAGATCTGGATCAGAATTCCATCTCTTTGGGTGATGGCTCCTCGGCTAGTCATCACCGGAAGGCGCAGCTTGAGCGAGACCTCGCTCAGCTCGACACGCATCGGATCACTGCGGCGGCGGTGGCGTCGGGGGCTTCCAGATGGGTGGCATGACCAGCGTCGGGGATACAGCAAATGGTTGCCCGGGGCATGGCCGCGGCCATTTGCTGGGCGATAGCTGCGAACTTGGCGTCGTCTGAGCCAACGATGAGAGAGCAAGGCATGGGCAGCTCTGACAAGCGACAACCGATGGGGTCGACCGCCCCGGCCCCCATGCCCCGCAGACTGTGGGCCAGGCCTCGGGGGTCGCAGCTCAGCCGCTGGGCTCGCAGCTCAGCCTGCTGATCGGCTGGCAGTCGGGTTCGCTGGGTCGCGAAAAGCGGTCGGTCGGCCCAATAGTCGGCGAACCACTCGATGCCCTCTGACTCGATCCGGTCGGCTAGAGCCTCGTCGGCAGGGATGCGCTCAGCTCGTTCGGCGGAATCGTCGATGCCGACTCGGGCCCCGATGAGGGCTAGCGCAACAACGCGGTCGGGATGGGCCAACGCCACGTGGAGCGCGACCCGACCACCCATCGAATAGCCCACCAGGGCGAACTGCTCTAGATGAGCGGTGGCCGAAACCACACCAGCTACGGCGGCGGCCATGGTGTAGTCGACCGGGTCGTCGGAAATTGGCCCCGAACCGTGGCCGGGGAGGTCAAGCGCCAATACCGGTTCGGGCAAGCGGCTGGTGAGCGGCGCCATGGCTGCGGCCGAGCCGGTGAAGCCGTGCAGGACCACTGTGGCCGTCTGGTTCATTCGACCAGATCAGCAAGCTGTTTGCGCTGCTTGATGGCTGTCCCGTGGTCGATGGGGACTTCGATCAACGTCGCCCCAGAGGCCTTCGTGATGGCCTGCACCAGGTCATCAGCCCGTCCGGTCCGGTGGTAGTTGACGCCCAGCCCCTCGGCCAGTTTGCCGAAACCGACTCCATGAGGCGTGTGGAACAGTTCACCAAAGTGGATGTCGGAGCCGCCGTCGGCCAACGGCAGAAGCGAGAAGATGCCGCCGCCGTCGTTGTTGGGCACCACCACGGTGAGGTCGGCGTCCGACAGGGAGGCGGCCAACAACCCGCCGACGTCGTGCAGTAGTGCAACATCGCCGACCAACGCAGCCACCGGCTGGTCGAGAGCGAGGGCTGCCCCCAAAGCCGACGACACCACACCGTCGATGCCGTTGGCTCCCCGATTGACCAGCACGCGGCGGGGCAGCGCGTCGGGAGGCCAGTATGAGGTGACATCTCGAACCGGCATGCTGCTCGACGCGTACACCGCTACCTCCGAGGGCAGCGCCCGCAACAGGGTGGCGGCCAGCAGCGGCTCCAGTAGGACATCAGACCCCAAGACCGACTCCACCCGCCCCCAAGCATCATCAGCCGCTTCGGCCCACCCAACGGCCCAGGCATCATCAGCCGAGGCCATAAGAGGCGCCGTTGCACCCAACAAGGCAACCGGATCGGAGGCCAGCGCAGTCGTCCACTTGAACGACGGGTCCTCCCACCGACGACGAGGGTCAATCAACAGTCGGTCGGCAGCCGGGCAGGAGGCCACAAAGTCGATCACCGCTCGATTGCTGGGTGGTCCACCGATGCGGACCAGCACATCGGGGGCCAGATCAGCGCGGCTCAGCACCCCCTCGGCCCCATCCAAGACCAGCGGCCCTCGGCCTCGGAGCTGGGATCCAGCATCGGCCACCACCGGCCATCCTGCTGCCTCGGCAAAACCGACAATGGCCGCGGCACCGGCATCGTCCACGTCCAGCGCTCCGGCCACGATCAGCCCCCGACGACCGCCCAGCGGGCGCAGGGCATCTACATCGGCTTCGACAAAGGTCCGAACCCGCTCAATCGGTTGGCCCACGGTCGGCTCGAACCGGGGAACCGTGCCTTGGGGTTCCAGCGGCTTGCGAAATGGCCAATTCAGATGCACCGGCCCGGGGTTGGGCCCGGCCCCGGCTGCGGTGGCCGCCCGCACTGCCAGTCGGGTGAAATAGCCGGGATCGTCGAAGTCGCACGGGGTCTCGGCATACCAGCGGACATGATCGCCGTACAGCTTCACCTGGTCGATGGTTTGGCCCGCTCCAGCGTCACGCAACTCGGGCGGCCGATCGGCCGTGCATACCACCAGCGGCACGCCGCTGTGGTGGGCCTCCACCACCGCCGGAAGATAGTTGGCCGCCGCGGTGCCCGATGTACACACCAGCGCCACAGGACGACCCGACGCCTTGGCCATGCCCAGGGCACAGAACCCGGCCACCCTCTCGTCGAGCTGCACTGTGACCTGTAGCCGCTCCTGATTGCGGGCCGACACCGCCAGCGGAGTGGAGCGAGAACCAGGCGAGACCACCACATCCGTCACCCCGCAGGCCGCCAACTCAGCCCAAAACCGCCCGGTCGCCCGATAGGCAAGGTCGGTCATGTAACCACATCCAAAATCGCGGCCAACTTGATGTCGGTCTCGACCAGTTCCTGCTCGGGGTCGGACCCGGCCACGATGCCCGCTCCTGCACACAGGCGCATTCCGCTGGGGCCGATCAACGCCGATCGCAAGGCCACATAGAACGAGCCGCACCCCCGGTGGTCGATCCACCCCACCGGCCCGGCGTACCACCCTCGGTCAAGTCCTTCATGCTCGGCGATCCACTGCTGGGCGAACGTGGTCGGCGTGCCCCCCACCGCCGGTGTGGGGTGGAGGGCACCCGCCAGCCGCAGCGCCATGCCAGGTTCAGGGGCGATCCGCCCGCTGACCGTCGTGGCCAGGTGGTGAATGCCCGGCAGAGTCCGAACTTCGGTATCGCCGGTTGGGTCTAGCGCCACTCCGGCTAGGGCTAGGCGGGTGCGAAGGTATTCCACTACATAGTGGTGCTCGGCCTGCTCCTTGGGATCGGCGGCCAACCGCTCGGCGATTGCGGCGTCGTCGGCTGGTGTGGCCCCTCGAGGAGCGGTGCCTGCCACTGCGTAGGTGGTGACCACATCGCCGTTGAGTTCCGCCAGAACCTCGGGGCTGGCGCCCACAAAGCACGACATCCCCCGGCCGAATCCGAACACCGCACACGACTCGAAACGGTTCGACAGCCGAGCCAGCACCACCGCGGGGTCGATGCTGCCCACCGCCTCCACCTCTCGGGCCACCACCACCTTGGCCAGCTCCCCGGCATCGATGGCGTCGGCAGCCTGCTTCACCGCATCCCGATAGGTGGCCCGAGTTCCATCTTCAACCCGCAATGCGTTGCCGTCGTCTGTGCGGCCTGCCCCTTGTGCCGACCCCCGAACAACCCGCTCCGGTACCACCAACCGCCCGCTCGGGTATCCGTCCCATGCCCCTGTTCCCGACCGATCGGCAAAACCGAAGCCAGCAAAGGCGACCTCCCCCTCGGCTAGCAACTCAGCAGAGGCCGCCGCGGCGGCCTCAAACCGCCAACGGCCATCTACCTCAACAGACCGCGCCGCTCCCAACCCGGCTATCGCGTCGGCGCCCGGCGCCCGCCAATACACCCGGTCGTCGCCGGACCACGAGGCGAATTCCTCGAGAGGGGTCATTTCACCCGCTCCGCCAACCGGACTGCCGCTCTGCTGAGCAGGGTGCGGCGGAAGTGCTCGCCCACCAGGGCCACCACCTGGGGCACTAGCGCCTCCACTAGCGGAGTCAGATTCTCCAGGTCCTTGCTGGTCAATTCGTTGGTGCCCATGGCATCCAAGAACAGGTCCACCGCCTCATCCACCACCGCCTCCACGTTGCGGGCGTGGCGAACCGCCAGCGCGGCCAGATCGGGCACGCTAACCCCGACGGCAACGAGGGCGGCACCGGCTTCCAGCATCGTGACCGCATCCTCTTTGAACCGACCGAAATCGTCGGGGATCACCAAGCCAGCGTCGATGGCCAAATCCACCTGCTCAGCAGCCAGACCCGAGGCTTCGATCAACTCAGCCCGGTTGAGACCCTCCTGCGCCATCCCCAAAGCGTAAGCGCGTCTCGCCTTCAGCCCCCATTAGGGCCGCGGCCCGAGCCCGCAGTTCGTGCCGATCAGGCCGACCGGAGTCCAGCAGCGGCCAGTCCTCCTCTTCCACCACGAAGAACCGCTTGGGGATCTTGAAGTTGGCGATCCGACCCCGGCACGCTTCCACCAGGTCGTCGGAGGTCTCTTCGGCCCCGTCGTGCAACTCCACGAAGGCCACCACCGCCTCGCCCCACAGCGGGTCGGGCACCCCTACCACGATGGCGAACTTCACCGCCTCCAGATTGTCCTCGCAGAAGATCTCCACCTCGCGCTCCGACACGTTCTCCCCGCCGGTCTTGATCATCAGCTTGTAGCGGCCCCGGAAGTACAGGTTTCCGGCCTCGTCCATGAAGCCGTAGTCACCGGAGTGGAAGAATCCCTCGTCGTCGAAGGCCTCAGCGGTTGCCTCGGGCATCCCCACGTACTCGATGAACGTGCCCCAGCCCCTAAAGCAGATCTCTCCGGGCTCTTCAGGGGCACAGCGCTGGCCGGTCTCGGGGTCTTTGATCACGAACTCCATGCCCGGCATGGGCCGGCCGTTGGCGTCGTAGCGCACCTTGGGATCGGTCTCGCACCGGGGGGTGATCGACCCCAGCCCGCCCGACTCGGTGGAGCCGTACACCTGGGCCACCGTCTCCCAGTTCCAATCGGGCAACACGCTGCGCAGAAAGCTGCCGGTGGCCCCCACGTTGCACTTGCGCACCGAACTGCGGTCCACCGTGTGGTACTCGGGGGCGTTGCGCATCATGGTGAGCTTGGTGTCGAACGCCCCCATCACGGTGATCTTCGACCGCTCCATTTCCCGGAGCACCTTTCCCATCTCATACACCCCCACCAGGCACGAGGTCATGCCCACCAAATGGGGCATGGTCAGGTTCCACACGATGCCCCCGGTGTGGAACACGGGGTTGGAGGCCACGAACCGGTCTTCGGGCACCAACCCCAGAGCGTGCTGCAATCCGGTGGCCGCCCCCACCATGCCCCGGTGGGCGATCAGCGCCGGCTTGGGAGCGGCGGTGGAGCCCGAGGTGAAGATGATGTAGGCGGGGTCGTCTCCTCCCACTTCACTTGCCGGCTTCAGCTCGACACCTCCATCAGTGCCGTACACCCGATCTCGCTCCACCGACGGGGCCACCCACCCGTCGTCGTCCAACGGCAGCACCACCGTCTCGGCGATGGACCCGAACTCGGCGGCCACTGGTGACAGTCTCGCTGGCATGTCCACGTCGCGGAACCGGTCCACGGTAATCAGCAGGTCGGGCTGGGCCAGGGTGAACAGGTGTTCCAACTCGGCGGCCATGTATGACGTGTTGATGGGCACCCCGATGGCGCCCAGCCGGGCCAACCCATAGTGCAGCACTGCCCAGTCGGGATTGGGATGGAACAGAAACGCCACCCGGCTGCCGTGGCCCAATCCCATCTCGGCCAAAGCAGCGGCGGACCGCAGCGACCGGCTGGCCAGATCCCGATAGCTGATGTGGACATCCCCGGTGATGAAGGCATCGTTGTCGGGCACCCGCTGGGCCGTGCGCCACAGCATCTCCCAGGTGGACAGCTGGGTATTGGCGATCAGGTCGGCGGCCAGCGCAGCGTCGTAGTCTGCCTGAGCAGAAGCCTCCATAGGTGTCGCCATCGGTGGGCACGTTATCCTCTCGCCTCATGCATGGAGGACTGCGGTTCGGCTTGTTCCAAGCGCCGTTCCACGCCCATTGGAAGAATCCGACGCTGCAACTCCAGCGGGACTTGGACTTGTGCGAGTGGCTCGACCACCTCGGTTTCGACGAGTACTGGTTCGGAGAGCACCACTCCGGCGGCTGGGAGATCATCACCTCTCCCGATTTGATGATTGCGGCGGCCTCCCAGCGGACCAGCCGCATCAAGCTGGGCACCGGCGTGGTGTCGGTGCCCTACCACACCCCCTTCCAGGTGGCCGAGCGCATGGTGCTGCTCGACCACCTCACCAAGGGACGGGTGATGTTCGGGGTCGGTCCCGGCGCCCTGCCCTCGGACGCCTACATGATGGGCATGGACCCCAGCGAGACCCGGCCCCGGATGGAGCAGGCCTTGGAGGCTATCTGCCACCTGCTGCGCTCCGACGAGCCCCTCACCATCGAGACCCACTGGTTCAAGCTCCGCGAGGCCCGCTTACAGCTCTCTCCCTACTCCGACCCGCTGTTCGACATCTGCATGGCCACCACGGTGTCGCCCAACGGCCCCCGCAGCGCCGGGCAGTTCGGTGGGGCGGTGCTGTCAATGAGTGCCACCACTGACGCCGGTTTCGAGGCGCTGGGCACCCACTGGGACATCTGGAACATGAAGGCCCAAGAGCACGGCCACACCGCCGACCGCTCCAAGTGGCGCATCGTGGCGCCAGTCCATATTGCCGAGACCACCGAGCAGGCCTTCAAAGACGTCGAGCACGGCATCGAGCCGTGGGTGCGCTACTTCCAGGAGGTGGTGGCCCTGCCCGGTGCCCCCGACACCGACGACCGGGATGAGTTCGTCCGAGCCATGGTGGACGGTGGCTTCGCGGTCATCGGCACCCCCGACGACGCGGCTGCTCTGGTCGACCGGCTGTGGGAGCAGTCGGGCGGGTTCGGCGCGCTTTTGGTGTTTGGCAACGACTGGGCCAACCCGCAAGCCACGAGACGTTCCTTCGAGCTGTTGATCGAGGAAGTGGCCCCCCGCTATCAGGGGTCGATCCGGCGGCGCACCAGCTCGCACGCTTGGACCGCGGCCAACCGGGAGGAGTTCCTGGGCCGAGCGGCGGCAGCCGGCCAAGAGGCCCGGGAGCGCCACGAGGCCGAGATGGCCGCCAAGCAGGAGCAGCAGTAGGCCGAGAAACAGCGCCCTCCGCAGTGGAGGGCGGCTAGGTCACAGGGCCTGCTCAATCCAACTGGTGTCGCCCGCTTCCCAGGCATCCAGGTGCTGGGCCAGGTTCTCGGTGTTGAGGGGGATCTGGCTGAACGCGGGCCACGACCGCATCTTGCCCTCCACGGTCAGCGCCAGTCCCCGGGGCACCACCGCCGACTCCACGAAGATCCAGTAGATGATGCAGTAGTGGACCCATTTGGGGTCGGGCTCGGTGCCGGTGGCCTCGGCGTACAGTGCAGCCAGCTCGTCCCAGGTGATCAGCATGCCCATCAGCTCGGGTTGGCGACGGCGGGACAGCGGGTGACAGAAGAAGCCCAAGTCCAGTAGCGGAGGCCCCACCGCAGCCCGCTCCCAGTCGAGCACCGCCACCAGCTCATCCCCTCGGAAGGCCAGATTGCCGATGCGGTAGTCACCGTGGCTGAGCACCGGTGGGGCCTCTGGCATCTCAGGGGCGTGGTCCAACAGGAACCGGGCGGCGTCTCGCAGGATGGGTAGGGGTGAGAACGTCGGGTACACGTCGCGCTCCACGTTGCCCATCCACCGGTTGATGAGCCCGGCCATCAGCTCGGCGCCAGCGACCCCCGGAGGGCCGGTCACCAGTTCCGGCAGCCCGGCCGCCGCCCAGTCGAGGCAATGGAGCTTGCCCATGACGTCGACGATCTGCTCGGCGGTCCGGCGGCGGCCGGCCTCGGTTTGCCAGACGGGCCAGTCGTCCAGCTGGGCGAGGTGGGGGAAGTCGGCGTCCACATGGGCCATGGCGAAGAACGGCTGCCCGATCAGCTCGGGGTCGTCGCACGCCCCCCGCAACTCGGGCACCGGGATGCCCGCCGAGGCGGCGGCTTGATGCACGGCCACCTCCTTGTGCACGTCGTAGGGGTCGATGGTGCCGTAGGAGGGCGCCCGCTTGACCACCACCCGCTCGCCGTCGTCGAGGTCCACAGTGAACACGTCCCAGGAGAGCCCGCCGGTGCGAGCCTCCACCCCGAGCACCCCGCGGCCGAACCAGTCGGCCAGGGCGGCGGTTTGCTCGGGGGTGAGCGCGGTCACTGGCGGGTGACGAATTCGATCAGAACGCCGTCGGGGTCACGCACTGCGAACGCCCGGATCGACGACCGGCCCACCTTCAGTGTCCCCGGTGGGCCCAGTATGTCGACTCCGGCGGCCGATAGCCGCTCATAGAACCCGTCCACATCGTCCACCCCCACCGCGATGCGGGGGATGCCGATGCTCTTCCAGGTGAGCGGTCGCCCCGGATCGGGAGTGGTCCACTCCAACAGGTCGATGTAAGGGCCTCGCAGGTTGTCGCCGAAGGCCAAGAACGCAGCCCGGTGGCCGGTGTCGCCGGTCTCCCCTTGGCTCTCCATGAACTCGCTGCGGTCCTTGGCCGACTCGTCCACCACCACCCCGCCGAGCAGGTCCCGATAGAACTCCAGAGAGCGGTCGAGATCGCTCACGCAGATGTTGACGTGGATGAGGTGGTCCATGCGCATGACCTCACAGGGTAACGGCTCTGGTCATCGCCGCTTCGAGGTGGGTTATCGTCGGAACGCTATGAGCTTCGCCTCGCTCCTGCTGGAGCCCGAGCTGGCCGCAGGACCCGACACTCCTGGTGTGATCGTCGCCCGCCCCGAAGGAGACGAGATCACCAGCTATTTCCACCTGGTGGACGCGGCCCAGCAGATGGCCGCCACCCTGGGCGACGCCGGAGTGGAACCCCGCACCCCGGTGGCCTGTTTGCTGCCTCCCAGCGCTGATGTGGTGGCCGCCTTCTTCGGCACCTGGGCAGCCGACGGGGTGTATGTCCCGGTGAACCCCCGACTGTCCGATAGCGAAATCGCCTACATCCTCGACGACGTGAACCCTGCCGCGGTGATCGGCTCACCCGATCAGCTCGCCCGGGTGATAGCCCCAATCACCTGCATCGCAGCCGACGGCAAGCTGGGTTGGTCAGTGGCCCAGCGCCGGGACACCAGACCGGCCTCCCACGACCCAGGCATCGCCATTGTGTCGTTCACCTCGGGCACCACCGGTCGGCCCAAGCCCATCGAACTTCAATCCAGCGCGGTGATCCGGCTCATGGACACCATCATCACCACGGTGCGCAAAGGCCGGCAGCTCACTGAGCGCCCGGCGATGCCCCATGTGATCCCGGTGTCCACTTCGCTGTGGGCCGGGATCTACAACGTGATCTTCGCGGTTCGCACCGGCAGCCCCGCACTGCTCATGCCCCGGTTCGACGCCCTGGAGTACGCCCGGGTGGTGGGCCAATACCAGATCGCCTCCACGGTGATCCCTCCGGCCGCCATCACCATGCTGAACGACGAGCCCGGCATCGACAGCCTCGATCCGCTGAAAATCGTCCGCTCCATTACCGCTCCGCTGTCGCCGTTGCAGGCCCGCCGCTTCTACCAGCGGTTCGGGGTCATGGTGCTCAATGGGTACGGCCAGACCGAGGTCGGCGGAGAAATCGTCGGCTGGACCGCCCGAGACTTCCGGGAGCACCCCGAGAAGCTAGGGGCCGTGGGCCGGCCCTACCAGGGGGTTGAGATTCAGTTTTCAAGGAGCGATGCCGACGTCTCCGACACCGAGACCGACGACACCAGCCACCGTATCGACGGCAGTGACAACGAAGGCCGGGAGCAATCCGGCGTGCTGTGGGTGCGCACGGCCTACACCGCCTCCCTCGATCCGGAAGGGCGGCTCGGCGACCGGCTGGACGGCAACGGCTTCTTCCGCACCGGCGATATCGCCCGCCTCGACGAGGACGGATTCCTGTGGATCGAGGGTAGGGAGTCGGACATGATCAACCGGGGCGGGCTGAAGGTGTTCCCTGCCGAGGTGGAGGAGGTGCTCCTGCTGTCGGAGTCGGTGTCCGACGTCGCCGTTGTGGGAGTGCCCGACGACCGGTTGGGCGAGGTGCCCCACGCCTTTGTAGTACCCGTCGAAGCCGGCACCACCCCCGATCCCGACGATCTGGAGGAGCTGTGCCGCCAGCACTTGGCCCCCTACAAGGTGCCGGTGGCGTTCGAAGCCCTCGAGGCTCTGCCCCGCAGCGAGGTGGGCAAGGTGCTGCGCCGGGTGCTGGTCGACCAGGCCACCGCTACTTGAGCCAACCCATGAGCGCGTTCGACCTGCTACCCATCGATCGAGACACCGCCGTCGACGACGCCGAGAAGATAGTGGACGAGTGGGTGGCCCGAACGGTGCCCGCCCAGTGGCAGGAGGCGGCCCTCGCCGGTGGCCGAGCCGCTCTCCACAAGGTCCGCTCCCCAGCCGACTACGACGCCTGGTATCCGCAGTACGCCCGCAGCGGTTTGGTGGCCCCCGCCTGGCCCCGCCAATTCGGCGGCCTAGGGGTAGGCAACCGGGTGTCCCGAGCCATCGAGGCCCGTTTGGCCCCCTACAACCTGGTGCGTCGCAACCAACTCGGGCTCACCCTGGCCGGTCCCACCATCTTGACCTTTGGCACCGATGAGCAGAAGGCCCGGCTCATCCCGCCGATCGTCACCGCCGAACAGATCTGGTGCCAGTTCTTCAGCGAGCCCGGCGCCGGGTCCGATCTGGCCTCGCTGGCCACCCGGGCGGTGCGCGACGGCGACGAGTGGGTGCTCACCGGCCAGAAGGTGTGGTCCACCCAGGCGGTTGTCGCCGACTACGCCATCTGTCTAGCCCGCACCGACCCCGACGCACCCAAGAGGGCCGGCATCACCTACTTCCTGCTGAACATGCGCCAGCCCGGCCTCGACGTGCGCCCGCTGCGCACAATCAGCGGTGAGGAGGATTTCGCCGAGACATTCATCGACGGCGCCCGGGTGCCCGACCGCGACGTGCTGGGCGAGGTCAACGACGGATGGCGGCTGGCCAACGCCACCTTGAGCGGTGAGCGGCTGGCGGTGTCGGGGCCGGGATCGGGAGGCCAGAGCCGGATCGGTTCGGGTACCGAGCGCCTCATCGAGCGGGCCAAGGAATCGGGCCAATGGAATGACAGAGTGGTGCGCCAGCAGCTCATGCGGCTGTGGACCGACGAGCAGATCGTGCGCTGGACCAACGCCCGGGTGCGCGACACCTTGCGATCGGGCCGCCCGCCGGGACCGGAGGCGTCGGTGGGCAAGCTCATGTACAGCCAGCTCAACCAGCGGGTGCAGACCACCGGGGTGAACCTACTGGGATCGCCAGCCATGGCCTGGGAAGAGGGCCACATCGCCGACTACGTGGTACTCAACTTCTTGCACAGCCGGGCCGAGACCATCGCCGGGGGCACCACTGAGGTGCAACGCAACATCGTGGGCGAGAGGGCACTGGGCCTGCCCCGCGAACCCGACCCCTACAAGGGCCTGGCCTGGAAAGATGTGCCCCGATGATCGGAACAAATCGTGTTCTATGAGGTGATGGGGGCGCTGCTGAAGGCGGCGGCCGACCCGGTGGCCACCCAGAACGCCCAAGGCGACGACGTCGACCGGTTCCACGCCCAGCGCGTGGCCCAGATGCTGGAGCGCATCGGCGGTGCCTGGCCCTACCTCTTTCCGGCCCTCTGCCAAGAAAACGAGATCCTGGCCGATGCCCTGGGGGTCGAAAGTGAAGGCCGCGACCCCTTAGCCGAAAACCGGCGCCTGCTGGAACTGGCCGAGCACACTATGGCCACTACCAACGACATCGATATCCGCTTCAACCTGCGGGCCGCTCTGGCCGAGACCGCCCACTTGCAGCGAGCCGCCCTGCGCGCCGGCCGGCAAGCCCGCTAGCGGTCCGCCTGTTCCCCAAGAAATAGGGCGGGTACTCTCATAGCCATGATCGCGCTCGACTACCGGCTGGTGGACGCCGACAACCACTGTTTCGAGCCCCGGGACTCCTTTACCCGCTATATCGAGCCTGCATTCCGAGATCAGGCCGTGCACCAGCAAATCCGCGACGACGGCAAAGAGTGGATCATGATCGGCGAGCAGCCGCTCACCTTTTTGCCCGGCCACGATCTGTACGACAACGTGGGCAAGCCCGGCTCGCTCAAAGAGAAGCTGCGCCGCATGAAGAAGACGGGGGAGGCCGAGGAGTTCTCCATGTTCGAGCCGGTGCGCCCCGAGTACCTGGACCGCGACCTGCGCCTCGACGTCATGGACGCCCAGAACGTAGAGGCCTGCCTGATGTTCCCGTCGGTGGGAGTCACCGTGGAGCACTTCATGGCCACCCCCGAGCAGTGCTACGCCAACTTCCACGCCTTCAACCGCTGGCTCCAAGACGACTGGGGTTTCGCCTATCAGAACCGCATCTTCGCCCCGCCCATGATGTCGCTGTGGGACCTCGACGCCGCGGTGGCCGAGCTGGAATGGGTGCTGAACGAGGGGGCCAAGGTGATCGCCCTGCGTCCCGGCCCCCAGTACGGGCGCTCACCCTCCGACCCGTACTTCGACCCGTTCTGGGTCCGGCTGAATGAGGCCGGCGGCTCGGTTGCCTTCCACCTCACCGAGTCGGGCTACAACGAGATGGTCTCCCCCTACTGGGGCTACGAGCCCAACCCGTCGAACTTCACCATGTCAGCCTGGCAGTGGACCAACTGCTACGGCGACCGCCCCATCATGGAGACGCTGTCGGCGCTGGTATTCGAGAACTTCTTCGGCCGGTTCCCCAACATCACCGCGGTATCGGTGGAGAACGGCGCCGAATGGGCCCCGTACCTGGTGCGACTCATGAACAAGATGCGGGGCATGGGCCGCAACGGCCCCTGGATCGGCGGCCGTCTACCGGCCCGGCCCCCCGAGATCTTCGCCCAGCACGTGCTGGTCACCCCCTACCCCGAAGACGACGTGGCCGCCATCGTGCGGGACATGGGTGCCGACTCCATCGTGCTCGGCTCCGACTGGCCCCACGCCGAAGGCCTCCCCCAACCGGCCGACTTCATCCACCAACTGGATACTCTCCCCGCCGAAGACCAGCGCAAGATCATGCGCGACAACGGCCTCCGCTTGGTGAGCTGACGCTCGAATTCTGGCGAGGCCGCGGACGGCCCCGATCTCAGGAGTCCTTGGGGGTGGGGGTGTAGTTCTCGAGTTCGGGGATGATCTCTTTGCCCAGGAGCTCGATGGTGCGCATGATCGACTCGTGGGAGTGGTAGCCGAACTGCACGTAGCAGATGAGCTGGTCAACGCCGATGTCGGCGTAGTGCTTCATCTTCTCGTAGCAGGTGTCCACATCGCCCACCACGATCATGTCGGCCTCGTCGAAATGGTGGATGAGATCGTCGATCCCCTCCTCCATGAGCGGCTTGAGCAGCGGGAAGGTGGCATCCCGCTCTTCCTGTGACAGCTCGGGCAGCTCCCAATCGAGGGTGAACTGGGCCAGGTTGGAGTACCACCACTCCACCGACTTCCACACCTCGTTGTCCAGCACCTGCTGGGGCGTGTCGGCGCAGTGCACCAGGGTGTAGGCCGCGGTGGCGTTGGTGGTCACGTCGGTGATGGGCTCGGGGTTCTCGGCCGCGGCCCGGTAGTTGCGGATGTGGCGGGCCATGGCTTCCAACGGCTGCATGATGGAGAACGACAGCATGCCCATGCCCGCCTTGCCGGCCACTGCGGCGGAGTTCTCCGAGGCGCACGCCATCCATGCCGGGGGATGGGGGTACTGCATCGGCTTGGGGGTGACCATGCGCTTGGGGAACTTGAACTGAGGCGAGTCGTACTCGAAGTACTCCTCGCGCCACATGCCGCACACGATCTCGATGGCCTCTTTCCAGTCGTCCCGAGAGCGCTCACGGTCGACTCCGAAGGCGATCTGCTCCATGGGGGTGGATCGGCCGGTGCCCCACACCGCCCGGCCGTTGGACAAGATGTCTACAGTGGCCACCTTCTCGGCGATGCGCTGCGGCGGGATGAACCCGAACGGGGTCAGGGTCACTCCGAAGCCCATCTTGATGTTCTCGGTCACCATCGACAGGGCGCCGAGCAGCACCTCGGAAGCTGGGCAGTGCGAGCGTCCCTCCCGGAAGTGGTGCTCCACGGCCCAGATGGTGTTGAAACCGAAGGTGTCGGCCAGCTTGATCTGCTCGACGGCGTCCTTGTAGGCCTTCTGCTCCCGCTCCCGTTGGCCCCAGGGATGGGGCTTTCCCCACGGCTTGGGCGCATCCACTTCGTACAGCAAGTCCAACTTCATGGCGGTGACGTTACCGACCTGCCTGCGATCAGCGCACTTTGGAGCCAGCTCCCGGGCGGGCCTCGGCCTCATAATCGGCCGCCACCCGGAAGCCCATATTCCCGGTAGTGGACGAGGGCTCGTTGGCATGGCGGGCGGCCACCCGATAGCGGTTGCAGTAGGAGTCGTGGCACAGATACGACCCGCCCCGGATAGCCCTGACCCGTCCTTCTGGGGGACCCATCGGATCGACCAGGGGTCGCTCAGGCGGGAATCGGTTCTCAAACCAATCGGCGCACCACTCCCACACGTTGCCCGAGCAGTTGTACAAGCCGAACCCGTTGGGCTCGTATTCGTCCACCGGCGCAGTGCCCACATAGCCGTCCTCGGCGGTGTTGTGGCTGGGAAACTCCCCCTCCCAGATGTTCAGCCGGGGCTGTCCGTCGGGGCTCATCTCGTCGCCCCACGGCAACCGGGCCTGCACCAGTCCGCCCCGGGCGGCGTGCTCCCACTCGGCCTCACTCGGCAATCGGGCTCCGTACCAGGCGGCGCAGGCCGCGGCGTCGAACCACGACACATGCACCACCGGGTGGTTGCCCCGATCTTCCACCGACGACTGAGGTCCCTCCGGCTGCGACCAGCACGCTCCCTCCACCTGCCGCCACCACTCGGCACCCACCACGCCTCGAGTGGGCTGAAAGTCGTCGGGTAGCAGCCCGCCGAACACAAACGACCACCCCTCCTGCTCGGCGAGGGTCATGTGGCCGGTGGCCTCCACGAACGCTGCGAACTCGTCGTTGGTCACCGCCGTGGCCGCGATCTGGTACGGCTTCAACACCACTTCGCGCACCGGACCCTCGCCGTCGCCCTCGAACCACACCTCCTCGGTGCCCATGAGAAACGACCCGCCACCCAGCGCTACAAACTCCACCTCAGGGTCATACCATGAATCCATGAAGACAACCGGAATCATCTTCGCCGGACTCGACTGCGACGCCGACGCCATCGAGGGCTGGAACCGCTGGTACGACTTGGAGCATCTGCCCCCCAACATTGCCTTGACTGATGTGATGCACGGCCGCCGCTACGTGGCCCCGCCCAGCCACCAGGAGCTTCGGCCCGACGGCTGCGATGAGGCATTTTCCGGCGGGCGCAGCGCCTTTCTCACCATCTACTGGCTGTGCGGCGACGTCGACGGGGTGATGGCCACCATGACCGAGTACCGGGAGGTGCTGGTGGAGGCCGATCGGATGTTCCCCGACGAGAAGAAGATCGTGCGGTTGGGAGACGCCCTGGCCCTCGACTGGGCGGTGGCCGACCCAGCGCTGAAGGCCGATCCCGGCGACATCCCCCACACCTCCCACACCGACATCCACGTGGTGCTGCGCCGGGGTCTGGGCGATCAGCATTGGCACAACGCCATCTACGCCCCCGCGGCGGTAGCGGTCGACGGCGTGCACGCGGTGGTGTCGTTCACCTCCCGATTCGCCCCCGACACCGCCATCGACCTGCACATGATCGAGGGCGACCCCGCCGAGGTGGTCCCCGCGCTGCGGGCCGCCACCCCCTCCCGGCCCGCGACTACCGACGTCGGCATGGATGGGCCGTTCCAGCTCATCGAGCCGCTGCGCTACCCGTGGGCCGAGCAGATCCGCGGGTCATGGATGCCCCAAACGGTCGCCTGAGCGACCCGGCATCACTGCGCCGGGCCAAGCGGCGGGCCACCGGCCTGCTGCTGGCTGCCGCCGCCCTGTTTGTGGTGATGCACCTACTCACCGACGGCAACGGCTGGGCCGGCTACGTGGAGGCGGCTGCCGAGGCAGCCATGATCGGCGGTTTGGCCGACTGGTTCGCGGTGACCGCCCTGTTCAAACACCCGCTGGGGATTCCCATCCCCCACACCGCCATCATTCCCCGGCGCAAAGACGCCATCGGCGCCAGCCTGGGCGAGTTCGTGCAGGACAACTTCTTTGACCCTGACGACTTGGCTCATTGGGTGGCCGATCGGGCCCCCGCCGAGGCTCTGGGGCGATGGCTGGCCGCCGAGGGGGATGCCGGGCTGGTGTCGGGCCCCGCATTGGGCCGGCTGCTGGAGTCGATGGTGGACGGCGGGCACCACCGCTCGATGGTGGATGCCGCCGTGGAGCGGGCCGACCGCTTCCTGGTGGACAACTACGAGGTGCTCAGAGACCGCATCGTGGAGGAAGCCCCCGTCTACACCCCCAAAGTGCTCGACCACCACATCTTCACCCGCCTCCACCGGGGGGTGCGGGGAGTGCTGGCCGACATGGCCGACGATCCCAACCACGAACTGCGTCTGCGCATCGATTCCGGGCTGAGAAGCTACGCCCAGCGCCTCCAGACCAACCAGCGGTTGGCAACCCGGGTTGAGGCAGTTCTGGCCCGAGCCGGTGAGTCATTACAAAGCGACTCCACCCTCCAAAGCCGAGTGGACGGATGGCTGGTTGCCGCAGTGGGATTGCTGGCCCGCCATGCCCAAGCCGAGGTGGCCAACGTGATCGGCAGCACCGTGGCCCGCTGGGATGCCGACGACACCAGCGACCGCATCGAGCGCCGAGTGGGCCGCGATCTCCAGTTCATCCGCATCAACGGCACCCTCATAGGCGCCCTCGCTGGCCTCGCCATCCACGGGGTGGGCCAACTGCTCTAGTGGCTATTCGCCGAACCGACCTCGCAACTCGTGCTTCAGCACCTTCCCCGTTGCATTGCGGGGAAGTGAGTCGACGATCTCCAACTGCTCGGGGATCTTCTGGGGCATGATGCCCGACGCCCGGAAGTAGTCCCCAATCTCGGCCAGCGTGAGCCCATCAGCACCGGAATCCAATTCCACCACCGCACAGACACGCTCTCCTCGCTCCTCGTCGGGCAGCCCGATCACCCCGGCGTCAAGCACCTTTGGATGGGCAAAGAGCAAGTCCTCGATCTCGGTGGCCGAGATGTTCTCCCCCTTGCGGATGATGATGTCTTTCACCCGTCCGGTCAGGGTCACATACCCCCCAGCGTCCAGAAAGCCCACGTCCCCGGTGTGGAACCAGTCCCCTTCGAACGAGGCAGCGGTCAGCCCCTCGTCCATGTAGCCCCGGCACACCATGGGGCCCCGGATCCACAGCTCTCCCTCCACGCCGACATCAGCCGGTTCGCCGTCGAAGCCCACCACCTTGATCTCCGCCCCAGCCAGCGGTCGGCCCTCCGTCTCGGCCAGCTTCTCATCGGGATCGTCGGGGGTGTTCTGGGCGATTATCGGCGCCTCGGTCATCCCCCAGGCGTGACCGCACCCCCGCCCGCCCATTTCAGCCATCACCTCGTAGTGCTGGGAGCCAGGCATGGGCGCGCCGCCCCCGGAGCAGAGCCGAAGCTGAGGCAGGATCGGACGACCAGGCTGCTTGCGCTGCTCAGCCAGAAACGCCATGAAGAATGCCGGGCCGCCTCCCACCAGCGTTACACCGTGGCGGGCGAACAGCGCAGTGGTCTCGGTCGGGTCGAATGCCTCGGCGATCACCAGAGTGCAACCCGAGCTCAGCGACACCGAAAGGTTGGACACCCCGCCGATATGGGCAAAGGGGAAGGCAAGCCCGAACTGATCCTCTTCAATCACGTGCTGGCGCTCCACCATGGCAATGCCCGATGCCATGACCGACGAGTCGCAGTGGCGCGCGCCCTTGGGGTTCGATGTGGTCCCCGAGGTGTAGTACACCCACCGGATCTCCTCAGGATCTTCGGGAGCAGGAATGCCCTCCAACACCGACACATCGCCCTCAGGCAGTTCCCCGTCGCACACCACCACGTCGACCCCGTCGACTTCGGCGGCAATCCCCGCGGCCATGGCCTGATAGTCGAACCCCCGCCACACCGACGGCACCAAGAACAGCCGGGCCCCCGTCTGACGAATACAGAACCCCACCTCCCGCTCCCGGTACACCGGAATAATCGGATTCTGCACCGCCCCCAACCGAGCCAGCGCCGCCTGCAACACCAGCGTCGACGGCCAAGTAGGCAACTGCCACGAGATCGACACCCCTGGCCCTACTCCCAACTCAACCAATCCCGCCGCCGCCCGCAACGCCGCATCCCGATACTCCCGAAACGACAGCTCCCCACCCCGATCATCAATGATCATCAGAGCATCCGGCGTCAACCCCGCCCGCCGCTCCACCATCCCCCAAAACGTCCCGCCGGTGAGCATCCGACAACAATATTGCTATGACATCCCTGTCCGTCACCTTGCCGTCGTTCGGCCCCATCTTCAGAGACAACAACTTCCACCAGATCGCCGATCTGGCCCAGATGGCCGAGCAAGCTGGCGTCGACCGCATCATGTTGACCGACCATGTCGTCATGGGCGCCAATACCGACAAGTATCCATACGGCCCCTTCCCCTTTCCCCCTGACACTGCTTGGCTCGAACCGCTGGCCTCCATCGCCCACATGGCTGCCGTCACCGAGAGTGTTCGATTCAGCACCAAGATCCTGATCGCTCCCCTTCGGCCCGCCGCGGTGCTGGCCAAGACGCTGGCCACCATGGACGTGCTTTCGCAGGGCCGTCTGGAAGTGGGCATGGGGACGGGATGGCAGCGCGAGGAATACGAAGCCGCCGGCATCCCCTGGACAGAGCGGGGTCAGCGCCTTACCGACACCATCGCGGCCTGCAAGGCGCTGTGGCAGGAATCCCCGGCCTCGTTCCACTCAGCCACCGTCAACTTCGACGACATCTGGTGCGAGCCCAAGCCGGCCCAGCCGGGCGGAATCCCGATCTGGGTGGCCGGTGCGCTCCACTCCAACAACCTGGCCCGTCTCGTGGAACACGCCGACGGCTGGATCCCGCCCCCCTACGGCAACCTCGAAGAAGTGGCCGATGGAGTGAGCACACTCCGAGACGCTCTCGCTGACGCGGGTCGGAGCCTGGACGGCTTCGGCGTCCAGGGCGACATCGACGCGGTGCCCGGCGACGACGGCCGCCCCTCCATCAAAGCCAGCATGGGCGCAGCCGTTGAGTGGGCAGAGGCCGGCGCAACCACCATCAACGTGGTGATGTCGTTGTTCTGCTGGCGCATGGACCGAGCCCAGAGCTGGTTCGACGACCTGGCCGAGAGCTGGGCCGAGCTCGATCTGGGGTAAGTGGCCTAGCGGCTGGCAGGTTGTTCAGGCTTGATGGTTCCAATCGCAGGTAGGAATTGCTTTTGCCGTTTACGGTTGTTCGCTGATCCTGCCTACTTGCTGGCTCAAGGATCGTAGTTGGGCTTCGATACGATTTAGCTGAGTCTTGAGTTCGGCGGTGTCAGCTGCCTCTTGTTCCTCTTCAATCTCGTCGTCTTGCTCCACGAAGAGGGCGGCGATACTGGCGGTGAGGGCTGACAGCGCGCTGATGCCTACTAAAATGAGGATCACTGCGATGACTCTGCCGCCCGTGGTGACTGGGAAGTGGTCGCCGTACCCCACTGTGGAGCAGGTGACTATGGACCACCATAGTGCGTCTCCGAAATTGGCGATTTCTGATCCCGGTTGTTGGTGCTCGAAAGCCAGAACTAGCCCAGCGCTGGCGAACACGATGCCGGTAACGGCAGTGAAGAAAGCTGAAATGCCCGGGCGGTTGATCACCCTGCGAAAAGAGGCGGCGACAATGGCGATTGGGCCTACACCTGACATTAGCTGGAAGATGCGGAGTATCCGCAGAGGGCGCAAGAACGGGACCGCCACGACGAGAAGGTCGATCTTGTGGGTTCGGATCATCTTCCATCGACTCGGAGCCAGCCACAGCAGCCAGAAGTACTCGACTGCGAATGCCCCCCAAATTGCCCAGCCTGCGATCTCTAGGCCGAATGTCGCCTGTTTGGAAAGGTCGGCCAGATATATCCCACCCAACACAGGAATGAATGTGATCCCGAGTATGAACATCGGGAATTGCAGAGCATTTTCTACCCTTTGGTAAGTCTTGCCTTCGGCATCTCGGGTGAAGTATCGAGCGATAGAGGCCATGGATCAATCCTAAAATATTGCTGGCTTGCCCTTCCCTCTCGTGGTTCCCATCAATGGGTTAGATCATGTAGATCGCGGCGTTGGAGTCGTAGCTGGCTTCATGCGCTCCAGAGATTCAGCAGGTCGGGAGCGGTAAACCAGTGGCGGTTGCGCCCGGGGGTGGGGGATGGGACATCGATGGGGGACAGGACGCCGAAGGTGGCGAGTGCGGCTAGGGCGGTGCGGGAGCTGCGCTCGCTGATGTTGAGCAATTCGGCGACGTCCCCTGCACTGAGCAAGGGGTGGGCGGGAAGAAGGGGGAGCAGAGACCGGGCGGAGTGGTCGGCCCGCAGCCCGGCGGTCGCCTCGCCCCACCGGGCTAACAGAGCGGTGGTTTGATCGATGATCTGATGGGCGGTGTTTGCGGCCTTCTCGGCTACATCGGCGAACCATGTCACCCACGGGTCGAGCATCCCAAGCTCGAAGAGGCGGAGGCCGGAGAGGTAGCCGCCGGGGTCGCGGGCTATGGCCATGCTGATGGGGACGGTGGACCTACTGGTAGCCTCCCGCCGACGCAGGGTTCGGCTGATCAACACCCGGCCAAGGCGACCATTGCCGTCTCCATAGGGATGGATGGCTTCGAATTGGGCGTGGACTATTGCGGCTTGGGACACCGCGTCGAGGCCTTCGGGGGGATCGTTGGCGAAGTCGACCAAATCGTCTACTAGCCCTGAAACTTCCGAGGGGGGCGGGGGAACATAGGCCGCGTCCAGGGGAGAGTTGCCTCCCACCCAGCCCAACGCCGGACGGAAGGCACCCACCAGGTCGGGGGGAAGTCTCCCGTTTTGCATGAGCTGTCTATGCCAGCGATGCAGTGTTCCAACGGTCAGCGGATCGTGGGCCGTGTCCAGTGCCCAGTCGATCACCACCATGTTGTCGGCCACCCAGCCCGCGGTACCGCCCGCGCCGGTTCGTTCCGCGACCAGCACAGACTCGATGGGCTCGCGCAGCCCTTCAATGCCGGAAGAGGCTACCCCTTCGTTGCGGAGGAGGAGCCTGGCCATGGCCTCCCATTGATCGGGCAGCCGGGCATCGGCCAGCCGCAGGGCGGCACAGGCCCGCTCCCCGGCTCTCACACTGGCGGCTGAAAGGCCTATGGAACGCTGCCGGAGAGGGGTCGGGACCCACGCCTCCACCGGTCGGCCATTCCAGTCGACTTCAACCGAGAATCCCGGATTGCCTTCCGGATCTGGGCCCATTTCGGAATGTTACTGCATTATCCTTCCGAAATAGAAGTGGTTTCGGAAGGCTATTGGCTCAGGGGATGTCGCCGTCGGACCGGAAGCGCTCGACGGCTTCGTCGGGGCGACCGGCGATCACACCGTCAACCGGCAAGTCGATGAGCTCGGCGTAGTAGTCGGGGTCTTCTTGCCAATCCTCGTTGGGCCAAACCCACACGGCCAGGCCCTCGTCGGCGGCTTTGCCCAGCAGGTCGGGGGCGAGCACGTCGAGGCCATTGAAGGTGGGCGGCACCTGCACGATGAGGTCGTTGGGGTGCAGCGGTACCGACGCAAACGCCCACGCCGGTAGGGCATCCTGGCCTGGGCTGGTGACAACCTCGGGCGCCAGCTCCCGGAATCCGATCAGAGCCTCATCCCTAAACGACACCACCACGACCGAATCAGTGCGGCCCAACTCCTCAATGTCGGCAGCCAGCACCGCCGCCATCTCGAGGATGAAGTCGATGTCGTCCTCGCCGTCATCGCCCGCGGGGGTCTTGATCTCCACGTCGAGGACGTGCTCGGGAAACGCCTGCGCCACCGCTCGGAACGTCTCCACCCGGAAGTCGTCGGGGCCGTATCCCGGGGGCGGGGCAACGTCGCCAGTGCGGATGCCTCGGTAGGAGTAGGCCTCGGGGGCGAGGTCGTGGCTGGGCCATTCCTCCGACCACCAATAGGCGTTGTCCAGCGCCTGAAGCTCCTCGTAGGTCATGTCTCGCACTCGACCAGTGGCGTTGGTGGTGCGGTCGACGGTGTCGTCGTGATGCACCACCAGCACTCGGTCGGCGGTCATCTGCAAGTCCATCTCCAGCACGTCCACCCCGGCATGAGCCGCCTGGGAGAAGGCGTACATGGTGGAGTGGGGCCAGGAACGGTCACCCCCGGCGTGGCCGATGACCAGTGGCCGTCCCAGCGCCAGCAATTCCCGCACCGTGCTGGCCGCTGGGGTCGGTAGCGGCGGCAGCATGTCCGCTTCTTCACTCCCAGCCTCCTCCACCTCATCTTCGACATCGCTGTCATCGGCAACCGGAGTCGGCTCGCTGCCTGACTGCTCAGGCGGGGCGGTGGCCACCGGCGTTGCCGTGCTCGGCGCCGCAACAGCGGTGGCGGTCACCACCGCCTCAGGGGTCGGGGATGGAATGGCGGTTGGAACTGGCGCTGTTGGCGAAGAAACCGGAGTAGCGGGAGCAGGACCAATGCTCGGTTCGGTGTCATCTGCGCCACCGCACGCGGCCAAGAGCGTTCCCAGCAGCGCCAAAAGGAGCGCGAGCGGCAGGGTCCTCACCGTCCCCGGCAATTGAGGCACGCTGAGGATCCTAGTGGCGCTCTGACGATTGCGAGACGGGGCTGACTCGCAGGTTTGGGCTACTCCTCTAGCTGAGACTGCAAGTAGCGCTCGATGCCGATGTCGGCGATCACCCGCTGCTGGGTCTCTATCCAGTCGAGGTGCTCCTCTTCGCCTTCCAACAGGTGTTCCAGCAGCTCCCGGGTACCGGCGTCGCCCTCATCCAATGTCATTTGGATGCCCTGGCGATACCGGTCCACTGCGGCCACCTCCAAGGCGAGATCCAACTCCAACTGCTCGGGCACCGTCTCGCCCACCATCACCGTTCCCAGCCGCTGCAAGTTGGGCAGGCCCTCCAACAGCAAAATGCGGTCCATCAGCTTCTCGGCGTCGCGCATCTCGTCGATGGATTCCTCGCGGTACTTGTCAGCCAATCGCTTCCAACCCCAGTTCTCGCACAGCTTGGAATGCACGAAGTACTGATTGATGGCAGTTAGTTCCGCAGTAAGGATCTCATTGAGAAGTTGGATGATCTCCGGGGAACCCTGCATAAGTCGATACTACTCCTGTAGAAGAAAACCCGCCGGGTGCAGGTTGTTTAGGAAACTCCCACCAAAACAGGCGTTCCCCGCTCCATGGGGCTTTGCTCCAACATGCACTCGATCACATCGAGACATCGGCCGCAGTCGCCACCTGCCCCGCATTCCTCAGTCACGTCGGACACGGTGAACGACCTCTCAGCAAACAAGTTCTTGATGAACTCGGCGTTGATGGCCTTGCAGTGACAAACCACCATCAGCGCTCTCCCACCAGCACGAAAAGGGGATCGCCGATCTGGCCCATACCCAAGGCTACCGACAGCGGAACCCGACGGATTACCGGGAGGCGGTGGCCCAACCCCTGAACGGTGCAACTCACTCGGTGACGATCTACGCAGATGTCCACCCGGTGAACACGACGAAGCGTCCCATGCCAGTTCTTGGCTCGATCGACATCGGGCACCGCATCAACGGCAATCTCCTTGAGGCCGCAGCAGCAGTCGAAGGTCAAGGCTGTTGAGGACTCGTTGGCAGTGATGCGGATCACCGGGCCCCGCATGTGCTCCCTGCCCTCTTGGGTGTCCAAAACATTCAATGCGCTTGTCCTTGGATGCTCTATGCCATCAACAGCTTAGGTTAAGTATTCCTAACGATAGGTAGAAAGGCTAGTTGGGTCAAGGCGGAGCAGAATTGTCGAAAATTCACAAGGTAGGAAAGAGGGGACTGAGCGACGAGACCCTTACCCAGGGCCAAATTCAGTACTGAGGCCCGGCGACCACTCCGTCTCGCATGAAACCGGTGACGCCGGTGCGGGTGGCGCAGCAGTGGCCGGTCTCGTTCATGCTCATGAGAACCCGGCGGTCTTCGTCCACCCACACCCGACAGATCCCGCTATAGGACACCTGCAAGTGGATCCTCTCCGATGCCATTACCAACTCGGATACCACCCGGTTGACCACCCCTCCGTGGCAGGCCACCGCGATGTGCTGGCCGGGCTGGGCTTCGCACAACCGCTCGAAGGCGGCCATCACCCGCTTGTGGAACTCCTCGGGGGTGTCCCAGCCAATGGCTGCATAGTCCTGGGCCCGAATGGCCTCGTAGTACTCGCCGCCCTCGGTGGCCAGCAGCTCGGTGGGGAGGTACACCTTGGAGTTGCGGTCGATCTCGGTGAAGTCCTCCTCCAGCTCGATTTCCAACCCCAGTCGGGTGGCCAGTGGCTCGATGGTCTCGATGGCCCGCCGCTTGGTGCTGGAGATGATGTGATCGAAGGGCTCGTGTTCCAGCCAGTCGGCCAGCCGCTCGGCCTGCCACTTGCCCAGCTCGCTGAGTCCGGGGTCGGCCACAGCATCGGTGTTCCACTCTCTCAGAGGCTGCCCATGCCGGATGAAGGCGATCTGCACCGCAACAGCCTACGCTGCGCAGATGAACAACAAAGAAGCAGATCGTGTCGCCTGGAACAGCATCATGCTGTTCGATCCCCCCGACAGCGACGATCCCTACATCCAGTTCACAAAGCGTGTGTTCACCGACATGTGGAGTCGCCCCAAGCTAGGAGTCAAGGAACGGCGGATCACCACGCTGACCTGCATCGCGGCCAGCGGCAATGCCACCATCCTGCCCTTCCACATGAAGCCGGCCTTGGAGTCGGGCGATCTCACCCCCGACGAGCTTTTGGAATGGGTGGTCCACATCGCCCACTACGCCGGTTGGCCAACGAGCGCTCAGGCCTACACCGCCCTGCGCACGGTTGCCGCTGAACTCGGACTGGAGTTCGAAGACGACGACTGAGGGTCCAGCCACCATCCCCTATTCCAGCGTCACCTCCTCGCAACGCGACGGCGCTCTGGCCGGATCGAACACTCGGGGGCGCGAGACGAACCCCGTGCCCTCACGATCAGTGGTCAGATAGGCCTCAATGGCGTCCGCGGTGGCTTTGGCGGCGACGCTGATGTATCCGTCAGTGGCAAACAGCGCGGCCTCGGAGGGGTTGGACAAGAAGCCGTACTCGATGAGAACAGCCGGGACATTGGGGCGGCGGATCATGCCGTAGGCGTCACGGCCGTCGGGAAGCAACACCCGCAGCACACCGGCGTCGCCATGCCTGCCCCACCGAATGTTGGGAAAACCGCTCAGCGCAGCGGTGATCTCCTCGTAAAGGAGCCCTCCCAAGCGGGCTGAATCGGCTTGTGGCTCTGAGCGCGAAACCGATTGCACATACACCTCGGTACCGGGCGTGGTACTTCTTCGCCCCGTGGGTGCGTTGTGGTGGATCGAAATGATGGCATCGGCCCCCAAGGCGTCGGCGAGGGCGGCCCGAACCGACAAGAGAGATCCATAAGAACCGGTGCGAGCGAGCACCACGGAAATGTCGCGTGCCACGAGCTCCTCTTGAATGGCGCGGCTGAGGGTCAGGTTCAGGTCGCGCTCTACCAGGCCGTTGTGCCCCACAGCCCCGGTGTCCCACCATCCCCCATGGCCGGGGTCGATCACGATCTGCGCCTCGTAGATGGGCTGACCGGCGGACACCTCTGCGATATCGCCGCACGGTGTCCTAACCAGATAGCCGCTGCCCACTCGCTCGAGAACCGCCACCGGCACTCCCCTGGGCGTGATCAGCCCCCGCGGGGTGCCTTCCTCCGCGTTCCCGGGCGGTTCGCCAATATCTAGGGACAGCGGCGGATCTGGCGGGAGCGAGACCGTTAGTGGCGAGCTCGAGCGCCAGCGCCCGATCTCGACGTCGTCAGACAAGAACCGGCGGGTGGGGAGCATCCGACTCCCCCAACCAACGCCCTCCTCCAACTGCTGCAATGCCACTTCGGTTCCCCCGCCGGCAACCCGGCGGGCGGCAATGCGAACCCACTGTTCTCCGCCCAAGGTTTGCACCGCCACCGGCGAGCTGTTTCGCCAGCGCCCGATCTCCACGTCGTCGGACAAGAACCGCTCTGTCGGCAGCACCCGATCACCCCAGTGGCTGCCGCCTTCGTGCGGCTGTACGGCCACTTCGGTTCCCCCGCCGGCAACCCGGCGGGCGGCAATCCGCACTTGGACTTCGCTCTGGGCGCCAGCCGAAGAGCAGATCGCGCCCACAACTGCGGAAATGAGCACGATCGCCACCGCCGCCAGCAGGCGATGGGACCGCCTCGCTCTTGTCGGCGCGCTCACTGAGCCCCGATATCCATAAGCCTCCACAACTAGCGGCCCGCAGCCAATCTCGCCAAACGAGGTGACTGCTCATGGTGTGTCGGTTAGGCGATGGCGATCTCTCCGGAGGGATTGAGACTGGCGGTGACAGTGGCCCCCTCCCCAATGGCGCCGCTGAGAACGGCTTCGGCCAAGCGGTCAGCCAAGTCCCTTTGGATCACCCGTTTGAGCGGGCGGGCACCGTAGGCCGGGTCGTAGCCGTCGGCGGCCAGCTTGGCCCGAACTTCGTCTGCAACCACGAGGTGGATACGGCGGTCAGACAAGCGTTCCGCCAGCCGGTCGATCTGGAGGTCGACAATCTGGGCGATGTGCTCGGGCTTGAGCTCGCCGAACGTCACGATGTCGTCGATGCGGTTCACGAACTCGGGGCGGAAGTACTCCTTGGGTTCCACGGCCAGATTGGACGTCATGATCAGCACGGCATTGGTGAAGTCCACTGTGCGCCCCTGCCCGTCGGTGAGCCGGCCGTCGTCCAATAGTTGCAGGAGCACATTGAACACTTCCGGATGGGCCTTCTCGATTTCGTCCAGCAGCACCACCGCATAGGGGCGGCGCCGCACCGCTTCGGTGAGCTGGCCGCCATCGTCGAACCCCACATAGCCAGGGGGCGCACCGATGAGGCGAGACACGCTGTGGCGCTCCATGTACTCCGACATGTCGATGCGGACCATGGCCCGCTCGTCGTCGAACAAGAAGTCGGCCAGCGTGCGGGCCAGCTCGGTCTTGCCCACTCCGGTGGGGCCGATGAACAGGAATGAGCCAATGGGCCGATTCGGGTCGGACAGCCCGGCCCGGCTGCGGCGGATGGCCGAGGCCACCAAGTGGACCGGCTCGGTTTGGCCGATCACCCGCTGGCTCAGCACCGATTCCAGGCGCAGCAGCTTGTCGGTCTCCCCCTCCATCAGGCGGGTGACGGGCACGCCGGTCCAGCGGGATACCACGGCGGCAACGTCGTCGGGGTCCACCTCTTCCTTCAGCATCTGCCGGTCGGTTTGCAGTTCCACCAGCCGCTGGTCGGCCTCGGCGATCTGGCGTTCCAGCTCCGGCAGCTTGCCGAAGCGGATCTCCGCGGCCCGCTCCAGATCGGCTTCTCGATCGAGGGCGGTGCTCAGGGCGTCGTGTTCTTCCTTGAGCGTCCTGATCTGGCCGATGGCTTCCTTTTCCGACTGCCAATGGGCCTGCATCCCGGCCAGTTCTTCCCGTAAGTTGGCCAGTTCCTCATCGAGAGTCTCGAGGCGCTCGGCTGACGCGGCATCAGATTCCTTGGCCAGCGCCACCTGTTCGATCTCCAGTTGGCGGATGCGTCGGTCCACCACGTCGATCTCGGTGGGCATGGAGTCGATCTCGATGCGGAGCATGGAGGCAGCCTCGTCTACCAAGTCGATGGCCTTGTCGGGCAGAAATCTCCCGGTCACGTACCGGTCGGAGAGCACCGCCGCCGACACCAGGGCCGCGTCTTGGATGCGAACCCCGTGATGTACCTCGTAGCGCTCTTTGAGCCCCCGCAAGATGGCGATGGCGTCTTCCACCGACGGCTCGCCCACGTACACCTGTTGGAAGCGGCGTTCTAGGGCGGCGTCTTTCTCGATGTGGGTGCGGAACTCGTCCAGCGTGGTGGCGCCGATCATGCGCAGCTCCCCGCGGGCCAGCATGGGCTTGATCATGTTGCCGGCATCCATGGCCCCCTCGGCCGCGCCCGCCCCCACAATGGTGTGCAGCTCGTCCATGAAGGTGATCACCTCGCCGTCGGCGTCGGTGATCTCCTTCAGTACTGCCTTGAGCCGCTCTTCGAACTCGCCCCGGTACTTGGCCCCGGCCACCATGGCCGACATGTCGAGGGCCACTAGCCGCTTGTTCTTGAGCCCCTCAGGCACATCCCCGTCGGCGATGCGCAGGGCCAAGCCCTCCACAATGGCGGTCTTGCCCACGCCAGGCTCGCCGATCAGCACCGGGTTGTTCTTGGTGCGGCGGCTCAGCACCTGGATGGTGCGGCGGATCTCCTCGTCCCGGCCGATCACCGGATCGAGCTTGCCGTCACGGGCCAACACGGTGAGGTCTCGGCCGTACTTCTCCAACGCCTGGTAGGAGTCTTCCGGGGTGGTTGAGGTCACCCGATGGGATCCCCGCACCTCGGCCAGCGCCTCCAGCAGTCGGTGGCGGCCCACCCCCACCCGGTCGGCCATGGCCAACAGCAGGTGTTCAGTAGACAGGTATTCGTCGTCCAGTTCGATGCGGGCGACATCGGCAGTCTCAAGGGTCTTCACCAGCTCCCGGGCGGGGCTGACTTCGGCACCGTAGGCCGACGGCAGTCGATCCAGCTCGGCCTCCAGCTGCGTCCGCAGCTCGGGCAGCGCCACCCCGGTGCGCTGCAACACCGGCAGCACCACCCCGTCGGTCTGGCCGATCAGCGCCAGCAACAAGTGGTCCGGGGTTACTTCAGGATGGCTCTTCGATTGGGCTGCGGCGGTGGCGTCGTTGAATGCCTCCCTGGTCTTCAGCGTCCACCGGTTGGGGTCAAGCATCGGCATGCACCTCGTCTCAAATCACTACTTCCTCTATGGATAACCGCCAAAAGTTGAGGGTATTCCACTCAATTTTCTTTCTTGTGGGTCGCCATGCCCATAGCCGCCAGCCCGGCAACCCCGCAAACGATGGCCAAGACGGTGAAAAACGTGCCGTAGTCGTCCAAATCGCCTCCCAGCATGGCCACACCGGCGGCCACTCCCACCGCACCTCCGATGCGGATGACGGTTTGGACAGTGCCCGCGGCCAGCCCCAATTGGCCAGGGGGCACGCCAAAGGCGATGGCGCTGTTGACTCCGGGAAACGCGGTGCCCACCCCGAAGCCCATCAACAGCGCAGCCGGGAACCACACCGCCGCCCACTCCCTCTCCGCACCGGCGAACACCGCCACCCACAGGCAGCCCAAGGCAATGCAGCCAGCCGCGGGAACCATCACCACTCGGTGGCCGAACCGCTCCATGATCCGGCCGGTGGCGTAGCCCACCGTGCTGGACGCCGCAGTGAGCGGGGTGAGCAACAGTCCGGCTTCCAGGGTGCTGTACTCCCATGGCCCCCTGAGGAATTGCACCAGTGCCAGGAAGATGCCGAAGAACGCCACCCCCACCAGCACCGCCACTACCGCGGTGGACGCGAACACCCGGCTTCGGAACAAAGCGAGATCGATAACCGGCGAGGGGTGGCGACCGCAGCGAACCAGGAATGCCGCCATTCCCACTACGGCCGCCGCGAACGCCCCGATAACCCGGGGATCGTCCGATCCCCACTCGTTGAACTGCACTATGCCCAGCACCAGGGCGGCCGTGCTGAGCCCGGCCAAAACCACCCCGACCATGTCGGGCAGCTCGGCGTCTTCGTCCGCCGTCGATTCGGAGATCAGGCTTCGGCGGGCCAGCACCGCCACCCCCACCGGAGCGACCAGGAAGAACCCGGCCCGCCAGGAGGCGAACTCAATGGCCAACGCCCCCAGCGTGGGGGCGAGCGAGGCCACCACCCCAGCCACGGTCGACCACACGCCCACCGCGATGGCCCGGCGCTGGGGTCCGAGGGTGGACATCACCAGGGCCAAACCGGAGGTGATGAGGCTGGAGCCTCCGAAGGCCTGGTAGCACCGGGCCGCGATCATGGCCGGCGCATTGGGCGCCAGCCCCACTGCGGCTGAGCCGGTGATGAAGATGGCGATGGCCCACAGGAACACCCGTCGGTGGCCGATGCGGTCGGCCAGCCGCCCTGCCGGGATCAGCAGGGCCGCCACCATGATGTTGTGGCCGCTGATCACCCACGACACCTGGGTGGCCGGAGTGTCGCTGAAGGTGTCGATGATCTCCGGGTAGGCCACGAACATCAGCGTCACGTCCAGGGAGCTGGCCGCCGAGGCCAGCGACACCAGCCACAACGCCTTCCACTCCCGGCTCACAGTCTCCACCCGGCCATTCGATTGCCGCTTGGCAATCTGTTGGTGTCGCTGGGCCGCCCCACGACTCCCGACGGTACTCTCAGGCTATGGACTCAACGCCGGTCATCATCGAAGTCGCCCTCAACGGCACCACCACCCGCGAGCGCAACCCCCACGTGCCCATCAGCCGGGAAGAGCTCATCGAGGAGGGCTTGGCCTGTATCGAGGCAGGGGCGACGATCGTCCACTGCCACATCGCCAATATGCGGGTGCCGGCGGAGGAGGCCGCCGCTGAATACCGGGCCACCTTCGAGCCCTGGGTAGCCGCAGACCCCGACGTGCTGGTGCTGCCCACGCTGGGATGGGGCCAAGACATGACCGAAAAACTCGGTCATCTAGAGCTTCTGGCCGAGGGCGGCTTGCAGCGGCTGGGGTTCATCGACCCCGGCACCATGATCTTGGGCAAGGCCGGGTCCAATGGCCTGCCTGATCCCAACAGCCACGTGTACATCAACACCTACGCCGACATGGAGGTGGCCATCGAGCAGTGCAACCGTCTGAGCCTGGGCATGCACTTCGCCATCTTCGAGCCCGGCTTCCTCCGCAACGTGCTCTCCTATTGGCGGTACGGCCAGCTCACCCCCGGCTCCTTTGTGAAGTTCTACTTCGGCGGCCCGGGCGGTTACTTCGCAATCGGCGACAGCGTGAGTTTCGGACTGCCCCCCACCGAGAAGGCACTGGACGCCTATTTGGAAATGTTGGCGCTGGTCGACTGCGATCTGCCCTGGTTTGCCGCCGTAGTAGGCGGCGACCTCATCGAGTCCCCAATTCCCCAGCTAACCCTGGAGCGAGGCGGCCACCTCCGCGTCGGCCACGAGGACTACGCCGGCAACCGCCCCCGTCCCAACCATGTGTCTGTGGCCGAGGTTGCCACCTTGGCCACCGACATGGGCCGCCCCGTGGCCACCGCCACCCAAGCCGTCGAGATGCTCGGCCTCCCCACCCGCCAAGCGGCTCACGCATAGAGGCCTCCTACCCGACTCCCGTCATTCGCCTGCGATCGCCGTCGCTCCAGGTTGTTAGGTATTCCTAATTAGCTGTATAGTGCTCAGCTAATATTCAACAGGGATGCTCGTGGAGGTGTGCCTCATGAGGCGTGCCGTAACCGAATTCGGCAACGTGCCCACCTCAGGTCGCGAGACGGCCGGACTAGCACTAGCAGGGGTAACCCTTCATCGCCGTGGCCATCGTCTGTTGCACGACCTCTCGCTTGATGTCAACCCTGGAGAGATCGTCGCTGTGATGGGACCCTCCGGGGCGGGAAAAACCACACTGCTGCGCACCGTGGCGGGTCTCGCTGCACCCGATGCCGGCAGCGTCAAGCGGCCTTCTAGGCGCGTTGCCGTAGTGTTCCAAGATCCGCGGCTGCTGCCATGGCGCACGGCGCTGGAGAACGTCGAATTGGCCTGCACAGCGGAAAACAGGCAGAACGCGCGCCACTGGTTGAGCCGGGTTGGGCTGTCCGGCGAAGCAGGTCTTTACCCCAATGCGCTTTCTGGCGGTATGCGTCAGCGCGTTGCAGTGGCTCGAGCACTGGCCCACGACGCACCAGTCGTCTTGGTAGACGAGCCGTTTGCCAATCTCGACGACAGGACTGCGACCGCTTTGCGAGATGAGCTCTCCACCCATCTCCGAGACCAGAAGCGAACCGTCTTATGGGTTACCCATCACCGAGCCGAGGCATCTGCGGTTGCCGAGCAGCTCCTCATGATGGACGGCCCGCCATTCGGTGCTTGGCACCTAGAAGACATCCCCAACCAAAACCAGAACGGAGATTCACCGTGAAGAACCTGATAATCGCTGTCGCAGTTGTCATCGCCCTCCTGGCCGCGGCCTGCGACAACGGCGATTCCGAATCCGCGCCACCCACTGCTGCGCCGACATCAGCTACGACCGCCACTGCAACCCCGCTCGCAACCGCGCCGCCCACCGCCGCGCCGACATCAGCCGCAACCGCCACTGCAACCCCGCTCGCAACCGCGCCACCCACCCCACCGCCGACATCAGCCGCAGCCGCGCCGCCCACCGTCACAGCCATCGAACCAATCGACCGACTGAGAATCCATCACCCCGAGACTCTGGCATTCGCCGCGCCGTTTACCGTGCTCGACACCTCAGGAGTGCTGGCCGACGTCGCCGACGAGATCAGCACCAACGTCTGGAACACCCCAGATGTACTGCGATCCATCCTGGTCAACGGCGACACCGAGGTCGCTGCGGTCCCCAGCTACGTGGGGGCAAACCTATTCAACCGAGGCGTAGACATCCGCATGGCCGCCGTCATGGTATGGGGCTTGATCTGGCTCATAGGGCCAGAAGGCACACCGGCAACGTGGGAGAGCCTGCGGGGCCAGACCGTGATGATCCCGTTCCCCAACGACATGCCCGACTTGGTGTTCCAGTATCTCTCTGCTGCCAACGGGCTCACCCCGGGGGAAGACTTCGACATCGAGTACTACGCCCAGCCACCGGAGATCATCGGTCAATTAGTCGCCGGAAACGGAAGCTGGGCCGTGTTGCCCGAGCATGTCGTCACCCTTGCCCTTGCCCGGGCGAATCAGAACGGGCAGGCCCTCGGGCGGGTGTTCGACCTCCAAACCGAATGGGCTGCCGTCGCGGGAACCTCCCCTCGAATCCCCCAAGCCGGCATCGTGGTGCGCGGTGAAATAGCGGCAGACCACCCGGGGGTGCTGGCGGCGTTGCTCGATGACCTTTCCTCCTCCGTGGAAGTCGTCAACGCCGCAGCACCCGACACCCTTGCGGTGCTATCCGAAACCTCCGGGCTGCCGGCACCGGTGATTCAGCAGGTCATACCAAGGCTGAATCTCGAGGTTGTGCCCGCCGCAGAAGCCCAGGACGAACTGGAGCGGTTCTTCACCGAGCTGGCCACACTGTCTCCCGACATCATTGGCGGCCGCCTGCCCGACTCATCCTTCTACCTGGCCGACCCTCGATGACAACCCTCTTATCCACACCGAGACTCCCTACTGTCCCCGACCGGGGCGGCACCGGGTTAAGCCACTATCAGACAGTCACAGGCGCCGGCATCGGGGTCCTCGTCCTCGTGGGCGTGTGGACTGTCTTCTCTGCCCGCGAGCCCGAGTTGATTTTCCCGTCGCCCGCGGAGACTTTCGCTGCGCTCCATGGCCTTGCCAGCGAGGGCATTCTCGCCTCCGAGCTGGCCACTACCCTCAGCCGCGCCGCAACCGGTGTGCTCGTGGCCCTGGCGATTGGTTCAATTTGGGGTGCCTTGAACGGGATCTCACGTTGGGCAGTGTCCATAAGCCAACCTGCCTTGGCCGGTCTCATGGCAGTGCCCCCCATTGTGCTCGTCGTATTCGGTCTCACCTGGTTTGGCCCCACTCCGGCGGCTACCCGATTGGTGATCATCCTCGTGGCCATCCCCCTCATCGTTTTCGCCGTACAGGAAGCCGTTCAAAACATCGACTCCGACCTGTTGGAGATGGGGGCGGCATTCGACCTGTCGCGTTGGCATACCCTTCGACACATAGTCGTCCCGGCTATCGCCTCTCCCGTTCTGACCGCTGTGTCAGTAACGCTCGGCCAGGCATTGCGGGTGGCAGTCATGGCCGAACTGCTGTCTGCTACCGACGGGATCGGCGCCAACGTGGCCAGGGCCAGAGCGAATCTTGAGACCGCCGACGTGTACGCCTGGACCGTCTTGTTGATCTCTGTGGCCCTTGGCATCGAACTCGCAATTCTCCGTCCGCTCACCAACCGCCTCTTGCGGTGGCGAGATCACCAACCAACCACTTAGGAGCCACCATGCCCAATACAACCGACCGAAGCTTCGACAAAATGCCCGGACACTGGGTTCTTGCCAAAATGGGCAAGCGAGTTCTCAGACCCGGAGGTCGAGAACTCACCGATTCCTTGCTTTCGGGGCTGAGCATCGGCCATGAAGATGAAGTGGTTGAGTTCGCCCCGGGGATGGGGGCTACCGCCAAACTCGTTTTTGACCACCGTCCCGCGGGATACACCGGGATCGAGCAAAACGAGGAAGCCGCCGATCGCGTGCAGGCCATGGCCAGTGACAACCGCTACCGCTGTGTGATCGGCACGGCCCAAAACAGCGGCCTGTCCGATGGGTCGGCCAGCGTCGTCTTCGGCGAAGCCATGCTCACCATGCAGTCGGACGAGAACAAACAGAGAATCGCCGATGAGGCGTTTCGCATCCTTCGCCCCGGCGGCCGCTACGGAATGCACGAACTCTGCCTGCAACCTGACCCTCTCGACCCCGAGACCCAACAGCAGGTTCGCGGTGACCTGTCACGGTCCATCCATGTGGGGGCCCGACCCCTCACCCCATCTGACTGGCGTGCCCTGCTCATGCGCGCCGGCTTCGAAATTCAATTTGAGTCGACCGCTCCCATGCGCCTGCTCGAACCCGGCCGGATGGTCAAGGATGAGGGCTTGGCCCGCACTTTGAAGATTGTCTGCAACATTGCTAGAACGCCGGCGGCGCGCCGTCGCGTCCGGGCCATGCGAGGTGCGTTCCGCCGCAACGCAGACCACTTGGGGGCTGTCGCGATGGTTGCCATTAGGCCCAACGCTTGAGGAAGCAATTACATTTGGGAGCCACTGCCACTAGCCTCAGCCACGAGTTGCCATGAGCAGAGCTGACGAGAGCGCGTCTTCCCAGCCCAAGAATCTAGATGAGATACCGGGCCACCGACTGCTTGCCCGCATGGGCAAACAGGCTCTGCGGCCCGGTGGGCGGGAGCTCACCGACCGGCTGATCAAAGAGGTGGGAATCCGCCCGGCCGACCATGTCGTGGAACTGGCCCCCGGCGCAGGCGCCACCGCGGCCCTCATCCTCAAGCACACCCCCGCTGGCTACACCGGAATCGAAAGAGACGAGCAGGCCGCAGCCCGCGTGAACTCACTTGACGACAATTTCCGCTACCGGTGCATCGTGGGTATCGCCCAGCAGACGCACTTGGCGCAGAACTCGGCTCACGTGGTGCTCTGCGAGGCGTTTCTGGCCATGCAGCCCGACGACGTCAAAGCGCAAGTGGTGGCCGAGGCCTTTCGCATACTCCGACCGGGGGGCCGCTTCGGCCTCCATGAACTGAGTCTGCGTCCCGATTCACTGGATCCCGCAGCCCAACAAGAGGTGCGAGCCGAGCTACTGCGGTCAACCCAGGTGAGCGTTTTCCCCCTTACCTCTGGGGATTGGTGCGGCCTGCTCAAGCGGGCGGGCTTTCAAATCACCCACCAGTCCGAAACCGAGATGCGAATTCTCGAGCCCGCCCGCATCATCAAAGACGAATCACTCCTCGGTGCGGCCAAGATCGCCTGGAATCTCACCAAGTCGCCAGTGGCGCGCAAGCGAGTCCGCGCCATGCGGCGCACGTTTCGGCAGCAGTCCGACAGACTGGGCGCGGTGGCCATTGTCGCCGTCAAACCCAAACGCCCAGCGCTTCCCTAGGGTTTGAGGCATGGCCAGCGAATACCTTGACCGGGCTCGGGAGCTGCGTTCGCTGATCGACGAGAACGCGGCGAAGACCGATGGGATGCCCATCCCCCAAGAGACGGTCAACGCCTTGGTAGATGCCGAGCTGCACAGGGTGATGGTGCCGGCCGCGGTGGGCGGGATCGAGATTCCCGTCAACGACTGCATTGACGTCTGGACCGAGGTCTCTCGGGCCGATGGGTCGGTGGGCTGGTGTCTGATGGCCAGTTGTGCGGCCACGGCCTATTTCGCGGCCTGGTGCCCGGATGAGCACATCGAGCGGATGTTCTCCGACGGGGTGCCCCTGTCGGCGGGCCAGTTCGCCCCCAACGGCACCGCCACCCCCGATGGTGACGGCTTCCGTCTCAATGGCCGCTACTCGTTCGGCAGCGGCATCAACCACGCTCAATGGGCCGGCGCCGGGGTGTTCACCGAGGAGCCCGAAGGCGTCGACCCCCGCTTCCTGTTCGCCATCTACCCGGTGGAGAAGGCCCAGATCACCGGCAACTGGGATGTGATGGGCCTCCAGGCCACCGCCAGCTACGACTACACCCTCGAAGACGTGTACGTACCGGCCACCTCCACCTTCGACATGTTCGACCTCACCGTGTACCGAGGCGGCCCCCTCTACAAGCTGGGGGTGATGCCGCTCACCGCCGCCGGCCACGCCGGATTCGCCATCGGAGTGGTACAGCGGGGGCTCGATGAGCTGCACTCGGTGGCCCGCTCCAAGCACCGCATGGGCGATGCCACCCCGTTGGCTCAAAACGACCGCTTCGTCCATGAGATCGGGGAACTGGAGTCCCGCTTCCGGGCCGCCCGCGGCTGGCTCCACGACACCTTCGCCACCGCCGAGCGCAACGTGGCGGAGACCGGCGTGGTCGATCCGATGGACGTGATCCTCACCCGCCAGGCCACCGTGTTCGTGACCCAGGAAGGGGCCGACATCCTCCGCCGGGCGTATCTTCTGGCCGGCACCGACGCCCTCCGCTCCGGCGGCCTCCAGCGGGCATTCCGCGACATCCACGCCGGCACCCAACACGTCTTCGCCGGCACCGGCCCCGCCCTCGAACTAGGCCGAGCCCTCCTAGACGCCGCCCCCGACAACCCCCTCGACGCGTGACTCAAGCTGGATGAGGCTCTAGCGGCTCGGACTGACCCAAAGCACGGGGGCGCCGGTACGCTGACCCGATGGCCTTCGTCGTTCCTGCTACCACCGTCAACGACGCCTGCGGTCCTGATCCAGGATTCTTCTGTGAGCTGATCTTCGACAACACCGAGAACGAGCGGCTGGCAGAGATCGTCGGGTGGCTGGTGGAGCGGCCGCTGCGGATCATCCTCATCCTGCTGGCGGCCTGGATCATCAAGAAGATTGCCCACAAGGTGGTCGACCGGGCGGTTTCCCGATTGGTGCGCCAGAGCGAGACCGATACCGAAGAGCAACTCGAAGACGCGGGCAAGCTGGACTTCGGCGCCCGGGCGGCCAAGGCCATCAACCGCATCCAAGAGCGCCAAGTGCGCAGCGCCCAGCGGATCGAGACCATTGCCGCAGTGTTGAAGAGCCTGGCCACCGCGCTCATCTTGGCGGTGGCCGCGCTGTTGTGCTTGAGCGAGCTCAACATCGATCTGGCCCCCCTGATCGCCGGTGCCGGTATCGCCGGTCTGGCGGTGGGCTTCGGGGCTCAGTCGCTCGTGCGGGACTTCCTGGCCGGAATGTTCATCCTGATTGAAGACCAGTTCGGAGTGGGCGACGTGGTGGACGTGGGCGACACCTCGGGAACCATCGAGAAGGTCAGCCTGCGCACCACTACCTTGCGAGATGTCAGCGGCGTGGTATGGACCGTACCCAACGGGGAGATCCACCGCACGGCCAACCACTCGCAGCTTTGGTCGCGGGCCATCTTGGACATCGGCGTCAGCTACGACACCGACATCGACCAGGCCAGCGAGATCATGAAGGCGGTGGCCGACGAGCTATGGCAAGAGAACGACCCCGACCTCACCATCCTGGAGGAACCCTCGGTGTGGGGAGTTCAAGAACTGGGCAACGATGCCGTGGTCATCCGCCTAGTGGTCAAGACCGACCCCAGTGAGCAATGGGCAGTGGGACGCGTCCTGCGGGCTCGCATCAAGAAGGCCTTCGACGAGGCCGGCATCGAGATCCCCTTCCCGCAGCGCACCGTATGGATCCGCAACGAGAACGACCAAGACGACGGTGCCGAGCAGCCCCGCCCAACCGGCTCAGTCGGCGGGCGTGAACGACCCGTCGGCACTGGCGATGACGCCGCGCCCGCAGAACTCCCCGGCGACGGCGGCGGCCATGAAGGCGGGGGCGGCGGAGACGAGTAGCGTTCGGGCGCCGTCGGAGAACTCGCCGATGGCCACCGTCCGCTCCGGGTCCTCCCGGCCCCATATCAGGGTGTAGGACACCACTTCGGCCTGCTCGTTGTCGCCGGTGCGATAGGGCTTGGGCTGGAGCTCAGCAGCCACCGCATCGGTCACGTCGATGTTGGCAAACGGCTGCGCCGGGGGCTCGGTAGACCAGACACTGACTCCCTGCTTGGTGATCATGCCGCTGATGGAGGTGAGCAGCCCGGTGGACCCGGGATCGGCCCGCAGCACTTGGGCCAACTTCACTGCCGCCTGAATCACGTAGTTGTTGAGCGGCCCGCCCGCCCAGGTCATTCCCCCGGTCACGGTCAGGTCCCGGCCCAGGTCGAGGCCCAATTCCAGGGCCTGGGTACGCACGGCAATGGGGAAACAGGAGTACAGATCCACATGGTCGGCATCGCTCGGTGCCATCCCTAGGTGTTGGTTCAGAGCCCGACCGGCATGGGCGAAGCCCGGACTGCGATGGAGTTCGGGCCGTTCGGTTACCGGCACCATGTGGTTGGACTCGGCAGCGGCCCAGGGGAACAACCAGCGATCTGAGGGGATACCCAGCGCCCGAGCGGTCCCCGCCGAGCAGAAGATCAGCGCGGCCGCCTGGTCCACATTCCACTGCGAGTTGTGCCACTTGGTGTACGGCCAAGCCAGCATCCGGTTGCCGTTCTCCGGAGTAGCGATGGCAGCGGCGTCCAAGCCCTCTTGAAACCAGGCGTCGGGGTTAGCCGCGGCCACTTGCGAAAAGCGGGCCCATAGCCCAGCCACCACGTCGCGGTGCTCGTCGATGGTTTGCCCGTCGGCGAACCGGCGGGCGTTTTCGATCATGGCGTAGTGGTGGGTAGCCATCACCAGCCCGGTGTCGATCTCCGCCCGACTGATGATCATGCCGTGAGGTGTCACGAAGTCGTCGGGTTGGGCATCGCCCTGGTCAGTGTCAGGGGCATCGACGCCGGTGATCGACGCCCGCAATCCCCGGTACTTGGCCTCTCCGCCCACCACCGCCACCACGTCGGCCGAACCCGACGCAATGGAAGCCGCCGCATCACCCATCACCGCGGTCTGCAAGATGCCCACGTCAGCCAGAAAACTGCGAGCCTGATTCGCCCCCACCGCATCGGCCACCCAGCGAGCCGGATCGGAATACCCCCAAGTCCCCTTGGTAACCCTCACCTGGTCCAACCGGCCAATAAGACTGCTGGCCCCAGCATCATCGGCCGCCGTCACAAGCGCCTCAGCCATCAGCGCCACAGCTTCTTTGGCTTCAGCAGGATCCTCAAGCCGCTGCGAAACCGCCGCCACCCCCACCAGCACCGGAGTTCTCTCTGAGATAGTCACGCCCGCACCCTAACCCCTCCTAAGGAAAGCGCCTCGCCCCCAACGGTAGGCGTGGTGGGGGGTGGCCCGGCTCAGGGCGCCCGCCGCCCGGACTCCATGGAGGACGGCGGGCTGGGCCGGGACAGGACCCGCCGCCACGCCGGGGGATGGTAACGGTAGGACCCGCCGCGCAAGCAGAAACGATGTACCGTCAACCCATGGAGCAGTGGGAATTGATCGCTCGGGAATCGATCCGGGACCTGGTGGCCCGGTACAACGCCAATGGGGACTCGGGCCGGTTCGACCAAGTGATGGATCTGTTCGCCCCCGATGCCATCATGCGGACCCCGACGCAGCCCGACAAGTACGGCATCGACGAGATCCGCACCATCTTCACCGGCGCCCAAGACACCCTGTCCCAGATCGGCGGCGGTACCCCCAAGTACATTCGCCACCACACCGCCACCCACCAGATCGACCTGCTCTCACCCACTGAGGCCAAGGGACGCTGCTACTACCACGTGATCATGGAGCACGGCCTCGACCACTGGGGCCGCTACATCGACCAATATGGCGTGGTGGACGGCCGCTGGCTATTCACCGAGCGTTCAGTAACTATGGACGGTTACATTCCCGATGGCTGGGGCGCCCACAACGCGTCCCGTGGCCAGGACTATTAGGCGTAATACACTATTTCCACACTCCCCACACCTATTCGGTGTAGTTTGAGATAATGGACGACCGAACCCGCACCAATATTGAGATCGACGACCGGCTCATCGACATCGTCATGCGCCGTTACGGGGTGCGCACCAAGACCGAGGCCGTACATCTCGCCCTACGCCATTCCGCCGGCCAGCCCCTGACCACCAACGAGATGCTGTCGATGCAGGGAGCGCAGCTCATCGGCGAGATCCCGCCCGATACCGGCCTTCAGCCCATCGATACCGTCGGGTGATCCTCGCCGATACCTCAGCGTGGATGGAGTTCGACCGGGGCACCGACTCCCCGGCCCACCGAAAGCTGGTCGAGCTCATCACCGAGGGCGGCCAGAGCGTGGCCGTCACCGAACCGGTACTTATGGAGGTGCTGGGAGGGGCTAAAGACACCCAGAGCCACCAACAGCTCTACAACCTTCTGACGTCGGTGTCCTGGGTCTCGGTAGACCATGTGGCCGACTTCGAGGGCGCGGCTCGCATCAACCGGGTCTGTCGAGCCAACGGCGTCACCCCACCGGGATACATCGTCTGCATGATCGCCAACATCGCGCTGCGTACCGGATCAGAGATCTTGACCGCTGATCAGGATTTTCACCGCGTGGCGGAGCTGTTCCCCCTCAAGATCGCCGCGACGTCCTAGCGGTCGGGCTCAGGGTGCCGGGGTGTTGGCGTCTAGCACCGCGCCGGGGTTGGCGCCGGTGAGTGAGCCCTCCACCTGGGTGAGCACGCCTTTGACCGCGGTGGCCCGGTATCCCCCTGCTGGACGCCGCAAGCGAGGAGCGCCCGAGGGCAGGTCGCACACGAACCCATCGGTGTCCCAGGAGAGCTCGTCCAAGTCGAACACCGTCACGTCACCGGCATAACCGGGCAGCAGGCGGCCCCGGTCGTTGAACCCCAAGATCTCCGCCTGGCGACCGGTGATCTCATACACCGCCCGCTCAAGCTCAAGATCGCCCCGCTCGCGCACATGGCGGGTCAACAGCAAGGTGGTGTCTCCCGCCGCGCACATCATCTGCACGTGGGCCCCGGCATCGGAGGCGCTGATCAGACAGCGGTCGTCGGCGATCATCTGGGCTACGGCGTCAATGTTGCTGTTGCTCACCCCCATGGCCACCACGCCGGGCTCCAAGTCGTTCTCCAGAATCCAGTCGGCGAACACATCCGAGGGGTGGCCGCCCCGAGCCTCGGTCAACTCGGCCAGCGAGCGGCCCAGCCAACTCTCGTTCTCGGAGCGGGTCACCGAGGTAAACCGAGCGAAGTCGGGCCGATTGATGGGAAACAGCGACTTATCAGTGGCGTCCCACTCGTTGCGGGCGATCTCCCGCCAGCCAGGATCGGCCAGCATCTCCTGCCGGGCTTCGCCTGCCACCCCCATGATCTGGTTCCACCCCTTGGGCAGCATCATGAACACCATGGTCTGGTCCCAGCTCACGTTGAGGTCCACGGTGCGGGGCGAGGAGATGGGCCACATATCGCAGCCCTCATCCCTGATCGCCTGGGTGAACGCCATGTACTCGTCCGGGCGGTGCGGGGCCATGTCGCTATGGGAAACCCCGTTCCAGATGGAAGTCACCCCCCGGGGTCCGAGCACCTTGGCCATTCTGCGGATGTCGGCTTCGGGATCCTCCCCGGTGAGGTTGGGGATGAACTCCACCACGCCGTGGCCCGCGGCAGCCAGTACGTCGGCCAACGCGCTCAGCTCCCCGTCGCAAGCCAGCCGGCTGGGCACCGGGCGGCTGCGGCGGTCCAAGTCGAAGAACGACGTGCTGAACCCGTAGCAACCCGCGTCCATGGCGTCGGCCATCTCGGCGGCCATGGCGGCGATCTCATCCTCGGTTGCCTCCCGGGTCCAGGCATCATCGCCCATCACGTAGATCCGCAGCATGGAATGGCCGATCAGCGAGGCCATGTTCAGGGCGATGCCGCCCTCATTCATGGCATCGCGGTATTGGCGCCACGATCCCCATGACCAGGGAATACCCGACTCGAAATCGGCAATCGGCATATCCTCGATGTAGCAGAACACGTCGATGAGCTCGTCGAGCTGCTCGGCCTTGGCCGGGGCCAGCGACAGCGAGCAGTTGCCGATCAGCGCGGTGGTCACCCCGTGCTGGGGCATGGGGTCGCACCCCCGGTCCCAGAACATGGACGGGTCCAAGTGGGTGTGGGAGTCGATGAACCCGGGGGATACGTAGCAGCCGCCAGCATCCAGTTCGCTCTCGCCATCGGGGGCCAGACTCGGACCCACCTCGGTGATGACGCCTCCGTTGATGCGAATATCGGCGGGTCGGGCCGGGTTTCCGGATCCGTCTATCAGGTTGCCGCCGCGGATGATGAGGTCTGACATGAGCGAAACGATAGAGAATGGGCTTATGACTGACCCCATCAGCGCGGATGTTCTTGAAACCATGGTGGCCAAGCAGGCCATCACCGAGGTGATCTACGGCTATTGCCGAGCCCTCGACCGGATGGACATGCCAGCTGCCTACGCGGTGTGGCATCCCGATGGAACCGCCGACTACGGAGAGGACATCTTCCAGGGCACCGGCCACGAATTCGTGGACTGGGTCTGGACTGCTCACGCCGGAATGTCCACCCATTCCCATCAGATCACCAACGTGTTGATCCAAGTGGACGGGGATCGAGCAGTGAGCGAGGCCTATGTGACCGTGGCGCTGCGAACCCTGCCCTTCGGCGACGGCCCCGACACCGCCGACATCTTCAGCCGAGGGCGCTATGTGGACCAATGGTCCCGTCGAGACGGCAAATGGGCCATCGACCACCGCAACTACATCACCGACCACTCGGTCACCGTGCCCAACGCCAACCCCGACCCCGACGATCCCCGATCAATCCGCGGCCCAGAAGACCTGTCGGTTTCCCTATTTGGCTGAGGGCTCACGTCTATAGCGCACCAACGAGTTGACCTGATATAGCGAATCGATATAATCGCGGTCCAATGTTGGATCTCGCGGTGCTCGGCCTGCTCAAAGAGGGCGACCTCCACGGCTACGAGCTGAACAAGCGCCTCAAGTCGCTGGTCGGCGGATACGCCAACTCCTACGGGGCCCTTTATCCCGCCTTGGCCCGCTTGGAGCGCCGGGGCTGGGTGAGTTCCACCGCCGTGGCCCCCGAACTCGTCACCGACGAGCAGTCTTCTGAGGAGAATGCTCGTCGCAGCCGGAAGCGCAGCACGCGGTCGAAATCAAGCCGAACCCGCAAGGTGTACCAAATCACCGAGGCTGGTGAAGACCACCTACTGGAGCTATTGCAAGAAGACGCCAACAACGAGCGGCGCTTTCGCTTGCAACTGGCCTTCTGCCGCTTCCTTCCCCCCGACCGGCGCCTGGCGCTGTTCGAACTGCGCCGGGCGCACCTGGTCAGCCTGCAAGCCATGGCCCGCCGCGATCCCGTCCACACCAACGACCCCTACGTGCGCTCGCTGTTCCAGAGGGACCAAGAGCGCCGAGATCACGACTTGGTTTGGCTCGATCAGCTGATTGCCGACGAGCGCAACAACCGGCCGAGTCCTGAACCCACTGACCCATGATCAGCGCCGATCGAAACTTCTTCGCCCAAGGAGGGCAACCACGATGAGCAATCCCATCCGCATCGCAATCGCCGGTGTCGGCAACTGCGCCAGCTCCCTGGTGCAGGGCCTGCACTACTATGCCGACGCCGAGCCCGACGACCAGGTCCCCGGCCTCATGCACGTGGTGCTGGGGGGCTATCACATCAACGACGTGGTGCCCGTGGCCGCTTTCGACGTGGACGCCACCAAGGTCGGGCTGGATCTGGGCAAGGCCATCAGCGCCGCCCCCAACAACACCGTGCAGTTCTGCGATGTGCCCGATCTGGGCGTGCGGGTGCAGCGGGCCCCCACTCTGGACGGGTTCGGCGAGTTCTACCGCACCCAGTGCGAGGAATCCCCAGCGGAGCCGATCAATGTGGCCGAGGCGCTGCGGGAGTCCGGGGCCGACGTGCTCATCTCTTATCTTCCGGTGGGCTCCGAGGAGGCTCAGCGCTACTACGCCGAGTGCTGCCTAGAGGCCGGCGTGGCCTTTGTGAACGCCATCCCGGTGTTCATCGCCTCCGATCCGGAATGGGCCCAGCGCTTCACCGACGCCGGTGTCCCGGTGGTGGGCGACGACATCAAGAGCCAGGTGGGCGCCACCATTGTGCACCGCACCCTGGCCCGCCTATACGAGGACCGGGGTGTGGAACTGGACCGCACATACCAGCTGAACTTCGGCGGCAACATGGACTTCATGAACATGCTGGAGCGGACCCGGCTGGTGTCCAAGAAGATCTCCAAGACCCAGTCGGTTACCAGCCAGCTCGACAATGGCATCGCCGCCGATGATGTCCACATCGGTCCAAGCGACCACGTCCCCTGGCTGGAAGACCGGAAGTGGGCCCACATCCGCCTCGAGGGCCGGGGCTTCGGCGATGTCCCCCTCAACATCGACCTCAAGCTAGAGGTGGTGGACTCGCCCAACTCCGCCGGCGTCATCATCGACGCTCTGCGCTGCGCCAAGCTCGGCTTGGATCACGGCATCGGCGGTCCCCTGCTCGGCCCCTCGGCCTACTTCATGAAGAGCCCGCCCATCCAGTACCGCGACGAGACCGCCCGCGAGATGGTCGAGGCCTACGCCCGAGGCGAGGTCAGCTAGAACGCCACTTCAATAGGTGGGCGCGGGCCTCCTCGGGAGTGAGGGGGCCGGAGTCGAGGCGATGACGGCGTAGTTCGTCGACGGCTGCGCCTACGTCGGGACCAGGGTCCAGGCCAAGAAGCTCCATGATCTGCTCACCGTCGAGTACTGGGGGGCCAAGCAAGTCGGGCTCTGCGGCGATCAGGGCTTCCACATCGGCGGTCAACGTGCCCACTGCACCGAGGGCTGTCGCCACCATCACCGCCTGCGGCACATGGGGGTCGGCATCGACCACCCAGCGGCGCAACTCGGCAGGGGATTGGGGCGGATGCTCCACCGCTCGGCGCGCTGCGGTTAGCACGGCAAACACGGCGCGGCTGACTGCGGTGGTGGCTCGGCGCTCCGACAACGCCGACCGCACGTCGGAGGGCGTTCCAGCATCAGCCAACAGCGCAGCCAAGCGGACGACCGGATCATCACCGACTTTGCGAAGAACGGCGAGTGCCGCAGTGCCATCGCCTACCGGTCCCAACACCCGTTCGCCCAGGCCGGTCTTGAAGAGCAACTCGAAGCCGGGCCCGGGATCGGGTATTGCGAGGAGCCGGTCCAGCTCGTCGCGAACCCGCTCGTCAGCCACGATGCTCAGCCGGTCGGCCATGGCCCCCATGGCCGCTACCAGGTTCGTGTCCGCAGCCAGGTCGAACTGCGCCAAAAAGCGGGCCGCTCGCAGCATTCGGAGGGGGTCGTCGCTGAACGTTTCCTCAGGGTCCAGCGGAGTGCGTAAGCGCCCAGCCTCTAGGTCGGATGCTCCGCCAAAGGGGTCCACCAGCCCGCCATCGGGCAGTTCGACAGCCATGGCGTTGATGGTGAAGTCGCGGCGGGAGAGATCGGCCTCGATGGCATCGGCGAAGGCCACTTCGGGCTTGCGAGAGTCGGGCAGGTACCGCTCGGTGCGATGGGTGGTTATCTCAACCCGGCGGTCGCCTCGGCGAGCGCCGATTGTGCCGAACCGCTCCCCTTGAGTCCACAGGGTGTCGGCCCACTCTTCCAAGATCGACTTCACCGCCTCTGGCTGGGCATCGGTGGTGAGGTCCAGGTCGAAGGCGGTGTCCAGTGGTCGATTCCGCATCGCGTCACGCACAATCCCACCTACCAGATAGATCCGGTACCCGCTGGCGGCAAACCGTTCAGCCAGTTCTCGGGCCTCCTCGCGGACGGGGGCCAGACGGTCGAGGCTCACGACAACAACGCGGCCGCGGCAGCCGCCACCTCTGCACCCGGACCGCCTCCCGTAGCCGGTTCCGGCCGCCACTGCGTTCCAGCCAACACTGCTACCGCCGCGGCGGCGCAGTCGGCCAGGGCATCCAGGTCATAGCCGCCCTCCAAAAAGGCGATACGCCGACCGGAGGAAACCACCTGAATGATCGCTTCGGTGAGGTCGGCAAAATCCCCTGCGGCCAAGCCCAGATTGGTCAGTGGGTCAGCCCGGTGAGCGTCGAATCCGGCCGACAGAACGAGCCAGTCAGGTTCAAAGTCTTCCACCGCGGGCAGCACGGCCTCTTCCCAGCCTCGGCGGTAGGCGTCGCCGGTCGCCCCCATGGGCATGGGCAAGTTGATGTTGGTGCCCAATCCTGCCCCCGCGCCCCGCTCTCGCAGCCCACCAGTGCCCGGATAGAACGGGTACTGGTGCCACGACACATACATCACCCGGTCGTCCTCCCAGAACGCGTCCTGGGTGCCGTTGCCGTGGTGGGCGTCGTAGTCAACCACCAGCACCCGCTCGCCCCGGTCGGCCAGCGCCTGGGCGCACACCGCCGCACTGTTGAATAGGCAGAACCCCATCGACCGCACCGGTGTGGCGTGGTGGCCCGGTGGGCGCACCGCGCAGAACGCGGCATCGGCCGCGTTGGCGTCCAAGGCCTCGACAGCGGCCAGTCCCGCTCCTGCCGCCAATCGAGCAGCTACCTCCGATTCGCTGGACAGCACGGTGTCGGGGTCCAGTCGGCCGCCCCCGCCTTGCGCCATCCGTTGGACCGAGTCGAGTACCGAGGAATCGTGGACAGCCAATAGCTCGGCGTCGGTGGCCAGCCGAGGCACGGTCGGAACCAGAGCGTCGTCTAACCCCGCCCGCTGCACCCCGTCGATCACCGCGCGCAGTCGGGCCGAACGCTCTGGATGGGAGCGTCCGGTGTCGTGGTCGAGAAAGCGCTCGTCGGTGATCCACAAAACCGACACAGCCCCACGGTACCGCGCCCGGCCAGTACCCAAGAATGAGCATTTCTCGCGCCCAGAAGAAACCCGGTTCGCGGTGTACGCCGCGCCCTGCTCGGACCTAGCCTCAGTGACATGTTGCGCCGACGGTCAGGGCAGGAATCCGTGACGCTTCGCGTCGGTCACGACCGTCTGCGGCTTAGACCCTGGGCCAGCGAAACGGAGATCGGCCTGCTCATCCTGCTGACTTCCGGCTCGGCAGTCTCAGATGCCGCCGTTGCCGCCTCGATTGAATCGGCGGCGGCCCAGGGCTATCTCCGAATCCGGACTTCAGCCCTCTCGCACATCGAGACGGAGCCGTTCCTCCGAGCCGGATTCGAACCCCGCCAGCAGCTCGCCTTGCTGTCTCGGCCAATCCAACCGCCGCTCTCTGACCGAAATGGAGGCGTTTCCATCCGACGGGCCCGGCGCCGCGATCGCAGCTCGGTTCTGGACGTGGACCATGCCGCTTTCGAGCCGTTCTGGCAGCTCGACCCGGCAGGACTGCACGAAGCACTTCAAGCCACTCCCTTCCGACGCTTTCGAGTGGCCCGTCCAGACCCCGACAAAGCCCTGGCTGGGTACGCCATCTCTGGTCGCAGCGGGCCGTCGGGCTATCTCCAGCGATTGGCAATCTCACCTCGCCAACAAGGACAGGGGGCCGGAACCGCTCTGGTAGTCGACGGGCTGACGTGGATGGCCCGCTGGGGTGCCACCCAAGCCTGGGTCAACACGCCCCAGCAAAACACCGGTGCCCTGCGCCTCTATGAGCGACTGGGTTTCGAGCCGGTTCCCCCCGGTCTGCAAGTTCTGGAGTTGGAGATCAGTGGGCTATAGATGCCGCTCCAGGAGCAAGTGGCTGGCGGCGGCTCTTATCTGCTGCGCCGCGCCCGCTCTCATGATCCCGATCGCCACCGCCCAGAATGACAACGGCACCTCCGAGACGGAAACCCCCTCCATAGAGCTGGTCAGCCAAAGCATGTGGATTGCCGAGGAGGACGTTTTCCGAGTCTCCTTCCGCCTAATCGACGCCCCCGACGGGTCCACCATTGACATCAACATCGGGGTGCCTATTCGGTCTCGCTCCGCTCTCCTGGATCGACTGGCCGGGCCGTCCACCGGACCAGTTCTGCACCGGGTTTCCCGACTGGCCGTCCCGGAGCGCGACGCCGATGGAGTCGCGTCCTTGGAAATCGCCACCACAAGCGGCCAGGCGCATCAGGCCGGGGCACCGGGTCAATTGCTTCTCCCCCTTTCCGCCGAGGGGGTGTACCCGGTGAGTCTTCTTCTTCGAGGCTCCGACGGCATTCGATTGGATGCCGTCCACACCTTTCTGGTCCGCACTCCCTTGCCCGATGCCGGCAAGCCTCCTCTGCTGGTGAGCACCGTCCTCTCGGCAACCGGACCTCCCGCCGTCGACCATCTGGGAAACGTGGACCTGGGTCCCACCGGCCAAAGCCTGCAATTGCTGGCCGACGTTCTCGACCCCCGGGTGCGTCCCCAACCTGTGGCCTTGGTGTCCCTTGATCCCCATCTGATCGACGCCCTTGCCATCAGCGAGAGGTCTGAGGATGCCCAGTTGTTGGCCCGACTCCAACAAGCCGCCGTCAACCACCCCTTGGCGAGCAACACCTACGTCCCCCTTGACAGCGACGCGTGGATCGACCAGGGCCTGAGCCTTCAGATCGGCTGGCAAATCGAAGCAGGGGCCGCAGTGCTCGCCGAGCATCTCGGCTCTCCGCCTGATCGCTCCATCATGGTGCTGACCACCTCGGCCTCCCCCGAGTTGCTTCAGCGTCTTCAGCAGGAGGGGGTGGAACTGGTGCTGGTGCCCGAAGCCCTGCTCGATCCGTCCGGCGAACCGGTAAGCACCTCGGCCATGACGTCTTTCATGCTCCCCACAGCCGACGATCCCATGCCCGCGGTGGCTATCGACAACACCGCCACCGCTCATTTCGTTCGGGCCGACAGTCCAGAAGTGGCGCCCTATCTGGTCTTGGCCGATTTGGCCATCCGCTGGTTTGAAGATCCCCAGCAACTCCGTGGCATCGTGCTGGCACCTCCCTTGGCATCACTTTCTGATCCCACCAGCCTGGGAGTGCTGCTGGATCAGATCGGCGACAGCCCGATCCTCTCCGCCGTCTACCCCGCCACCATTGCCGAGCACATCGAACCCGACACCCTCCGACAGGTGCGTCCCGCGGAGGAGAACGGATTCGGGGAGGACTACCGGGCCGCTTTGAGCGATGGGCAGCGCATCGCCCGGTCGTACCAGAACATGGTGGACCCGATTGCCACCGTAGGCACTCCCGAGCGGCAGTCGATCGAAACGTTGGGGAGAGCGCTCTTGCTGTCCGGCGCATACGGACTGACCGAGACCCAGCGAGACGCCTACCTGGCGGTGGTGGCCCAAACCGTTCGGGACACCGTGGCCGCCATCCAGCCACCGAGTCGCCAGAGAATCACCCTGACCAGCCGCTCGGAGAGCATACCCATGCTCATCCGCAACAACCTCGACCACGATGTGATCGTGCGGTTGGACCTCAACAGCGACAAGCTCGACTTCCCCGACGGAAACTTCCTGCTGCGGCGGCTCTCCCCCGGAGTCAACCAGATCCAGGTGCCGGTGCAGGCCAAGACTTCGGGCGACGCCGTGCTGGAGATCAGCGTCAACTCACCCACCGGGCTCTTGGCCCTGGGCGAGTCGCAGTTGACCGTGCGGGCAACCTCCCTGTCAGGCACCGGTGTGGGGATCGCCGCCGCCGCGCTGGCCATCCTGCTGTTGTGGTGGGCTCGACACTGGTGGTCGCGCCGGCGCTCCAAACTCGAGCTTCCAAAAAGTAGTGTCAGTGCATGACCGTTCGAATTGTGACCGACAGCTCTTGCGACCTCAGCGCCGCCGACATCGAGCGCCACCAGATCACCGTGGTCCCGCTCACCATCCGATTCGGCGACGAGGAGTTCACCGACGGTGTGGGCCTATCGGCGGAGAACTTCTACGCCAAGATGGCCGCCAGCGATGAACTGCCCTCAACCGCGGCTCCCGCACCGGGCGCCTTCGAAGTGGTGTTTCGAGATCTAGCCGCCAGCGGTGCCGAGGCCGTTGTATGCGTCAACTTGTCATTCGCCCTGTCGGCCACCGGGGAATCGGCCCAGAACGCGGCCCGAGCCCTAGAGGGCGAGGTGGACGTTCGGGTGGTGGACTCCGGCAAGGTATCGGTGGGCCTGGGTGTCATGGTGAAAGCCGCCGCAGCCGCGGCTGAATCCGGGCACAGCGCCGATGAGATCGAAGCCCAGCTGGCCGATCTAAAAAATCGGGTCTTCATCTATGCCGTACTGGACACTCTGGACAACCTCAAGAAGGGCGGCCGCATCGGTACTGCGCAGGCGCTATTGGGCAGCGCCCTGTCGATCAAGCCGTGCTTGGACCTCACTTCCGGCGTCGTGGAGGAAGCGGGCAAACAGCGAACCAGGGGCAAGGCCCGGAACTGGCTGGCCGCGCAAGTGGCCGAAGCCGGGGAGTTGGAACACCTGGCCATCGCCCACGGTGCGGCCGAAGACATCGACGCGTTCACAGCCAGCCTGGGGGAATCCCCCGCTCAGAACCCCTTGACGGTGGCCCTCATCGGCCCGGTTGTGGGCACTCACGCCGGCCCCGGTGTCATCGCCGCCGCCATGGTGCCCGCCCCCTAAGTACGTCTTGGCCCGCAGAAAACGCCATCGGTAACCTTCGAGCCGTGTCGGAGTTCCTCCGCGACTACCTCCTCGTCGTTATATTCCTCGTGCTGGCAGGTGCTTTGGTCTTTGGGATGCTGGGGCTCGGCAGCCTGTTGCGGCCCTCCCGGTCGCAGCCCCAGAAATACATCACCTATGAGAGCGGCGTCGACCCCGTGGGACTGGGCTGGTCGCAGAGCAACATCCGCTACTACGTGTTCGCCCTCTTGTTCGTGATGTTCGACGTTGAGGCGGTGTTCATCTTCCCCTGGGCCACCCGGCTGGAGGCCTACGGGACGTTCGGCTTGGTCGAGATGGCCATTTTCATATTCATCCTTGCGCTGGGCTTGGTGTATGCCTGGCGAAAGGGTGTCCTCCGGTGGATCTGAGGTAGGCAGTGGGACTGGTCGCCAGCGGCAAAGCTCCAAAACCCCTGACCAAGTTGCTCAACCTCGGCCGGAAGTACTCCATCTGGATGTACCAGTGGGGCCTGGCCTGCTGCGCCATCGAGATGGGCGCGGTGATCGGCTCCCCTCGGTACGACGTCATGCGCCTCGGCGTGATCCCGTTTCCCGCCAGCCCCCGACAGGCCGACTTGGTGGTGATCTCGGGAACGGTCACCGACAAGATGGTGCCGTCCATCCTCCGTCTCTACCAGCAGATGCCCGACCCGAAGTACGTCATCTCGATGGGATCCTGCGCCAACTGCGGAGGCCCCTACTGGGACTCCTATTCGGTGACCAAGGGCGTCGATCAGATCATTCCGGTAGACGTGTACGTGCCCGGCTGTCCACCCCGACCCGAGGCCCTGCTGGAGGGCATCGTGCTGCTCCAAGAGCGCATCGGCAACGAAGATCCGGCCGTGCGGTGGCGAGGTGACCCAATTGTCGTCGACTGAAGTCGAGAACGACGCCGCCGAAACCGGGCCGCAGTCCGACGAGCGCCGGGAGGCTTGGGCTGCCCAGCTGGCCGAAGCGCTGGGCGACGGTTTCGCCGAGCACCACATCATTCCGGGCAGCGACTTGTGGGTGCGAGTGAACCGCGAATCGTGGACCGATGCGGCTAGCGCCGCCCGCGACCAGCTTGATTGCCAATTCTTCGACTGGCTGTCGGCCATCGATTGGCTGCCCTCCCCCTACGGGCGGGACATGGATGCCCAGGAAGACAACCCCGAGCCCAAGGCAGCCGATCCTATGGAGCAGGGCCATGCCGGTGGCGAGACCCGGTTCCAAATGGTGATGCGCCTCTATTCCATCTCCGAGCACATGGGCATCACCATAAAGGCCGACCTTCCCGACGACGATCTGAGCATCGACACCCTGATCAGCACTTTCCCCGGGGCCAACTGGCATGAGCGCGAGGCCTGGGAGATGTTCGGGATCCATTTCAACGGCCACCCCGATCTTCGCAACATCTACCTCCCCGGCGCTTTCGAGGGGAACCCTCTCCGCAAGGACTTCCCGCTGCTGGCCCGCCGGGTAAAGCCATGGCCCGGCATTGTGGACGTGGAGCTGTTCCCCGGCGAGGAAGGCCCATGACCTCGGTAAGCGCCGACCAGCGCCAGCAACTCGCCTACGTGGCCACCCAGGCCGCCGACGCCCGGCTGAACGTGGAGATCGAGACCGAGGGCATGACCCTCAACATCGGCCCCCAGCATCCGGCCACTCACGGCACGCTGCGGCTGGTAGCCCGCCTCGACGGCGAGCAGGTAGTGGAGGCCGAGCCCATCATGGGCTACATGCACCGGGGCTACGAGAAACTGGCCGAGGTACGCACCTATCCCCAGGTCACCACGCTCATCAACCGCATCGACTGGCTGGGCAGCTTCGCCAACGAGGTGCCGTTCATCCTGGCCGCCGAAAAGCTCATGGAGGTGGAGGCGCCACCCCGGGCCCAGTGGATTCGCACCGTGTTGTTCGAATTGAGCCGGATCGCCAACATCACCTTGTTCCTGGGCGACATGGCAGTGCAGCTCGGGGCCCTCACCCCGGTGTTCATGGCCTTCCGAGACCGCGAGTTCGTGCTGAACCAGATCGAAGCGGCCACCGGCGGGCGCTTCCATCCCAACTTCGACCGCATCGGCGGCCTCAAAGACGACCTTCCCCAGGGCTGGATCGACGACACCAAGCAGACCATGGAGAAGATGCGCGACTTCTGCGACGAGTTCGAGGAGTTGGTGCTGGGCAATGAGATCTTCCAGGCCCGCAGCCGGGGCATCGGCATCGTGCCAGCCGAGGTCGGCCTGGCCTACGGGCTCTCGGGCGCCAACATCCGGGCCAGCGGGGTGGACTGGGACCTGCGCCGCGACGGCCATGAGGCCCTGGCCTACGACCAGGTGGACTGGAAGGTATGGACCCACCCCGACGGCGACTCCTTCGCCCGCTACTGGGTGAGGCTCCAGGAGACCCGAGAGGCCACCCACATCGTGGATCAGCTCTTGGACGGGCTGCCCTCGGGTCCGATCATGGCCAAGGTGCCCCGCATCATCAAGGTGCCCGCCGGCGAGGCCTACGCCGCCACCGAGAACCCGCTGGGGGAGATGGGCTACTACGTGGTGAGCAAGGGTGACTTGGTGCCGTTCCGGGTCAAGATCCGCTCGGCCAGCTTCTCCAACATCTCCATCACCCCGTGGCTGCTGAAGGGCGTCTATGTGCCCGACATCATCACGATTCTGGCCAGCCTGTATTTCATCCTGGGAGACATCGACCGATGACGGCGGCAACGGTGATGTCGGGCCTGCTCGCCGTGGAGGTGCCCTACTGGGCGTCGGCCATCATCAAAGTGGGCGTCATCGCCTTAGTCGTCCCCACTGCTGCGCTGGTGCTGGGCTATGTGTTCCTGCTGAAGATGATGAGCTTCATGCAGAGCCGGCTGGGTCCCATGGAGGCCGGCCCCTACGGCACCCTGCAACTGTTGGCCGACGGGCTGAAGTTCATCCAGAAAGAGGACATCTTCCCGGCCAAGGCCGACCGAACGGTGTTCGCCCTGGCCCCGCTGGTGGTGCTGGTCTCCACCTTCTTGATCTACGTGGTGATCCCCACCGGCCCCGACGCAGTGGTGGCGCAGCTGGATGTGGGCATCTTCTACGCCCTGGCGGTGTCGTCGCTGTCGGTGGTGGGCATCTTGATGGCCGGATGGGCTTCGGCCAACAAATACGCCCTCATGGGCGGCTTGCGGGCCGCCGGCCAGCTCATCGCCTACGAGCTGCCGCTGGTACTGGCGGTGATGGGCGTGGTTATCCAGGCCGGCACCCTGGATCTGCAAAAAATCGTCACCGCTCAGGCTGAAGGAGAGATATTCGGCTGGGGCGGCATCGGCAACCCGTTCATCCTCACCCAGTTCGTGGGCTTCTTCATCTTCCTGGTGGCGGTGCAGGCCGAGACCACCCAGCCGCCGTTCGACATGCCAGTGGCCGAGTCGGAGATCGTGGGCGGCTACCAAGTGGAGTACACCGGCTTCCGATTCCTCTTCTTCTTCATGGGCGAGTTCGGCACCGCTTTTGCCTTTGCTGCGCTGGCCGCAGTTCTGTTCCTGGGCGGCTGGGCCCTGCCGTGGGGCGACCTCACCCACTGGGGGTTCAACATCGCCGGACCGGTCATCATGCTGGTGAAGGTTTTGGCCGTGGCCGCGCTGATCTTCTGGTTCCGTTTCACCTATCCGCGGCTGCGAGAGGACCAGCTTCAGCGCCTCGCCTGGAAGTTCCTCATCCCGTTGTCACTGGTCAACATCGTTGTCACCGGTATTTTCAAGGTCGTTTTGTAGGAGCTCGCCATGGCACTTGTACCAGGATTGATCACCGGGCTGAAGGTCACCGCCCGCACCATGTTCCGCACCCTGTTCGGCGACGGTCCCCCGGTGGTGCCCGCCCCCTCCAAGCACTCCCACACCGTGCAGTACCCCCACGTCAAGGAGATGCCCGCCGACCGGGCTCGAGGGGTGATCGCCCTCCACGAGGAGAACTGCACCGCCTGCATGCTGTGCGCCCGGGAGTGCCCCGACTGGTGCATTTACATCGAAGGCCACAAGTACCTGGCGCCGCCCCGCCGGGAGGGGGGCAAGCCCCGCCAGAAGAATGCGCTCGACCGCTTCGACATCGACTACGCCCTGTGCATGTACTGCGGGATCTGTGTGGAGGTCTGCCCGTTTGAGGCGCTGTTCTGGAGCCCCGAATACGAGTACTCCGAGCCCCGCATCGCCGACTTGCTCCATGACAAGGAGCGCCTCAGCGAATGGATGGACACCGTTCCCGACTTCGAGCCCTACGAGCCCGGATCCGAGCAGAAGGTGTTGAAGGTTCCCCGGTGATCGCCGAGCACGTCGCCTTCGGGATCATCGCCGCGGTGATGGTGGCCTCCGCCCTGCGGGTGGTGACCACCCGCGACATCATGCATGCCGCCCTGTACCTGGTGATCGTACTGGCCGGGGTGGCCGCCCTGTTCTTGCTCGTGGGCGCCGAGTTCACCGGCATCACCCAGGTGCTCATCTACATCGGCGCGGTGATCGTGCTGTTCTTGTTCGGGATCATGCTCACCCGGACCGACTTCGACCAGGACGAGGAGACCGACCACAAGCGCAAGTTCCCTGCCATACTCACGGCCCTCCTGCTGTTGGCGGTGATGATCGGCGCGCTGGTGGACCGCTTCGAGGACGTGAAGCTGGACGCCAACCTGCCCGGCGGTCAGACCCCCCAGACCACCGCCCAGGTGTCGGACGAGCTGTTCTCCCAATACATCGTGCCCTTCGAAGCGGTGTCGGTACTGCTGCTGGCTGCTCTCATCGGCGCCATCGTGATCGCCCGCCGAGAGGAGGGCGGCTGATGTATCTCAATGAGATGCTCCTTTTGGGCGCGGTGTTGTTCTGCATCGGGGTCTACGGCGTGCTGGCCCGCCGCAACGGCGTGCTGGTGCTCATGTCCATCGAGCTCATCTTGAACGCGGTGAACATCAACCTGGTGGCCTTCGGGGCGTTCCACGACACGGTCCAAGGCCAGATCTTCGCCCTGTTCGTGATAACCGTGGCCGCCGCCGAGGTGGGCATCGGCCTGGCCATTGTTCTGCTGCTGTACCGGAACCGTCGATCCATCGACCTGGATCAAGTCGATCTGATGAAGGGGTGATGGTCTGGTGCTGAGCGCGAACATCGCCGCTGCTGAAACCGCGGGCAAGGCCGTCGCCGCCTCCGGCTGGTTCCTGGAGAACGCCTGGCTGATCTGGCTGTTCCCCGCGGTTTCGTTCCTGCTGATCCTGCTGTTCGGCAAGCGGTTCCCCCGAGGGGGCTCTGAGATCGGCATCGCCGCGGTGGGGGCCTCCTTCGTGTTCGGCCTGCTCACCGCCATCCAGTGGATCAGCGAGGTGGAGGGCGCCGGCGGGGATAGCGCCGAAGGCGAGTACGCCCTGGGCGCGGGCAATCTGGTGGTTGCTGCTGAGGGCGAGGCATCGGGCGGGGTGGGCGCGCTCACCCGGTCGATCACCTGGCTCACCAACGGTGCCGAGGCCATCGGCGCGGGCATCATGATCGACGGCTTAGCGGTGATGATGATCTTTGTGGTGACCGTGGTGTCGCTGCTGGTACACATCTACTCCACCGACTACGTGGCCGGCGACCGCCGCTACACCCATTTCTTCGCCTTCCTGAGCCTGTTCACCGCGTCGATGCTCTTCTTCGTCACCGCCTCCACCACCCTCCAGATGCTGGTGGGCTGGGAGCTGGTCGGGGTGTGCTCCTTCGTGCTCATCGGCCACTGGTGGGAGGAGAAGGACAACTCCGACGCCGCCCTCAAGGCCTTCTTCACCAACCGGGTGGGCGACATGGGCCTCATCATCGGGGTGTCGATTCTGTTCTTCGGCGCGGGCACCTTCAGCGTGATCGGGGTGAACGAGGCCGCCATCACCGGCAGCATGAGCCACACGGTCACGCTGGCCGCCGCGCTGTGCCTCACCGCCGCGGTCATATCCAAGTCGGGCCAGTTCTTCCTCCACACCTGGCTGCCCGACGCCATGGCCGGGCCCACCCCAGTGTCGGCCCTCATCCACGCCGCCACCATGGTGGTGGCCGGCATCTTCATGGTGGCCCGGCTCTACGGGGTGTTCTTCGAGGGCTTCTCCATAGGAGGTTCCAGCATCAACACGCTGGCCCTCATCGGCGGGCTCACCACGCTGGTGGGCGCCACCTTGGCCTTCGTTCAAAACGACATCAAGCGGGTGCTGGCCTATTCCACCGTCTCCCAGCTGGGCTACATGGTGCTGGCCCTGGGCGTGGGAGCGTGGACCGCAGCCCTGTTCCACCTGTTCACCCACGCCTTCTTCAAGGCCTGCCTGTTCTTGGGCTCGGGCTCGGTCAGCCACGCCGTGCACTCCTTCGACATGAAGAAGGACATGGGCGGCCTGCGCAAAGCCATGCCCCACACTTACCGGACGTTCATGATCGGCACGGTGGCCCTGGCCGGGCTGCCTGTCCTGTCGGGCTTCTGGTCCAAAGACGAGATTCTGGTGGGCACCGGCGGCTGGGGCCTGTTCGGCGGCACCGGCGGCAACGGGGCCTACACCGTGATGCTGGCCATGGGCATGATCACCGCGGCCCTCACCGGCGCCTACATGACCCGGGTGGTGTACCTCACCTTCTTCGGCGAGTTCCGGGGCCACGGCACCCCCCATGAGTCCGGCCCCCGGATCACCGTGCCGCTGTGGATCCTGGGCGGATTGGCCGTGGTGGCCGGGTTCATCAACTTCCCGGCTGGCTTCCAGCTCGTCCCTGCGTCGTGGGAGGAGAAGTTCCTCCAGTGGGTGGAGCCGGTGGGGGTGAGCTACTTCCCGGCCATCAAGCACGCCACCCCGTCGTGGACGCTGGCCATCGTGTCGGTGATCGTGGCCCTGATCGGCATCGGTGCGGCCTACTACTACTATTTCGTCCGGGTTCGGGCGGTGAGTCCGACTGCCACCGAACTGCCCGATGGCCCCACTTCGAGATCGGCAGTGGCCCGCCTCGGCCACCGGATCCTGGTCAACAAGTACTACCTCGACTGGCTGTACACCACCGTGATAGTCGGCTTCGTCAAAGGGCCTTTGGCCAAGGCGGCGTACTGGACCAACCAGAACATCATCGACCGGGTGGTGAACGAGGCCGGCACCCGGTCGGTACAGGCCGGGAACATCGTCTACCACAAGGTGGACCAGCTGGTGGTGGACGGCATAGTCAACGCCACCGGCAAGATCTCCGACAGCTCGGGGGAGGAGCTGCGCCGCATCCAAACCGGCAAGGTTCAGCAGTACGCCGCAATCATGTTCGCCGCCGCCACCATCCTGGCCGGCATCTTCATCATCGTCATCTAGGGAGCACACATACACATGGGTGAATTTCTCAACGACTGGGGGCTCAGTATCCCGACGTTCCTGCCGATCATCGGCGCGGCCGTCATGCTGCTCATTCCCAAGGACCGAGAGCAGCTCCACAAGCTGATCGCCTTGGCCACCACCGTGGTGGTGGCCGTCTTCGGCTTGCTGCTGTTGATCCAATTCATCGACAACGACAACTACGGCGCTCTCAACTTCGTGGTGGACAAGGGCTGGATCGACGTCATCGACTCCCGCTACATCATGGGCGTCGACGGCATCTCACTGCCGCTGATGCTGCTCACCATGCTGATCGTGCCCCTGTGCGTGATCTATTCCTGGAACCACTTCCCCGAGCCGCACAACCCCAAAGCGTTCTTGATGCTGCTGCTCATCCTGGAGACCGGGATGATCGGCACGTTCGCCGCCCAAGACCTCATCCTGTTCTTCGTGTTCTTCGAGGTCGTGCTGCTGCCCATGTACTTCATGATCGGGGTGTGGGGCGGCGAGAACCGGCGCTATGCCGCCATCAAGTTCTTCCTGTTCACCCTGTTCGGCTCGGCGCTGATGCTGGTGAGCTTCCTGGCCCTGTACTTCTTGGCCGACGCCAGCACCTTCGACATGCGGCTGCTGCCCGAGGCAGCCGCCGGCATCGCCAAGTCGTCGCAGGTCTGGGTGTTCGGCGGCATGTTCCTGGGATTCGGCATCAAGGTGCCCATGTTCCCGTTCCACACCTGGCTGCCCGATGCGCACACCGAGGCACCCACTGTGGGCTCGGTGATCCTGGCCGCGGTGCTGTTGAAGTTGGGCACATACGGCTTCGTGCGCATCGCCATCCCCATTTTGCCCGAGGCCGCCGCCGAGTGGGCCCCGTTCATCGGGCTGCTGGCGGTGATCGGGATCATCTACGGCGCCTTGGGCTGTTTGGCTCAGCGCGACCTGAAACGGCTGGTGGCGTTCTCCTCGGTGGCCCACATGGGCTTCGTGATGCTGGGCATCGCCACCCTCACCGACTTCGGCATCAACGCCGCGGTGTTCGGCATGGTGGCCCACGGCCTCATCACCGGGATGCTGTTCTTCTTGGCCGGATCGGTCAAGGAGCGCTACCACACCCTGGACATGTCCCGGCTGGGCGGGCTGCTGGTGCAGGCCCCTCGCATGGGCTGGATCCTCGGGTTCTGCGCCATGGCCTCGCTGGGGCTGCCCGGCCTGGCCGGGTTCTGGGGCGAGTTCCCCGCCATCTTGGCCTCCTACAACCCCGCTGCCGTGCTGGCTGAGGAGACCTTCCGGTCGTACATGGTGATCGCCGCGCTGGGCACGGTGCTGGCGGCCGGCTATCTGCTGTGGATGCTCCAGAAGACGGCCTTTGGAACCCCTCGAGAGGAGTTCGCCAACGACCCCCACGTGCATGACGCCACTGTCTCCGAGTACATGGCCTGGGCGCCGCTGCTCATCCTGATTCTGGTGCTGGGCGTGTACCCCCACCTGTTGTTCGGGGCTACCGATCCCGCAGTGATCAACTCACTCAGCGAGTGTTTGGATTCCTCTACTAGCGGTGCCTGCTTCGACGCGGCGGCCGGAAAGTAGCCCGCACTGATGCTCTCGGCCCTGCCCTCGATCGTCGGCTTCGTCCGGCCCGACATCGACTGGCACGCGGTCGCGCCCGAACTCACCCTGCTGGGAGTGGGCGCGGTGGTCACCCTGCTCGACATCGTGCTGTTGGAGCGGGGACGCGCCTACACCTCGGCCTTGGCCGGCATCGGGCTGCTGGTGGCGCTGATTCCCATTGTGACCCTGGCCGCCGACGGGACCACCCGGGAGATGTTCGGCGGGGCATTCGTGGTGGACGACTTCGCCCTGATCCTGAAGGCCATGTTCATCGTGGTCGCCTACATCGTGGTGCTGCTGTCCACCAACTACGTGGCTGAAGGCGACTACTGGGAGAACGAGTACTACGGCTTGATGCTGTCGGCGGTGATGGGCATGGTGCTGATGGCATCGGCCCGCGATCTGGTGACGATCTTCGTGGCCCTGGAGCTGCTGTCGATTCCCGCCTACTTGCTGGCGGCATGGCGCAAGGCCGACCCCAAGAGCAACGAAGCCGGGCTCAAGTACTACCTCATGGGGGTGTTCGCCTCGGCCATCATGCTGTACGGCATGTCGCTGCTGTTCGGGCTGGCCGGCGACACCCGCTTGTCGGCCATCTCCGACGCGGTGTCGGGCAGCGACGCCAATCCGGTGGTGATTCTCGGGATCATCTTCGTGATCGTGGGATTCGCCTTCAAGGTGTCGGGCTTCCCCTTCCACATGTGGGCACCCGACACCTACGAGGGCGCGCCCACGCCGGTGACCGCCTTCTTGGCCGTGGCCTCCAAAGCAGCCGGGTTCGTGGCCCTCATGCAACTGGTGTACGCCGGATTCCCGGGACGGGACGACGTCTACCAGCCGCTGCTGTGGATCCTGGCCGTGGGCTCGATGACTGCCGGCAACCTCATCGCCCTGCGCCAAGAGAACATCGTGCGTCTCATGGCCTACTCCGGGGTGTCGCAGGCTGGCTTCATGCTGGCCCCCCTGGCCGTGGCCGGCGACATCGGCGGGGAAGCCTTGTCTGCGGTGATCAACTACGTGCTGATTTACGCCGCCATGAACCTGGGGGCCTTTGCGGTGATCATCGCCGTGGCCCGCCGCACCGCCTCCGGTGAGATCCGCTCGTATGCCGGGCTGTTCAAGTACGCCCCTGGAATGACGGTGGTCATGTCGGTCTTCCTCTTCTCCCTGGCCGGGATCCCCCCGCTGGGCGGCTGGTTCGCCAAGTTCGCGGTGTTCCGGGCCGTGGTGGAAGCCGACACCGGCTGGGGCTACTCCCTGGCCGCCATCGCCGCAGTCAACTCGGTGATCGCGATGTTCTACTACGCCAAAGTGGCCCGAATGATGTGGTTCGAGGACGTCCCCGAAGAGGCCGACACCTCGTCCCTGCGAGTCCCCCCCTCCCTTGTCGCTGCCCTCGGTCTCACCGCCGCGGCCACCCTTCTCTTCGGCATCTACCCCGCCGCCATCACCCACTTCACCGACGGCACCCTCATCGCCCTGCCCTAGTATCCCGCGGGTGCCAGTTGCTCCAGCACCGGTCATTCCGCTGGATGACGATTCCTATTGGGCTGATCCCTATCCGATCATCGCCGAGCTTCGGGACCATCACCGCACCGCCGTAACCCCCGACGGCATGAAGGCCATTTTGCTCTGGTCGGATGCCGAGGAGATCAAAAAGCGCCCGGAGTTTGAGAACGAGGGTCTCGAATACATCGAAAAGCGGGGCTTCAAGCCCGGTGACCCGCTGTATGAGTGGCGGCGCTATTCGATAGGCGCCCGCAATGGCGAGGACCACCGCCGACTACGGAGCCTGGTGAACCGAGCCCTGACTCCGAAATCAGTGGAAAAGGTCCGCCCGGTGACCCGCGAGCACGTTCGGGCGCTTCTTGAGCGGCATGCAGAATCAGGCGAGTTCGACGTCAGAAAGGAGATCACCGCCATCCCATTCATGTCGGTGGTTGCTTTCCTCGACATAGAGATGGACGAAGCAGCCAACATCGGAAAGCAGATGGCAGGAGCGGGTGCCGACGCCTTCGGCCCCAACGTGACCCAAGAGATCCGAGACCGGGCCAACGACACATTCGCCGCTCTAATGTCTTTCGTTGGCGAATTGGTAGAGAGCCGACGGTCAAAGCCGCGCGATGACCTGCTCACCCGGTTGATCGAAGCCGAGGAGGATGGCCACCGACTGAGCCATGACGAGCTGATCGTACTGTTCACCAACATCTTCGGCGGCGCCATTGAGACCACGGCCAGCATGATGACCAGCACGTTCCTTGAGTTCGCCCGCCACCCAGACCAGCTGGAACTGCTGCGCCACGATCCCGAAGGGCTCAAACGCGGTGCGGTGGAGGAGGTGCTCCGCTACCGGCCCGCGTTTTACGCCAGCGGCAACAAGGCAAACACCGCCGTAGAGGCCGCAGGGCTTCAATTTGAAGCGGGTGAGCCGCTCAGCATCATCATCGGCGGTCCCAACCGAGACCCGTCCCGCTACTCCGATCCCAACCGATTCGACATCACCCGCGACCCTACGATTTGGTCGTTCACCTTCAGCATGGGCCCGCACTTCTGCCTTGGTCAGGCGCTCGCTCGGGCCGAACTCCAAGAGACTGCCGCGATCATTGCCCGCCACACCCGCGACCTCGAGCTCACCGCCGAACCCCACTGGCTACCCCGGGTCATGGTCAACCATGTCGACCAGTGCCCCATCCGCTACCGCTACGAACCCTGAACCCAAGCCGTAATCTCTGGCTGATGGTCCAGACAGAGCGGCATTGCTGAAATGCCTGAGCTGCCTGATGTGGTGGTCTATCTGGAGGCGCTGGATCGGCATGTGGTGGGCCGGGAGCTGCGCAAGATCCGAATAGTCGGCATCAGCCTGCTTCAGACGTTTGATCCTCCGATCAACGAGGCTGAGGGGCGAAAGGTGGTCGGCACCCAGCGGTTGGGCAAGCGGCTGGTGCTGGAACTAGGTGGGGCTGACGAGCTATTCCTAGTGATCCATTTGATGGTGGCGGGGCGGTTGCGGTGGCGGGATGAAGTGGGGGCCAAACCGCCAGGCAGAATCGGACTGGCCGCCTTTGACTTCGACCACGGCACCCTGGTGCTCACCGAGGCCAGCAAGCGCAAGAAGGCGTCGCTGTGGCTGGTCCAAGGCGCCGACGCGCTGGCTGAGCAGCACAACCGGGGCGGGGTGGAGCCACTAGAAGTGGACGAAGACGAATTCCGGGCCGCCCTGACGGGGCGCAACCGCACCCTGAAGCGGGCCTTGTGCGATCCCACTGTGTTCAGCGGCATCGGCAACGCCTACAGCGACGAGATCCTGTTCCACGCTGGACTGTCCCCGGTGCAGCGCACCGGCAACCTTGATGACGACGAGGTCGCCCGGCTCTACGAAGCCACCCGAACCACGCTGGTCGACTGGACCGAGCGCCATCGCCTAGCAGTTGGCGACGGCTTCCCCGACAAGGTCACTGCCTTCCACGACGACATGGCCGTCCACGGCAAGTACGGCCAGCCCTGTCCGGTATGCGGGATTCCCGTCCAGCGCATCGTGTACGCCGACAACGAGGTCAACTACTGCCCCCAGTGCCAAACCGACGGCCGCATCCTGGCCGACCGCTCCCTATCCCGTCTCCTCAAAGACGATTGACCCCGCAACATCGAAGACCTCGAAGACTGACTCCCATCTTTGACGCCACTTCCGGAACTTAGAATGATCAACCGACTCCCATAGAACGCTTGTTGAGAGAGTGCCCGTGAACGAAATCCGAATCGCCGATCTCGCCGAACCAGAGCTGACTGAGTTCCAAATCAGCGCCCGAGAATTCGGCGACACACTCACCGTCTCTTTCGACCGAGATGAGATCCTGGCCGATGCCTGTGCCGAAGCAGGGATGAGCGACTACGGCCCCGATGACTTCCTCCAGCGCCTCGACCTCATCTGCGAAGACTGGGGCACCGACCCAACTATCAATGGTCTGGGGCGGTTCATGCTGCGAACACAACTCGTTGGCTATACCCGTACCCGTTTGCTGGTCATGGACTATCTCAAGCACCACCCCGATGTGCACGACATCGAGATTCGACAGCCCATCATCGTTGTCGGGCTCCCCCGCACCGGGACAACCCATCTGGTGAATCTGCTGGCTGCCGACTCCAGAATGCGCTCACTGCCGTGCTGGGAGGCGAGTGAACCGCTGCCCCGACCTGATGACGAGATGCTCCCCGATGGCACCGACCCCCGGTACCAGCGCAGTGCGGAGGGGTGGGAGATGTCGGTTCAGTCTGCGCCCTTGATCGCCGCCATGCACGACATGGCCCCCGACACCATCGACGAGGAAATCTCGCTCATGTACTCGGATTTCTCAACCTACAGCTTCGAATGGAACAGCTTCGCCCCCCGCTTTCGAGACCACTACTACGCGAGCGACCAACTGCCCCGTTACGAGTATCTGAAGACCATGCTGAAGCTCTTGCTGCACCGTCAGCCTCCCGATTCGCCATCTCGCTGGGTGCTGAAGTCGCCCATGCACCTGGAGAACCTTCCCGAGCTCAGGGCCATGTTCCCCGATGCCACCTACGTGATGACCTACCGGGATCCGGTGTCGGTCATCCAATCGGCCATAACCATGCTGGCCTATGGCCAGCGCATGACCCGCAAGTCGGTAAGGATCGCCCAGTTGGCCGAGTACTGGCCCGACCGGATCGAGCGGCTCCTGCGGCGGATGGTGGAGCACTTCCACCTGCTGCCGCCGGAACAGCGGGTCGATGTCCACTTCCACGACTTCATGGCCGACAACGCCGCGGTGGTCAGACGGGTCCACGAAACTGCCGAACTTCCCGAGACCGAGCAGTCTCAAAGAGAGATCACCGACTACGTGGGGGCAAACCCCCGGGGCAAGCACGGCCAAATCGTCTACGACCTCGAAGGCGACTTCGGGGTCAATCCGTCGAAGATGCGCCAGCGCTTCAAGTTCTACTTCGATGCGTTCGGCGTTAAGCCCGAAGGGGAGATGGGATGAGCTACGTGGACCAACACAAGAGAAGGGACCCCTGAATGCGCACACCGATTTACCGCTCTCGTCCGGTGGATCCCACCCCGGCAAGATTCGGCCGCTGTGAGCGGATCAACGACTTCGTGGTGATGTCGGAGGGTTTCTCCAACGTCTATCTCCTGGAATCCGGGGGTCCCAGCGTGCTGGTCAACTCGGGCATGGGGATCGAGGCGCCGGTCCACCATCACAACCTCTCCACCCACTCAGATGCCCCCATCGGACATCTGGTTTTCACCCAGGGGCACGTGGACCACGTCGGGGGGACGGCCTTTTTTCGAGAGCTCTACCCCGGCCTCAAGGTGATTGCCCAAGGCGGGAACCCCGAACATCAGAGCTACGACAACCGCCTGGCCTGGTTTCGGGCCCAACGTGCCGGGTTCGCCTTTGACGATGAGTACGCGGTCATGAACCGCCATTACCGCGACCACGGATACACCCACTTCAACCCGCAGGATGCCCCCACTCCTGATGTGCTCTTCGACGACCGGCTGGAACTCAACGTGGGCGGGTTGGACGTCGTGCTCATCGGATGCCCCGGCGCGGAGACCAACGATTCACTGATCGTCTGGCTTCCGCAAAACCGCATCTGCCTCACCGGCAACCTGTTCGGCTGCCCGTTCGGCCACTTTCCCAATCTGTCCACCATTCGGGGCGACCGCTACCGCGATGCCCTGGTTTGCGCCCAGGCGGCTCAGACGGTGCTCGACCTCGCTCCGGCGATGATCCTCTACGGACATCACGCTCCGGTTGTCGGCGAGGACGTGATCGAAGCCGAGTTGACCGCCTTTCGCGATGGAACCCTCTACGTACACGACGAGACCGTGAAGGGGATGAACGAGGGCAAAGACGTCCGCACGCTCATGAGAGAGATCTCACTGCCCCCGGAACTGGAGCTGGGAGAGGGCTACGGCAAGGTGTCGTGGGGGGTACGCTCAATCTGGGAGCACTACAGCGGCTGGTTCCACGCCGAATCCACCACGGAGCTCTACAGCGTCGGCCCCCGGTCGGTGGACGCCGACTTGGTGGAACTGGCTGGCGCGGAGCGGATCGTGGAACGAGCCGGCGAGAAGCTGGCGGCCGACCGCCCCGAAGAAGCGCTCCACTTGCTCGAGATCGTTCTCGGCCACCGGCCCGATCATGCCGGAGCCCGAGAGCTGTCTCGACAAGCCCACCAGCGACTGCTGGACAAGTCTGAGAACATGTGGTTGACACGATGGCTCAAACACCAGTTGGAATCGCTGGCCGACTGACTGGCAACCGTCACCGTGTAGCTCGGTTTCCTAATCGCAACGCACTCTTAGGCCGCACCCATACTCCAGGAGGCAAGGGGATGGGATCATTCAGGGGAGGTGCCACAAATGGCTGACCAAGATGGAAACGGCGCAGCACCCAATGTCTTGTTGATCACAACAGATCAACATCGCTGGGATTGGCTTGGGTGCCACGGCACACCTGGGGTTGTGACCCCTAACCTCGATGCATTGGCGGGTCGAGGCACGAGGATCACCGGCCATGTCACCAATTCGTCGGTATGTGTACCGGCGCGGATCGGGCTGGCAACTGGGAGGACTCCGCTGTCAATCGGGACGCAGTCCAACAACGACGTACTCGACTCCTCCCTGCCGACGTACTACCAACAGCTTCGCGATGCCGGCTACAAGGTCGGTGTAGTCGGCAAGCTCGACCTCGACAAGGGAGATCTTCAACATGGTCCCCGCGGCGACCGTCCCAAGGCATACCGCTGGGGATTCACCCACCCCATCGAGACGCTGGGCAAGATTATCGCTGGCCTCGATTTCGGCGACGCACCTTCTGGTCCATACGGGATGTGGCTTCTAGAACAAGGGCTCTGGGAGAGCTTTCGAGATGACTACACCGCCCGGGTCCAGGAGATTTTTGCCGGACGCCCGGGGTTCGGCGACGAGCAATCACTGTCCGATCTGTGGTACCGAAACTCAGTGCTGCCAACCGAGGCATGGATGGACCACTGGATCGGCCAAAAGGCGTGTGAATGGCTTGAAGAAGTTCCCAGTGGTTTCCCTTGGCATCTCTATGTCAGCTTCTGCGGACCTCACGATCCGTTCGACCCGCCAAGGGAGTTCGGAGAGCAATTTCGCGACGCTGAAGTCCCTGAACCGGTGCTCGACGAAGGCACGCCTCGGGCCAAGAGGTTCGGCCAGTCACAGTCTGCTCTTCCCCCCGATGAGTTGATGAAAGCCCGCCGCCAGTACACAGCAGAGTTGGCCGCCATCGACGTCCAAATCGGCGAAATCCTGGCCACGTTGGACGCGATCGGGCAGACCGACGACACCATAGTGATGTTCACTGCCGATCACGGTGAGATGCTGGGGGATCACCGACTCTTCCAGAAGCACTACGGCTACGAACCGTCGATGCGGATCCCGATGATCGCGGCCGGACCGGGAATCTCCACCGGGGTCAGCGAAGCTCTAACCGAACTCATCGACGTGACGGCCACGATTCTCGACTACACCGGCACGGAGATCGCGGGGATCGACGGTCGCTCACTGCGCCCGATCTTCGAGCAACCCGAGACTCAAATCCGGAATGCGACGACCTGCACCGAGCACCAGCATCGAACGGTCCGCACCGACCAATGGAAGTACATACACAATATCCAATCACCCGACGACCCTCACGAGCTCTACAACCTGCTCGAAGACCCTGACGAGACCACAAATTTAATCGACTCTGAGCCCTCCGTCGCGAAGGACCTTCTCCAGTTGTTGGTCGAGATGCTCGACGCCGAAAAGGTACTGACCCCCCATGACGCTGAGTCATCTGGTTTCCTCGTCGCCAAGGGCCAATGACCACCGGGCCCGCAGCATCGAAGACCTCGAAGACTTATCAGCAGCACTTTCCGCCGCGAACTATGTTCCCGATGTCGATGAGGAGGCCGCAGCATGAGTTCGTTCAGTCGAGAGTCCACCGCCGAGGAGGTCGTCGACGGGCTTGACCTGTCGGGGCAGATCTTCATGATCACCGGCACATCCAGCGGGTTGGGAGAAGAGTCGGCCCGGGTGCTGGCCGCCCGGGGGGCCCGGGTCGCCATGCTGGCCCGGAACGCTGAGGCCAACATTGAGGGCGCCGACCGCGTCCGCTCGTCAGTGCCCGAGGCTGATCTGTCGATGCACCAGGTGGACCTCTCCGACTTAGCCAGCGTGGAGAGCTTCGCCGCCGAGGCCGCCGACCAGTTCGACCGCATCGACGTGCTGATGAACAACGCCGGGGTGATGTGCTGCCCATTCGGCCGAACCTTCGACGGCTTCGAGATGCAATTCGGCACCAACCATCTGGGCCACTTCGCCTTGACGGCCCGGCTGATGCCGCTGCTGCGCCAGGCTGAGAATCCCCGGGTGGTCACCCTGTCGTCGGGAGGGCACCGCATCTCCGATGTCGACCTCGACGACCCCAACTTCGAGACCACCCCCTACGACCCCTGGGTGGCCTATGGCCGGTCGAAGACCGCCAACATCCATTTCGCCGCCGAGTTGGCTCGGCGCTTCGACGATGAACTGCTCTCGCTGTCGGTCCATCCTGGTGCGATCCCCACCAAGCTGGGCCGCCACATGACCAAGGAGATGATCGAGGGCATGAGAGAACGGGCCAAAGCCAGTTCGTCCTCAGGCCAAGGCCTCCAATACAAGACCCTGGAGTCAGGCGCGGCCACCCAGGTATGGGCGGCAACCGCTCCCGAACTGGCCGATCACAATGGCAAGTATCTGGCCGACTGCAACGTGGCCGAGCCGGGTACAGGTGAGATCGGCTACGCCCCCCACATCTACAACCCGCCCACCGAGGGCGCGCTGTGGGAACTAAGCGAGCGCCTAGTCGGCTTGTCCTTCTAGCTAGGGCTGGCGGGGGCCGCCCCGGGTGCCGGGCCAGCGGGAACCGCTGATGACGTCGGCGCTGGGCCAGAACGCATCGGGATCCAGTGGGCCGGCGTTGGTGATCTGCCGGTCGATCATCCGATTGGTCACCAGCTGCGCTGAGAGCTGCTCAACGATGGGGAAATAGCGGGCTACGGGATCCCAGGGGCTGTCCAGCAACCGCAGCTCGCCGTCGATGTCCTCGACGTGGGTCTGTTCGAATGTGGTGGCCACATCCACGACGTGGGGCGGGAAGTCGTATTGCTTCTCGGCGCCGCCGATGGCCCGGGAGTACTTGGTCCACCACTCGTGCTCGGTGAACTCTCCAGCCATCGGCTCCACCGCTCCGGTCACATCGCCCTCGAACTCGAGGAACGTGTAGCCCTGATGGATGGTCCGGGCCTCTACTCGGTTGCCCAGGCGATAGAAGCGGATGTCGCACGGGTACTTGGGCTGGCCGTTGGTCTCGCCGCTGATGAAGATGGCGGCCTCCTGATCGATGCCCAAGCCCAGGCTGTACTGACCACTCACGCCCTTCCAGCTGGCCGGCACCTTCACGCTCACGCCGTATTCGGGCTCGCCCAGCACGGGCACGCAGTACACCCCCACAGTGACGATCGGTTCGCCCGCGGTGAGCCCCGGCGGGAGAACTTGCTCAATGCCAGCCGGATCGGTCCGATACGTAACGGTCAGCTTCGGCCAGCCGGCGACCTCGCCGGGCCGGCTCATCGGGGTCTCAGACATAATGCCTCCAGTGCCGGATACCGCGATCCACGCGGTTCCGCTAATTCGATGGCCACAGTGTATTGACAACACAAATGCAGCGCACCGCTGAGGTTCCCAGTTGCCGGCATCGCCATACTGGAACGGTGGAATTCGCCGTGCTTGGTAGCAAGGTTCTCTGATTTCGATGGCAGGGTTCGCCGAGTTCATGGAACGGGCGCTGTATGACCCTGAGAACGGGTTCTACGAGTCGGGTCAAGCCGGACGGCGCGGGGGCCACTTCATCACCAGCCCCGAGGTCGGGCCGCTGTTCGGCGCCGTCTTGGCTCGAATGCTGGACCGCTGGTGGGACGAGCTAGGACAACCCGATCCGTTCACCGTGATCGACGCCGGCGCCGGACCAGGCACCCTGGCCCGCACCGTGGCCAAGAGCGAGCCCGGCTGCACATCCGCGCTGCGCTGGATCAACGTCGAGCGCAGCGCCGCGGGACGCGCCGCCCACACCATGGGCGATTCACAACCCGACATGCCCGTCGGCCCAATCACTGGGGTGATCGTGGCCAACGAGCTGCTCGACAACCTGCCGTTGCGCCTTTTCGACCCCGACGGCAACGAGGTGGGCGACCGCCGCCCCAACCCTGAGACCCGCCTGACCCTCCGCCAAGAACAAGCCGGTGCCTGGCTGTCTCAGGCTCTGTCGATCCTGGACCAAGGCACCGTGGTGGTCATCGACTACATGAGCACCACCGAGGAAATGGCCGCCCGACCCTGGCCCGAGTGGCTGCGGACGTATCGGGGACACGAGCGGGGCGACGATCCGTGGACCGCCCCCGGTACCCAGGACATCACCTGCGAAGTGGCCCTCGACCAACTCTCCGCGGTGTGCCCACCTACCCGAGTCACTAATCAGGCCACTTGGCTGCGGGCTCACGGCATCGACGAGCTAGTGGCCGAGGGGGCCGCCGCCTGGCGGTCGGGAGCCGCTCAAGGCGATCTGGCCGCGGTGGCCGGCCGCAGCCGGGCTATCGAAGCCGAAGCCCTGCTCGATCCCGCCGGTCTGGGCGGCTTCACCGTGGCCGAATGGGACGTGCCTACGCCGGGATAGGCCGAATCAGGTCTTGTTGCGCGCCGCGGCTCGAAATCCCAGCGCCACCGGGTTGGCGCCTTCGACCTCTGGATGAATAGCCACCTGATAGCGGCCGGGCGAGGGGAGCTTCATCGCCCGGAAGTCGGCCACAAACGGCACGTTGACCAGCTCACCGGGATCGTGGCCCGACCCCAGTTTCACCTGGACCTCGCCCACCATCTCGGCCAGCTTCCGACCATCGGCATCCTCAACCCGCACCTTGATCTTGTTGGGTTCAGCGGCCTCCACCGGAGACATCTCAAGCACCAGCGCCAGCATGACTCCGATGGGCGCGGGAAACGACTCCCGATAAACCCGGGTGATGCCCGCCGAGCTCACAAACAAGAGCCCCTCCCGAACCTGGGCGAAATCACACAGCGTGGCAACCCGGATATCCATGATCGCCAATCAGCTCTCTACCCGCAGGAACGCCACTAGATGACCATAACCCCTCTGAGACGACAGAGTGCCAAGTGTCCAAGACCCCTCTGAGACGACAGAATGTAGGCTCGCCGCGCTGTCCCGCGAGAGCATCGGAAAGGATCGACCATGGCTGACGCCACCATCGAGGACTACTACGTCGAGGATCGCACCTTCGCCCCGGCCGCTGATTTCGCCGCTGCCGCACTGGCCCGCGACCACTCGCTCTACGACGAGGCCGAAGCCGACTACGAATCGTTCTGGGCCCGGCAGGCCCGCGAGCTGCTGAGTTGGGACACTGATTTCAGCACCGTTTTGGAGTGGGAGCTGCCCTTTGCCCGCTGGTTCATCGGCGGCACCCTCAACGTGTCGTACAACTGCCTCGACCGCCACGTGGAAGCCGGCCAGGGTGACAAGATCGCCTTCCACTGGGAGGGCGAGCCGGGCGACACCCTCACCATCACCTACGCCGACCTGCTGACCGAGGTGTCCAAGTTCGCCAACGTGCTCAAGGGCCTGGGTCTGGGGGCGGGCGATCGGGTGGCCATCTATATGCCGATGATCCCCGAGCTGCCGGTGGCCATGCTGGCCTGCACCCGCATCGGGGTGGCCCATTCGGTGATCTTCGGCGGCTTCTCCCCCGACGCCATCGTCGACCGCTGCGAGGATGCCGAGGCCCGCCTGATCATCACCGCCGATGCCGGCTACCGCCGGGGTGCTCCCTCGCTGCTGAAGCCCAACGTGGACACCGCCCTCAGCCAGGGTGCGGCCTCGGTGGAGCACGTGGTGGTGGTCAACCGCTGCGACACCGACGTCGACATGGCCGAGGGCCGGGACCTGTGGTGGCACGACCTCATGGCCGACGCGTCGGCCGACTGCCCGCCCGAGCCCATGGACTCCGAGGCGCTCCTCTACCTGCTGTACACCTCCGGCACCACCGCCAAGCCCAAGGGCATCATGCACACCACCGGCGGCTACCTCACCCAGGTGGCGTTCACCCACAAGTACGTTTTCGACCTCAAGCCCGACACCGACGTGTACTGGTGCGCGGCCGACATCGGCTGGGTCACCGGCCACAGCTACATCGTGTACGGCCCGCTGGCCAACTGCGCCACCTCGGTGATCTACGAGGGCACCCCCGACACCCCGGGCCGAGACCGGCTGTGGGACATAGTGGAGCGCTACGGCGTCACCCAGCTCTACACCGCGCCCACCGCCATCCGCACCTTCATGAAGTGGGGGGCGCAGGAACCGGCCAAACACGACCTGTCCAGCCTGCGGGTGCTGGGCACCGTGGGCGAGCCCATCAACCCCGAAGCGTGGATGTGGTACCACACCCACATCGGCGGGGAGACCTGTCCCATCGTGGACACCTGGTGGCAGACCGAGACCGGCGGCCACATGATCTCCCCGCTGCCCGGCGTCACCACCACCAAGCCGGGGTCGGCCACCCATCCCATTCCCGGGGTATTCGCCGAGCTGGTGGACGATGACGGCCGCCCGGTGGAGCGAGGCGGCGGCTACCTCACCATCACCCGCCCGTGGCCGTCGATGCTGCGGGGCATCTGGGGCGACCCCGAGCGCTACCGGGAGACGTACTGGAGCCGGTTCGAGGGCCGCTATTTCGCCGGCGACGGGGCCAAAGTCGACGACGACGGCTACCTGTGGCTGCTCGGCCGGGTGGACGACGTGATGAACATCTCCGGCCACCGAATCTCCACCACCGAGGTGGAGTCGGCCCTGGTGGACCATGCCGCGGTGGCCGAGGCCGCCGTGGTGGGCGCGGCCGACGACACCACCGGCCAGGCCATCATCGGCTATGTGATCCTGCGAGGCAGCCACGACGCCACCGACGAGTTGGGCGAGGAGGTTCGCCAGCATGTGGCGACCAAGCTTGGGCCCATTGCCCGCCCCAAGACGGTGGTACTGGTTCCCGACCTGCCCAAGACCCGCTCGGGCAAAATCATGCGCCGCCTGTTGCGGGATGTGGCCGAGGGCCGCAGCCTGGGCGACACCACCACCCTGGCCGACCAGTCGGTGGTGGACGAGATCCGCACCCGGGCCGCCGAGTCCCCCCAAGAAGATTGAGCAGCCCAACCGACACATCCCACTGGAGATGGCGCGACGGCCCCATCGGTGGCGGCCCCGCGGTGATCGTGGATGTGGACGGGGTCATTTCCGATGCCAGCAGTCGCCAGCCCTTGGCCAAGGCCCGCCGCTGGGACGAGTTCTTCGCCGGCTGCCCCGACGACCCCCCGCTGGAAGCGACGGTGGCGCTGGTCAGCTCACTGGTCGCCGACCTCACGGTGGTGCTGCTCACCGCCCGCCCCTGGCACCTGCTCAACGACACGCTGGTCTGGCTGAAGATGCACGAGGTCCGCTGGGACCTGCTGATCCTGCGGCCCCCCAACAGCGGCGGCTCGTCGCGGGCGTACAAAGCCACCGAGGTAATCAACCTCCGCCACCACGGATTCGACTTGCTCTACGCCCTCGAAGACGACCCCCGCAACGTGGAGATGTACGCAGAGTCCGACGTCCCCTGTGTCTACGTCTACTCCGGCTACTACGACCGCTGACAGGTGTGATCTCAGGTGGCGGAGTGTTGTGGCCAGGCGCCCACAACCGGATGGTCGGCGTCGACAGGTCCCACACCAGCAGCACCGCCTGGTGCTTTGAGGCCTATCACCTCGAAGAATTCAGCGTTGACGTCGGTGAACTCCTGGTATTCAGCAGGGAGAAACGTCTCGGGGTAGATGGCTTCAACAGGGCAGGCCGGTTCACAAGCCCCGCAGTCGATGCATTCGTCGGGATTGATGTAAAGCATCCGCTCACCCGTATAAATGCAGTCCACCGGGCATTTGGACACGCAGGCAGCATCTTTGACATCAATACAGGTGGGGCCGATCACGTAGGTCATGAGCACTCCCGATAGCCGGGATGGCGCTCGTAAACCCGCTCGAGCATGTCGAGATAGTCGGTCTCGGATGCGACCGACAGCGGGTTGGGCTGTTGGCCGGGATAGCCGATCAGTCGACGGACCTCGGCGCTGAGAAAATAGGCACCCACAACAGTCGTAGACAGCACGCCGAAATCGCCGGGCCGCTGCGAGGCCAGATGGCGCACGAAGGCATCGAGACCTTCCGCAGGTGCCTCATCGAGAAGAGACAACAGCGGCTCGGCAAGAGCAGGGGCGGCGTCCAGAAACCGATCGAGCAAGCCCTCCGAAACGCCGACCGCTGAGGCCGCAGGCATGTTTCGTCCCTCAGGCACGAGCACATCGGCCAGGCGGTCCAGCGTGAGACGTTGGGCTGGAGTCGGCCCAGAGCCACTCATACAGGAATCTCCTGCGACGCCCGAGCCTCAATCAGATGATCGGTCACCCGTAGCGCGTTCGCCATGATCGTGGCCGTTGGATTGGCCGATCCACCGGTCACGAACACACCGCCGTCGATCACATAGAGGTTGGGAACGTCGTGGGCGCGGCACCAACGATCCACCACTGAAGTCTGAGGATCGTTGCCCATCCTGGTAGTGCCCAGCACATGACCGATTCCGGTAGGCCACACGTCGCGCACGAGGGTGGACACTGCTCCCGATGCCTCTGCCGCCTCAACGGCGCGTGCCACATTGAAGTCGAGCATTCTTCTGGTGTTCTCCGACACCCGGTACTCGACATGGGCGGCGGGCAGTCCCGATGAGTCGCACATCGTCGGATCAAGGGTTACCCGGTTGTCGTCTTCGGGGAGATCCTCGGCCTGGATGCCCCAGGTGAATGCGCGTCCGAACACCTCATCGGCCGCCCGATGGAAGTTCGCGCCCCATACGGCTTCGAAGCCATCGTGACGATGAGCCTCCTGGTACTCCGCCGCGGCGAACATGGGCCCTCCATGCGGCATCACCATCCACTTGGCACCGCGCACGAAATCGCGTTCGGGGTGGGTCTCGGCAAACTCCAGCGAATAGATGACCTGCCCCCAGGGACCCTGCCAGCTGTCGAGGGGATCCTCGCAAACAACCGTCACCGTGCGGTAAGGATGCTGCATAAGTCGTCGTCCCACCAGTCCCGAAGAGTTGGCCAGACCGTCGGGGAACCGCGGTGACGCCGACAACAGCAAGAGACGAGCGGTTCCCACCGCGTTCGCGGCCAGCATCACCACCTGCGCCGGCTGGAAGTGCTCCACACCATCGCGATCCAGGTATGCAGCGCCTCGCACCCGGCCCTGCTCATCCACGGGGATCTCCGTCACACGAGCACCGGTAACTAGGCTGGCGCCGGCGGCCTGCGCGGAAGGCCAATGGGTGAGCGAGGGGGTGGCCTTGGCGTTCTCCGGGCATCCGATCATGCATGTGCCCCGCCGCTGGCAAGCTTGAAGGTTGCCGTGGCGGCGAGAGGCAATTGCGTTGGCACCGGGCCACCAGTGCCAGCCCAGGCGGTCCATCCCCTCGGCGGCAACCCGTCCGATCTTGCCGATGGGTATGGGCGGGTTGGGGTAGGGATCCATCTCGGGCAGGGCCGGGTCGCCGCCCAAGCCAGACACCGACATGTCGCGGGCCACCTGTGCGTAGCAATCAGCCAGATCGCCCCAGCCGATCGGCCAGTCGTCGGCGATGCCATCAAGTGTCCGCACCCTGAAGTCCGAGGCCAGCAGCGTCTGCCACATGGCTGCCCACTGCACCAACCCTCCGCCGACCCCGTTGTACATAACGGGGCGAACATCCGCGTCGCCGGTCAGCGGATAGTCGGCCAGCCCTCGGCGGGCGTTGGGATCGGGATTCCAACGCTCGACCCATGCCAGCTCAGCCTCTGGTTGGGCACTCATGTAATCTCCTGGGCCAACCCAGTCGCCCTGTTCAAGACAGACCACCTTGAAGCCGGCGGCTGCCAGACGAGCGGCGGCGACCGAGCCCGACGCACCGGCGCCAATTATCAGAACGTGCGATTGGTGCCCCTGTGTCACCATATTGAAATAATATACTTTGCTGAAGATAGCCATCCTCTCTTGGAAGTGACCGATTTGCACTCGCCAGTCCAGAACAGCGCACACTCCAACCGGCACACTCCGGCCCCGACCACTCGCCTCCACGACGCCGATCGCCCGCCGCTCACCGTGCAAGTGGTGGGCAACGAGATCAAGCGGCTGCGCAAGCTCCAAGGTTGGACGCTCGAGCAACTCGGCTCGGCTTCAGGGGTCAGTGCCGGACTGCTCTCGCAGGTTGAGCGGGGGCAGGGCAACCCGTCGTTCAACACGCTCGTGCAGGTGGCCCACGCGCTCGGCATTCCAGTAGCACGCCTGGTCGCCGGCGAGCAGATGACTTCGCCCGTGGTAAGACGTGAGGACCGCCGCCGGCTCAATCTCCCCAACGATGAGCTAGTCGTGGCCGAATTGCTCACCGCCCGACCCGATAGCGCCCTTGAGGTAATCCGCATTGAGACCGAGCCGGGGTACTCCACCGAGGACACGCCGTTCATGCACGAAGGCGAGGAATTTGGCATCGTCCTAGAGGGAACCCACGCCGTCAACGTCGGCGGCACCCGCTACGTGCTGCGGGCGGGTGACTCGATCTCTTACGACTCCACCATCCCCCACTGGTACGAGAACCCCGGCGATGTCACTTCGGTGTCGCTGTGGGTGGTAACCCCTCCGAGCTTCTGAGGCTATGGGCGCCTTAGTCACCCGACCGGCCACCGATGCGCCAGTGATGGCCAAAAGCGACGTGGTCGTGGTGGGGGGCGGGCCGGCTGGCTTGGCCGCGGCCGTCTCAGCCGCCCGCCAAGGGGCGAGCGTGACTCTCCTGGAGCGCTACGCCCATCTGGGAGGCCTGGCAGCAGGAGGAATGGTGCTGGTGCTCGACGATTTCGCCGACGGCGCCGAAGAGGTCACCGTTTGCGGTATCGCCCAGGAGATGGTGGATCGCCTCGAGGCGCTGGAACTGGCCGTCTATGCGCCACCCGAAGACAGGGTGCTCAGCGACGAGATGTGGAATCGCTGGTCCCGCTGGGGCGTGTTCGACCTCTACGCCAAGGGCCCCAAGAAGTCCATCGTCTATGCCGTTGCCTTCGATCCCGATGGCTGGAAACGCGTGGCGAACGACCTCGTCGAGGAGGCAGGGGTCGAAGTCCGACTCCACTCGTGGTACTCGGCGCCGATCATGGAGGGCGACGCCATTTCCGGCGTGATCTGCGAGACCAAGACGGGTCCCCAAGCCGTCCTGGGCGATGTCACTATCGACGCCAGCGGCGACGCCGATGTGGCCGCCACCGCGGGCGCTCCCTTTGTGGAGGGCTCCTACATGGTGACCACGGTCTTTCGCCTCGGCAACGTGGATACCGATGCCGCCGAGCACTTTGAGCACTCCCAACCCGCCGAGTGTCACGCGGTCAACCGCGAGGCGCGGCGAATCCTCGGCGGCTCCTGGGCAATGTGGTGGTTGAAGACACCTTTGCCGGGCGTGGTGTGGTGCAACTGTCCACACATGACCGGATACGACGGGCTGAGGGTGGAAGACCTCACCGCCGCCGACCGAGAGGGGCGCAAGAGAATCGCCAGCCTCGTGGAATACGTGCGCGGGCAATATCCGGGGTTTGAGAACGCTGTTGTGATCGACGTGGCACCCCAGATCGGGGTACGCCAATCGCGCCTCATCGATGGCGAGTACGTCGTCACCAAAGACGATGTGGTCAACCGGGTGCACTTTGCCGACAGCGTGGCCCGCGGCCGCGGCTACTACACCCCGTACCGGGCAATGCTGCCACGCAAAGTGGAGCAGCTTCTGGTCGCCGGACGGCACTACTCAGTGACTCCCGAAGCCCAGAAGCTGTCTCGGGAAATCCCTCCCTGCATGGCGATGGGCGAGGCGGCGGGCACGGCCGCCGTCGAGGCGCTGGACTCCGGTGTTGCCGTCCGCAAAGCGGACGTCGCAGCAGTCCAGCGCCGCCTGCGCCGTCAAGGCGCCGACCCGGGAGATATCCCCTCCCCCCGGGCGCGCCCGGCCAGCCCTCCTGCGAAGGGGGCCCCGTGAGCGGCGGGGCCGCGGACAGCAACGCGGCCCAGCCGCTGGCCGGGATAAGGATTCTGGATTTCTCGCAAATCATGATGGGCCCAGTCGCCACTCAGCTTCTGGCCGACCATGGGGCAGACGTGCTGAAGATCGAGCGTCCCGGCAGCGGCGATATTTTCCGACACGCCATCGTCGACCCCGACGGCGCCGAGCATCCCGCCTTCGGGGCGGTGAACCGCAACAAGCGCAGCCTGGTGGTCGATGTCCGCGTACCCGAGGGATTGGCCCTGATCGACGAACTCGTGGCGGGGGCCGACGTGGTGGTCAACAACTACCGGCCCGGCGTGATGGAGCGCCTGGGTTTGGGTTACGAACGCCTGTCGGTGATCAATCCCGGCATCGTCTATGCCCAAGGCACCGGCTTCGGCACCGAAGGGGTGTACGCGCACAAAGGCGGTCAGGACATCCTGGCGCAGGCTCTCACCGGGGCTATGTCGCACAAAGCCGACGATGGCCATCCCACCGCGATCTACCCCATATCGCTTGCCGACTACACCGCCGGAATGCACATGGTGCAGGGAATACTCATGGCGCTGCTTCAACGGACCCGCACCGGGCTCGGCCAGAGGGTCGAGGTCTCGCTCTACGACTCCCTTCTCGCCATGCAGATCTTGGAAGCCACCACGTCGTTGATGGGCCGGGGCATCGTGAACTGGGCCCGACTCCCCCTAGTGGGCACGTTTGCCGCAGCCGACGGCGAAGTCGTTCTAGTGGGTGCCTTCAAGCCGAATCCGCTACGCGACATCTGCGCCGCCCTTGAGATGCCAGACCTCTCGGCCGAGCCCGACTTCGCAACTATGGCCGATCAAGCTGTCAACCGACCCCGCCTTCAGGCCTTGATCGCCGAGGCCATCGGTCGGTTCACCTCTGCCGAGGTGATCGAGCGTCTCGAGGCCCAAGACGTGCTCTGCGCGCCGGTACGAACCCTCGAAGAAGCCTTGGACGATCCACATACTGCGCCGATGATCGTGGAGATGCCTAGACCGGCTCTTGAGCCGCTTCGCTCTCTGGCTTCTCCAGTACACCTCCCGGACACACCAGCCTCCGTGCGGCACTCCCCACCGGGTCTCGGCGAGGGTACAGCCGAGGCGTTGGCGGATTACGGAATCGAAACTGAGCGCGTGAAGGCGCTCGTAACTGCGGGAGTTCTGGCATGAGCATTGATCTAGTCGTGACCGACCACGTCGCCCGGGTAACGATCAACCGCCCCGACCGGCTAAACGCCATCGACGAGGCCCACCAAGACGAACTGCTGCGAACCTGGGAAGCCATCGAAGCTGACCGCTCCGTGCGAGTAGTTGTGCTCACCGGCGCCGGTGACCGCGCCTTCTGCGCCGGCGACGACATGCGCGCCGAGGGCGCCAAGGACCTCGACTACTGGCTGCGGCCCCGCCGAGACGGCTTCGGCCACTTGCCGCTGCGCGACTCACTGGACGTGCCCGTGCTGGCCAGGGTCAACGGCTACGCCCTTGGAGGCGGTTTGGAGCTGGTGGTGGGGTGTGACTTGGCGGTGGCATCAGAGGACGCGGTGTTGGGTTTCGTGGAGCCCCGCCTCGGTCGCCTTCCCCTCGACGGGGGAATCGTGTCGCTGGCGCGGCAACTCCCCGCCAAGTGGGCCATGGAAGTCCTGTTGACCGGCAAACGGTTCAGCGCCACCGAGGCGCTCGCTCTGGGTTTGTTGAACGAAGTCGTTCCCGCGGCCGAACTCGACACGGCGGTGGACCGCTGGCTGGAGGAACTGCTGGCGTGCGCCCCCCTGTCGCTGCGGGCGATCAAGCAGATTGTGCGCCACACCCCCCACATGACCGCAGCCGACGCAAGGATGGCCAACCTTCCGGCGCTGGTTGAGGTGCTGACGTCGTCCGATTGCGACGAAGGGATCCGGGCCTTCAGTGAGAAACGAGCCCCGCGCTGGGAAGGCCGTTGAGTCACCCAGGTCGGTCGGGCGTTGAACTCATTTTTGATTAATTGAAAATCTTTACTTTCGATTAATTGAAGATTTGCACTAAAGTGAACTCACTGCCATGAGCGGGGAGGAATCTGATGAAAAATCGACTCAAGTTCGCGGCCATCCTGCTGGCCCTCACCATCGTTGCCGCTGCCTGCGGCAACGATGACGACGGAGGCACTGCCGCCCCCGAACCCGCACCCGCGCCAACTGATGCGCCAACACAGGCACCGGCGCCCGAGCCTACGGAAGCGCCGACTGTCGCTCCAACGCCCGCCCCAGAACCCGCCGAGGCACCGTCGGTGGCCCTTGTCGCCAACCAAAAAGCCGGCGACCTGGGTCCCATCGACGATCTTGTGCGAGGCCTCGAGATGGTGGAGGCCGACTTTGGCGCCGAGACGACGTTCATCGAGGTGACCGATCCGTCAACCTTCGAAACCACCCTGCGCAACCTGGCCAACCAGGGCACCGACATCATCGCGGTGACTTTCCCACCCATGCAGGATGCCGTCGTGGCCGTAGCGCCGGACTTCCCTGACATTCGCTTTATCCATGTATTCGGATTCGAGGGAGGCGTCGACAACCTCGTCTCTATTGGATTCGACTACTACAAGGGCACCTACTTGGCCGGCATTCTGGCGGGCGCACTGAACACCACCGGCAAGGTGGGGTTCGTGGGCGGCGTTTCGATCCCACCGCTGAACGCCGACTACAACGCCTTCGTGGCCGCAGCCCAGACCAAGAACGCCGCCATAACGGGAGAGGCGGCGTTCGCCGACTCCTTCGAGGATCCCGCCAAAGGCCGAGAACTCGGCGCGGCGCTCTACGACGGCGGGGTGGAAGTCATCATGACCGACGCCGCGGCCACCGACCTCGGCGTCATCCAGGCTGCCGAGGAGAAGGGCGGCTACGTGATCGGCGGCTCGGAGAACTACTTCGACAGCCCGGCCGTGATCGGCAGCGTCCTGCTGTACTGGGCCCAGGTTCTCTACGATCAAGTCGAGCACGCCCTCAGCGACGACTACACGCCCGGCTACATCGGCGCCGGTGTGGCCGAGGGCGGCGTGGACCTGGTGATCAGCCCCGAGTTCCTCGCCAACGGCCCGACGGAGATGGTGGAGATCATCAACGCCACGCTTGATGAGATCGAAGAGGCTCGCTCGCAGATCAAGAGCGGATCCCTCGAAGTTCCCTTCAACCCCGAACTCTGAGGCCGATAGCCTCGTATTGATGACGGTGCCGAGCGGACCGGCATCCGCCGAAGTACCGGCGGTTCGCTGCCGGTCTCTCGGCGTCTCATTTGGCACGGTCCAAGCCCTCCACGACATCAGCCTCGACCTTGCCGCGGGCCGCATCCACGCGCTGGTCGGCCAGAACGGGGCAGGCAAGACCACTCTCGCCAAGGTATTGGGCGGCCTTCAGGCCCCCGACAACGGCACCGTTTGCATAGCAGGCAATCAGATCCCTCCCGGCGACGTACGCGCCGCCAAGTCCGCGGGTCTGGCAATGGTGCACCAGCACTTCTCCCTGCCTCCTTCATTCACCGTGGCGGAGGCACTGGAGCTGGCCGCCGCCCGTCCGGAAAGCCACTCGGTCTACAGGCGGACCGAGCTGTACCGTCGCTGGCAAAACGAGGTAGCCGAGGTCGGCGGCACGAATGTGCTGGCGACGCGCATCCGGGATCTGCCCGTTGAGACCCGCCAGTCGCTTGAGATCGTTCGAGCACTGGCGTCCGAGGCGCGAATCCTGCTGTTGGACGAGCCCACTGCCCTGCTCACACCGGCAGCCACCGACACATTGTTCGAGCGGCTTCGGGGCTTACGCGACGATGGGGTGACGATCCTCATCGTGCTGCACAAGCTGCGGGAGGTAGCTGCCGTCGCCGACACCGTAAGCGTGCTGCGCGACGGCAAACTGGTCCTGGGGCCAAGCGAGATTTCCGGGGTGTCGCAGGGCCAGCTCAGCGATGCCATCGTCGGGCCCGCACCAGATGCCGACCGGGCCATCGCAGTGGAGGCAGCCGCCAACGCGGAGCAGCAGTTGCTGTTGGAACTGGTGCGAGTCTCAAGCCGGGAATCAGCCTTCGAGCCCGGGCTTGCCAGTATCGACCTCACCGTCGAAGCCCGCGAGATCGTGGGAATCGCCGGCGTGGAGGGAAACGGTCAGCGAAGCCTCGTCTCGGTGATCGCAGGTCTGAGCGCCGTCACCGAGGGCTCAGTGCTTCTAGGCGGAGAAGAGGTGACCCGCGCTCCTCCTGCCCGGAGGCGACTACGAGGTCTGCGCCTGGTGCCCTTCGACCGCAATAGCGAGGGGATCAGCCGCAGCGCCCCTCTTTGGTTGAACCAATCAGCGCTCCGCCTCATTGGGAGGCGGCGGCAGTTCCCGCTGATCTCGCTGCGCCAGTACAAGCGGCAAGCGTCCGAGGCGATGGACCTTTGGCGAGTGCGCTACGACACTGTCGCACAACCCGCCGAGAGCCTTTCTGGTGGCAACGTTCAACGCCTAGTGCTGTCGAGGGAGTTGGCCTCCGGGCTCGAGGTGCTTGTTGCCGCCCAGCCCACCCGCGGCCTGGACTTCTCCGCCACGAACTTCGTGCGTCGCTCGTTGCGGGGATTGCGAGACGCGGGGGCCGGCGTCCTGCTGGTGTCCTCCGACCTTGACGAGTTGTTCGAGCTCTCCGACCGCCTTTTCGTGATGTACGGCGGGAGCATTGTGGCGCGCTTCAATGCGCCCTATGACCGTCAAGCGGTGGGCGATGCCATGACAGGGGCACTCCGATGACCGGTGGCCTGCAACGCGTGGCATCCACCGTTCTGCTGGTTGTCGTCTCGTTCCTGCTCACAGCTTTGATTCTGTGGGTCAGCGGCTACCGCGTGGGCACCGTCTTGTCCGGCATCATCCAAGGGTCGATAACCGCGACGGGTGCCGCAACCTCAACAATCCGCTGGACAATCCCGTTGCTGCTCATCGGTCTGGGGGTGGTGATCGGGTTCCGGGCGGGATTCTTCAACATCGGAGGGCAGGGACAGTTCTATGTGGGGGCCTGCTCGGCCCTCGTCGTCTCTTTGGGCTGGCGCGAAGGCCCGGTACCGCTGGTGATCATGTGTGGGATGATCGCAGCAATTCTGGCGGGGATGGCCTGGTCGCTGCTTCCTGGCTACCTACGCGTGCAGTTCGGTACTGACGAGGTGCTGACCACGCTGATGATGAGCTTCATCGGTGCGCTGGTGCTCCAGTACCTGACCGCTGGACCCTTGCGCAACCCGTCGGGAACAGGCCAGACAGCGGCCAGCGAGCGCATACCCGAAGCGTTCCGCATCACCGACAGCTCCGGAGTGTCGGTCACCGCTTTGCTCCTCGTCGGCGGTGTGGCCGTGCTGGTCTGGCTCCTATTGGAGCGCACCCGCTTCGGGTTGACGATGACGCTGGTCGGCAGAAACCCGACAATGGCCCGCTGGCAGGGCATAGACGTGCGCCGTGTGGGTCTCGGCACTTTCGCACTCTCCGGGGCGCTGTCCGGCCTTGCTGGCGCGGTGGAACTCTACGGCCCCGGGGCGCGACTGGTCACCGGGTTCTCACCTGAAGTGGGCTTCACTGCCGTAGTAGTAGCTCTGGTGGGCATGCTGAGCGTCTGGGGCACCGTCGTGGCCGCGGTCTTCTTCGGCGGCTTGCAGTCGGCCATCTTGTTCCTTCCAATCGTGACGGATCTTCCTCCGCCCGCCCTCGTGCTGCTTCACGGCATGGTGGCGTTCCTGGTCACCATCAAGTTCAGGGCTGTGCGGCGACGGCGGACCGGGCCCGCTGCAAAACCGGTGGCGGGCTGATGGAACAGGTCCTCGCCACGACACTGCGCTCGGCGGCCCCGCTCGTTCTGGTCGCCATGGCAGGCGTTTTTGCCTTCCGGGCGGGGATCTTCCACCTGGGGCTCGAGGGACTCATGATTACCGGCGCATTCACAACCGTGGCCGTCGGTGACGCCACCGGATCGGTGGAACTTGGGATCCTTGCCGCCATCGGCGTGTGCATGGCACTCTCCGCGGTCTATTGGTGGGTGATCGGCCCCCTCGGTGCAAACGTAATCATCGCCGGACTGGGGCTCACTTCAATCGGACTTGGAGGTACGGCCTTCGCTCTCGGGGCCATATTCGACATACGCGGCTCCATGTTCACGGACGTTGTGCTTCCCCGTCCTGTGCGCGGGGCCACTTCAGGCCCCGGGGTTATCATCTCGGAGCATTCGATTCTGGTGTGGATCACCCCGCTGATCGTGCTGGTTGCCTGGATTGTATTGAGGCGGAGCCGGTTCGGACTGCGGCTTGCCGCGGTGGGCGAGTACCCGTTCGCGGCCCGCTCTGCGGGTGTGAATCCATCGATCGTGCGACTTCAGGCACTGCTCATCTCCGGCGCTCTGTGTGCTCTCGGCGGGGCGGAACTGTCGGTCGGGGCACTGCGCAACTTCACCGAGAACATGACCAACGGGCGAGGCTTCATCGCCTTTGTGGCAGTCATTTTCGGGGCATGGCACCCCATCGGCGCGGCCCTCGCCGGGCTGTTCTTCGGTCTCGCCGACGCCATCGGAATCCAATCGCAGATCAATATCACCGAACGAGTGCCGCGAGAGTTCGTGCTGATGATCCCCTTCGTGCTCACGATATTCGCGGTATGGCTGGGCGGGCTCTGGAGGCGTCGCACCCTGGAAGCCGAAGCAGGCTACGCCGAACTGCGAGAGCCCGACTATTGAGCAAGCGGCCGCACCCTATCGGTCATTGCCGATTGGTCTCCTCACTCCGATAACCTGCTAGCAAATCCAAGAGGAGTGGCCCCGGGCATGAACACGTTCAAGACATTTCTGCTTCTGGTGCTGATGGCGGCGCTGTTCGTGGCCGTCGGCGGACTGCTGGGCGGCAGCGGCGGACTGGCCATTGGAATTGTCATCGCAGTGATCGTGGTGGGCGGGTCGTACTGGTTCAGCGACAAGCTGGCCATCGCCTCAGCCCGGGCCGTACCGGTAACCCCTGAACAGCTTCCCCAGTACCACGCCATCATGGAGGAGCTCACCGCTAAGGCCCAGATACCGATGCCCAAGCTGTACGTGAGCCCCAATCCCCAGCCCAACGCCTTCGCCACCGGCCGCAATCCCAAGCACGCCGCGGTGGCCATCACCGAGGGACTCATCAACCACTTGAGTTGGGACGAGATCCGGGGAGTGCTGGCCCACGAGCTGGCCCATATTCGCAATCGGGATATCCTCATCGGCTCAGTGGCCGCGGCAATCGCCATGGCCATCACCTTCGCGTCGCGCATCGCGGTGTGGGGCATGATCTTCTTCGGCGGCCGAGGCCGCGACAACGGCCCTGGGGAACTGGTCGGAGTCATCCTGGCCGCCATCTTGGCTCCCATCGCCGCCAGCCTGCTCCAGATGGCCATCAGCCGCACCCGTGAGTACCAAGCCGACGCCTCCGCCGCCCGGCTCATCGGCGACGGCGAGCCCCTGGCCCGAGCCCTTGAAAAGCTGAACGCCGCCTCCCACCGCATCCCGGTCAACGTCCCGGCGGAGCAGGCATCGCACTACATCGTCAATCCCCTCACCGGCCGGACCAACTTCCGCAGCCTGTTCAGCACCCACCCCCCCGCCGAGGAGCGCATCCGCCGCCTCCGCGCCGGCGAGTGGGTACCCCAGGCGTACTAAGCCACCTCCATCCCTCAGAAAAACCCTAAAAAATCAGGCCGACGGCGTTTCGTTAGGATTTTAGGGGCATAAAATCCTAAATTTTTGAGCACATCGGTGTGATTTAGGGTTTTAGGGCCATAAAACCCTAAATGGCCGGTTACAGCTCCCAGCAGGCTATCGTTGGCACCGGAAGGAACAGATCGATGACAAGCGTCGAAGCAAACCTGATATCCGCTGAGGAACATTGGGAGATGTTCGACAATGCTGCGCGCCGCCATCTGGACATGAGTGGTCCGGAATTCGCGCTCCGCTGGGACAGAGGCGAGTACTTCGACAGGGACGAGCCGTGGGTGATGTACGTCGCTGGCTTGCGGCCGGATGGCTGGGCGCGCTGAGAAAGAGGCGTTTGGCAACTTCCGAGACATGGTCCAAGAGGCCGTCTCATGCTTCGCCACCGCCCGTGTAATCGGAAGCACGAAGGAACTCGATGAGCGGGGAACCCTCACAGCGAACTCCGGGGCGGAAGTGCCACTTACGTCTGCTGAACAACCCATTGCCATAGCCTTCTTCATCCACTACACGATTCGCCAGATCAACGGGCAGTGCAAAGTCTCCACCGACGGCTATGTCCACAATGTGCTGCTAGGCGGGGAGTTGGCGGTGGAGTTTCACTGGCACCCGAGTGAGGGCACCCGCGTCTGGTTTCCCCACGTACACCCTCGGTTCGCTGGTTCGGGTCGGGATCGAGGAAAAATGCACATCCCGTCGGGAAGGATCCTCATTGAGGACGTCCTGATATTTGCCCACGAGCGAGGTGCTCAACCAAGAAGGGCAGACTGGGAGGAGATTGTGACACGCAACAAGGAGCGAATTGCCAAAGAGTTTACGTGGGGAACCCCTTCCACGCTGATATACAACCCTCAGCATGAAGAGCTGTAGATTCCGTCCTGTCAGTCTCGAAAGTTGCCAAACTGCAAGGGGATGGCGAAATCAGCCTCTTTGAGGGCGGTGATCACCTCTTGGAGCATGTCCCGCTTCTTGCCGCTCACCCGAAGCTGGCCGCCCTGGGTCTGCGACGAGACCCCCTTCATGCCGAGGTTCTTGATGAACTTGTTCAGCTCCCGGGCCTTGTCGGCCGAGATGCCCGCGGCCAGCGCCGCCTCTTGGCGAACCGTCCCCCCGGCCGCGTCTTCCACCGATCCGTAGTTCACCCCCTTCAGCGACACTTTGCGCCGCACTAGCTTCTCCTCCAGCACTTGACGGGCTGCGGCCAACCGATCCTCGTTGGACGACCGCAGGGTGATCACCCCATCGCCCAGCGCCACCTCGCTGCCGGTGTTCTTGAAGTCATAGCGACTGTGGATCTCCCTCGCGGCCTGGTCCACCGCATTGCGGACCTCCTGCATGTCCAACTCAGAAGAAACATCAAACGTAGGCATCACCCGAACCTACCGCACGATTAGTGGAGATATTCATGCCAGCACGGGGCGACAACCTGAGAAACTGTCTTCTGTTCCAGCACCAAGTCCGTCCAGCGTTGCCAAGGGGAGACGACCATGACATCTGTGCCTGAATCAGAGATGTACCACATCACCGACGAGGAGCTTGATGTGTTGATCGAAGCGACTCTGCAAGATGCCGGGGTTGAATTAGAAGAACTGCGCCGCCAAGCCCAACTCGGCAGATTCGAATCGGACAAGCTACGACGGACATGGTTCTCGGTCGTGGGTCTCGGCCGCGGCTAAACGTCTTCGATCCTGGAATCACACCCGAAACAAGTAGGGCCGCCGCCTCGCGGGCCGGTAGGGTTGTCCCTCGTTGGGTCGGTGCCCGAGCGGCCAAAGGGAACGGGCTGTAAACCCGTCGGCATAGCCTTCGGAGGTTCAAATCCTCCCCGGCCCACACAGCAGAAAATTACCCAGCCCGCTAATGGGTGCCTCTGGGTCTGAGTTCCACGAATCGAGCCCATGCATCGGGGTCGCCTGCTAGTTCAGCCAGGGCGATATCCCTTTCAACCAGCGCTTGTTGAAGATCCAGGCTCTGCGTCTGATCGTGAGGCATTCGCGATGCAATCGCCGCTGCTGCGAGCTCAGTCAGGGGCTTACCAATCGCATGTCGATAGTTGAAGCCGATGAGCTGCATGATCGTCAATGTCTCGGCCGCAAGAATCGACTCGAGCGCATCCAGCACCTGTGGCTCAAGCACTTCCTGTCCTGACGCCTCCATCAGTTGCCGGATCAAGGGCAACAGGTTCTCGGTGATGAAGTTAACGTCTTCCGCTGACAGCCGTTGCGCAACCAGCTCGTCGTCGAAAGCCTGAGCGATCCGTACCAATTCGGACTTGTCAGCAAGCAGCTCATTGACGATGTCCTCTAGGGCCGCGATCGTCTCCTTGTCCCTCTTCCGCGCCTTCGCCGCAGAAATCCGATCCGCCACAGCGGCAGCGGCGTTTCGGACAGCAGCCTCTGATAACAAGGCACTTAGTTCCTGAAGAGCCGGATCCATGCCTTGAGACTACGCCGCTCAGCAACACTTCAATGTAACTAAGTGCTAGCAACTAGCCGGGGCCTCCGGAAGCACCTACAGCGATCAGGACAAGGGGACATCCAGACCCTCCGGCCACACCAGGGCGGTTCACACCGCCAACCCCCAATGGCTGCGCGTGTCTACTTTTTTGCATTTTCTGATCATTTTCAAGGGGGATTGTGTCACTGAGGTCGGTATAATTTCATTTATGGAATTTACGTTGAATCCCAGCACAAGCAGCGCTTATTCCAGTGTTGATGGGGGTTTCGAGTTTCCGGATTTCTCTGAGGCGGGCGCTTCGGAGCTGTTGGGGTTGATGGGACAGGTTGATCTGCTGCGCCGCCGGGCTGAGGGGTATCTGATGGGGCTGGTTGTCCGATACGGCGAGCTGGAGGGGCCGGGTGCGGCTGCCACGGTGTGTCACCAATTCGGCATCAGCGCCTACCGGGCCCGCCAACTGGCCAGGACGGCCCGGGATGTCGCGGCCATGCCCCAGATTCTTGGCGCGGTCCAGGATGGTCGCATTTCGGCGGATCAGGCCGGGATGGTGTCCGAGTCGCACAAGCGCGCCGATGAGCGAACAAAACCAACAAGAGCTGTTGGACTTGGGCGGCTGGCAGGGCCATGACGAGTTCAAGAAGACTGTCGCCGCTCGCGAAGACCAGCGCCGCGCCGACGATGGGATGAGCCGGGCCGAACGCCAGCGGGCCCGCCGATCCGCCAAGGTGTTCGACGGAGCTGGCGGCATGGTCGTTTTGCACACTGAGCTTGATCCGATCTCCGGTGATCGGGTCAAGACCGCTCTGGGCGCCATGAGCACCAAGATGCTCGGCGACGACATCGCCTTCGACCCCATCCGCACCTTCGAGCAGCGCCACGCGGATGCCTTGGTAGCGCTCATAACCCAACAGCCCGCTGACAACGCCAACCCCGCCGCGGGCGTACCCGACTGCGGGATCCGCCCGCAGAAGACCGTGTTGGTGGTCTCCGCCGACTACGACGCCATCGAGGGCCGGCTCACCAGCGCCGGGCTCATCGACGGCACCCCAATCGACCTAGACGAGATCCACCGCTTGGCCTGCGACGCCGACATCGTTCCGATGATCTTCGCTGCTGACGGACAGCCCCCCTATGTGGGCAGAGCCCAAAGAGCGGTCACCAAGGCGCAAAAGCTGGCCCTGTACAAGAGAGACGGGGGCTGCGTGGGCTGCGGCCTCCGACCACAGGTGTGCGATGCCCACCACATCCAACCATGGGACCAAATCGGACCCACCGACATCACCAACCTGGTGCTTTTGTGCCCCCGCTGCCACACCAAAGTCCACAAACACCACCACACCATCGAACACGACACCGTCAACGGCCGGTATCGCCTCAAACCCCCAGCACGACCCAGCCCCACAACCCACCCGCCGCCCGCTGAACAACTGATCGCTGCCTGACCGGATACGGGACCAGTAACGAAATCTGGCTAGGTCAGATCTTCCAGTCTTGCAGCATGAGCTGCATCACGGTTACGTCTATCCACCGGCCGAATTTGCGGCCCACTTCGCGCTCGGTACCGGCTATTTCGAATCCAGCGGAGCGGTGGACGGCGACCGATGCCTCGTTTCCCCCGGATATTCGGGCGATCACGGTGTGGAACCCGTGGGTTTGGGCCAGTCCGATTATCTCCACCAAAAGCGCTCGGCCGATGCCTTTGCCGCGATGGTCCTGGTGGACATACACCGAGTTCTCCACCGTGGTGTTGTAGGCCGGTCGGGTATGGAAGGGCGACAGCGACGAGAAGCCCAGCACGGTGTCATCGTCGTCATCCGGCGTGGCCACCAGCACCGCGTGAACCCCGCTGCGGTCTTGCAGCCAGGTGCGCTGGGCAGCCACGGTTCGAGGCTCCAACTCGAAAATGCTGGTCCGGTTGAGGATCTCGTAGTTGACGATCTCCCGAATGCCCTCGGCATCAGACAGCCTCGCTGCTCGAATCGCCACCGGCTGCACCGTACCGCTCGTCACCTCCCAATTCTGGCTTTCCCGCCCCTGGCACAGAGTGGCAATATTGGCGTCGCAAAGGGATAGAGTTCCCAGCCCGCCTCCTTAGCTCAGTCGGCAGAGCGTTTCCATGGTAAGGAAAAGGTCGAGAGTTCGATTCTCTCAGGAGGCTCAGGGCCATTTGTGCGGCATCCAGCCGCTGAAGGGCCCCGGGGCGGCGTAGCTCAGTCGGTAAGAGCGCTCGACTCATAATCGAGAGGTCGCCAGTTCGAGTCTGGCCGCCGCTACCACCCACCCTTTCGCCCCGCTGCGGGCCAGCGATAGGGTGGCTCCATCGAACCCGCAGCATCTCGCGAGCACGTCCCCGACGACGCCGAACTGGTGGAAGCCGCCCGCCGAGGCGACCGCGACGCGTTCAACGAGCTGGTCCGGGCCACCTACCGAGACATCTACGCTTTGGCCTATCGGCTCACCGGCAACCGGGAGGACGCGGGCGATGTGGTGCAAGACGCCTATGTCCGGGCCTACCGGGCGATTCGCCGCTTCCGGGGCGACTCCAGTTTCTCCACATGGATGTACCGCATTACCAGCAACTGCGCGTCCACCCATTTGAGCCGCCGAACCCGCCAACGCACTGAGGAACTGAGCGACGACGTCCCCATCGTCGATCTGCGGCCCGAGCAGGACCCGAGCCTGCGAGCCGAGGCCGCCGTCCTGCGCCACCACATCGACCGAGCGATACGGGCGCTGCCCGAGCGGTTGCGCCAGGTGGTGGTGCTTCGTGATCTGCACGACCTCTCTCACAGTGAGATCGCCGCCGAGTTGGGCATCACCACCTCTGCGGCCAAGGTCCGGCTCCATCGGGCCCGTCAGCGGCTTCGTACCGTGTTGCAACGCACAACTGAGTTCGGCGCCGATCAAGCCGCGCTCCCGGACCAAGGACAGCAAGACGAGGCGGCCTCATGATCAATGACGCCACCAGGTCATTCGACCACCGTCCCCCAGCCGAGGCGCCCCCCACCCTGGTGTGGAAGGTCATGGCCCGGCTCGACCAATACGACCGGCGCCGACAGCTCATCCGGCGCTTCCTGGCCGCCACCACCCTGGCGGTTATCACCGTCCTCTTCCGCCGTCGAGTCCGCCGGTAGTCGTCCTTCCCGCTTGATTTCGTATTGGGTTGACTTCTATCGGCATCCATAACTCCGACTGCTCCTGTCGAAGTAAGGCGCGCGATTTCGTATTGGGATGGCCCCGGCCGGCGCTGTAGCCTTGTCTTGCCCCTAACGAACGAAGGGCAGTGGCTCAATTGGTAGAGCACCGGTCTCCAAAACCGGCGGTTGGGGGTTCGAGTCCCTCCTGCCCTGCGCAAGCAAGCCCGTCTCCCTAGTGCCGGGTGCACTGGAGTCAGCATGACCGACCTGAACCGACAACAGAAGAGGATCGCCAAGAAGCAGGGCTTTGTCGACGAGGAAGGCACCCCGGTCCGCGACCGCCGCCAGCCTCGTAATCAGCCCCGCCCCGGCGAAGAGCGAGTAGGACCGGCCCAGTTCCTGCGCGAGGTGCGCGGTGAACTCCGCAAGGTGTCGTGGCCCCGGCGCGAGGAAGTCGTCAACTACTCCATCGTGGTGCTGGTGGTGCTGGTGCTGCTCACCACGGCCATCGGCCTGCTCGACTGGGGCTTCAGCGAAGCCATCTTGAAGTTGTTCGATCGATGAGTCCCGAGGTAGACGAAACCGAAATGACTGACCTCTTCCCCACCACCACCGCCGATGCGCCCGACTCGGAGTCCGAGACGGTCGACGCCGCCACGCCGGTTGACCCCGCTGAGGCCGCGGCCGCATTGCTGCCCACCGGGCCGGGCACCCAACCCGAACCCGAGGTCCCCGACCCAGTTGGCGACAGTTTTCTTGACGATGCTGCCCTGCCAGAAGATGCAGCCGAGGTAATCGACGCCGAAGACCTGGTCTATGAGAAGGCCGAAGAAGAAGTCGAAACCATCAGCCCCTACGACATGCCCGGGAAGTGGTATGTGGTCCATACCCAGTCGGGCTATGAGAACAAGGTCCAGCAGAACATCGAAGCCCGCCGCAAGACCATGGACATGGAGAGCCACATTCACGAAACCGTCATCCCCATGGAAGACGTGGTGGAGTTCAAGGCCGGCAAGAAGGTCACCACCAAGAAGAAGATGTTCCCCGGCTATCTGCTGGTCCGAGCCGAGATGAACGACATCTCCTGGGATGTGATCCGCAACACTCCCGGCGTGACCGGCTTTGTGGGCCATGGTCGCCGGGGCAGCAAGCCCTCTGCCCTCAAGCGCAAGGACGTGGAGAACTTCCTCCAGGTCAAGACCGACGGCGAGCAGACTGTCCGCCGCACCAAGCCCCGCCTTCTCTACGAGGTGGGCGAGACCATCCGGGTCAAAGAAGGTCCATTCGCCGACTTCTCCGGTGAGGTGGCCGAGATCAACGAGGACCAGCTCAAGGTGAAGGTGTTGGTCAACATCTTCGGCCGGGAGACCCCCGTCGAGCTTGAGTTCTCCCAAGTGGCCAAATTGTAAGAAGATTCAAGCTCTCTCAAGTCGCCAAGCAGCAGACGACCTAGCCAGAAGGGGCACAGTCATGGCTCAAAAGAAGGTAGCCACCACCATCAAAATCCAGATTCCGGCCGGCCAGGCCACCCCGGCACCCCCGGTGGGCACTGCGCTCGGCCCCCACGGCGTGGCCATCATGGACTTCTGCCGGGACTACAACGCCAAGACCGAGGACAAGCGGGGCCAGATCATCCCGGTGGAGATCACCATCTACGAAGACCGGACGTTCACCTTCATAACCAAGACCCCGCCCACCTCGTTTTTGATTCGCGAGGCGGCCAGTCTGGAAAAAGGATCAATGGAGCCGGGCCGCGAATTGGTCGGCACCATCACCGACGCCCAGTGTGCGGAGATCGCCAAGATCAAGATGCCCGACCTCAACACCGACGACCTCGAGCAAGCCAAGCTGCAAGTGGCTGGAACTGCCCGCAGCATGGGCATCACGGTGGAGTAGGAAAGGGATCCGACATGGCGAAGAATGGCAAGCGGTACAGCGATGCCGCCCAGCGCTACGACAAGCAACACCCGCACACCGCCCAAGAGGGTGTCGAGCTGGTGAAGAGCTTGGCCGCGGCAAAATTCGACGAGACCTTGGAGCTCGCCGCCCGTCTGGGGGTTGATCCCCGCAAGGCCGAGCAGATGATCCGGGGAACAGTCAGCCTGCCCTCGGGCACCGGCACCGACGTCCGGGTGGCGGTGTTCGCCCAGGGCGAAGCGGCTGCGCAGGCCAGCGAGGCCGGGGCCGACGTGGTGGGCGCCGACGATCTCGCCGAGCAGGTACAGGCCGGCCAGATGGACTTCGACGTGGCCATCGCCACCCCCGACATGATGCCGGTGGTGGGAAGGCTTGGAAAGGTCCTGGGCCCACGAGGTCTCATGCCCAACCCGAAGACCGGCACGGTTACCGACGACGTGGCCAAGGCAGTGGGCGAGTTCAAGAGCGGCAAGGTGGAATACCGCACCGACCGCCAGGGCAATGTCCACGTTCCGGTGGGCAAGGTCAGCTTCGAGGCCGATGCCTTGGTGGCCAACATCCGCGCCGTCATGGAGGAGATCAATCGGGCCAAGCCCGCAGCCCTCAAGGGCCGATATATACGCAAGGTCGCCATCTCCTCCACCATGGGACCCAGCGTCCGGCTGGATCCCGCCGACTTGGGCGCCAGCAACTGATTTGGTACCTTTTGTCGCTCACAAATAATCGATTTGCCGCAGACATCAGGCGCAGTGCCCCGCACCGCTTAATCGGCTGACACTCGGTTCCCACCGAGTCGTTGGCCGGCCTGACGAGGTGAACCCTCCCGAAACTCGTGGGGCGTTCGCACGTTAGCGGCGCCCCATTGCTGGTTTTTGCGGAAGGTTCAGCAAGCTGATGGAAAATCCCCGCCCCGAGAAAGTGGCTGTCGTGGACGAGGTGCGCGACCGCATCTCCTCCACCGAGGCGGTGGTCCTCACCGACTACCGCGGCCTTGACGTGCCGGCCTTGGCCGATCTGCGCCGCCAGCTGCGCGAGGCCGGCGGCGAATACAAGGTGTACAAGAACACCCTCACCCGTTTCGCGGCCCGCGAGCTGAACCTCGACTTGGACGAGATGCTGGTGGGCCCCACTGCGCTGGCTTTCGTCGGCAACCGAGAAGACGGCACCCCCGGCGACGCGGTGTCGTTGGCCAAGGCCCTGTGCCAGTACGCCGAAGACTCCAGCTTCCTGTCGATCAAGGGAGGGGTGCTCGACGGTCAGGTGCTCTCATCCGACGAGGTGAGCGCCCTGTCCAAACTGGGCACCCGAGACGAGATTCTGGCTGAGATCGTCGGGCTGCTGGAAGCCCCCTTGACCGAGATGGCCGGGCTGCTGGAAGCGCCGCTGGTGGAGATGGCAGGCCTCCTGGACGCCCCGCTGGTCGAGACGGCCGGACTGCTGGAGTCGCTGAGCGAGAAGGGCGGCGGCGCATGACCCCGCTCAATCACGCCAGCGCAAACGATCGATAACCACTAACCACTGACAAAGGAATGAGAAACAGCCATGTCCAAAGTTGACGAGATTCTGGACTCCATCGGGTCCATGACCGTGCTCGAGCTCTCCGAGCTCAAAGAAGCCTTCAAAGAGCGCTTCAACGTAGAGGCGGCGGCCCCTGCCGCAGCCATGCCCATGATGATGGCCCCGGGCGCCGCCGACGGCGGAGACGGCGGAGGCGCTGCTGAGGAGCAGAACGAATTCGACGTGGTCCTGACCAGCGCGGGCGAAAAGAAGATCCAGGTCATCAAAGAGGTGCGCACCCTCACCAACCTGGGCCTCAAAGACGCCAAAGAGCTGGTGGACAACGCCCCCAAGCCCGTCTTGGAGAAGGCCTCCAAGGAGGACGCCGAAAAGGCCAAGGAACTCATCGAAGCCGCAGGTGGGGCTGTCGAGCTCAAGTAGCTCGCCAACAGCCCAGTCACCAGCAAAAATCATGTCGGGCTTGGCTTGTAAACCATGCCCGCGCCGCGTATCATTCCTTGATACCCGCTCGCTCGTCTCCCCGGCCACGCCTTCTCCCTTGTCGCGGCCGCGTTTACGGGATTCCGTCGTCCCGTTGACGTTCAGGGATTCAGGCAGCATACCGGCGTTGCCCATCCACCACACCACCTCAGGAGCTCACCTTGGCCCCCCGAACGGCGACCCGCGACCGCTACTCCTTCGGAAACCTGGAGGATGTTCTTCCCCTGCCCGATCTCATCGCGGTTCAGAAGGACTCATTCCAATGGTTCATCCGGCAGGGCTTGGCCGATGCCTTCCGCGACATCAGCCCCATCAAAGACTTCTCGGAGACCCTTCAGCTCGAGTTGGAGTTCGACCCCGACGATGAAGACCTGAACCCCGGCCCCCGCTGGGGCACCACGGTGGAAGAGTGCAAAGAGAAGGACATGACCTACTCGGCACCCATCCTGGTGCAGGCCCGGTTCTCCAACCGGAACACCGGCGAGATCATCGAGCAGATCGTGTTCTTGGGCGACTTCCCGGTGATGACCGACAAGGGCACGTTCATCGTCAACGGCACCGAGCGGGTGGTGGTCTCCCAGCTCGTGCGCTCCCCCGGCGTGATCTTCCAGCCCGGCGAGCGGTTCCGGCTTCGCAACCTGAGCAAGCACCAGCTCGTCACCGGCACCATCCACCCCTACCGGGGCGAGTGGATCGAGTTCGACGTCGAGCACAAGCCGGGCCGCAACCCCACGGCCGGCGCCCGGGTGGCCCGCAAGCGCCGCATGAGCCTGTTCACGCTGCTGCGGGCCTTGGGGTACGACGAGGAGGGCGCTCCCGGCTTCCTGGATCGCTTCGTGGCCCACTTCGACTTCCTGGCCGACCAGTGGGAGAGCGACAAGCTCCAGCACGTCACCCAAGACGACGCCCTCCTGGAGATCTACAAGCGGGCCCGTCCCGGCGAGCCCCAATCGGTGGAGGCAGCCCGCAATTACTTCCGCAATGCCTTCTTCGAGAGCCGCCGCTATGACCTGTCCCGAGTGGGCCGCTACAAGCTCGACCGCAAACTGGGTCCCGAGCTGGACCGCATCGAAGAGCTGTTCGGCCTGACGCTCGAGCGTCCTGAGGCCGACCAGCCGGTACTCTCCCCCGCCGAGGTGCTGGCCACCTGCACCTACCTCCTGCACCTGGTGAAGTTCGAGCCGGGCTACCGCCTCGACGACCAGGACCACTTCGCAAATCGCCGCATCCGCTCGGTGGGCGAGCTGATCCAGAACCAAGTGCGCATCGGCCTGTCCCGCATGGAGCGAGTGGTGCGCGAGCGCATGACCACTCAAGACGTGGAGGCCATCACCCCCACGTCCCTCATCAACAACCGCCCGGTGGCCGCGGCCATCAAAGAGTTTTTCGGCACCAGCCAGCTCTCCCAGTTCATGGACCAGGTGAACCCGCTATCGGGTCTCACCCATCGCCGCCGTCTCTCGGCGCTAGGCCCGGGCGGCCTGTCCCGGGAGCGGGCCGGGTTCGAAGTGCGCGATGTCCACTTCTCCCACTACGGCCGGATGTGCCCCATTGAGACTCCCGAGGGCCCCAACATCGGTTTGATCGGCGCCCTGGCCTCCTATGGCCGGGTCAACGAATTCGGGTTCATCGAGTCCCCCTACCGCAAGGTGGTCAACGGCCAAGTCACCGACGACATCATCTGGCTGGCCGCCGATGACGAGGAGGAGTATGTGGTGGCCCAGGCCAACGCCCCCCTCGACAGCCAGAACCGGTTCGTGAATGATCGGGTGCTGGTCCGGCGTTCTCCCCAAGCGGCCACCATGAAGGGCTTGCAGGCCCAGCTGGAGCAGGAGGTGTTCTTCGGGGCCACCACCGAGATTTCCTCGGTGCCCCCCGACGAGGTCCAGCTCATGGACGTCTCCCCCAAGCAGATCGTCTCGGTCGCCACCGCGCTCATCCCCTTCCTCGAGCACGACGACGCCAACCGCGCCCTCATGGGCGCCAACATGCAGCGCCAGGCCGTACCTTTGGTCCGGCCCGAGGCGCCGTATGTGGGAACCGGCATCGAGGGCAAGGCCGCCCGCGACGCAGCCGACATGATCATCGCCAAAGAAGACGGCACTCTCACCGATATCGCCGGCAACAGCATCACGGTCGACTACAAGAGCTCCGGTTCCACCACCTACAAGCTCATGAAGTTCGAGCGGTCCAACCAGGACACCTGCATCAACCAAAAGGCGCTGTTGCAGGTGGGCGGCCGGTTCCGCAAAGGCGACATCCTGGCCGACGGCCCGTCCACCGACCACGGCGAGATGGCCCTGGGCAAGAACCTGCTGGTGGCCTTCATGGCCTGGGAGGGCTACAACTTCGAGGATGCCATCATCCTGAGCGACCGACTGGTGCGCGACGACGTGCTCACCTCTATCCACATCCACGAGCACGAGATCGATGCCCGCGACACCAAGCTCGGCCCCGAAGAGATCACCCGCGACATCCCCAACCTGTCGGAGGAGATCCTGGCCGACCTCGACGAGGAGGGGATCATCCGCCCCGGAGCCGAGGTAGGTCCCGGCGATGTGCTGGTGGGCAAGGTCACCCCAAAGGGCGAGACCGAGCTGACCCCTGAAGAGCGCCTGTTGCGGGCCATCTTCGGCGAGAAGGCCCGAGAGGTGCGAGACACCAGCCTCAAGGTTCCCCACGGTGAGAACGGCAAGGTCATCGACGTCAAGAAGTTCAACCGGTTCGCCGGCGATGAGCTGCCACCCGGAGTCAACCAACTGGTTCGGGTGTACGTGGCCCAGAAGCGGAAGATCTCGGTGGGCGACAAGCTGGCCGGACGGCACGGCAACAAGGGCGTCATCTCCAAGATCCTCCCGATGGAGGACATGCCCCATCTCGCCGACGGAACCCCGGTGGACATCATCTTGAATCCGCTGGGAGTTCCCTCTCGGATGAACGTGGGCCAGGTGCTGGAAGCCCACTTGGGCTACGCCGCCCGCTGGGGCTGGGACATCAACGGCACCGTGGGCCACGAGCCCGAGCGGGGCGACGGCCGCAAGACCCGTCCCACCACCCGGGCCTCCACGCTGGTCTCGACTCCGGTGTTCGACGGCGCCCATTGGGACGAGGCCGGACACTCTGGCCAGCACCCCACCATCCAGAAGCTCCTGGCCAGCATCAAACCCGAGACCGTGGATGGCGAACGCCTGATCGGCGAAGACGGCAAGGCTGTGCTCTACAACGGCCGCACCGGCGAGCCCTACGACAACCGGATCATGGTCGGCTACATGTACATGCTGAAGCTGGCCCACTTGGTGGACGACAAGATCCATGCTCGCTCCACCGGCCCCTATTCGATGATCACCCAGCAGCCGCTGGGCGGCAAGGCCCAATTCGGCGGCCAGCGCTTCGGCGAGATGGAAGTCTGGGCGCTGGAGGCCTATGGCGCGGCCTACTGCCTCCAAGAGCTGCTCACCATCAAGTCCGACGACGTCCTCGGCCGAGTGCGGGTGTACGAGGCCATCGTCAAGGGCGACAACATCCCCGAGCCGGGCATTCCGGAGAGCTTCAAAGTGCTCATCAAGGAAATGCAGGCCCTGTGCCTGAACGTGGAGGTCAGGGACACCGCCGGCCAGCAGGTGGAGATCACCGAGCTGGACGACGATGCCTTCCGCACCTCCGAGGAGCTGGGCATCGACATCTCACGCCCCGAGCGGGGATCTGACGACGAAGACGAGCGCCGTGTCATCGGGAGGAGCTTCTAGATGTTGGACGTCAACGCATTCGACCAGCTCTCCATCGGGCTGGCCACCGCCGATGCCATTCGGACATGGTCCAACGGCGAGGTGAAGAAGCCCGAGACCATCAACTACCGCACGCTTCGCCCCGAAAAGGACGGCCTGTTCTGCGAGAAGATCTTCGGGCCCACCAAAGACTGGGAGTGCTACTGCGGCAAATACAAGCGCATCCGCTTCAAGGGCATCATCTGCGAGCGGTGCGGCGTGGAGGTGACCCGCTCCAAGGTGCGCCGCGATCGGATGGGCCACATCGAGCTCGCCGCTCCCGCGGTGCACATCTGGTATCTGCGGGGTACGAGGTCGTGGCTGGCCTATCTGCTCATGGGCACCGAGCCCAAGGAGGAGTTGAAGGCCAAGCAGCTCGAGAAAGTCATCTACTTCGCGGCCAATCTGGTTACCGAGGTGGACGAGGAGGAGCGCCACAAGCGGCTTCCCGAACTCGAGCGGGAAATGCACGAGGAAATTCAGGCCATCCGCGAGGAGCATCAAGAGCGGCGCGATGAGCGCATGGCCGAGCTGGAGGCCGAGCTCGCCGAGGTGGAGACCTCCGATGCCAGGGATCTGGACAAGCGGCAGAAGGCGGCCGAGAAAGACCTGCTAGCCCTGGAAGAGGAGTACGCCGAGGAAATCGAGATGGTCGAGCGGGCTTTCGAGGAGTTCTCCAGCCTGTTCCCCCGCAAGATCATCGAGGACGAAGAACTGTGGCGGGAGATGGAAGATCGCTACGGCGAGCTGTTCTCCGGCGGCATGGGTGCGGCGGTCATCGCCACCCTCATCGACAGCGTCGATCTCGACGAGGAGGAGCGCAAGCTCCGGGAGCAGCTCGACCCCCCCGAGGGCCAGAAGAAGCTGTCCCAGCAGCGCGAGCAGAAGGCCATCAAGCGGTTGAAGATCGTGTCGGCGTTCAATCGGCGCGACCAACACGGCCGGCGCATCAACGACCCCCGGGCCATGATCCTGGACGCCGTCCCCGTTATCCCCCCCGAACTGCGCCCCATGGTGCAGCTGGACGGCGGCCGCTTTGCCACCTCAGACCTGAACGACCTCTACCGGCGGGTCATCAACCGGAACAACCGGCTCAAGCGCCTGCTCGACCTCGGGGCCCCCGAGATCATCGTCAACAACGAAAAGCGGATGCTCCAGGAGGCCGTCGACGCCCTGTTCGACAACGGCCGCCGGGGACGTCCGGTGACCGGTCCGGGCAACCGGCCCCTCAAGTCGCTGTCAGACATGCTCAAGGGCAAGCAGGGCCGGTTCCGCCAGAACCTCTTGGGCAAGCGGGTTGACTACTCCGGCCGTTCGGTCATCGTGGTCGGCCCCACCCTCAAGCTGCACCAGTGCGGCCTGCCCAAGCTCATGGCCTTGGAGCTGTTCAAGCCCTTCGTCATGAAGAAGCTGGTAGAAGAAGACCTGGCCCAGAACATCAAGTCGGCCAAGCGGATGGTTGAGCGCCGCCGTCCCCAGGTGTGGGACGTGCTCGACGAGGTCATCCAAGAACATCCTGTGCTGCTGAACCGGGCCCCCACCCTGCACCGCCTCGGCATCCAGGCGTTCGAGCCCGTGCTGGTGGAAGGCAAGGCCATCCAGATCCACCCGCTGGTGTGCACCGCCTTCAATGCCGACTTCGACGGCGACCAGATGGCAGTTCACCTGCCGCTGTCGGCCCAGGCCCAGGCCGAGGCCCGAGTGCTGATGCTCTCGGCCAACAACGTGCTGAGCCCCGCCCACGGCCGTCCTCTGGTCACACCCGGCCAGGACATGATCATCGGGGCCTACTACCTCACTGAGGAAGTGGAGGGCGCGCTGGGCGAGGGGCGGGTTTTCCGCCACCAGCACCAGATCGAGCGGGCCTACGAAGGCGGCGAGGTCGCGCTTCACGCCCGCATCGAGTACCGCATCCCCGAGCTGGTGGAAACCCCGGCCAACGGCGACGCGGCCACTTACACGCCCACCACGGTGGGCCGGGTGCTGTTCAACAGCACGCTGCCCGACGACTTCCCCTATGTGAACCGGGTGGCCACCAAGCGGGACATCACCACAATCGTGGACAAGCTGGCCCAGCAGTACACCAAGGAGGTTGTGGCCAGCAGCCTCGATGCTCTGAAGAACCTGAGCTTCGAGTACGCCAGCCAGTCTGGGCTCACCGTGTCGGTGGACGACATCAAAGTCCCCCACGACAAGAAGAACATCCTGGACCGCTACGAGAAAGAAGCCGACAAGGTCGAAAACCAGTTCCGACGGGGCATCATCACCGACGGTGAGCGCCGCCAGAAAGAGGTTGAGATATGGACTGAGGCCACCGAGATGGTGCGTCAGCGCATGGAGGCGGTGCTCCAGTCTGAGAAGTTCAACCCCATCGACATGATGGTGGGATCCGGCGCCCGGGGCAACATGATGCAGGTCCGCCAGATCGCGGGCATGCGGGGCCTCGTGGCCAACCCCCGCGGCGACATGATCCCCCGTCCCATCAAGAGCAACTTCCGCGAGGGCCTGGCGATGCTCGAATACTTCATCGCCACTCCTGGTGCCCGAAAGGGCTTGGTGGACACGGCGCTGCGCACCGCGGACTCCGGTTATCTCACTCGCCGACTGGTCGATGTCGCCCAAGAGGTCATCATCAACGAGCGTGATCCGATCGAATCCGGAGGGCCGATTCGCGGCATCTGGATCGAGGACGTCATGCCCGACCAGCCGGGCAAGCGCACCTACTTGGAAACCCGCCTGTTCAGCCGCACGCTGGCTGATGACGTGACCCTGGACGACGGCACCGTGCTGGTGCAGGGCTCCATCGTCGGCGACGAGGAGATGGCCCGACTTCGCGACGATCCCACGGTGACGAGGGTCCGAGTGATGTCCCCCCTCACCGATGACTCCGAGGTGGGGATCAGCCGCGCCTCCTACGGGCTCTCCCTGGCCACCGGCCAGCCCATTGAGGTGGGCGAGGCCGTCGGCGTGATCGCCGCCCAGTCCATCGGTGAGCCGGGTACCCAGCTCACCATGCGGACCTTCCACACCGGCGGCGTGGCCGGCAAGGACATCGCCGGCGGTCTGCCCCGGGTGGTGGAGCTGTTCGAGGCCCGCACCCCCAAGGGCAAGGCCGAGCTGACCCGGATTTCCGGCGTGGTCCGCATCAACGAGGAGGACGGCAAGGCCAGCCGGCTCGCCGTGGTGGGCGACGACGGCGCCGAGTGGTCCGTCGTGATCGACCCGGCCTGGAAGCTGGCGGTGGTCGAGGGCCAAGAAGTGTCGGCCGGCGATCCGGTCGCCCAAGCCGACGGGCCGCGCGACCCCAAGGAGCTCCTCGAGATCCGCGGGGTGCGGGAAACCCAGCAATACCTGGTAGACGAGGTGCAGCGGGTGTACCGGGACCAAGGCGTTTCCATCCACGACAAGCACATCGAGCTGATCGTCCGCCAGATGACCCGTCGAGTGGCTATCCAGGAACCGGGAGACTCCGATTTCCTGCCCGGCGAACGGGTGGACTCCCAGGTGTTCACCAACGTGAATCGCACCCTGGCCCAAGAGGGCAAGCGCCCCGCTGAGGGGCGGCCTGAGCTGATGGGGATCACCAAGGCCTCCCTGGCCACCGACTCCTGGCTATCGGCCGCGTCGTTCCAGGAGACCACTCGAGTGCTGACCGAGGCGGCCATCGAGTCTCGTCAAGACGGTCTCATCGGCCTCAAGGAGAACATCATCATCGGCAAGCTGATCCCCGCCGGGACCGGCATGGAGATGTACCGGGAGATCGCCACCCATGCTCCCGATTACACCCCGATGGAGTACTACACCTCCGCTGACGACGATGTTGACCTGGCAGATCAGTTTGCCCAGTGGGCCGCATCGGCCGACGCCGAGGAAGCCGACGTGTTGCCGATGGGGAACATAGGCACCTAAACTTAAACTTGGAGCGCGGCCTTTGCTGCGCCCTCAATCTTGTTCCAATCAGCCCTAGGAAGTGCTGTGCCCACGATTCAGCAGCTGGTGCGTAAAGGTCGCCAGTCCAAATTCCGCAAGGAGAAGACGCCGGCTCTGAAGGGCGCGCCCCAGCGACGGGGGGTTTGCACCCGGGTTTACACAACAACCCCGAAAAAGCCGAACTCCGCACTCCGGCGAGTGGCCCGCGTCCGCTTGACCAGCGGAATGGAGGTCACCGCCTACATTCCCGGAGAGGGGCACAACCTCCAGGAGCACTCCATCGTGCTGGTGCGCGGCGGTCGAGTTCGCGACCTGCCCGGCGTCCGCTACAAGATCATCCGCGGCACCCTCGACACGTCGGGAGTCACCGACCGCCGTCAGGCCCGCAGCCGCTACGGCGCCAAGAAGGACGCATAAGGTGTTCGGCGATTTCTGCGGCACTGAGGGAGAGGCCTAGTCATGCCGCGCAAGGGCCCGGCGGGGCGACGCGACCTTCCCAACGACCCGGTCTACGACTCTTTGCTCGTCACCCAATTCGTCAACAAGATCCTGCAACGGGGCAAGCGCTCCACCGCAGAGCGAATTGTGTACGGCGCACTCGACATCGTGGAGGAGAAGACCAGCGCCGAGCCGCTGGGCACCCTGAAGCGAGCCGTGGACAACGTGCGCCCCCAACTCGAGGTGCGCAGCCGCCGAGTCGGCGGCGCCACCTATCAAGTCCCCGTGGACGTTCGCCCTCGACGGGCGAACACCCTGGCCATCCGCTGGATCGTCAACCACGCCCGAGAGCGGCGTGAACGCACGATGATGGATCGGTTGGCCAACGAAATCCTGGATGCCTCCAATGGCCTGGGTGCGTCGGTAAAGCGGCGCGACGACTTGCACAAGATGGCAGAGTCGAACCGGGCCTTCGCCCATTACCGCTGGTAAGCGGCTTTACCCCCTGAGCGACATGTCTCGTCACCCGCTGGAAAAGACCCGCAACATTGGCATCATGGCCCACATTGACGCGGGCAAGACCACGTGTACCGAGCGCATCCTCTACTACACCGGCAAGGCCTACAAGCTCGGGGAGGTCCACGACGGCGCCGCCACCATGGACTGGATGGAGCAAGAGCAAGAGCGAGGCATCACCATCACCTCGGCCGCCACCACTGCGGAGTGGGCCGGGCACCGGATCAACATCATCGACACCCCCGGCCATGTGGATTTCACCATGGAGGTGGAGCGCTCTCTGCGGGTGCTGGACGGCGCGGTGGCCCTGTTCGACGGTGTGGCCGGGGTGGAGCCCCAGTCGGAAACGGTGTGGCGCCAGGCCAACAAGTACGGCGTCCCCCGGATCTGCTTCATCAACAAGCTCGACCGCACCGGCGCCAACTTCGAGCGCGCCGTGCTCACCATTTCCGAGCGGCTGCGGGCCAATACCGCCATAGTGCAGCTTCCCATCGGGATCGAAGCCGACCTGCTCGGCGTGGTCGACCTGGTGGAAATGCAGGGCCTGGTGTGGCGGGGCGACGACTTGGGCGCGACCTGGGATGTCACCGAGATCCCCGACGACCTCAAGGACAAAGCCGAGGAGGCCCGCCTCGAGCTCATCGACCTGCTCACCCAGTTCGACGAGAACCTGTTGGAGAAGTACATCGAAGACGAGGACTCGATCACTCCCGCCGATCTGCGGGCGTCGCTGCGAACCTGCACCCTGTCGCTGGACATCGTGCCGGTGCTGTGCGGGTCGGCCTTCAAGAACAAGGGCGTGCAGCCGCTGCTGGACGCGATCATCGAGTACCTCCCCTCTCCTCTGGACGTCCCCGCGGTCAAGGGCACCCACAAGGGGGAGGAGTGCGAACGGCCCACCGACGACGAGGCGCCGTTCAGCGCGCTGGCATTCAAGATCATGAGCGACCCCCACGTGGGCAAGCTCACCTATTTCCGGGTGTACAGCGGCCAGCTGGAGAAAGGCGGCCAGGCGGTGAACCCCCGCACCGGACGCAAGGAGCGGATCGGACGCATCCTGGAGATGCACGCCAACGACCGGGAAGACCTCGACATCGTCCGGGCCGGCGACATCGTGGCCGGCATCGGGCTCAAGGACGTGCGCACCGGCGACACCCTGACCCACCCCAACCACCCCATCGAGCTGGAGCAGATGGACTTCCCCGACCCGGTGATCCAGGTGGCGGTAGAACCCCGGACCAAAGCCGACCAGGACAAGCTGGGCAAGGCCATGTCGGCCCTGGCCGAGGAGGATCCCACCTTCCAGGTCCGCACCGACGAGGAAACCGCGCAAACCCTCATCGCCGGTATGGGCGAGCTGCACCTCGAGGTGCTGGTAGAGCGGATGCTGCGGGAGTTCAACGTGGACGCCTCGGTGGGCAAGCCCCAGGTGGCCTACCGGGAGACAGTCTCCGCGGCGGTATCCAAGTTCACCTATACCCACAAGAAGCAGACCGGCGGCTCGGGCCAGTACGCCGAGATCACCTTCAACCTGGAGCCGAACGACCCCGGCAAGGGCTACGAGTTCGCCAGCGAGGTCAGTGGCGGTCGCATCCCCAAGGAGTACATCCCCGCCGTGGACAGCGGTATGCAAGACGCCATGACCACCGGGCCTCTGGCCGGTTTCCCGGTGGTCGATCTCAAGGTAACTCTCACCGACGGCAAGCACCACGATGTGGACTCGTCAGATATGGCCTTCAAGATCGCGGCCACCGCCGCCTTCCGCGAGGCCGCCCGCCAGGCCAAACCCGTCCTGCTGGAACCGATCATGGCCGTCGATGTGGTGACTCCCGAGGAGTACATGGGCGATGTGATCGGCGATTTGAACGGTCGACGGGGCAAAATCGACAGCATGGAGCAGCGGGGCCGTGAACAAATTGTCAAGGCCCATGTGCCACTATCGGAAATGTTCGGGTACGCTACCGAACTCCGGTCGCGAACACAGGGGCGTGCAACGCACACCATGCAGTTCGACACCTACCGGCAGGCGCCTGTAAAGGTGCAAGAGGAGATCGTCGCCCGCATTCGGGGCGAATAATCAGGGGCAAAAGAGCCCGTTTTCGGAGGATGAAAAATGGCTAAAGAGACATTCGAGCGCACCAAGCCGCACTTGAACGTGGGCACGATGGGCCACATCGACCACGGCAAGACCACCCTGACCGCGGCGATCACCAAGGTGCTGTCGGAGGCCGATCCCACCACCACGCAGTTCACCGAGTTCGACAACATCGATAAGGCCCCCGAAGAGCGGGAGCGGGGCATCACGATCAACGTGGCCCACGTGGAGTACGAGACCTCCAATCGCCACTACGCCCACGTCGATATGCCCGGCCACGCCGACTACATCAAGAACATGATCACCGGCGCGGCCCAGGTGGACGGCGCCATCTTGGTGGTGTCGGCTGCCGACGGCCCCATGCCCCAGACCCGGGAGCACGTGCTGCTGGCCCGCCAGGTGGGCGTGCCCGCCATCGTGGTAGCCCTGAACAAGGTCGACATGGTCGACGACGACGAGCTGCTGGCGCTGGTGGAGCTCGAGGTGAGGGAGCTGCTCAACGAGTACGACTTCCCCGGCGACGACATCCCGGTGATGCCGGTGTCAGCGCTCAAAGCCCTCGACGGCGACGCCGACGCCGCCCAGCAGGTGATCGATCTGATGGAGCAGGTGGATTCCTACATCGAGGAGCCCGAGCGGGATGTGGACAAGCCCTTCCTGATGCCCATCGAGGACGTGTTCTCCATCACCGGACGGGGCACTGTGGTCACCGGTCGGGTGGAGCAGGGCATCGTCAACACCGGCGACAAGGTGGAGATAGTCGGCATCCGGGACACCGAGGAGACGGTGTGTACCGGAGTGGAGATGTTCCGCAAGCTGCTTGACGAGGGCCGCGCCGGCGACAACATCGGCGCCCTGCTGCGGGGCACCGACAAGGACGAGGTCCAGAGGGGCCAGGTGCTGGCCAAGCCCGGCTCCATCACCCCCCACACCAACTTCGAAGCCCAGGTCTACGTGCTGACCAAGGAAGAGGGCGGGCGCCACAAGCCGTTCTTCAGCAACTACCGGCCCCAGTTCTACTTCCGCACCACCGACGTCACCGGCACCATCGCCCTGCCCGAGGGCACCGAGATGTGCATGCCCGGTGACAACACGGAGATGGTCGTGGACTTGATCGCCCCCATTGCCATGGACGAGGGACTGCGCTTCGCCATCCGCGAGGGTGGCCGCACCGTGGGTGCGGGCACCGTCACCAAGATCGTCAAGTAGCTCTCATGGCGGCAGGACAGAAGATCCGCATTCGGCTGAAGGCCTACGATCACGAGATCATCGACCAGTCCACGAAGAAGATCGTGGAGACGGTCAAGCGCACTCAGGCCGATCTGCGGGGACCTGTTCCGCTGCCCACCGAAAAGCACCGCTTCACCGTGATCCGGTCACCCCACAAGGACAAAGACAGCCGCGAGCACTTCGAGATCCGCATCCACAAGCGCTTGCTCGACATCGTGGATCCCGGTCCCAAGACCGTGGACTCCCTCCAGAGGCTGGACCTGCCCGCGGGCGTCGACATCGAGATCAAGCTCCAGCACGGCTGAGTTTCGGCCCGGACGGCTGACCGACTCATAGTGGTGTGGCCTTCCAGGTAATCCTGCTCCGGGTCTCCGGACCCGACCGCCCCGGGCTGTTCGCAGCCCTGCTCAACGTGCTGACCGCCGGCGGGGCCCAAATCCAAGACGTGGAGCAGGTGGTCATCCGCCGCCAGCTCACCCTGGGCATCGTGATGGAGGTTCCTCGCGGTCAAGACCTGCTCAAAGACCTGCTGCTGTTCGGCTGGGAGCAGAAAGTCACCGTGGAGTTCGACGTGGTCGATCCCACCCCCACCGCCCATAGCGGCGCCTACGCCGTCACTGTGCTGGGCCGGGAGCTGACCCCGGCGATGTTGGCCACCACCGCCACAGCCATCGCCGAGGGAGGCGGCAACATCAACCGCATCGTGCGCCTATCCCGTTATCCCATCTACAGCTACGAATTGCTCGTGGAGGGAGGCGACGCTGACGCCATTCGGCGCAACCTCCTATCAGTAGCCGGGGCCAACCCCGAATTCGATGTGGCCGTCCAGCGGGAGGGTCTGGCCCGGCGGGCCAAGCGGGTAGCCCTGCTCGATGTGGACTCCACCCTCATTCAGGATGAGATGATCGACCTGCTGGCCGCCGAGGCGGGTTGTGTGGAGGTGTGTCAGAAGCTGACTGAGCAGGCCATGCGGGGGGAGATCGACTTCGAGACCGCCCTGCGAGACCGGGTTCGCCTCCTAGCCGGGTTGGACGAGCCAGCCTTGGAGCGGGTGTGGGATCAGGTCACTCTCACCCCTGGCGCCCGCACTTTCCTCACCACCCTTCAACGGCTGGGTTTCACCATTGCCATCGTGAGCGGCGGCTTCACCCGGTTCTGCAATCGGCTGAAGAGGGATTTCGATCTCGACTACGCCTATGCCAACACGCTGGAAATGGTCGACGGCAAGCTCACCGGGAACTTGGAGGGTCCGATCGTGGACCGGGGCCGCAAAGCTGAGATTCTCCACGAGATCGCCGCCGCCGAGGGGGTGTCTTCCGAGCAGGTGGTCGCGGTGGGCGACGGCGCCAACGATATCGACATGCTCACCGCGGCCGGGCTGGGCATCGCCTTCAATGCCAAGCCCAAGGTCCGCCAGGCCGTGGAGACCGCGGTGAGCGTCCCCTACCTCGACGCCGTGCTGTTCGTGTTGGGCGTCAGCCGCGAAGAGGTAGAGGCCGAGGGGATCTGACCCGGCCCATGCTGCCTGATCCGCCACCGATTCGCAGTCTGTTGTTCGTTCCCGCCAACCGGCCCGATCGAATGCAAAAGGCGCTGGCCTCAGAGGCCGACGGGGTGGTGTTCGACCTAGAAAGCGCTATACCCCGCGGGGCGGCCGCAGAAGCCCGATCCTGCGTCCGCCAAGCACTGGACGGCCACACCCCGGATCAACCGGCGGTGTTCGTCCGGGTGTCGGCGGTGGGTACGGCCGACTTCGCGCCCGATCTGGAAGCCTGCCTTCACCCTTCGCTTACCGCGGTGATGCTGCCCCAGGTCGTTGACCCGGGTGAGGTTGCCGTCGCCGATGCCGCCCTGGAGGGCACCGAGATCCGGATCATGCCACTGGTGGAGACCGCATCGGCCGTGCGCCTGGCTTATGAGCTGGCCATCGCCTCTGATCGGGTGGCCTACATGGGAGGCGCCACCGGTCGCCATGGTGATTTGGGCCGCTCTGTGGGCTTCCAGTGGACTCCCGAAGGCACTGAAACCCTGTATCTGCGCCAAAAAGTGCTCATCGATGTGCGGTCGGCCGGAGTGCCCAACCCACTGTCAGGACTCTGGGGCACCGTGGACGACCTCGATGGCCTCACCGGGTTTGCCCAGCAAACCCGTCAACTCGGCTACGAGGGCATGATGATCATCCATCCCACCCACATCCCGATCGTCAACCAGATCTTCTCTCCCGCCCCCACCGAGATCGACGCCTGGCACCGCCTCATCGCCGCTGTCGAAGAGCACGAAGCCCAAGGCATCGGCGCCTTCCGCTACGAAGGCCGGCTCATCGACCACGCCCACCTCCTCACCGCCCGACAAAACCTCGCCCGCGCCAAGCAACTCAAACTCATCTAACCAAGAGGATTCGCTCTCCGGCAGCAGAAACAAGCCGCGGGAGTGGTACAAAACGGCTATGGGACAGACCACATTCGGAGACTCGACAATCAACACCGGCGGCGACCTCCCAGCAGTGGGGTCGGCGGCGCCGGCATTCACGCTGACCGGGGGCGATTTGGCCCCAGTCACGCTGGAGGGCCTGGCCGGCCGCAGCGTAGTGCTCAACATATTCCCCAGCATCGACACCGGGGTGTGCCAGGCCAGCGTGCGCGCCTTCAACGAGCGAGCCGCCAGCCTCGACAACACAACCGTGGTCTGCGCTTCCATGGACTTGCCCTTCGCCGGGTCCCGGTTCTGCGGCGCCGAGGGCATCGAGAACGTGACCATCGGCTCCATTTTCCGCAATCGCGAATTCTTGGACGACTACGGCGTGGAGATGGTCGACGGCCCCCTGTCCGGCCTCACCGCCCGAGCAGTAGTAGTCATCGCCCCCGACGGCACCGTGGCCCACACCGAGTTGGTAGACGCCATCGCCACCGAGCCCGACTACGACGCCGCCCTCGCCGCCTGCTCCTGACCGGGGCTAACCCGTCATTTGGGAGTGAACACCCGGTCCATCAGGTGGCGGATGCGATCCCCTAGGGGCTCGCGGTCCGGATGCTGGGCCGCTTCGGCGTCCTCGAGCTCCTGCACGACCTCATGGCGCTCGAGGTAGCTGGACAAGAAGGCCTGGATGGTGGCGGCGGCGGGTAGGGCCAACACTGCCCCCACTGCTCCGAGCAGGAGGCTTCCAACGATTACCGAGCCGAAGGCCACCGTCACGTGTATCTCCATAGTGTGGGCGGTCACCTTGGGCTGGAGCAGGTAGTTCTCCACCTGCTGGTACACCACAATGGCGATCAAGATAGCCAGCCCTGTGGACGGCTGATCCAACAGCCCGATGATCACGGGCAGCGCCCCGGCAATGTAGGTGCCAATAACCGGGACGAACTGCGATATCAGGCCCACCCACATGGCCATCGGCATCGGGAACGGCGCTCCCACCAGCCAGAACACCAGCCAGTGGACCAAGAACGAGATCACCGCCAAGATCAGCCGGCTGTAGATGTACCCCCCGGTCTTGTCAATCGCCAGATTCCAGATGCTCAGCACTTGGCGCTGATGCTCGGGCGACAACAGGGAGCAGATGTTGCGGCGCAGCTTGGGGCCTTCGGCCACCAGATAGAACGTGAACAACGCGATGGTCAGGATCTGGAATAAGACCTGCAAGACGGTGGCACCGAGGTTGATCAGATTGTCGGCCAGCCGGGTGGCCAAGTTGGCCACTGCGCCACCCTCTTGAAACTCATCAAGCAACCCTTGGGCGTCGACCTCGATGTCGAATGTGTCCTCCAGCCAGTCCTCTATGTCGTTGATGTACCCGGGGGCGTCGTCGGCGAACTCACCGATCTGGTCGGCCAGAACCGTGCCTATGGCCCATAGAAACAACCCCACTGCCGCCAGCAACGCCAGAAACATGATCCCGGTGCCGACACCTCGGCGAATGCCCATCCTCTCCATGCGGTTCACCGCAGGCTCCAGCGCGAAAGACAGAAAGAACGACACCAGCAAGATCACGATGAGCGTCTTCAGCTCCGCGATCAGCCACCCCAGCACGTACAGCCCGCCGAGAGCGGCCGCACCGGTCAGAATGGCCCGAAATAGCCATGGCGGTACTTTCCGGGACGGTGTCTCTTCAGGCGAAACTTCGTCCACGGTTTCACGTTAACCCTCGCCTTTTGCCCGATTGGGGATTTGGCCATTCCACCAGCAACCGCTATCATTTCCATTTCGTGCCGGCTCCCGTCGGCACTGTTCGTGTCAAACGACGTCCGTCTAGGCCTGCAAGGTGCACTCACCCTGCTCCGGGAACCGGACGGCACAACCGAAGCCCGCTCCGCCGGAGAGTCCCACCAAGTGGGTCTGCACCCGTGCGGAGCGTTCGCGTGAAGGCAGGGTCGCGATGGTTGCCAAGGCGATTGTCGGCGAAAAAGTAGGAATGACCCAGGTATGGGACGAGGACGACCGCGTCGTGCCCGTTACCGTGCTGCGGGTCGAGCCCTGCCGCATTGTGCAGGTCAAACGACCGGAGACCGATGGCTACTCGGCCCTTCAGGTCACCTACGGAACCCAGAGCCCCGATCGGCTGACTCAGCCGGAGCGTGGCCATTTGGACAAGGCGGGTGTCGCTCCGGGCCGCAAGCTGGTCGAACTGCGCCTCGACGACGTGGGCACCTACGAGGCTGGCCAGGAGATCGGGGTCGACGTGTTCGACGGAGGCGAGTTGGTGGACGTCACCGGCGTCAGCAAAGGCAAGGGTTTCTCCGGGGTCATGAAGCGGCACAATTTCAGCGGTCAAAAGGCCAGCCACGGTGCCCACAAAGTACACCGCAAGCCCGGCGCAGTCGGCCAGTGTGCCACCCCTTCGAGGATTTTCCGAGGCAAGAAGATGCCCGGGCGAGCGGGCGCCGAGAAGGTCACAACGCTGAACCTCCAGATTGTGCAAGTGGATACCGAAAACGATCTGATCTTGCTCAAGGGCTCGGTTCCCGGCCGGCGAGGATCCACCGTATTGATCCGCAGCGCGGTCAAGAACGGGGCGAAATGACCATGACCACCACCCCCGTTGACGAGGCACCGGTGCGGCAAATGCACTCCGTCACCGTTCGCAACCCCTCCTCCGGGCGGAAAACCGGGTCAGTAGACCTAGACCCCGAGGTGTTCGGCATCGAGCCCAACGTATTCGTCATGCACCAGGTGGTCACCGCCCAGTTGGCGGCCCGGCGCCGGGGCACCCAGAGCACCAAGACCAGGTCTGAAGTCAGAGGCGGTGGCGGGAAGCCGTGGCGTCAGAAGGGCACGGGTCGGGCCCGTCACGGCTCCACCCGCAATCCCCAATGGCGGGGAGGGGGCGTGGCCCTCGGTCCCAAGCCCCGGAGTTACCGTCAGCGCACACCCAAGAAAATGGTCAGCTTGGCCCTCCGATCGGCGCTGTCTGATCGAGCCCGCGACGAAAAGGTAGTGGTGGTGGACCGCTGGCGGTTCGAGTCTCCCCGCACCAAAGATGCGATGGCCGCACTCGGCGCATTGAAAGTAGAAGGTCGAGTGCTTCTGGTGGCCGAGCGCGACGAGACAGATGTATGGAAGAGCTTCCGCAACCTCCCTCACGTCCATCTCATCAGCCCCCGAGAGCTGAATGCCTACGACGTGCTGGTGTCCGATGTGGTGGTATTCACCCTCGACACCCTGCCCGCCAACACCCCAGTCGAAGCAGAAGCCGACGAGGCTGATGACGGCGGGGAGGACGAATCATGAAGGATCCCCGCGATGTGGTGCTCGCCCCGGTGGTCTCGGAGAAGTCCTACGAGTTGCTGGAGTCCAACGTCTACACCTTCCGGGTTCACCCCACTGCCTCCAAGCCTGAGATCAAAGACGCCATCGAGTCGCTGTTCGATGTCACCGTTCTCAAGGTCAACACCATGAACCGCAAGGGCAAGCGCCGCCGCAACCGGCGCAGCCCCACCTTCGGCCGCAAACCCGACACCAAGCGGGCATTGGTCACACTGGCCGAAGGCGACGAGATCGAATTGTTCGACGTCTGAGGCACATCATGGCAGTACGTAGACGAAATCCCACCAGCCCCGGCCGACGCTTTCAGACCGTGTCGGACTTCTCCGGCATAACCACCACAAAGCCGGAGCGATCCCTGGTCGTCAAGAAGCCCAGCACCGGCGGGCGCAACAACCACGGCCGCATGACCTCCCGTCACCGGGGCGGCGGTCACAAGCAGCGCTATCGCGTGATCGACTTCAAGCGGGCCAAAGACGGCGTCCCCGCCACCGTGGCCTCGGTGGAATACGACCCCAACCGCAACTGCCGCATCCTGCTGCTTCACTTCCACGATGGAGAGAAGCGCTACGTCCTGGCGCCTGAAGGCGTGGGCGTGGGCGACATCTTGCAGAACGGTCCCGGTTCCGAGATCAAGCCGGGCAACGCCTTGCCGTTGCGCTACATCCCGGTGGGTACCACGGTCCACGCCGTTGAGCTCAAGCCCGGCGGCGGAGCCCGCATGGCTCGTTCCGCCGGCGCCAGCGCCCAACTCGTGGCCAAAGAGGGAAGTTTCGCCACCATTCGACTGCCCAGTACCGAGATGCGCCGAGTGCCCATCGACTGCCGGGCCACAGTGGGAGAGGTGGGCAACGCCGAGGCTGAGCTCATCAAGCTGGGCAAAGCCGGCCGAGCCCGCTGGAAGGGGGTGCGGCCCCAGACCCGAGGCGTCGCCATGAACCCCGTGGACCACCCGCTGGGCGGTGGTGAGGGCAAGTCCTCCGGCGGACGCCACCCGGTGTCCCCTTGGGGCAAGCCCGAGGGCCGTACTCGCAACAAGAAGAAGAAGTCTCAGCAGATGATTGTTCGACGACGCCGTACTCGCGGCAAGCGTCGCTAAGGGGGACCGCACATGCCCAGGAGTTTGAAGAAGGGTCCGTTCGTTGACGGCCACTTGTTGCGCAAGGTCGATGCGCTCAACGACCAGAACAACAAGCAGGTCATCCGGACGTGGTCCCGCCGCTCCACCATCATCCCCGACATGGTGGGCCACACCATCGCGGTCCACGACGGGCGCAAGCACGTGCCGGTGTACATCACCGAGTCGATGGTGGGCCACAAGCTGGGCGAGTTCGCCCCCACCCGCACGTTCCGGGCCCATGCCGGCCAAGAGCGGGGAGCCCGTCGCTGATGGCCGCGGTCGCCGTGGGCACCGAAACCCGTCCGGGCAGCCGGGCCGTGGCCAAGTATGTGCGCTCGTCGGCCTTCAAGGCCCGAGAGGTGCTCGACTTGGTCCGAGGCAAGTCGTACTCCGAGGCCCGGGAGATTTTGACCTTCTCCGAGCGGCGCATCTCCGACACGATCGCCAAGTGCCTCGACTCCGCGGTGGCCAATGCCGAGCACAACGACGATCTCGATGGCGACGAGTTGTTTGTCGCCGCCTGCTACGCCGATGAGGGCCCCACGCTGAAGCGCTGGCGGCCACGAGCCCGGGGTCGGGCCACCCGCATTCGCAAGCGGACCTGCCACATCACCGTGGTGGTGGCTCGCTACTCCGAAGAGGAGCTGGCCGACATTGACGCCCGCATGGCCCTCAAAGGCTCTGGTCGGCGCAGCTCGGCTGCCGAAGCCCGCCGTCGCCGAGTGGCGGCCAGCCGGGAACGCGACGCAGCGAGGGCAGACGAGCTAGAGCAAGACGAGGACGACATCGAGGCATTCGAGGAAGATCTCGACGACGAGGCCTTGGCGGAAGATATTGAAGATGCTGCTGAAGAGGTTGAGGACGACATCGAAGACACCGCCGACGAAGACGAGACCGATGACGAAGGCGACGAAACGGCCGCGGTAGCCGAAGCCGAAGAAGACAACGAGACCGACGAAGACACCGAAGAAGACGAGAAGGAATCCTGATGGGCCAGAAGATCAATCCCTACGGGTTCCGACTCGGGGTTACCACTGATTGGAAATCACGCTGGTTCGCCAACCGGCGAGAGTACGGCGACTTCATCATCGAAGACTGGAAAGTTCGCGACTACCTGATGACAGAGCTGCCCCACGCCGCCATCAGCCGCATCGAGATCGAGCGCACCCGCGATCGGCTGCGAGTAGACGTCCACACCGCCCGACCGGGAATCGTCATCGGGCGCCGGGGCAGCGAAGCCGATCGGCTGCGCAACGGCCTGGCCAAGATCACCGGCAACAACCGGGTCCAGCTCAATATCCAGGAGATCAAGCAGCCCGAACTGGACGCCGCCCTCATTTCCCAGGGAGTGGCCGACCAGCTGGCCAACCGGGTGGCTTTCCGCCGAGCCATGAAGCGAGCGGTCCAAAACGCTCAGAAAGCCGGCGCTCTTGGCATTCGGGTGCAGTGCTCCGGCCGTTTGGGCGGTTCGGAGATGGCCCGCACCGAGTGGTACCGGGAAGGCCGGGTTCCCCTGCATACCCTTCGGGCCGACATCGACTATGGCTTCAGAGAAGCCCACACCACCTACGGCCGCATCGGGGTGAAGGTGTGGATCTACAAGGGCGACATCCTCCCCTATAAGACCCAGGCCGAGGACAAGATCAGCCGAGAGGCGGCCATGGCGGTGGGCGAGGCATCCGGCACCCAAAAGCCCCGGGCAGTGGTCTCGTCGGCCGCGGCCCGGCGCCAAACCGACCTCGACCGGCCCGAGGACACCGAAGAACCCGCCCCGTTGATCAAAGAAGCCGATCCGGAGTTCGAGAAGTTGCTCGAGGAGGAGGAGGACATCCTCCGCACCACCCGCGAGCACCGCGAGACCCCGCACTTCCGACCCGGCGATGCCGACTGACCTGCCATGTTGACTCCCGACACCATCGACCACCGCAAGGGCCAGGACCAGCCATGTTGATGCCCAAAAAGGTCAAGCACCGCAAACACCATCGAGGCCGAACCAAAGGCACTGCCAAAGGCGGCACCACGGTGACTTTCGGCGAGTACGGCATCAAGGCCCTCGAACCGGGGTGGATCACGGCGCGCCAGATCGAAGCCACCCGTATCGCCATCACCCGCCACATACGACGGGGCGGCAAGGTTTGGATCAACATCTTCCCCGACAAGCCGGTCACCGAGAAGCCGGCGGAAACCCGTATGGGCTCAGGCAAGGGCAACCCCGAGCGCTGGGTGGCGGTCGTGAAACCAGGCCGCATCCTGTTCGAGCTGTCCTACCACGACCGCGAGGTGGCCAAAACGGCCATTGAGCGGGGAATCCAGAAACTCCCGATCAAAGCTCGATTCGTCGAGCGCCAGGAGGGCTGATAACTATGGCTCGACAGACCAACTGGCAGAACCTGAGCGACACCGATCTCATCGAGCAACTGGACGAGGCCAAAGAAGAGGTGTTCAAGCTCCGTTTCCAAATCGTCACCGGCCGCTTGGACAACACCGCCCGGCTGAAGCAGGCCAAAAAGGAAGTGGCCCGGGCCATGACCGAGCTGCGGATGCGGGAGATCCAAGCCGCTGAGGCGCTTGAAGCCCAAATGCAGGAGGCCGGCAGTGGCTGACCCCAACGTTGAAACGAGTGAGGCAGCCATGACAGCTGACCCGACTACTGAAACGCAGACCGAAACCCGGCCCAACCGCCGCAAGGTGCGGGAGGGGATGGTGACGTCGGTGTCCATGGACAAGACCGCGGTGGTGGTCTCCACCGACCGCGTCCGACATCGCCGCTACAACAAGACCGTGCAGCGCACCACCCGGCTGTACGTCCACGACGAGTCCAATGAACTCGCAGTGGGCGATCGGGTGCGGGTGCAGGAAACCCGCCCCCTGTCCAAGACCAAGCGGTGGCGGCTGCTGGAGATCGTGGAGCGTGCCCGATGATCCAACAAGAGACCCGGGTCAAGGTGGCCGACAATTCCGGTGCCAAAGAAGTGCTGTGCATTCGGGTGCTGGGCTCGTCCCGCAAGCGCTACGCCACCATCGGCGACGTGTTCGTGGCCACCGTCAAAGACGCCATGCCCGGCGCCGCAGTCCGCAAGGGCGAAGTGGTGCGCTGCGTATTGGTTCGGGCCAAGAAGGAAAAACGCCGCAAAGACGGCTCCTACATCCGCTTTGATGAGAACGCCGCCGTACTCATCAACGAGCAGCAGCAACCGCGGGGAACCCGCATCTTCGGACCGGTGGGCCGAGAGCTGCGCGACAAGCGCTTCATGCGCATCGTGTCGCTGGCGCCGGAGGTGTTGTAGTCGCCATGAAGATCCGCAAGGGAGACCGGGTTCGAGTGCTCAGCGGGAAAGACCGCGGCAAAGAAGGCGAGGTGGTCTTCGCCTTCCCAGCCGAGGGAACCGTGATCGTCGACGGTGTGAACATCGCCACCAAGCACCAAGGGCCTCGTCAGGGAGTCATGCAGACCGGCATCATCGACAAAGAGATGCCCATCAGAGTCGCCAACGTGGCGGTGATCAGCCCGGCCGACGGCCGCCCCACTCGGGTGGGGTACCGGTTCGACACCGATGGGCGAAAGATCCGCATCTGCCGCCGCACGGGAGTTGATCTGTAATGGCTGCCACTGCAACCGCCCCTAGGCTTCAAGCCCTGTATCGGGCAGAGATCCGCGACCTCCTCAAAGAGCAGTTGGAGCTGGACAACATCATGGAAGTGCCCCGCTTCGAGAAAATCGTGGTGAACATGGGTGTCGGTGAAGCCATAGCCCAAGCCAAGCTGCTCGACGGCGCGGTGGCCGATCTGACCACCATCGCCGGCCAGCGCCCCGTCATCACCCGGGCCAAGAAGTCCATCGCCAACTTCAAGATCCGCGAGGGAAATCCCATCGGCGCCAAGGTCACCCTGAGGGGTGCCCGCATGTGGGAGTTCTTGGACCGCCTCATCAATCTGGCCATCCCCCGCATCCGAGACTTCCGGGGCCTCTCGCCCCGCTCCTTCGACGGGAATGGCAACTACTCCTTCGGGGTCACTGAGCAGCTCATCTTCCCCGAGGTCGACTACGACTCCATCGACACCATCAGAGGCATGGACATCACAATCGTTACCACCGCAAGAACCGACGAGGAGGGCCGGGCACTGCTTGAGGCCTTCTCGTTCCCATTCCGAGCCGAGGGACAGTAACTCAATGGCAAAAAAGGCGCTTATACAAAAGCAACAGCGAACGCCGAAGTTCAAGGTGCGGGGTTACACCCGCTGCCGCCGCTGCGGCCGACCCCGGGCCGTGTACCGAAAATTCGGCCTGTGTCGAGTGTGCCTGAGGGAACTGGCCCATGCCGGAGAGATTCCCGGCCTGACCAAGGCGAGCTGGTGAGGTGACCGAGGCTATGACCGATCCCAAAGAGCTGGTGAGGTGATGCGACTGTGACTATGACCGACCCCATCGCCGACATGTTGACCCGCATCCGCAATGCCAACACCGCCATGCGTGATGAGGTGACGATGCCGTCCTCCAAGATGAAGGTGGCGTTGGCCGACGTCCTCAAGCAGGAGGGCTACATCAGCAACTTCGCAGTGGCCGAGGCCAAAACCGGTCCCGGACAGACCCTTACCATCGATATGAAGTACTCCGATCAGCGGGAGCGAGTCATCTCCGGCATTACCCGGGTGTCCAAGCCCGGCCTGCGGGTGTACTCCAAGTCGGACAAAATCCCTCGAGTCCTGGGCGGGCTCGGAGTGGCCATCGTGTCCACCAGCAAGGGCCTGATGAGCGACCGCGAGGCGCGCCGCCGCCGCATGGGCGGCGAAGTCGTCTGCGTGGTCTGGTAGGAGGCCTGAGGTGTCACGAGTCGGAAGCAACCCCATCCCGGTGCCAGACGGCGTGGATGTGGCGATCGACGGCGCCTACGTCACCGTCACCGGCAGCCGCGGCACGCTGCAGCACAACCTCCCCGAAGCCATCTCGGCCCGAATCGAGGATGGTTTTGTCATGGTCGAGCGCGCCGACGAACTGCGCAACACCAAGGCCCTGCACGGCTTGAGCCGTTCGCTGTTGGCCAACATGGTCACCGGCGTCAGCGAGGGCTACCGCAAAGAACTCGAGATCGTGGGAGTGGGCTACCGGGCCATTTCCCAAGGCGACGCCAAGATCGAACTGCAATTGGGCTTCAGCCATCCGGTGCATGTTGAGGCCCCTGAAGGCGTGACGTTCGAAGTACCGAACCAGACGAGCATCCATGTGCTGGGAATCGACAAGCAGGCGGTCGGCCAGGTAGCGGCCGACATCCGAGCCATCCGCAAGCCCGAGCCCTACCGGGGCAAAGGCATTCGCTACGCCGGCGAGCGGATCATTCGAAAGGCTGGGAAAGCGGCCAAGTAAGAGGTCGGGGAATCGACATGAGCAGCGTTAAGCACAAGCACGAAAGCCGGGTCCGGCGTCATCGCCGCGTCCGCAAGAAGATCCGAGGCACCGCCGAACGTCCCCGCTTGGCCGTGTACCGGTCTAATCGTCACATCATCGCCCAACTCATCGACGACACTGCGGGCCACACCATCGCGTCGGCCTCCTCAACTGAGGCCGAATTACGATCCGGCCCCACCGGAAACGTGGCCGGTGCCGCGGTGGTGGGCAAGCTCATCGCTGAGCGGGCCAAGGAGAAGAACATCACTGCGGTGGTGTTCGACCGAGGCGGCTTCCGCTACCACGGACGAGTAGCCGCCCTGGCTGATTCAGCTCGAGAAGCTGGACTGGAGTTCTGATGACCGATACCTCAACCGCAACACCGACCGGCGACGGCCAGCTGCGCGACTCCCGGGTGATCAATATCAACCGGGTGGCCAAGGTGGTCAAAGGCGGACGCCGCTTCTCCTTCACCGCCCTGGTGGTAATCGGCGACGGTGCCGGCCGGGTCGGCTTGGGCTACGGCAAGGCCAAAGAGGTACCCCTGGCCATACAGAAGGGAACCGAGGAGGCCCGGCGCAACCTGTTCCGGGTGCCGCTGGCGTCGTCAACCATCACCCACCCGGTGATCGGCGAGATGGGCGCGGGTCGGGTGCTGCTCAAGCCCGCGGCGCCGGGAACCGGCGTTATCGCCGGAGGCGCCGCTCGAGCGATCCTCGAAGAAGCCGGGATCGGCGACGTGCTGTGCAAGTCGTTGGGCTCCCCCAACCACATCAACGTGGCTCGGGCCACTATCGCCGGGCTCAAGGCCCTCAAGCGTCCTGACGAGGTGGCCCGTCAGCGGGGGATTCCCGCCGACGAATTCGTGCCCGCCGGACTGCTCGCCGCCTACCGGGAGTCGGAGCGTCAGTCTGCTGCTGCGGCCGAGGACGAAGAGGAGTAGCCGCCATGGCCATCAAGGTCACCCAGATCCGATCCCAGATCGGCACCCGGCCCAAGCAGCGAGGCACACTGCGGGCCCTGGGTTTGCGAGGCATCGGCCAGACCAACACCTTGCCCGATGCCCCCGAAGTCAGGGGGATGATCGACAAGGTGTCCCACTTGATTTCCTGGGAGGAGACTGAGGAGTCATGAAGACCCACTTGATTTCCTGGGAGGAAACGGACGAGTCATGAAGGTTCACGATCTGAAGCCGGCCCCGGGGTCCCGCAAGCGGCCGCAGCGCAAAGCGCGGGGCATCGCCGGAAAGGGCGGCAAAACCGCAGGCCGCGGAACTAAGGGTCAGCGGGCCCGGAGCAAGATCCCCGTCGGATTCGAGGGCGGCCAGATGCCGCTGGCCCGCCGAGTGCCCAAGCTGCGGGGATTCAAGAACCCGTTCCGAGTGGAGTATCAGGCCATCAACCTCGACGTGATCGAGGCCACGGAACTGGACGAGATCACCCCGGACGTGCTGCATGAGCACGGGCTCTTGCACAAGGGTGCTCTGGCCAAGGTTCTGGGCCGCGGCGAGCTGACCCGAGCCGTCACCGTGAAGGCCCACGGCTTCTCCGAGTCGGCGAAAGCAGCCATCATTGCCGCAGGCGGTAGCGTGGAGGTGTTGCCCAAGCCCTTCACCGGGCGGCCGCCGGCCAAGGGCAACGCCCTTACCAACCGATAGCCGAAACCCAACAGGGTCGAAGGAGTAGGAGTCGTCGTGCTCACCAGGGTGACGAAGGCACCATGACGGTGTCTCGGGCAAAAAAGGGGAATTCCTGTGCTCACTAGGGTGACCAACATGTTCCGGGTTGCCGACCTCCGGAACAAGATCCTGTTCACGCTGTCAATGCTGGTGATATTCCGCCTCGGCGTGGCCATCCCCTCCCCCGGCGTCGACCTCGATGCCGTGGACCAGCTTCGCAACCAAGCCGATGCCGGAGGTGTCACCGGACTTCTGAACTTCTTTTCCGGCGGCGCCTTGTCGCAGTTCGCCATCTTCGCCCTCGGAATCTTCCCCTACATCACCGCGTCCATCATCATGCAGGTGCTGGGCGTGGTGATTCCCCGCATCGAGCAATGGCAGAACCAGGGGGCGGTGGGCCAGCGCAAGATCACCCAGTGGACCCGGTATTTGACCATCGCCATCGCCATCATCCAGGCCACCTCGTTCTCCTTCCTGTTCCACAACGGTGGAGGCGGGCTCAGCCTCACCGGCGGCAATGCCAACCAGGCCATCGATCTGCTGCCCAACTTCACTGCCCCCCGAGTGTTCCTGGTGGTGCTCACCCTCACCGCCGGCACCGCGCTGTTGATGTGGATGGGGGAGCTCATCACCCAAAAGGGCATCGGCAACGGAATGTCGCTGATCATCTTCGCCTCGGTGGTCTCCACCATTCCCAACCAGTTCTCCCTGGTGAAGGCATCGGAAGGCTGGGGCGCGGTCTTCGTTATCGCCCTCATGTACCTGGCCTTGCTAGTGGCCATCGTGTTCGTGGAAAACGGCCAACGGCAGATCCCGGTGCAGTTCGCCAAGCGGGTGGTGGGCCGTCGCATGGCCGGCGGCCAAAGCACCTACATCCCGCTGAAGGTGAACCAGTCGGGCGTGATCCCGATCATCTTTGCCAGCTCGGTTCTGTATCTGCCCATCCTGCTGTCGGCAGTGCTGCCGTCTGACTCCAACCCCGACCACAACACCTGGGGGGAGAGCGTCCAGAGCTGGGTAAACACCCACTTGGGCGATCCCGCCGACACGGTGTACTTGATCGTCTTCGCCCTGATGATCGTGGGATTCGCGTACTTCTACACTGCCATCACCTTCGATCCGGTCAAGCAGGCCGATCAGATCCGCAAGCAGGGCGGGTTCATCCCCGGCATCCGTCCCGGCCGCCAAACCGAGCGCTATCTGGGCCGCATCCTGTCTCGCATCACACTGCCCGGAGCGCTGTTCATTGCCGCGGTGGCCGTCATCCCCGCCATCGCCCTCTCCCAGTACATCCCCAGCCAGAGCGCAACGGCCTACAGTTTCAGCGGCATCTCAGTGCTCATTGCGGTGGGTGTGGCCCTTGAGACCATGAAGCAGATCGACAGCCAGCTCATGATGAGAAATTACGAGGGCTTCTTGAAGTAATGCCGTTGGTGCTGGTCATCTTGGGCCGCCAGGGATCGGGCAAGGGAACCCAGGCTGCGCTCCTAGCTGAACGCTATGGGGTGATCCACGTCTCCACTGGCGACATGCTGCGGGCCGCGGTAGCCGCAGGCACCGAGTTGGGGCTGCGAGCCAAGGCGGTGATGGACGCCGGCGACCTTGTGGGCGACGACATCATGATCGGGATCGTGGATGAGCGGCTGTCGAGCGACGACATTCAAGCCCACGGTGTACTGCTGGACGGCTTCCCCCGCACCACCGCTCAGGCCGACGCTCTGGCCGAGATCTTGGGGGGCAGCGGCCCCGACTTGGCCATCAACCTCGACGTTCCCATTGACGAGGTCACCCAGCGAATGCTGGCCCGGGGCCGAGGCGACGACACCACCGAGGCCATCGACCGCCGCCTCGCCCTCTATGAGGCCGAGACTGCTCCACTGCTGGAATGGTTTGAGGGACGGGAATGCCTCGCGGTCGTCGACGGGCTGGGCACTGAAGACGAAGTGTTCGCCCGCCTCACCAAGGTGATCGACGGGCTCTAGCGGTTTGTTCGTGTCGAAATGGCCAGATAGCATAGCTGTTCGGCTCACGTAGTGGGCCGCTATTCGCGCGGTTCGCCGCACCAGCTTGCCAAGACGTCAGGAGAGGTCGCCCTTGGCGAAAAACAAGGAAGACGCCATCATCATGGAAGGGACAGTTACCGAGTCTCTTCCCAATGCCATGTTCCGAGTCGAACTCGAAAACGGGCACAAGGTGCTGACCCACATCTCCGGCAAGATGCGGATGCACTACATCAGAATCCTCCCCGGCGACCGGGTCCAAGTGGAGTTGACTCCCTACGACCTCCAGCGGGGTCGAATCACCTACCGATACAAATGACCGAAAGGACACCGTGAAAGTCCGCCCCAGCGTCAAGAAAATCTGTGACAAGTGCAGAGTCATACGCCGACATGGGCGCGTGCGGGTGATCTGCTCCAACCCCCGTCACAAGCAGAGGCAGGGCTGAGCGATGGCCCGTATCGCCGGCGTCGACATCCCCCGGGAGAAGCGCACCGTGGTCTCCCTCACCTACATCTACGGCATTGGGCCGACCCTGGCTCGGCAGGTGTGCGTGCAAGCCGGGGTTGATGAGAGCACCCGACTGCGCGACCTCACCGATGAAGAGGTGGCCAAGCTGCGCAACTACATCGAGGGCAATCTGCGAGTGGAAGGCGATCTCCGCCGAGAGACCAGCCAGGATGTCAAGCGCAAGATGGAGATCGGCTGCTACCAGGGGCTGCGCCACCGCCGGGGACTTCCCGTGCGCGGCCAGCGCACCCACACCAACGCTCGCACCCGCAAGGGCCCGAAGAAGACCGTTGCCGGCAAGAAGAAGGTGATGAAGAAATGAGGCACCAAAGGCGACCGTTTCAATTGGCAGCGCGGCATCTTGATGAAGAAGTGAAGCAGGAAAGGAATTGCCGCTAATGGCCAAGCCATCAGCCGGAGGGCGTCGGCCCCGCCGCCGGGAGCGCAAGAACATCTCCTACGGGGTGGCTCACATCAAGAGCTCCTTCAACAACACCATCGTGACCATCGCCGACCAACAGGGAAACGTCATCTCATGGGCCTCGGCCGGAAACGTCGGATTCAAGGGATCCCGCAAGTCCACTCCATTCGCCGCGCAGATGGCCGCCGAGCAAGCGGGCCGCAAGGCCATGGAGCACGGTATTCGCAAGGTGGACGTGCATGTCCGCGGCCCGGGCTCGGGTCGTGAGACCGCCATCCGCTCGCTCCAGGGGGTGGGCATCGAGATCACTGGCATCAAAGACGTCACCCCCATTCCCCATAACGGCTGCCGCCCGGCAAAGCGGCGGAGGGTTTGACATGTCTCGCTATACCGGTCCGCGATCTCGAGTATCACGTCGCCTCGGGGTGAATGTTTGGGGCACCAAGGGTGAGACCATCGCCCTGGAGCGCCGTCCCTATCCCCCGGGTGAACACGGAAGATCCCGCCGTCGGGGCAACGTGTCGGAATATCTGCTCCAGCTCCAAGAGAAGCAGAAGGCTCGCTACACCTACGGGCTGAACGAGCGCCAGTTCCGCAACATCTTCAAGGAGGCGGCCCGCCACAAGGGCGTCACCGGCGAGAACATGCTGCGGTTCCTGGAGCTGCGCCTAGACAACGTGGTGTATCGCCTCGGCTGGGGCGCCACCCGACCCCAGGCCCGCCAACTCGTCTCCCACGGCCACATCAACGTGAACGGTCGCCGGGTCAACATCCCCAGCTACCGGCTCCGCAAGGACGATGTGCTGTCGCTGCGGGATAAGGCCCGCGAAATGGTCGTGGTGGGGTGGAATCTCGACGTGCTCGACCGCACCCCGCCAGCCTGGCTGAGCCGGAGCGACGACGGCTTCGAGGCCACCGTGCGAGACGCCCCCCTGCGCGAGCAGATCGATGTGCCGGTTCGGGAGCAGCTCATCGTCGAGCTCTACAGCAAGTAGACCGCCGTCAAGCAACACGATCTGAAGACAAAGTTGACCATCACCATTTCAAACTCAAGAACTGAGGGAGCCGGATCATGCTGGTAATGCAACGACCCACCGTCGAGTCGGTTACCGAGCTCGAAGACAACCGCCAGAAGTTCGCCGTTGGCCCCCTGGAGCCCGGCTTCGGACACACCCTCGGAAACTCTCTGCGCCGAGCCCTGCTGTCTTCAATTCCAGGTGCTGCGGTGATTCGAGTTCGCTTCGACGACGCGCTTCACGAATTCGACACGATCACCGGCGTGGCCGAGGACGTGACCGACATCATCTTGAACTTGAAGGATCTCGTCTTGCGATGCCACAGCGAGGACGCGGTTGAGCTTCGCATCGACCAGCGAGGGCCCGGCGAGGTCACCGGCGCGAGCCTGTCGGTCAACCCCGACGTGGAGGTGCTCAATCCCGATTTGGTCATCGCCCGGCTGAACGACAAGGCGCGCTTGGCCATGGATATCACGGTTTCCAAGGGTCGGGGCTACGTGTCAGCGGAGACCAACAAAGTGGACTCCACCATCGGCGTAATCCCCATTGACTCCATCTTCTCTCCCGTGCGTCGAGTTGCCTACAACGTCGAGCCCACCCGGGTGGAGCAGTCCACTGAGTTCGACCGCCTGGTGCTGGATATCGAGACCGACAGCTCCATCACCCCCCAGGAAGCGCTGGCCTCCGCCGGTGCCACGCTGCGGACCCTCGTGCAGTTGGTGGAAGAGATGAGCGACGAGCCCCAGGGTCTGAGCATGGCCGAGGCGGGGAGCGCCCCGGCCGGTGCTCCTGATTTGGATCTGCCCATCGAGGACCTGGAGCTCTCCGAGCGGCCCCGCAACTGCCTCAAGCGAGCGCAGATCAACATGATCGGCGAGTTGCTGGCCCGCACCGAGGACGAGTTGCTGGCCATCACCAACTTTGGCCAGAAGTCGCTGGACGAGGTCAACGAGAAGCTCGACGAGCGAGGCCTTGCCCTGGCCGGACCCCGCTCGTAGAAGCAGGAAGCGCCATGCCCGGACGACCACGCAAAGGACGCCGCTTCGGCGGAAGCTCGCAACATCAAAAGCTGATGATGGCCAACCTCGTCGCGTCCCTGATCGCCGCTGAGGGCATCACCACCACCGAAGCCAAGGCCAAGGCCATGCGCCCGGTGGCCGAAAAACTGATCACCAAGGCCAAAAAGGGCGGCCGGCACAACCACCGCCAGATCTTGGCTCAGTTGGGCGACGCTGAGATCACCGACAAGCTGATGGTGGACATCGGCCCTCGCTACGCCAACCGGCCCGGTGGTTACACCCGCATCTTGAAGCTGGGGCCCCGCCACGGCGACAACGCCCCCATGGCCCGCATCGAGCTGGTCTAACCTCACCAAGCGGCCGTGCGGGTTATAGCGACGAGGGTGAAGCCTCGTCCAACTCCACGGGAGTAGGCGGACAACCATGCGAGTCCGAGCAACGGTCGCCTACAACGGCGGGTCATTCCACGGATTCGCGGTCAACGAAGGGGTCCGCACGATAGGCGGCGACCTCACCGAAGCCCTCACCCGGTGCTTGCGCCAATCAGTTGATCTGACGTGCGCGGGCCGAACCGACACCGGAGTCCATGCGTGGGAACAGGTGGTGAGCTTCGAAGCCCCCGACGATGCCGACCTTCTTCGCATCCGCACTGCGGTGAACCGCATGCTGGGCCCGACCATCGTGGTCCGCGCTCTAGAAGCCGCTCCCGATAGCTTCGATGCGCGATTCGATGCCACCAGCCGCACCTACCGCTACTCAATTCTGAATCGGGAAGTGCCTGATCCGTTCATGGCCGACACTGCCTGGCACATTTCCCACCCGCTGGACGTGGGCAAAATGAACGCGGCTGCCGCTGCCATCGTGGGCGAACACGACTTCACCTCGTTTTGCCGCCGACAGCACACCGCCGACGGCACGGAGAAGTCCCGGGTGCGTGTGGTGTATCGGGCGGGTTGGCAACGAGCCGATCAAGACCTGTTGCGCTTCGAGATCGAGGCCTCCTCCTTCTGCCACCAGATGGTTCGCTCCATTACCGGGACCTTGGTGGACATCGGCGCGGGCCGCCGCTCTCCCGAGGCCATGGCCGCCATCTTGGCGGCGAAAGACCGCTCCGGCGTTCCCAACCTGGCCCCACCCCATGGCCTTTGCCTCTGGTCGGTTTCCTACTCGTGAACCCTCTGGCCAGACACTCGTTGGGGCAGTTGTCACTTCGCTGGTTCGGGCCGTATCATTGCTTTTCCGGTATCGCGTCTGAAGGAAAGCCGATGCCCACTTACTCCCCGAAAACCAAGGACATTGAACGCGCGTGGCATGTTGTCGACGCTGAGGGCCTCATTCTCGGTCGCATGGCCACCGAAGTGGCCCGCGTGCTGAGGGGCAAGCACAAGCCAGAGTTCACGCCTCATCTCGATACCGGCGACCACGTGATCATCGTGAATGCCGACAAGGTGGTGCTCACCGGCAACAAGGCCGCCGACAAGCAGGTGTACCGTCATTCCGGCTATCCCGGTGGTCTGCACCAAACCAGCTACGGGCACATGCTGGAAACCCAACCCGCCGAGACCGTGCGCCGCACGGTGAAGGGGATGCTCCCCAAGAACCGCTTGGGCCGCCAAATGCTCCGCAAGCTCAAGGTGTACGCCGGTCCGGCCCATCCCCATGAAGCCCAGAAGCCCCTGCCCTTGGAGATCGCCGGGGCCCGATCCCACATCGGAGACTCTTGATGTCCGTTCCTTTGACCCAGGCCACCGGACGACGCAAGCGGGCTGTGGCCCGGGTCGGATTCCGCCACGGCACTGGCCAAGTGACCGTCAACGGCCGCCAAGCCGAAGACTACTTCCCCTCCCGAAGTCACCGGATGGCATTCATGGAGCCTCTCCAGCTCACCAACACCGCCGAGGTTTACGACATCGACGTGAACATGCACGGAGGCGGGGCCAATGGGCAGGCCGGGGCTTTGCGACTGGGTATCGCACGGGGTTTGGTTGCACTCGACCCCGAGTTGCGGGAAACCCTCAAGCAGGCGGGATTCCTGACCCGTGACGACCGCAAGAAGGAATCCAAGAAGTACGGCCTGAAGAAGGCCCGCAAGGCACCTCAGTACTCCAAGCGCTAGGCCGGATCCCCGCGGCCAGGGGCTGAGTTCAGTGCTGCGCTTTGGAACCGACGGGATTCGGGGTCGAGCCTACAAAGAGCTCCTTCCCGACGACGTCATCGCGCTGGCCCAAGCGGCTGCTGAAGTTCTCAACCCCTCAACTCCCGTGGTCATCGGGCGCGACACTCGGGAATCCAGCCCCGATTTTGCCGCCGCCTTAGCCGCTGGCTTCAGCGCAGTCGGAGTTTCCACTGTTGATATGGGGGTGGCTCCCACCCCGGCGGTGGCCTGGGCCGCAGCTCACGATCACACCCCAGGCGCGGTGGTCTCGGCATCGCACAACCCATGGTCAGACAACGGCGTCAAGCTATTCAGCCCCGGTGGCCGAAAGCTGGACGACAAAATCCAGGCCGCACTGGAGTCAGCTTTGGACGATGCCAACCGCAGCACGGTGTCCATTATTGGCACTCCCCAACGAACTTCCGATGGATCGGGACTGTTGCAGAAGTACCAGGACGCGGTAGCCAGCACCGCTCACTTCGACGGACGCAACCTCCACGTTGTGGTGGACGCAGCCCACGGGTCAGCCACTGCCGTCCTTCCCGGCCCACTCCAAGCGCACAATGTGACCGTCACCGTGATCAATGCTGAGCCCGATGGCCGAAACATCAATCGCCACTGTGGCTCTACCCATCCAGAGGCAGTCGCCCAGGCCGTTCGCGAGCAGAATGCCGACTTGGGGCTCACTTTCGACGGTGATGCCGACCGAGTGCTGGCTGTGGACCACACCGGCGAACTCGTCGACGGCGATCAGATCATCGCCATCTGCGCGGTCGACCGCCATCAACGGGGTCAGCTCCCGGGCAACACCGTGGTGGTTACGGTGATGACGAACTTGGGATTTCACCGAGCCATGGCCCAGCGGGGCATCCACGTGGTGACCACACCGGTGGGCGACCGCCACGTGTGGGCGGCGCTGCAAGACGGCGACTGGGGGCTGGGCGGCGAGCAGTCGGGCCATGTGATCTTCCCCTCCCTGGCCACCACCGGCGACGGCCTGGTCACCGCCTTGCAGCTCCTCGAAGTTGTTGCCCGCCGAGAAATGCCCTTGCACGACCTAGCCACCGAAGCCATGACCAAGATGCCCCAAGTGCTCCACAACGTACCCATCGACCCCGAATCCATCGACTCCGACCGCATGTCGGCCGCCGTGGCTGATGCTGAGAAGATCCTTGGTTCCCGCGGCCGAGTCTTAGTTCGCCCCTCCGGAACCGAGCCCGTCATCCGAATCATGGTGGAAGCCGAGACCGTCGAAACCGCCGACTCCATCGCCCATGAACTGGTTGCCGCTAGCCAACACTGGACCACTTACCCCTGACATCTATCGATGGTTGGTTGGATAGCGGTAGTCGACTCGCTCAGATCGAACGTTGCCGAGATTGTCCATCCGCCGAAGGGAATGAAGACAGATGCCGTAACGGTCTCTCCGTCCGAGTCGACGATCGACTGGACAAACCGGGCAGAGTCTTCCGCACCGAACAGAACGGAGGCCTCATTGATGGTGCTGTTGACTGCGTCGAACGTCGTGCTCAGACCACCGGAGAATCCCAGTGCCAAGTCGTAAATCCCTATTCGTGACGTGACGAACGTATTCCAGTTGATGTAGGCCCTGAGCGTCCCTTCCGCTTCACCGTCAAAGTAAAAGCAGGCCACTCGCAACTCGGCTCTGGCCCCCTCAGGCAGCCAAGTTCCTGTGATCGATTCGGTGAAAACACCTACCTGTCGAGGTCTGTCCAGGCCAGGATGGTTGAATTCGAAGCCGTCGAAAGGATTCCAGCCGTCTTGAGGCACTGAATCGCCGACGTCGCCGGTGTCCTCGGTGTCGCCGGGGTCGTCGCCATCATCACTGTCGTCGGTTTCGTCGGTTTGGCCGCATCCCCCGGGAACGGCATCCATGTCGACGCGGAACCGGCAGCGGTAGGCATTCAACAGCGCTTCTTGCGCGGTCACAAGATCTTCAAGTTTCATCAGATCCATATTTCTGTAGGACCCGATGAATGTGAATGAAGTCCACTCTGGGTAGGCAGGCTGCCCGTCCCGGCATCCTCCAGGCACGTACTGGATGTCCACATCGAACCGGCAGCGATAGTCGCTTATCAACACCGATTGTTCTGAGATCAGCTTGTTCAGCCTCGCTTTCTCCTCGAGCAGCGGTGCATTGGCAGACGGTGTCTCGCCGGAAGAGTCCGGGTCCGCGGCGGCTGGCGGGACGTACAGCAACCCATAGGCAATCACGGCAACAGCCAGTGTCGCCGCAGCCAGCTTCCTTGCAGGCGATGAGGCTTTCCTCAGGGGAGCCAACACAGGCAGAACGATCCTCCTACAGCCCCGGCGGACCTTACCCTACCCTCACACTTTGGATCGCGGTGTCATCGGGGCCGCCATCGACTATCTCCGGCCCACACCACTAACCTTGAGGGAGATGTGCGGCATTGTCGCGGTGGTCCGGCGCTGGTCACAGCGTGTTCCCCCGACCTCGGCCGAGGTCCTCGACCTTTTGAGCCCGGTGGTCGTGGCTTTGCGCGACCTGAGCGACGCCGATGATCTGGCCGGGCGCATCGGAGCAGCGGCCGACAACCTGACTGAGGCTGACCGCCTGCTCCAAGGCACCGCTGGGCTTCAGGCGCTGTTGGCCGAAAAGCCGCTGCGGGCCACCATCCGAGCCACGCTCAGCGAAGTCGATCGGCTGGTCGGCAGATTGGAGGTCGATCTCGACCGGTCAGGGAGTGATCGGGCCACCGAGGCGGTCAACGCCGCGTTGGTCCAGATGAAGGACGCCGTGTGGGCCATCGGCAACGACCGGCTGAACACCGCCGATGCGGTAGCCGAGTTGGCCGGACCCAACGCCAGTGTGGCTGCTCTGTCCGCATTCAGCTCGGTGCAGATCGCGCTGTCGGCGCTCGACCGCCTGGAAGTCCGGGGCCGGGACTCGGCTGGACTCCATTTGCTGATCAGCGACCATGGTCTCGACCCCGCAGCCCCCGCTGTGGCCGCGGCGCTGGCCGAGCGAGCTGCCGACCCGCTGTTCCGGTCGGGTTCGGTGCGCTGGGCCGAGGGCTGCTTGAGCTTCACCTACAAGGCGGCCGCAGAAATCGGCGAACTCGGCGACAACACCGCTGCGCTTCGAGCGGCCATCGGCGGCGACGAGCTCTTGGCCGCCGCGCTGGACGCTTCAGAGGCCTCTGCCGTGGTCATTGGGCACACTCGCTGGGCCAGCGTAGGCATGATCAACGAGGCCAACGCCCACCCACTCAACTCCGAACTGGCCGATGGCCCCTCTCGGCCCTACACAATCGGTGCTCTGAACGGCGACGTCGACAACCACACCGATCTGGTCGCCTACCACAACCTGGCCCTTGACCCCGGCATCACCACCGATGCCAAAGTAATTCCCACGCTCTGGTCAGCTCGATTGAGCGATTCGGCCAACCCTGTCGACGCCTTCCTCCGAACAGTGGGCGACCTCGACGGCTCAGTGGCCATCGCCGGGCAGACTGCCACCCACCCCGGCCAACTCCTGTTGGCATTACGGGGCAGCGGCCAAGCCCTGTATGTCGGTGCGGCGGAAGACGCCTATGTCGTGGCCAGTGAGCCCTACGGCCTGGTAGAGCAATCCGGCCGGTATCTGCGGATGGATGGAGAAACCCCATCCGATCGGGAGAACGCGGCCTTGAGCCGAGGCCAAGTGGTGGTTCTCAATAGCGACGACGCCGGCGACCTGTCTGCCCTCCGGCGATTCTCCTATGACGGCACTACACTTCCGTTGGCCGACGCTGACATCGTCGACGCCGAGATCACGACCCGCGATGTTGACCGCCGAGGATTCCGCCACTTCTTGCTGAAAGAGATCACCGAGTCGCCCGAGTCATTCCGCAAGACCCTGCGAGGCCGAATCACCAGCACCGACAGTGACCAGCCCACTCCAACGCTGAGAGTGGAGTTGGGCCGCGAATGCCTACCTGACCGCTTGGTGAAGGATATGGCCGACCGGCGCATCGCCAACATCATTGTCATCGGACAGGGCACTGCCGCGGTGGCGGCCCACAGCCTGGCCCACTTCCTGCGTCAGGAGCTGCCTGATCGCCACGTCAGCTCGGTCCAGGCCACCGAGCTATCAGGGTTCGGGATGCAGGCCGATATGAGCGACACCCTGGTCATTGCCATTAGCCAGTCGGGGACCACCACCGACACCAACCGCACCGTCGACTTGGTGCGGCGGCGGAACGCGGCTGTCATCGCCATCGTCAACCGTCGCAACAGCGACTTATGCGACAAAGCCGACGGGGTGCTTTACACCTCCGACGGGCGAGATGTGGAGATGAGCGTGGCTTCCACCAAGGCGTTCTATGCCCAAGTGGCCGCCGGCGTGCTGTTGGCCGTGGCTTTGGCCGACGCCGCCAACGGGGGGCAGCCAACCGACCCCCGTAGTGAGGAGCGCCGGCAGCAACTGCTGGCCTCGCTGCGCGACCTGCCAGCGGCCATGGCCGAAGTGCTTGACTTGCACGATCGCATCGCCGACATCGTGCGCCGCCACGCCCTGGGCCGCACCTATTGGGCCGTCGTGGGCAATGGGCTCAACCGCGTTGCCGCCGAGGAAGTCCGCATCAAACTCTCGGAGCTGTGCTACAAGTCCATCGCCTGCGACACCACCGAGGACAAAAAGCACATCGATCTGTCTTCCGAACCGCTGATTCTGGTGTGCGCCGCCGGGCTGTTCGACTCCACCGCCGACGACGTGGCCAAGGAAGTGGCCATCTTCCGAGCCCACAAGGCCGCACCCATCGTGATCACCAGTGGTACAGAAGCCCGCTTTGATGCCGCAGCCGAGGTGATCGCCACCCCGACCACCGGGTCGCCCGATCTGGCCTTTGTGCTGGCCACCATGGTGGGCCACCTGTTCGGCTACGAGTCGGCGTTGGCCATCGACGAGCTGGCTCAACCTCTGCGGGAAACTCGGGCGGCCATCGAGGCCGAGGTGGCTTCCAGCGATGCTCACAATGACGCTGGCATCGACAGCCAGCAACTTCTGGAGAAACTCCGCTCACAATTCACTCCTGCCGCCCAGCAGTTCTTCCAAGATTTGCGCCAGGGCCGCTACAACGGATGCCTCGAAGCAGGAACCGCCGCGGAGATGGCCTCCATGTACCGCTACGCCCTGGGCATCGCCCCCCTCGACGCCTATCAACTGGAGCGGGGTCGAGTGGGCACCCCCGCGGTGGTGCTGGAAGACCTCACCGCCATGCTCACTGTGGCGGTGGGCGAACTTACCCGACCGGTGGACGCCATTCGCCACCAGGCCAAGACCGTCACTGTCGGGATATCAAGGGCCGAGGAGTCGCTGTTGGAGCTGCCCCTGGTGCGGGCCGCCCTCGACGCCGGCGCACCCCGCCATCAGCTCAGCTACCAAACCCTGCGTACTCTGACCGCCCTCGATCCCGCGGTCGCCGAGGTCACCGGGTACATCCGGTACGGCATCAACGGCGATCCGGAAGCGCCCAGCACCACCATTCATGTGATCGATCGGGGCGGCATCACCGTGGGATTGGCCTCCCGCGCCGAACGCGATCCCACCTTGCGAGGCAGCAAGCACCTCGTGGCAATCGAACGACAGGTTCAAGCTGCTCGAGGACGTTCCGACGGCCGGACCATCGTGCTCATCCCCGAAGTCAAGTACCGCCAAACCACCGGGCTCACCCTGCTGCACGTGCGATTCCGGCCAAACCTGTCACCCGAGCATGCTCAACAGGTGTTGGAGGGCTATCGGAACCGGTTTGCCGCCCTGCGCGACGAGGTCACTGAAACCGAACCTGACTTCCGCCTCGACCGACTGGGCGACATCAGCACTGAAGACCTCCTGCTAGAACCGTTGACCGAACTGGCCAACCGCTGGCGTCCATGATCCCAATCGTCACCCCGGAGGAGATGGCCGCCGTCGACGCGGCTGCCCCCGAACCGGTGGAAGAACTGATCGAGCGGGCCGGCGCCGCGCTGGCCCGAACCGCCCTTGACATGTTGGGCGGCGGCTACGGAAGGCGGGTAACCGTGTTGGCCGGAAAGGGCAACAACGGCGCCGACGGACGGGCCGCCGCCGAACGGCTGCGACGCCGGGGCGTCCGGGTGGCCGTGGTCGACGCCGATGATGCGCCGAACTCGCTGCCTGCGGCCCACCTGGCTATCGACGCCGCCTACGGCACCGGATTGCGCCGGCCTTATTCCCCGCCCTCGCCCGTGCCATTGCTCGACCACCCCAACCGGACGGCGCCGATTCTGGCCGCCGACATCCCCTCCGGAGTAAACGGGCTGACCGGCGAGGTCGTCGGTGAACCCTGGATCGCGGACCAAACGGTCACCTTCGGCGCCCTGAAGCCCGGCCTCATCCTCCATCCTGGTGCTCAGCATTGCGGCCAGGTCACGGTGGCCTCCATCGGGCTCGACGTCTCGTCAGCCCGCACTCATCTGGTTGCTGCCGACGACGTCAGTGCCTGGCTGCCGGTCCGACCAGCGGAGGCCCACAAGTGGCAAACCGCATGCTGGGTCATCGCCGGATCGCCAGGCATGACCGGGGCAGCCCATCTGGCTGCCATTGCCGCGCTGCGGGGTGGGTCAGGCTACGTGCGACTGAGCACCCCCGGCCTCGAGGCTGCTGGCCTTCTGGCTGGTCCCGCCGCGCCCACTGAAGCTGTCGGCTTCCCCCTATCTGCCGACGACTGGGCAGCAGCGGTCGATGCCGCTGACCTTTCTCGCTTCAAGGCCATGCTGGTCGGCCCTGGGTTGGGCCGACAGCTCCACACCCTCCAGGCGGTTCGCGATCTGGCCGCCAAGTCGCCCCTCCCCTTGGTGATCGACGGCGACGGCCTCTGCGCCTTCGGCCCCGATACCCCTGAGGTGCTGTCGCAGCGCACCGCTCCCACCGTGCTCACTCCCCACGATGGCGAGTACCGCATCCTTACCGGCGCTGCCCCCGACCTGGATCGCTTTGCCGCCGCTCGCTCGCTGTCCGCCGCCACCGGTGCACTGGTTCTGCTCAAAGGCCCCACCACCGTGATCGCCCATCCTGATGGCGAGACGGTGGCCGTGGCCAGCGGCGATGCCCGGTTGGCCACTGCCGGCACCGGCGATGTTCTGGCCGGACTCATTTGCGGGCTGCTCAGCGCCGGCACCGACCCGCTGAAGGCCGCCGCAGCCGCCGCCTGGCTGCACGGGAGGGCCGCTTCTGCCCGTCCCCCAGCAGCAATGGCAGCATCGGATCTACTCCTTGCTCTCCCCGAGGTGTGGGAAGGCGCCGTCCGACAGGCCGCAGTGAGATGAGGCCGACCTGGGCCGACATCAGCCTCTCGGCCATCGCCCACAACGTGAGGCTCTTGGCCGAACTCGTCCATCCCGCCAAGTTGTGCGCAGTGGTCAAAGCCGATGCCTATGGGCACGGCATGGTCCCGGTGGCCCGAACTGCGGTGGATGCGGGGGTGAGCACGCTGGCCGTGGCCCTGGTGGACGAGGGCCGCCAACTCCGAGAGGCCGGGATCGACACCCCCGTCCTCCTCTTGTCGGAGCCTCGACCCAATGAGTTTGCCCAGGTGGTTGAATTCGAGCTCATTCCCACCGTGTACCAGGGCGAGGGTTTGGCGGCCGCTGCAGCAGCCGCCGCCGCTGCCGACGAGCGGCTATCTGTCCACCTAAAGGTCGACACCGGCATGGCCCGAGTCGGTGCATCGCCTGCGGAAGTCATGATGCTGGCCGATGCCATCGCCGATCGAGACACGCTGGAGCTTGCCGGAGTGTGGACCCATTGCGCAGTGGCTGACGAGCCCGACAATCCGTTCACCGCGTACCAGATTGAGCAGTACAACCATCTGCTCTCGCGGCTGCGCCTTGGCGGTCACCATGACTTCTGTCGCCACCTGGCCAACTCGGCCGTGGCTATGGCACATCCTGCCGGACGATTCGACATGGTGCGCTGTGGCATCGCCATCTACGGCATCCCGCCGTCGCCGGCATTGGCCGGCTGCCTTCCGCTTCAGCCGGCGATGACCTTGCGATCCGAGGTGGCCATGGTCAAGACCATCGCCGCGGGCACGTCGGTGTCTTACGGTCACTACTACACCGCCCCCGCCGACACGCAACTGGCCACCATTCCCATTGGCTATGCCGACGGCTGGACCCGCCGGCTCGGCGTGAGTGGGGGCGAAGTGCTGATCGGCGGCCGCCGGTGCCCCATCGCCGGGGTGGTGACCATGGACCAAACCATGGTGGACTGCGGTCTGGACCACCCGGTGTCACCCGGCGACGAGGTGGTCCTCCTGGGGCGACAGGGTAGCGAGGAGATCACCGCCACCGAGATCGCCGAGCGCATTGACACCGTCGCCTACGAAATCGTCTGCCACCTCGGCCGCCGAGTCCCCCTCCGCTTTACCTAGCGAGATGGGTATTGAACGTCCGGCAATCCCACGGTGTACTCAGGATTGGTCTCATTCATGATCGACTCGGTGCGGGCTGCGATCCTCTCCTTGAAATCGGGATGGGGAAAGACCCAGAACTTGTCGTTTTGCACCGCGTCGAATACCAGCTCAGGGATCTCGGTCGGGTCGGTGCCCTCGTCGATGGCGTTGATCAAGGCTGTGTGAAAGGCCGCCGCCTCGGCATCGGCCGACATGGGGCCGCAAGTGTCCTCATAGGTGTCGGGGCGGTTGCGCTCGGCCCGGAAGATGCCGGTGGCCACTGGGCCAGGGCACAAACACGACACCCCGATCGGCGCGCCTATCATGTCCAGCTCCCGATGCAACGACTCGGCGATGGCCACCGCCCCGTACTTCGAGGTGGTGTAGGGACCGAGCAGGCCTCCGGAGGTGAGTCCGCCCACCGAGGCGGTTATCACCACATGGCCGTCTTCGCCCTTCTCCAGCATCCGGGGAATGAAGCTGCGCACCCCGTGGATCACGCCCCACAGGTTCACGTCCAGCACCCAGCGCCAATCGTCCACGGTGTTCTCCCAGGTGAACCCGCCGGTGAGCACTCCAGCGTTGAGGTGTACCAGGTGAATGCCGCCGAATCGCTCCAGGGCCGCATTGGCCAGCGCCTCATTGGCGTCGGGACTGGTCACATCGGTCAACATGAGTTGGGCATTCTCCAGGCCACCCACGGTCTCGGCCAGTCCGGCCTCGTCGATGTCGCCCGCCAATACGTGCATACCCTCAGAAGCGGCTTTTCGCACCATGGCCCGACCCATACCGCTGCCTGCCCCGGTGATCACCGCCACCTTTCCAGCCAAGTCCTTCATGTCAATCCCCTTCGCGGTTGCTTTCAAGCACCGTCATCATGACCCACCGAGATATTCCTTATCCCATTGTCCTCAAACGAGGTCAAAATCAGCCGACTCCCCTGATGGCTGTCTCCACGGCAGTGGCCGCCATCACGCGGACCAGTCCAAAGTCTGCCTCCACCTGGCCGGTTGCCCCAACCACCAATGCATCCCCATCACCGTCGGTGTGGGCCGGCAGCAGCGCCCGGGCCATCCCGCTGTGACCACTGCGAGCCACCCGGAAGCAGGCCACCTTGTCGAGCATGGCGTTGGTGGCGATTACTCCGATGGTGGTGTTGGTGTACGCCTCGCCGTCATTGCTGTCGGCGAACGGATCGGCAGGCCGATGCTCATAGGTGCCGTCGATCAACGCCTGCTGCACAGAACCATCGTTGAATTCCCCAGAAGCGTTCACCGCCACCAACGCCCCCACCACCACATCGTCTACTTGGAGCAGGGCGCCACCCAGCCCCCCCGCCTTGCGGTTTTCCGCTCCCCGCCACTTGTTCATGGTGGCCCCGGTACCCGCACCGACCCGTCCCAAAGCCGGGAGCGCATCGCTGGCCACCCGAGCCGCGGCGTAGCCAGCATCGGGGCCAGGACGCACTGAGCCGTCGCCCTCGGTCAGGTCGTACAACGACAGGCCCACCACGATCGGCACCCGGCCACCCCGGGTCTCAAACCCCCGACCCTGCTCCTCACACCACCGCATCACCCCTTCGGCCGCCGCCAACCCGAACGCCGACCCCCCCGACAACACCACCGCATCCGCCTGGTTCACCGTCCGCTCTGGTGCCAACAGCGCAAAATCGCGAGTCGCTGGCGCGCCGCCCCGAATCTCCCCCGAAGCCGTCGTCCCCTCCGGAAACACCACCACCGTGCATCCTGTGCAGGCCGCCTCATCGGTCCAGTGCCCCACTAGCACCCCTCCGCCAACTCCCAACATCACTGCCGACCGTACCGCACCCTCACTGAACCGCGCATCGGCTCGCGAGCCGGATCAGTAGATGCCGGGAACGATCCGGTAGGGAACTCGCTGCCGGTACTCGGCCCACTTGTCGGGGCCGTACTTGTCGGCGCAGTGCCGGTCGTCCTGCCTCTGGCGGAGGGGGAACAACACGATGACGTGGACGAGGTACATCCATGCCCACAGGTTGTCGAAATAGCCCCACATCAGGGCGATGGCGAGGCCAAAGCACAATTCGCCCATGTAGTTGCAATGCCGGGCGGCACCCCAGAATCCGCTGTGCAGGATCTTGCGATCGCCAGCCTCAATGAACTTCGGTTCGATGAGGCCGAGGAACTTGCGGTCGGGCCAGCGCTTGAACGTGTACTTCTGCATGTTGGCACCAAAATGGAAGCACCACCCTGCGAAGTACAGGGCAGGCGCCCCGATCAGCCACAGCACCCGCCATCCGCCTGAGAACCCCGGGTCGGAATGAGCCGCCAAACCCCACATCGGAATGATGAACCCCCAGCCGAAGACGATGAACCCGCCCCAGATGATCTTGAAACCCATGCGCTCGTGGATGACGTCGTAGGTGTAGAGCTGGGACCGCTCGACCACAAAGTAGTTGAGGACATAAAAGGTGGAGACGAACGCCGCGAACGTGAAGACGCCCGGGTTGAGGTCTGCGACGTTCTCGTAGTGCCACACCGCGCCGGACAAGGCATTGAGCGACAGCATCGTGCCGCCGACCACATAGGAGAACATCTTGAGGTCGAAGCGGCTGTTGAAGAACTGAAGCTCTTGCGTGCGCCCGAACCACCAGGCCAGGAACGGGTTCTTCACCTCTCCGGGAGGCTGGCTGAAGACCGCGATGAGGGTCAGGATGACGGCGAGAACCGTTCCGCCTGCGGAGGCGTACAGCGACGACCGGTAGAACCAGTCCCGCGGCATGCCCGTGAGCTCGAACCACCACAACACTTGGGCCACGGCGAACACCAGCAGCCCGTTGAGGCGGTAGCTGCGGGGCTGGCCCGTGGCCGCGTTGACTACGTAGCCGGGGACACGACGGCCGGGCAGGACCATATGCAGCACAAAGAGCGCGGCCATCACGAACAGCGGCGTGAGAAAGCCCAGCAGCGCCTCTCCCGCAGTCAGCTCCGTCAGGTGCCCGATGCCGAGCCGGTCGAACATGGGCGACCTCCCTTCCACCACAGAATCGGCGGAGCGAGGCTAGTAGATGCCCGGGACGATCCGATAGGGGACTCGCTGCCGGTACTCGGCCCACTTCTCGGGGCCGTACTTGTTGGCGCAGTGCCGGTCGTCCTGACTCTGGCGGAGGAGGAACAACGCAATGACGTAGACGAAGTAGATCCATGCCCACAGGTTGCCGAAATGACCCCAGACCAGGGCGATGGCGAGACCGAAGCACCACTCGCCCATGTAGTTGAAATGCCGGGCGGCGCCCCAGAAGCCGCTGCACAGGATCTTGCGGTCGCCAGCCTCGATGACCTGCGGCGCGAACACCCCGAGGAACGTGCGGTCGGGCCAGCGCTTGAACGTGTACTTCTGCAAGCTGGCGCCGCGGGTGATGACCCATCCGGCGGCGTACAGCGCAGGCGCACCGATCAGCCACAGCACACGCCAGCCGCCTGAGAGTCCTGGGTCGGGATGAGCCGCCAAACCCCACATCGGAATGATGAACACCCAGCCGTAGACGAAGAGCCCGCCCCAGAACAGCTTGAAGCCGAGCCGTTCGTGAATGATGTCGTACGTGTAGAGCATCGTCCGCTCGAAGATGTAGTAGTCGAACACGTAGAAGGTGACGAACGCTGCGAACAAGAAGACGCCTGGATTGAGGTCTGCAATGTTCTCGTGGTGCCACACTGCGCCGGACCACGCGTTGAGCGACAGCATGGTTCCGCCGACCACGTAGAAGTACATCTTGAGGTCGAGACGGCCGTTGAAGAACTGCATCTCGGGGGCCCGCCCGAACCACAAGGCAAGCAAACGGTTCTTGACCTCGCCTTCGGGCTGGGTGAACACCGCTATCGCGGTCAGGATGACGGCGAGCACCGTTCCGCCGGCCACGGCGTACAGCGATGACCGGTAGAACCAGTCGCGCGGCATGCCGGTGAGCTCGAACCACCACAGAAGCTGGGCCGCTGCGAACACCAGCAGGCCGTTGAGGCGGTAGCTGCGGGGCTGGCCGGTGGCCGCGTCGATGACGTAGCCGGTCACGCGCCTGCCGGGCAGGATCATCTGGAGCACGACGAAGGCGACCATCATGATCAGCGGCGTGAGGAACCCCAGCACCGCCTCGCCCGCAGTCAACTCAGTCAGGTGTCCGACACCGAGTTGCTCGAACATCGGTGGCCTCCTCTCCGGTACCGCTTCAGCCGGTCGGCGCTAGAAGATGCCGGGGATGATCCGGTACGGAACTCGAGCCTGGTATTCGGCCCACTTCTCTTCGCCGTACTTCTCGGCGCAGACCTTGTCGTCCTCGAACTGGCGGGGAACGAAGAACGCAACGATGAAAATCACGTATGTCCAAGCCCACAGGTTGCCGAAGTGCCCAAAGGTCAGCGCCACGGCAATCCCGTACAGACCTTCGCCGAAATAGCCGAAGTGGCGTGCTTTCCCCCAGAACCCGCTGCACAGAATCTTGCGGTCGCCGGCTTGGATGTACTCCGGCTCGATGATGCCGAGGAACGTGCGTTCGGGCCAGCGCTTGAACGTGTACTTCTGCATGTTGGAGCCGCGAGAAATCGTCCAGCCCACGAAGAACAGTGCGGCGCTGCCGATCAGCCAGAAGTATCTCCCGCCGCCGGAGATACCGGGGTCGGAGAGTGGCGCCAAGCCCCACAACGGCAGCACGAACATCCAACCCCACACAAACGGCCCGCCCCAGACGAGCTTTAATCCGATCTTCTCGTAGGTGAGGTCGTAGGTGTAGAGCTGCACCCGTTCCCAGACGAAGTAGTCGAAGATGTAGAAGCAATTGATGGCGGCGTAGAGGAACAAGCCGGGGTTGGCATCGGCAACGTTGTCGTTGTGCCATGCGGCTGCGGACCAACAATTGAGCGACAGCATCGTGCCGCCCACGATGTAGAAGTACATCTTGAGATCGAAGCGGTTGTTGAAGAATTGCAGCTCTTGGGCACGGCCGAGATAGAACGCAAGCAAGCGGTTCTTCTGTGCGCCTTCGGGCTGGGAGAACACCACGAAGATCGTCGCGATGATCGCGATCACGAAGCCGCTCGCTATCGCATACATGGTCGACCGGTAGAACCAGTCGCGCGGCAGCGCGAATGCCCACACGAGGTGGGCAAGCACGAACACCGCCAATCCGTTGAGCCGGTAGTTGAGGGGCTCGCCGGTCTTGCGGTTGATGGCGTAGCCAGGCACGCGCCTCGCGGGCAGGACCATGTGCGCCACGAAGACCGCGGCGCAGACGAACAGGGGCGTGAGGAATCCCAGCACCACCTCGCCGCCGGACAACTTGAACAGATGGTCGATGCCGAGCCAGTCGATCATGATCTGCACCCCTCCTCGCTCCTGCCTGCGCAGAATACCAGTATTGCCGTCAGCGGCTTGGGACCGAGGCGCTCCGGCGGCGCAGCACCCGTCCGAGTCCATAACTTGCCACTCCCCTATCGAATCTGCTGGTGGGGGGCGTATTCTTGACTTGTGACGTTGACGTTGGCCGAGGTTGCCGCCAAAGCTGCCGATTGCACAAAGTGCGGGCTGGCCGAGGGCCGAACACAGGTGGTGTTCGGCATGGGCAACCCCCAGGCCGACCTCATGTTCGTCGGCGAAGGACCCGGTGCTGAAGAGGATAAGCAGGGCCTTCCCTTTGTGGGCCGCTCGGGAAAGCTGCTCGACCGGCTGATGGCCGAGGAAATCGGGCTGACCCGCGACAGTTGCTACATCGCCAATGTGGTCAAGTGCCGTCCTCCCGACAATCGAGATCCCAAACCCGACGAGATCGACGCCTGCCGCCCGTGGCTGGAGCAGCAAGTCGAGCTCATCGCCCCAAGGGTGGTGGTCACCCTGGGCAATTTCTCTTCCAAGCTGCTGCTGGACACGAAGACCGGGATCACCAAGCTGCGAGGCCAGAGCTACCCGATGCCCAACACCGACGCCGTGATCATCCCCACCTACCATCCGGCGGCGGTGCTGCGGGGCGGCGGTCTCCAAGAGGCTCAGATGCGCTCTGATCTGGTTCGAGCCCGCATGGCGATGTCGGGATGATTCCTGTCCCCTCGCCCCAATGCGCCCAGACGCCACCATGATCCCAGCCCGCACCCGCTCTCCCGATGACACCCGGGAGTTGGCCGCCAGCCTGGCCGAGCTGGCCCAGTCCGGCGACCTCTTGCTGCTGGTGGGTGACTTGGGCGCGGGCAAGACCACCTTCACTCAGGGGTTTGCCGCCGCTTTGGGCATCAGCGAGCCGGTCACCAGCCCCACCTTCACCCTGGCCCGGGAATACGACGGACGGCTGCTCCTCCACCATCTCGACGTCTTCCGCCTCGACCAGATCTCCGAAGTACTCGACTTGGGCTTGCCCGAACTACTGGACAGCGATGGGGTGATCCTCATCGAGTGGGGCGACGCCATCCGCCAGGCCCTGCCCAATGACTATCTCGAGGTAGCGCTTACCTTCATCGAGGGTCAACCCAGCCCACCTGACGAGCGAATCGTGGTCTTGACCCCGGTGGGATCCCGGTGGCAGGCCCGAGCCGACGACTTGGCCGCCGCCATCGAGCAATGGATGGAGAGCCCACCGTGTTGATCCTGGGCATCGAGTCGGCCACCCAACAGGTGGGGTGCGCACTCGGCGGGCACGAGGGGGTGCTGGCTTCGGCTCACAGCGCCCGGGGCCGCCGCCATGCCGAGACCATCGCCCCCCAGATCCAGTTTGTGACCCGTCAGGCCCGGATCGAGCTGCGGGATGTGGGTTGCGTGGCTGTGGATCTCGGCCCCGGTCTGTACACCGGCCTGCGGGTGGGCATATCCAGCGCCATGGCGGTGGCCTATGCCTTGGCGGTGCCGATGATCGGCGTATCCAGCCTCGACCTGCTGGCATTCGCCGTGCGCCACACCAACCGGCTGATTGTGGCCGCCATCGACGCCCGCCGCAGTGAGCTGTTCTACGCCTTCTACCGTCAAGTGCCCGGCGGGATCCAGCGGGTGTCAGAGGCCCAAGTGGGTACCCCGGACGATCTGGCCTCCGAGTTGCTGGCCACCAGCGAAGAGGTGCTGCTGGTGGGCGACGGCGCCCGCCGCTACTCCGAGGTGTTCGACCGGCTCCAGAAGACCGAAATCGCCGAACAAGATCTGGCCCACCCTTCGGCTGCATCGCTGGTACAACTAGCCCACGCTCGGGCGCTGCGGGAGGAGTTTGTCAAACCCTGGGAACTCAAACCGATATACCTTCGGGTTCCCGACGCCGACATCAACTGGAACACCCGATGAGCCTTCCCATGACTCTTGATCAGATGATCGTTCCCATGACCTCCGATCACCTGCCACAGGTCATGGCCATCGACGCCCAGTGCTACCCCATTCCCTGGTCCCGGGATGTCTACGAGGCTGAGTTGGCCCGCCCCGAGGATCGGCTCTATGTGATCGCCCGCCCCGGTCAATTGGTGGGCCACGCTGGGGTGGCCTTCGAGGAAAACGAAGCCCACATCACCACGGTCACGGTGTCCCCCGATTGCCGCGGTCAGGGCATCGGCGCCCGGCTGTTTTTGGCATTGGCGTTGGCCGCCTGCCGCCGCAATACCAGCCTCGCTTTGGAGGTGTCCGCCGACAATCCCGCCGCCCAGGCCCTCTACCGGCGCTTCGGCCTCGCCCCGGTGGGTATTCAGCGGGGGTATTACAAGAACATGGGGCTGTCTCCCGACGCCGTGGTGATGCGGGCCGACAACATCCAACAACCCGACTATGCCGACCGTCTCATCAAGATCGCGGTAGAACTGGACTGCGCATGACCGCTCTGGAAACCCCTCAAGAAGCTCCCGCCATCGTCTTGGGCATCGAGACCTCTTGTGACGAAACCGCGGCGGCCGTGGTCTCTGGCCCCTCCGCCGTTCTTTCGTCGGTGATCAGCAGCCAAGTGGATCTGCACGCCCGCTACGGCGGCGTGGTCCCGGAGATCGCCAGTCGGGCCCATGTGGAGCTGCTCACCCCGGTGGTGGCCCAAGCGGTGATCGAAGCCGGTCTCAGCGACCACGATGTGGAGGCGGTGGCCGCTACCGCCGGCCCCGGCCTTATCGGCTCGCTGTTGGTGGGAGTGAGCGCAGCCAAGTCGCTGGCCTTGGTGTGGGATGTGCCGTTCGTGGCCGTGAACCACCTGGAAGCCCATCTCTATTCCTCTTTCCTGGAGGAACCCGACCTGGAACTGCCGGTGGTGGTCCTGCTGGTCTCCGGCGGCCACACCCTGCTGGTGCTCATGGAGGCTTTCGGGCGCTACCGGCTCATCGGCCAAACTCTGGACGACGCCGCCGGTGAGGCGTTCGACAAGGTGGCCCGCTTCATGGACTTGGGCTATCCCGGGGGCCCAGTCATCGACCGCCTGGCCATGACTGGCAATCCCGAGGCGGTGGCTTTCCCCCGCCCCATGTACGACGACGGTTACGACTTCTCGTTCAGCGGCCTCAAGACCGCAGTGGTCAACCACGTGCGAAACAACCCCGACCTCGATGTGCCCGACATCGCGGCGTCATTTCAGGAAGCGGTGGTAGACGTGCTGATCCACAAAGCCCGCAAGGCTGCCGAGCAATACGAGGCCAAGGGCCTGTGCCTGGCCGGCGGGGTGGCGGCCAACTCCTCGCTGCGAGAGCGACTGCTGGACGCCTGCGTGGCCGCCGGCATCAGCGGGTTCTTGCCCAGCCGCTCCATGTGTACCGACAACGCGGCCATGGTGGCTGCCGCCGGTTGGCAGCGACTTCAGCTCGACGGTCCCTCCCCGCTGGACACCGTCGCCGATCCCAACCTCCCGCTTCCCTTTATGCGGTCGGGGGAACCGGCAGCCTGAATTGGCCTGGGGGCGGCTCACGCCCTACTCTTAGCACTCGCCTATTGAGAGTGCTAAAGCTCAAGTCAACCAACCATTTGGAGGCCAAGATGGCGCTACAGCCCCTTGATGACCGAATCGTTGTCCGCCCCGGTGAGTCTGAAGAGATGACCGCTAGCGGCCTGGTCATCCCCGACACTGCCAAAGAGAAGCCCCAGCAGGGTGAGGTTCTCGCCACAGGACCGGGCAAGCGGTCCGACAACACCGGCGAGCTCATCCCGATGGACGTCTCCGTTGGCGACACCGTGGTGTACAGCAAGTTTGGCGGCACCGAGATCACCGCGGACGGCGAAGATCTGCTGATCTTGTCGGCCCGCGATGTGCTGGCAATCGTCAAATGACCAAGATCCTCAAGTTCCAGGAGGAGGCCCGCCAGGGCCTTGAGGCAGGCGTCAACCAGCTTGCCGACACGGTCAAAGTGACCCTGGGCCCCAAGGGCCGCAACGTGGTCCTCGACAAGAAGTTCGGTGCCCCCACCATCACGAACGACGGCGTGTCCATCGCCCGCGAGGTGGAACTCGACGACAAGTTCGAGAACATGGGCGCCCAGCTCATCAAAGAGGTGGCCACCAAAACCAACGACATCGCCGGTGATGGCACCACCACGGCCACCGTGCTGGCCCAGGCCATGGTCCGCCACGGCCTGCGCAACGTGGCCGCGGGCGCCAACCCGATGAGCCTCAAGCGGGGCATCGAGAAGGCGGTGGCCGCGGCGGTGGACTCACTGGCCGATCAGGCCCAGGACATCTCCCAGAAAGAGGAGATCTCCCAGGTGGCCTCCATCTCGGCCGCCGACAACGCCATCGGCGACGTCATCGCCGACGCCATCGACAAAGTGGGCAAAGACGGCGTGGTCACGGTGGAGGAGTCCAACACCTTCGGCATGGAACTCGACTTCGTGGAGGGCATGCAGTTCGACAAGGGATTCTTGTCGCCCTACTTCGTGACCGACCCTGAGCGCCAAGAGGCCGTGCTCGATGAGCCCTACATCTTGTTCAACCAGGGCAAGATCAGCTCGGTGCAGGATCTGCTGCCCGTGCTGGAGAAAGTCATGCAGACTGGCAAGCCGCTCTTGATTATCGCTGAGGACGTGGAGGGCGAGGCCCTGGCCACCCTGGTGGTGAACAAGATCAGGGGCACGTTCAACTCGGTGGGCGTCAAGGCCCCCGGCTTCGGAGAGCGCCGCAAGGCCATGCTCCAAGACATGGCCATCCTCACCGGCGGCCAGGTGGTGGCCGAGGAGGTCGGGCTCAATCTGGAGGGCGTCACCCTCGATCTATTGGGCACCGCCCGCAAGGTGATCGTGACCAAAGACGACACCACCATCGTGGAGGGCGCGGGCGCCAAGGCCGACGTCGAAGGCCGGGTGGCCCAGATCCGCCAAGAGATCGAGAACACCGACTCCGATTGGGATCGGGAGAAGCTTCAAGAGCGTTTGGCCAAGCTGGCCGGCGGCGTGGCCGTCGTCCAGGTGGGTGCCGCCACCGAAGTGGAACTCAAGGAGAAGAAGCACCGGATCGAGGATGCGCTGTCGGCCACTCGAGCTGCCATCGAAGAGGGCGTGGTCGCCGGGGGCGGTACCGCCCTGCTGCGATCCCGGCCGTCGGTGGTCGAGGTGGTTGAGAACCTGAGCGGCGACGAGGCCACTGGCGCCAAGGTCGTGCTCGAAGCGCTGAGCGTGCCGTGCTCCCTCATCGCCTCCAATGCCGGCTTCGAGGGCTCCATCGTGGTGCGCGACATTGAGGCCACCTCCGGCACCATCGGGTTCAACGCCGCCACCGGCGCCACCGAGGATTTGGTGGCTGCGGGCGTCATCGATCCCGCCAAGGTGACCCGGGCCGGCTTGCAGAATGCGGCGTCCATCGCTGGCATGCTGCTCACCACCGAGGCCCTGGTGGCCGACAAGCCCGAGCCCCCTGGCCCTCCGATGCCCCCCGGTGGTGACCCCATGGGCGGCATGGGAGGAATGGGCGGCATGGGCGGCATGATGTAGCCAGCCGGCCACATCAACTACCCAAAGAACCTGACTGGGGGCTGCCATCGCAACAAAGCGGGGTGGCCCCCAATTCATTCCCCGCCCCGAACAATGGCGGTTGGGCGGACCCCCACCCTGGGCTGAACTCGATCCTTCCGAGCGACGAGTGGACTTGGACCAGCTGAGGACAGCCCTGGACGGCCGTCCTCAGTCAACCTGGGGCGACACCAATCCCACCGGCCGGGAGCCGCGCTCCGCAGTGCTTGTGTTGCTCTACCCCGACGGCAACGACATCTGCGTGGTGCTCATTCGCCGGGCCCGGCACCTTCGCTCCCATGGCTGGGAAGTGGCCTTCCCCGGCGGCCGCCAGGAACCCGTAGACGCCACACTGCTCGACACCGCCGAACGGGAGACCCGCGAGGAGATCAGCCTGGACACCGAGAGCATCGAGGTCATCGGCCAGATCGACCGCTACGTAACCGTGGGCAGCCGGTCGATGGTCCACCCCTTCGTCGGCATCTTGCCCGGGCCGCCCACCGGGCTGGTCCCTGATCCCGCCGAAGTGGAGCGAATCCTGCTGGTGTCCACCGCCGAGCTCCTTTCCGACGATGCCTGGCGGGAGGAGATCTGGCCCATCAATGGCACCGACCGGGCCATCACCTTCTTCGAGCTCTACGGTGACACCGTGTGGGGCGCCACCGCTGCCATGCTCCGCCAACTACTCACCATCGCCACTGTCCGCTGAGAAATTCCCCGACCCCGCCGGTCTCCACCGCAAGCGGCCGCCGACCTTTCGGCAACAATGGCAACCATGGCTGAGCAACCGAACCACATGAGTCCGGAGGAGTTCCGGCAGGCGGGCTACGAGGCCGTGGACTGGTTGGCGAACTATATGGAGCGGCTCGGGGAGTTTCCGGTCAAGACCCCTGTGTCGCCGGGCGACGTCCGGGCCATGCTCCCAACCGAGGCCCCCGAGCACGGCGAGGACTTCGCCGATGTGCTGGACGACCTGGATCGGGTGATACTGCCGGGCATCACCCACTGGCAGGCGCCGGGGTTCTTCGCCTACTTCCCGGCCAACGCCAGCGGGCCCTCCGCGCTGGCCGACCTGGTGTCGTCGGGCCTCGGCGCCCAGGGCATGCTGTGGGACACCGGCCCTGCGGTTACTGAGCTGGAGCAGCACGTCTTGGACTGGCTGGCCGTTGAGATGGACCTGCCGGAGAAGTTCCGGGGCAACGGCGTCATCCAAGACAGCGCGTCGAGCAGCACGCTGTGCGCCATCCTGGCCGCCCGGCACCGGGCCGGGGGCATCGGCGAACTCTCCAAAATGGTGGCCTACGCCTCCGAACAGGCCCACTCGTCCATCGCCAAGGGACTGCGAGTGGCCGGCATCGCCGACGAGCGGGTGCGCTCCATCTCCACCACCCCCGACTACGCCATGCGGGCCGACCATCTGGCCTACGAGATCGTCAACGACAAAAACGACGGCCTGATCCCGTTCTTCGTGGCCGCCACCGTGGGCACCACCTCCACCACCGCCATCGATCCGGTGACCGAAGTGGGCTGGGTGGCGTCCAACTTCGACGCTTGGACCCACGTCGACGCCGCCTTCGCTGGTTCTGCCGCCCTCTGCCCCGAGATGCGGTTCCTCAACGAAGGGCTGGAAACTGCCGACAGCTACGTGTTCAACCCTCACAAGTGGATGCTCACCAATTTCGACTGCTCGGCGTTCTATGTGGCCGACCGGGCCAGCCTCAGCGAGGCCTTGTCGATAACTCCTGAGTACCTGCGCAACCCAGCCAGTGAGTCGGGAGCGGTGGTGGACTACCGCGACTGGCAGGTGCCGCTCGGCCGGCGATTCCGAGCCCTCAAGCTGTGGTTCGTGATTCGCCACTACGGCCTCGAGGGCCTGCGGGCCCACATCCGCCGCCACATCGCCTGGGCCGCCGAGCTCACCGGGTGGGTCGAGGCCGATAGCCGATTCGAGCTGGCTGCCCCCACCGTGGTCAGCCTGGTTTGCTTCCGCCACACCGACGGCAACAAGGCCACCAGTCGGGTTCTGGACGCGGTCAACCAATCCGGCCGGGCCTATCTCACCTCAACCACTCTCGACGGCCAGCTCACCCTCCGGGTGGCCATCGGCAGTCCCCAAACCGAGCACCATCACGTGCAAGAGCTCTGGAATCTCATCCAATCGGCTGCCTGATTTCACCTACTCCCTGGTGAGGGAGTAAATCCCCCTATAGCAAGGCTGAAGGCCTTAGAATTCCTGGTTTCCAAGCAAAAGGGGCGTCGTGATGGCCGAGGTTGACATCGGGCTGGGCAAGACCGCACGGCGGGCGTACGGGTTCGACGACATCGCCATCGTGCCCACCCGCCGCACCCGCGACCCCGAGGACGTGAGCATCGCCTGGGAGATCGATGCCTACCGCTTCGACCTTCCCCTCATGGCCTCAGCCATGGACGGCGTGGTCAGTCCCGAGACCGCCATCGCCATCGGCCAGCTCGGCGGGGTGGGGGTGCTGAACCTGGAGGGGCTCTGGACCCGCTATGAGGATCCCGAGCCGGTCCTCGACGAGATAGCGGCCCAGTCCCCGGAAAAGGCCACGCTGCGGATGCAGGAGCTGTATGCCGAGCCGATCAAACCCGAACTGGTCGGCGAGCGCATCCGTCAGATCAAAGACGCCGGGGTGATCTCCTGCGCCTCGGTCACTCCCCAGCGCACCGAGCAGCTCGCCCCCCACATTCTGGCCGCCGAGCTCGACCTGATGGTGATCCAGGGCACGGTGGTCACCGCCGAGCACAAGTCCAAGAACCATGAGCCGTTGAACCTCAAGCAGTTTGTGCGCCGCTTGGAGATTCCGGTGATCGTCGGCGGCTGCGCCAGCTATGACGCTGCCCTTCACCTCATGCGCACCGGCGCCGCCGGCATCCTGGTAGGGGTGGGACCGGGCCAAGCCTGCACTACCCGGGGGGTGCTGGGCATTGGGGTTCCCCAGGCCACCGCCATCGCCGACGCCCGAGCGGCCCGGATGCGCCATCTCGATGAAACCGGGGTGTATGTCCACATCATCGCCGACGGGGGCATGGCCACCGGCGGCGACATCGCCAAGGCCATCGTGTGCGGGGCCGACGCGGTGATGATCGGCTCCCCGCTGGCCGCGGCCCACGAGGCCCCCGGCCGGGGCCACCACTGGGGCATGGCCACCTTCCATCCCACCCTGCCCCGAGGTGCCCGGGTGCAGACCACCCCCCGGGGCACGCTGGAGGAGATCCTGGTTGGCCCGGCCCGGGAGAACGACGGTCGCCTCAACCTCTTCGGCGGTCTGCGCACCTCCATGGCCACCTGCGGCTATGAGTCGCTCAAGGAGTTCCAGAAAGCCGACATAATGATCGCCCCCTCGCTGCAAACCGAAGGCAAATCCCTCCAGCGCTCCCAGGGCATCGGAATGGGCCGTTGAGCGGCACCGCCGACGGATCATCGGCGGCCATCGGCACCGATTCTGCCAGCCGAGACCACCCGGTCTTGGTGGTGGACTTCGGGGCCCAGTACGCCCAGCTCATCGCCCGACGGGTGCGCGAGGCCCACATCTACAGCGAGATCGTCCCCCATTCCATCAGCGCCCAAGAGATCAACGCCCGCCAGCCCGGTGCGGTGATCTTCTCCGGCGGCCCCAAATCGGTCCACGTCGAGGGCTCGCCTCGTATCGATCCCGACATCTACCAACTAGGTATTCCCATATTGGGCATCTGCTACGGCGCCCAGCTCATCGCCGCCCAACTCGGCGGTGAGGTGTCCCGCACCGGCATCGGCGAGTACGGCCGCACTGCCATGAGCGTGAACGACCCCGGCACGCTGTTCGATCCCGACGAGGACACCGAGCGCCCGGTGTGGATGAGCCACTTCGACTCCATCGCCACCCCGCCCGACGGCTTCGTGGTCACCGCCTCCACGCCCCAGGCACCGGTGGCCGCCCTGGAGAACCCCGCCCAGCGAATCTTCGGCGTCCAGTTCCACCCCGAGGTGGCCCACACGCCAGGAGGGCAGGCGGTGCTGGAGCGGTTCTTGTACCGGGGTGCCGGCCTGGCCCCGTCGTGGACCACCGAGTCGTTCATCGACGAGGCGGTGGCCGCCATCCGGGCTCAGATCGGCGACGGGCGGGCGGTGTGCGGCCTGTCGGGCGGGGTCGATTCGGCGGTGGCCGCCGCTTTGGTCCATCGGGCGGTGGGTCATCAGCTCACCTGCGTGTTCGTAGACACCGGCCTGATGCGTCAAGACGAGGGCCAGCAGGTGATCGACGCCTTCCGCCGCTCCCAGGGGATCGAGCTGATCGCGGTGGACGCCGCCGACCGGTTCTTCGACGCTCTGGTGGGGGTGATCGACCCCGAGGAGAAGCGCAAGATCATCGGCGAGCTGTTCATCCGCATCTTCGAGGAGGCCGCCAACCAGGTGGACGGCGCCGCCTATCTGGTGCAGGGCACGCTGTATCCCGACGTGATCGAGTCGGGCTCTGACTCCGCGGCCAAGATCAAGAGCCACCACAACGTGGGCGGAATCCCCGAGGAGATGGACTTCGAGCTGGTGGAGCCGTTGCGCGACCTGTTCAAAGACGAGGTGCGGGCCGTGGGCCACGAACTGGGCCTGCCCGATGAGATCGTGTGGCGCCATCCCTTCCCCGGTCCCGGCCTCGGTGTGCGGGTGATCGGCGAAGTCACCCCGGCCAAAGTGGCCCTGCTGGCCAAGGCCGACGCCATCGTTCGAGCCGAGATCACCGCCGCGGGGCTGGAACGGGAAATCTGGCAGACCTTCGCCGTGCTGCCCGACATCCGCACCGTGGGTGTGATGGGCGACGAGCGCACCTACGGCCAAGTGGCGGTCATCCGAGCGGTGACCAGCGAGGACGCCATGACCGCCGACTGGGCCCGGCTGCCCTATGAGCTGCTGGAGAAGATGTCGAGCCGCATCATCAACGAGGTGGACGGCATCAACCGGGTGGCCTACGACATCACCTCCAAGCCCCCCGGCACCATCGAGTGGGAGTGACGGCAAGCGGTTAGCGGCTAAGCGGCCCGCGTGGTGATGAGCTGCACCCGCTGGGGGGTGTCGGTCTTCATGTTGTTCAGCTCGTCGGAGTAGAAGAACTTATCCTCGCCGAACGCCGGGCGCAGCTCGTCTAGCCACGACGCCTCCTCGTCGTAGGCGGCGAAGAAGATCTTGTTCACCCAGTCGGGGTCGCGGGCCTGCACGAACTTCAGGGCGATCGCCTTCTCGCCGCCGACCTCGACGATGCCGTCCACCAGCACCTTGCCCGGAGTGGCCGACATAGACGGCCCCCGCCAGGTGCGGGCCAGCCCCGACACCTGCTTATAGGCGTCGGTGTAGATCTGGTAGGCCTCCACCAGCGGCACCTCGAAGTACCGCTTGGCCCCGGTGTCGCGCTCCACGAACATGTAGTAGGGCACCGCACCCAGGGATACCTCGGTGGTGATCATGTCGGCCCAGGCCCGGGCGCTGTCGTTCACGTGGCGGATCAGCGGGGCCTGGCACCGCACCACCGCGCCGGTCTCGATGATGCGCCGCAGCGCCTCCCGGGAGGCGTCGGTGGCCAGCTCCACCGGGTGCGAGTAGTGGGCCATGATGGCCAGGTGGCGCCCGGAGGCCACGATCTCCTCGAATAGCCGCAGCAGGTCGTCGGCCTCCTCGCCCTCGGTGAACTTGTAGGGCCAATAGGCCGGGGCCTTGGTGCCGAACCGGATGGTGCTGATCTCCAGGTCGTCGTCCATCAGCGGCTCGGCGTAGCGGCGGATGAGTTCGGTGCGCATGATCATCGGGTCGCCCCCAGTGAACAGCACGTCCGACACCGTCGGATTCAGCTTGAGGTAGGCCACCAGCCTGTCGATCTCCTTGCTGGCGAACTTGAGATCATCGAGCTGCACGAACTGTGGCCACCTAAAGCAGTAGGTGCAGTAGGCGTGGCAGGTCTGGCCCTGGGTGGGGAAGAACAGCACCGTCTCCCGGTACTTGTGCTGCACGCCCTGCACCACTTCTTCCTCCAGGTACCCGGCGTTCATCTCCACCTGGCCGGCGGGGTGCGGGTTGAGACTCAGCTGGATCTCCCGAGCGGCGGCCTTGAGCTCGGCGGCGGGCACCTCGGCCTTGATCAGATCGGCAATGCGGGAGAAGTGCTCGGGGTCGAGCATGCCCTCTTGGGGGAAGGTGAGTTGGAACATGGGATCGTCGGGCACGTTGTCCCAGTTGATGAGCTCCTCGCACACGTAGTTGTTGGTCTTGAACGGGAGCACCGAACCCACCACGCGGGTCACCATCTTCTGGTGGTCGCTCAGGCGGTCGAAGCCGGGGGTGTCTTCCAGGTTGCGGAGCTGGAAGGTGCGGAAGGTGTGCTGTTCGCCGTTGCCGGTACTCATAGTGGGGTCCTCACAATCGAATGCTCAGCCAGATTTCGATATACAGCCGATGATACCAGCCCCTCCGACAATCGTCGGGAAGACGCGGTCTGCCACCATAGGCGGGTGCTGACCAAATTCGACGACTTCCCCATTCACCAGACCCCCGATCCCATCGCCACTCCCTCTACCGGGGAGAAGGACTTCTACGAGCGCTACTGGTTCAACGGCTACTCCAAGATCGGAGACATGTACCTCGGCGTGGGCACCGCCCGCTACCCCCACCTCGACATCCAGGACTGCGGCATCAGCATCGTCCACAACGGCGTGCAGCACGCCTTCCACGCCTCGGCCCGGGCCAACCCCGAGCCTTCCGACGTCACCGTCGGACCGTTCCGCCTAGAGATCACCGAGCCCATGAAGGCCTGTCGAGTGGTGCTGGAGCCCAACGAGACCTATTTCACCGCCGATCTCACCTTCGAAGCCCGCACCGCCGCCATCGAGGAGCCCCGCCACCACTGGTCCGACGGCAGCCGCCGCATTATGGACACCACCCGGTTCACCCAGTTCGGCCGCTGGCACGGCTGGATCGAATACGACGGCCAGCGCATGGAGATCGACCGAACCGAGACCTACGGCACCAAAGACCGCTCCTGGGGCGTCCGCCCGGTGGCCGGCGGCGACAACCGGGGCGCCCCCCAAGCGCCGCGCGCCATGGGGCTGTTCTTCTTGTGGGCCCCCCTGCACTGGGACGACATGTGCAGCCACTACCAGCTGTTCGAGGACACCCTGGGCCGCCCCCGCTTCCACGTGGGCGCCTTTCTGCCCGCCTACGACTCCCTGGCCGACAACCCCGGTGTGGAGGATCCCGGAGTGGAGCCCATGCACCGCCTCGAGCACCAGCTCGAGTTCGAGCCCGGTAGCCGCATGATCAAGAGCGCCACCCTGGCCATGACCTCGCTGGAAGACGACACCCGCCACGAGATCACCTTCGAGAAGCAGTTCACCTATCGCATGAAGGGCATCGGCTACAGCCACCCCACGTGGTCGCACGGCGACTGGAAGGGCGAGATGGCCATGGAGTCGGAACGCTGGAAACTGGCCGACGTCGACGAGACCGCCTTCGAAAACCAGCATGTCCAGCACCTGATGAAGGTCCGCATGGGCGACCGAGAAGGCATAGGAGTCCTAGAGCAATCCATCTTCGGCCCCTATCGCCCCTACGGCCTAGAAGGCCACATAGCCCCCGCCAGCTAACGCAGGTAGGCGTCGCCGCCGTCGATGTTGATGGTGGTGCCGGTTATGTAGCTGGCGGTGTCGCTGCACAGGAAGGCCACGACTCGGCCGATGTCGATCTCGGCGTCGCCAACTCGCTTGAGGGCGAAGCGCTCTTGGAGCGCGGCAAAGCCCTCGGGGTTGAATCCCTTCCAGTCCTCCATGGCCGGCGACATGGCCACCGGCATGAGGGTGATGGCCCGGATGCCGTCGACACCCCATTCCATTGCAGCGGCTCGGGTGATCGATTGGATGGCCGATTTCACGCCTGCGTACACCCCCATACCGCTGGGATCGGTCTTGAGGCTCGATCCCGAGCCCTGGTTGATGATCACCCCGCCGTCCTTCAGATGGGGATGGCACAGCCGCATGAAGCGGATGGAGGCCAGCGCCCCCGAGGTCCATGCTGCCATGCAGGCTTCGTCGCTCACCTCCAGCAAGTGCCCGTGGGGCACCTGCTGGGCATTGTTCACCAGGATGTCGACGGTGCCGAAGTGCTCCACCGTGCGGTCAACACAAGCCTGGATGTCGTTCAGTTCGTTCACGTCGCACACCAGTGCCAGTGCCGATCCGCCCCGTTCGGCAATCTCAGCGGCCACCGCCTGCACCTTCGATTCGGTGCGAGCGGCCACCGTGACTCCGGCCCCCTCTGCGGCTAGCGCCAAAGCGATCCCCCGGCCCACTCCCTGGCCCCCGCCGGTAACGATGGCCGTCTTCCCGTCAAGCATTCCCATGGCGTCGAACCCTATCCCGGCGGGCTTGGCATTCCACGGGCAAGCAGCAATGAGCGGAGAGGGTGGGATTCGAACCCACGAACCACCTTGCGGCAGTTACTTCCTTAGCAGGGAAGCGCCTTCAACCGGACTCGGCCACCTCTCCAGGCCCTCCCACCCTAGCGAATCGCTCCCGCCCCGGCCTCATGGATTGCCTGGCCACGCGCCTACCATCCAAGACCATGGGAGATCGTGAGCGATGACCCCGTTCGACACCAGCACCACCGATCGGCTGCTGTCTACCACTCGGTCGGTGCGGCGCCGGTTGGACTTCGATCGGCCGGTGGATCCCGAAGTCTTGCGGGATTGCGTGAGGCTGGCCGCTTATGCCCCCAATGCCTCCAACGCCCAGGACTGGCGTTGGGTAATCGTGACCGATCCCGAGCCTCGAGCCGCCATTGCCGACCACTACCGGGCGGGCATCGTCCCGCCCATGCAGGAGCTTCTCGACCGGCGCCGGGCAGATGGAGACGCCGCCGGTGTCCGCCACTCCGAGGCGGTGCTGTATCTGGCCGAGCGGTTCCACGAGGTGCCCGCCCTGGTGATCCCCTGCATCCGGGGCCAGCTCGACCCCGACCTCGATCTCGCCTGGACCGCCAGCCTGTTCGGATCGATCCTGCCCTCAGTGTGGAGTTTCCAGCTCGCCCTGCACAGCCGGGGCCTGGCCTCCACCTTCACCACCGCCCACTTGCTCGCCGCTGGCGAGATCGCTGCCCTGCTCGACATCCCCGACGACTACCTCCAAACCTGCCTCATCCCCGTGGCATACCTACGGGGCGACGACCTCAAACCCCCCGCCCGCAGGGATCCCGACGAGATCATCGCCTGGAACACCTGGGCGTAATCCACCTCCTCAGCACCGCCGGCCCACCACTAATCTCCTTCTCGGAGGGATGGCAGAGCGGACGATTGCAGCGGCCTTGAAAGCCGTAGGGCCTTCCGGGGTCCCGGGGGTTCGAATCCCCCTCCCTCCGCCTCAACTCGCTGATAATGTCGGCGTTGAACTGATGTTTTGATAGACTGATTGACCCTGTGTTATTACTTTCTATATTATGAACACCCTATTGTGCCATGTGTTGCCATGTGTTGTCTGTGCTGACCCTGCAAGACCCTGCAACCCAGAATCTGGAGAGCCATCTTCGGGAACCGATCCGGTGCTGGCAGCGTCTGAAGTGCATGCGCAGATTCTCGGCGCTGGTGGCGTGGACGATATTGAGTGTCGGTTGCGGCTCGGGTCAAGGTCCCGGCGATGAACCGGCGGCCGGATCTGAACCGGCGGCCGAGTTCCCGAAGCTGGAGCTGTGTGACCGGGTCCCCACGGTTCGGATGGACTTCGACTCTGTTCCCGTCGACGATCCCGTCCGATCGGCGGCCCAGCACAGGGCCCACGACACCGCGGCGGCCATGGGCATCGGCTTCGACGGCTCTGGATTCGACTGGGCGCGCGAACGCGTCGAGTTGTATCTGCGGAACGCGAC